>NZ_JBNCKW010000003.1:381673-606253 GCF_049841735.1 Micromonospora sp. DT46 | reverse complement strand
GGGGGGGGGGGGCGGGGGGGGGGCCCCCCCGGGGCGGGGGCCCCCCCCCCCCCCCCCCCCGGGGGGGGGGGGGGGGCGGGGCCCCCCCCCCCCCCCCCGGCCACCCGGGACGTGCCCTGCTACGCCTCGGGGGTGTCCCGGCCCTCCAGGTCCGCCGAGCCGGCCGACGTGGTGGGCTTCTTCGCCTCCTCGGTCGGCGAGGTCGGCGTCTCCGGGCGGGCCGACACCGGCTCCTCGGCCTTGTCGCCGTCGAGCAGCGCGGTCAACGCGGCCCCGGTGATCCGGCGGAACGTCCGCCCCACCCGGCGACGGTCCAGGACCGCCACCTCCAACTGGTTGGCGGCGATGGTCCGGGCGGCGCCGCCCTCTCCCCCGACGCTGCTCAGCGCCTGCATCGCGACCTTCACCGCCTCGCCCAGCGACATGTCCGGACGGTGGTGGGACTTCAGCACGCCGGTGATCGCCTCGGCCTGCCCGCCCATCGCCATCCGGCCCGGCTCGTCGTTGACGGATCCGTCGTAGGTAAGCCGGTAGAGCTCGTCGTCCTCGGCGGTGGTGCCGACCTCGGCCACGCAGATCTCCACCTCGAACGGCTTCGACTGCTCGGTGAAGATGGCACCCAGGGTCTGCGCGAAGGCATTCGCCAGGGCCCGGCCGGTGACGTCACGCCGGTCGTAGCTGAGGCCGTTCAGGTCGGCCATCCGCACGCCGGCGCGGCGCAGGTTCTCGAACTCGTTGTAGCGGCCGACGGCGGCGAAGCCGATCCGGTCGTAGATCTCACTGACCTTGTGCAGGGCGCTGGAGAGGTTCTCGGCGACGAAGAGCACCCCGCCCTCGTAGCTCAGGACCACCGCGCTGCGGCCCCGGGCGATGCCCTTGCGGGCCAGCTCGGAGCGGTCGCGCATGATCTGCTCGGGCGAGGCGTAGAACTGCATGGCCACGGCGGCGGTTCTCCTTAGGGCGCTGTGCTGACGGCTGCTGACTGGTACGGGCGGGAGCGGATCAACCGCCCGGGTTCTCCATCCGGCCGGAGACCACGCTCTCGGCGATCGCCGACATCTCCTCGTCGGTGAGCCGGTGGGTGCCCTCCGCCGTCGCCGTCATCACCACCGGGTAGATCCGCCGGATCAGGTCCGGGCCGCCGGTCGCGGTGTCGTCGTCGGCCGCGTCGTAGAGCGCCTCGACCGCGAGCCGGACCGCCTCGTCGATGGAGAGCCCCGGCTGGAAGCGCTTCTTCAGCGCCGACCGGGCGAAGAGCGAGCCGGAGCCGATCGCGTCGTAGCCGGTCTCCTCGTAGGGGCCGCCGGTGACGTCGAAGCTGAAGATGCGGCCGGCCCGCGCCGGGTCCTTCGCGGCCAGGTCGTAGCCGGCGAAGAGCGGGATCACCGCGAGACCCTGCATCGCGGCGCCCAGGTTGCCACGGATCATGGAGGCGAGCCGGTTGGCCTTGCCGTCGAGCGAGAGCATCGCGCCCTCGATCTTCTCGTAGTGCTCCAGCTCCACCTGGAACAGTCGCATCAGCTCGATGCCGATCCCCGCCGTGCCGGCGATGCCGACCAGGGAGTACGCGTCGGCCGGGTGGACCTTCTCGATGTCGCGCTGGGCGATCAGGTTGCCCATGGTGGCCCGCCGGTCGCCGGCCATCACGACACCGCCGGCGGCCGAGATAGCCACGATGGTGGTCGCGTGCGGCGCCATGTCGGCGGCCATACCCGGCGGCAGCGGCCGGCGGCCGGGCAGCATCTCGGGGGCCACCTTGCTCAGGAACGAGGTGAAGGAGGACGTCCCCGCGTTGGTGAACACATCTGGTAGACGCCCGGATGGATCAAAACCCGCTGCCACGTGGTTCCTCTCAGATATGTGATCGCCCCGGCCAGCCGCGACCGATCGTCACGGAACTGGCCAAGGCCACCGTTGCAGTTGAAGCACAATATCCCGCGCACCCACCCGGTGCGATGATCGTGGTCGAGATGTTGGGGATCCGGTGTGCCACAGATCGCGCACACCCCGCCTTGCTCGGCCAGGAGCTCCTGGAACTCCTTCTCGCCGATGCCGTAGCGCCGCCGCAGGTGGTACTCGCGACTGCCGCCGTGGAGCCGCGTCCGCGACTCCCTGCCCTTCTCGTTGTGGCAGGGCTTGCAGTATCGGCCGTGGCCGTCCCGCCCGGATCGGTTACGGGGAAAGTCCGCCAGCACCTTGACCGCATCGCACGCCGGACACCAGCGGTACCCTTCCGGCACCGCCGGTAGCTGACGCACCTCACGCCCATCCCGTTCCCGGACGCGCTTCGCGTAGCTGGCCTTCGAACGCGCGTTGAAGCAAGGTTTGCAGTAGCTGCCACGACCGTCTGGTCTCCTGCTGTTGGCGCAGAAGTCCGCTAAGGGCTTCCACACGCCGCAGTCGCGGCAGAGACGCTCGCCGTTCCGGTCATCCCACTGTCGAGGCATGTCCGAAATGCCGGTTAGACCCTATTCACCCCCTTTTTGGACATAGCCGCGCACGAATTCTTCGGCGTTCTCCTCGAGGACCGAGTCGATCTCGTCGAGCAGGTCGTCGACGTCCTCGGTGATCTCGGCGTGCCGCTCCGCCACTTCCGGGTTCGCCTCGGTGGTGACGTCCTCGATCTCCTCGCCCTGACGCGACTTGCCCGACTGCGACTGCCCGCCGCTGTCACGAGTGGCCATTGCTGCCTCCTCCACGATCGCCCTGCGATCAACTTACCTCGCGGAGGCGACGAAAAGCCCGCCGCGCGCCGCGTTCGGCACCCGACGGGCAATCGTCGACCCGGTCAGCCGCCGGTGAGGGTCTCCAGCAGATCCTTGGCGCTCGCACAGCGGTCGAAGAGCGCCCCCACGTGCTTGCGGGTGCCGCGCTCCGGCTCCATCATCGGCACCCGCACCAGCGACTCCCGGCCGACGTCGAAGATGACCGAGTCCCAGCTGGCCGCGACGACCTCGGAGGCGTACTGGGCCAGGCAGCGGCCGCGGAAGTAGGCCCGGGTGTCCTCCGGCGGTTCGGTCATCGCCGTACGCGTCTGCTCGTCGTCGAGCAGCGTCTTCATCGCGCCCCGGGAGACCAGCCGGTGGTAGAGGCCCTTCTCCGGGCGGACGTCGGAGTACTGGAGGTCGACCAGTTGCAGCTTGTGCGAGCCCCAGCCGAGCTGCTCGCGCTCCCGGTAGCCCTCCAGCAGCCGCAGCTTGGCCACCCAGTCCAGCTCGTCGGCGCAGAGCATGACGTCGCGGCCCAGCCTGTCCAGCACGCGCTCCCAGCGGGCGAGCACGTCGAGGGTCTGCTCGTCGGCGTCGGTGCCGTAGCGGTCGTCCACGAAGGACCGGACCCGCTCGTAGTAGGCCCACTGGAGGTCCAGGGCGGTCAGCCGCCGCCCGTCGCGCAGCCGCATCCGGTGCGTCAGGGACGGGTCGTGGCTGACCGCGCGCAGCTCGCTGACCGGGTCGGCGATGCCGAGGTCGGGGCCGAGCGCCTTCTCCTCGATCATCGTGAGGATCAGCGCCGTGGTGCCGACCTTCAGGTAGGTGGAGATCTCCGACAGGTTCGCGTCGCCGATGATGACGTGCAGCCGGCGGTACTTGTCGGCGTCGGCGTGCGGCTCGTCGCGGGTGTTGATGATCGGCCGCTTGAGGGTGGTCTCCAGGCCGACCTCGACCTCGAAGAAGTCCGCACGCTGGGAGATCTGGAAGCCGCTCTGCCCGCCGTCCTGGCCGATGCCGACCCGGCCGGCGCCGCAGACGATCTGCCGGGTCACGAAGAACGGCGTCAGGTACGCGACGATGTCGGCGAACGGCGTCTGCCGGCGCATCAGGTAGTTCTCGTGCGAGCCGTAGCTGGCGCCCTTGTTGTCGGTGTTGTTCTTGTAGAGGTGGATCGGCTGGGTGCCGGGAATCGTGGCGGCGCGCCGGGCCGCCTCGGCCATCACCCGCTCCCCCGCCTTGTCCCAGCGCACCACGTCCAGCGGGTTGGTCACCTCTGGTGTGGAGTACTCCGGGTGGGCGTGGTCGACGTAGAGCCGCGCGCCGTTGGTGAGTATCACGTTGGCCAGCCCGAGGTCCTCGTCGGCGAGCGCCTCGGCCGGGTCGTACGCGGCACCGGAGTAGGTGAAGCCGCGCGCGTCCCGCAGCGGCGACTCCTCCTCGTAGTCCCAGCGGGCGCGGCCGCCCCGGTTGAGTTCCGGGCGCGCCCCGTAGGCGTTGACCACCTGGGAGGAGGTGACCATGGGGTTGGCCCCGGCCTGGCCGGGAACGGAGATGCCGTACTCGACCTCGGTGCCCATGATCCGTCTTACGCTCATCGACCTACCCGCTTCGCTCGCCCGACCCGGTCCCCCGTCACGTCGAGCGTAGTCGGCCGCGCGGCGGATGGGGGCGCGGCGGACCGGGGCGGCGGGGGCGGAGAGGCGGGCACGGACGGGACGGGGCCCGTGGCGCGTCGCGCCACGGGCCCCGTGCGGGTGTCCGTCAGAGGTACTGGCCGGTGTTGCTGGCGGTCTCGATGGACCGGCCGGCCTCCGCGCCCTTGCCGCCGGAGACGAGCGTGCGGATGTAGACGATCCGCTCGCCCTTCTTGCCGGAGATCCGGGCCCAGTCGTCGGGGTTGGTGGTGTTGGGCAGGTCCTCGTTCTCCCGGAACTCGTCGACGCAGGCGTCGAGGAGGTGCTGCAGGCGCAGGCCCTTGCGTCCGGAGGTGAGGAACTCCTTGATGGCCATCTTCTTGCCCCGGTCGACGATGTTCTGGATCATCGCGCCGGAGTTGAAGTCCTTGAAGTAGAGGACTTCCTTGTCGCCGTTGGCGTAGGTGACCTCGAGGAAGCGGTTCTCCTCGGTCTCCGAGTACATCCGCAGCACGACCGCGTCGATCATCGCCGCGACGGTGGCCTGGGGGTCGCCGCCGTGCTCGGCCAGGTCGTCCGGGTGCAGCGGCAGCCCGGCGAGGATGTACTTGGTGAAGATGTCCTTGGCCGCCTCGGCGTCCGGCCGCTCGATCTTGATCTTTACGTCGAGTCGGCCGGGTCGCAGAATCGCCGGATCGATCATGTCTTCCCGGTTGGAGGCGCCGATGACGATGACGTTCTCCAGCCCCTCCACGCCGTCGATCTCGCTGAGCAGCTGCGGGACGATGGTGTTCTCCACGTCGGAGGAGACACCGGAGCCCCGGGTCCGGAAGATCGAGTCCATCTCGTCGAAGAACACGATGACCGGTGTGCCCTCGCCGGCCTTCTCGCGGGCCCGCTGGAAGATCAGCCGGATGTGCCGCTCGGTCTCGCCGACGTACTTGTTGAGCAGCTCCGGGCCCTTGATGTTGAGGAAGAAGCTGGTGTGCTTCTCCTTGCCCTCCCGCTCGGCGATCTTCTTCGCGAGCGAGTTGGCCACCGCCTTGGCGATCAGCGTCTTGCCGCAGCCGGGCGGACCGTAGAGCAGGATGCCCTTCGGCGGGCGGAGCTGGTGCTCGCGGAACAGGTCGGCGTGCAGGAAGGGCAGTTCCACCGCGTCGCGGATCTGCTCGATCTGCGAGTGAAGGCCACCGATGTCGGTGTAGTCGACGTCGGGCACCTCCTCCAGGACCAGTTCCTCGACCTCGCTCTTCGGGATCCGCTCGTACGCGTACGCCGAGCGGGGCTCGATCATGAGCGAGTCGCCGGCCCGGATCGGCGAACCGATCAGGGTGTCGGCGAGGTGCACGATGCGCTCCTCGTCGGAGTGCGAGACCACCAGGGCCCGGTCGCCCGGGCTGCCGTCGGGACCCGCGAGGATCTCCTTGAGCATCGCCACCTCGCCGACCCGCTCGAAACCGAACGCGTCGACGATGTTGAGCGCGTCGTTGAGCAGGACCTCCTGGCCGCGCCGCAGCTCGGCGACGTCCAGCGAGGGCGAGACGGCGACACGGAGCTTGCGTCCGCCGGTGAAGACGTCCACCGTGCCGTCGTCGTGCCGTGCAAGGAAGACGCCGTAACCACTCGGCGGTTGCGCGAGGCGGTCGATCTCCTCCTTGAGCGTCACGATCTGCGCGCGAGCCTCCTTGAGGGTGCTCACGAGCCGGTCGTTGTTCTCGGTCAGCCGCGCCAACTGTGCCTGGGTGGCCGCCAGCCGCTCTTCGAGCTGCCGGACGTGTCGGGGGCTTTCGGTCAACTTGCGCCGCACCAGAGCGAGTTCCTCTTGAAGGAACGCGACCTGCGTGGAGAGATCGTGGGCCTCCTTCTCCCACCGTGCGGCGCGCGAGTCCGCGTCGTCGCTGCGTGCCACGTCCCACCTCCCCGGGGGGCTTGAACGTTCTGCCCTAACACTAGCCGCTATGAGGCCGATTCGGTCCCACGCAACGCGCTCGTCACCGAACCTTGATCGCGAAGGGTGGCCCGGGGGGCCGGTACGGGCGTTCGGGTACCGTCGAGGCGTGGGACGGGAGAACATGGGGGGTGCGCCGTGGCGCAGGTCGTGACGGACGAGTTGCAGGTCTGGGTTGACCAGGATCTCTGCACGGGCGACGGGCTCTGCGTGCAGTACGCGCCCGAGGTCTTCGAGTTCGACGTCGACGGGCTGGCGTACGTCAAGGGCCCCGACGGCGAGCTGCGGATGGCGCCGGGCAGCCGGGTCGACGTGCCGGAGCACCTGCGCCTCGAGGTGATCGACTCGGCGAAGGAGTGCCCGGGCGAGTGCATCCACGTGGTGCGCGGCAGCGACGGCGTCGAGGTGGCCGGCCCGGAGGCCGAGGAGGACTGACGGCCCGGCCCTCCCGCGCGAGCGCGGGGGAGGATCGAGACGTCCGGGAACCCCGCCTGCGCGGACCACCCGGGCGTACGCCTCAGAGCATCGGTCGGCCGACCACCGAGGCGACCAGGCGGGCGAACTCCTCCAGGCGGGCGATCTGTCCGGCGCCGCCGTCGTCGAGGGTCTTGCCGAAGCGCAGCGCGTCGTGCCGGGGCGCGCCCACCGCCTCGTCGCTGGGCGGCGCCTCGTCCAGCGAGGTGAGCAGCAGGTAGACGTCGATGCTGTCCACCCGGATCCCGCCGTCCTCGGCGCGGGTGAGCCGGCGCCGGCAGCCGACCTCGGTCACCGTGGAGACCGGCACCACCCGCAACGACGAGGTCATCGAGCCCGGTGGCCCCTCCTCCGGCGGCACGTCCTCGCCGTGCCAGAGGACGAGGCGGCTGCCGTCGCAGACCACGACCTCCTGCCACACCCCGTTGACCTCGTTGACGAAGCGTTCCAGGGTGAAGCCGAGCACCGAAGCGCCGCGCAGCACCCCACCGAGCGCCTCGAGCGCGACGTCGGGGTCCCGCAGGTACGCCCGGGCCGCCGATTCGAGGTCCTGGTAGGGCGACCAGTCCGGGAACACCGCCGGCAGGTCGCCCCCGCCGAAGCCGGGCCGGCTCATGACACCTCCCCGTGCCCGGCCCGCCGGCAAGCGCCGACGGGCGGGATCCGTCCGTTCACTCCTCGTCGCCCCGCTGCACCGTCACGGCCGTTCCGTGTCCTCGGCCGCCTGCTGCGCCGAGGCAGCCGCCGCCTGCCTGGCGGCCTCGGCCTCGCGCAGCGCCTGGCGGCGTTCGGCGTACGCCTCGGCGCCCTTGCTGGGCTTGCGGCGCCGCGGCGGTGCGGTGACGCCGGGGGCGAGCTTACGCGCGGAGACGAGGAACGCGGTGTGCGCGATCATGCGGTGGTCCGGGCGCACGGCCAGACCCTCGGCGTGCCAGTCGCGCACCAGCGACTCCCAGGCCCGCGGCTCGGTCCAGCCGCCGCGCTCACGCAGCGCCTCGACCAGCTCGGACAGCTGCGGGGTGGTGGCGACGTAGCCGATGAACACGCCACCGGGCACCAGCGCCCGCTCGACCATGTCGAGGGTCTCCCACGGGGTGAGCATGTCGAGGATGATCCGGTCGAAGCCGGTCTCGGCGCACCCGGCGACGTCGCCGACGTGCAGGTGCCACGCCGGGTGCGGCCCGTTGAAGAACGCCTCGACGTTGCGCCGGGCGATCTGGGCGAAGTCGTCGCGCACCTCGAACGAGTGCAGCTCGCCCCCCGTGCCGACCGCACGCAGCAGGGAGCAGGACAGCGCGCCGGAGCCGGCGCCGGCCTCCAGGACCTTGGCGCCGGGGAAGATGTCGCCCATGGCGACGATCTGGGCGGAGTCCTTCGGGTAGATCACCTGGGCGCCGCGCGGCATGGAGAGCACGTAGTCCGACAGCAGCGGTCGCAGGGCCAGGAACGCGGTGCCGCCGCCGGTGGTGGTGACCACGCTGCCGTCGGGCAGGCCGATCAGCGCGTCGTGCTCCAGGATGCCGCGGTGGGTGTGGAACGCCTTGCCCGGCTCCAGGGTGACCGTGTGCATCCGCCCCTTGGGGTCGGTCAGCTGCACCCGGTCGCCGATCCGGAACGGGCCGCGGTGCACGGGGGGCAGCGCCGGGGTGTCGGCGGGCACCGGGGTACCCGGGTCTGCCGGGGCGGCGGGGGGAGTTGCGGTCACGTGTTCATCTTCCGTTGAGGTTCGAGGAGCTGAGCCAGATCCGCGATGTGCAGAATGCCCACGACATCTTCGCCTGAGGTCACCACGTACTGCGCGCCCGGGTGGGTCTGCACGGTCTCCATCACGCCTTCCCCGTCGAGTCCCACCGGCATCGCGGGCAGGTCGGGCAGGGATCGGGCGACCGCGTCGACGGCCAGCCAGGGGCGGCGTTCCACGGGCACGGCGTCCGCCGCCGCCGGGTCGACCAGGGCGACCGGCCGGCCGGCGGTGTCGGTGACCACGAGGGCGGCGCCCGGGGTGCTCCCGTCGGCGCGCCGGCGGTGCGCCTCGGCCAACGGCGTGCCGGTGGGCACGGCGAGCACGGGCCGGGCCAGCCGGGCCAGGTCGATCAGCGGGAAGCGGCGACTGATCCGGGCCATCCGGATCGACTGCCCGGCGCCGCGCCACAGGGTGAACGCGACGAGCAGCATCAGCGGCAGCGCCAGCGGCGCCAGGTCGCGGGTGAGGGTGAGCAGGGCGACCAGCGCGGCGGTGCCGACGGCGACGACGCGTCCCACCCAGCCGGCGACCTCGGTGCCGCGGTGCCGGTCGCGGGTCACCGCCCAGACCGCCGCCCGCAGCGCCCGGCCGCCGTCGAGCGGCAGGCCGGGCAACATGTTGAACAGCGCGACGATGACGTTGCTGACGGCCAGTTGGAAGGCGAGCTGGTTGGCCAGGGTGCGGTCGGGCAGGGCGAGGGTGGCGGCGACCGCGAGCACGCCGAGCACGGCGGAGACGGCCGGGCCGGCGAGCGACACCAGCAGGTCGATCCGGGGCGTCGGGGCGTCGCGGTCCATCTCGGTGTAGCCGCCGAGCAGCTCCAGGGTGATCCCGCGCACACCGATGCCGTAGCGGCGGGCGGTGAGGGCGTGGCCGAGCTCGTGCAGGAGCACCGAGCCGAGCAGGGAGACCACGAAGCCGAAGCCGATCAGGTAGCCGGCGAGCTGGGACAGCTCGAGCTGGCGGCGGGCGAACTCGGCGTACAGCACGGTCACCAGCAGGGTGAGCAGCACCATCGAGCCGTTGAGGTGCAGCGGCACCCCGAACACCCGGCCCACGGTCAGGCCGCCCCGCGCGTCGGGCCGGCGGCGCGGTCGCCTCGTCTGCTCCATCGGATCGATGCTACGCGGCGGAGATCATGCGCCGGTGTGGTGACGGGACCGGGCGCCGGCGCGGCGACGCGCTGGTGCACCGTCCGGCGACGCGATCATGCACCGGTGCGGCGACGGCGGTGGTGTCACACCGGTGCCCTAACCTTCCGGGCATGACGGCGGAACCGGTGACCACGCAGCATTCCCCGACCCCGGCCGATGTCCCGGCGACGGTGCGGGCCTCGCTGTCGCCGTCACGGGCGGCGGATTTCAAGACCTGCCCGTTGCTCTACCGGTTCCGCAGCATCGACCGGCTGCCCGAGCGGCCGACCGTCGAGCAGGCCCGGGGCACACTCGTGCACGCGGTGCTGGAGCGGCTGTTCGACCTGCCGGCCGCCGGGCGCACCCCGACGGCCGCCGGCGACCTGGTGGCCCCGCAGTGGGACCGGCTCGTCACCGAGCAGCCCGAGCTGGCGGCGCTGTTCGCCGACGGCGACCCGGCGGCGACCGAGTTCCTCCGCTCCGCCGCCGGGCTGCTGGAGGGCTACTTCGCGGTGGAGGACCCGCGCCGGCTGGAGCCGGCCGAGCGGGAGAGCCTGATCTCGGCGGTGGTCGACGAGGAACTGCTGATCCGGGGCTACGTCGACCGGCTCGACGTGGCGCCCGACGGGGCGCTGCGGGTGGTCGACTACAAGACCGGCGGCGCGCCGCGCGAGGCGTTCGAGGCCCGGGCGTTGTTCCAGCTCAAGTTCTACGCGCTGGTGCTCTGGCGCACCCGGGGCGTGGTCCCCCGGGTGCTGCGGCTGCTCTACCTCAAGGACTCGGAGATCTGCGACTACGCCCCGGACGCCGACGAGTTGCTGCGCTTCGAGCGCACCGTGGTGGCGTTGTGGCGGGCGATCGAGCAGGCGACCGCCCAGCAGGATTTCCGTCCCCGCCCGAGCCGGCTCTGCGACTGGTGCAGCCACCAGGCGCTCTGCCCGACCTTCGGGGGCACCCCGCCGCCGTTCCCGACGCAGGCGGCGCCGGATCCGCTGCGCGACGCCCGGTCCCGCCCGACGCCTCCCGGCGCCGACGAGTGACCGGCTGACCGGCGCACCACCATCCGGTGAGGTCCTCCGCCGCTCGGCGGCGGGTTCCAGCCGCCGCACGGCCGGTCGTCTGGCGCTCACGCGGCGGGTGACACCCTCGTCGGCCGCCCCGACGGGGACGAGCTGCTCTCCTCCTGAGGGATGAGGCCGGGCTCACCGCCGGCGACGATCAATCGGCCGCGACGGCGGATAGCGTCGCGGTATGACTTCGGGCCCCCGGGCGTGGCTGCGCCAGCACCCCCTCGCCGCGGACGTGCTCCTCGCCGGCGGGCTCGTCGTGGCGGAGGTGGTGCTCACCGCGTTGACCCCCCGCGAGTACTGGCCGGGGCGCCTGCTGGCGGCGCTGGGCTGGAGCGTGGTCTGCGCCGCCCCGGTGGCGTGGCGGCGGGTGGCACCGTGGGCGGCGGTCGCGCTGGCGGTGGCGACGCTGGCGGTGCCGCTGCTGCTCGGCCCCGCGCCGACCACGCAGGGCATGACCTTCATGGTGCTCACCTACACGGCGGCCGCCGCCGGGCCACCGCGTACGGCGGTCGTGGCGGCGCTGGTGCTGTGGATACCGGTCGCCACCACCAGCGCCCTCGCGCCGCCGCCCGACGAGCTGCTGGCGAACGTCAGTCCCGCCTACCTGGTGCTGAACAACCTGCTGGTGGGGGCGGTGGCGTACTCGGTGGGACGCGCGGTGCACGCCCGTCGGGCCTCCACGGAGGCGCTGCGGGAGCGGGCCCGGGCGGCCGAGGAGAACCAGCGTTCGCTGGCCGAGCGGGCGGTCGCCGACGAACGCCGCCGCATCGCCCGCGAGCTGCACGACGTGGTCGCGCACCACGTCAGCGTGATGGGGGTGCTGGCCACGGGGGCCCGTCGCGTGCTGCCGAAGGACCCGGACGCGGCCGACGGGGCGATCGCCACCATCGAGGAGACCAGCCGGGCGACGCTGCGGGAGATGCGCCGGCTGCTCGACGTGCTGCGTACCGACGCCGAGCCGGCCGCCGAGCTGGCTCCGCAGCCGGGGCTCGCCGGCATCGAGGCGCTGGTGGAGCAGGTGCGCGACGCCGGCCTGCCGGTGACCCTGCGGGTCGAGGGCACCCCGGCGACGCTGGAGGAGGGGGTGGCGTTGACCCTCTACCGGATCACCCAGGAGGCGCTGACCAACGCGCTCAAGCACGCCGGCGCGGCCACCGCCCAGGTGCTGCTGAGCTTCGACGGGGACACGGTCGACGTGGAGATCGCCGACACCGGGCGCGGCCCCGGGCCCGACGGCGACCGGATCGGGCACGGCCTCGTCGGGATGCGGGAGCGGGTCGCCCTCTACGGTGGTGTCCTGCGTACCGGGGCGCGGCCGGGCGGGGGCTTCCGGGTGTCGGCGAGGATCCCGGTGGAACCCCGGGGCGCGGCGGCGTGACCGGGGATCGGGACGGGGGAATCAGGTGACCGACGCGACGGTGCCGGCACGGCCGGTACGCATCCTGCTCGCCGACGACCAGCCGCTGCTGCGTACCGGCTTCCGGATGGTGCTGGGCACGGAGGACGACCTGGACATCGTCGCCGAGGCCGCCGACGGTCTGGAGGCGGTGGAGCTGTCCCGCCGGCTGCTGCCCGACGTGGTGCTGATGGACATCCGGATGCCGCGGATGGACGGGGTCGCCGCGACCCGGGCGATCGTCGACGCCCGGCTGCCGGTGCGGGTGCTGATCCTGACCACCTTCGACCTGGACGAGTACGTGGTGGGGGCGCTGCGGGCCGGGGCGAGCGGCTTCCTGGCCAAGGACGTGCCGGCCGACGACCTGGTGGCGGCGATCCGCACGGTGGCCGCCGGGGACGCGGTCGTCGCGCCGCGCATCCTGCGGCGCCTGCTGGACCGCTTCGCCGACGCGCTGCCCGACCCCGCAGCCGCGCCGCCCCGCACGCTGAGCGCGCTGACCGAGCGGGAGCGGGAGGTGCTCGTGCACGTGGCCCGGGGCCTGTCCAACGCCGAGATCGCCCGGGCGTTGTCGGTCAGCGAGACCACCATCAAGACCCACGTCGGGCACGTGCTGACGAAGCTGGGGCTGCGCGACCGGGTGCAGGCCGTGGTGCTGGCGTACGAGTCGGGTCTGGTCCGCCCGCGGGCGTAGCGCCTCGTCGCCGGCCGGCGCGGGCCGCGTACCCGGGGATTCGCCACGGCACGCGGCGCGGTTGCCGCCGTCACCTACCGTGACCGGAGACGTCGCCGCGCGGTTGACCCTGACGCGGCGTCACTGTGCAGGATCGGTCCCGGCCGGCGGAACGCCCTCGCCCGGCCGCCCACTCAGGGGCAACCCTGAGTCGGCATTGGGGGGCACCCGCAGCGCGAAATCCGCCACGGCTCCGACCGGAGTCGGAGGGATCGGGGCTGGCGAGCACAGATGATGGGACTGCCGTGCCGGACCAGCGGGGGCGGCGCGGACCGAAGACAGACGGAAGAGGTAGATGACGTGACCGCGACGGTAGGCCAGCAGGCGCAGGCCGCGGCCCGGGCGAACGACGTGTGGAAGGTGTACGGCAGCGGCGAGGCGCAGGTCATCGCGCTGCGGGGGGTCAGCGCGGAGTTCGAGCGGGGCCGGTTCACGGCGATCATGGGGCCGTCGGGCTCGGGCAAGTCGACGTTGATGCACTGCCTCGCGGGCCTGGACTCGGTGACCCGGGGCACGGTGTCGATCGGCGACACGAAGGTCACCGGCCTGGGCGACGCGGGCCTGACGAAGCTGCGCCGCGACAAGGTCGGCTTCATCTTCCAGCAGTTCAACCTGCTGCCGACGTTGACGGCGAAGGAGAACATCCTGCTGCCCCTGTCGATCGCCGGACGCAAGCCGGATCCGGCCTGGTACGACACGGTGATCGCCACGGTCGGGCTGCGGGACCGGCTGGACCACCGACCGGCGCAGCTCTCCGGCGGCCAGCAGCAGCGGGTGGCGTGCGCCCGGGCGCTGGTCGCCCGGCCCGAGGTGATCTTCGCCGACGAGCCGACCGGCAACCTGGACTCGCGGGCCGGCGCGGAGGTGCTGAACTTCCTGCGCAACTCGGTGCGCGAGCACGGGCAGACCATCGTGATGGTCACCCACGACCCGACCGCCGCCGCGTACGCCGACCGGGTGGTCTTCCTCGCCGACGGGCAGATCGTCTCCGAGCTGATCGAGCCGACCGCCGACACGGTGCTGGACACCATGAAGAAGCTGGACACCCCCGCCGAGGTGGCGCGCTGATGTTCCGCGCGACCCTGAAGAGCCTGCTGGCCCGCAAGGTCCGGCTGATCCTCTCCGGCCTGGCCGTGGTGCTGGGCGTCATGTTCGTCTCCGGCGCGTTCGTGCTCACCGACACCCTCGGCCGCTCGTTCGACGCGATCTTCGCCGACGCGTACGAGGGCGTGGACGTCAACGTCGCCGCCAAGCCGAAGATCGACATCGGCGAGACGGAGGGCATGCCGGTGGCGGCGCCGGTGCCGGCGGCCACCCTCGACAAGGTCCGGGCGGTGCCCGGCGTCGCCGAGGCCACCGGCGTGGTCGGCGTCGACGGGGCGCGGCTGATCGGTGGCAACGGCAAGGTGGTCGCCTCGTTCGGCCCGCCGCAGCTCGGCGAGAACTGGACCGGCGAGAGCGACCTGGTGCGGCTTCGCGAGGGGCGGGCCCCGCAGGCCGACGACGAGATCGTCATCAACAAGGCGCTCGCGACGGCCGGCAAGGTGAAGGTCGGCGACCGGGTCGGCGTGCTGACCCTCCAGCCGAAGCAGGAGTTCACCATCGTCGGCGTGTTCGGCTACAGCGGCGGCCGGGACTCCATCGGTGGCGCCAACGAGATCATGTTCACCACGCCGGTCGCGCAGAAGCTGATGCTCGGCGCGCCGGACACCTTCAGCAACCTCTCGGTCACCGCCGCCGACGGGGTGTCCGACGAGGCGCTGCGCGACGCTGTGGCCGCCGCGGTGGGTGCCGAATTCGAGGTCAAGACCGGTACGCAACTGTCCGAGGACGCGGCGGCCGGCATGAAGGAGGCGCTGTCCTTCTTCAACCGGATCCTGCTCGGCTTCGCCGCGGTGGCGCTGCTGGTGGGCACCTTCCTGATCCTCAACACCTTCTCGATCATCGTGGCGCAGCGCACCCGCGAACTGGCGCTGATGCGCGCCGTGGGGGCCAGCGGCCGGCAGATCATCGGCTCGGTGGTGCTGGAGGCCATCGCGGTGGGGCTGGTCGCCTCGGTGCTGGGCCTCGGCGCGGGCATCGGCATCGGCGCGCTGCTGGCGTACCTGTTCAGCACGTTCGCCGGCGGGCTGACCCTGGCGGGGATCGGCGTGCCGCTCTCCGCGGTGGTCGGCGCGTTCTCCGTCGGTCTCGTGATCACCGTGGTGGCGGCGCTGCTGCCGGCGCTGCGGGCGTCGCGGATCCCGCCCATCGCGGCGATGCAGGACGTCGCCACCCCCGACCGCCCGCTGACCAAGGTCACCGTGGCCGGCGCGATCGTCACGGCCGTGGGTGGCGCGCTGCTGGCGCTGGGGCTCACCGGAAACGCCGGGGGCAACACCCTCGCCACCATCCTCGGCGGGGTGCTGTTCGCCTTCATCGGCGTGGCCCTGCTGACGCCGCTGATCAGCCGGCCGGTGGTGAGCCTGCTCGGCGCGCTCTTCGCCTGGTCGGTGCCGGGGAAGCTGGGCCGGCTCAACTCGGGGCGCAACCCGCGCCGCACCGCCATCACCGCCGCCGCGCTGATGGTCGGCATCGCGCTGGTCACCGGCGTGACGGTGATCCTGGACTCCGCGAAGAGCAGCATCGGCGGGCTCGCCCAGGACAGCCTGAAGGCGGAGCTGGTGATCGCCGGGGCGCAGAGCGGCCCCCGGCCGCCGAGCTTCGACCCGGCGGTGCTGGAGAAGGCCGCCGCGATCCCGGGGGTGCGCCTGGCCGACGGCGAGTACGGCGACCTGGCGATGGTCGGCGGCGAGCGCACCTGGGTGGCGGCGAGCAGTGACGTCGCCGCGCTGCGGCTGATCTTCGGGGCCGAGCCGACCGCCGGCGACATCGACCGGTTGGCGCCGGACGGGATACTGGTCAGCTCCGACACCGCGACGGCGCGCGGCCTCTCCGTGGGGTCGAAGGTGCCGGTGCAGACGTCCCGGGGCGAGGCGCGGACGTACACCGTGACCGGCATCTACGCCAGTTCCCAGCTGACCAACCCGGTGGTGCTGCCGGCGGAGGCGGCGAGCGGCTTCGCCATCCCGCAGCCCATCCAGGGATTCATCCAGCTGGCGCCGGGCACCCGGGTGGCCGACGTGCAGCCGCAGATCGAGGCGCTGCTGGCCGACTCCCCCGAGGTGTCGGTGGCCGACCGGGAGGCGTTCATCGAGCAGCAGACCGGTCAGCTCGACGGGCTGCTCATGATGATCCAGATCCTGCTGGCGCTGGCCATCGTGATCGCCGTGCTCGGCATCATCAACACCCTGGCGCTGTCGGTGCTGGAGCGCACCCGGGAGCTGGGGCTGCTGCGGGCCATCGGCCTGCGCCGGGCGCAGACCATGCGGATGATCACCGTGGAGGCGGTGGTGATCTCGGTGTTCGGCGCGCTGCTCGGCGTCGTCGTCGGCGCCGGCCTGGGCGCGGCCGTGGTCGAGGCGCTGCGCGACGAGGGCATCACCGACCTGGTGCTGCCCTGGACCCAGATGGGGATCTTCCTCGGCCTCGCCGCGATCGTCGGGGTGGTCGCCGCGGCGCTGCCTGCGGTCCGGGCCGCCCGGATCAACGTGCTCGGCGCCATCGCCCACGACTGATCCCACCGCACGACGAGGGCCCCGCCGGTCGGCGGGGCCCTCGTCGTCTCAGGCGCCGGGCGGCGGCGCCCCTCGTCCGTCAGGCGCCCGGCGGCGGCGCGCCGAGCAGGGCGGCCAGCAGCTCCAGGTCCGCGCCGGTCAGGCTCTCCAGCTGGTGTACGCCGTCCAGCGGCGCGATCGGCACCTCCGCCGGTACGGCCAGCACCGCCGCGCCGGCGGCGAGCGCGCTGGCCACCCCCGTGGGTGAGTCCTCGATCGCCACGCAGCGGGCGATCGGCACGCCGAGCAGCCGGGCGGCGGTCAGGTACGGCTCCGGGTGCGGCTTGGCCGCCTCGACCTCGTCGCCGCAGACGACCGCGTCGAAGCTGTCGCGCCCGAGGGTGTCCAGCGCCACCTCCACCAGGGGCCGGCCGCTGGAGGTCACCAGCGCCGTCGGGATGCCCGCCGCCCGGACGGCCCGCAGCAGGTTCAGCGCGCCGGGGCGCCAGCGCAGCCCGGTGCGGAACAGCTCCAGGATCCGGGCGTTGATCCACGCCGCGCTGGCCTGCGGGTCGCGCCCCGGCTGGCCCAGGTCGTCGTGCAGGAGGCGCATCGACGCGGCCATGCTGGAGCCGATCATCGCCTTGCGGGCCGGATCGGAGAGGGTGCCGCCGTACTCCGCCGCCAACTCGTGCAGCGCGACGTCCCACAGCTTCTCACTGTCGACCAGGGTGCCGTCCATGTCGAAGAGCACGGCGGCGGGGTGGTGGCTGTTCAGCGGGTCCTCCCTCGGGTGCGTACCCCGGGATCCTCTCAGCCGCCACGCCGCCGGCGCGCGCCCAGGTGCCGCGGGGTGACCTGGCCGACGGGTTGCGCGCGGGCGCGAGACTCGGGACAACCGGCCGCCATCCACGGCGGTCCCTCGCCCGGAGGTCGCCATGCGCGTCCGATCCCTGGTCTCCCGGTGCACCGTGATCCTGCTGGCCGCCGCCGCCGCGATCTGGCCGGCCGGGCCGGCCGCCGCCGCGAGCCTGCCGCTGGAGCGGTGCTACGGCCTGGAGACCCCCCAGCACGAGGATGAGCGGGACTGGTTCGCCCCGGGCAACGTGCACACCACGTGGCCCTCCCCCGTGGGCATGGTCGACCGGGACGTGTTCCGGGTGTCCGCCCTGGGCAAGGTCCGCATCGACCACTGGGGCACCCAGAAGTCGATCGCCGGCGAGCTGCCGCTGGCCGGCAGCGGCTGGCCCGCGCCGGACGCTCCCCGGTACGCCCTGATCGCGAAGGTGACCTCCGGTTCCATGCTGGTGCTCAGCACCGGGCTGTTCTACGGCTCGGGCCGGTGGTTCCCGGTCGGCGCCGGCAGCGGCTGCATGCTCTACTACAACGCCGGTGCGCCGTCGCGGCTGGTCTTCTCCTTCAACGACCCGAACCTCGGCGACAACGGCGGCGGGGCCTCGGTGTGGGTGCGGCAGTGGTGGGGCGAGTTCTGACCGCTCAGGTGAGGCCGCAGGCGGCCAGGGACCGTTCGTAGCCGCGGAAGAACGACTCGGTGCGCTGCTCGGCGGTGCCGTGCGAGCCCTCGGCGAACCAGGGCTGGTCGGGTGCGTCGCCGACGGCCAGCAGCCCCTCGCGGAACTCCTCCAGGTCGCCGTCGGCGAGCCGCAGTGCCTTCGAGCGCACCGAGTCGCCGAGGTACGCCCCGGCCATGCAGTCGGCCTGCAACTCCTGCTGGATGGTGTAGGAGTGGCGGATGCCGAGCCGGGCCTGGATGCCGTGCGCGTACTCGTGGCCGAGCAGGTAGAACACGAACGCGTCGCCGACCTGTCGGAACGCGCCCACCGACCATCTCACGTCGTAGGCGATGAAGTCGCCGGCCGAGCAGTAGACGGCGTTGTTGCGCGGTAGCGGCTGCCCGCCGCAGGAGACCTCCCCGGCGCGCTGGTACGGCACGATCCGGCTGATCGGGCGGAAGCGCTGCCCCGAGGCACGGAACTGGGCGGCCCAGTACCGCTCGGCGATGCTCTGCGCGTCGGCGACGTCCTGCCGGAACTCCGCGACGCTGGTGGTGCCGTCGGCCCGGGTCTGCTCGGCGCCGGGCGAGGCCGGGCCGCCGGGGCGCCCCGGAGCGGGCTGTCCGTCGGACTCGGACACCCCGCCGACCACGCACCCGGCCGCCGCGACGAGGGCCACCAGCAGGCCGGCCAGCGCGCTTCGCGACCGGCCCTGCACACGCGTCGTCACAGTGCCCTCCCCAGCGTCGGCGTCACGACTTCCAGTACCCCCGCGGCGGGTCCGCCATACCGGGGCAGGGAGGTGGGCGACGCCTCGGACGGCGACGGTTCACCGGTCCGGCCGTGCAGCACCGCCGGCCTGACTGGCCGGTCGACGGGGCAGGGCGGACGGGAGACCCGCCCGCCCTGACTCTCGGCCTCCGTCAGGTCACGTTGCACATCGGCCGGGGACCCTCGGCCATCGTGAGATCGCCGATCACGATCCGGTGGTCGGTGGTGGGCGTGTGCAGCCTGCAGCTACGGAAGTTCACGCCTCGGCCGAGCAGGTAGTCGAACTTCGCCGCAGCGGTGGGAAACCCGGGCCCGGTGTGCGGGAGGGTCTTGACGCAGCGGGTGTCCTCGGCTGGTCCGCAGAACGGGTCGACGTCCCTGAACCCGGCCTGCCAGATCGGGCCCATGACCTTCGTGACGTACGGCCGGGTGTTGAGGTCACCAAGAACGAGTGCGCGAGGGTACGCCCGCGCGGCGCTCACCAACTCGCCGACCTGCTTCTGCCTCATCTCTTCGCGTTCCCTCGTCGGCTCACTGAGCTGCGTGTTGAACACCCGGACCCACTGGCCGTCGACCTTCGTGGTGAACGACTGCATGCCGCGCGCCTCCCACCACCCCTCGTCCACGCTGTAGCCCTTCTTGTTGTGGGCCCTGACCGTGGTGCCCTTGGCGTAGACGATCGCGGTGCCGAGCCGACCTGGACATCCGATGTTCTGCGCGGCCGTTCCGGTCCGGTACTCGTACTTGAAGCCCGCTTCGTTGAGCTGCCGAACGGCCTCGCGCACCTCGTTCAGGCAGGATTCCTGCAACGCGGCCACCTGCGGCCGGAAACGCTTGATCTGATCCGCGACCGACTTCGGCGTGCCGAGTTTCTGACCGTTCGTGTTCCACGCCATGAACCGGTTGGGGATCGGCTTGAGGGCCTCCTCGGCGGCGTGGGCAGGGCCGGCGTACGCGGGCGCCACGAGCCCCGCCACCGCCGCCACCGACCCGGCCAGCCATACCCTCGCGATGCGCCATGCTGCGCGTGCTGTGCTGCTCGACCTGCTCATGTCTCCCCTGTTCCTGTGGATCAGTGTCGGACTGGCCGGGCGACGTGCCAGGGGCGCCGGCACTTCTCGGTTCGGGCGGACATTCGTCGTCTGCCTTCACTCCGCCATTCGGCTCCGAGTGCGAAAGGTCGTCCCGTGTGGCCAGATCTGCTGAAAGTGTCACCGGCGGTCGGTGATGCGGAAAAGGGTCTGCGCCGTTCGGAACAGTTCCGCACGCGCTGCTCGGACGCGCCGATTTGGCCTTTGTGGACACGGCCAGGCACTTCCTCAGCAGGCGGCATCAAGAAATTGACCGGCTCGTGTCGATCGGTTACGGGCCGCCTTCGCCGTCGGGGCCGTGCAGAAACGGGCCGTCGGGCCGCGTCGGCGGGCGCTGTCGCGGAAATACCGCAGCGACCGTTCGAAGTTCCCGACCGCGCGGTGGTGCCCGCCCTCGGCGAGATCCGTCCGGCCGAGGCCGTCGAACACCCCGCCGCAATTCTCCGTGCCGCCCAGGCGCGTGGGTCGGGCGGCGGGCTCGGCGGCGCGTGGGTCGGGCGGACGGTCGCGGCGACGGTCAGGGGCTGGCGGCGAGGAAGACGAAGGCGGCGAGCAACACCAGGTGCACGCCGCCCTGGAGCACGGTGGCCCGCCCCGGCACCACGGTCAGCACGCCGGTGACGACGGTGAGGGCGAGCAGGGTCACCTGGGTGCCGCCGAGGCCGAGCAGCAGCGGGCCCTCCAACCAGATCGAGGCGATCGCTATCGCGGGGATGGTCAGCCCGATGCTGGCCATGGCCGAGCCCAGGGCCAGGTTCAGGCTGATCTGCACGCGGTCGCGGCGGGCGGCCCGCGCTGCGGCGATCGTCTCGGGCAACAGCACCAGCAGCGCGATGATCACGCCGACGAACGACGGGGGCAGGTTCGCCCCGGCGACGGCGGACTCGATCGCCGGGGACACCGACTTGGCGTCGCCCACCACGGCGACCAGTGCCACCAGCAGCAGGCCGAGGCTGAGCAGGGCGGCCCGGTCCGACGGCGGCTCGGCGTGTCCCTCCGCGTCGAGCACCCGGCCCTGGCTGTTGACGGGCAGGAAGTAGTCGCGGTGGCGGCCGGTCTGCACCATGACGAACAGGCCGTAGAGGGCGAGCGAGACCACGGCGGCGAAGGCGAGCTGCGCCGGGGTGAACTGCGGGCCCGGCTGGCCGGTGGTGAAGGTCGGCACCACGAGGCTCAGCGCGGCGAGGGTCGCCACGGTGGCCAGCGCCCCGCCGGTGCCCTCGGAGTTGAACACCGCCACCCGGCGGCGCAGCGCCCCGATGAACAACGACAGCCCGAGGATGCCGTTGCAGGTGATCATGACGGCGGCGAAGACGGTGTCGCGGGCGAGGGACTGCGTCTTCTCGCCACCGCTGATCATGAGCGTGACGATCAGGGCGACCTCGATGACGGTGACGGCCACGGCGAGCACGAGCGAGCCGTACGGCTCCCCCACCCGGTGGGCCACCACCTCGGCGTGGTGCACGGCGGCCAGCACCGCGCCCGCCAGCAACACGGCCACCACGACCACGACGGGGCCGGACAGGTCGCGCCCCCAGGTCAGGATCAACACCAGGATCGCCAGCAGCGGCGTGACGACGGTCCAGTCGGTCAGACGGGTGCGGAACAGCGCGGCCATGCCCCCACCTTCGCAGAGGCGACGATCATCCGGCCCCGGACCGTCAGTCCGGGTCCGGCAACCACGGCCCGAGCGCGGCGGGATCGGCGACCGCCTGGCGTACCTGGGCACGTTCCGGTGCGGTCAACGGGAGGGTCGCGAGCCGGCCGCCCCAGTCGGGCACCAGCTCCGACTTCCCCAGCGCGAGCGACAGCTCGATCAACCCGGCCAGCGCCAACGCCTGTTCGACGGCCGGCGCCGCCTCGCCGTGCCGACGCAGCCCCGAATTGAGCGCCCGGAAGGCGGCCAGGTCGTCGGTCTTGAACTCGCGCAGGATCCGCGCGTTGTCGAGGACCCGGGCCAGCCCCTGCAACCGCTTCGAACCGCCGTACTCCAGCTCCGCCGGCTCGTCGCGTCGGATGAAGATGATGGTGTTCCCCGACGGATCGACGACGCTGAACCGCGACGCACCGGCACGGTAGCGGGTCATCCGGGGGCGTCCCTTGGCGAGCACCTTGCCGTAGGTGCGGCGCATCCCCTCGCTGAACGCCGCGTGGTAGGGCGCGACCTCGTCGACCATCACCAGGCAACCGCCGGTGTTCTCGGCCGACGGGTCCACGCCGCTCGGCGCGCCGCCGTAGTGCAGCTCGAACCCGCTCCACCGGAACGCCAGGTAGACGTACGGCTTCGTCTGCTCGTACGTGACCTCGAAATCGAGCGCACGCCAGAACGCCAGGGTCTCCTCCGCCGACACGCAGTGCAGCAGCGGCACCGTCGTCTCGTTCGGCTGGACGTGGTTCTCGGTCATCGTCGGCATCCACTCCCCGTCCGGGTCGACAGCCCGGCCATTGTGCCAACGCGCGTGCCGCCACGCACGCCCCCGGGCGGGGGCGAGGACGGGCGTGACCGGCCTCGCCCGGCGGATGACGCCGAAGGGCCGAGGTGCGGGCTCAGTGCGCCGACGTGGCGCCGAGTTCGACGAGGAGCACACCGCCGGCGATGAGACCGATGCCGAGCATCATGACCTTGGTGAGCGGGTCGTTGAAGGCGAGCCGCGCGATGATCGCGGTCAGTGCGATGCCGGCCGCGGCCCACACCCCGTAGGCGACGCCGACGGCCATGCCGGCGCGGAGCGCCAGGCTGAGGAAGACGAAGCACGTCACGTAGCCGCCGACGACGACGGGCGCCCATGCCTTCCTGCGCAGCCCCTCGGAGGCGCGCAGTGCCATGGTGGCGGTGACCTCGAAGGCGATCGCGGCGGCCAGGAAGACCCAGCTCATCGCGCCCCCTCTGGCTCGTGGTGGACGTCGTGCGGCGCGGTGTGCCCCGATTCCGCCTGGTGGGAACCGAGTTCGACGAGCAGGACCCCGGCGACGATGACGGCGAAGCCGAGCCCCATCACCCAGGTCAGGGCGTCGCCGAACAGCAGCGCGGCCAGCAGCGCGGTGAGGGTGACCCCGCTGGCAGCCCAGATGCCGTACGCGACGCCGATCGGCATGCCCTCGCGCAGGACCAGCGAGATGAGGGCGAAGGAGAGGGTGTAGCCGACGACGACCAGCGCGATCCACGCGGGGTGGTCGTTGGCCGCCCGCAACGCGAGGGTCCCGCTCACTTCCAGGCCGATGGCTCCGGCGAGGTACAGCCACTGCTTCACGAAACGTCGCCTTCCGCGGTCAGGTCTTCGATGAGCGCGACGAGGGCGTCGCGGTCCTGCGGTTCGGGTGGGAACAGGCCGGTGGCGAACGCGCTCCAGAGGCCGTCGGCGGCCAGCCGGGCCAGGGTGAGCCGGGCGCGCGTGGTCGGTGGCAGGTCCGGTGGCAGGTCGAACCACTTGGCGAGCCGCCCGACCCAGGGCCCCGACAGCGCCGGCCGGTAGGCGGCTTCCGCGGCGACCGCGTACTCCGCGCGGCTGGCGTCGCCGCCGTACGCCACGCGGGCGTAGGCCCGGATCCGCGCGGCGGGGGTCGCCTGGTCGAAGGGCACCGCGAGCGTGGCGAGCATCGCGTCCTCGACCCGTCGCGCGGCGTGCTCGACGATCGCCAGCAGGAGGGCGTCGCGGGTCGGGAAGTGGTACATCAGTCCCGGCTTGGTCATCCCCGCCTGCCGGGCGACGGCGTCGAGGGTGATGTTCGCGCCCTCCTCGGCGGAGATCAGGGTCATGGCCGCATCGAGGACGGCGGTTCGCTGGCTCGGTCGCACCCCGTTACTTTACCTTCCGGACGGTAAAGTAACCAGGCGCCCGTGAGCACGATCAGAGCGAGGAAGCCGCAGCGGTCGGGGACCCGCTGGCGGGTTTCCATGTCCCGGCACGGCGGCGGGGCACAGACCGGTCCACAGCGAGGGCGACAGCATGACCCGATTGTGTCGATTGCGGCGAATCGTCCCTCGCCGCCGCTGCGGTGTCCCCACGATGTGAACAAGGTCGGACTCGGAACTGAGAGGGGTAGTGCGCATGAGGCGTCGACGCAGCAGGAGGGTGCCGCTGCTACAGGCGGCAGCGATGTCCCTGGCGGCGATGGTGGCGGCGGCAGCCGTCGTACGGGCCCGCCGCCGCCGCGCCGCGAACAACGCGGCGGTCGCTGGTGTTCCGGGCCTCGGGGACAGCGCGTTCGCCGATGCGGGCACCGGCGGGGTGCCGGTCCCCGGCGGCGCGGCTGCCCGGGACAAGCGGACGGCGTCGCCGGCGGCCGCGACGCGGTGAGGACGGGGAGCGCCGCCCCACGCCCGGGCCGGCACGGCGCCGGCCCGGCGTGACCAGGCGGCGCGCCCGCCGGCATCGAACACGAGCGCCCGTCCCGTCGGCGCGGGTGAGGGCGGAGGCGTTCGCCGTACGGCCGTCGTCGTTCACCCGCGGACAGGCGCGGGCCGGGGGCGCGTGGATCGTCCGCCCGAGCGTGGGCCCCGGCCGGTCGGCGGGCGCGGGATGCGCCGGCACCCGTGCGGTGACGTACAGTTCCGGGTCGGACTTGGCGTGGGCCGGGAAGACACGGCGCGGAAACGGGACGAGACAGCGACGGCATGACGGCGGACAACATCACCGAAACCGGCCACGACGGCATCGACCGGAGCCAACTGGAGACCTGCCTCAGCGTCTTCGAGGCGTTGGAGGACCTGCCCCCCGATCACCCCGACGTGGTGCGCGTACAGCGGGCCACCGCGCGGCTCTACAAGGTGATCAAGCAGCGCCGGCGCGAGGAGCGGCGGGACGCGATCGCGGCGGCCGACCGCGCGGTGACGGCGGCCACCGCCACCGGCGCGCCGGGCCGGATCGACGACGAGACCCAGGGGATCCCGCTCGCCTCCCCCACCGAGGGCACCACCGCGGGCTTCCTGCACAACCCGCGCGGCTGCTATGTCTGCAAGCAGCGCTACCGCGAGGTGGACGCCTTCTACCACCAGCTCTGCCCGTCCTGCGCGGCGCTGAACCGGGAGCGCCGCGACGCCCGTACCGACCTGACCGGCCGGCGCGCGCTGCTCACCGGCGGCCGGGCGAAGATCGGCATGTACATCGCGTTGCGGCTGCTGCGCGACGGCGCGCACACCACGGTGACCACGCGGTTCCCGCACGACGCGGTGCGCCGGTTCGCGGCGATGCCCGACAGCGGGGAGTGGCTGCACCGCCTGCGGATCGTCGGGATCGACCTGCGCGACCCCGCCCAGGTGATCGCGCTCGCCGACTCGGTCAGCGACCAGGGCCCCCTCGACATCCTGATCAACAACGCGGCGCAGACCGTGCGGCGCAGCCCCGGGGCGTACGCGCAGCTCGTCGCCGCGGAGGCGGCGGCCCTGCCCGAGGGCCCCCTGCCGGAGATCGTCACGTTCGCCAAGCCGGCCGGGCGGGGCGAGACGGCGGGCGGCCTTACCGCCTCGCCGCAGTCGACCCCGCTCACCCCGCACGCGCTCACCGCCCTCGCGCTGACCAGCGGTTCCGCCTCGCCGGAGCGGATCGCGGCGGCCACCGCCATCGACGCCGGCGGCCTGGTGCCGGACCTCGACCCGGTCAACAGCTGGGTGCAGCGGGTGCAGGAGGTCGACCCGGTCGAGCTGCTGGAAGTGCAACTGTGCAACGTGACGGCGCCGTTCGTACTGGTCAGTCGACTCCGGCCGGCGATGGCCGCGGCGAAGGCCCGCCGCAAGTACGTGGTGAACGTGTCGGCGATGGAGGGCCAGTTCGGCCGCGGCTACAAGGGGCCGGGGCACCCGCACACCAACATGGCCAAGGCCGCGCTGAACATGCTGACGCGCACCAGCGCCCAGGAGATGCTGACCGACGGCATCCTGATGACCAGCGTGGACACCGGCTGGATCACCGACGAGCGGCCCCACCCGACGAAGATGCGGCTGGCGGATGCCGGCTTCCACGCCCCGCTGGACCTGGTCGACGGCGCGGCCCGGGTGTACGACCCGATCGTCCGCGGCGAGCAGGGCGAGGACCTGTACGGCTGCTTCCTGAAGGACTACGCGCCCTGCGCCTGGTAACCGACGCGTCACCAATCTGACACTATTGCCAACCTTCGATGGGTGTGTAAAAGTTCTTCACTGACTTCAACCTCGTGCAAGAAAACCTTCGAGGGAGACCGGGATGAGAAGGACCACCACCTGGCTGCTGGGCCTCGCCACCGCGGCGGGGCTCACCGTCACGCTCGGCTCGGCGGCCGTGGCCGAGTCGGCGCCGGCCCCGCAGCCGCAGTCCGTGGCGGTGTCCGCCGTCGGTCCGCAGCCCGGCACCTTCGTCGGCAAGGGCTTCGACACCTGCACCGCCCCGTCGCAGTCGGCGATGAACGCCTGGCGGGCCAGCTCGCCGTACCGCGCGGTGGGCATCTACATCAGCGGGGCCAGCCGGACCTGCGCGCAGCCCAACCTGACGGCGACCTGGGTCGCCAACCAGGTCGCCAACGGCTGGCGGCTGATCCCCATCGAACTCGGCTACCAGGCCCCCTGCGGCACTCGCGCGCCGAAGATGTCCGCCGACCCCGCCACCGCGCGCTCGCAGGGCCGCACCGCCGCCGACAGCGCCGCCAGCGCCGCGCAGGCGCTGGGCATCGGCGCCGGCAGCACCATCTACAACGACATCGAGCACTACCCGACGACCGCGTCGTGCCGCGCCGCGGTGCTGTCGTTCCTGTCCGGCTGGGTCGAGCGGTTGCACACCAAGGGCTACCTGGCCGGCATGTACTCCAGCGGATCCTCGGGCATCAAGGACGTCTGCCTGGAGTACAACAACGCGAGCTACACCAGGCTGGACCAGATCTGGATCGCCTGGTGGAACGGCGTGGCCGACACCGACGCCGGGAGCTACTGCTCCGACGCCTACTACGCGAACCACCAGCGGCTGCACCAGTACGCCGGGGACGTGACGGAGACCTGGGGCGGCGTGACGATGAAGATCGACCGCAACTACCTGGACGTGAGCACGTCGCAGCAGCCGCCCCCGCAGCAGTGGACCACCACTATCGACAACACCACGTCCGGCCGGTTCACGGCGGGCGCCAACTGGAGCACGTCGTCGTACTCCGGGCAGCGCTTCGGCACCGACTACCGGTTCGCGAACCCGACCTCGGCCAGCGACGTCGCCTGGTACCGGGCGAACGTCCCCGAGACGGGGACCTACGAGATCTCGGTCTGGTACCCCGCCGACCCCGGATACAACGCCCAGACCCCGTACGTCGTCGCCACCGCCTCGGGCAACCGGTCGGTGACGGTCGACCAGCGCGTCAACGGTGGACGGTGGGTGTCGATCGGCGTCTTCACGCTCGCGGCCGGCGACGGCAACAAGGTCGGGGTGAGCCGCTGGACCAGCGGCAGCGGCTACGTGGTCGCCGACGCGGTACGCATCACCCGCGCCTGACCGTACGGCTGCCGGGTCAGCGCCGTCGATCCGGGTAGTTCTCGCCCAGTTCGATCTCGGCCCGTACGGCGAACTCGCGCAGCCTGGTGATCGCCTCGGCGGGCCCGCCGGTGGCCTGCACCATCGCCGACTGGGCCAGGATGATCAGCGCCTCGACCGCCTCCTGCGGCCGGGGGTTGACCAGGGCGGCGACCTGGCCCATGTCGTCGTCGAAGTAGGCGAGCAGGATCCGGCTCGCCAGCCCGATGGTCCGAGCGGTGTCCCCCGCGAGGTCGTCCGCGCCGCCCGGCGTCACGTCCCGCGCCCCGCCCACGGCGCCCTCCGGTGGTCGGTCACGCCCGGCCGGTCACCGGGGGCCCGAGGGTCTCGCCCTCGACCAGGGTGCAGGGCAGCAGCCGCTGGTGGTCGCTGTCGCGGCCGTGCAGGATGTCGTCGAGCACCTCGATGGCCTGCCAGCCCATCTCCCTGCGGGCGATGTGGAAGCCCGTGAAGTCGAGGTCGGTCTCGGCCTGCCGGGTGGGATCGCCGAGGGCCACCAGGGACAGGTCGCCGGGCACGGACATGCCCCGGGCCCGCGCCGCCTCGGCCACCGCCACCGCCTCGACCAGTTCCTCGCAGAAGACGGCGGTGACCCGGGCCGCGCGCAGTGCGTCGAGCAGCTCCGCCGTGGTCCTGTCGCCGACCGGCTCGTGCCAGCCGTCCACACCGGTCTCCCGGACCGCGGCGGTGAAGCCCGCGAGCCGGTCGGTGGCGGACTCGGCCCCGGCGCCGGCGCCCACGTACGCCAGCGCCCGGTGCCCGAGGTCGACGGCGCGGTGGACGAGGGTGGCGGTGGCCCGGGCGTAGTCCGCGCCGACGTAGGGCACCGGACCGCCCGCCCCGGACGGCAGGTGGGCGTCGTCACGTCGACCGACGGACACGAAGGGCATGTCCCCGGCGACCATCCGGGCCAGCTCGTCGCGGGGGATCTCCCGACCGAGCAGCACGCAACCGTCGGCGAGCCGGATGCGGTTGTTGTCGTGGAAGATCCGGCGGCTGCCGCCGCTCACGGGGGCGCTGGTGAACAGCAGCAGGTCGCACCCGATGCTCTCCGCGCACGCCTCGATGCCGGACATGAACGGGTGGTAGAAGTTCGCGCTGGTGCTCGGGAACACCGACTCGTAGGTGAACACGCCCAGGATCTGGTTGTGCTGTTGCAGCAGCCGCCGGGCGAGCGGGTCGGCGACGTAGCCCGTCTCGCGGATGACGCGCAGCACCCGTTCCCGGGTCTCCGGGGCGATCCGCCAGGCCGCCTCGGTCCGGTCGTTGAGCACGAGCGACACCGTCGTCTGACTCACTCCGGCCATCCGCGCGATCTCGTGCTGCGTCAGCCTGCCCCGCCCTGCGGACACGGATATCGGCCACCTTCTGAGCATCACGTATCGCCGATGGTTGTCGCGGAGGATGCTGCCCGGCCCGCAGAACCGGTGTCAAGGGCCGACGGACGCAGTAATACGTATTACGGCCTCCGGCGGTATTGACCCGGGCCTCTCGCTGATCCAAGACTCAGCGCATCCCCCCGGCAACGCGAGGAGCCGACATGCCTGATCACGCCCTGTCCCGCCGTGGCCTTCTCCGGGCCGCCGGCCTCACCGGCCTCGCCGGCGCCGGCCTCACCGCACTCGGCCCGCCGGCGCACGCCCGACCGAAGACCCCACGGCTCGGCACGATCGCCCTGGTCCCGCTCGACGACCGGCCCTACACCTGGTACGCCCCGCAACAGATCGCCACCGGCGCCGGCTACGACACCCTCCTGCCACCTCGGGAGACCCTGGGGCGGCACTTCGCCCCCGGCGACGGCCGCGCCGTCGGCCAGTGGCTCACCTCGTCCACCACGCAGGCGGACGCGCTGGTCGTCGCCCTACCGATGCTCGCCTACGGTGGACTGCTCAACTCCCGCAACAGCTCCGTGCCGGAGGCCGAGGCGTTCGCCCGGCTGGCGGCGGTACGGACCGTCCGACAGCGCCGCCCACACCGGCGGCTCTACGCCTTCGACACCATCATGCGGCTCACCCCCGAGGGGCCGTGGCGCAACGAGCTGCGGGCCTGGGCCACGGTGAAGGACGAGGTCGACAACCTCGGAATGGTGGAGAAGCGGCCGCAGCTCGACGCGCTGGAGTCCCAGATCCCGGTCGACGTGCGCGACGACTACCTGGCCACCCGGGCGCGCAACCACCGGATCAACCTGACGATGATCGAATGGGCGGCCGAAGGGATCTTCGACTTCCTCGTGGTGGGCCAGGACGACGCCACCGGCCACGGCCTGCACCGACCCGAGTCCCAGGCGCTCGCCGCCCGCATCGCCGAACTCGGCGTCGGCGACCGGGTGGTGATCTACCCGGGCGCCGACGTGGTGGCCGCCCTGCTCATTGCCAAGATCGCCGTAAGGGACGCCGACGTGCGCCCCCGGGTCAGCGTCGAGTACTCCCGGGTGCCCGGCGAGGAGTGGACCGCGCCCTACCAGAACATCCCGTACGCCCAGCTCGTCAAGGGCTACGTCGACATCCTCGGCGGGACGGTCGTGGACCGGCCGGAGCAGGCCGACCTGGTCCTGATGGCCAACACGGGCGGCAGTTCCGCGTCGGTGGCGCCGTTCGCCGACCGCCTGGTGGCCCACGTCCGGGCCGGACGCCTCGTGGCCCTCGGCGACGACGCCATCGCCGGGCACTCCGACCGGCGGCTGCTGTCCCTGCTCAACGGCCGGATCCGGTACGTCGAGCTGGCCGGCTACTCCGGCTGGAACATCGGCATCAGCCTCGCCCAGGCGACGTCCCGCTGGGCTCTGCGGCAACGCTCGCTCCGCGGTGACCTGCCGCCCGGCGCGCCCCGCACCGTCGGTGAGCCGGTCCTGGCCGCCCGGCGGGCACTCCTGCACGACGCGGCCCGAGCCACCATCGAGTTGTCCATCTCGGAACTGGTGCAGACCGACTCGTACCGCGCCTCGAACGTCCGTACCGCCACCACCGCCTACGCGTCCGCGCTGGGTGAGCCGGACCCGCAGAACATCGCCACCCACTTCGCCGAGATCAACGCCTATGCGGTCGACAACACCGTCCCGCACGCGGAGAAGCTGTTCGCCGACGAGTTCGCCGGGGCCACGCTCGCCCTCGGCAGCGACGGACGGGCGCCGGTGACCGCCCGCGTGGACCGGCTCGACGCCTGGCACCTCTACCTGCCCTGGAACCGCACCGGCGAGATCGCCGCCGAGCCCCGGATCGTCCTGACCCCGGATCGGGGACGACGGTGAGGGCGCGGGCGGCCGCGCTGCTGGCCGCGCTCGTCGTCGCCGCCGCGACGCCGGTCCCGACCGCCCCGGCCGTCGCCGCCACCCCGGTCCCGCTCGTCGACAGCTACTTCGACTGGCTGGTGGCCTCACACGACGGGGTCCGCAACGGGTTGCGCCGGGACATCGAACACGTCCACGGCGACCAGCTGGCGATCGCCGGCAGGACCTGCACCACGGCGAGCCCGTGCACGATCGGCGGGCCGCGGCAGAGCACCGCCGCCTGCACCTCGCTCCAGTTCATCTCGGTCTACCTCGACCAGCGGGCGGCGTACGAGCAGCGGTCCCTGTCGAGCGTGGAGACCGGGCTCGTCGACGAGTTCGCCGGCGCGGTGCTCGCCCACCGGCTCGCCAAGGACCCGAACGCGCCGAAGATCTTCGACGACGCGGTGGCGAGCACCCCGGACGGCCAGCTCCGCTACTTCACCTCGTTCGGCAACGCGGCGTGCGGAGAGGCGCTGCTGGCCGCCCACCAGGCGACCGGCACCGCCGGGTACCTCGACGCGGCCGTCGGCATCGGCGAGTTCCTGCTCCGGATGCAGGACCCACGCGCCTACTACCTGACCTACGGCGTGCATCCGTTCGTCGACGCACTCGGCCAGCCCACCACCCCGCCGGGCGGCTACGTCGACCAGATCTCCAGCTGGAGCAACCTCTACTCGACGATCTCCACCTGGAACCTCACCGCGATCGCGTTCATGCAGCGGTTGCAGACGGCCGTCGCGCCGCCGGACAACCGGTACGGCCAGTCGGCCGCCACCGCCCGGCAGTTCCTCACCACGGGACTACAGCTCGGCGCGGACTGGTACACCTTCGACTTCGACTCCCCCGCCACCAGCCAGAACCGCGTGGTGGCGCAAAGCGCGTACCGCGCGGACTGCCGCGACAACCGGTGGCACCGCAAGGGCTCCTGCACCTACACCGACGGCCGGATCGCCGGCGGGACCCTGGGCACCGACATGATCGAGTACGGGCTGGCCGGACTCTACGACCACGAACGCCAGCTCAACGGCGCCAGTTCCGCGGCTGCCGCCGTGACGACCCTCTACACCACGTACACCAGCCTCCCGGGCTGGCACACCGCCTCGGCCAGCGACCCGCTCGACTGCGTCGACGACACCGCGTCCGGGGCCGTGGACCCGTACTACCCACCGGACAACCAGGGTGCGACGCCGACGGGTGACGCCCGCGACTACGACCCGCACCTGTCCTTCGGTGGCTTCTTCCGCCTCACCCCGCCCAACGAGAACGCCGAGGCGAAGTACTACGACATCGTCGGCTTCGGCATCCTCGCCGAGCTGCGCGAGGAGCTGGTGCCGGCCAAGTTCGCCGCCGGCTACCAACGGTTGCAGCAGGCCGACCGGCAGGACGCGCTCTACGCCCTGCTCGACCGTTCGCTGGCCGCGATGTTCCTGCCCACCCGCGACGCCGACGACCTCGACGGTGACAGCGACACGACCGAACACCTGTGCAAGGGCACCCGGGGCACCCTCCCGGTCGCCCACAACGGCCTCGGCATCCTCAAGGCCGTCGGGTACGCCGCCACCCGGTGACCGCGCCACCGATCCCCGATGACCTCGTCCACCACCATGACGAAAGTGAACCGATGCGTCGCACCAGACGACTGACACCTCGAACCCTGAGCGTGATCGCCGCCGCCGCGGTGGCCCTCACCTTCGCGGTCGCCCCGGCGGGGACCCCGGCCGCAGCCGCCGCGCCGCCGGCCAACCTGGGCCGGCTCGCCGTCGTACCGCTGGACGACCGGCCGTTCACCGCGCACACGCCCGTCGCGGTCGCCGAGGCCGGCGGACACGAGGCGCTCACACCCCCGAAGGACCTGCTCGGCGAGTACTTCACCTACGGCCAGGCCGACGCGGTCGGCGCCTGGTGGCGCAAGGCCGCCGCCGACGCGGACGGCTCGGTCGTCGCGGCCCCGATGCTCGCCTACGGCGGCCTGGTCGCCTCCCGGACCTGCCAGACCAGCCTGGCTGACGCCCGGCGGCGGCTCGCCGTGCTGGACGAGGTGAAGCGGAGCAACCCCGACAAGCCGCTGTACGCGTTCGACGTGATCATGCGCCTCACCATCGAGCCGACCAGCAGCTACCCGGGCATCCACTCCGGTCCCATCCGCCGCTGGGCCGTCCTGATGGACCAGGTGGAGAACCTCGGGCAGGAGGAGCGCCGGGCCGAGTACGAGCAGGTCGCCAGCGAGATCCCCGAGGAGATCAAGGCGGACTTCCTCTGTGCCCGGGCCCGGGACCACCAGATCAACCGGGACATGATCGAACGGGTCGCCAAGGGCACCATCGACTACCTGATCCTCGGCCAGGACGACGCCACCGAGCACGGCCCGCACCGCCTGGAAAAGGCGGGCCTGGCCGCGCTCACGGCCCAGCTCGGGGTCCAGGACCGGGTCAGGATCTACCCGGGCGCCGACATCCTCGGCGCGCTGCTGGTCGCCAAGCACGTCACCGAACGGCTCGGCGCCGCCCCGACGGTCGACGTCGAGTGGTCCCGCACCCCGGGCGAGCAGTGGGTGGCGCCCTACCAGGACGTCCCCTACGCCACCCTGGTCGACGAGTACGTGCGTACCCTCGGCGCCCGTCCCTCGGACGGTCCCGACGCCGACATCCTGCTGATGGCGAACACCGCCGGGGGCGGAGACCTGGAGCCCTTCGCCGACCGGATCCACGACGCGGTGGCCCGGGGCCGGCTCGTCGCGGTCGGCGACGACGCGCTGGCCGGCAAGGTGGACGCCGAGCTGCGGTCGCTGCTCGCCCCCCGGATCCGGTTCGGGGAGCTCGCCGGCTGGTCCGGCTGGAACATCGGTCTGTCGATCTCCCAGTCGGTGGTCCGCGCGGCGCTGTTGCAGGCGAGCCGGACCGGACGCCTGCCCAATTTCCCGGGCAGGTCGAAGGGGATCCCCTTCCAGCAGGCGCGCCAGGCCATCCTGCTGAACGCCGCCACCGCGCACGTCGAGTTGACGCTGCAGGAGCTGGCCCACACCGACGTCTACCGCAACCAGGTGCTCAGCCAGGTCCAGGCGTACGCCCGGGACAACGGCGACGATCCGCAGTACATGACGAAGGTGTTCGAGGGCGCCAACCAGCTCGCGGTGCAGCGGACCAGGGCGCTGGCCGACCAGCTCTTCGCCGACGAGTTCGCCGGCACCCCCCTCCACGCCGGCAACGACGGCCGGCACGAGGTGACGGCGGTCGTGCACCGCCTGACGTCCTGGCAGATGACGCTGGCCTGGTCGCGCTACCAGGAGCTGGAGGCCTTCCCCACGCTCGCCCTGAGCACGGCCCCCACCGATCGCGGTGCGCTGCTCACCGTCTCGGCCCTGCCCCTGCGCACCACGGTCCGGCCGGACTCGGACGTGGACACCCGGATCACCGCGGTGCTCCGCAACGACGTCGGCACGCCGGTGACGGCACAGCTCAGCGCCGTCGTACCCGAGGGGTGGGTGGCCCCGGCGCCGACCGAGGTGCGCCTCGCGCCGTTCGCGGTGGTGGAGGTTCCATTGACCGTGGGGGTACGCGGGCTCGCGGCCGAGCAGAGCGCCACCGTCAGGGTCGACGCCGCGCACGGCGTGCTGCCGGACCAGCCCCGACAGTTCACCGCGAGCGCCACCACGACCGTCGGCGCGGTGTGGCGCAACGTGGCACTGGCCGCCGAGGGCGCGAAGGCCAGCGCGTCGGGCTGGTGGCGGCAGTACGTGCCGGCGCACGTGATCGACGGCAACCGGGTCAGCTCCGGTAGCCGCTGGATCACCGACCCGGCCGACAGCCACTGGCTGCGGGTCGACTTCGCCGGTGCGGAACTGGTCGACACCGTACGGCTGCACCAGTACGGCGGGTACGAGCTGACGTCGTACCGGATCTCCGGCCTGGTCGACGGCACCTGGCGGGTGCTCGACGAGGTCACCGGGAACACGACCCAGGTCACCACGCACACCTTCACGCCGGTCCGCGCGACCGCCGTGCGCCTCGACGTCCTCGCCAGCCGGGACCGGCAGGCCCGGCTCTACGAGATCGAGGTGACCTGCCGCGCCGCTTCCTGCGGCTGACGCCGACACCGCCGAGGCGGCGTCGACACACCGCCGCGTCCAGGTCCGGTCACCGGGTGGCCTCCCGCCCCCGGCGACCGGACCGGCCGGCGGTGCGCGTGCCGCCGGCCGGTGTGGCGCAGCGCCGTACGCGGCAGGCGGACGACGCGGTGTCGCGACGGGTGCACGACGCCCAGAAGAAATCGATTCCCTGCCATATAGGATCTCAGGGCCGACCACTCTCGGGCGGCGGGCCGCAACGGACGGTGGTGCTCGTGCGGTCGCATCCGGGGGTCCGGTGCGGGACCGGGCGCGAGACACCGACAGGGGACGACCGCATGACGACCATCTACGACGTGGCCCGGGTGGCCGAGGTCTCGGCGTCGACGGTGTCCCGGGTGCTCAACGGGCACTCGTCGGTGGATCCGGACCTGGCCGCGCGGGTACGCCAGGTGGTGCTCGACCTGGACTACCGGCCCAACGCGGTGGCCCGCAGCCTGCGCCGGCAACGCACCAGTCTCTGGGCGGTGATCATCTCCGACATCGGCAACCCGTTCTTCACCTCGCTGGTGCGCGGCATCGAGGACGTGGCGCAGGAGGCGGGCTTCTCCGTGGTCCTGTGCAACGGCGACGAGGATCCCGAGAAGGAGACCCGCTACGTGACGGCGGCCCTGGCCGAGCGGATGGCCGGCGTGATCATCTCGCCGTCGGGACGACCGGCCCTGATCAACCGGCTCACCGAGGCCGGGATGCCGGTCGTGGCCATCGACCGGCAGCCGCACGGGGTGGCTGTGGACACCGTGCTCGTGGACAACGTCCACGGCGCCGAGACGGCCACCGCCCACCTGATCGACAGCGGCTACCGCCGGATCGCCTGCGTCACGGGACCGCGGCGGATCTCCACCGCCGTCCAGCGGTTACGCGGATACCAGCAGGCCCTTCGCGCGGCCGGCCGGAGCGTGCCGGAGGACCTGGTCCGGTACGCCGACTTCCGGGAGGACGGCGGCTACCGGGCCATGGCGTCCCTGCTGAACGCCGCCGAGCCGCCGGACGCGGTCTTCGTCACCAACAACCTGATGACGGTGGGCGCGGTGGAGTGCCTGGTCGACAGGGGTGTCGCCGTGCCCACCCGGTGCGGCGTGGTCGGGTTCGACGACATCCCCTGGGCCCACCTGGTGCGGCCCTCGCTGAGCACCGTCGCGCAGCCCACGTACGACCTGGGGCGGGCCGCGGCGTCGCTGCTCACCGAGCGGATCGCCAACCCCGCGAAGGCGTCCTCGACCGTCACCCTGCGCACGACCCTGCGGGTCCGCGAGAGTTCGGTCCGGTCCCTGCCCCCGCCCGACGGACAGCCCGCCGCCGGCGCGGGTGGGCCCGCCCGGGCCCGGTGAGCCCGCGGCGGGCCACCCGGACGGGTCACAGCGCCACGTCGCCGCACAGGTGCACCCGCACCCCCAACGCGTCGAGCATCGCGGCCTTGACCCGCAGGGCACGGTCGGCGGCGTCGGCGTCGTCGGCGTAGACCACGTTGACGTGGTTGGCCTTGTGCCGGGCCATCAACTGGTCGCGGCCCACGCCGTGCAGCACGGCGTGCATGATCGGCCACTGCGGGGTGGTGGCCCGCAGCCGACGCTGCGTCTCGGCGGCCGGCAGCTCGACCACGGTGCCCCGGCCCAGGTCGGCGTGCAGCACCCCGTCCATGATGAAGATCCGCGACCAGACGATCTCGCCCGGCCGGGAGACGCCGCTGAGGGTGCCGCCGCCCAGCGGGAAGTACATCGGCGGCTGCCGCATGCTGTACGACCGGTCGTAGCCGCCGTTGTGGGACGCGGGCACCGAGCCGGAGATCTCGAACACCCAGACGAAGTCCGGCCCGTACGACTCCCCCCAGCGGATGTCGTGCAGGGTGGTGGCCGGGTCCATCCCCATCGCGGTCCAGATCCGGTTGGTGATCAGCGAGTCCACCGCGACGCCCTCGTCGACCTCGTTGAAGTGCGGCAGGGCCTGTCCCGCGTACAGCTCGCGTGTGCCGTCCCGGCTGGTGACCGGCGGCCGGGACACGTCGTTGAGCAGCCCCTCGGCCAGGTCGCTCGCCGGCACCGTGTCCTTGAGCCCCTGCTGGTACTGGATGCCGACCGCGTCCAGGCCGAAGTCGTCGGCTATGCGCAGCGCGGCGACGTACATCTTGAACTGGCTGTGCAGTTGGGCGTCGGTCAGTTCGGTGGCCTCGTCCGTGCCGGTGTGGAAGGTCATCCCGGCGGCGTCGAGCCACGCCCGCACCGCGTGCGCCTCCGCGTCGGACACCCGCGACATCTCCGCCACCAGCGCGCTCTGCGACAGCCGCTCCTTGAAGATGCCGAGCGGGTTGAGCAGCTCGTCGTCGATGATCGCGTTGTACATGCCCATGCAGCCCTCGTCGAAGACGCCGACGACGGCCGGCCGGCGTCGCAGCTGGCGGGCCAGCGCCACGCCGAGCGCGACCTCGGGATCGGGCGGCAACGGCGGCAGGTCCCGCACGTGGCTCTCGTCGTGGACCACCTCGCCGGTCTCCAGCCAGGCCTTCAGCCCGTCGCGCGCCCACTCGTCGGTGAAGTCCTCGCTCCACAGCGCCGAGTACCGCACGCCCGCCTTGGTGAGGCTGCCGGCGAGGTTCAGCAGGCCCACCAGGCCGGGGAACTCCCCGCTCCAGTTCGCCACGAGCAGGATCGGGCCGCGGTGGGCGCGCAGCCCGGCCAGCACGTGGTGGCTGTACTGCCACACCGCCTCCACGACGACGAGCGGGGCGTCGACCGGGATCCCCTGGAAGACCTCGATGCCGGCGCGCTGGCTGTCGATGAAGCCGTGGCCCGCGGCGGCGTCCACCGGATGGGCCCGCCGGGTCTGCCAGCCCAGGGCGGTCACCGCGTCGGCGAGGTCCGCCTCCAGGCGTTGCTGGGTCGGCCAACCGGTGACGTTCGCGGCCGGCCGCAGGTCGCCGCTGGCGACCGTGTAGACCGTCCGGGGGGCGGCGGCCGGCGGGTCGACCAGCACCGGCATGGTGTAGTTGCTCACGGGTTGACTTCCTCCACTGGCTCGTCGGTACCTGGCTGGGGCGGGGTCGCGAGGCGCGTCTGCCGGGCGGCCAACACGTGGGCGACGGATTTCGAGCCGGCGTAGAGCTGCCGGTAGAGCCCGTACAGCTCCGCGTAGTCGGCGGCGAGCGCCGGGCGCGGCTCCCGGACCTCCCGGATCGGGTTCCACCGGTGGATGTCGACCCGCTGCACCGCGCCGGCGGCGAGGAACGCGGCGCCGTAGCTCGCGCCGATGGTGACCGACGGGATGTGCTGTGCCCGGCCGGTGACGTCCGAGACGATCTGCGTCCAGAGGTCGCCCCGGGTGCCGCCGCCCACCGCCACGACGCGGCGGATGTCGCCGCCGGCCGCCTCGATGGTCTCGATGTTGTGGCGCACGGCCAGCCCGGTCGCCTCCAGCGCCGCCCGGTAGATGTCGCCGCGCCCGTGGGAGAGCGTCAGGCCGGCGATGACGCCCCGGGCGTCGGGATCGAGGATGGGGGTGCGCTCGCCGGCGAAGAACGGCAGCATGAGCAGGCCACGCGCGCCCGGCCCGGAGCGCTCGGCCAGGCGCAGCAGCTCGGGGTAGTCGGCGGCGTCGAACAGCTCCCGCAGCCATCCGGTGATCGCCCCGGAGGTCGCCATGCCGCCGGCCAGGTTGCGGGTGCCCGGCAGCGCGCCGACCGTGCCCCACAGCGCCGGGCTGGTCAGCGGGTGCGGCACCGTGTGCACGAGGAACATCGTGGTGCCGTACATGAGCATCAGGTCGCCGACGCCCTGGGCGCCCACGCTGACCGCCTCCGACCAGGCGTCGATCGTCCCGGTCACGACCGGGGTGCCCGGCGGCAGCCCGGTGGTCGCGGCGGCCCCGGCGGTGACCGCACCCGCCACGTCGCCGGGCCACCGCAGCTCGGGCAGCTCCAGCCCCGGGGCGATCTCGTCGGCCCAGGGGCGGTACCAGGTCTGCGCCGCGCTGTCGTACAGCGGCGTGCACTGGCTGGCCGAGTGCTGGTCGAGCAGGTACCGGCCGGTCAGCTGCCAGACCAGCCAGGAGCTCGGCATGAACAGCCGCCGGGCCCGGGCGAACAGCTCCGGCTCGGCGTCGGCGACCCAGGCGACCTTCGCCCCCGCCGCCTGGGTCGACAGCGTCGAGCCACACCGGCGCAGGATCTCGTCCGCGCCGAAGCGCTCGGTCAGCCGGGCGATCTGCGGCGTGGACCGGGTGTCGACGCCGTAGAGGACGGCCGGGCGCAGGGGCGTGCCGGCGGCGTCGGTGAGCAGCACGCACGGCCCCATCCCGCTGACCCCGACCGACACCACGTGGACGTCGCCGGGGGCCAACAGCTCACGGGTGAGGGCGACGAACTCGTCCCACCAGACGCGGCCGTCCATCTCCACCCAGCCGGGTCGCGGCCGGTCCACCCGGTGCTCCCGGACGCGGGAGCGCAGCACGCGCCCGGCCAGGTCGACGAGGACGCCCTTGCTGCTGGACGTGCCGATGTCGACCCCGAGCACCGCGGCCACCGTCATGCCAGGTCTCCTCCGCTCTTCCAGGTCCGGGTCGTGGCCCGCCGGGCCGCGCCGGCCCGGCGGTCAGGCGACGCCACCGAGCTTCGCGTACGTCTCGGCGGCGTTCTCCTTCGTGACGCGCATCGTGTCGAGGGTGGTGGTACGCGGAACGTCCTCGGCGCAGTCGACCAGGATCCGGCGGGCCAGGTCGACGGCCTCCCGGCCACCCGTGGCGTACTGGAAGGTCGCCGCCAGCCGGCCCTGCTCGACGGCCTTGATCCCGCCCGACGGCACCGGCAGGGCGTCGATGCCGGTGAACTTCACCTTCGTGTGCAGCCCGGCCGCCTTCGCGGCCAGGTACGCGCCCTCGGCCATCGGGTCGTTGTGGGCGTACACGGCGGCGGCGTCGGGGTGGGCCTTGAGCAGCGCGTCGGCCACCGACTGGCCCTTCTCCCGCAGCCAGTCCCCCGGCTGGGAGGCGACGACCTCGATCTTCGGGTTGGCCGCGATGCCCTCCCGGAAGCCCTGGGCGCGTTCGGCCGCCGGCGTGGAGCCGGGCAGCCCGGCGATCTCGATGACCTTGCCGCCGGCGGGCAGCAGCGTGGTGGCGTAGAACTCGCCGGCCGCCCTGCCGATGGCGACGTTGTCCCCGCCGATGAAGGCCGTGTACGCCTCGCCCTCCACCTTGCGGTCGAGCACGATCACCGGGACGCCCCGGTCGTACGCCTTGCGCACCACCGCGGTCAGCGGCTTGGCCTCGTTCGGCGAGATGACCAGCAGGTCGATCTTCTGGGTGAGGAAGTTCTCCACGTCGGCGACCTGCTTGCTGTTGTCCTGCGCCGCGTCGGCGACCACCACGGTGAACCCGGGGACGGACTTCGCCGCCGTCTGCACGTCGTTGTTCATGACCTGCCGGTAGGGCTCGGCGTTGTTGGCCTGCGACATGCCGATGAGGAAGTCCTTGCCGGCGCCGCACTTCGCGGCCGTGGCGTCGCCGCCGTCGGACGGCTTCTCCACGCTGCACGCGGTGGAGGTGACGAGCGCGCCGGTGCACAGCAGCGCGAGAAGGACGGTACGGGTGCGCATGATGACGCTCCTTGTTCGGTGGCGGTTCAGACGATGCTGCGGCGGAGCTTCTGCAGCCCGGCGGCGGCCACGATCACCAGTCCCTTGATCAGTAGCTGCACGTTGGCGTCGATGTTGTTGAGCGCGAGGATGTTGTTGAGGATGCCGAGCAGCAGCGCCCCGGCGAGGGTGCCGCCCATCGAGCCGGTGCCCCCGGCGAGGCTGGTGCCGCCGATGACCACGGCGGCGATGGCGTCGAGTTCGTAGCCGGCGCCGTCGTTGGGGCTGCCCTGGTTGAGCTGTCCGGCGTGGATGATGCCGGCCACGGCGGCGAGCAGGCCCGCGATCGCGAAGACCGCGACCTTGACCCGCAGCACGGGCACGCCCGAGAGGCGGGCGGCCTTCTCGTTGCCGCCGATGGCGTAGACGTGGCGGGCGAACGCGGTCTTGCGCAGCACGACGATCGCGGCCACCCCGATGCCGACGAACAGCACGGCCGGGACGGGCAGCACCCCGTTGATCGTGCCGTTGAGGATCTCGAACGCGGGGGGCGCCTCCTGCGGGCCGTCGCCGTAGGCGATCGGGATGCCGAGCCCGCCCGACCAGATCCGGGCGAGGCCGCGCGCGACCTGGAGTCCCGCGAGGGTGACGATGAACGACTGGATGCCGAGCCGGGCTGTCGCGTAGCCCTGCAACGCGCCGAAGAGGGCGCCGATCAGCAGCACGACGGTGACGGCGGGCAGGATGCCGAGCCCGGAGTCGACCATCAGCGTGGCGGTGCCGACGGCGGAGAGGCCGAGGATGGCGCCGACGGAGAGGTCGATGCCGCCGAGCAGGACGACGAACGTCATGCCGATGGCGATGATCCCGATCTCGGACACCGCGCGGACGATGTTGCCGAGGTTCTCCGTGGAGAGGAAGAGGATCTCACCGTCGCGGCGGGGCGAGACGGCGATGGCCAGCACGAACACCAGCAGCAGCGCGAAGAGGCTCTGCACGGCGAAGAGCCGCTCGACGAGGTCGCCCCGGCCGCCGGCCCAACGCCACCGGCCGGCGCCGGCCGCCGGGTCGCCGCCGGCCGGCGCCAATGGCGTGCCGGGCCCCTTGTCCGGTGCGCGCAGGTGGGTCATCGGTCGTCCCCTCCGGCGGCCGTGCCGCCCATGGCCGCGGTCAGGATGTCCTCGCCGGTGCACCCGTCGGCCGCGAGTTCCGCGACGGCCCGTCCGCGCCGCAGGACCACGATCCGGTCGCAGACGCCGGTCAGCTCGGGCAGCTCCGACGAGGCGAGCAGGATGCCCATCCCGTCGTCGGCGAGCCGGCGCAGCAGCCGGTAGATCTCCGCCTTGGCGCCGACGTCGACGCCCCGGGTCGGCTCGTCGAGCAGCAGCAGGCGGGGGCGGGTGAGCAAATGCCGGGCGAAGACGACCTTCTGCTGGTTGCCGCCGGAGAGCGAGCCGACCGGCGCGGCCGCGGACGACGTCTTGATCGCCAGGGCGGCGACCTGCTGGCGCACCGCGTCCCGCTCGCGTCCGGCGCGGACGACCCCGGCGGTGCTGACCCGGCGCAGGGCGGCCAGGACGATGCTGCGGCCGACGGGGTGCTCGAGCACCAGGGCGGAGCGGCGGCGGTCCTCCGGCACGAAGCCGACGCCGGCGCGCAGGGCGGCGCGGGGGCCGCGCGGGGCGTACGGGCGGCCGGCCAGCCGGATCTGGCCGCTGCGGCGACCGGGCGGGCCGGCGCCGTACAGGGTCTCCAGCAGTTCGGTGCGGCCCGCCCCCATCAGGCCGGCCAGGCCGACGATCTCCCCGGCGCGCACGGTCAGGCTGACGCCGGCGGGTTCGCAGCGTCCGGGCCGGGTGCCCCGGGGCCGTACGGCGAGGTCGTCGACCTCCAGCACCGGGGGCCCCGCGGGGCGGGCGGGCCCGGCGGATCCCGCGCTGAACAGCGCCTCGGCGGGGCGGCCGACCATCAGCGTGATGATCCGCTGCCGGTCGGCGCGGTCCGGGCGCAGCGTGCCGGCCACCTCGCCGTTGCGCAGGACGGTGGCCCGGTCGGCGATGTGCTCGATCTCCTCGAGGCGGTGGGAGATGTAGACGACGGCCACGCCGCGCTCGCGCAGCGCGCGGATGGTGGACATCAACCGCCGCACCTCGGCGTCGGCGAGCGCGGCGGTCGGTTCGTCCATGACGAGGACGCGGGCGTCGAGGGAGAGCGCCTTGGCGATCTCGACGAGCTGCTGCTCGCCGACGCGCAGCGAACCGACGGGCCGGCGCGGATCGATCCGGGCGCCGAGCGGGCCCAGCCAGTCCTGGGCGGCGCGGGCCATCGCCCGCCGGTCGAGCGTCCGCAGCCTGGTGCGCGGTTCCCGGCCGAGCACCAGGTTCTCGGCCACGGAGAGCGCCGGCACCAGGTCGAGTTCCTGGTGGATCGTGGCGATGCCGGCGGCCTGGGCGGCTGCCGGGCCGGCGAAGCGCACGGGCTGGCCGCCGATCGAGATCTCCCCGCCGTGGTCGGTGACGACGCCGGACAGGATGTTGATCAGGGTCGACTTCCCGGCCCCGTTCTCCCCCAGCAGGGCGTGGACCTCGCCGGCGCGCAGGGTGAGGTCCACGCCGCGCAGGGCGTGGACGCCGCCGAAGCGCTTGGTGATGCCCGACATGGCGACGGTCACCTGGTCGCTCACGCGGGCCTCCGGGGAGATCGGAAATCGATTTCTGGCAACATAGACGGACGTCGAAGTGATGTCAACGCCCCCGGTGCGGGCCGGGCCGCCACCCCGCCGCCCGACCCGCACCGGCGGCCCCTCTCAGGGCACCGCGTTGACCGCCGCGTGCACGGTCTCGGCGAACGCGGTGTCCCGCCCCACCCCGCTGGCGGCGAACCGCCACGTCCCGCCCGGGTACGACCCCGGCGGCCACGCGGCGCCCCCGTTGCGCCACAGCGGCTGCCAGGACGCCATCGCGTGGCCGGCGTCGTACCAGGTGTTGTCGCCGCGCCACGCCGAGGCCCAGCGGTGGGCGGCCACAAGGGACAGATTCGCGCCGGAGGTCATCGACCACGTCGGCATCCCCGGCACGTCCCCCGTCGGCCGGGCCGCCACGGCGGGATCCCCGACCGCCGGCAGGGCACCGTCGACGTTGAACGCCACCTCCCACACCGGCGCCGTCGTCTGACCGGTCACCGACCAGGTGACGTCGCTCTGCAGCGCCGGCCCGGTCCAGCGGGGCGCCACGGTCAGCAGCCAGTCGGCGGTGACCGGCTCGTCGCCCATCCGCATGCCGACCAGGTTGATCCGGGAACCGTCGGCGGAGACGTCCACCCTTGCCGGCGGGCCCGCCCGGTCCGTGACGTCGAAGCGGCCGACCGCCAGATAGGGACCGGTGCCCCGGTGCGACGAGTCCAACGCCGGCCGGTACGCCCCCGCGCCGGCCGGGTCGACCGCCAGGGACGCGATCCGGGTGTGCGGCCAGGTGCGCACGTCGGCGCGTAGGAAACCGGTGCTCACCTGGTAGCCGCGGGCGACCACCTGGGTGGACCAGGTCAGCGGGGCGAGCCACAGCCCGCCCTGGCCCCAGCCGGCGTGGCTCAGGTACCAGTTCTCCCCGTCGACCACGACCTCGGCGGCGTGCGCGTCGAGCACGGTCACCTTCTCCGCCCCCTCGAAGCGCAGGGGGTCGCGGCTGCGGTAGACGGCGGTGCGCCGGTACGCCGCGCCGTAGTCGGTGCCGTCGCAGCAGACGAAGAGGTACCACCAGTCCCCCCGGCGCACCACGAACGGCGACTCCGTCTGACCGGCGGCCCGGCCGGTGTGCGGCGACGCGTACGCCACACCACGCCCGCTCCACGTCCGCAGGTCGGCGCTGGTGCGGTACGCGACCACGTGGTTGCCGCCCTGCGGATTCGAGGTCGCCGTGTAGTACATGACCCAGCGGTCACCGACCCGGGTCACCATCGGGTCACGCGCCTCCCAGCCGTCGCTGAACAGCGGGTTGGCGGGGCTGCGGGTCCAGGTGAACAGGTCGGTCGAGGTGGCCAGGTGCATCCGGTAGTTCGCGTAGTCGGGGCTGCCGGCCGCGTAGAACATGTAGTAGACGCCCTGGTCGTGGACGACGTGGGGCGCCCAGATCCACTGTTCGCCCCTCGACGGGTCGGCCGTCAGCGCCGGTGGCCGCTTCGTCCACGGCCCGGTGGGCGTGGGCGCCGTGGCGTGGCCGAAGCTCTTCTCGTCCTGCGGCGCGCCGGGCTCGGCGTGGGCGATGGCGAAGGCGTGCCACAGCCCGGTCCGCTGGTCGCGCACGATCGTGTGGTCGTTGTAGTACCACGCCGTCGGCTCCCCCACGCCCGGGTCGTAGACCCGCGTCAGCGGCCCCCGTGCCGGCGTCTCGGCCACCGTCTCGTACGCCGTCGTGGTGACCGCCGCCAGCGGGCCGACGCGGCGCAGGGTGAGCGTGTCCAGGCCCGCGAAGAACCCCGTCGAGGAGGCGGAGCGGCCGGTCACCGTCACCGTCAGCCGGTGGCTGCCGGCGGCGAGCGAGGCCGATCCCAGCGGTACGGCCTCGACGCGCCGCACGGTCGGGGCGTAGCCGTCGAAGAGCTGACCGACGGCCACCCCGTCGACGGCGAAGCGCAGGGTGCCGTAGTCGGCGGCGCGGGTGAGCACGGCGCCGATGTCGTACTGCCCGGCCGGCACCGGCGGCAGCGACACGGTGACCGAGTCCCCCGCCCGGGCGGCACGCAGCCAGAGTTGGCGGCCCGCCGACCAGGCGATCCCGCAGCAGTTGGCCTGCGCCTCGACCGGGGCGGTCGACGAGAGCACCGTCAGCGACTCCGCCTCGGCCCGTACGACGTCCTCGGCGGCGGCCGGCGTGGCCGGGACGGCCAGCAGGGCGGCGCCGAGCAGGAGCACCGCGAGCATCCGGGGCGCGCGCATCACGACACGCTCGGGCGGGGCAGGTCGGTGCCGGGCGCGAACTGGTCGTGCCACCTGACGCCCGGGCCGAAGCCGCCGCCGGTCGACAGCGCCACGTACGTGTCCGCACCGGTTCCCCGCGTGTACGTCACGAGGTCCGCCCTTCCGTCGCCGTTGAAGTCGCCGATGCCGGGCAGTTCGTCGCCCACCGCGAACCAGTCGTGCCACCTGCCGGCCTGCGCGCCGAAGCGCGTGCCGTCGGAGAGCGCCACGAACACGTCGCCGGTGGTCCCCCGGGTGAACGTCACCACGTCGTCACGCCCGTCGCCGTCGACGTCGCCCAGCGCCGGCAGCTGGTCGCCGAGCGCGAGCGAGTCGTGCCACTTCCAGCCGTCCTCGACGAACCGCGTCCCGTCGGAGCGGGAGACGAACACGTCGCCGGTGGCGCCCCGGGTGAACGTCACGATGTCGTCGCGCCCGTCGCCGTCGACGTCGCCCACCGCCGGCAGCTCGTCGCCGAGCGCGAAGTGGTCGTGCCACTTGACGCCGGGGCCGAAGCCGCTGCCGGTCGACAGCGCCACGTACACGTCGGCGGCGGCGCCCCGGGTGAAGGTGATGATGTCGGTGCGCCCGTCGCCGTTGACGTCGCCGACGGCGGGAATCTCCGTACCCGTGGCGAAGAAGTCGTGCCACTTGGCCCCGGCGGCGTACGTCGTGCCGGTGGAGAGCCCCACGTAGACGTCGGCGCTGTCGCCCCGGGTGAAGGTGATGACGTCGGCCCGACCGTCGCCGTCGACGTCGCCGGTGAACGGGAGCTCCTCGCCGACGGCGAAGAAGTCGTTCCACCTCCGGCCGTCCGGCACGAACCGGGTGCCGTCCGACACCGACGTGGTCACGTCGGCGGTGGCGCCCCGGGTGAACGCCACGGCGTCGTCGCGGCGGTCGCCGTTGGCGTCGCTGGTGTTGCGGGTGCGGGTGGTGGCCGACACCTCGGCCGAGGGCGCGGAGGCGTTGCCGGCGCCGTCGACCGCGACGACCCGGTAGTGGCGGGTCTGTCCGGCCGGCAGCGGGCCGTGCCGGAAGGTGGTCGTCCGGGTCGTGCCGACCAGGTTGGCGGGGGTGGTCGCGACGTTGGGATTGCGCGAGGCGTAGACCCGGTAGCCGGCGACGCCCACGTCGTCCGGCGACGCCGACCAGGACAGGCCGAGGGCGTGCACCCGACCGCCGGCCAGGCCGAGCCCGGTGACCGCGCCCGGCCCGGTGACGTCGAGGAACGGGGGAACCATGCTGTCGGCCTCGTAGCGGGCCGCCGTCCAGGCCGGTGCGCCGGCCGCCGGGGTGAGGGTGATGGTGACCGTCGCGCGGCCGGCGGTCAGCGCGGCCGGGAGGACGAACTCGTCGGCCAGCCAGCGCTGCCGGTCGTTGCCCAGCGGTTGCCGCCACACGCCGGCCGGGCGGCCGTCGACCGACACGGCGACCTGCTGGTACGCGCCGGCCTGGTCGCCGTGCCGGCGCAGCCGTACGCCCTGGTTGGCGGGGTCCACGGCGAGCCGGAAGCTGGCGGCGCCGCCGGTGGCGCGCACCTGGCCCGCGACGGGAGCGTTGTCGTCGTCGCCCTCGTACGCGGCGGTCAGCGGGTACTGGGTTCCGGAGTCGGTGTAGGCGTGCCCGGCGCGGCTGGCGGCGTCGCCGGTGACCAGCGTGTCGGTGCGGCGCAGGGCGACGGTCGGCTGGGTGTAGAGGAAGGCGGTCGAGGCGTAGTTCGCCGGCATGTCGTTGGCGGGGCCGTGCTCGATGCCGAAACGGAGCCCCGTGGCGTAGGGCACCGCGTCGCCGATCATCAGCCGGTACATGGCGTCGCACTCGTCGGCACAGCCGCCGGAGCGCAGCAGGTGGGCGGTGTTGCCGGTGAAGACGCCGCTGTACTCGCCGCGGTTGAAGTACCAACCGGACTCGTAGAAGTCCTCGGTGCCGGTGCCGTAGATCTGCGGCGTGGGCGAGCCGTCGACGTGGACGCGTTCGTCGCCCTCCAGGTAGTTGCGGGTGTTGCCGCCGATGATGTGGCCGCGGGCGGTCTGGGACACGCCGACGAACCGTCCCCGGCCGGCCTGGTCGGCGACGATCCAGTCGCCGCCCCCGACCGTCTCCGCGCGGCGCGACTGGGTGGTGAAGTAGCCGGCGGCGCCGTCGGGGGCGAGGGCGCCGGTCCAGGCGGTGCCCGGCGCGGTGGTCACCTCCGCCTGGACGCCGGCGACGGGGGCGCCGGTGGTGTTGGCGACCGAGATCGTCGCGGTCGAGCGGAAGGGCATCGGCCACCAGGCGCTGTACCAGCCGCCGGGTGCGGAGTCCATGGCGAACATCAGCGAGCGTACGGAGCGCTCCCCGAGTCCGGCGCCGAAGAACTCGCCCACCGGGCTGTCGACCGTGGCGCGCCCGTCGAAGGCGATCCGCAGCCGCAGGCCCGACAGCGTCGAGGCGGTGGCCGCCGCGTCGGGCAGCCGCAGCCGCAGCGCCGTGACCGCGGCGGGGCCGGTGAGCGTGGCGAGTGTCGCCTGCCCGCCCGCCGGGACGTCGACCCGGGCGGTCCTGGTGCTCGCGCCGGGCTGGCTCGGCTTCGGGTCGCGTTGGCCGGCGGCGCGCAGCCTGTCCACCACGTCGGTGGCGGGGTCGGTGGGGTCGAACGTGGACACCCCGACCGCGTCGGCGAACGTGCGGTAGGTGACGTGGTGGAAGAGCGGGTTGGACTGGGTGGTGATCCGCATGGACTCGCGGTAGGGCATGGGGACCTTGACGGTGACCCCGCCGGAGGTCTGGTCGGCGTTGGTGACCAGCGGGAACACGAACGGGTGGCCGAGGCCACCGTCGACGAGGCGCTGGAGGCTGGTGTCGACCACCGTGACGCCGTCGAGTTCGACGCGGATCCAGCCGGTGGCGCTGACGTTGCCGTCGTCGCGGGTGAACCAGATCGACTGCACCTCGCCGGCTCCGCGGTCCTCGGCAATGACGCAGCCGCCGGCCTGGCGAAGGCACGAGTAGGTGCCGACGAAGCCGTCGTCGTTGGAGCCGTCCCGGGCGAAGCTGGAGAACTGCCGGGTGCGGCTGCCGGCCGCCAGCTCGGGCAGCCGGTCGAGGCGGCGGTAGACGTCCCAGCCGACCGGGCCCTTGTCGTCGACGACGGCGAGCGCCCCGGCACCGCGCGGGACCGGGGCGGGCTCGGCGGCGTGCGCCGCCGCCGGGGGGATCATGGTCGCCAGCGCCGCGGCCAGAGCCAGCCAGCGGCGGAGGTGGGGCTTCATGGATGTCCCTCCAGGATGACCGTCGGAGCCGCGAGAAATCGATTGCTCGGGAGTTAACCGGGGGGCATCGCGAGATGTCAATACTTTACCGCCACCGCTCAGTTGCCGAAGGAAGATTCCAGGACGCATTGACAGCCGTCGGGGTCCTGGCGATACTCCTCGGCAATCGATTTCCCACCGACGGGGAGGTGTCGACGCGGCGACGCACCCGTCAGCCCGGGCGGCCCTCCTGGCGGCAGCGCGCCTCCGTGGCGGAACCGCTCGCCGCACCGCTGACACCCCTCAGAGGAGCATCGTGAGACGTACTCCCCTCGCCCTGCTGGTCGGCCTCTGCACCGCGCTGGCGTCGGTCGTGGCGACCGCGCCGGCGCAGGCCGACGCCCCGATCGGCACGCTGGCCTGTACCTCGATCCCCGCCAACCACGACCCCGCGATCAGCGTGATCGTCTACCGGGTCGCCCGCGCCCACAACGTCAACGACAAGGTCATGCTCTCCGCGTTCGAGGCCGGCTGGGTCGAGTCGCACATGAACAACCTGCCGTGCGGCGACAAGTCCTCGCTCGGGGTGTTCCAGCAACGGTGGGACTACGGCTGGGGCACGCCGGAGCAGATCATGGACCCGGTCTACGCCAGCACGCAGTACGTCACCCGCGCGATCGTCTGCGACCGCAACAACCCCCGCTACACCGCCGGCCAGGTCGCCCAGTGCGTGCAGCGCTCCGGCTTCCCCGACCGCTACGACCAGGTGGCGACGAAGGCGCGGACCCTGCTCGACGAGGCGGCACGGACCCACGCCATCGCTGGCGGATCCGCCACCGACGTCAGCGGCGACGGACGCGACGACATCGTCAGCTTCACCCAGAACGCGCTCGCCGACGTCTACGTCAGCACCTCCACGGGCGCGGGCTTCGCCGGGACCTCGGTGAAGTGGAACGACTTCTTCTCCATCGGCGGCGAGACCGCCTCGACCGGCGACGTCGACGGCGACGGACGCGACGACGTCGTCACCTTCGCGCACGGCAACACCGGCGACGTGTACGTGGCGTTGTCGAACGGCACCAGCTTCGGCGGCGGCCAGAAGTGGCACGAGTGGTTCGCCCCCGGCGCGGAGATCGGCGCGGTCGGCGACGTCAACGGCGACGGCCGCGCCGATATCGTCGCCTTCACCCACAACGCGGCCGGCGACGTCTACGTGGCGCTGTCCACCGGGTCCTCGTTCGCCGGCACCGCCGTGAAGTGGCACGAGTACTTCTCCATCGCCGGCGAGTACCCCGCCCTGGGCGACGTCAACGGCGACGGCCGCGACGACATCATCACCTTCACCCAGGGCCCCGCCACCGCCTCCGACGTCATCGTCGCCCTCTCCACCGGCAGCGCCTTCGGCGCGCCCCAGAAGTGGCACGACCTCTTCGCCGTCGGCGCCGAACTCCCCCGCGTCGGCGACATCAACGGCGACGGACGCGACGACATCGTCACCTTCACCTGCAACACCAACGCCGACGTCTACGCCGCCACCTCCACCGGCACGTCATTCGCCGGCACCACCGTCAAGTGGCACGACTTCTTCTGCCTCGCCGGCGAGTTCCCCTACCTCGCCGACGTCAACGGCGACGGCAAGGACGACATCGTCGTCTTCACCAAGGGCACCACCAACGACGTCCACGTCGCGCTCTCCACCGGCACCACCTTCGGCGCCAGCGCCAAGTGGCACGACTTCTTCGGCCTGAACGGCGAGACCACCCTGTGAACCGCGGACGGGAGACCACCATGAGACCCGACAGACTCTCCTGGCGCGGGGGTGCCGCCGTCGTCCTCGCGGCGGCGCTGCTGAGCCCCGTCGCGCCGGCCGCCGCCGCGCCGGCCAGGCCCGCCGGTCCGCTCGACACGGCCTTCACGCGAGCGGCCGGCGAGTTCGACGTACCCAGGGACCTGCTGGTCGCCGTCGGCTACGGCGAGACCCGGCTCGACGGACACGAGGGGCAGCCCAGCCAGGCCAACGGCTACGGCGTCATGCACCTGGTCAGCAACCCCCGCCAGCGCACGCTGGAACGGGCGGCCGCACTGACCGGGCAACCGGTGGCCGCCCTGAAGTCGGTGACCTCGGCCAACATCAGGGGCGGCGCGGCCCTCCTGCGGGACATCGCCGACGCCGAGCGGCTCACGGCCGCCGACCGGGACCGGATCTCCGCCTGGTACCCGGTGGTCGCGCGGTACGCGCACGCCGCCGACGACGCAACGGCCCGCCTGTACGCCGACCACGTCTACGACCTCCTGCGGGCCGGCATCACCGCGCCCTCCGCGCGGGTCACGCCCCAGCGGGTGCAGCCGGAACTCGGCCGGTACGCCCGCGTCGCCCCCGCCGGGGTGGCGGCACCGGGTGCCCTCGCCGCGGCAGTGCCGGAGTACGCGCCCGCCCGGTGGATCTCGGCGTACGGCGGCAACTACGCGGCGGGTCGCTCCTCGCGGATCACCACTGTCGTGGTGCACGTGACCCAGGGCTCGTACGCCGGCACGGTGAGCTGGTTCCAGAACCCGTCGGCGGGAGTGAGCGCCCACTACGTGGTGAAGTCGAGCAACGGCGAGATCACCCAGATGGTGCGCGAGGGCGACACCGCCTACCACGCGCGGTCGGCCAACCCGTACTCGGTGGGCATCGAGCACGAGGGCTTCGTCGACAACCCGAGCTGGTTCACCGAGTCCATGTACCGCTCGTCTGCCGCGCTGACCCGCTATCTCTGCGACAAGTACGGCCTGCCGAAGAACCGCACCGCGATCAAGGGGCACCACGAGCTGCCGGGCAACGACCACACCGACCCGGGTCCGCACTGGAACTGGAACCACTACATCTCCCTGGTCAACGCGGGTGGCGGGTCCGGTGGCCGGTATCTGGCGGGTTCGCCCACCGACTTCACCGGCGACGGCCGCGACGACATCGTCACCTTCACCCAGGGCACCCTCAACGACGTCTACGTCTCCACCTCCACCGGCACCAACTTCGCCGGCACCTCCAACAAATGGAACGACTTCTTCGGCCTCAACGGCGAAACCCTGCTCACCGGAGACTTCAACGGCGACAACCGCGACGACATCGTCACCTTCACCCACGGCACCCTCGCCGACGTCCACGTCTCACTCTCCACCGGCACCACCTTCAGCCCCAGCACCAAATGGCACGACTGGTTCGCCCCCCACAACGAAGTCGCCGCAGTCGGCGACGTCAATGGCGACGGCAAAGACGACATCATCACCTTCACCCACGACACCAACGCCGACGTCTACGTCGCCCTCTCCACCGGATCATCGTTCACCGGCACCGCCATCAAATGGCACGAATACTTCTCCATCGCCGGCGAACACCCCGCCCTCGGCGACGTCAACGGCGACGGCAAAGACGACATCATCACCTTCACCCAAGGCCCCGCCACCGCCTCCGACGTCATCGTCGCCCTCTCCACCGGCACCACCTTCGGCCCACCCCAAAAATGGCACGACCTCTTCGCCGTCGGCACCGAACAACCCCGCGTCGGCGACATCAACGGCGACGGACGCGACGACATCGTCACCTTCACCTGCAACACCAACGCCGACGTCTACGCCGCCACCTCCACCGGCACCACCTTCACCGGCACCACCGTCAAATGGCACGACTTCTTCTGCCTCACCGGCGAATTCCCCTACCTCGCCGACGTCAACGGCGACAACAAAGACGACATCATCGTCTTCACCAAAGGCACCACCAACGACGTCTACGTAGGACTCTCCACCGGCACCACCTTCAACCCCAGCACCAAATGGCACGACTTCTTCGGCCTCAACGGCGAAACCACCCTGTGAGGGTGGCTCGAATTCCTACGTAGCGGGTCCGGGGCAGGAGGCGCCGAGTCTCGGACGACCGTGAATCGGCGGTGGTGCGCAGACTGAACGAGGCGAGGGCCTCCCGAGGCGACGTCGCCTCGGGAGGCCCCGCGCTGCGGATCAGATGCCGCACGAGACCCTGGCACCCCCACCGGAGAGCAGGTCGCTTCGGGACCAGCCCGACACGCCGGTCGCGCGGTTGTGCAGGTAGGTCCAGCGGGCGCCGTCGTGCCCGGTCCGCCAGCAGCGGAACGTCGCGGTCTGGCCGGGCTGACCCTGGCCGCGCGAGGTGCAGTCGGAGCCGGGCCCGGTGCGGATGTTGATGCCGGTCCCGGCGAACGTGCCGTTGACCTGCGGCTCGAAGCTGGCGATCCCCTGCGGGCAGGACGCTTGGGCCGGAGCGGCCACCGCCAGCACGGCGGCGCTGCCCAGCATGACGGCGGCGATCGAGATGCGTGCGAGTCTCATGCGGATCTCCCTTGACGACGTGACGGAACGGTCAGCTCCGCCGGTGGATGCGGGATCAGAAGTGGGGATCGAGACCGCTACCCCAGGTGTACGAACCGGTGGCGGACAGCTGGAAGTCACATTGGATGTGGTACGACCAGCCGCCGTCCTCCTCCGTGAGATAGCTGTGGTGCCGGTAGGTTCCGACGCTGGGAACGCCGGGCCAGAGCTGGTCCGTCCAGGTGTACGTGCCGGGCAGGATGCGGCCGGTGTAGGTCTGGCACGGTGCCGATGTGGGGAACGTCCACCAGCCGTAGGTGCCGTCCCGCAACGTGATCTCGCGGCTGACCGATGCGATCGGCATCCCGCTGTTCGGCCTGGCTTCCAGGCGTTGGTTCTTCTGGTTGTAGGCCACGTCGGCGGCCTGCGCCGTGCCGGACACGACCGGCAGCATGGCGAGGGCCAGGACCACGGCGGTGACCCGGCAAAGTTTCCTTGCCCACAAGCGCATGATTTCCCTTCTCAGTGCTGTCGCTTCGGATGAGCCGACTACCTGAGACGAGACTGCCCGCCGCATCCACTCATGTCGCTGTGGCTGGGCGCACAGGTGTTTAGTCTCCGCGCACGGTGCGGAACCGCTGGCGGAACTCGGTGGGCGATTGGCCGTAACGGGCGCGGAACGCCTGACTGAAGTGCGCGGCGCTGGTGAAACCCCACCGGGCGGCGATCGCGTTGATCGTACGGGCGGCGAGCCGGGGTTCGGCGAGGTCGCGTCGGCACCGTTCGAGGCGCTGTTCGCGGATCCAGCCGGCGACGGTGTGCTCCTCCTGCTGGAACAGCTTGTGCAGGTAGCGCACGGAGATGTGGTGCGCTGCGGCGATCATGTCCGGGGTCAGGTCCGGGTCGCCGAGATGGTCCTGGATGAAGGCGCGGATGCGGGCGGTCAGCGCCCGCCGGCGCGTGTCCGCGGGGACGATCCTCCGGGTGTCCAGCGCGTCGGCCAACGCCGCGATCAGCACGTCGAGCGTCAGGGTGGCCAGCCGCGCGGTCTCGGCCGGGGTCAGCTCGTCCATCTGGTCGGCGAGCTGTAGCAGGAAACGCGACGACAGCGCGCCGACGCCACGGGCGCCGGGAATGCGGACGGCGCTCAGTTCACGCAGTTCCCGGGGAGGAAACGGCAGCAGCGCCCGTGGGAAACGCAGGAGCAGCATCCGGCTCGTCGAATCGTCCGGCCGGAGTTCGGCCACGTACGGACGCGAGGTGTCGTAGAGCACGAGATCCCCGGCGCCGAAATCGGCGCGTCTGCCGTCCTGCGTCAGCGTGCCGCTGCCACTGACCATGCAGCTCACCTTGAACACTTCCGGGTCGGCCTGCCGGATCAGCCGGGGCGTGCGGCGCACCGAGTGCGCCATCGTCGTCATCAGGGTCGCCTGCACCGGGCCGAACTCACTGATGCCGACCCGCGCCTCGAAGCCGGTCTCCGCCTGCCGTTGCCGGGCCAGCTCGTACGGCACCCAGAGCTTCGCGCTGACCTCGCGCCAGAAGGCGAACCGGTCACCCGGCGAGACGTCGGCAGTGCTGACAACGTCCATCGACCAACCATAGTGACCGACACGGCCGAGCCCATCCGATGAACCGCCCAGCGGCCACCCCGTACTCGCCGAAGGAACCCCGGCCGGACGCGCAGCCTCGCCCCGGACGCGGGCGGTCGGGGCGGCGGACGGCGTGGTCAGCGGGCCCGTCGGTTGGCGCGCAGCGCGCCCAGGAGCACGCCGGGGGTGGCCAGCGAGCTCGGGTGCGCAAGCATGGAGACGACCTCGTTGAAGCGCCGGGCGGTCGGCACGTCGGTGACGGTCGCCGTGACGATCTGCCTGCTGGCCCAACTGGAGAGCCGGTAGCCGCGCGGGTAGGGCCCGTCGACGTGCGGCAGCGCCAGGTCGGCGGAGGTCGACATCGACCAGGCGACGTCGACCACGACCTTCTGCAGGGCGAAGAACCGGCGCGCGGGCGCGCCCAGGTCCGGGCCCGACCGCAGGTACGCCGACAGGCAGGCCGCGTGCAGCGCCGCCGCCGTCATCCCCTGCCCGTACACCGGATTGAACGACGCAACCGCGTCGCCGACGCTGACGAGCCCGGCCGGCAGGCGCCTCAGCCCGTGGAAGTCGCGTCGCCGGCTGTCGGCGTGGCGGTAGGTCTGCACCTCGCCGAGCATCTCGTTCGCGGCGACCTCGCCGAACTCCGGCGGGAACTGCTCCCGCAGCCGGCGGACGAAGTCGTCCGCCGTGCGCCCTGGGCGGTTGGCGCCGTAGCCGGCCATCATGGCCATCCACCGGCCGTCCTCCACGGCGAAGAACGCGGCGCCGGCCACGTCCGACGACATCCTCGCGGTGTGCAGTGCCAGGACGACCGTGGCCTCCGGTTCCGCCTCCGGACGCCGGAACAGCGCGGTCGCGTAGTTGAGGTCCACGGTCATCCGCCGCAGCGCGGGCCGGTCCCAGCCGGCCTGCTCCAACCACTCGGAGAGCCTGCTCGAACGTCCCATCGCGTCCACCACGAGGTCACCCGACTCGACGCCCGTCGCCCCGCCGGTCTCGCAGTGGACGCCGGTGACCACGCCGCCGTCGCACACCAGACCCGTGGCGCGGGCGGTGACCGTCTTGACGTTGGGCAGCCGCAGCACCTGCTCGCGGATCAGCCCCTCCAGGAGGGGCCGGGTACCCGCCAGGCTGTCGGCGTCGTCGGGTACGACGACCTTCAGCCGGCCGTCGAGGTAGTTCCGCCTGGCCGCCGGTGGCGCCTCGATCGCCCCCCGGGCCACGGCCCGTTCGCGGAATCCCGGAAACAGGCGTTCGAGCTGGAGGAAGCCGCCGGGCAGCAGCGCGTGCAGCTGCGATCCCTGTGGCACGCCCGGCCGACCGCCGGTCACGTGTGGATCGTCGCGGTCGACGATGACGACGCTCTCCGCGTAGTCGGACAACACGCGGGCCGCCAGCAACCCGGCGACGCTGCCGCCGACCACGACGGCCCTGCCGATGACCGGCGACGGCTGGTCGGGTGGCCGCACCGCGTTCAGCGCGGCGAGGACCCGGGCCGGGGACAAGGACATCGTGCTCTCCAAGGGGTACGAGGTGGGGGCCTTCCCGCATGCCTGCCAGAGATCGGTGTGTGGGTGGACCGGCGGGGCGGACCGGACGGCACGACGTCCGACGATCGTCGCACAGACATCGGCCACCTTCGAGCAGGTTCGCGGGGTGTCCGGGCGGGTCAGCCGCCCGTCCGCGCCAGGATCTCCGCAGCCGCCCGCTCGCCGGCCTCGATCGCCCCGTCCAGGTAACCCGCCCACCGGGTGGCGGTCTCCGTGCCGGCCCAGTGCACCCGTCCCACCGGCTGGCGCAGCTCCGGGCCGTAGCCGCACCAGGAGCCGGGGGTCGGCACCCCGCAGAAGCAACCGCGCGTCCACTCGTCGGCCGACCAGTCGTACTCGACGAACTCCTCGGGCCGCCGGGCGGCCGGGCCGGCGACGGCGGCGAGGGCGTCGAGCAGGCGCGCCCTGCGCTCCCGCGGCGGCATCCGGCGCAGCGCGTTCGCCTCCGGGCCGTAGCTGAACGCGGTGAGCACCCCGCGCGGGGAGGCCGGGGTGCTGTTGTCCACCGTCTCGGTCACCGGCCCGGCGAGGCAGAACGCGACGCCGGAACGGCCGTCGGCGCGCCAGAACGGTTCCGGGTAGACCGCGTGGACCTTGATCGCCGAGCCCATCGGCATCCGCTGGGTGAGCGCGTCGCGCAGGGGCGGTAGCGGTGGGTCGTACCGGATGCGCCCGGCCAGCGTCGGCGGCACGGCGACCACCACCGCGTCCGCCTCGAGGCGGTCGGTGCCGGTGTGCACGACCACCCCGGCACGGTCCTGCGCGATGGCCCGCACGGGCGCGGACAGCCGCACCGCGTCCGGGCCGAGGGCGGCGGCCAGCGCCTCGGCCAGCACCGGCGGTCCGCCGACGATCCGGTCCTGCTGCGCGCCGCCGACCATCGCGAGCAGCGCCCGGCTGCCGCCGCCGGAGCGCAGGTAGAACGCCAGTTGGAGCACGGAGATCTCGTCCGGGCCGGCGGCCAGCAGCCCGCCCGCGAGCAGCCGCCCGAGGTACCGGGCGGTGGCCGGGTCCGGCGCGGCCGTGCGCAGCCAGCCGGCCAGCGTCGTACGGTCCCACTCGGTGGCCTCGGCCCCCGCCCACGGCGCGACCGGGTCGACCCGTTCGGCGTACGCGTCGAGCAGATCGAGGACCCGCGCGGCGGCCTCGGGGGCACCGGCGTGCCGGCCGTCGGGGAAGATCACCGGCGACGCGCCGTGCGCGGCGGACGGGAAGGTGGCGATCCCGTAGCGGGCGAGGAGCCCGTTGACCCGGTCCTGAGTGGGGCCGACCCACTGGGCGCCCAGGTCGAGCTGGGTGCCGTCGGCCAGCCACCGGGTGAGCACCCGCCCGCCCACCCGGTCGCGCGCCTCCAGCACCCGCGTCCGCACCCCGGCGCGGGCCAGCGCGAGCGCGGCGGCCAGCCCGGAGAAGCCGGCGCCGACCACGACGACCTCGGTTCCCATGCGGCGGCATACCCGTTTACGCCGCCGCCATGACCGCGACGCCGGATCGCGGCAGCCGGCGGAGCGGCGTGCAGCCCCGGCGATCGGGCGGGTCGACCGCCGGCCGTCGCGATGCGCGTCGATCGTCGGCATCGAGACACGTGAGCGTGCGGGGCTGCGCGGTCGGCCCCGGACGGGCCATCCTTGTCCGGTGCGGTGTCGCCCGTCCTACGACGGTGGGTGCGGCGCGCGGACCGGAAGTCAGTGAAGGACACGAAGGAGGATGCCGTGCGCTACGTCGACGGCCCGGCGGTCGAGTGCGACCTGCACGTGGCAGCCGATCCCGCCCGGGTGTGGGAGCTGGTCACGGACATCGAGCTGCCCGCGCGGTTCAGTCCGGAGCTGCGCCGGGTGCGCTGGCTGGACGGCAGCCAAGGGCCGACGCTCGGCGCCCGGTTCGAGGGGCACAACCACCATCCGGCGCTGGGCGAGTGGCGCACCATCTCGCACGTCGTGCGGTTCGACGCGCCACGGGTCTTCGGCTGGGTGGTGCTCGACCCGGACGACCGCTTCGGCGGCGGCCCCACCGACCTCGACCAACCGGGTGCCACCTGGCAGTACCGCCTCACCGCCGAGGGCGGCGGGTGCCGGCTGTCCCACTCCGTGCGGATCGGCCCCGGCCGCACCGGGCTCAGCCTGGTCATCGACCGGGCCCCGGAGAACGAGGAGCAGGTCATCGCACGCCGGCTGGACGCCCTGCGGGACGCCATGACCGGCACGTTGCAGGGCATCCGGGACCTCGCCGAGCAGCCACGCTGACCACGGCGCCGGCGGGCTGGGCGGCGCCGGCGGGTGAGCCACTCAACCCCGACGGGCGTCGCCTGCCGGCCCCGGCGGGAAGGTGCTGAAGCGTTCCGCGAACGCGCCGTACACGGGTGTGCCCGACCGGTTGTCGCGGATGGCGAACACCACCCGGTCGAACCGGTCCACCATCCGCAGCGCGTCGGCGAAGGCGTCCGCCACCGTGGCGGGGTCGTTGCGGAACACCCCGCACCCCCACGCGCCCAGCACGATCGTCCGATGCCCGTGCGCGGCGGCCACCTCGAGCACCCGCCGCGCACGCCGGCGCAGCACCGCCGGCACGTCGGGGGCGTGCGCGGGCTGGTTGCGCACGATCGCGCCGAGGTTCGGCGCCGCGGCGGTGAGGAAGGACGTCTGGTACGCCACATCGAGCAGCCCGCCCTTGTCCTCGCGGAACACCGGCACGCCCGGGGAGTAGATGATTCGGTCGCTGTACCGCAGGTCGCGTTGGCCGCGGTGGAACGCGTAGAAGTCGGGCGCGGCGAGCAGGCACGGGTAGAGCGCCGACGATCGTGCGACGCTCTCCTCCTGCGCCTTCGCCCCGCCGAGGAACCCGCCGCCCGGGTTCTTGGCCGACGCGAACACCAGACACGCCGCATCCGGACCGAGCCGGCGGGCCGCCTGCAACGTCGACTCGTACGTCACCTCGACGTCGCCGGCCCCGACCCGCGTGTCGCCGATCGTGAGCGTCCCGTCGGGAAGGTGGTGGCGGGTGCCGGCGACCGCGGCCCGCACCTGCGCACCGATGACGACCTCGTCGCCGGCGCCGTTGCGGTACCGGCCCGACTCGGCGATAGCCACCGTCTGTCGGGCGATCTCACGAAGGCGGCTGCTCACCGGCGCACCCGGCGCATCCGCCGGCAGGGGGCGTGCACAGCCAGCAGGCTAGGCCGCCACCCGTTCCGCCGACAACTGCTTTCCGAGCCCGCTCAGTGCGCTGCCACGACCACCCCGTCCGGCTCCAGGCCGGCGAGCCGGGACGGTCGCACGACGACGAACAGGACCGCCGTCGCGGCCAGCATGCCCCCCGCGACGACGACGGACATGGCGACCGCGCCGGTGCCCAGGACGCCCACCAGGGGTGCGGCCAGCGCCCCGACGCCGAACTGCACGGCGCCGAGCAGGGCGGAGGCCGTGCCGGCCGCCTCGCCGTGGCGGGACAGGGCCAGGGCCGGCGCGTTCGGCATCGCGAGGCCCGCCGCCGCGAGCACCACCCACAACGACACCAGCAGGGCCGGCAGCCCGCCGAACCCGGTCACGGCGAAGGCGAGCAGTGCCAGTCCGGCCACGCTCCCCGCGGCCAGGGCGACCACGAGGATCCGCTGCGGCGGGTGGCGGCGCAGCAGCCGTACGTTGAACTGGGTCGCCGCGATCAGCCCGACCGCGCCCGCCCCGAAGGCCAACCCGAACTGCTGCTCGTCCAGGCCGTACTGGTCCTGGAAGACGAACGACGACCCGGCGACATACGCGAACAGGGCGGCCATGGCCAGCCCGGCGACCAGGACCAGGCCCACGAACGTGCGGTCGCGCAGCAGCGCGCCGTACACGCCGATGGTCGCGACCACGCCGCCGCGCCGGCGCCGCTCGGCGGGCAGCGTCTCGCGCAGGCCGAAAGCGGCGACCACCACGAGCAGCACGCCGAAGGCGGCCAGCGCCACGAAGACGCCGCGCCAGTCCGTCCAGCGCAGCAGCCCGCCGCCGAGGGTCGGCGCGAGGATCGGCGCCGCCCCCATGACCAGCAGCAGCCGGGAGAGCAGCTTCGCGAAGGCCGCACCGTCGAACAGGTCGCGGACGACGGCCATCGCGACCACCGAGGCCGCGGCGACGCCGAGGCCCTGCACCACCCGCAACGCGCCGAGAACCGCGATGCTCGGCGCGACGACGCAGAGCAGCGACGCCATGACGTGCAGCGCGATGCCGGCGATCAGCGGCGCGCGCCGGCCGACGGCGTCGGACAGCGGGCCGATCAGCAACTGGCCGAGGGCGAGGCCCGCCAGCGTGCCGGTGAGGGTCAACTGGACCGCCGCCGACGTGGTCTGGAATTCGTCGACGATCGTGGGAAGCGCGGGCAGGTACATGTCGATGGTCAGCGGACCCACCGCGATCAGCGACCCGAGGACGAGGACGAGCCGCAGGCGTTGCCGGGGGCTCATCAGGTCACCGGGCGTCAGCGGGGCTGCCGGCCCCTGCGGGGCGTCGACGGCGGCCGTCATCGGCTCGCCGCCGGCCGGTCGGTGGGCAGCCGGGCTGGGAAGAGTGCAGGAGTCACATCTGGCTCCAAATCCGGATCCGGTGATCTCATTCCCGCCGGGCGGCGAGGTAACGGAGTTCACAGTCGGGCGGCGGCGGCCGAACGGCGATCGGAGCCGCTGCGCGCGGCCGGGTCCCGCCGGTCGGGCCCTCGCGCCAGCACCATGTTGTCACCCGTGGCAGCTAATCTGCGCGGGTGTGGGAAACGATGGTGCGGAGCGACCCCGATGGCTGACGCCGACGACGTCCGGCACCTGGCGCTGGCGCTGCCGCACGTGGTCGAGATCGACAGCGAGGGCTTCGACTTCCGGGTCGCCGACAAGGGGTTCGTCTGGTCCTACCCCGAGCGCAGACCCGGCACGTCGCGCCTGATCCGGACGGACGTCGCGGTGCTCTACGTCGGCGACGAGGCGGAGAAGCAGGCGTTGCTCCTCGGCGAGCCCGAGGTCTTCTTCACCACGCCCTCGTACGAGGGGCTACCCCTGGTCATGTTGCGGCTGGCGCAGGTGGACGTCGACCGCCTGACGGAGCTCGTCACCGACGCGTGGCGGATGCGTGTCCCGGGCCCGCTCCTCGGCGACGTCGACGGTGGCACCGGTCCCGGCTGAGGCTCCGTCGCGACACCGTTCGACACGAACCCGCCAGTAACATAAGCGCGCCCCGGGCGCATCACCCTCCCACGAAGTGGACGGCCGCAACACATGCCGGGAAACGATCACGGTTGTGTCAGGCGTTTTGGCTGGTCAACGCCGCAACGTCGTCCGTTCGCCGAACGGATTCGGACCCCTGACCTTTTGATCCACAGGCACGAGGGTGGACACTGCCGAAGGTGCCGCCGCGTCGCGGCCCGCGCATCATTGGTCTAAAAGGAGGGCTCGATCGGTGTTCAGTCGTGTCGCCATCGTCAACCGTGGTGAGGCCGCCATGCGGCTCATCCACGCCGTACGGGACATCGCCGCGGAGACCGGGACACGGATCGAGACCGTCGCCCTGCACACCGACGTCGACCGTACGGCCACCTTCGTCCGCGAGGCGGACCTGTCCTACGACCTCGGTCCCGCGTCCGCGCGCCCGTACCTCGACCTGAAGGTGCTGGAGCGCGCGCTGGTGGAGAGCGGGGCCGACGCCGCGTGGGTCGGCTGGGGCTTCGTCGCCGAGGACCCGGCGTTCGCGGAGCTGTGCGAGAGGATCGGCGTCACCTTCGTCGGACCGAGCCCGGACGCCATGCGCAAGCTGGGCGACAAGATCGGTGCGAAGCTGATCGCCGAGGAGGTCGGCGTACCGGTCGCGCCGTGGAGCCGCGGCGCGGTCGAGACCCTGGACGCCGCCCTGGCGGCGGCGGCCGGGATCGGCTACCCGCTGATGCTCAAGGCGACCGCGGGCGGCGGCGGGCGCGGCATCCGCGTGATCACCAACGAGGCCGAGCTCGCCGACGCCTACGAGCGCACCAGCCAGGAGGCCGCGCGGGCGTTCGGCAGCGGCGTCGTGTTCCTGGAACGCCTGGTCACCGGCGCCCGGCACGTCGAGGTCCAGGTGATCGCCGACGGCCAGGGCACCGCGTGGGCGCTCGGTGTCCGCGACTGCTCGGTGCAGCGGCGCAACCAGAAGGTCATCGAGGAGTCGGCGTCGCCCGTGCTCGGTCCTGAGCAGACGGCCGAGCTCAAGACGTCGGCCGAACGGCTCGCCGTCGCTGTCGGCTACCGCGGCGCGGCGACCGTTGAGTTCCTCTACCACCCCGGCGACCGGCTGTTCGCGTTCCTGGAGGTCAACACCCGCCTCCAGGTCGAGCACCCGATCACCGAGTCCACCACCGGCTTCGACCTGGTCAGGGCGCAGCTGCACGTGGCGTCGGGCGGGCGGCTCGAGGGCGAGCCGCCGGTGGAGCGCGGGCACGCCATCGAGGCCCGGCTGAACGCCGAGGACCCCGACCGCGACTTCGCGCCCTCCCCCGGCCGCATCGCGCGGCTGGACCTGCCCGCCGGGCCGGGCATCCGCGTGGACACCGGCGTCAGCGAGGGCGACACCATCCCCGCCGACTTCGACTCGATGATCGCGAAGATCATCGCCTACGGCCGCGACCGCGACGAGGCGCTCGGCAGGCTGCGCCGGGCGATGGCGCAGACCACGGTGATCATCGAGGGCGGCGCGACGAACAAGAGCTTCGTGCTCGACCTGCTCGACCAGCCCGAGGTGATCGACGCCAGCGCGGACACCGGCTGGATCGACCGCGTCCGGGGCGAGGGCAGGCTGGTCACGCACCGGCACTCCGCCGTCGCGCTGGCGGCCGCCGCCATCGAGGCGTACGAGGAGGAGGAGCGCGTCGAGCGGCAGCGGCTGCTGTCGACGGCGTTCGGCGGCCGCCCGCAGGTGCAACACGAGAGCGGCCGGCCGCTGGACCTCAAGCTGCGCGGCGTCGACTACCGCGTGCGCGTCGCGCGGGTCGGCGCACACCGGTTCCGCGTCGGCGTCGAAGCGGGCGGCACCGTACGCACCGCCGACGTCGAGCTGGACCGCTTCGACCGGCACACCGGGCAGGTCGTCGTCAACGGCACCCGCTACCGCCTGCTCATCGGCACGCACGGGCCGATCCACCTGGTCGAGGTGGACGGCGTGGCGCACCGGGTCACCCGCGACGAGGGCGGTGTCCTGCGTTCGCCCAGCCCCGCGCTGGTCGTCGCCACGCCGTTGAAGGTCGGCGCCGAGGTCGAGGCGGGCGCGCCGGTGCTGGTGCTGGAGAGCATGAAGATGGAGACGGTGCTGCGGGCGCCGTTCAAGGCGCGGCTGAAGGAATGCGTCGTCTCCGTGGGCACCCAGGTGGAGACCGGCGCGCCGCTGCTGCGGCTGGAGCCGCTCGCCGACGACGCCGAGGCCGGGGAGACCGCGGCGACCGAGTCCGTCGAGCTGGACCTGCCCGAAGCGCCCGCCAGGATCCCGGCGCGGGAGCGCGCCACGCGCGGCCAGGAGGACCTGCGCAGCCTGCTGCTCGGCTTCGACGTCGACCCGCACGACGAGCGCCGGCTGCTCGACGACTACCTCGCCGCGCGCCGGGCCGCCACCGAGGACGGTCACCGGCCGCTGGCCGAGGAACTCGGCCTCATCGACGTGTTCGCCGACCTCACCGAGCTCAGCCGCAACCGGCCGACGGGCGAGGACGGCGGCGGCGCCGGCCACGTGCCGAGCGCCCGCGAGTACTTCCACACCTACCTGCAGTACCTCGACGTGGACCGGGCCGGGCTGCCGGAGACGTTCCAGGCCAAGCTCGCCAAGGCGCTCGGGCACTACGGCGTCACCGAGCTGGAGCGCTGCCCCGAGCTCGAAGCCGCCGTGTTCCGGATCTTCCTCGCCCTGCAACGCGCGTCCGCCGACGCCACGGTCGTCGCGACGCTGCTGCGCGCCTGGCTGCGGGAGCCGCCGCCGGACGAGTCGCTGCGCGAGCCCGCCGGTCTCGCGCTGGAGCGGCTGGTGGCCGCGACGCAGGTCCGCTTCCCGGTGGTCTGCGACCTCGCGCGCGGCGTGGTGTTCGCCTGGTTCGCCCAGCCGCTGCTGCGCCGCAACCGCGCCCGCGTCTACGCCGACGTGCGCCGGCACCTGCGCCACCTCGACGCGCACCCGGACGCGCCGGACCGCGCCGAGCGCGTCGCCGAGATGGTGCGCTCCACCGAGCCGCTGGTGCGGCTGCTCGGCCAGCGGCTGGTCCGCGACGACGTGGACAACGCGGTCATGCTGGAGGTGCTGACCCGGCGCTACTACGGCAACAAGGACCTCAACCGCGTACGCACCAGCGAGGTCGAGGGCTGCACGTTCGTGGTCGCCGAGCGGACGGGCTCGTGCGTGGTCTCCGCCGCCGTGGGCTTCGACGCGCTGGGCAGCGCGCTGCGCGGCCTCGCTGAGCTGGCGAGCGGCCACGACGCCATCGACGTCGACATCTATCTGGCGTGGGAGAACCAGCCGGCGGACTTCGACGCGATGGCGGCGGCGCTGCACGAGGTCGTCAGCGCGCACCCGCTGCCGAACCAGGTCCGCAGGCTCACCACCACCGTCGCGGGTCGCAGCGGCGCGGTGATGCACCACCACTTCACGTTCCGCCCGTCGACCATCGGGATGATGGAGGAGCGGCTGATCCGCGGCCTGCACCCGTACATCGCGCAGCGGATGCAGATGGAGCGGCTGAGCAAGTTCGACCTCACGCGGCTGCCGTCGTCGGACGAGGAGGTCTACCTCTTCCAGTGCGTGGCGCGGGAGAACCCGTCGGACGACCGCCTCGTCGCGTTCGCGCAGGTGCGTGACCTGACCGAGCTGCGCGAGCACGACGGGCGGCTGGTGGCGCTGCCCACCGCCGAGGACGTCCTCGCCACCTGTCTCGACTCGATCCGTCGCGCGCAGTCGCGGCGGCCGTCGAGGAAGCGCTTCAGCACCAACCGGATCGTGGTCTACGTCTGGCCGCCGAGCGACCTCACCCGCGCGGAGCTGGAGATGATCGCCCGGCGGGTGCTGCCCACGACCGCGGGCGCCGGGCTGGAGGAGATCCTGTTCATCGCGCGGCAGCGCGACCGCCGGACCGGCGAGCTGACCAAGATCGCCGTACGCGTCTCGTTCGACGCCACGGGCGGCACCGCGCTGACCGTCGGCGAGCCGTCGGACGAGCCGGTCGAGCCGCTCGACGACTACCGGCAGAAGGTGCTGCGCGCGAGCAGCCGCAACGCGGTCTACCCGTACGAGCTGACCGGCCTGCTCGGCACCTTCGTCGAGCACGACCTCGATGACGACCACGCGCTGGTCCCGGTGGAGCGGCCGAAGGGGCGCAACAGCGCGGCGATCGTGGCGGGCGTGGTGACCACGCCGACCCGGCGGCACCCGCAGGGCGTCACCCGGGTCGTGCTGCTCGGCGACCCGACGAAGGCGCTCGGCGCGCTGTCGGAGCCGGAGTGCCGCCGCGTGATCGCCGCGCTGGACCTGGCCGAGCGGATGCAGGTGCCGCTGGAGTGGTACGCGCTGTCCGCCGGCGCCCGGATCTCCATGCAGTCGGGCACGGAGAACATGGACTGGGTGGCCGCGGCGCTCAAGCGGATCGTCGAGTTCACCCAGGACGGCGGCGAGATCAACATCGTGGTCGCGGGCATCACCGTCGGGGCGCAGCCGTACTGGAACGCCGAGGCGACGATGCTGATGCACACCAAGGGCATTCTGGTGATGACGCCGGACTCGGCGATGGTGCTCACCGGCAAGCAGTCGCTCGACTTCTCCGGTGGCGTGTCGGCCGAGGACAACTTCGGCATCGGCGGCTACGACCGGGTGATGGGCCCGAACGGGCAGGCGCAGTACTGGGCGCCGAACCTGGCCGCGGCGCGGGACGTGCTGATGGCGCACTACGAGCACACGTACGTCGCGCCCGGCGAGCAGGGGCCGCGGCGGGCGCGGACGACCGACCCGGTCGACCGCGACGTCTCCGCCTTCCCGCACGTCGTGGCGGGCAGCGACTTCACCACCGTCGGCGAGATCTTCTCCGCCGAGGCCAACCCGGACCGCAAGAAGCCGTTCGACATCCGGACGGTGATGCGGGCGCTCTCCGACCAGGACCACCCGGTGCTGGAACGGTGGGCGGGCATGGCCGACGCGGAGACCGTGGCGGTGCAGGACGTACACCTCGGTGGCATGCCGGTGTGCCTGATCGGCATCGAGTCACGGTCGGTGCCGCGGCGCGGCTTCCCGCCCACCGACGGCCCGGACACCTACACCGCGGGCACGTTGTTCCCGCGGTCGTCGAAGAAGGCCGCGCGGGCGATCAACGCGGCCAGCGGCAACCGGCCGCTGGTGGTGCTGGCGAACCTGTCGGGCTTCGACGGCTCGCCCGAGTCGATGCGCAATCTCCAACTGGAGTACGGCGCCGAGATCGGCCGCGCGATCGTGAACTTCCGCGGGCCCATCGTGTTCTGCGTGATCTCGCGGTACCACGGTGGCGCGTTCGTGGTGTTCTCGAAGGCGCTGAACCCGAACATGACCGTGCTCGCGCTGGAGGGCTCGTTCGCCTCGGTCCTCGGCGGCGCCCCCGCCGCCGCGGTGGTGTTCTCCGGCGACGTCAACGCCCGTACGGCGGCCGACCCGCGCGTGCGGGAGTTGGAGGCCCGCGTCGCGGCGGCCTCCGGCACCGACCGCGCGGCGTTGACCGCGGAGCTCGACGAGCTGCGCTCGTCGGTGCGCGTGGAGAAGCTGGGCGAGGTGGCCGCCGAGTTCGACCGGGTGCACAACATCCGGCGGGCGGTCGAGGTCGGCTCCGTCGACGCCGTCATCCGCGCGGCGGAACTGCGCCCGCGCATCATCGACGCCATCGAGGGCCGCCTGCGCTGACGCGGCGACGCGCCACGGCGAGGTCCTCGCCGTGGCGCGTCACGCCGTCCGTCGCCACCCGCCCTCCGGGGCCCTGCCGACCGTCGACCGGCAGCGGATATCGAGAAAATATGGCCGACGACGTCAGCCTCACCGCGATGGACCGATCTCGCGGTGAGGCTGATGATCTTCATGATCGATCTTGATGTCGTGGACCGCCTGCTCGGAGCACCGCCGGACCTGCCCACCTGGCGGGTCGCCGACATGGCCAACCGCAAGGGGATCCTCGCCACCTGGCTCTCCTCCGCGGTGGCCCGGGGCGTCGAGCTCAACGAGGCGGAGGGCGCGTACCTGCGCCGGTGGGAGCAGCGCGTCGAGACCCTCCACGCGACCGGCGCCGAGCTGGCCGGCCGGTACGGGGCGACGGTCCTCAAGGGCCCGTGCATCGCCCGGCACTATCCCCGTGGGCTACTGCGGCAGTCGGGAGACGTCGACCTCTTCGCCCCCAACCAGGACGTCCTGTGGTCCTGCGTACGGGATCTGGTCGACCGTTGGGGGGCCGTACCTCAGGCGGTCAGCATCCTGGAGGGGCTCGACGAGCCGCACGTCGGCGTGGCGATGAAGTGGCCCGCGACCGAGCCGCACCTCGACAAGCCGATGGGCGCCGACGTCACCACGTTCACCTTCGCCGGCGACCTTCGTGGCGTCCCGGTGCGCGTCGCGCCGGTGGAACAGGACGACCTGTGCGGGCTCTTCGCCGTGGCCGAGGAGCGGTTCCAGCGCAAGTTCCGGATCAAGGACCTGCTGGACCTGCTGGTCCTGGCCGAGACCCTGGAGCAGCGGCTGGGCGACGACCTGACCGAGGTGATCTGCGAACACGCAGTGCGCCTGGCACTCGCCCCCGAGCTGCGTCAGCTCGTCGTCCGTACGGATGAGTGGGTGAGCGTGTCCGAGCGCTGGCGGCACACCGCCGACGCGCTCCGGCCGCTGGCACGCCGGGAGAAGGACATGCGCCGCCCCGGCCGGCAGGGCGTACACCGGCTCAGTTTCGGATTTCCGCTCGACGAGCGGCCCGGCGCCGCTTCCCGCGTGGACGTCCACCGCAGGGCCGGCAGCAGCCTGGTGACGACGCCGGTCGGCACCTGCCTGCTGACAGAACGGCTGGTCGTGAACGAGGACGAGTTGACGGACGCCCTCGAACACGCCCGGTCTCTGACCACCACCAGTTGAGAGGAGGTGCACAGATGCGTCACATCATCCTGGGTTCGTTCCGCGTCAAGCCGCGGCCGTCCGCCGCCGCCAAGTAGCAGGTAGTTCCGGTGTGGTCCCCGGCCGGTGCAGGCCGGGGACCACAGCGTCGGGTCCCCCGCCGCGCGACGACCGGACGCACCGGCGGACGGGTCCCGGTCGGTCCTACCGCAGGACGCCCTCGTGCAGCGCCCGCAGCACCGCGTTGGTGCGGTCCCGGGCGCCGAGCTTGAGCAGGATGGCCGACACGTGGTTCTTGACCGTGCCCTCCGCGAGGAAGAGCAGGCCGGCGATCTCCCGGTTGGTGTAGCCCTCGGCGACCAGCCGCAGCACGTCCAGCTCCCGCTCGGTGAGGTCCTGCGACGGCGGAGCGCTCACCCCGACCGGGGACGGCGCCGAGCGGATGGCGCGCAGGAGCCGATCGGTGATCGACACGGCGATGAGCGTTCCCCCCGCGGCTAGGGTCTCGACCGCCCGGGTCAGCTGCTCCAGCGTGACGTCCTTGAGCAGGTAGCCCCGCGCTCCGGCGCGCAACGCGTCGAGGACGAGGGTGTCGTCGTCGAAGGTGGTGAGCACCAGCACCGGCACGTCCGCCCCGCGCTCGCGGAGCCGTCGGAGGACCCAGATGCCGTCCCGGCGCGGCATGCGCAGGTCGAGCAGGACGACGTCGGGCCGTGTCGCGTCGATCGCGGCCAGGGCCGCCTCGCCGTCGTCGGCCTCGCCGACCACCTCGATGCCCGCCATGTCGAGCAGGGTGCGGATGCCCTGCCGGACCAGCGTCTGGTCGTCGACCACGACCACCCTGGTCATGTCGTCTCGGCCGCGCGGGCCGGCCGGATCGAGCATGCCGGTCACCGGGCCGGCATCCGAGCGGTCACCCGGAAGCCCGCACTGCCGTCGTACGCGATCTCCCCGCCGAGTGCCGCGAACCGCTCCGCGAGGCCCCGCAGCCCGTTGCCGGGGACCACGCCCCGCGCGCCCTGCCCGTCGTCGACCGCCGTCAGTCGGATCGCCGCACCGTGGCGGACGATCGTGACTCGCAGCTCGCCCGCGCAGGCGTGCCGCAGAGTGTTGGTGATGATCTCCTGTACGGCCCGCACGAGCGCCGCGGTCTGTTCCTCGTTCGGCTCGACGTCCTCGCCCACCTCGACCGTCACGTCGAGCCCGGGGATGTCGCGGCCGACGTCGCGCAGCGCCTCGGCGAGGTCGGCGGCGGACCCGGCGCGCAGCGCGCTGACGGTGTCGCGCACGTCGGCGAGCACCTCCCGGGCCACCCGGCCGGCCCGTTCGACGTGCTCCCGCGCCGGGTCGCCCGCACGGTGCCGGGCCGCCTCCAGCTCCAGGGTGAGGACGGTGAGCTGGTGACCGAGCAGGTCGTGCAGCTCACGGGAGATGCGCAGGCGTTCCGCCGTGCGGGCGGACCCGGCCAACAGCAGGCTGGCCGCCCGCAGCTCCACGTGCGCCCGGGCCAGCTCCCGACGGTGCTGCTGCTCCCGGCGGACCGCGGTCACGCTGAACGTCGTGGCGATCTGGATCAGCCCGTAGAACACCCCGGACACGAGCGGCGCGACCGGGTCGTCGTGGACCCGGCCGACGGTCAGGGCGATCACGGCCGTGTTCAGCGCCACCACCAGCAGGTTGACCGGCAGCCGGAGGGTCTCCGGCCCGAGCGCGGCGATCACCACCAGCAGGATCGGCAGCATGCCGGCGCGGGGGGCCGTCGCGACCACGCCCCAGCCGGCGACCACTGCCGTGCCGTAGGCCGCCCACCTCGTCCGGGGTGCTCCCCATTCGGCCACGGCGCCGAGCGCCGCGCCCAGGGTGACGACGAAGAGCCCCACCCACACCGGCGCCGGGATGTCCGGCTCGACCAGGCCGAGCATCACCGGCGACCCGACGCCCACGCACACGACGAGCATCACCAGGCCGGACCACTCATCGAGCCCGAGCCGCCGCATGCGGCAACCCTAGCCGCCGCGGCCGGCGAGCCACGGGTGCCGAAAGTCATGGGCGGCGGGGCTGACCTCCGGCACAGGCGGCGGGCGGGTGGCGCCGACCAGCATGGAGAGCATGAGCCAACCCGCCATCGAGGTCGAGAACCTTTACAAACGGTACGGCGACGTCGTCGCCGTCGAAGACGTCAGCCTGACGGTGGCTCCCGGCGAGGTGCTGGGCGTCCTGGGCGTCAACGGGGCCGGCAAGACCACGATGATCGAGCTGATCGCCGGCCTGCGGGTCCCCGATCGGGGACGCGTCCGGGTGCTCGGGCGGGACCCGCGCCGGGACCGCGCCGCCGTACGTCAGGTGCTCGGCGTGCAGTTGCAGCAGGCCGAGCTGCACGCGGCCCTGACCGTCGGTGAGCTGCTCGGCCTCTACCGCAGCTTCTACCCCGATCCGCGCCCCGCCGACGAACTGCTCGACCTGGTCGAGCTGCGGGGGCAGGCCCGGACGCGGTTCGAGAAGCTCTCCGGCGGCCAGCAGCAGCGCCTCTCCATAGCCCTCGCCCTGGTCGGCCGACCGCGGGTGGTGATCCTCGACGAACTCACCACCGGGCTGGATCCCCGTGCCCGCCGGCGCATCTGGGCGGGTGTGGAGGGGCTGCGCGACGAGACCGTGCTGCTGGTCAGCCACGCCATGGACGAGGTCCAACGGCTCTGCGACCGGGTCGTGCTGCTCGACGCCGGCCGGATCGTCGCCCTGGACACCCCGGCCGGGCTGGCCGCCAGGGCCGGCACCGCGAACCTGGAGGAGGCGTTCGTCCGCCTCACCGGCAAGGAACTCGTCACGGAGGAGGACGCATGAACGAGGTGACCGTACGACGACCCGGGGCAGGCTCGTGGCTGACCCTGATCGGGTGCGAGGCGAAGATGGTCGTCCGGGACACGGCCGGGCTGGTCGTACCGATAGGGCTGCCGCTGTTGATCCTGGTCATGAACGCCGCTGCCGCCGGTGACCAGGAGGTTGCCGGCGGGCGCTCGGCGCTGGACCTCTTCGTCCTTCCGCTGGTCTTCACCATCGTCCTCGCCACGATCGGCATCGTGAACATGCCGAGTTTCCTGGCCTACTACCGCCGCAGCGGGGTGCTGCGCCGGCTCGCGGTCACTCCGGCGTCGCCGGCGATGGTGCTCGTCGCCCAACTGGTGGTGAGCCTGGCGCAGGTGCTGGTGGGGATCGGGCTGGCGTACGCCGTCGCCGTCGTCGGCTTCGGCGCACGTCCGCCGGCCCACGTCGGCATGGCGCTCGCCGTGGTCGGGCTCTCGGTGGCCGCCATGTACGGGCTGGGCCTGATCGTCGCCTCGGTGGCGCCCACCCCGAACTCGGCGGTCGCCATCGGCCTGATCGCCTTCTTCGCCCTCGGGGCCGTCGGCGGGTTGTTCGGCGGCACCGCCTCCCTGCCGGAACCGGTGGCCCGGGCCGCCTCGTGGCTGCCGTTCGGCGCCACCGTCGAGGCGCTCTCCAGCGCCTGGGCGGGGACCTCGGTCGACGCATCGAACCTGGCGGGTCTGGCGATCACCGCAGTCGTCGGTGCGACCGTCGCCGCGCTCCTGTTCCGCTGGAACTAGGGCGCGGCGGCGGTGAACGCGGCGGGCGGCCCGGGACCGGCCCGCCGCGCCGGTCAGAAGACGTACAGGTCCAGTGCGATCCCGTCCGAGCCTCCGGAGTGGCTCACCGCGACCCAGTCGTCCCCGGCGCCGGCGAGCCAACCGGGGTACCGGCCGAGCTGGCGACCGGTCGACACGTCGTAGACGAGCACGACCGGTCGTTGCTCCACCGCGCCGCTGACCGCCACGAGGCGTCCGGTCACGCTCGACCGCCAGCTCGCCGAGGTGCCGGACAGTCCCGGGTCCGGCGCGCTCCACCGCGTCGCGCCGGTGGCCATGTCGAGCAGGGCCAGCTCGCCCTCGTCGGCGGTGCGCCGCACCAGCACGGACCGGTCGTCCCCGTCGATCGGTACGCCGGGGGCGACACCCTCCCACTGCGCTTTACCGGTCCGCAGGTCGATCATCTGCGGCCGGCCGGCGTCCGTGACCGCGACGAGCCGGGTGCCGGCCCCGATCAGGGTCAGCCCGCTGCGGTCGTGCGCCAGTCGCTTGGCACACTCGCCGTCCTCGCGACGCCCGCTGAAGACCTCGCCGGACCAGCCTCCGGCGCCGGTGGCCGCGTCGACGGTGGCGATGCTGACAGTGCACCGCCGGTCGTCCCGGGGCGGGTCGTGGTCGGTGGTCACCAGCAGGTTGCCGGCCACGAAGCCGTGCCAGGCCCGGCTCGGCAGGCGTCCGGCGCCGGCCTTGCCGGTGGTGGGCGCGACGCTCGTGTAGGTACGCCCGTTCAGCCGCACCGACACGTACCGCTGGGTGGGCGCGGCATACGGCGCGCGGACGCCGAGCGCCTCGTCGCTGACCCGGGCGAACCGGTCGGCGGGCAGTTTCCACAGTTGGCGACCGTCGCGGACGTCCCGGGCGACGACGACGCACTTCGCGGATTGTCCGGTGCCGACGCACTCGCGGTCGTACACGACCTGCTGCTGGACGACGACGTCCTGGGTGTCCTCGGCCCGCCAACGGGTGGCGCCGGTGGCCGCGTCGAGCACCTCCAGCAACCCTCCGTTGCTGGCGCTGACCACGATCAGATCGCCGGCGACCGCGTACTGGTAGGCCATCGGGAACGGGTGACGCCAGCGGTCCTGCCCCGTGGAGCGGTCCACCGCCCGCAGTTCCCGCGCCTCCGGCACGACGACGACCTGGCCGAGCTGCGTCAACGGCTGGTCGAGCCGCCTGGCCGTCACCGACCAGGTGGGCTCCGGGCCCTCCCCCTCCGCTCCGGTCCCGCCGCCGCGCAGGCTCTCCTGGGTCACCGCGATCCCCGGCGCCGGCCGCTCGGGCGGCTCCGCCCGTGGCGCGGTGCAGGCGGCGAGCCCGACGAGCAGGCTCAGGGCCGCCCCTGCGACGCACGAACGGGGCGGGCGGTACGACGGTGACAACGGTCTCTCCCTCGATCGGTGGCAGAGCCCACCATAGGATCCGCCCGCACCCCACGACGTGGGGGCGGCAGCGGAGAAGGGCCAGTCCCGGCGGAACTGGCCCTTCTCGACGATCAGCGCGGTGCGGTGGTCAGCTGACCGACTTGTTGTAGCTGTCGATGGCGCCCTGCACGCTCGCCGCGGCGTCCTTCATGGCCTGCTCGGCCGGCTTGCTGCCGACGATGGCCGCCTCGAGGCCGTCCTCGGAGGCCTTGCGGGCCTGCGGCATCACGCCCAGCAGGCAGCCGGCCGACGCGACCGACGGCGGCAGCGCGTGGAGCTGGTCGACGGCGGTGCGGAACTGGGGGAACTTCGCCATCCAGTCCTTGTCGATCTGCTCGTCGAGCGCCTTGGCGTTGATCGGCACGTACCCGGTGCTGGTGTGCCACTTGGCCTGCTCGACCGGGCCGGAGGCGAACTTCACGAACTCCCAGGCGGCCCGCTTCTCCTTGTCGTCGTGGCCGACGCCGTTGATCCACAGCGACGCGCCACCGATGATCGGTCCGCCCGTGGAGGAGGCGCTCACCTTCGGGTACGGGGCGGTGAGCACGGTGAACTTGCCCTTCGCGGCGTCGACGTAGCCGCGCAGCACGCTGGTGGACTCCAGATGCATGGCGACCGTGCCCGACTTGAAGGCGGCCTGGGCGTCGTCGGTCTTGCGGCCGGTGTTCGTCGCGTAGCCGCCCTTCACCAGGTCCGTCCACCACTGCGCGACGCGCACGGCCGTCTCCTGGTCGAACTGCACCTTCGTGGCCAGGCCGCTGCGCCCGTTGCCCTTGTCGCAGTACTCCTTGCCGTCGGTGGCGAGCAGCTGCTCCACCAACCAGCCGTAGATGGCGGCGTTGAAGCCGTACTGGACGGTCTTGCCGCTGGCGTCCTTGACCGTGAGCTTCTTCGCCAGCTCGCCGATCTCGTCGAGGTTCTTCGGCGGCTTCGTCGGGTCGAGCTTGGCCCGCTCGAACGCCTCCTTGTTGAGGTACAGCAGGGGCGTCGAGGAGTTGAACGGCATCGACCAGAGCTTGCCGTCGACCGAGTAGTAGCTGGCGATGTTCGGCTCGATGTCGCCGGCGTTGAAGCCGTCCTTCTCGATGAACTTGTGCATCGGCACGACCTGCTTCGAGTCGACCATGAAGCGGCTGCCGATGTCGTAGATCTGCACCAGGGCCGGCGTGCTCTTCTGCTGCACCGACGCCTTGTACTTCGCGATCGTCTCGTCGTAGCTTCCCTGGAAGACCGCCTTGACCTCGACCTTGCCGCCGCTCTGGGCGTTGAAGTCGGCCACGAGCTGGTCGACGGCGGTGGCGTTGGCCCCCTTCATCGCGTGCCAGAACTCGATGGTGGTCTTGTCCGTGGCCTTCTCCAGCACCTCGGCGCCGGGCGCGTCGAGCGCGCCGCTGCCGCCGTCGGTGCCGGACCCGGAGTCGCCGCAGGCCGTGAGCGCGGCGGCGGCCACCACGGCGACGAACGCCGCCGCGGTCCGGCGGAGCCGAGGTCTTCTCATTGGTTCTCCTTCTCGATGGTTCAACGCAGCGCCCCGGCGGTCAGCCCGCGGACGATGTAGCGCTGGCCGAAGATCACGACGGCCAGCGTGGGGATCAGGGACAACGCGACGCCGGCGAGAACGAGACCCGGCTGCGCCGCCTCGGCGTCGTTGAGCTGGGAGATGCCGATCTGCAGCGTCTGGAACTCGGTGTCGCGGATCAGGATCAGCGGCCAGAAGTACTGGTTCCACGCCGAGAGGAAGACGTAGACCCCGACCGCCGCGATGGAGGGCTTGGACAGCGGCACGATCACCCGCCACAGCAGCCGCCAGTGGCCACACCCGTCGATCACCGCGGCGTCACGCAGCTCGGTCGGGAACTGCAGGAACGCCTGCCGCAGCAGGAAGGTGCCGAACGCCGAGGCGAGGAAGGGCAGCACCAGACCGAGGTACGTCAGCCCGCCGCGCGTCAGGCCCCAGTCGGAGATGGCCAGGTAGTTGGGGATGATGATCGCTTCCCACGGCACCATGAGGGTGGCGAGGAAGAGGCTGAACGTCGCCGCCTTCGCCGGCAGGCGCAGGAACGCGAAGGCGTACGCGGCGAAGATGCTGGTGACGACCTGCGCCACGGTGATGATCCCGGCCTGCACGGCGGAGTTCGCGTAGAAGCGGCCGAGCGGCACCGAGCGGAACACGTCGGTGATGTTCTGCCAGTGCAGCGCGCTCGGCACCAGCGCGGGCGGATAGGTCGCCAGGTCGCCGGGGCCCATCACGGCGCCGACGAAGCCGTAGTAGACCGGGAACAGCACGGGGATCGCCGCCAGGCCGAGCACGACGTAGACGGCGACCCGGCCGAGGTTGAGCTTTTTCATCGGTAGTGGACCCGCCGTTCGAGGACGCCGAATTGGACGGCCGTGCAGCCGAGCATGATGACCAGCAGCACGACGGCCTGCGCGCTGGCCGCGCCGAAGTCGGAGGAGCCGAAGGCGAACGCCTTCTCGTAGATCGAGTAGACCAACGTCGTCGTGGCCTGGTCCGGCCCGCCCTTGGTCAGGATGTGGATCTGCCCGAAGCTCTGCAGGGCGTGGATCGTGGACACCACGACGAGGAAGAACAACTGCGGGGAGAGCAGCGGCACGGTGATCCGCGTCGCCAGCCGCCACCCGGTCGCGCCGTCCAGCCGCGCCGCCTCGACCACCTCCGGCGAGATCGCCGAGACCCCGGCGGAGAGCACGAGGATGTTGTAGCCGAAGTTCATCCACACCGTAGCGGCGCAGACGGCGGGCAACGCGATCGACGGGTCGGTGAGCCAGTTGACCCGGTCGAAGCCGAGAGAGCCGAGCAGGCCGTTCGCCACCCCGATCGCCGGGTTGTAGATGACGGCGAAGATGACCGACGCGGTCGCCACCGAGAACGCGAACGGCAGCGCGAACGCGGTGCGCAGCGCCCGTACGCCCCGGATGCGCGCCTCCAGCAGCAGCACCACGAAGAGCGCGCCCAGCACGGCCGGCACCACCGAGAAGAGCGTGAACAGCGCCGTCGTGGCCAGCACCTTGCCGAACTCAGCGGACAGCATGTCCCGGTAGTGCGCCGCGCCGACGTACTCCGACGCGGCGCCGAAGATGTCGTTGCCGTGCACCGACAGGTACAGGGTCCGCCCGAGCGGCCAGAACACGAACAGTGCGAAGACCCCCACCGAGGGCAGCAGCATCAGCCACGCGAGACCGGACTCGCTGAAGCGTGCGCGCCGCACCTGTCGGGCGGTGGAGGGCGTGGATTCTGAGGTCAGGGAGCGGTCGCCCGGTGGCGCGCCGACGGTGGCAGGGGGAGGCACCGCAGCACCCTACCAACGACATTGAGGGATAGACATCATTCGGGCGGGATGTGCCGTCAGCGCGGGGGCAGGAGCCGCGAATATCTCGGCTCTTGACGCAAACGGGCAGCCCGGGCGTGGTCGAGCCCCTACGGTCGGTTGTCGACACCGCGTCCCGACACCACCGGCCCGAGGAGCCAGACCATGCAGACGATCGTGACCGGTGACCCGCAACGGTGCAGTGCCCGCTGTCCTCTGGACGCGCCACAGGCGGTCCGGCCCGGTCCCACCGGTGCCGAGACCCGCTCCTGCGGTACGTGACCGTGCCGGCAGGGCATTCCGACGATCACGGCGACCGCCGCCGGACCGAAGGCGGACGTGCAAACGGGGCGCGGAAACGGCGAGAGAAGGAGTCCCGTCTCGACGACCTCACCCACCGGCTCGACAAGCCGATGGGGATCCTCGGCGTGCTGTTCCTGCTGCTGGTGCTCGTACAGTCGTTCACCCACGACGAGGCGCTCAGCAGCGTCCTCACGGTCGCCAGTTAGATCCTGTGGGCCGTGTTCGTGGCAGAGTTCGTCCTGCGTGCCTGGCTGGCCCGGCACCGTGCCCGGCAGTTCTGGAAGCAGAACTGGTGGCAGGTGATCTTCCTCGCCGTGCCCTTCCTGCGGTTCGCCCGCGCGGCCATCGCGCTTCGGGCGGCCCGGGGCGCCGGCGTGGTCGCCGCCGCCGTCCGCGGCTCCCGCTCGGCGGGCCGACTGCTCACCGACCGGCTGGCCTGGCTCGCCGTCGTGACGGTGACGGTCATCGTGACCGCAGGGCAGTTGCTGACAGTGACCGGCGCCTACCGGAACCACGGGCAGGCCCTGCACGACGCCTCGGCTGCTAGCGTTCGGCGCCATGTGGACCGAGGAGATTGTGGCCGGGCGTCCGGCCTGGCGGCACACCGCGTCGGGCGTGGTGTTCCGTGAGGTGCCCGGCGGCACGTTCCGCATGGGTCTGTCCGACGCGGAACTGGAGGCCGTACGTGCCATCGAGCGCGACGGAGGAGTCGAGGACACGCTCGAGCCCTTCTTCGCCGCCGCCAAGGACGCCCAGCCCGTGCGTGAGGTGCGGGTCGAACCGTTCCTGATCGCCCGGCACCCGCTGACGGTCGCGCAGGTCCGGCACTGGCTGCCCGACTACGAGGACGACTACGCCGACGAGGACACCACGACGGCCCGGCTCGAGGACGACCTGGACGACCTGCTCGACGCCCTGCCGTTCCGGCTGCCCAGCGAGGCCGAGTGGGAGTACGCGGCCCGCGCCGGCACCACCACGCTGACGTTCCGCGGCGACGACAAGCCCGACGAGGACCAGATCCTCGACGACTTCAGCGACGAGGAGCGCACGGCCGGCGGGGAGAACGCCTTCGGTCTGGCGGCGATGGGCTCGGCTGGCGAGATCTGCGCCGACGTGTGGATCCCCGGCTTCGTGGACGCGCCGGCGGATGCCCGGCCACGCACCGGCGACGGGCCCCGCGTCGTACGCGGCGGCGCCGCCGACCTCCACCCGTGGCAGGGCTGCGACGAGTGGCTACTGCTGCTCTCTGCCACCCGGTACGAGCACTCCCAGTTCACCGCGGTCCGCCCGGCCGCACCGCTGCCGTCCCGGTAGGCCGCGTCCTGGCTGGCCGACGGATTCGCGAAGAAGCCCACAGCCGTACGCCCGTCGACCGTGGGCCGCGACGGCACCATCCTCGTCGTCCGCGCCGCCGAACGGCGGCGCTGAGCACGCCGCCGGCAACACCCCGAGATGTACGCGGAGCCCGCGCACGCAGCCAGCCGTCACTCCTCGGCGTCGGACGATTCCTCGTCGGGCGGCAGCACCGACACATCCGGGCGCAGCGGGGCGGGCGTGGGCAGGGCACCGAGGCCGACACGTTCCAACTCCTTGTGCAGGCTGCCGCGCAGTTCCTTCACCACGTCCTCCCGGGCCTGCCGATAGGCCAGCTGCGCAGCTGCACGCGCCGCGTGACCTGCATGCCGGTAGCCACCCCACCACTCCAACCGCCGATAGGTCCCGTTCTCATTCCTGATACGTACGACCCAGAAGGTCGAGCCGTGCTTGCGCACCGTCCAGTAGCTGCCGTCGGCGGTGTAGCTCCCGTATGCCATGCCCCCAACCTATCGATCGTCCACACTTCAGGCCTCAGCCGTCTGTCTACAGTGGATTGCTCGCTACGCTGACCAGGATTGCAATTCAGCCAATTCCCGAAAGGAAAGCAAGGCGGCGGTCACCGAAAGGGGCACGGCCGGATCCGCCATGAGTCGGAAGATGCCCCGCCATTGCAGGACCGTCGAGCACCACGGCAGATGCCGCAGCAGGACAACCTCAGCGGAACACCACGCAGCGCCACCGATTGGTAGCGTGACGGCGACACCGACCGGTCGGCGTCGATGCCCTGGGGAGGGTCAGGCATGTGGGCGGACGAAGCCGCGCTGGACGCGGCAACGCGCCGGCTCGACGACTGGGAAGCGTCCATCGCGGACCGGGCGGCCCGGGCCAAGGAGCTGGCTTCGCGGGTTCAGGCAATGCGAGGCACGGCGACCAGCCCCGATCGGACGATCGAGGTCACCGTCGACTCGTCGGGCCTGCTGGTCGACCTGCGGCTGGACGAACGCACCCGGCAGCACTCCGCGGCGCACACCGCCCGGCAGATCCTGGCGACCACCCGAGCCGCTCATGCCGATCTGCTGAGCAGGATCACCGAGGCGACCACGGGCATCCTCGGTGCCGAGGATCCGACAGCGGTGGCGCTTGTCGAGTCGTACCGCCGCCGGCTGGATCCCGACCAGGGCACACCGGATGCCCGGCGCTGACGGCATCCGGGTCGACCCCGACGACCTGACCCGCCACGCCGCGCGCCTCGACCGCCGCGCCGACAGCCTCGACACCGCCCGCCAGGCCGGCCAGCACGTCCGGTTGGGTGCCGAGGCGTACGGGCGGCTCTGCGCGATCATGCCGGCGCTGCTCGACGGCCTCCAGCAGACCCTGGTCCAGGGCATCGGCACCGCGGCCGGCTCGGTGCGCGACACGGCCGACAGACTGCGGACCGGCGCCGACCGCTACCGTGCCGCCGACACTCGGGCCGAGCGGTCGCTACAGCGGACACGGCACAAGGAGTGACCACCAACCCCCTCGTCGCCACGGCCGCCGAGACCCCACCCAGCGCCTGGGCCGGCATCTGGATCTGCGAAGACATCGAGCTGATCGCCCAGGGCGTCCGCAACGGCAGCTGGATCGACGGCACCCTCGGCGTCGTGAGCGCCGGCCTGGACGCCCTCGCCTTCGTCTCCGACCCGGTCGGCGCGCTGCTCCAGTACGGCATCGCCTGGCTGATCGAGCACGTCAAGCCGCTCAGCGAGGCACTGGACTGGCTCGCCGGCGACCCGGCGCAGATCACCGCCCACGCCCGGACCTGGCGCAACGTCGCCGCGTCGCTGCGCAAGGAAGCCGCCGACCTGGGCGCCGCCGTCCGCACCGACGTCGCGAGCTGGGGTGGCGGCGCCGGCCCCGCCTACCGGGCCTGGGCCGCCGAGCAGCAGCAGGCCATCGGCGGGCTGGCCCAGGGCGCCGACACCCTCGCCGCCATCACCGAAGGAGCCGCCGGCCTGGTCGCCGCCGTCCGGCTGCTGGTCCGCGACGCCATCGCCACCTGCGTCTCCCGACTCATCGTGTACGCCGGCGAACTGGTCGTCACCGGCGGGCTCGCCGCGCCGCTGGTGGTGGAGCAGGTGACGACGTTGGTGGCGTCCTGGGCGGCGCGGATCGCGCGGCTGCTGCGAGGGCTGCTGGCGAGCCTGCGACGGCTGATGCCGGAGATCCGGCGGCTCGGTGACCTGATCGAGAAGCTGAAGCAGGCGCTGGGGCGGCTTGCCAGCAGCCGACCAGGCAGATCCGGGGACGACACCTCGACTCCCGGGACGCCTCATGAGCCCCCCGCTCGACACGCCAGCGAGGAAGAACGCGTCCATGCGCTCGGCATGGACCCGGCGACCGGGAAGTTCAGGCCAGGCGAGGCCGAAACCGCGGTACGGCTGGAACAACTCCTCGGCGTTCAACTCAGTCGCGCCCCTGCGGATTCCTCGGCCGACTGGGTCGACGACGCGGGGCGAACATATGATGCCGTCGGTAACTTCCCCGGCCAGTTCTTCGACCGGCAGTGGCCGCAGCTTCAATATCAAATCGAACGACACCTGGACAAGGCTGACCTCGTGCCCGTTGACGTCTCGAAGTTCTCGGTCGAGCAGACAGCTAAGATCGAGCAGTTCATAGCGGACCGTGATCTCGGTCCACGGGTATTCATCGTGGGGAACTGATGGCCGGCCTGATCGTGCTGAAGCCCGGGGTCGACTGGACCGCCACCGGTGGTCTCTTCGACTGGACTCTGGAGTTCTTGGTCGAACGGCTCACCGACCGGGAAGCTGCCGACCACCTACAAGAAATCATCGACAACAACCTCGGGTCTCTCTGGATCGACCAGTTACCCAGAGAGGCTCAGCACGAGATCGTCCGCCACTGGCGAAGCGGGCTCATCAAGGCCGGCGAGCAGCAACTTCCGGAGACGGACCACAAGGCCTCGGTCATCCGACACCTCCAAGAGCTCGTGGACGCGACCTACTCCGCTGGCTATCCCGAGTAGCGAACCTGCTCGACTTAAAATCACCCGGCGTTGGGTCGAATGCTCACCGGGGCAGGCGGCGGGAGCAGGCACCGTCGTGGTCGGCACGGAGCAGGCAGCGCCGGCCGCCGGGCATGCGTAGGTCACAGAAGACCCGGTGGCGTACGTGCTGGTTGTCCTCTTCCGAAACGGTGCTCTCCCCCGGATCGGTCTGCGGCAGCACCAGCAGCCAACGGCTGATCACCCGGGCCAGCCGCTGCGCGGCCGGCAGGTCGGCGGCGGCGACGGGCAGGTGAATGACGTACCGCTGGGTCATGCGTCGTGTCCCCGGTCGGCGCGGGCGCGGGCCTGCTCGGACCGCCAGCGGCGCAGCGCGTCCTTGAGGACGGCGGCCTCCCGGCGGCTGGCGGCCAGGGCGGCGTAGACGTTGGCCATGTCGCCGGCGACGCGGTCGAGGAAGTCGTAGACATCAGCCGGTTCCAGGCCGCGGCGTCCGAGCCCGACCGGCTTGAAGCGGCGCTCGCGCACCTGCCACGGCAGCAAACTGGTGTACGCCGAGGAGCGGTAGGTCGCTCCCGGTCGCTGGTTGCGGACGCTCATCTGCTGCCTGCCTCTCCCTCGTGGACTGGAAGGGGTGGCCCGTCCGCCCTCCCCGCACGCACGGGCCACCCCGCCCTGCCGCCGCAGCTTCGATCAGCGGTACGACGTCAGGACCTGTGGTCATCCTGTGACGGTGCGCAGCATCGAGGCAACGTTCCACACCAGAATTCTTTCCAGAAGTATTGACTTTCTTTGCTGCCACCGATAGCTGTTACATGGAAGGGCGACGCAGCGTTGCGCGACGGAACCAGGGAGTGACCGGGTGACCGAAGATGTCGGATCGACCGTGCCGCGCCGGCAACTCGGCCGGCTGCTACGCCAGTACCGCACCGAGGCGGGCGTGACCCTCGACGCCGCCGCCGAGGCCCTCGAATACAGCCGGCAGAAGATCTGGCGGATCGAATGCGGCATGGGCCCGGTCCGGGTGCTCGACGTTAAGGCGATGTGCGAGCTGTACGGGGTGTCCGCCGAGATGACCGAGGCGATGCGCGGGCTCGCCACCGAGACGAAGTCCAAGGGCTGGTGGCATGCGTACGGGGACGCGGTCCCAAGCTGGTTCGAGCTGTACGTCGGCCTGGAATCCGCCGCCGCGCGGCTCCGGGGATATGACGAGTCACTGATTCCCGGCATTCTGCAGACCAGGGACTATGCCCAGGCGCTCTTCCGTCTTGGGCGAATCCTCAGCGACGAAGAACGCGAGCGGGCTGTCGAAGTACGGTTACAACGGCAGGCGCTTCTCACTCGACGGCTTCCTGCAGCTCCCCGGCTTGAGTCGGTGCTTTCGGAGCCAGTGCTCCGGCGCACCGTCGGCGGGTCGGCTGTCATGACCGCTCAACTCGACCACCTGCTCAGACTCTCCGAACTGCCGAACGTGTCCGTGCGGGTACTGCCGCTGGCGGCGGGCCCACAGCCCGGGGCGGTCGCTGGCACTTTTATGATCCTCGACTTCCCGCCCGCCAAAGGCGGTCGTGCGGCACCGGAACCCTCCGTCGTCTACAGCGAATCGTTGACCGGAGCGCTGTACCTCGACAAGCCCGACGAGCTTTCGGCGTACGAGCGTGTATGGAGAGGGCTGGATGCGCTCGCTCTCGGCGAGACAGACTCAATGGACATGATCAAAACAATCATCGGGGAGATGCGGCATGACTGACCTGACCGGCGCCGTCTGGCACAAGAGCACCCGAAGCGGAGACAACGGCGGCGCCTGCGTCGAGGTGGCGACCAACCTCCGCCACCTCGTCGCCGTGCGCGACTCCAAGGACGAGCGCGGTGCTGTCCTGACGTTCGCACCGGCCGCCTGGGCGAGGTTCGTGACGGTGACGCGCATCGGCTTCGACAAGGAGCAACGAGACTGATCTGACGGAGGGCAACGCCTCCTCACTTTGGCGGCAGCCCGATGCATTCGTCGCGGCGGCCTTCCCCGATCAGAGGGTCGCTACCTCTATTCGGTAGCCGCCCGCCCACCCTGATCGGTCGCCAGTGGGCCAGTCAGCCACTTTGGACCCACGGCGTTGTCGTCGACCCGACAGTGATCGAATTCGTCACGGCTACCTCAGTACCGTTCACAGGACTCGCGCGGTGGGTGCCGCGCGGACTACCTGTGGGGACAGAAGCATGACCGATCCTGGCCACCCGAGCCAGAACCAGCCGTATGCAGGCCAGCCCGACAACGGGCCCCCGCCCTACGGCCCGCCGCCGACTGCGGCGTATCCGGCCGCGCCGGCTCGACGGAAGCGGCCGTCCTGGCTGATTCCCACGCTCATCGGCCTCGGCGCCATGGTTGCGCTGTGCTGCGGCGTCGGCATGGTCGGAGCGATCCTCGGCGACTCCGAGCCGGCAAGCGTGTCGTCGAGCGCGGAGCCGACCGCCGCAGCGGCTGACGCCTCCCCGGCCAAGTCGGCGCCCGCACCGTCGGCCGCCGCGACCCCGCCGGCCGCGGCTCCGGCGAAGCCGAGCCCGGCGAAGCCGACCGGCCCGAAGGTGTACCGCGTTGGTGACAAGGTTCGCGGCGGCGACTTCGAGTTCACCGTCAACAGCGTCAAGTGCGGCATCTCGCAGGTGGGCGACTCCTTCCTCAACCGTAAGGCCCAGGGCACGTACTGTCGCGTGAGCATTTCCGTCAAGAACGTCACCAAGTCGGCTCACCTCTTCCACGCCGACGGCACGGTGACCGTTCAAGATGCCGCTGGCCGCGAGTACGACGCCGACGGCACAGCCGGGATGTACGGCAACGACGATGCCCGCGGTTTTCTCGACGAGATCAACCCTGGCAACTCCGTACGCGCCAACGTCTTCTTCGACGTGCCCAAGGGCACGAAGTTGAAGACCATCACCTTCGATGCGGGACTCTTCACACTCGCCGAGGACGCGGTAGTCAGCCTGTGACAGATCGGTCAGGTCCCGTGGTTTACGGACCTGACCGTTCTGCGTTCGTCGTCGCCGCCGACCTGATCGACTTTCCCATGGGCTGCCCGGCGCCACGACGCATGACGAGTCACGCCTGGCATGGAAGGATCACGCGAATGGATCTCCTGACGGCACGCTTACGCGCGTTCGCGGACGAGCGCGATTGGCAACAGTTCCACACGCCCAAGAACCTGGCCATGGCGCTTGCCGGCGAGGTGGGTGAACTGCTCGCCGAGTTCCAGTGGCTGACGCCCGAGCAGGCCGCTGAGGTCATGTCCGAACCGGAGGCCGGTGCCCGGGTCAAGGCCGAGATCGGCGACGTCATGGTCTATCTGACACGACTGGCCGACGTGCTCGATATCGACCTCGTCGAAGCTGCCATGACCAAGCTCGACGAGGTGGCTGTCCGCTATCCGGTGGAGCGGGCGAAGGGCTCGGTCGCGAAGCCTCAGTCCTGATTGTGGCGATGAGTTGATCTCTTCGCTACAGTCCCCTCATACAGGCGCGTAACGACGGGCTTCCGGCTGTGGCCAGACACGCCCCCCATGCGCACGATCATTTCGTGCTGCCCGGGGGCAAGTGTTGTCAGCGTTCCGTACCTCCGCCGATGGTCTGCTCCGACTGGCCACCAACGGCACTTTGGCCGACCGGATCGCCGAGAGCCTCCGTCACCACGTGAGCCCGAGTGAACGGCGCTCCTGGTCGCGCAGCCTCCTGGTGCTCGGTCAGGATCTCGCCGACGCGGGGTTGGGGCAGGTCGAGGTCCTGGTCGAGTACCAGCTTCCGCTGACGAGCAAGCGTGTGGACGTCGTACTCGCCGGCGTCGATCCGGGGACCGCCGAGGACTCCTACGTGGTGGTGGAGCTGAAGCAGTGGTCCCAGGCCGAGTCCTACGAGGGCTCGGACCGACTCGTCCTGGTCGAGCACGCCCGAGGCCCGCGCCTACACCCGGGCGTGCAGGTCGGCGACTACTGCGAGTACCTCACGGACTTTCTCGGTGTCCTCGCCGACCGGCGCAATCCTGTGCGGGGTGCCGCGTACCTGCACAACGCCGTCGACCGCGACGTCAACGATCTGTTCGCGCGCCGTCCCACAGAGCAGAGCCGGATCTTCACCAAACAACGTCGCGGCCAGTTCCTCGACTACCTCCGCATGCACCTCGCACCCGCTCCGGGCGCGGCCGCAGCGGACCGTTTCCTCACCAGCTCCGTCCGACCCAGCAGGCACCTTCTGTCGTACGCGGCCCAGGAGCTGAAGGAACGGTCGCACTTCACGTTGTTGGACCGCCAGCGCTTGGCGTACGAGTTGGTCCTGCACGCGGTGGAGCGGGCCCGGTCGGCGGAGCGCAAGTCGGTCGTGGTCGTCGCCGGGGGGCCGGGCAGCGGCAAGAGCGTGATCGCCCTGTCGGTGCTCGGCGAACTGGCCCGACAGAACCGATCAGTCATGCACGCCACCGGCTCACGGTCGTTCACCCAGACGCTGCGCCGGTACGCCGGCAAGGGATCAACCCGAATCAAGAATCTGTTCGCCTACTTCAACAGCTTCATGACAGCGGAACGCAATGGGTTCGACGTGCTGATCTGCGACGAGGCGCACCGGATCCGGGAGACGTCGGTCAACAGGTTCACGCCCAAGGCAAAGCGCGACAAGGCCCGTCCGCAGGTCGACGAACTGATCGCCGCCGCACGGGTGCCGGTGTTCCTGCTCGATGAGCACCAGGTCGTGAAGCCAGGAGAACTCGGCAGCGTCGACGTCATCTCCCGATATGCCGAGCAACTTGGCTTGGAGGTCGAGGTGGTCTCGCTTCACGACCAGTTCCGCTGCGGCGGCAGCGAGGCGTACGAGAAGTGGGTGCTTGACCTCCTGGGCCTCGAGGGTGGCGAGCCGACGGTCTGGACCGGCGACGGCCGCTTCGACCTTCGGCTCGCTGACTCGCCGGAGGAGTTGGAGGCGTTCCTCGCCGGGAAACAGGCCGCCGGGGAAACGGCACGAATGTCGGCGGGATACTGCTGGCCGTGGAGCGATCCGCGACCGGATGACACCCTCGTTCCTGATGTGCAGGTGGGAAGTTGGGCCCGGCCGTGGAACGTCAAGAGCGACCGCAGCGTCGGCGAGGCGCCGGGCAGCGCGTTCTGGGCCACCGACCCCCATGGATTCGGCCAGGTGGGCTGCGTCTACACCGCCCAGGGCTTCGAGTACGAGTGGTCGGGCGTCATCATCGGCCCGGATTTGGTCGCCCGCGACGGAAAGTTGGTCACCCGACGCTCCGAGTCGAAGGACCCGGCGTTCCGCAGCCGCAAGACGCTCAGTGATGTCGAGGCGGACCGGCTGATCCGCAACACCTACAAGGTGCTGATGACCCGGGGCATGCGTGGCACGCTGCTCTATTCGACCGACCCGGAGACGCGGGAGTGGCTGACTTCGTTGGTCCGCGTGAAACGGGGTTTGGAGACGGTCTACGAAGCCACGTCGTCCGCCGGAGGCTTCGGATCGCACTGAAGCGCTGCTCGCGGCGGTCGCACGTGAGGCCCCTTGTCCACCCTCCGTCAGGGCAGTACGGCCACGGCCTGAATCTCGATGAGCAGGTGCGGGTGGGGTAACTGGTGGACGGCGACGGTGGTGCGGGTGGGGCCGGTGGCGTCGAAGTACTCGGCCCAGACCTGGTTGTAGCCGCCGAAGTCGTTCATGTTGACGAGGTAGGTGGTGACCTGCACGAGGTCGCTCAGGTCGGCGCCGACCGTCTTCAGCAGATCTTGGATGTTGTCGATGACGGCGCGGGTCTGCGCGCGGATGTCCAGGTTCGTGGTGCCCAGCTCGTCAACCTCGACGCCGGCGAAGGTGTTGTCGGGGCGGCGGCTGGAGGTGCCGGAGACGAACACGAACCCGCCGGCGACCTTGACGTGCGGAAACGCGCCTCGGGGTACGGCCTTGCCGGCCACGACATGCGCCTGCCCGTTCATGCTGCTGCTCTCAGGGAGGTGGTGCCGAGGTGTTCGACGACGGCGCGGACGTGGGCGCCGGGTTTCAGGGGCACGGCGGCGGTGGCGGCGCCGGCGAGGAACACCCAGCCCTCGCGCAGCCGTACGCCGTGGCGTCCGGCGAGGCGGATGCCTTCGTCGAGGGCGCGGCGGGGGTCGCCGAGGATCGCGGCGGTCGAGCCGACCTGCGCGACGCGTCCGTCGATCTCCAGCAGCACCCCGAGGTTGTCGAGGCCGTCGGGGACCGGGGACCAGGCGCCGATGGTGAAGGCGGCGGCGGAGGTGTTGTCGGCGACCACGTCCGGCAGGGAGAACGTGAAGTTGGCGTACCGCGAGTCGATGACCTCGATGGCGGGGGCGACCGCGCGTACGGCGTCGGTGAAGTCCCCGACCGGCTCGCCCGGCTCGGGCAGACGGTCGAGCAGGAACGCCACTTCGGGTTCGACGCGGGGGTGGATGAACCTGGTGGGGTCGAGGGTGCCGCCGTCGGGAATGCGCATGGTGTCGGTGAGGCGGCCCCAGATGACCTCGTCCACGCCGACCTGCGCCATCTTCGCCTTGCTGGTCAGGCCCATCTTCAACCCGATCAGACGCTCGCCCCGGTCGAGGCGACGCTGGATCAACGCGGTCTGCACCCCGTACGCCGCATCCACGTCCAAGCCCGTCTCCGCAGCCAACTGGGCGATGGCGGTGGCGGTGTCGGCCGCCTCGCCGAGGCGCTCGGCGATACCCGCGGTGTCCGGCCCGATCATGGCAGCTCCCTCGTTCGCGACTGCGCGGCTCGCACGCCCGGCTCAATCCTCGCGCTCACTGTGCCGCACCCGTCTGCGCGCGACCGTCGGCGAGGTCCAGTGCCACGTCCACGATCATGTCTTCCTGCCCGCCGACCATGCGGCGGCGGCCCAACTCGACCAGGATCGAGCGCACGTCCACCCCGTACTTGTCCGACGCCCGCTCCGCGTGCCGCAGAAAACTCGAATACACCCCCGCATAGCCCAGCGACAGGGTTTCCCGGTCGACCTGCACGGGCCGGTCCTGCAACGGGCGCACGATGTCGTCGGCGGCGTCCATCAGGGCGAACACGTCGCAGCCGTGCTCCCACCCGTGCAACTCGGCGACGGCCACGAACACCTCCAACGGCGCGTTACCCGCCCCCGCGCCCTGCCCGGCCAGCGACGCGTCGACCCGCACCGTCCGACCGTGGGCCGAACCGAGCGGCCCGTCGCCGAGAATGCGGCCGTGTTCCACGGCGACGACGCTGTTGGCGACGCCGAGGGACAGGTTGTGGTGGGCGTGGATACCGATCTGCGTATCCGGTGCCAACACCTGCCGATACGCGTCCACCCGCTCGGCGACGTCGGACATGAGGAGTCGGCCGCCGGAGTCGGTGACGTAGACGCAGTGCGCCCCGTACGACTCCATCAACTTCGCCTGCCCCGCCAGACCGGCCGCATCGTTCATGTGCGACATCATCAGGAACCCGGACACGTCCATGCCGTTCTCCCGCGCCCACGCAATGTGCTGCGCCGAAATGTCGGCCTCCGTGCAGTGCGTGGCGATGCGGACACTGGTCACCCCGAGCGCCTTCGCCGCCTTCAAATCGGCGATGGTGCCGATCCCCGGCAGCAGCAACGTCGTCAGCTTCGCGTTCGTCATCACCTCCGCCGCCGCCGAAATCCAGTCGGCGTCACTGGCCGCACCATGGCCATAGTTGACACTCGACCCGGCCAGCCCGTCACCGTGAGCGACCTCGATCGCGGCCACCCCGGCAGCGTCCAACGCCGCCGCGATCGTGCGGACCTGCTCCACCGTGTACCGATGGGCCACGGCGTGCATGCCGTCGCGCAACGTCACGTCCTGGATGTACAGATCAGTCACCGGGTCACCTCCACGACGTTCCGACCCACGCCATCGCCACCAGCGCCGTCATGGCCCGCGCTGTCGCCATCAGTGCTGCGGTGGTCCGCGCTGTCGCCATCAGCGCCGTCGCGGCCCGCGCTGTCATGGCCGGTCGCTGCCGATCGCAGCCCGACCAGCCGCTCCGCCGTACGCAGCGCCGCCGACGTCATGATGTCCAGGTTCCCCGCGTACGCCGGCAGATAATGTCCCGCGCCGGAGACCTCCAGGAACACCGACACCTGCAACCCGCGCAGATGCCGACCCAACGACGGCACATAGGTGTCGACCCGGTCGAACTGGACGTCCTGCTTCAGGCGATACCCCGGCACGTACTCCTGCACCGCCGCCACCATCTCCGCCACCGACCCGGCGATCGCCGCACGGTCGGCGTCGGCGTCCTCGCACAGGCAGTACACCGTGTCGCGCATCAACAGCGGCGGATCAGCCGGATTCAACACGATGATCGCCTTACCACGACCAGCACCACCGACCACCTCGATCGCCCGCGCCGTCGTCTCCGTGAACTCGTCGATGTTCGCCCGTGTCCCCGGCCCCGCCGACTTGGAAGCGATGGAGGCGACGATCTCCCCGTACACCACCGGCGTCACCCGACCGACGGCGGCGACGATCGGCACCGTCGCCTGCCCACCACACGTCACCATGTTCACGTTGCGCTCACCCAGGTGCTCATCCAGATTCACCGGCGGCACCACATACGGACCCACCGCCGCCGGCGTCAGATCCACTACGAGCCGACCGTGCGCGGCCAGCACCGCGTCGTTGCGCCGGTGCGCGCCCGCCGAGGTGGCATCGAACACCAGCTCCACATCCGCGAACTCCGGCATCGCCACCAGGCCGTCGACACCCTCGGCGGTCGTCGCCACACCCAGCCTGCGCGCCCGCGCCAGGCCGTCGGAATCGGGGTCGATGCCCACCATCGCCACCATCCGCAGCGACTCCGAGAGCCGCAGCACCTTGATCATCAAGTCGGTGCCGATATTGCCCGACCCGATCACCGCCACACCAACGCTCACGACGCCTCCCCCTCACCGAAGACCGCGACGGTCGCCAGGCCATTCCACGCACGCACCACCGCGAAGACCGCCATCGCGCTCACGACGCCTCCCCCGAGAAACAGGTACGCACCGAACCCAGCCCCGAGATGCGAGCCTCGTACGCCGCACCGGGCGTCACCGGCACCATCGGGCCGAGCGCCCCGGACAGCACCACATCCCCAGCACGCAGCGGATCACCCGAGCGGGCCATCGTCTGCGCCAACCACTGCACCGCATGCAACGGATTACCCAGACACGCCGCCCCCGCCCCCACCGACACCGGCTCACCGGCCTGCTCAAGCACCATCCCGCACAACCGCAGGTCCACGTCGGCCAGCCGACGCGGCGTCGTGCCCAGCACGAACAGGCCGCTGGAGGCGTTGTCCGCCACCGTGTCCACGATCGAGATGTCCCACCCCGCCACCCGCGAGTCCACGATCTCGATCGCCGGCAACACGTGGTCCACCGCCCGGATCACGTCCGCGCCGGTGATCCGCTCGTCGGGCAGGTCCGCACCCAGGACGAACGCGACCTCCGCCTCGACCCGTGGCTGGAGCAGCCGGCCCATCGGCACCTCAGCCCCGTCGGGCACCGCCATGTCGTCGGTCAGCACCCCGAAATCGGGCTGGAAGACACCGAAGCTCTCCTGCACCGCCCGCGACGTCAGCCCGATCTTCGCGCCCACCCGCCGCTGGCCGCGCTGCAACCACTGCCGCACCTGAAGCTGCTGCACCAGGTACGCCGACGTGACGTCCCCCTCCGGCAGCAGCCGCCCCCGCAGCGGCGCACACGGCTTGCCGTTCTCCCGCGCGTCGACCAGTTCCCGGGCCGCCGCCTCGAAATCCACGCTCATGTCAGCTCCCCACTCCACTCGGAGCCGCTATCGACAGCCGCGGGTCGACCGGAAGCCGGACGGACACCCCGCGACACTGATGCCGACGTCCAACCCCATACCGGCCCGGTGCGCCCGACCCACGATGTGCTCGCCACATCCACCGCACCCGCGACGCCGATGCGAACGCCGCCGCTCATGTCAGGTCCACGCAGACGTTGGTCAACTCGGAATAGAAATCAAGGGAGTGCACGCCACCCTCGCGCCCGATCCCGGACGCCTTCACCCCACCGAACGGAGTCCGCAGATCCCGCAGGAACCACGTGTTCACCCACACGATCCCCGCGTCCAACCGCATACCGGCCCGGTGCGCCCGACCCACGTCCCGGGTCCAGACCGCCGCCGCCAGCCCGTACTCCGTGCCGTTCGCCAACGCGAACGCCTCATCCTCGTCATCGAACGGCGCCACATGCACCACCGGCCCGAAGACTTCCTCGCGGTTGGTCCGCGCATCCGCACCCAACCCCGTCAACACCGTCGGCTGCACGTACGCACCACCATCACGCGCATCACCGAAGGCCGGCACGCCGCCCCCGGCCAACACCTGCGCACCCTCGCGGCGGGCAAGGTCGTAGTAGCCGAGCACCTTGTCCCGGTGCTGATGCGAAATCAGCGGCATGTTCACCGTCGCCTCGTCCGCCGGCCACCCAAACCGCAGCTCGGCGGCCCGCTCCGCGAGCCGGGCCGTGAACTCCTCGAACACCGGCCGCTGCACGTAGATCCGCTCCGTGCAGAGGCAGACCTGACCACCGTTGGTGAAACTGGACCGCACCGAACCCGCCACCGCCGCGTCCAGATCCGCGTCCGCGAACACCAACCCGGCGTTCTTGCCACCCAACTCGAACGACACCGGCCGCACCCCATCAGCAGCCGCCCGCATGATGGCGCTGCCGGTCGACGACTCGCCGGTGAAGGTGATCGCGTCGACGTCCGGATGGCGGGTCAAAAACTCCCCCGCCGAATCCGGACCGAAGCCGTGCACCAGGTTGAACACCCCATCCGGCACGCCGGCGGCGGCCATCACCTCCGCCAACAACGTCGCCGACGCCGGCGTCTCCTCACTGGGCTTGACGATCACGGCATTACCGCAGGCAAGGGCCGGAGCGACCTTCCACGTGAGCAGCAGCAGCGGCAGGTTCCACGGCACGATCACCGCCACCACACCCACCGGCTTACGCACCGCATAATTCAGCGCCCGGCCGCCGGTCGGGGTGACCGTCGTGAAGGACTCCGTCGGCGCGGTCGCCACGATCTCCGCGAAGGCGCGGAAGTTCGCCGCGCCGCGCGGGATGTCCAACGTCCGCGCCTGCGAGATCGACTTGCCGGTGTCGGCAACCTCAGCGGTCACCAGATCGTCGAAACGACGCTCCAACTCGTCGGCGACCCGGCGCAACACCTCCGCGCGCTCGCGCTCCCCCATCCGGCCCCACGGCCCCCGCAACGCCGCCCGCGCGGCGGCGACCGCGTCGTCCACGCACGCCCGATCGGCCTCGGCGACCTCGAAGACCGGCTCACCCGTCACCGGGCTGCGCTTGACGAACCGCCGCCCACCCTCGACGAACTCACCGCCCACGAAGTTGCGCAGGGTCGGCGGGTCGGCGCCCGGGTGGCCGTCACGCAGACTCACCGGCCAGGATGACTCGGCCATCGTCAGGTGTCCCTTCCGGTTCAGGTGCTGGGTTCGGTCCGCTCGCTGCCGAGGTCGGCGACGAGCGCGACCACGGCGGCGTCCACGGTGGGTTGGCCGGTCACGGCCGCCGCGGCCTCGTCGGTGACGACCAGGACGGTGGTGCCGACGCCGACGTTCAGGGGGTCGACGGCGACGAGGTCGGGCCCGTCGCCGTGCGGGCGGACCAGGACGAGCCGCCTGCCCTGCAACGCCGGCAGGATGCGGTCGGCCCACACCTTGCCGACGACGTCACCGAGCACCATCGGTTTCTCCCCGTAGGCCGGCGATGACCTCGCGGATGCGGGCCGGTTCGGGCGCGTCCAGCAGGGCCGCCGTGGTCGGGTGGGGCTTCGGGTAGACCTGGGAGCTGCGCAGCTCGCCGTGGGCGCGGATGGCGGCCTCGCCGGCGGAGACTGCCTGGCGTACGGCGGCGAGGGTGCCCCGGACGGCGACCGCGAGGTAGCCGCTGGTGACCCGTTCCACGGCCACGCACCGGACGTCGGCGGTCTTGATCATGGCTTCGATACCCGCCGAGAGCGCCACCAGGCCGCGTGTCTCGACGATTCCGATCGCGATGTCGGAGGACATGGCTGATTCTCCTTACCCGGTTGTCAGTTGCCGACGAGGTCAGGCTCGACGGCCAACGCGCTCACCGCGTCGCAGGGGCTGGCGAAGACGATCGAGCGCACCGAGCGGCTGCGCGCCCGGGCGGTCTCCTCGCCGATGTCCACCGCCTCCTCGACGGTGGCGAGGTCGCCGCGCACGGCGACCGCGACGATGCCGCCGCCGAGGCGTACGACCTTCGTCACCTCGACCTCGGTGGCCTTCACCATCGCGTCGACGGCGTCGAAGATGGGGGTGAAACCCTCGGCTTCGACGAAGCCCACGGCCACGTTTCGCATGTCTGCTCCTTGCTCTGGTTGCGGGTCGGCTTCGGTCAGGGACGCTCGGGCAGGTTCCAGGACAGGACGGCGGCGCCGGTGCCCCAGATCGGGCCGTACGAGTGCAGCTGCGCCGGGCCGCTGGCGGCGCCGGTGCCGGCGGCGAACGCGAGGGCCCGGAACTGGCTGTCCGCCTGGGCCTGCCGGGCGTAGTCCTCGCGGATCGCGAGCGCCTCGTCGACCTTGCCGGCGGTGAGCAGGTCGAGTACGCGGGTGTTCCACTGGTCGTGCGCGGGTGTGCCGATGTGGTCCTGGCCCGGTTCGATCCACTGCTGGATCAGTCCGGAGGACAGTCCGCTCACCACGACGACGGCGGCGCGTACTCCGGCGTCACGGGCGGCGGCGGCACCGGCCCGGCCGACGTCGGCGAGGGTGTCGGCGTCGGCGTACAGGTTGCAGGAGACCTGCGCCCAGCGCAGCTTGCGCTCCGGGTCGAGCAGCGCGGAGGTGACGATGGTCCCGGCGTCGATCGGGAAGCCCTCGTAGCGGGTGCGGCGCGCCTGCTTGCCGTCGGCCTGCACCCGGTCGGCCCACCGCTCGCTGAACTCCACGTCGAAGCGCAGGTCATAGCGGAGCAGGCCGTAGTCGTAGGCGTACCAGTTCTCGTCGACGTGTTCGCCGCGCGGGTTGGGGTCGCACTGGAACTGGTGGCCGAGGACGGTGAACCACTGGGTGGACAGCAGCAGGACGACGTCGGGCTCCAGCCGGCGCAGCCGCTCGCCCACGTCGCGGGCGGCCGAGGCCAGTGCCGCCCAGCTCGGTGCGGGTTCCTTCGCGAGCAGGTGGGGCATGCCGGGCACGAGTGCGCCGGCGACGATTCCGGTCCGGTCAGCCATGGGGGCTCCCCTCGGGCAGCCACTCGACGACGGCGTTTCCGGTGCCGATGATCGTGCCGTAGCCGAGCACGTCACCGGCGACCTTGGGCCAGCCCATCGCGGCGAGCAGCCAGGTGAGGCTGCCGGCCTTCGTCTCCGACGCGGTCGCCTCGATGTGTTCGGTGATGAGTTCCCGCAGCGGGGCGGTCGGTCCCCGGCGGATCGCTTCGAGCAGTTTCATGTCCCACCGGTACTGGTGGTTGTTGTACGGGTGTTCGCGTTCCATGTCCTCCGGCAGCGCCGGCTCCTCGTGCCAGTGCAGGTGCGACAGGGAGTTGGAGGCGAGCAGCACGGCTCGGCGGCCGGTGGCCTCGACGGCGCGGCGGGTGGCCTCGCCGAGCACCTCCATCTCCTCCAGCGCCGCGTCGGAGTAGAAGTACGGGTTGTTGTTCGCCGACAGGGACACCACGGGGATGTCCCAGGCGGGGTTGGCCAGGTGCAGGGCGCCGATGGTGGCGTAGTCGACGCGTACCCGGGGGTCGCGCATCGCGCGGGTGACGAGGCCGAGGCCGCTGGCCTCCTCGACGATGGCCTCGCCGAGTTCGACGTCGGTGCGGAAGTCGTAGCGGTACCGGAAGAGGTGCGGGAAGATCGGCTCCACGGAGATGCCGCGCGGGTTGGGCGCGCAGTTGACGTGGTGGCCGACCATCGTGATCCAGTGCGGGGCGTGCACGATCAGCACGTCGGGGCGGTGCACCTCCTGGATGCGCTTGCGCAGCCGCTCGTAGGCCCAGCGCAGCGTCTCCCAGCCGCCGGTGGAGCGGGGCTCGTTCTGCGGCGGGTTCTCCGCGTAGATCAGGTGGGGCGGATGTGGGCTGAGGCAGCCGGCGACGATGCCGGCGCGGGCCGGGGCGGCCTGCGGGGCCGGGGCGTTGCCGGCGCCGCCACCGGTGCGGGGCCTGGTGGTCGCCACCGGCACCCGGAAGACCCTGCTCATGACCGCCCCTCCCCGGTGAGGACGCGCACGTACGCGCGATGCTCGGCGGTGCCGCCGAGGATCTGCATCCCGTCGTCGTCGAGGGCTATCTCGTCGGCGCCGAGCGCGGCGTCGTGGCGCAGCCAGGCCCGCAGTGGTGCCGGGTGCACGCCGTGCAGTTCGACGAGGCTCTCCTCGGCGAGGCCGCTGCCGGGCGCGACGTAGGCCAGCCGGCGCTGGCCGCGCCGGCCGGTGTAGGCGGGCCGGTCGGTGGTGGTGAGGCGCAGCCAGCTCCGCTCGTCGCGCAGCCGCTGCCGCAGGTCGGCGGTGGCGGCGCGGTCGGCCTCGCCGTCGCCGTCGAGGACGACGCCGTAGCGCTGGCGGGCCTCCTCGCCGGTCAGGTAGTCCTGCCGGACGTCCTCCGCGACGGCGTCGGGCGCGCGGTCCAGCGGGTCGCCCCAGCCGCCGCCGCCGGCGGACTCCATGACCAGTACGTCCCCGGCGCGCATGGGGAAGCCGGCGATCTTGCCGGGGGTGTCGAAGTCGACCCGTCGGCCGTCGGCGCGGCGCAGGTGGGTGACCGTCGGGGCGCCCGGGCCGCCGTGGCGCAGCCCGTACGGGGGGACGGTGGTGCGGTCGGTCTGCACCGAGTACGCCCCGCCGCTGGCCAGCAGCCGGGTCTCCCGCCGGCTGCCCAGGCCGCCCCGGTGCGTACCGTCTCCGCAGGAGCCGGCGCGCAGCTCGCAGGCCTCGACCAGGATCGGGATCTCGGTCTCCAGTCGCTCGACGGACTGGATGGTGGAGATGTCGCCGAGGTCGACCGGGTTCATCGCGCTGGGACCGTCGGATTCGAGGAATCCGCCGTTGCCGCCGGCCGGGTAGTCGTAGTAGAGGTAGGGCTGGCCGGTGTGCTCGTCCACGCCGCCGATGAGGTTCTGGAAGGTGGTGCCGAACTGGTCGGCGGCGATGAGGTCGGGCGCCACCTGGCTCAACGCGGCCATCACGGCGGAGATGACCCGCTTGCGGACCTCGCTGTGGGCGTTGGCCGGGGCGGGGTAGCTGACGTGGACCACCGTGCCGGGCTCGGTGAGGACCCGCAGGGGCCGGAACGCGCCGTGGTTGACCAGCCCGCCGGGATCGAGGGCGGACTTGACGGCGATGAACACCCCGGCCACGGTCATCGCCCGCGACGAGTTGACCACGGCGGCGACCTGGGTGGAGGAACCCCGGAAGTCGGCTTCGATCTCGTCGCCGTCGACGGTCAGCCGGCAGCGGACGATCGCGGCGTCGTAGTCGCCGTCGGTGTAGAGGTCGAGGTAGTCCTCGTAGCGGTAGGTGCCGTCGGGCAGCGACCGGATCATGTCGCGCAGCCGCTGCTCGGTGCGGTCCATGTTGGCCGCGACGCAGTCGAGGATCAGCCCGGTGCCCCAGCGGTCGACGAGTTCCTTCAGCCGTCGTTGCGCGGTGTGGCAGGCGGCGATGCTGGATTCGAGGTCGCCGCGGCGTTCCTCGGCCATCCGGACGTTGGCGAAGAGGATGTCGAAGGCGGCCCGGTTGGGACGGCCCGCCTCGATCAGCTTGATCGGCGGGATCCGCAGCCCCTCCTGGAGGATCTCGGTGGCCTGGCCGGAGACGCTGCCGGGGGTCATGCCGCCGATGTCGGCCCAGTGCATCCGGACGCAGGGGAACAGGAACAGTTCCCCGTCGACGAAGACCGGGCTGATCAGGGTGACGTCGTTGAGGTGGCTGCCGCCCCGGTACGGGTCGTTGACGATGTAGAGGTCTCCGGGGCGCATCTCGGCGGCGAAGTCGGCGAAGATCTCGGCCACCGAGGCGGGCATGGCGATGACGTGTCCCGGCATGTCCCGGCCCTGGGCGACCATCTGCCCCGAGGGGTCGAAGAGTGCGCAGGAGAAGTCCTGGGCGTCGGCGATCACCGGCGAGTGCGCGGTACGGAAGATCGTCTGTCGCATCTCGCGGACGATCGAGATGAGACTTTCGGTGACGACTTCCAGGTCGATCGGATTCACAGTCATGCGGATGCCTCACTGATTTCCGGTGTCGGTCCGTATCTGCCGCCGGAGTGGACCTGGACTGGTCAGGGCGAGTGGACCACCGTGGGTTGAACCACCGTAGAGTGGACCATCATGTGGTCCTAGAGTTATATTATGAAACCTAGCAGCCGGAAAGGCAGGGAAGCAAGATGTCGTACGCCACTGACCCGACGCCCGACGAGGGCGTCGCCCCACGCGAGTCGGGCACCCAGGCGCTGGACCGCGCCCTGGGCGTCCTGCTGGCCTTCCGGGGTGACGCCGTCGAGCGCAAGGTCAGCGACGTCAGCCGCGAACTGGGCCTGCACAAGTCCACGGCCAGCCGGCTGTTCCGCGCGCTGGCCGACGCCGGCTTCCTGCAACGCAACGAGGAGAACGGCACCTACCGCCTCGGCGTCGCCGTCTTCGAGCTGGGCGCCCGCTTCCTCGCCGGCATCGACCTGCACGCGCTGGCCCGGCCCCTGCTGCACCAGCTCGCCGAGCACGAGGGCGAGAGCGTCAACCTCGCCGTCCTGGAGGGCTCCGACGCCATCTCGCTCTACGTCGTACAGGGCACCCGCAACGTGCAGCTCGTCAGCCGCCTCGGCCGGCGCATCCCGCTGTGGTGCAGCGCGGCCGGCAAGGCGCTGCTCGTCGACCACGACGACGACGCCCTGCGCGCCCTGCTCGCCACCGTGCCGCTCCGGGCGCTGACCAGCAACACCATCACCGACCTGGACACCTTCGTGGCGCACATGGCCGCCGTGCGGCAGCAGGGCTGGGCCCTGAACGACCAGGAGAGCGAGCACGGGCTGCGGGTGGTGGCCGCCCCCGTACGCGACCGGCACGACCGGGTCACCGCCGCGATCAGCATCTCCGGGCCGATCTTCCGCCTGGACGACACCCGTACCCGCGAACTCGCCGACGCCGCCTGCCGTACCGCCGCCGAGCTGTCCCGGCAGCTCGGCCACGGCTTCGGCGACCGGTGGGGCGACTGACCGCACCGTCAGAAACGCTCCTGGGTGACCTCGGGCAGGACCCGCACGTGCAGCAACCCCGGCCCGGTCACCGGCAGCACCTCGTCGAACGCCGCCTCCGCGCCGGCCTGGTCGGTGACCGTCCAGGCCGGTACGCCCAGGGAGCGCGCCACGGCGGCCAGGTCCCGGGCCGGGAACCGAGCCAGCGCCGGGTCGACCCCGCGCGGGCCGAACTTGCGCACCTCCGCGCCGTAGCCGCCGTCGTCGAGGACCACCAGCAGCACGGGCGCCCCGACCCGGGCCAGGGTGTCCAGCTCCCCAAGGCCGGTGAGCAGGCTGCCGTCGCCCTCGAAGGCGACCACCGGCCGGTCCGGTCGGCCCACGCCGGCCCCGACGGCGTACGGCAGGCCGACGCCGATGCTGCCGAACTCCCAGGGTGCGATGAACGCGCGGTCCACGGCGGACGAGTCGAGCAGCAGGTTGGGCCAGCCGCCGAACTGTCCCACCCCGACCACGGTGGTGCGCCGGGCCGGGAGCCGGCGGGCGCAGATCCGGATGAACGCCCGGGGGTCGATCCCCGCCGCCCCCTCGACGAACTCGATGCCATCGAACGGGTCGGCCGCAGCGACCTGCGCGGCCAGGGCGGGGCTGCGCCACTCCGGGCGCTCGACCGGGTCGAGCCGGGCCGTCACGGCCCGCGCGGTGACCGCCGCGTCCCCGACGATCCCCAGGTCGACGGGCCAGCGCGCCCCCAACGCCCGCGCGTCGGCGTCGACGGCGACCACCCGCGCCCCGGGGAAGAGCGCGCCGTGGTCGGCCGTCCACCGGTTGAGTCCGGCGCCGAAGGTGACCACCAGGTCCGCGTCGGCCAGCACCCGCCGGGTCAGCGGGCGGGCCAGTCCCCCGGCCACCCCCAGGTGGTACGGGTGCCCGGCGAAGAGCCCGGCGGCCAGCACGGTGGTGGCGAGCACCGCGCCGCAACGGTCGGCGAGGCGGCGTACGTCCTCCGCTGCCGCCTCGGCGCCCCGCCCGGCCAGCAGCACCGGGCGGTGGGCGGCGGCCAGCAGGCCGACCAGCTCGGCGACGGCCTCGTCGGTCGGTGCCGGCGCGGCGGGCCGGTACGCGGCGACGGCCGGCGCGGGCACGGCCTCGGCCGGCACCGGCTCGTCCTGGAGGTCGATGGGAACGTCGAGGACGACGGGGCCGGGCCGTTCGGCGGCGGCCCGGAACGCCAGGCCGACGTCGCGGGCGGCGGTGGCCGGCGCCGTCACGGGCACGAACGCCCCGGCGGTAGCCAGCGCGAACGGCTGTTGCGGGAAGCTCTGCACGTGCAGCGGGTCGCCGGGCGGGGTGTCGCCGGCGATCAGGACCAGCGGCGTGCCGGCCTGCCGGGCGATGGTCAGCGCGGCGCCGGCGACGGCCAGGCCGGGGCCCTGGGTCACGGTGACGACCCCGCACCGGCCGGTGGCGCGGGCCCAGCCGTCGGCCATCATCACCGCGGCGTTCTCGTTGCGGGCGGCCACGAACCGGACGCCGTGGCGCTGCACCAGGTCCGCGACCAGGAACATGTTGGCGTCGCCTAGCAGCCCGAAGATCGTGTCGACCCCGTGCGCCACGATGGCGTCGGCGATCGCCTCGCCGGCCCTCACCGGGGGTCCCGGGCGAGGTAGTCGCCGGCGGGGCGCAGCGCCACGCTCAGCGCGCCGAGGTAGGAGTCGTTGGCGGCCGCCTCGAAGCGGGGCCCGGCCAGGCGGGCGGCCCGCTTGGTCATTGACCGGCCGACCGCGGAGGTGGCCAGCAGCCGCTCGGCGATCCCGGTCGCGGCGTCGGCGAGCCGCCCCGGCTCCACCACCTCGGTCACCAGCCGCAGGTCGCGCAGCTCGTCGGCGGGGATCCGGTCGCCGAGCAGCAGCCACCGCTTGGCCAGGTCGGCGCCGACGAGGTCGGCGAGGATCGCCATGCCGCTCCAGGTCAGCGGGATGCCGAAGCCGACCTCCGGGAAGGTCGCGAAGCAGGTGTCGGCGGCCACCCGCAGGTCGCTGGCGAGACCGAGCACCGCGCCGGAGCCGATGGCCGGGCCGTTGAACGCCGTGACGGTGGTCTGTTCCAGCCGGTACCAGCGTTCGACCAGCTCGGCGGTGCGGCGCTGCACCGACATCGTGGCCCGGGCGTCGAGGGTGGCCAGCTCGTGCAGGTCGGTGCCGGCGCAGAACGCGGTGCCGGAGCCGGTCAGCACGACCACCTCGGTCCGGTCGTCGCGGGACAGCTCGTGCAGCACGTCCTCGAAGCGGGCGAGCATCGCCAGGTCGAAGCTGTTGCGCCGGGCGGGCCGGTTCAGCGTCACCCGGGCCAGCCGGCCGTCGCGGTGCAGCAGCACGGATTCCTCGGCACGGTGTGCGGCGGTCATGGCGACTCCGAGTTCAGTAGGGCGCGGTCGACCAGCGCGGCGGCGTGGCCGACGTACGACAGCGGGTCCAGCAGGCCGGCGAGTTCCGCCGCGGGCAGGGCGGCGGTCACCTGCGGGTCGGCGCGCAACGTCTCCGCGAACGGGCGGCCCGCATCGAGGCTGTCGCGGACGATCCGCATGACCAGGTGGTGGGCCTGCTCCCGGCCGAGCGGACCGGCCAGGCGCAGCATCACCGCCTCGGAGAGCACGAGCCCGCCGGTGAGGTCGAGGTTGGCGCGCATCCGGTCGGGGTTGACGCCGAGGTCACCGAAGACGTCGACCAGTCGCTGCATCGCGCCGCCGAGCAGGATGAAGCACTCCGGCAGCAGCTTCCACAGCGTCATCCCGACGCCCATGTCCCGGTCGTCCTGGGCGACCATGGTCTGCAACGCCAGGGGCACCTGGGCCCGCAGGGTGCCGGCGGCGGCGATCACCGCCTCGCAGCGGATCGGGTTGCGCTTGTGGGGCATCGTGCTGCTGCCAACCTGGGTGGAGCGCTGCGACTCGTACGCCTCGCCGACCTCGGTGCGGCCGAGGAAGTAGACCTCCCGGGCCAGCTTCTCGGCGCTGGCCGCGACGAGGCCGAAGACCATCAGGCACTCGGCGAAGCGGTCCTGGGTGGCGTGCCAGGGGGTGTCGGCGACGCCGAGCCCCAGGTCGGCGGCGACCGCCTGCTCCAGCGCGAACGCCTGCGCGCCGTAGCCGGCCATCGTGCCGGCCGCGCCGCCCATGCTGGTCACCAGCAGCCGCTGGCGCAGTTGCCGCAGCCGGACGCGGTGGCGTTGCAGCTCGTCCTGCCACACCGCGCAGCGCAGGCCGAACGTCGTCGGCAGCGCCTGCTGCCCGTGGGTGCGGGCGGCCATCGGGGTGGCGCGGTGGCGCAGCGCGAGCCGCCGCAGCGCGCGGACCAGCTCGTCGACCTGCCGTTGCACGATGTCCAGGCCGTCGCGGGCCCGCAGGACGAACCCGGTGTCCATCACGTCCTGGGTGGTGGCGCCGAGGTGGACGTAGCGACCGGCGTCGCCGGGGCAGGCGGCGGTGAGCGCCCGCACCAGCGGCACCAGAGGGTGCACGGTGTCGGCGGCGTCGGCGGCGAGCACCGCCGTGTCGAGCCGCTCGACGCGGGCCGCCTCGGTGATCGCCTGCGCGGCGGCGGACGGGATGATGCCCAGCTTCGCCTGGCCCCGGGCGAGGGCGGCCTCGACGTCGAGCCAGGACTGCATGAGCTGCCGGTCGTTGAAGACCCCCCGCATCTCGGCGTTGCCGAAGAAGCTGGTGACGGTCAGCGAGTCCAGGAAGCACGATCCGAGCTGCATCAGCGTTCCCCCTCCGCGACGAGCAGTTCCCGGGCGGCCCGCCGGTCGACCTTCCCGGACGGCAGCAGCGGCAGGTCGGCGACGGTACGGATCAAGGTCGGCACCTTGTGCCGGGCCAGCCGTTCGGTGGCGGTGCGGGTGAGCCGGTCGACGTCGCAGTGCCCACCGGGGACGGTCACGACCAGGGCCGCGATCTCCTCCCCCCAGCGGGCTGATGGCACGCCGAGGACGCACACCCGGGCCACGGCCGGGTCGTCGGCGAGCACCGCCTCGACCTCGGCGGGGTGGACGTTCTCGCCGCCGCGGATGATCAGTTCCTTGATCCGACCGGCCAGGGTGAGGACCCGCTCGTCGGTCAGCGCGCCCAGGTCGCCGGTGCGCAGCCAGCCGTCGCTGGTGATCGTGGCGGCGGTGGTGAACGGGTCGTCGGCGTAGCCGCGGGTGACCGAGCTGCCGCGTACCAGCAGCTCCCCGACCTGCCCGGCGGGCAGCGGGGCGCGGGTGGCGGGGTCGACCACGGTGGCCTGAAGAGCCGGCAGGACGCGGCCGACGGTGTCACCGGGCGTGCCGCAGGTCCCGTCGCCGGGGTCCAGGCTGATCGTCGGGCCGGCCTCGGTCTGGCCGTAGACGACCGCCACCCGGTCCAGGCCGAGCACCCGTCGGGTGCGGGTGAGCAGCGCCGGGGTGCACGTGGCGCCGCCGAGGAAGCCGACCCGCAGCGACGACAGGTCCCAGCGTCCGGGGTCCCGCTCGACGCGGTCGGTGAGCATCGACGCCATGGTGGGCACGGCCTGCACCACCGTGCACGCGTGCTGCTGGATCTGGTCGAGGACCGGCTCGGTGCGGAACCGGCGGGTGGAGACCCACAGCGCGCCCGTCACCAGCGCCAGCATCGCCCCGCTGCCGAGCCCCGCCGCGTGGGCCAGGGGCAGCGGCGAGGCGATCCGGTCGTCGGCGCGCAGCCCCGCGGCCTCGGCCGTCCAGGCCGCGTTGGCCAGCAGGTTGCCGGCGCTCAGCGACACCATCTTGGCCGGGCCGGTGGAGCCCGAGGTGAACTGGATGTTGCAGGCGGCGTCGGGATCACCCACGGGTGCGGGAACCGGGCCGTCCCAGCCGGGCAGCCGTGCCAGGGCGCCCGCTCCCAGGTCCGCGTCGAGGACGTGCCAGCCGTCCGGCCGCTCGCCGGGCGGCAGCGCCGCCAGGACCCGCGTGACGGTGGACGGGCCGTGCCGGTCGCGGACCCGCTCGGCGGCGTAGAGGCGTCGGGGGCGGCTGCGGGCCAGCGCCGAGGTCAGCTCGGGCCCGGTGAGGCCGGGGTGCAGGGTGGTCAGGGCGGCGCCCCGCCAGGCCGCGGCGGCCAGCAGCACCAGCCAGGCCAGCCCGTTCTCGGCCCAGACCGCGATCCGGTCGCCGCGGCCGACGCCCTGGGCCGCCAGGACGGCGGCGGCCCGGCCGGCGAGGTCGGCGAACTCCCCCGTGGTCACCGGCCGGGCCGGATCGTCGAAGACGTACAGGGCGCGGTCCGGCTGCCGCGCGGCGCGCTCCAGCACGGTGAGGTCGAGGGCTGGCGGAATCACGGATCACTCCTTGGTCAGCAGCAGGTTTCCGTGGTCGTCGACCGTGGCGGCCCATCCGCCGCCGACGACGGTGGTGCTGCCGTTCTCGCGTACGACGGCGGGACCGACGACGGCACAGCCCGGCCCCAGGTCGGCGCGCCGCCACACGGTCGCCTCGACCCAGCCGCCCGGGCGGTAGAGACGGGTCCTGCCGGACTGCGCCGGGCCGCCGGTCGGGGCGGCGAAGCGGACGGCCGGGCGGGGCCCGAACGCGGTGAGCCGACAGTTGACGATCTCGGCGGGGTGGTCGGAGCGGGTGTAGGCGTACCGCTCGGCGTAGGCGGCGTGGAAGGCCGCCACCAGCTCGTCGGCGGTGGCCGGCAGCTCGGGCAGGGCGACGGCGAGGTCGAAGCTCTGGCCCCGGAACCGCATGCCGACCGACAGGCCGAAGCTGACCTGGTCGGGCTCCACGTCGTCCTCGGCCTTGAGCTGGGCCAGGGCGGCGTCGCGCAGGTCGGCCAGGGCCGCCCGGACGGCCGCCAGGCCGTCGTCGTCGGCCGGCACCAGCACGGTACGGACGTAGTCGTGGCGGGCCTGGGCGGTGACGAAGCCGAGCGCGGAGAAGTTGCCCGGCACCGGCGGAACCAGGACCCGACGGATGCCGAGTTCGTCGGCGAGGTCGGTGGCGTGCATCGGGCCGGCGCCGCCGAAGGGCATCAGCACGAAGTCGCGCGGGTCGTGCCCGCAGGCGACGGAGATCTCCTTGATCGCGCTGGTCATCTTGACCGTGGCGAGGGTGAGGATGCCGTGCGCCAGGTCCAGTTCGTCGAGACCGAACGTGCCGGCCAGCCCGGCCAGGGCGGTGCGGGCCGCGTCGGGGTCGAGCGGCACCTCCCCGCCCAGGCTCTCCTGCGGGTCGAGGTGGCCGACGAGCAGGTGCGCGTCGGTGGTGGTCGGCTCGGTGCCGCCCCGGCCGTACGCGGCCGGGCCGGGGGTCGAGCCGGCGCTGCGCGGCCCGACCCGCAGTTCCCCGCCCCGGTCGCGCCAGGCGATCGAGCCGCCGCCGGCGCCGATCGTGTTGATCTCGACCTGGAAGGTGCGGTTCGGGTAGCCGGCGATCTTCCCGTCGTTGGTCATCAACGGCGCGCCGTTCTTGATCAGGCAGACGTCCGTGCTGGTGCCGCCGATGTCGCAGGTGATGACGTTGGGATAGCCGGCGAGCGAGGCGAGGTGCACGGTGGCCGCGACCCCGCCGGCGGGCCCCGAGAGGGCGAGGTTGATCGGCAGCCGCCCGGCCTCCTCGGTGGAGACGACACCGCCGCTGCTCGTCATGATCGACAGCGGGTGGGCGTACCCGCCGTCGGCGAGGGCGCCGCCGAGCCCGCGCAGGTAGTCGGCGACGGTCGCCCGCACGCTGGCGTTGAGCACGGTGGTGGCGAACCGCTCGTACTCGCCCTGCTCCGGCACCACGTCGGAGGAGACGGTGCAGACCAGGTCGGGGTACCGCTCGGCCAGCCGCCGCGCCGCGGCCCGCTCGTGGGCGGGATTGCGGTACGAGTGCAGCAGGCAGACCGCCACCGCCCGGGGACCGGCGGCGGCCACCCGGTCGAGGGCCTCGTCCAGTTCGTCGGTGTCCAGCGGCCGGACGACGCTGCCGTCGGCGCCGATGCGTTCGCGCAGCACGTGCCGGTGCCGGCGCGCGACGAGCGGCGGCCGGCCGCTCTCCTTGACGCTGTAGAGGCGGGGCCGGTGCCCGAGGCCCATCTCCAGCACGTCCCGGAAGCCCTCGGTGGCCAGGACCGACACCGGCTCGCCGGAGCCTTCGAGCAACGCGTTGGTCACCCGGGTGGTGCCGTGCACGAAGCGGTCGACCGTGTCCAGGCTGACACCGAGCTTGGCGAGGCCCTCGAAGATCGCCGCCGCCGGATCGTGCGGGGTGGAGAGGGTCTTGGCCTCGGCGAGCCGGGCGGTGGCCGGCTCGTAGACGATGACGTCGGTGAAGGTGCCACCGATGTCGACGCCGATGCAGAGCATGGCGAGCCTTTCGGATAGGGGGTGGATGGCGTCGGCGACGGGTCGGGCCGCTAGAAGTTCACGCCGTAGCGGCGCAGGGTCCGTCCCGTGACCAGACGCAGGATCCAGTCGAAGAGGTAGCCGAGCAGGCCCAGGGCGATGATGCCCACGAAGACCCATTCCGTCTTGGCGTAGTTCCGTGCCGTCCAGATCAGCGATCCCAGGCCGCTCTGGGCGGCGACGATCTCGGCGGAGACGATCGTCAGGAACGAGTTGCCCATCGCCAGCCGGGCCCCGGTGACCACGTGCGGCACCGTCGACGGCAGCACGACCGAGACGAGGCTGCGTACGGGGCCGGCGCCGAGCGCGCGGGCCGCCCGCATCCGGATCTCGTTGACCGACAGCACCCCGGCCAGGGTGTTGAGGGCGACGATGAAGACGGTGGTGTAGAAGATCAGCGCCACCTTCGACGCCTCCCCCGGCCCGAGCCAGATGATGGCCAGGGTGACGAAGGCGATCGGCGGCACGAAGCGGAAGAACTGGATGTACGGGTCGAGCATCAGCCGCAGCCAGGGGATGCAGCCCATCAGCAGACCCATCGGCACGCCGACGAGCACGCCGAGCAGCCAGCCGGTGAGGATGCGGGTCGAGGACGCGCTGACCGAGTCCCACAGGGTCCCGTCGCGGACGAGTTCGACCGCGCCGTCGAGGGTGAGCCGCGGCGAGGGCAGGAAGAAGGCCGTGTAGTTGCGGCTGACCAGGTCCCAGATCAGGACGCCGAGCAGCACCGACAGGACCGACAGCCCGATGCGGGTCAGCCGGGGCCAGCGGTTGCGGCGGGGGCCGGCCGACGCCGACGCCCTGGTGCGGTCGGGAACGGTGGGTGCCTCGACTGTCATCGCCCCTCCGTCCGGTCGTCGCCCGCGCCGGGCCGCCCGTCGTGGCCGTCGTCGAGCCCCTGGGCGCGCAGCGTCCGGGCCACCTCGGCGCCGATGTCCTCGCGCAGCTCCCGGAAGAGCGCCGCGCAGGCCGGGTCGGTCAGGTCGCGGGGGCGGGGCAGGTCGCAGCGGTAGTCCTTCTTGATGGCCGCCGACGGTCCCGCGGTCATCGTGACGATCCGGTCGCCGAGCAGGATCGCCTCGCCGATGTCGTGGGTGACGAAGATGATCGTGGCGCCGGTCTCGCGCCAGATCCGGTCGAGTTCGACCTGCATCACGAGCCGGGTCTGGGCGTCCAGCGCCCCGAACGGCTCGTCCATCAGCACGACCGAGGGGTCGTTGGCCAGGACCCGGGCGAGCTGGGCCCGCTGGCGCATGCCGCCGGAGAGCTGCTCGGGGAACCGCTCGGCGCTGTGCGCGAGGCCGACCATCGCCAGGTACCGCTCGACGACCGCCTCGCGCTGGGCCTTCGGCACGCCGCGCATCTGCGGCCCGAAGGCGACGTTCTGGCGTACGGTCAGCCAGGGGAACAGCGCCTCGGCGCTCTGGAAGACCACGCCCCGCGACACGTCGGGCCCGGTCACGGGCTCGCCGCCGCAGGTCACCTCGCCGGCCGCCGGCCGGACGAAGCCGGCGACCGCGTTGAGCAGCGTGGACTTGCCGCAGCCACTCGGGCCGAGTAGGCAGACGAGTTCACCGGCGGCGATGTCGAGGCTCGCGCCGCTGACGGCGACGAACTCGCCGAAGCGGATGTCGACGTCGCTGATACGGATCGGGGAGCCGGCGCGGCTGGCGGGTCGGCCGGCGAAGGTCGTGGCGGGTGCGGTGCCGTCGACTGTCACGCCACCCCCTTGACCATGACGGTCGCCGGGTCCGCCTTCTGGGTGACGATCTTGCTGTCCTGCTGGAACTGGGCGATCTCGCCGTAGCGCTTGAGGTCGTCGTCGGTGAAGTCGCGGACCTGGCACTGGACGCCCTCCAGCAGCGTCTGGGCCTCCTTCGCCGGCACCTTGATGGCCTTCTCGGTGACCGTGCCCGCCTTGGCCGGGTCCTTCGTGAGCTGCTCGCACGCCTGGCCGATGGTCTGGACGACCTTCTTGGCGGTCTCCTTGTTGGCCTCGTACCAGGCGCCGTCGACCCCGATCACCAGGTTGTAGACGTAGCCGATGTCGCCGCTGGTCAGCAGGACCTTGCCGCCGTTGGCGACGCCGCGCGACGGCCACGGCTCCCACATGATGTAGCCGTCCACGTCGCCGCGTTGCAGCAGGGCCGGCATCTCGGCGGGCGAGGCGTTGACGAACTCGACGGACTCCCGGCTGATGCCGCGCGCCGCGAGGACCTTGTTGGTGGCGTACTCGTTGACGGTGCCGGGGACGACGCCGTACTTCTTGATGCCCGACACGTCGTTGACGCCGGAGCGCGCCACGAGCTTGATGAAGCTGGGCGACTGCGAGAAGACGGCCAGACCCTTGATGTCACCCCGGGTGGCACGGTTCAGCAGGCTCGACTCGGTGCTGGCCGTGAACTGGCCCTGCTTGGCCAGGATCGCGTCGAGGCCGCCGGTGCCCTCCTGGAACTGGGTGACGGTGACGTTCAGGCCGTTGGCCCCGAACAACTTCTCCTGGTCGGCGAGGTAGATCGGGGAGTACGCCGGGTCGACGCCGACGCCGAAGTTGACCGCCGCCGACGGGGCCGCCTCGCCGCCACCGGACTCGGTCGGGGTCTGGTTCTCCGCGCATGCCGCAACGGCGGCGGTCACCAGCAGGGCTGCTACCGCAGCTCGCAATGCTCGCATTCTCATGGCTACCCCAGATACCTAGCGGCTCATATTATGGTTACCGTTGCTTAATATGGGACGCTACTGCCGGACGGTGGGCGCAGTCAAGAGATTCGGCCTCACCTTCCTGCAACAGACAGTAGCCGTCGATCATCGCCAGCCGACGGGTCGAACCCGCGACCACAGACCGGGAGTCCGATGAACACGCAGGACAAACGGGCCCATGCCGCCCGGACGCAGCCGCCGCCCACCGCCGAAGCGACCGAGTTGACCACTCTGCGTAGCCAAGGATCCGCTGGCGGCGGCCGGCTTGTCGCGCCGGCGCTCGTCGGACTGCGCACCTCGCTGGAGCGGGCGTGGACCCCGACCGAGACGATCCTCTACGCCCTCGGGGTCGGCGCGGGACAACGCGACCCGGCGGCGGAGCTCCGCTTCACCACCGAAAACTCCACCGGCCACCCGCAGCGGGTGCTGCCGACCTTCGCCAGCGTGCTGGCCGCCGACCCGCCGCCCCTGGGCGAACTCACCGCGATCCGGCACGCGGAGGAGGCGCTGACCCTGTTCCGCCCGCTGTCACCGGGCGGGCAGGTGCACACCACCGCCGCCGTGACCGCCCTGCACGACCAGGGCAGCGGTGCCCTGGTCGAGCACGTCTCCCGGCTCCACGACCCGGCGGGCACGCTCGTCGGCACCGTACGCCGGGCCATGTACGTCATCGGGGCCGGCGGATTCGGCGGGCGTCGCGCCCGGCCCGCCCGCTGGCAGCCGCCGGCCGACCCACCCGAGCACCGGATCGTCGCCACCGTCCGCCCGGACCAGGCGCTGCTCTACCGGCTCAGCGGGGACCGCAACCCGCTGCACTCCGATCCGGCGGTCGCCGGTCGGGCCGGGCTGCCCCGTCCGATCCTGCACGGCCTGTGCACCTTCGGCTTCGCCGGCCGGCTCCTGCTGCCCCTCGTCGGTGACGACCCGATCCGCGTCCGGCACGTCCGCGTCCGCTTCGCCGCCCCGCTGCACCCGGGCGACACCCTGACGGTGCACGCCTGGCGGCGCCCGTACGGCGTGGTCTTCCGCGCCACCGACGGGACCGGACGGGTCGTCCTGGACCGGGGCGTGCTGGCGGTCTCCGCCCGGTGACCACCCGCCTGTCCGTCCTCCGGTAGCGCCCCGACAGGGCGGAGCGGGTCCTACGGGGCCGCCCGGCCGCGGTCGGCGGTCACGCCGTCACGTGCCCGGCGCGCGGAGCCGCTCGATCGCGTCCAGCCTGCGGCGCAGCAGGGCGCGTTCGGGTTCGGTGCCCGCCAGGCCGAGTGCCTCCCGGTACGCCTCGGCGGCGTCGGCGTGCCGGCCGAGGCGGTGCAGCAGGTCGGCCCGGGCGGCCGGGTAGGGGTGGTGGCCCCGCAGCAGCGGCTCGTCGGCCAGCTCGTCCAGCAGCGCCAGTCCCGCCTCCGGGCCGTCGCGCATCGCCACCGCCGCCGCCCGGTTCAGCGCGACGACCGGGGACGGCGCGAGGGCGAGCAGCACGTCGTAGAGCGCGACGATCTGCGGCCAGTCGGTGGTGGCGAGGTCCGCCGCCTCGACGTGCAGGGCGGCGATCGCGGCCTGCACGCCGTACGGGCCGGGCGGGCCGCCGGCCAGCGCGACGGGCACCAGGTCGAGGCCCTCGGCGATCATGCGGCGGTCCCAGCGACCACGGTCCTGCTCGTCGAGCAGCACCAGCTCGTCGTCCGGGCCGGTGCGGGCGTCGCGGCGGGCGTGGATCAGCAGTATGAGCGCGAGCAGCCCGGCGACCTCCCGGCCGGCGGGCAGCAGCCGGCGCAGGATCCGGGCCAGCCGGATGGCCTCCTCGGCGAGGTCGAGCCGCTGCAGGCGCGGGCCCTCGCTGGCCGCGTACCCCTCCGTGAAGATCGAATACACCGCCTGGAGCACGCCCGGCAGCCGCTGCGGCAGCTCCTGCGCGCCGGGCACGCGGAACGGGATCCGGGCCTCGTGGATCTTCTTCTTCGCCCGGGTGATCCGCTTGGCCATCGTCGCCGTCGGCACCAGGAAGGCGCGGGCCACCTCGGGTGTGGTCAGGCCCGCCAGGTAGCGCAGGGTCAGCGCCCCATGGTCCTCGGCCGCCAGCGCCGGGTGCGTGCAGGTGAAGAAGAGTTGCAGCCGCTCGTCCGGCAGCTCACCGCCCGGCATCGGGGCGGGGGCGGGCTCCGCCCGGTCCGCCTCCGCCTGGAGGATGGCCAGCCGCGCGGCAAGCGCCTGGTCCCGGCGCAGCCGGTCGACCGCCCGGCGGCGCGCGGTGGTCATCAGCCAGGCGCCGGGCCTGGGCGGAACGCCGTCGACCGGCCACCGGGTCAGCGCCGCCTCGACGGCCTCGGAGGTGACCTCCTCGGCCAGGTCCAGGTCGCCGAAGCGGCGGACGAGGGCTGCCAGCAGCCGGCCGCGTTCCTCACGGAACACGGCCTCCACGACCGCCGGCGCCTCGTCCGTCCCCCCGGTGTCGGCGGGCGCTCCGCCCACCGCGCTCAGCCCCCGAACTCGGCGACCGGCCGGACCACGACGGCGCCGCTCCCGCGCGCGCCGGGGCAGCGCGCCGCCCAGTCGAGCGCGACGTCGAGGTCCGGCACGTCGATCACGTAGAAGCCGCCGAGGATCTCGCGGGTCTCGGCGAACGGCCCGTCCGTGACGGTCCGCCTGCCGTCCTCGCCGACCCGCACGGTGGTGGCGGTGACCAGGTCCGCCAGCGACTCGCCGGAGACCAGGATCCCCGCCTCGCGCACCTGCTTGTCGTACGCCATCCAGTCGCTGACGTCGCAGCCGGCGGCCCCGCCGTCCTCGTCGACCGCACTCGCGTTGATGAGCAACATGTACTTCATGATCCGACTCCCCTCAGTGTCGCGTCGCCGCTGCCGTACCGGGCGACGCCGTACGACATCACTACGGACGGGGGACGGCCGATTGGACAGCCGGCCCGAAGATTCTTTCCCGGTTCGGCTCCGGCTACCGGTGGAACCCGTCGTCCCTGCCGTTCGCGGAGGGCTCCGGCAGGAGGTGACCCAGCCCGGTCAGTTCCAGCACGGCGTGGGCGGGGCTCTGCGGGGTGGCGGTGACGCGCAGATGCGCGACGATCCGGGCGACCTCGTGCAGCACCCGTACGCCGGTGCTGCTCAGGTGGGTGACGGGGGTGAGGTCGATGGTCAGCGGCAAGCTGCCGCCGCGGCTGGCCTGCATGATCGCGGCGCGCAGCCGGGGGCCGGTGACCAGGTCCACCGGCCCCTGCACGCGCAGCACCCGGCCCGTCGGCGCCTCGATGACGGCGGCCGTGAACTCCTCGACGACGGCGGCCTGCTTGTGGGGGCCGGCCGCCTGGGCGGCGGCCACGGTGGTGACGTTGGTGGCCTGGCCGATGTGGTGGTGCATGCTGACGGTGGTGCCGGCCTCGGTGTGGCTGACCTCCGCGCGGTCGACGAGCCCGCGGATCATCGTCAGCCCACGGCCGCGACCGCCCGGGTCGGCGACCGGTGGGCGCCACCGCCCCTGGTCGGCGCAGGTGACGTGCACGACGCCCTGGTGGTCCAGCGTGCCGTGCAGCGTGAACGTCCCCGGCGTACCGCTCGGATAGGCGTGGTCGACGGCGTTGGTGACGGCCTCCCCCGCGGCGTGGACGAGGTCGCTCGCGTCGAGTTCGCCGGCCCCGATCCGGACGAGCCAGTCGCTCAGGTGCCGGCGCATCGGGCGCAGCGCCGTCCTGTCGGCGGGCAGGGTCACGTGCAGCGGTGCGAGGGGCTGCGGCAGGAGGTGGGCGGCGAGGAGCGTGGTGTCGTCGCCGAAGCCGCCGCCGGCGAGGGCGAGCCGTTCCGTGACCAGGGTGCAGATCCGGTCGGGCAGCCGCTGCGGGACGGTCGTGGCCGCGTCGAGTATCGCCCGCCGGGCGGCCGCCGCGGCGTCGGCCAGGATGCGGGCGCCGTCGTGCAGGCTCTGCCGGGGGCGTTCGATCAGGCCGTCGGTGTAGAGCAGCAGGACGTCGTCGGCCCGTAGCTGGTGGGTCTGCACCGGGGCGGGGTCCGCTCCGGTGCCCAGTGGTCCCGTGGGCGTCAGGGGCAGGTACCGGGCCTCGCCGGTGGCGCCGATCACCAGCGGCGCGGGGTGTCCGTGGCTGGCCGCTTCGAGCGTCCCCGTGTCGGGATCGAGTACCGCGAGGCAGGTGGTGGCCGCCCGGGTCACGTCGGCGCGGCCCGCGAAGTCGTCCAGGACCGCCAGCACCTGCGGCAGGCCGCCGCCCGACTGCAACGCCTGCCGGGCGACCGTACGGAGCTGACCCATGGCCGCCGCCGCCGTGGCGCCGTGCCCGACGACGTCGCCGACGGTCAGCGCGAGCCGCCCGTCGGGCAGGGGAACCACGTCGAACCAGTCCCCGCCGGCGACGAGGTCGCTGCTCGCGACCAGGTAGTGGGCGGCGACCTGCACGTGCGGCAGGACGGGCAGCACGTCGGGCAGGAGGCTGCGTTGCAGTTCCAGGACCAGACCGGCGGCCTGACGGTAGCGCCGCTCCGCGGTGGCGGCGGCGGTCTCGGCGGCCTGCCGGGCGGCCACCACGGGGGTGGCGTCGACGGCCTGCACGATCACCCCGCGCACCGAGCCGTCCGGGTTGCGCCACGGCGCCATGTCGAACGTGTAGAAGGCCTCGGTCAGCGTGCCGTCGCCGTTGCGGTCGGTCAGGACGCGCTGCTCGTAGCCGTGCGAGCGGATGCCGTGCAGGGCCTGGTCGAGCAGTTCGAAGATGTGCTGGCCGGCGAGTTCCGGCACCGCCCGACGGAAGGGCTCACCGATCAGGCCGCTGCGGTTGCCGACGGCGGCGCGCACCGCCGGGTTCGCGGCCACCACCCGCAGCTCGGGCCCCTCGAAGATCCACACGAATCCGGGCAGCTGCTCGAACCCGTCGAGCACCGCCTGCGGGTCACCGGAGGACCAGCGTGCATGCGGAGCGGTCACCGACGCCCACCCTCACCCGTGCCCACCAGCAGCACCCTGTCATGCCCGCGCCCGCCCGTCCAATCCGTCGCGTGCGTCCACGCCGTCGAGGATCCGGGGGCGGCCCGCCGCGGTGAGCGCGTCGGCGAGCCGGGTACCGGGCCCCGCCGCCGACCCGCGAGGTGACCTCGGGGCGCGCACCGACGGTCCTTGACCACGCCGGCCGGTTGGCCGTAGGTTCCAGCCCTACATCGACATCGGTAGTTCGATGTGGCCGGCACGGCCGGTCCGTTCCCCCACGTCCGCAACCCCCTCGCGACAAGGACGGTCATGACGATCACCCGCCGCTCGCTGCTCGGCACGGTCGCCGCGGCCGGCCTGGCCACGGCCGTCGCGCCGGTCCTCGCCCCCGGCACGGCCCGGGCCGCCGCCTGGAAGAAGCGCCTGACCGGCGCCGACCTGGACACCAACCACCGGTGGCGCGTCGCGGGCACGGACCTGGGCATACCGTACGTGCTGGAGAACGGCTCGATCGGCTACCTGTTCGGCGACACGTTCGACACCCCGTGGCCCGAGGGTCCGCCGGTGCCGAACGACTGGCGCTCGCCGGTGATGCTGCGCTCCGCCGTGCACCCGGGCGCCGCCGGCGGGATCGTCTTCGACAGCGCCGCCCGGGTGGCGGGCAACGGCCGGGCCCCGGAGCTGATGCACAACGGCCACCACGGCATCGGCATCGACGGGCTGCGGGAGGTGACCGTCATCCCGAACGACGGCATCGCCTTCCCCGAGACCGGCCGGCAGCTCGTGTCGTACATGAGCATCGAGAACTGGAACTCCGCCGGCCCGGCCGGGCCGCACTGGCGCTCGCGCTACGCCGGGCTGGCCTACAGCGACAACGGCAACGACTTCATCCGTACGCCCCTGAAGTGGTGGAACGACGCCACCAACACCGACCCGTTCCAGATGTGGACGATGCAGCGCGACGGGGACTGGGTGTACGTCTTCTCGGTGCGCGCCGGGCGCCAGCACGGGCCGATGATGCTGCGCCGGGTCCGCTGGGACCGCCTGTTCTCCCCCGAGTCGTACGAGGGCTGGGGTTGGAACGGCAGCAACTGGGGCTGGGGCCGCCCGTGCACGCCCATCCTCACCGGCCGCTTCGGCGAGCCCTCGGTGCGGCGGCTGGCCGACGGCACCTGGGTGATGTCGTACCTGAACTGCGCCACCGGGTGCATCGTCACGCGCACGGCGGACGGGCCGGACCGGGTCTGGACGGCCGAGCGGATCCAGGTCACCTCCTGGCAGGAACCGGGCCTCTACGGCGGCTTCATCCACCCGTGGTCCAGCCGACGCGCCAACGACCTGCACCTCATGGTCTCGAAGTGGACCAGGACGCCCGACAACCGCAGCACCGCCTACCACGTCAGCCAGTTCGTCGGATCGGCGTAGCCAGACGCCGCCCCGACCGACGGCGCCGGGAAGGATACCGACAGCGTGTTGGTACGATGCCAACATGCAGTCGGTAAAATTGCGCCCCCGGTGGTGGGCATGTTCCTAGCGGTACGCGAACTGCGGTTCGCCAAGGCCCGGTTCGGCCTGATGGGGGCCGTCGTCGCGCTCATCGCGGTGCTGGTGGTGCTACTGTCCGGGCTCTCCACGGGCCTGGTGAACGACGGCGTGTCGGGGCTCCAGCGCATCCCGGCGACCTCCTTCGCCTTCGCCGACGGGGTGCAGCACGATTCGGCGTTCTCCCGCAGCGTCATCGACGTCTCCGCGGTGGACACGTGGCGGGCGCAACCACGCGTCGCCGACGCGGTGCCCTTCGGCAACGCGCTGGTCAACGCCCGCAGCGACTCGGGCGTGGAGATCGACCTCGCGTTGTTCGGCGTGCCCACCGACTCGTTCCTCGCCCCGCCCGTGGCCGAGGGCGCCCGGCTGGACGCCGCGAACGGCATCGTGGTGAGCCGGACCGCCATCGAGGCCGGGCTGCGGGTGGGCGACACGGTCACCGTCGACCGGATCGGCACCCGGCTCACGGTGGTGGGCGCCATGGCCGAGCAGCACACGTTCGGTCACGTCGACGTGGCCTACCTACCGCTGCGGATCTGGCAGGAGATCAAGGCCGGCGTCCGCCCCGGCGAACCCGTACCGGGCGGCACCTACGAGGAGATCACCGCCGTGGCGGTGCGGGCCGCCAACGGTGCCGAGGTCGACCTGGCGGCTGGTGACCGGGCCGCCGGCACCGAGAGCCTGTCCCGCACCCAGTCGTACGGCGCCTCGCCCGGCTACACCGCCGAGACGTCGACCCTGCGGCTGATCGAGTGGTTCCTCTACGCCATCTCGGCGCTGGTGGTCGGCGCCTTCTTCACGGTGTGGACCATCCAGCGCCGTGCGGAGATCGCCGTGCTGCGGGCCATGGGCGCTCCGACGGCGTACCTGCTGCGCGACGGGCTGGTCCAGGCCCTCGCGTTGTTGCTGCTCGCCGTCGGCGCGGGCGTCACGGTCGGCACAGCGGCCGGCAGCCTGGTCGGCAGCGGCATCCCGTTCGCGCTCAGCGCGCCGGCGATCGCGGTGGCCGCCCTCCTCCTGCTCGTCCTCGGCCTGCTCGGAGCGGCCGTGGCCATCGTCCGGATCGCCGCAGTGGATCCGCTGACCGCACTGGGAGCGAACCGATGACCGACACCGGCCTGGTCATGCGCGGTGTGAGCCTGCGCTTCGGCGATGGCGACGACACCGTACCGGCCTTGGACGGCGTCGACCTGACCGTTGCCCCCGGGCAGTTCGTCGCGGTCGTCGGCCCCTCGGGCGCCGGCAAGTCCAGCCTGCTCGCGGTGGCCGGCGGGCTGACCGTCCCGACGTCGGGTTCGGTCACCCTCGGCGGGCGGGACATGACCGTGCCGAGCGCACGGGCGCGGGCCGCACTGCGCCGGGAGTTCGTCGGCTTCGTGTTCCAGTCCGGCAACCTCATTCCCGCGTTGACCGCCGTGGACCAGCTGCGGCTGCCGGCCCGCTTCGGCGGTCACGGCTCCCGGGCGCGCGAGGCGACGGCCCTGCTCGACGAGGTCGGGATGGCCCACAAGGCGAACCGCCGACCGCACCAGCTCTCGGGTGGCGAACGGCAACGTGTCGGCATCGCCCGTGCCCTGGTCAACCGGCCGCGACTACTCTTGGTGGACGAGCCGACCGCCGCCCTCGACCGTGCCCGCAGTCACGAGGTGGTGGAGCTGCTCGCCCGCGAGACCAAGGAGAACGACGTCGCCACCGTCATGGTCACCCACGACCACGACGTGCTGCGCCACTGCACGACGGTGTACGAGATGATCGACGGGCGACTGATGCCCGTGCCGTGACGATGGGGGTTCCCGTGCCGAAGATCCAGGCGCCCACGGTGGCCGAGCACCGGGCCCGCCAGCGGCGGGCGATCCTGGCGGCGGCCCGGGAGATCCTCGCGGAGAGCGGGGCGCAGGCGCCGAGCCTGGCCGAGGTGGGCAAGCGGACAGGCCTGGCGCGCCCCAGCGTCTACCAGTACTTCAAGTCGCGGGAGGACCTGCTCAACGCCGTCATCGCCGACATGTTCCCGGAGTGGTCGGCATACGTCACGCAGCAGATGGACCGGGCCACCGACCCCGGCGGGCGGGTGCTGGCCTACGTCGAGGCCAACCTGCGCCTCGTCGCCCAGGGGGAGCACGCGGTCATGCGTGGGCTCGCCGCCAGCGTGCCGGGCGCCGTCCTCGCCGAGGAGAGCCGCGTCCTGCACGACCAGTTGCGTACGCCGCTGGTGGCGGCCCTGGCCGAGCACGGCGCGAGCGACCCGGCCGCCGCGGCGGAGCTGATCCAGGCGGTGGTCTACGCGTCCTCACAGATGATCGAGAACGGCACCTCGGAAGCCGCCGTGCTCGCCCTCACCCGGGATCTCCTGGGCCCCTACCTGCGACAGCAGGGCTGAGCGTCACGGATGTCCGGCGGCGGCCCGGCGCACCAGCCGACGCGCCTCGTCGCGGGGGACGCCCGTGGCGCGCAGCAGGTCGTTGGCGATGGTCCGCAGCTGGGACACGACGATGGTGCCCGAGAACCCCATGTCCTGACGGCACGCCTCACCGGCCTCCCGCACCGCCGCCAGCACCCGCTCGCGCGCACCGACGGGTTCCCGGGCGGCCAGGAACTCGCGGTGCAACATCCGGACGGCCTCGCCGTAGCGCTCGACGGCGGCGGGCAGGCCGGGCGGCACCGGCTCGTCGTCGCGCAGGGCGGTGCCGATCCGGCGCACGAGGGTGCGGCTGTTGCGGAAGGCCCGTTCCATGTGCTCCACGCCGTGCCGGTACGCCCGCAGCGCCCGGCGGCGGCGCCAGCGCAGCGGCGAGAACCTGGTGACCTCCTCGGCGGCCTCGACGGCTTCGCTGAGCCGGTCGAGTTCGGGCTCTGCGGCGCGCATCCGGTCGAGCACCTCTTCCGCCGCGCGGGCGTCGCCGCGGGCCAGCGCCTCCGCCGACGCGGTCAGCTGGCGGGCGAAGAGGTCCAGCGCGGAGTCCGCCACGCGACGCACGGTCCGCAGCGGATGCAGCGGGACGATGACGAGCACGACCAGCAGGCCGACCAGCCCGCCGACCAGCGCGTTGACGGTCCGGGGCAGCTCCAGGTCGGGATTGTTCGGGGTGAGGGTGGCCACCAGCACGCCCGTACCGCCGGCCTGGGTCATGAGGGCTCCGCCGCCGCGGACCAGCACCGCCACGGCGATCGCCAGGAAGACGATGACGCCGGTCTGCCACGGCCCGGTGCCCAGCAGGCCGATCAGCACGTCGCCGACGGCGATGCCGAGCACCACCCCGGCGATCAGCTCGACGGTGCGGCGGGTGCGGTTGCCGATGGCCGCGGCGATCACACCGACCGCGGCGGCCGGCGCGAAGGTCGGGTCCTGGTTGCCCAGCACCTCGCGGGCCGTCACCCAGGCCAGGGCCGCGGCCAGACCGGCCTGCACCGCGAGGAGGAGGTACGACTGCAGGCGCCGGTAGGTCTCCCGGCCGGTGCGGCGCAGCCGGGAGTCCGACTCCGCCGCCGCCGCGTCCCCCACGATGCGCATGGCCGGGGTTACCCTGCCCGCCCGGCCCCGAACGTCAGGCGGGGTGGGCCATGACGCCGGTCAGCGCGACGACCCCGGGCAGCCGGGTGTCCTGGCGCAGGAACTGCACCACCACCGGCACCGGCGAGCGCAGCAGGCAGCCGTAGGGACGGTCGAGGCGGACCGCCTCCGGATCGATCAGGTCGTTGACCCGCACGTGCCGGATCCGTCGCGCCCCGACCAGGATCCGGTACGGCCCGACGGGCTCGGCGTCCTCGTAGTAGACGTCCAGGCTGACCTCGGTGTCCTGGTCGGTGGCGTTGAGCACGCAGAGCTGGTCGAAGCTGGTGAACTGCGGTTCGGGACCGTGGCCGGGGAACGGCACGTGCCCGCCGGGAACGACCCACGTGCGGGCACCGAGCTGTGCCGTCACGCCTCCTCCAGCAGCCGGGCCAGGTCCGGGGTGAGGAACACCCCGTCCGGGTCCAGTCGGCGCCGCAACGCCTGGAAGTCGTCCCAGCGGGGATAGAGCGGACGCAGCTCGCGGGCGGTCAGCCAGTGCTTCTTGCCCCAGTGCGGCCGGCCGCCGTACTGCCGGAAGACCGCCTCCATGTCCCGGAAGTACTCCTCGTACGGCAGGGTGGTGTTCTGCAGGCAGGCGATGGTCGCGGTCGGCCGGCCGTAGGCGTTGCTCAGCCAGATGTCGTCGGCGGCGATGCTGCGCACCAGCACCCGCCAGCCGGCGACCCGGCGGTGCCGCTGCCTGATGCGCCGCCGCACCTCCGCGAAGCAGGCCGGCAACGCCTCCACCGGCAGCATGTACTCGATCTCCTCGAACCGCAGTTCCCGGTGGCGGGGGATGGCCCGGTGGGTGGGGGCCACGTGGACCTCGCGGGGCTCGTCCACGGCCGCCGAGCCCGGTACCCGCGGCGCGTGCCACACCCGCTCGTCCGGCGTCTGGTCGACCCGGTTCATGACCCGGACCTGGGTCAGGTCGTTGCGGGGATACCAGTAGAAGTCCATGTTGCGGTTGGTGTGCTGCAACTCGGCCAGGTGGTCCAGGGTCCAGGCGACGGGCGCGCACCAGGACCGGCGGTGCAGCTGGTAGCGGGGTTGCACGGCCAGCGTGACCCGGGTGAGTACGCCGAGGGCGCCCAGGGAGAGCCGGGCCGCCGGCAGGAGCTCCGGGTGGTGGTCCGCGCTGACGTCCACCGTGTCGCCGGTTCCGGTGACCAGCCGGACGCCGGCGACCTGGGTGGAGAGGTTGCCGAAGCCCAGGCCGGTGCCGTGGGTGCCGGTGGCGGTCGCGCCGGCGATCGACTGGTAGTCCACGTCCCCGAGGTTGTCCATCGCCAGCCCCGCGTCGTACAGGCCCTCCCCGAGGGCCTTGAGTTTGGTGCCGGCGCGGACCGTGGCGAGCCCGTCGTCGTCGGCGATCACCCCGGCGAGCCGGTCGAGGCTGGCGAGGATCCCGTCGGTGCGCACCAGCGGGCTGGACGAGTGCCCGGAGCCCACCGGCCGCAGCGTCGTGCCGGTTTCCCGGGCCCGCCGCACCAGCGCCCGCACCTCGTCCTCGTCGGCGGGCTCGGCGTACTCGGCGGGGGTGAACGACAGGCTGCCGGACCAGTTCACGAACTCTCGTCCCACGTCCCCTCCCCCCGCGTCCGGTCAGGCGGCTTACCCGCCGCCGGGTGGGGTAGTCGTGAGCGCGCCGGGCCCGGTGACGTCGAGGACGTCGAGCAGGCCCAGCAGTCCGGCGAGCACGACGGCCTCGTCGTGGGTGAGGGTGATGCTGCGGGTGGCGTCGGGGTCGTCGCCGTCCGGGTAGACCAGCTCACGCCGGCCGCCGACGTGGTGGGTCACCACCCCGACGCGCACTCCCGCGTCGGTGGTGAACATGCGGCGCAGCCCGATACCGGGCAGGGGGGTCAGCTCGACGTCCATCGAAGGCTCCAGGTGTGCGGGGAAGGTCGGTCCCGGCCCGGTGGGCGGCCGGCGGGCGGCGGGCGGCGGGCGGCGGGCGGCCGCACGGCACCGTCGTCACGACGCCGTGCGGCACCGCCTGTGGTCAGCCGGTGAGCAGCAGGCGCAGGCCGGCGAGCGTGGCCAGGTGCGGATCGGCGGGCATCGTGACGACCCGGCCGGTCAGCGCGGCCAGCCGGGCCCCGAGTTCGGGGTGTACCGCCCCGCCGCCGGTGATCAGCAGCCGGCGTCGCCCCGGGAACGCCGGCCGGGCGCCCACGCGTCGGACCGCGTCGGCGATCAGCGACACCCGGTCGAGAGGGTCGGGCGCGTCGACGCGCTCGACCGCCTCGACCGCGCGATCGGCGATGTGCGCGATCTCGGTCCGGCCGTGTCCGATGTCGACGGCGACCACGTCGTCGCGGTCGAGGTCGGCCCGGCAGGCCAGGGCGGCGGCCAGCGGCTCCTCCACCGTGGCGACCCGCCCGCCGAACGCGTGGCGGACCGCCGCGACCAGGAGGTCCTTCTGCCGCAGGGTGGCGGTGGCCGGCACGCCGACCACGACCGGGGAGACGTCGTCACCCGGCCGTCCGCTCGCCGCGGCCAGCACCCGCAACAGGTGTACGCAGCCGAAGAAGTCGGCCACCACGCCGTGGCGTACCGGCCACAGCAGCTTCGCGTCACCGGTGTCCCGCAGGGCGATGGCGGCACGTCCGACGGCCTGGGCGCCGGACGACGTGCACGCGACGACGGCGGGCTCGGTGACCACCGTGCCGGAGACCGGCGTCCACAGTCGCACCGTGGAGGTGCCCAGGTCGAGGGCGACGGGATGCCGCAGACCGAGGCGGGCGTATGCGCCGGGGGCCAGCATGCTCACCGCCCCTGTCGTGGGGCGGGCGTGACCCGGGGTCCGTCGCCGACGGGCCGGGGCAGGGTGGATCGATCGTGATGCGGGGTCGGCATGGTGCTCCAAGCCACGGGCCCGCGTCGCGGGACGCGGGGAGGCGGACGGGCTTCAGACGGCGAACGTCAGCCCGGGCGGAGCGCGGTCGGCCGACCAGGCGGGCACGCAGCCGGGAATGGCCCGCCGCGCGCTCCGGAAGACGATGCACAGCCCGACGGACCGGGCCGCGGAGAGCACCATGAGCAGCACGGTCAGCATCAGCAGCGCCGGCAGCGAGACCCGCTTGCCGGCGCGGCGGAGGCCGTGCCGATCCTGCATGTCCCCACCATAGCCGGGCGTCGTGCGGACCGGGTGGCCGCCTGCGCGCGGTGGTCGGCGCCGCCCACGGGCTCGGCAACCTCGTCCCGCCGCTGATGACGGGCTGGGCGTACGGCGTGCGGGGCCGTACGCGATCGGTCTGATGCGGTTCGCCGACGTCGCGCCGGCCGCGGCGGGTGCACGCCGGTGCAGATGGGCGGCCTGGCCAGGCGCGACCTCTGACGCGTTACGGAGGCGTACCGGAAAATCCGACCGGCGGACACTCATCCCGGCAGCATGGAGATCAACAGCAGCGCCCGCCTCCCTTTCCGGCCGATCGCTGACCTGCCGTGTGCCACCAATCGACCGACGCGACAGGCTCGGAGACTACCGAAACTTTTCCGGAAATTCTTGCTCGGCCGCGCGCCGCGCTGCCATACTCCACATCCATCAGGGTCGATGACGGCGGGTCCGCGGCCCGTGCGCCGCAGCCCGCCGGGCGGCCCTGATCCGGCACACCCCCACCACACCGGTCCGTCCCCCCGACGGTGCGGACCGGCCCCGGAAGGAGCAGGAATGACCGAGAGGCACCCCCGGGACACCCGGTCGAGATCGCGTTCGCGGGCGCGCGCGGCCATCGTCGTCGCCGCCGTGGGACTGCTCGCGGCGACCGGCGCCACGGTCCTGCCCGGCGCGGCGAGCGCCGGGACCACGCTGGGCGCGTCGGCGGCGGAGCGCGGTCGCTACTTCGGCGCCGCCGTCGCCGCCAACAAGCTCAGCGACAACACCTACGTCACGATCCTGAACCGCGAGTTCAACTCGGTGACGCCCGAGAACGAGATGAAGATCGACGCCACCGAGCCGCAGCAGGGGCAGTTCACCTTCGGCAACGCGGACCGGATCGTCAGCCACGCCCGCAGCCGGGGCATGAGCGTGCGGGGCCACACCCTGGCCTGGCACTCGCAGCAACCCGGCTGGATGCAGAACATGAGCGGCAGCGCGCTGCGCCAGGCGATGCTCAACCACGTCACCCAGGTGGCCACCCACTTCCGGGGTCAGGTCGTGGCCTGGGACGTGGTCAACGAGGCGTTCGCCGACGGCAGCAGCGGGGCCCGGCGCGACTCGAACCTCCAGCGCACCGGCAACGACTGGATCGAGGCGGCGTTCCGGGCCGCCCGGGCCGCCGACCCCGGCGCCAAGCTCTGCTACAACGACTACAACACCGACGACTGGAGCCACGCGAAGACCCAGGCCGTCTACGCGATGGTCCGCGACTTCAAGCAGCGCGGCGTGCCGATCGACTGCGTGGGCCTCCAGTCGCACTTCAACAGCGGCTCGCCCTACCCGGGCAACTACCGCACGACCCTGTCCAGCTTCGCCGCGCTCGGCGTCGACGTGCAGATCACCGAGCTGGACATCGCCGGGGCCTCGCCCACCACGTACCGCAACGTGGTCAACGACTGCCTCGCGGTCTCCCGGTGCACCGGCATCACCGTGTGGGGCATCCGGGACAGCGACTCCTGGCGGGCCTCCGACACGCCGCTGCTGTTCGACAACAACGGCAACCGCAAGCCCGCGTACGACGCGGTCCTCGCCGCCCTCAACAACGGCACGCCCCCGCCGACCTCGCCGCCGCCGACGACCGGCCCGACCACCCCGCCGCCTGGCGGCAGCTGCACCGCCACCCTGCGCGACGGCACCCGGTGGGGCGACCGGTTCAACAGCGACGTCACGGTCAGCGGCGCCACCAACTGGACCGTCGTCGTCGCGGTGACGCCCCCGCAGAAGGTCTCCGCCACCTGGAACGGCACCCCGAGCTGGGACGGCAACGGGAACGTCATGACGATGCGCTCCAACGGCAGCGGCAACGTCTTCGGGTTCACCACGATGGCCAACGGCAACTGGACGCGCCCCCAGGTGCGCTCCTGCACCGCCTCCTGACCGTCGGGCGACCGGACGGCCCCGGGGACGGCGCCCACCGCGCCGCCCCGGGGCCGCCGGGTGGCGGCCCGGGCCGGGTCGCCGGCGGTACGCGCGACGCGACCGCACCCGCCGCCGGGGCGGTGCTGGCGCGGACCGGGCATCGCTGACTAAGGTCAGGTTTCATGGAAGCGGAGTCGATCGCCGCCGTGCGGCGGTTCAACCGGACGGTGACCCAGCGGGTGGGGGCGCTCGACGACGAGTACATGGCGCGCGCCCGCCCCCTCGCCCAGGCCCGCCTGCTGTGGGAGATCGGCCCCGGTGGCGCCGAGGTCGCGGCGCTGCGGTCCCGGCTCGGGCTGGACTCGGGGCACCTCAGCCGCCTCCTGCGCGCCCTGGAGGGCGACGGGCTCGTCACCGTCGGGCCGTCCGACCAGGTGGGCGGGGACAGACGGGTCCGGGTCGCCACGCTCACCGCCGCCGGCCGTGCCGAGTGGACCGAGCTCGACGAGCGCTCCGACGACTTCGCCCGGTCGATCCTCGCCCCGCTGACCGGGCGACGCCGCGAGCGGCTCGTCGCGGCGATGGCCGAGGTGGAACGGCTGCTCGTCGCGTCGATGGTGCTGATCGCGCCCTGCCCGCCCGGCGACCCGCGGGCCCGCGCCTGCGTACGGGCCTACGCCCGGGAGGTGGCGCGGCGCTTCGACGGCGGGTTCGACCCGGCCCGGAGCAACCCGGTCCACGACGAGGAACTCGTTCCCCCGGCCGGAGTGTTCCTGCTCGCCACCCTCAACGCCGAGCCGGTCGGCTGCGGCGCGGTGAAGCTCCACCGGGACGCGCCCGCCGAGATCAAGCGGGTCTGGGTGGCGGACGCCGTACGCGGGCTCGGGCTCGGGCGGCGGATGCTGAGCGAGCTGGAACGCCACGCCGCCGAGCGGGGCTGGAGCGCCGTCCGGCTGGACACGAACCGCAACCTCACCGAGGCGATCGCGATGTACCGGGCGGCCGGCTACCGCGAGATCGAGGCGTACAACGCCGAGCCGTACGCCCACCACTGGTTCGAGAAGCGCCTGGCACGGTGACGGCGCGAGGGACAGCACGGCAGGTCGCGCCCGGCCGGCACTTGCCGGACTCTCCATATTAATAGATACTTGTCGATGTTCCTGAGCCGGACGTGATCGGGCAGCCGGGCAGCCCTCGATCGGAACCCCGCCCTGTCCACCGTCTGCGGAAGAGGAACCATCCATGAGGACCAGACTCCGAGTGCTGGGCGCCGCCCTGGCCGCCGCCGCGCTGACCGCCCTGGCGGCGGTGGCGGTCGCCCCGCCGGCGTCCGCCGCGACCCTGACCGAGGTGACGAGCTTCGGCCCCAACCCGAGCAACCTGCGCATGTACCTGTACGTGCCGGACTCCGTCGCGCCCCGGCCGGGGCTGCTGGTCGCGGTGCACTACTGCACCGGCACCGGCCCTGCCATGTACGCCAACACCCAGTACGCGGCGCTCGCCGACCGGTACGGCTACATCGTCGTCTACCCGTCGGTGACCCGCAGCAGCCAGTGCTTCGACGTCTCCTCCCCGCAGGCGCTGCGCCGCGACGGCGGCAGCGACCCGGTGGGCATCAAGTCGATGGTCGACCACGTCCGGCAGCGCTACGCCGTCGACCCCGACCGGATCTTCGCCACCGGCATCTCGTCGGGCGCGATGATGACCAACGTCCTGCTCGGGCTCTACCCCGACGTGTTCAGCGCCGGGGCGGCGTTCTCCGGGGTCCCCTTCGGTTGCTTCGCCACCACCAACGGCTCCGAGTGGAACAGCGAGTGCGCCAACGGCCAGGTCACCAGGACCGCGCAGGAGTGGGGGAACCTGGTCCGCAACGCCTATCCGGGCTACACCGGACGCCGGCCCCGGATGCAGACGTGGCACGGGACGAACGACGAGGTGCTGCGCTACCCGAACTTCGGCGAGCAGGTCAAGCAGTGGACCGACGTGCACGGGCTGAGCCAGACGCCGACGTACACCGACAGCCCGCAGGCCGGCTACACCCGCACCCGCTACGGCGGCAGCGGCGACCGGGCGCCGGTCGAGGCGATCAGCATGCAGGGGGTGTCGCACAACCTGCCGGTCGACGCCGCGCAGGCGATCCGCTTCTTCGGGCTCGACACCGCCGCGCCCCCCACCACGCCGCCGCCCACCACCCCGCCCCCCACCACACCGCCGCCGACGAGCCCGCCGCCCAGCACTCCCCCGCCCAGCACTCCCCCGCCCGCGCCGGGCGCCTGCCGGGTGGGCTACACCGTCAACGCCTGGAACGCCGGCCTGACCGCCTCGGTCACCGTCACCAACACCGGCACCACGACGGTGGACGGCTGGTCGCTGGCCTTCACGCTGCCCGCCGGCCAGAGCATCACCAACGGCTGGAACGCGACGTACGCCCCGACCAGCGGCGCGGTCACCGCCCGCAACGTCTCCTACAACGCCACCATCGCGCCCGGCACGTCGGTCAGCGTCGGCTTCCAGGCCACCCACACCGGCGACACGGGACGGCCCGCCTCGTTCACCCTCAACGGCGCCACCTGCGCGATCGCCTGAACCGGCCGGGGCGGCGCCGGCCCCCGGCGCCGCCCCGGCGGCAGGCGCGGACCAGTGCCGGTCAGTCGTTGCCGGACGCTGGCGGGGCCTGGCCCCGCCCGGCGTCCCTGACGAACAGGATCCCGTCGGTGTCGGCCACGTGGGCCGGGTCGAGCGGGGCGTAGCCGAACCAGGGCGACACCCGGGCGGCGGGCGTCATGCCGGCGAGGGCGGCGGCCAGTCGGCGGGCGTCGACGAGGTGACGCTCCGCAGGCAGCGCGTACAGCAGCCCTTCGACGGTGTCCGGCGGCGGGGCGTCGACTCCCTGGTGGCGGATCGTGCCGACGGCCGTGGCGAGGAAGGCGTACTCCTCCCCCAGGTGGGCGCCGACGATCGCGCCGGCGCTCCACCACTGCACCGGCAGTCCGCCCATCCGCATGCTGCTCTTGTGCCGCTGGAGGTGGCCGTTGTGGGCGTTCACCAGTGCCGGCCCTCGTCCGGCGATGGCGAGCAGGTTGGCGGCCATCATCGAATCCCGCACGGCGAGCAACCGCGCCATGCGGCTCGGCGACGGGTCGGCCATCGCGTGGTGGTAGCGCAGCAGGCCGACGGCCGTACGCCCGTACAGGCGTGCCCGGTGCCAGTCCTCCGGTGTGGACGCCCCGATCAGGTGTGGCGTCTGCGCGTCGAGCAGGGCCACCAGGTCGTCGGCGAGCAGCCGCAGCCGGCCGGCGTCGGGCGTGCGCCCCGCGGACCGGGAGGGGTCCATCATGGCGGCGGGACTGGTCCACCGCTCGTCGGCGCCGAGCAGGTGGTCGAGCGTCTCCGCCGTGCAGGGAAGCAGGTCGGCGTCGACCCGGGCGGCGAGGTAGGCGTGGAGTGCGGTGAGGGCCTGCCGGGGGCTCGCGGCGCCGGTGATCTCCAGCGGGCCGTCGAACCCGGCGAACCGCACCTGCTCCGCCGGGGGCCGCCCGTCGTTGTACGCGCGCATCCAGCGCACCAGCTCGCGGTTGGCGGCGAAGGCGCCCCACCCGTGGCTGAACCCGCGCTCCATGACGTCGTCGAGGACGCCGGTGCCCGAGGTGACGTGGTCGTCCACGACCAGCCCCATCATGCAGTCGCTCTCGATCGCGATCGTCCGGTAGTGCTCCTGCTCGACGAGTTGACGGAAGAGCTCGTTGCGCAGGTCGAGCAGTGCGTCCTCGCCGTGGGTGGGCTCGCCCAGGGCGAGCAGCCGCGGCCTGCCCGGGAGCAACCCCATGACGGCAGCGGGGTCGACGGCACGGGCGGCGTCTGCGATACCAGCAGTCATGCCCTCAACGGTATCGTTGAACCGACGGTGCAAACTTTTCCCCGATGTCGGCAGGAGCATGACGCCAAACCCTCAAAGCAGTGGCAGGCTCAGGCCGGTCGATCTGGCGCGCGCGCACGGCCTGTCGACGCAGGCGGTCAGGAACTACGAGGCGGCCGGCATCCTTCCGGCCGCGGACCGCACCCCGCACGGCTACCGCACCTACACGGCGCTACACGCGCAGGCACTGCGCGCGTTCCTCGCCCTCGTGCCCGGACACGGGCATGCGACGGCCACGTCGATCATGCAGGCGGTCAACCGGGGCGCGACCGAGGACGCCCTCCGGCTCGTCGACGAGAGTCACGCGCAGCTCCTCGACGACCGCCGCACCCTCCAGGCCGCCGAAGCCGCTGTCGGTGACCTCGATCCGGTGCCGCAGGGACGGAGCAACACGTTCGTCGGTCCCCTGTCGAGAAGGTTCGGCATCCGCCCGGCCACCCTTCGGAAGTGGGAACGCGCGGGCTTGCTCCAGCCGCGCCGCGACCCGCAGACGGGCTACCGGGTCTACAGCGCCGCCGACGTGCGCGACGCCCGGCTGGCCCACCAGCTCAGGCGGGGTGGCTACCTGCTGGCGCAGATCGCCCCGCTGATCGCCCAGGTCCGCTCCGCCGGGGGCGTCGCGCCGCTCGGGTCGATGCTGCGCGACTGGCGCGCCCGCCTCGCTGCCCGCAGCCGTGCCATGCTGACCGGCGCCGCCGCCCTGGACGCCTACCTCAACTGCCGACCGGTCCCGCCCGGCGACAGGCCGAGCGCCCCCGGCACCGCCTCACCGGCCACGGATCCGATCCAGCCACCGGGTGGCTCCCGCTGATCGTCACCCGAGCGGGCGTCGCCGCCACTCAGACGGGGTCACCCGCTGCCCGGTCACCTGGCCGTACGAGCAGTTGCCAGTAGTCGCCCGCTCGGTCGTGAGCCGTGAGCCATCGCCGGAGCGCTTCGAGCGACGCCCGGTGGGACGCCGAACTGACCTCGTACCACCTGTGCAGCAGCAGCTCGTGGATCCGGACAGCCTGTGCGGCGTGCTCGAGCACCAGGCCGTCCACGGCGCGGACGACGGCCACCTCCTCGGCCCGTCCCCGCAGCACCGCGGTGCAGTCGATGTCCGTGGCGACCTGGATCCCGTCGCCGGCGGCGAGGACGGAGAACTCGACGGTCCGGTCCCGCCCGCCCACCTCGACCGTTTGGGCGAAGACGAGGACGTCGTCGCCCGGGGGCACGAGCATGCCCCCGGCGGCCACCCCGGGTGGGACCACGTAGTGCACCCAGAACGTCATGCGCAGATGCTAGCCACCCTCGTGGCCCTGCCCAGACCCCTGCGGCGGTACGACTTCTGCGCGGTGCGCGGGGGCGGATTAGGCTCGTGGAGATCGACTTGAGGAGTTGGCCATGCCGAACCTGTCGTCCCCTGCCACGGTCGTCCGTCGGGCCGCCGTCGCGGCCACGCTTGCCGTCGGTGTCGCCGCGTCCATGCCTGCCTGCGCCTCGACGGCTCCCACGACCGGGGAGCCCACCGCCTCGCCGGTGACCCCCGCACCCGACGGCGGGACCGCGGGCACGCCCTCGCCCGCCGGCTCCGGCCCTGCGGGCGGCGCGCAGACGACCGGCCCCGGGGCGCCCGACGACGCGGACCCGATCATGCGGGGTGAGCGGCAGATCGTCCTGCGGCCGGTCGGGTCGTTCGAGTCGATCCTGGCGGTCGACGCCAAGGGCCGGCTGAACCTGACCGACGGCGACACGGACAAGAGCCTGTTCGTGCTGCTTCCCGCCAGCGACAACCGCTACCAGATCCGGACCGCGAAGGCACACAGCGGCGGCGAGCCCGACTGCATGGGTCTGCGCGACAACGGCAGCGCCCCGGCGACGGTCGTGGCCGCCGCCTGCGACGCCGGCCGGGCCGGCCAGCTGTTCACCATCGAGAAGACGCGGGAGAAGAGCCAGGGCCGCCCGACCTACACCATCAGCGGCGAGGGCGAGGTCCGCCTCCGCGCGACCGACAGGCAGGGCCTGGTGGCTCAACGGGTGGGCGAGGGGGCCGCCGGCGAGGGCCTGAGCTTCGACTTCGTCGACAACGGCGCCGCGCCCGCGGGCCCGGGCGACTGAGCGCCACCGGCCCCCGTCACGGCCTCCGGCCGGCACGGACACCCGAACCGGTGCTCTCGGTCCGGTTCGGCGTGCTGGTCCAGGGGTATCGCCACATGCTCATAGGGGCGAGGCGAGGAGGCGGGCGCGACGGTGCCGGATCCGGTGGTGGGCGGTCGGCGGCCCGGGACGTGGGCCGGATGCGGTGCGCCTGCTGACGGCGGGACGGATGTGACGACCGAGGCCCGGGAGAAGGGAGCGCGTCATGGTGGACCGGATCGCCGACCCGTGGGGTGAACGGACCCCGTACGGGCCGGGGCAGGAGTGGCCGGTGCGGGTGGACCGCTATCTGGCCGACGGGCGTACCGAGGCGGACGTGGACCGGTGGGTGCAGTCGGCGTCGGTGCTGCACTCCAACGGCGACGCGCTGGACATCGCGGTCGCCGACGGCCGGATCGTCGGGGTACGGGGCCGGGCGGTGGACCGGATCAACCGGGGCCGGCTCGACCCCAAGGACCTGTACGGGTGGCAGGCCAACCACAGCCCCGACCGGCTGACCCGGCCGCTGGTGCGCGAGGGCGGCCGGCTGGTCGAGACGGACTGGGACACCGCGATGGGCCGAATCGTGGCCCGGTCGAAGGAACTCCTCGACGGTCCGGGCGGGTGGGGGCACTTCGGCTTCTACACCACCGGCCAGCTGTTCCTGGAGGAGTACTACACGCTGGGCGTGATCGGCAAGGCCGGGCTGGGCACGCCACACATGGACGGCAACACCCGGCTCTGCACCGCCACCGCCGCCGCCGCTCTGAAGGCGAGCTTCGGCACCGACGGGCAGCCCGGCTCGTACACCGACGTGGATCACTGCGACGCGATCGCCCTGTGGGGCCACAACGTCGCCGAGACCCAGACGGTGCTCTGGATGCGGATGCTGGACCGGCGGCGCGGCCCCAACCCGCCGGCGATGCTGGCGGTCGACCCGCGCGCCACCCCGGTGGCGCGGGAGGCCGACCTGCACCTCGCCGTGCGCAGCGGCACGAACATGGCCCTGATGAACGGCCTGCTCCGGGAGATCATCCGGCGCGGCTGGTACGACCGCGACTACGTCGACGCGCACACCCTCGGCTTCGAGGAGCTGCGCCGCATCGTCGACGGCTACCCGCCCCGGCGGGTCGCCGACATCTGCGACGTGCCGGCCGCCGACGTGGAACGCGCCGCCGAGCTGCTCGGCACCTCGCAGCGGCTGCTGTCGACGGTGCTACAGGGCTTCTACCAGTCAAACCAGGCCACCGCCGCCGCCTGCGGCGTCAACAACCTGCACCTGATCCGGGGCATGATCGGCCGCCCCGGCGCCGGGATCTACCAGATGAACGGCCAGCCCACCGCGCAGAACACCCGGGAGACCGGCGCCGACGGTGACCTGCCGGGCCTGCGCAACTGGGAGAACACCGCGCACATCGAGGAACTGGCCCGGCTCTGGAACGTCGACGTCGACGTCATCCCGCACTGGGCGCCCCCGACGCACGCCATGCAGATCTTCCGGTACGCCGAGCAGGGCTCGATCAAGCTGCTGTGGATCAGCGCCACCAACCCGGCGGTGTCCCTGCCCGACCTGTCGCGCATCCGGCGCGTCCTGGCGAAGCCGGAACTGTTCGTGGTGGTGCAGGACCTGTTCCTGACCGAGACCGCCGAGCTGGCCGACGTGGTGCTGCCCGGTGCCACCTGGGGCGAGAAGACCGGCACGTTCACCAGCGTCGACCGCACCGTGCACATCTCCGACAAGGCCGTCGACCCACCGGGCGAGGCCCGTCCCGACCTGGACATCTTCCTCGACTACGCCCGGCGGATGGACTTCCGGGACCGCGACGGGCAACCGCTGATCCGGTGGACCGGACCGGAGGAGGTGTTCGAGGCGTGGAAGGAGTGCTCGCGGGGGCGGCCGTGCGACTACACCGGCATCACCTACGCCAAGCTGCGCGGCGGCTCCGGCGTCCAGTGGCCCTGCACCGACGAGCGCCCCGACGGCACCGAGCGTCTCTACACCGACGGGCGCTTCCCCACCGACCCCGACCACTGCGAGACGTACGGCCACGACCTCGCCACCGGCGCCGAGTTCACCGAGCCGGAGTACCGCGCCAAGGAGCCGGGCGGGCGGGCGTTCCTGCACACCGTCGACTACCAGCCCTCCCCCGAGGTGCCCGACGACGAACACCCCATGCTGCTGACCACCGGCCGCACCGTCTACCAGTTCCACACCCGCACCAAGACCGGCCGGGCCCCACAGCTCGACCGGGCCGCGCCGGACGTGTGGGTGGAGCTCAACCCGGCCGACGCGGCCCGGCTCGGCATCGCCGAGGGCGACCTGGTCGGCGTCGCCTCGGCCCGTGGCGGCATCCAGGCCCGCGCCCGCCTCTGCGGCATCCGCCCCGGCGTGGTGTTCCTGCCGTTCCACTACGGCTACTTCGACCAGGACCCGCACGACCGCACACCCCGCGCCGCCAACGAGCTGACCGTCACCGCCTGGGACCCGGTCTCCAAGCAGCCCCTCTTCAAGGTGGCCGCCGTCGCGGTCGAGAAGCTCGCCGACGGCCGCGGCGTACCCTCACCGGCGCCGACGGTCGGCGGCAGCGCGCCGCCCCCGGACGCCGGCATCCCCCCGACCGCGGGTGGACCGGCGGCGCAGGCCACCAGCGGGAAGGAGTGACCCGTGCACCTCGCCCACTACCTCGGCCTGCTGCACCGCGCCCAGGTCAACCTCGCCGGCGCGTTCCGGCAGGTCGCCGACGCGCACGCCGAGGAACCCGACATCCGCCACCTGTGTGAGCGACAGGCGAAGCGCTGCGACGCGCACGCCGAAGGCCTGCGCCCGTTCGCCGCCCGCTACGCCGAGGACGCCCCGACCGAACCCGACCGGCTGCACTCGCAGCTGTTCACCGGCACCCGCACCGGCGGCATCGGCCTGCTGCGTGACCTGCAGGACCTCTACCTGATGGCCGCCGAGTGCGACATCGCCTGGACCGTCGTCGGCCAGGCCGCCTACGGCGCGCGCGACGAGGACCTGCTCGCGCTCGTACGACGCTGCGAGGGTGAGACGGCCATCCAGCTCAAGTGGCTGCGCACCCGGATGAAGGCCGCCGCGCCCCAGGCGCTCGTCGTCGCCGACTGACCGCCGCCGACCCGCCCCCAGATCGCGACCCTGCGCCCGATTGGCGGGGCCGTCGCGGGGCAGTAGGTGGCGATGGATGAACAGGTGATGGTGTTCGCCCCGGCACCGGCCGGCCAACGGGGTCGCCGGACTGCGCCAGGCTGCCCTCGCCCCGTTCGGTCAGGTGCAGGTGGCCGTCGCCGAGAGGGGTCACGGCTACGTCCGTACGGCCCTCGAGGAGAACGGCGCCCGCCGCGTTCCCGGCACCGACCTGGCCTGGCTCGCCGACGGGTACGCCGCCGTCACCGCGGTCCGGGCCCTGGGCGACCTGCCCGACCTGGTGGTGCCGACGGCGGGAGCCGGGGACCCTGCCGTCGGCTGATTCGCCCGGCACCGGCCACCCGCCCCGCCGCCGAATGGGCGGTGGGGCGGGTGGCCGGTGTCTCGTCGGGTCAGGTCGCGCCGGCGATGGGAATCGTCGGTCAGCTGTTCAGCCTGGCCAGCAGCGCGTTGGCCATGCCCTGCTCGCCCCTGGCGTTGGGGTGGAAGGGGGCGGCGGCGTTCTGCGGGACCAGCCCCTCGACCCAACGGGTGCCGCTGCTCTTGCACGTGTCGCGGCCGACCGACGGGGCGTAGACGTCGGCGTAGGTGGCGTTGTTCGCGGCGGCGGTGCTGGCGAGCATCCCGTTCAGGGACTTCTGGACGCCGCGCAGGTACGGCACGTCCTGGTAGGCGATCGGGACCACCGGCCAGCAGCCGTAGCCGCTGTCCGGCACGATCGCCGGGTAGCCGAGCACCACGACCCGGGCGCCCGGCGCGGCACGGTGGACGGCCTGCAGCACGGCGGTCACCTTCGGCGCCGTGGCGGCGATCCTGGCCTGCAACTGGTCGACGCCACCGGCGGTGTACCGGTTCTTGCACGGAGACCCGAGGGGGCTGCTCAGGCTCGCCTCGGCGCAGTCGGTGATGATGCCGGAGAAGCCGATGTCGTTGCCGCCGATCTGCACGGTGACCAGTGTCGTGTCCGGGGTGACCGCGCTGAGCTGCGGCGGCAACGAGATGCCCAGTGCGCCGCTGCCGCCGACGAGGATGTCCTCGGTGGTGGCGCCGGAGCAGCTCACGTCGGCGAGCGCCGACGAGCCGACGGAGGCGGCGACCAGCGACGGGTAGTTGCGGTTGGAGCGCAGGCAGTTCAGGTCGACCTGGGTGGGGATCAGCGGGCCGGAGGTGTACGAGTCACCCAACGCGACGTAGCGCCCGGTGGGCGCGGCGGCGTTGGCCGGTGCGGCGAGGGTGAGCAGCACACCGGCGGTGGCCGCGGCGAACGCGGCCAGCCGGCTGGCGGCCCGGAGGAACGGCAGGCGGGGACGGGTCATGGCATCTCCCAGCGGGGATCATGGTGGGTGCCGTGATTCTGTCCGCGCCGTCGTCGCACGTCAATATCGACGGCCATTGTTGCCACGGGCCGTCGGGCGGAACGCGACGGCGGCTCGGCCACCCCTTCCGCGCGCGGGAAGGTCCGACGCACTAGCATTGCCGCAGTCCGGGACGGCTCTGCTGAAACGAGGCGAAATGCGTTGGCTCCAGCGACTGCTGGGCGGCGGGCGGGTCCAGCTCGATCCGGAACGGCAGCAGGCTCTGCTACGCGACGTCCAGCACCGGTACGGCGCCCACGCGCAGCTCCGGTTCCCCGAGCAGGTCGAGGCCGTCGCCGGCATGCTGAACGACGACGACGGCGTGGTGGTGGCGGCCCGGATCGTGAGCCAGGTCGCCGACGAGGCCTACGTGGACCTACAGGCCCAGGCCCAGGACGTCCACCGACGAACGGGCCGGCGGCTCCTGGTGCACCGCCGCAACTACCGGCCGCTGTGGATGGAGGCAGGCCGGGCCCTGCGCTGGCCGCTGTTCGCGTTGCCGAGCGGCTTGCACCCGTACGCGCAGGTGGCCGCCGCCGTCGCGGTGCTCGGCGGCCAGGCGGCCCGGCTCGACCGGGTGACCGACCCGAGTCCTCTCGTGACCCGCGTGTTCGAGGTGCTCGACCTCACCACCGCCGGCTGGGAGTACGGCCGGGTGCGGGTGGACACCGACGCCGCCGCCCTCGCCGACAGGCTGATCACGAGCGCCGGACAGATCCTCGCAGCCATGGACGACCCGCCCCGGCTGCCACCTCCGGTCCGTGAGCTCATGCGCCGCAACAACACCCTCGACGTGCACGATCCGGCCAGCCCTCGGGTGGTGGGTGGGTTCAACCCGGGCGCCAGGATGCGCGAGCAACTGCTGGCCTGAGGACATCGCGGCGGGTGATCGCGCCACTTCGGTCGCAGCGGACAACCGCGAAGAGAACTGTCCCGCTTCAACGTATATCGGGCTGGAGGGCTTGCCGCAAGACCCGTGTCCTGCCGCAGAATCGTCCGCTGAACCGGAAACCGGCGAAGAAGCGGGGCACGACGTGCGAGTGTCGTTGTCGCGACGGATGCCGGCTGCCTCGGAGGGGTCGCGATGATCGAGCAGTACGTGTGCGACCTCCACGAGGTCGACGACGCGCAGGTCGCTTCCGTCGGCGGCAAGGGCGCGCACCTGGGGGCTCTGTCGCGGGCCGACGGCATCCGCGTGCCGGCTGGCTTCTGCGTGACGACGGACGCCTTCCGGCGGATCATGGCCGAAGCGCCGTCGATCGACGATCGGCTGGACCGGCTGTCGCGCCTCGACCCGGACGACCGGGAGACGATCCGCGCGCTCAGTGCGGAGATCCGACGGGCCATCGAAGCGGTCGTCCTCCCGGACGACGTGGCGGCGGCGATCGTCCGGGCCCTCGCCCGGCTCGGCGAGCGGGCTGCCTGTGCCGTCCGGTCCAGCGCGACGGCGGAGGACCTGCCGACGGCCTCCTTCGCGGGCCAGCAGGACACGTACCTGAACGTGGTGGGGCAGGAAGCGGTCCTCCAGCACGTCAGCCGGTGCTGGGCCTCGCTCTTCACCGAGCGGGCCGTGACCTACCGTCGACGCAACGGCATCGACCACCGCACGGTCCACATGGCCGTGGTCGTGCAGAAGATGGTCTTCCCGCATGCGGCCGGCGTCCTGTTCACGGCCGACCCCGTCACGCACCACCGGAAGGTCGCTGTCGTGGAGGCGAGCTTCGGCCTCGGCGAGGCCCTCGTCTCGGGGTTGGTGAACGCCGACGCCTACCGGGTGCGGGACGGTCAGATCATCGAAAAGGCGATCGCCGCCAAGCGACTGGCCATCCACGCCCTGCCGGCCGGCGGGACGAGGCAACAGGCGATCGACTCGGAGCGGCAGGAGCAGCCGGCCCTGACGGATGCGCAGGTCGTACGGCTGGTGCGGCTGGGCCGGCGGATCGAAGCCCACTTCGGCCACCCCCAGGACATCGAGTGGTGCCTGGTCGACGACGACTTCCAGATCGTCCAGAGCCGGCCGATCACCACGCTGTTCCCCATCCCCGAAACCGGCGACGGCGCGAACCACGTCTACGTCTCCGTCGGTCACCAGCAGATGATGACGGACCCCATGAAGCCCCTGGGGATCTCCATGTGGCAGCTGACGGCCATGGCGCCGATGCACGAGGCCGGCGGGAGGCTGTTCGTCGACGTGACCGGGCGCCTGGCCGCGCCCGCGAGCCGCGCCGGCCTTCTGGAGATGGTGGGGCGGTCCGATCCGTTGATCAGGGACGCGCTGGAGACCGTCCTCGGCCGCGGCGACTTCGTCCCGTCGCTCCCCGACCAAGGGCCGGCAGGGCCGCCCGCCGGCGGCGCGCCCGCCCCGATCGAGACCGATCCGGCCATCGTCGCCGAGCTGGTCGAACGCAGCCAGGCGGCCCTCGCCACCCTGCGGCGCGACATCCGGACGAAGTCCGGGCCGGCGCTGTTCGACTTCCTGCTGGAGGCCTTCCAGGAGCACAAGCGGGGCCTCGGCGATCCGCTGAGCATGCAGGCGATCATGGCGGGGATGGAGGCCACGTGGTGGCTCAACGACAGGCTGTACGAGTGGCTGGGTGAGAAGAACGCGGCCGACACGCTCACGCTCTCCGCGCCCGACAACGTCACGTCGGAGATGGGACTGGCGCTGCTGGACGTCGCCGACGTCATCCGCCCGTACCCGGAGGTGGTGGCCTTCCTGCGGGAGGTCGAGGACGAGGGCTTCGTGGACGAGCTGCCCCGGCTCCCGGGCGGCCGGGAAGCGCGCGACGCCATCCGGGCCTACCTCGACAGGTACGGCATGCGCTGCGCGGGCGAGATCGACATCACGAGGCCGCGCTGGAACGAGCGCCCCAGCACGCTCGTGCCCCTCATCCTCGACAACGTCAGGAACCTCGAGCCGGGCGCCCGCGAGCGGCGCTTCGCGCAGGGGCGCCAGCGGGCGGCGCGGAAGGAACAGGAGGTCCTGGAGCGCCTGCGGGCCCTGCCGGACGGGGAGCGCAAGGCGGCGGAGACGAAGCGGATGATCGACCGGGTCCGGACCTTCATCGGGTACCGGGAGTATCCGAAGTACGTCATCGTCAGCCGCTACCTCAGCTACAAGCAGGCCCTGCTGAGAGAGGCCGGGCGCCTCGTGCGGGCCCACGTGCTCCCGGAGCCGGAGGACATCTTCTACCTCACGTTCCAGGAGCTCCACGACGTCGTGCGTACGCACGAGGTGGACGACCAGCTCATCCAGCGGCGCAAGGACGCGTTCAGGTCGTACCAGGCGCTCACCCCGCCCCGGGTGCTCACGTCGGAAGGCGAGGGCATCGCCGGCGCGTACCGGCGCGAGGACGTGCCGACCGGCGCGCTGGTCGGCCTCCCGGTTTCCGGCGGGACCGTCGAGGGGCGGGCCCGCGTCGTCCTGGACCTGGCCGAGGCCGACCTCGAACCGGGCGACATCCTGGTCACCGCCTACACCGACCCGAGCTGGTCACCCCTGTTCGTCGCGATCGCGGGACTGGTGACGGAGGTGGGCGGCCTCATGACCCACGGGGCGGTGGTCGCAAGGGAGTACGGCCTGCCCGCCCTCGTCGGGGTGGCGCAGGCGACCCGGCTGATCCGGGACGGACAGCGGATCCGCGTGCACGCCACCGACGGCTACGTCGAGATCCTGTCCTGACCGGCCACGGGGCTGCGACCGGACGCGCGCGGGCGATCACGCATTGACATCGGGCGTCCCTCCACTCCAGACTGGCGCCACAACTCAACCAACGCGCGTGCGTGCGGGGGAAGTCCGGTCGAAGTCCGGCGCTGGCCCGCAACGGTAGGCCGTCGAGATGCATCTCCGACGGCGAGCCCGAATACCCGACGTACGCGCAGAATCCGCTCCCCACCCGTCGTGGCCCACGGGTCGGAGTCCCGGTCGACCCCCGCGCTGCGGCGGGTGGCCGGGCTTCTGACGACCGCCGGGCCGGAAAGGCGCTTCCGATGGTCGTCCGCCTGAGCCGGCACCGCCTGCTCACCCTGTTCCGCGGCGTGCTCGCCGCCCTCACCCTCGCCACCCTCACCCTCGCCGCGCCGGCATCCGCCCACGTCTCCCCCACCTCGCCTGCCGGGGTCGGCCGGTCGGGGGCCGCGGCCGGCTGGCTGGCCCGGCAACTCGTCGCCGGCGAGCGCCTCGAGGTCGTCTTCGACGGCGTCACCTACCCCGACCAGGGCCTCACCCTCGACGCGGTGTTCGCCTTCGCCGCCGCCGGCGTCGCCGACGACCCGGGAGCCCGGGCGCTGGCCTGGGTCACCCGGCCGGACATCCGCGACGCCTACCTCGGCGACGGCGCGACCGAGGCGTACGCGGGCGCGACCGCCAAGCTCGCCCTCGCCGTCCAGGTACGCGGCGGCGACCCCACCGACGTCGGCGGCGTGGACCTGATCACCCGGCTGCGCTCGCTGCAGGCCCCCACCGGCCGGTTCACCGACCGGTCGGCGTACGGGGACTACAGCAACACGTTCAGCCAGTCCTTCGCCCTGCTCGCCCTGGGCCGCACCTCGCAGGGCACGCCCCCGGCGGCCGCCGCCTGGCTGGCCGCCACCCGCTGCCCGGACGGCGGCTACCCGCTGCTGCCCGCGCAACCGGTCTGTGCCTCCGACGTGGACGCCACCGCGCTCGCGGTGCAGGCGCTGCGGTCCACCGGCCGCCCGTCCGACGCCGCCGCCGGGCTGCGCTGGCTGCTGTCGGTGCAGCGCGCCGACGGCGGTTTCGCCAACGCCGCCGGCATCCCGAACGCCAACAGCACCGGCCTCGCCGCGCAGGCGCTGAGCGACGGCAACCGGCCGCTGGCCTGGGCCCGCGCGCGGGTGTTCCTCGCCGGACTACAGGTCGGCTGCGCCGGGGCGCCGGCCGACCGGGGCGCGGTCGACTTCGACGGCGGCGCCTTCGACCCCGGCACCGCCGCCCGGGCCACCGGCCAGGCTGTCCTCGGCCTGACCGGCACCGGGTACGCCCGGCTGTCCGCGGCCGGCGCCGCCCCGGGCGCACCGGTCCCCGCCTGCCCGTGACCCGTCCCGTCGCTCCACCGATTCCAGGAGGAACCGTGTTCCGTCACCGATCCACCGTCCGCACCCGGCTCGCCGGCCTGTTGGCAGCCGCCGTCGCCGCCGTCGCCCTCACCGCCGTCGAACCCGCCCCCCGGGCCGGGTACGCCGCGGCCTGCACCGGCACCTCCGGTGTCACCGTCGTGGTCGACTTCGCCGCGCTCGGCGGTGGCGTCCAGGTCGCCTGTGCTCCGGGCGACCCGGCCTCCGGGCTGGCCGCCCTCCAGGGCGCCGGCTTCACGGTGACCGGCACCCAGCGCTGGGGGCTGGCGTTCGTCTGCCGGATCAACGGCAAGCCGACCGCCGCGGCCGATCCGTGCGTCAACACCCCGCCCGCCACGGCGTACTGGTCGTACTGGCATGCCCCCAGCGGCGGCGCCTGGTCCTACAGCACGTCCGGCGCGAGCAGCTACAACCCGGCCCCGGGCACCGTCGAGGGCTGGTCGTTCGGCGCGGGTGCCCCGCCGAGCATCGCCGCGCCCTGACCGTGGCCGCACACCGGGTGTGACCGCAGTGGTGCACCGGGTGCCGGCCACCTCCCCTGGCGTCGCGCGACGTGCGGGCGGTACGGTGTCGGCACCCGGTGCATGCCGGTCCACAACTGCATACGTCCCGAGTGGGGGGAAGCCGGTTCGAAGCCGGCGCTGACCCGCAACCGTGAGCGAGGCCCCGGCCTCGCGAGCCGGAATGCCTCGCCCGGGACGAGCGGCTTCCACTGTCGAGGTTTACAGGGTGAAGTCCGGGCCACCCGAGGTCCGTTCCACCCCGCTCATCGCATCACGCGAGCGGGGTGTCGCTGTCCCCGGGTGCTTTCCGGAGCTTCCACCGACCGCTCCGCGAAAGGCACCCCTCATGTCCCGGTCCCGTTCCCGGCGTCTCGGCGCCGGCGTCGTCGCCGCCACTGCGGCGACGATCGCCGCGCTCACCGCCGTACCCCTGACCGTCGTGGCCGCGCCCGCCCCGGCCCACGCCGCCGCCGCGCGCGACGCCGCCTCCTGGCTGGCCGGCGAGTTCGCCGACGGGGTGCTGCCCGGCCCGTTCGGCGGTCCGGACTGGGGTCTGACCATCGACGGGCTCCTCGCCCTCTCCGCCACCGGGGTGGACGCGCCGGTCCGTCAGGCCGCGACGGCGCAGGTCGCGGCGCACGTGCGGTCATACAACAGCCTCGACGACTGGGGCATCCCCGGCTTCACCGACGGCGGGTCGACCGCGAAGCTGCTGTACGCCGCCTCCGCCGCCGGCGCCGATCCCACCGACTTCGGCGGCTTCGACCTGCGGACGGAGACCCTGTCGCTGGTCGCCGGGGCGGACGCGGGACACCAGCGGGGGCGGATCACCAGCCGCACCACCGCCGACACCGGTCCGGACGCCAGCAACGCCTTCGACCAGTCCTTCGCCGTGCTGGGCCTGGCTCGCAGCGGCGACGTACCGCAGGACGCCGTCGACTTCCTCATCCGTCAGCAGTGCGTGGCCGGTGGGTTCCGGCTCTACCCCGACACCGCCGACGGCCCGTCCCCGTCCTGCGACGAGCAGGCCGGCGCCACCCTCGACGTCGACTCGACCGCGATGGCCGTGCAGGCGCTGCTCGCCGCCGCCGCCGACGGCGCCGCCGGCGCCACCGCGGCGGCCGCCAGGGGCGTGGCCTGGCTGGTGGATCAGCAGCGCGCCGACGGTTCGTTCGGCGGCTCCGGCCCGACCACCGGCGCGAACTCCAACAGCACCGGCCTGGCCGGACAGGCCCTCGCCGCCGCCGGCCGCGACGCCGAGGCCGCGCGGGCCGCCGGCGCGTTGGCCGCACTACAGCTGACCGCAGCGAACGGCGGCGCGGCCGCCGCCGACGCGGGCGCCGTCGCCTACAACACCGACAGCCTGACGACGGCCGTCGCGTCCGGGATCACCGACACCGACCGGGACCAGTGGCGTCGAGGCACCGCACAGGCCGTGCTCGGCCTCGTCCGGGTGCCGCTGGGAGGCATCGGCCTCGACCCGCCGCCGTCGTCGCCCGGGCCGACCCCGACCGGCACGGCCCCGCCCACCGCCACCGCCTCCCCCAGCGCCACCACCTCCCCCACGCCCACCGGGTCACCGACGCCCACCGGGACGGCCGTCCCGACACCGAGCCCGTCCGCGACCACCGTGCCGTCGACCCCGTCCGCCACGGCGTCGACGACCGTCGCCCCGGGCGCGACCCCGACCACCCCGGGCCTGGGCGGGCTGCCGACGACCGGCGCGGCGATCACCAGCTACGTGCTGATCGCGTTCCTGCTGGTCGGCGGCGGGGTGCTGCTCGTCGTACTCGGCCGTCGGCGGGCGGCATGACCGTCCGGGCCGCCCGCGCCGGACTGGTCGTCGCCCTCACCGCCGCCGGCACGATGGTCGGATCGGGCACCCCCGCGAGGGCCGCCGGATCGGCCGGCTACTGCCCGGACGCCTCCGGTGTGACCGTGGTGGTCGACTTCAACGAACTCGGCGGCGGGACCGTGGTGCGGTGCGCCCGGGGCGAACAGTCCACCGGGCTGGCGGCGCTCAAGAACGCCGGGTTCCAGATGACCGGCACGCTGCGCTGGGGCGAGGGGTTCGTCTGCCGGATCGAGGGCAAGCCGTCGACGGCGTCCGAGAAGTGCGTCGACACGCCTCCCGCCAGCGCCTACTGGTCGTACTGGCATGCGACCAGCGGCGGCAGCTGGACGTACAGCGACAAGGGTGTGCTCAACCGCAAGCCGCCGGCCGGCAGCTTCGAGGGCTGGTCGTTCTCCCTCAACCGCAACGCCAACGACGCGCCCCGGCCGGGCGCCGCACCGAGGCGTCCCGCGCCACCGCCGCCACCACCGAGCCCTCCGCCCCCGGCACCGCCCACCCGGGGCGGCCCGGTCGCCCCACCGCCGGCAGGAGACGGTCGGCCGGTCGCGCCACCACCTGCCACCGCGGGCCGACCCGGCACGGCAGGACCGGTGCCGGGCTCCGCCGGGCCCGCGCCGCTCCCCACCGGTACGCCGACCGCCGGCGGCCCGGTCCCGACACCGAGCGCGGGCGTCGCGACGCCACCCGCGAGCGCTGCCGTCAGCCCACCGGCGGGCAGTTCCGTCGACCAGCCGGCGGTGACCGAGGTGGCCGCCCCCCGTGACGCTCGCGGGATCCCGCTGGGGACGGCGGCCGGCGTGCTGCTGCTGGTCGCGCTCGGCGCGGGCGGTCTGCTGGCCGCACGGCGGCGGCGGACCGTCGAGCCGGATGACTGACCGGAGCACCCGCCGGGTGGAGAGGCCCGCCGGAGCGGACCGGGCAGGTTCGGTGGGACGGGCGACGCGCCTGCCCCGGGCGCTGCACCCCGGCGCGTGGTGGCTGTGGGCGCTCGGCCTGGCCACCGCGGCCAGCCACACCACCAACCCGTTGCCGCTGGGCCTGCTCGTCGCCGTCGCCGCGCTGGTGGTCGTCCGGCGGCGGGGAGACGCGCCGTGGGCGCTGGCGTTCCGGATGTACCTGGTGCTCGGCGCGGTGATCGTGGCGATGCGGGTGCTGTTCCGGATCGTGTTCGGCGGCGGGCAGGGCGACCACGTGCTCGTCCGGCTTCCCGAGATCCCCCTGCCCGCGTGGGCGGCGGGAATCCGCCTGTTCGGGCCGGTCGCCGCCGAGCAGCTCCTCGGCGGGTTCTACGACGGGCTACGGCTGGCCACGATGCTGGTCTGCCTCGGCGCGGCGAACGCCCTGGCCAACCCGAAGCGGCTGCTCAAAGCCGTGCCCGGGGCCCTGTACGCGGTGGGCACCGCCGTGGTGGTGGCCCTGTCGGTCGCCCCGCAACTGGTCGAGAGCGTGCTGCGGGTCCGCCGGGCGCGGCGGCTGCGGGGTGCCTCCGGCCGGGGAGTACGGGCGTTGCGGGGCATCGCGCTGCCGGTGCTGGCCGACGCGCTGGACCGGTCGCTGGCACTGGCCGCGGCGATGGACTCCCGGGGTTACGGCCGCACCCCGGCGGTGCCGGCCGGGCAGCGCGCCGTCACCGGTGCGCTGGTGCTCGGCGGGCTGGTCGGCGTCTGCGCCGGCACGTACGGGCTGCTCGACGCCACCGGCCCCGCTTACCTGGGTCTGCCGATGCTCCTCGTCGGCCTGTCGACCGCCGTGGCCGGCATGCTGCTGGCCGGCCGTCGGGTGCGGCGCAGCCGCTACCGGCCGGACCACTGGCGGGGCGCGGAACTGCTCGTGGCCGGCTGCGGGGTGGGTGCCGCCGCGCTGACGGTACTGGCCGGTTCGGTCGATCCGGAGCTTCTCTATCCGCCGGTGAGCCCACTCACCTGGCCCGAGCTGACGCCGCTGACGCTGCTCGCCGTCGTGGTCGCGGCGGCACCGGCCTGGCTGGCGCCGCCTCCCGTGCTCGCAAGGACGTCCGCCGCGCGCGACGCCGGCCCCGCGACCACACCCCGCGGTCCGGTCGACGCCGCGCCGGCGGACGGAGCGGGTCGGCTGGCGTCGTCGTCCCCCACGCAGGGAGGCCCTTCGTGATCGACTTCGACCGGGTGACCGTCCGTTACGCCGAGAGCGACCGCCCGACCCTGCGGGACGTGACGCTGCGCATCGACGAGGGCGAGCTCTGCCTGGTCGTCGGTCGCACCGGCACGGGCAAGTCCACGCTGCTGCGGGCGATCAACGGGCTGGTGCCGCACTTCACCGGCGGCACCCTGCACGGCAGCGTGACGGTCGACGGCCGGGACACCCGCCGTCATCCGCCGCGTGACCTCGCCGACGTCGTCGGCGTGGTCGGGCAGGATCCGCTGTCCGGGTTCGTCACCGACACCGTCGAGGAGGAGCTCGCCTACGGGATGGAGCAGCTCGCCCTGCCGGCGACGGTGATGCGCAAACGGGTCGAGGAGACCCTCGACCTGCTGGGCATCGCCGAGCTTCGCGACCGGCCGCTGCGGACGCTGTCCGGCGGGCAGCAGCAGCGCGTCGCCATCGGGTCGGTCCTCACCGCCCACCCGCGGGTGCTGGTGCTCGACGAGCCCACCTCCGCGCTGGACCCCACCGCGGCGGAGGACGTGCTCGCCGTGGTGACCCGGCTGGTGCACGACCTCGGCGTGACGGTGGTGCTGGCCGAGCACCGGCTGGAACGGGTCGTCCAGTACGCCGACCGGCTGCTCTACCTGCCCGGCGACGGTCGGGTGGTGGACGGGGAACCGGCCGCCGTGCTCGCCGACGTCGACATCGCACCACCGCTGGTCGAGCTGGGCCGTCTCGCCGGCTGGACGCCGCTGCCGCTGTCCGTACGCGATGCCCGCCGGCGGGCGGCCGCCCTGCGCCACCGGCTCGCCGACGCCGCCGTGCCGGCCGCGGCGACGGTCCCGGACGCGCCCCCCGTCCTGACGGCCCGCGACGTCGTCGTGCGCTACCCGGGGACGGTCGCCGTGGCCGGCGTCGACATGGAGCTGTCTCCCGGCCGGATCGTGGCGTTGATGGGGCGCAACGGCTCCGGCAAGTCGAGCCTGCTCTGGGCGGTGCAGGGCAGCGGCCCCCGCCAGGGCGGGACCGTCGCCGTCGTCGGCGCGCAGGGCACCGTCGACCCGAAGGCCCTGCCGCCGGGCCGGGCCCGCCGGCATGTCGGTCTGGTCCCGCAGACCCCCGGTGACCTGCTGTACCTGGAGACGGTGGAGGCCGAGTGCGATCAGGCCGACCGGGAGACCGGAGCACCGGCCGGCACCTGTCGGACGATGCTCGACCAGCTCACCCCGGGGCTACCCGCCGACCGGCACCCCCGCGACCTCTCCGAGGGGCAGCGGCTCGCGCTCGCGCTCGCCGTACAGCTCACCGCCGCCCCGCCGGTGGTCCTGCTCGACGAGCCGACCCGCGGCCTGGACTACCGCGCCAAGCGGCAGTTCACCGCCGTCGTCCGACGGCTGGCCGCCGACGGCCGGGCGGTGCTGATCGCGACGCACGACGTCGAGCTCGTCGCGGCCCTCGCCGACCAGGTCGTGGTGATGGCCGAGGGGGAGATCGTCGCCGCCGGCACCACGGCGGAGGTCATGCTCGCCTCGCCGGCGTTCGCCCCGCAGGTGGCCAAGGTCCTCGCCCCCGCGCCGTGGCTGACCGTGGAGCAGGTCGCGGCCGCACTGGCCACGACCGGGGAGCCGGGGTGAGCGTGCTGCGGGTCGCCCCGCGTACCGCTGTCGTGCTGGTCCTGGCCTCGGCCGCCGCACTGGCGACCTTCACCTGGCCGTTCTTCGTCCCCGCCCATCCCGAGAGCACCGCCCGCACGGGCGAGGCGCCGCTGGTGTTCCTCGTGGTGCTGCCGGTGCTCGTCGCGCTGGTGCTGGCCGAACTCAGCTCCGGCGGCATCGACAGCAAGGCGTTGGCGATGCTCGGGGTGCTCGCGGCCGTCAACGCCGCGCTGCGCCCGCTCGGCGCCGGCACCGCAGGCATCGAGACGGTGTTCTTCCTTCTCGTACTCGCCGGCCGGGTGTTCGGGCCCGGCTTCGGCTTCCTGCTCGGCTCGACGTCGCTGTTCGCCTCCGCGCTGCTCACCGCGGGGGTCGGGCCGTGGCTGCCGTTCCAGATGCTGGCCGCGTCCTGGATCGGTCTCGGCGCCGGCCTGCTACCGGCGAGGCTGCGGGGCCGGGCCGAGATCGCTGCCCTGGCCGGCTACGGCGTCCTCGCGGCCTACGGCTACGGACTGCTGATGAACCTGTGGTTCTGGCCGTTCAGCATCGGCGCGGACACCCAACTCTCCTACGTCGCCGGAGCGCCACTGCTGGAGAACCTGCACCGCTTCGCCGTCTTCACGGCGGTCACCTCCACCTTCGGCTGGGACACCGGACGCGCGATCACCACCGCCGTGGCGATCGTCCTCGCCGGCCCCGCGGTGCTCGCCGCGCTGCGCCGCGCCGCACGGCGGGCCGCGTTCGACGCTCCGGTCACCTTCGCCGCGCCCGAACCACAGCCGGACCCACCTCGCACGGGTGGGGACGACCGGGCGGGTTCGTCCCGGCCGGTGGCCGGGGCCGCGACCACCGACCGACCGGGCGACGTCCCCTGATGTGGTCCTAGACCGCGCGGGCCACGCAGATCCTGGCGTCGAGGCGGGGCCCCGCCTCGTAGAGCATGTACTCCACGCCGCCGTCGGTGCCGAACGTCGGCGAGGCCACCCGGCCGTTGTCCGACGCGATCGGCCGGTGGAACACGCCGAGGTGGACCTCCCGGTCGAAGTTGTTGCCGACCTCGGTCAGGTACATGTTGCCGCTGCTGCCGTGGTACGCGATGTACGCGGTGCCGTTTCGCTTCAACAGGTGCGGCGCGGAGATGTCGGTGAGCCCGTCGCCCGACGGCGACACCAGCGGGTTCGGGGAGAACTGCCAGCCGCTCCAGCCGTTCGGCGACCAGCCCCAGAAGATCTTCCGGGTGCCCGGCCGGATCGTGTGTGCGCCCATGAACACCATCACGTAGCGGTTTCCCTTGCCGGCCACCGAGTGCTCGAAGACCCGCGCGTACGAGGTCTCGGTCGTGTTGGGCACCAGGTTCGTCGACAGGATCGGCGTCTCGTTGGTGAAGCGGACGCCGTCGCTCGAGCGGGCGACCCGGGTCGTGTGGTTCTCGCCGTGGAAGTACAGGTAGAACTGCCGGGTCGGCGCATCCCACACGACGTGCGGCGACGACACGTGGCTCACCGTCGTGGACGGCAGCACCCGGTCGACGACGGGATTGTTGGCGTACTCGGTGTAGGGGCCCTCGAGCCGGTTGGCGTAGGCGAGGCAGATCCCGCCGGGCGCGTCGTGTGGCGCGTAGTAGAGGTAGTAGCGGCCGAGGGCACCGCTGATCTTGTCGTAGACCCCGCGCACGCACGGGAAGATGAACTCGCCGGTCGGGTTGTAACGCAACGGCCTGTCGAACGCGTCGCGCACGTACCGGTAGTTGGGGAAGCCGGCCGGTGCGGCGAGCGCCGGCGTGGGGGTCGCGGCAAGGCCGGCGCCGGTGGTCGCGGTCGCGACACCGGCGGCTGCCGCGCCACGCAGCAGCGTGCGTCGGGAGAAGGAGCCTTCCGGGGTACGCGTCATCGCGTTCCCTCCGTTCGTGGGGCGCGCCGACTGGGGGGGTGGGGGGTGCGGGCAGGCGTCACTCGACCCCGCGCTGAGCGACCGGACGGTGTGGACGCTCGGCGCGGAACGGGTTCGTTGGTCGATGAGTCTGCGCGCGCCGTCTCGGCGGCGTCAAGATGCTAATACGAATTAGCAAACGCTCCGGCGGGCCTTGACCACGCCGGCAGGCTCGGTCACCTGACGGGAGACCCACCGTCGACCGGGATGGTGTGGCCGTGGATGAAGGAGGCGTCGTCGCTCGCGAGGAAACAGACCGTCCGGGCCACCTCGTGGGGTTCGCCGTACCGGCCCGCGGGGGCCTGCATGGTCAGGTCGTAGAACGGGAAGTCGCTGGTGATCTCCGCGCCCTCGAACGCTGCGGTCTTGATGACGCCGGGCCCGATGCCCACGGCGCGGATGCCGCGGTGGCCGTAGTCGTAGGCGATCTGCTTGGTCAGCCCGATGACACCGTGCTTGGCCGTGGTGTATTCGGCCCCGACCTCGCTGGCGACCAGACCGGAGGCCGACGAAACGTTGATCACGACGCCGCTGCCGCGCTCCAGCATGTGGGGAAGCACGGCCTTCGTCGCGAGGAAGACGCCCTTCAGGTCGACGGCCATGACGCGCTCCCACTGACTGGTCTCGATCTCGAGCAGCGGGAGGTAGGCGCCGAACACACCGGCGTTGTTCACCAGCACGTCGACGTGGCCGTACGCGTCGACGGCGGCGCTCACCATGGCGTCGACCGAAGCCTCGTCGGTGACGTCCGCCGCCACCCCGGTCGCGTCTCCCCCGGCGTCGCGAATCCGCTCCACCGTCGCGTTGGCGCGTTCCAGGGAGAGGTCGGACACGACGATCTTCGCGCCCTCCTGGGCGAGCTCCACGCACATGGACTGGCCGAGACCGGAACCGACCTGCTCGGGGCTGTATCCGCCCCCCGTCACGAGCACGACCTTGTCGGTGAGTCCACGCACGATCCATCTCCCGTCCGTTTTCGACCACGCGGATTCAATCTAGTCCCGCGTCACCGACGGCCACCGGGTTTCCCCCGATGTCCCTTGGGATCGCCCGGCGGGCGGGTCGTGACGCACACGGTCGCCAGGTGTGCGTTCCCTCGCCCGACGGCCCCGGCACCCGCCCGCGTTCGGACGGGTGCCGGAGCCTCGGTGGCGATCGCCTGGCCCGCGGTCACCGGCCCGGAGCGCGATCGCCCCGGGTCCCCGCAGGTCAGCCGAGCGGCGGGGCGGTCCAGGAGGATCGGATCAGCTCCCGCTCGGCGGCGGCGAGATGCGCGGTCGCGGCGAGCCAGGCCCACGCGTACCGGTCCGGGTCGGGATCGGTACGCCGGCCGAACGCGTCCCGGCCGCGCCGGTCGGACTCGTCGGCCAACGCGGTGGTGAGCGCGGCGGCGGTGGTGAAGCCGGCGCGGCGCAGCGGGCCGGCCAGGCCGGTGCCGTCGCCGCGGGCCGCCTCGGCGACGGCGCGGCGACCGCCCGAGACGGCCAACTCCACCAGCCGGCGGACCCGCCACAGCGGGGACTCCGCAACCGCGTCGGCGCCGACGGCCAGGACGGGTCCGGTCGTCTCCGCCGGGTCGCGCGGCGGCAGGTGGCCGCCCTGGAGCTCGTCGTAGCCGAGGTCCGCCCGGCCGTGCCAGTCCGCCGGCAGCCGCAACGTGGCGGCGGCACCGGGCACCGGGCCGACCGCGAGCGGTCGCAGCGTGCTGGCCCGGTCCGGGTCCAGCCGGCCGACCACCCGGACCCGCAGGCCGGGCCGGGAGGCGAGCCGCCGCAGGTTGGCCACGTGGGCCAGCATCGGGTGGGAGTCGACCGGCACCAGCCGGATCAGCGGCCCGTCCGGCACCGGCGCCCGCTCGCCTCCTGGGTCGGTGGCGGGGGCCAGCTCGCGGGCCAGCACCTGGTCACCGACGGCGCCCACCACCATCAGGTCACCGCCGAACAGCGCGGTCCCCGCCCGGGCCGGGTCCTCCGGGTCCTCGGTGGCGAGTTGCGCGGTCACCACCTCGGCGAGCGGGCGGGCGAACAGTCGCGCCAGCGGCCCGGTGGACCAGTCGGCCCCGGTGAGCGGGATGGCCCGGACCCCCTTACCGGCGCCGAGCCGGCCGTCCGGAGAGACGGTGGTGCCGGTGATCCGCAGGCCGCCACGGGCCAGTACCGCGTGGTTGACCGCGACCGCGCCCATCTCGGTGACCGCCCGGGCGCAGTCGCGTGCCCGGTCCGGACCGCCCGGTTTCACGTCGCCGAAGGAGAGCTGGCGCCCGTCGGCGGCGACCAGGTGGGTGACCACCCCGGCGTACCCGGTCGCGCTGATCACCGGTTCCCGGCAGACGCCGTACACCTCCAGGGTGCCGTCCGGCTGGTAGGCCCGCCGCAGGACGCCGACCAGCGCCGGGTCGGCGTCGCCGGCGGCCAGTCGGCCGGTGACGTACAGCAGGTCGTGCAGCACCTCGACCAGCTCGGCCAACCGGTGGCCGTTCTGCCGTCCCCGGTGTGCGCGCAGCCCACGTACCGTGCGCAGCGCGGCGCTCTCGGCCCGCGGTAGGCCGGCCAGCCGGGCGCCGTGGGCGGCCCGCAGCAGTTCGGCCTGGGGCACCGCCCCGGCCGCCGGCACGCCGGCCGCGAGCACCGCGGCGGCCGCCCGCCACAGCGCGCCGGCCGCGGCCCGCTGCGCCTTCGTCGGTGCCGCGCCGGCCGACTTCCTGGTACGCCCGGTCCGGCCGGACGCCGCGGCGGCGCTGTCCGACGCCGGGGACGCCGCGGCGGTGAACGCCGGATCGGGGTGGGCGGCCGGGTCGGCGACGGGGCAGGCGAGCAGGACGGCGGTGCGGTGCAGACAGCGGGGCGCCAGCAGGCAGCTGCACCGCGCCTGGTGCGGGTCGGTGACCGCGCCCGTCGCTCCGGGCGTCAGGGTGACCAGCGACTCCGGACCGCAGTCGACCGACACGCCGCCGTCGACCGGGCCGACCGGTACGCCGGCCAGCCGTTCGACGGCGGCGTCGAGCCGCCTGTGCAGCCGGGGTGGCAGGGCCGCCACCGCCGCGGCGGCGACCGCCGGCAGCACCGGCGGCAACCGGTCGGTGTCCACGGCGGTGGCTGTGCGGTCCGTCAACGTGATCCTCCGCGGATGCGGTCGCCCACCCAGCGGGCGAGTTCGAGCGGGCTGAGAGCGGCGACCGGCATCCCGGCCGCGACGAGCTGCTCGGCGACCGGCACCGAGTAGCAGGGCACTCCCCTGTCGTTCAGCGCGGCGCAGCCGAGCAGGTGCACGCCGGAACCGACCAGCGTGCGGACCTCTCCGAGCAGCCCGGCCAGCGCATAACCCTCCTCGAAGTCGCTGACCACCGCGACGATGGTGCGGCTCGGCACGGTCACCAGCGAGCGGGCGGCGGCCAGCCCGGCGGCGATGTGCGTACCGCCGCCGACGCACACCTCCAGCAGCAGCGACAGCGGGTCGTCGACCCGGTCGGTCAGGTCGACCACCTCGGTGGAGAAGGCGAGGAAGTGGGTGGACAGGGTGGGCACCCCGGCCAGTACGGCGGCGGTCAACGCCGACCACACCACCGACGCCTCCATCGAGCCGGACACGTCGACCACCAGCACCAGCCGCCAGTCGGCCTCCTTGCGGGTGCGGCTGTTGAAGACCGGGCGTTGCGGCACCACCACCGTCCGGCCGTCGCCGAGCCGCTGGGTGTGCGCCAGGTTCGCCCGCAGCGTACGGGCCAGGTTGATCCGGCCACCGGGACGGCTGGTCGGACGCGGGTTGGTCAGCCCGGTCAGCGCCGGACGCACCTGGGTGGCGAGCTGCCTGGTCAGCTCCTCGACCAGCCGCCGTACCAGTGGCCGCAGCTTGGCCAACTGCCCCTCGGGCAGGCCACCGGCCAGCGACAGCACCGAGGTCAGCAGTTCCATCGAGGGGCGTACGGCGGCCGGGTCGAGTTCGGTGAGCACGTCGGTACGGCCGCTCTCGGCCGCCCGGGCGATGACCTCCTCGCGTACGGCGGTGCCGAACAGCGCCTCGAGTTCGTCGGCCCACTCGCGGGCGGTCGGGAAGGAGGCCTCCTGGCCGCCGCCGGCCGCCTGCCCGAGGTCGGTGGCGCCCTCGCCCTGGCCCGCCCCGTACAGCTCGTCCAGGGCGCGGGCGTAGCGGCGGGCGTCGGCCGGCAACCGGTCGGGCTGGCGGCCGAGCAGCAGCCGCCACCGGTCGCTGGCGGTGAGCCGGGCGTCCGGGGTGTCCGGCCCGGGCGTGACGTCGGCATCGGCGTCGACCTCGGTGGGGCCGGTCGGCGTGCCCGGGACGGGGAGGTGGCGGGCGAGCAGGGCGGCCCGACCGGCCGCGTCGGCGGCGGCCCAGCGGGCCAGCAGCTCCGGCGGGGCGGACAGGCTCAGGTCGAGCCGGTCACCCAGCCGTTCGGTGACGGTGTGCAGCAGCCGGTCCCGGGCCGCCGGGGTGAGCACGTCGAACCCCCCGCGCAGCGCGGGCAGCCGGTCCAGGAAGTCGGCGTCGGGGAGCCGCTCGATCCGTTCCAGCAGCGGGTCCAGCGCGGCCGGGGCGGACTGCAACAGCGGGTGTGCCCCGGTGAGCAGGCCGCCGAGCAGCCGGTGCAGGTGCCGTCGGGTGTCCGGTCCGGTCGCCGCGTCGATCCAGCCGGCCACCCGGGTGCCCAGGGTCTCCAGGTCGGTCAGGTCGAGCAGCACCCGGGCGGCCAGGGCGGCGCCCTGGATCAGCGGCGAACCGGCGCGGGCCAGGTGGTCGAGGGCCTCGTCCAGGCGCAGCCCGATGCGGTCCTCGCCGGCCCGTACCGCGAGGTCGACCAGCGCGGCGGCGTCGGCCGGGGTGTCGCTGCCGGCCAGGCCGGGCAGCCCGCGCACCGCCGCGTCCAGCAGCACGACGGCCAGCTCAGCCGCCCGGGCCCGGCCGTCGGCGGTGGTGCCGGGCAGGTGCTCGCGGCGCAGCGCCTCCAGCAGGTCCAGTGCGGCCAGCAGCTCCGGCAGCGTGCCGGTGCCCGGCAGCACCGTGGCGGCCAGGTCGAGCCGGTCGGTGACCAGCTCCGGCAGGTCGCACCGGGCGGCGTCGCGCAGCCCGGTGAGCAGCTGCGCGGCGGTGGGGCCACCGTCGGCGGCCTCCCGGCGGAACCGCTCCCGCAGGGTGCCGGCGGCGGCCAGCGCGGCGGTCACCCCGCGTACGCCGACCAGGTCCAGCCGGGCCGCCACGGACGGCGTCCAGGCCAGCTGCCAGCGGGTGGTCAGGGCGGCGCCGTCGCCGGTGCCGGACACCGCGACGGGCTCGCCGTAGCCGACGCCGCAGATCTGGAGGCGTTGCAGCAGGATCTCCCGCCGCCCGTCCAGGTCGGTGCGCAGCGGGTCCAGCCGCACCTCGCGGGCCTTGGGGCTGCCCGGGTCGGGCAGCCGCAGCGTGGCGAGTTCCGCCTCGACCGCCGGGCCGAGCCCGGAGCGCGGCGTGCCGGGGGCGATGCGGCCCCGTTCGGCGCCGACCAGCACGTTCTCCAGGGCCCTGGCCAGCGCCCGGCCGCGGCCGAGCAGTTCACCCTGGCCGAGCACGGTGGTCACCGCCTCCAGCACCTCGCCCCGGCCGGGGGCGGGCAGGTTCCGCAGCCGGGCCAGGTCGTCGGCGAGCCGTACCGTCTCGGTGGCCTCGCCGGTGCCGGCGGTGTGGCCGGCCGCGCGGAGTTCCCGGCACAGGTCGGTGACCGCCCGGGCGGCGGCGGCCCGGATCCGTTCCGGGTCGCCGGCGGCGGTGAAGACGGACTGCTGCCAGCGCGGGTCGCGGATCCCGGCCGGGTAGCCGGACCGGGAGTCGAGCAGGTCGAACGCGTACGGCACCAGCGAGGTGACCGCCGTGCGGTCGCCGTCGGTGGCGGCCGGTCCGGGCGGGGTCGTCACGGACCGGACCGGATCGGCCGGGGCGGTGCCGGGCCGGGTGGACGCGACGTCGACGGCGGCGGTCGACGGGGCGGGGACAAGGGCCGGGGCGTGGAAGGCGCCGACGACGGCGGCGACCCGCCGGCCGTCGACGCCGGCCTCGGCCAGTACCCGGCGCATGTGCCGCTCGCGGGCCAGGTCCCGGCCCGGTACGCCGTCGCGGTTGGCGCTGTCGGTACGCATCGCCCAGCCGACGCCGAGCGCGGCCCGGCGGACAGCCTCGGGCGGGCAGCCCGGGGCGCGCACCTCGACCACCCGGTCCCACAGGTCGTCGCCGTCGCGGCCGGTGCCGCTGGCGCTGAGCGCGGCGGCGTAGGACCGGCGCAGGCCGGGCACCGGCTCCCCCGCGTCCGGTGCGGGCTCGTCACCGGCGGCCGGCTCGGCACCGGCAGTCGGGTCGGGGTCGGCGGCGCCGGCGCTCCAGCCGGGGTCGGCCAGCGGCAGGTCGCAGCAGACCACCTCCACGCCGTGCTGCCGGGCCCAGCGGATCGCGGCCAGTTCCGGGGAGAAGTCGGCGAACGGGTAGAAGCCCATCGGCCCGTCCGCGCCGTGGCTGCCGACCAGGGCCAGCGGGGCCCGGGCGGCCGGATCGGACAGGTACGGCAGCCAGCGCTGGAAGTCGGCCGGCAGCTCGATGCAGACCACCTCGGCCCCGGCGGCGTCCAGCAGCGCCGGCACCACCGCCGCCAGCGCCGGGCTGTGGTGCCGCACCCCGATCAGGTACGGCCGCACCGAACCGGCGAGCGCGTCGACCACGGCGCGCGGATCGGCCGACGTCGCATCGGCCCTCGCCGGGTCGGCGGCCGGCGGGGCCGCACCGGGCGTCGTACTGGAGAGGGTCGTCACCGCAGGCTCTCCCGCAGGTCCCAGAGCCGGCGCCACATCGCCGAGCCGTCCTCGGCGCGGCGACGGACCGGGCCGTCCCAGTAGCCGAGCAGCCGGGCGTGGTCGTTCTGGTCGTCCTTGCGGACCACGCCGAGCAGGTGCCCGGGCACCAGGTCGAGCGCGTCCCCACCGGGCAGGTACGCGGCGGCCAGGCCGAGCGACACCGCCACCTGCACCGCCTCGGCGGTGGACATCACCGTGCCGGGCCGTTCCACGTCCCAGCCCTCGCCCGACCGGCCGGAACGCAGGTCGCGGAACACGGTGACCAGGGCGTCCAGCACCGCGTCGTCCACCGTGTACGCCGCGCCGGCGCGCTGCACGGCGGCGGTGGCCTGCTGGCGGACCAGGTCGGTCTCGACGTCCGCGTCGGAGATCGGGTGGATGGTCTCGAAGTTGAACCGGCGCTTGAGGGCCGAGGACATCTCCGACACGCCCCGGTCCCGCAGGTTGGCGGTGGCGATCACGGTGAACCCGGGCGTGGCGCGGATCAGCCCGTCCTCGGTGCCGGACAGCTCCGGCACGTTCATCCGCCGGTCGGACAGGATGGACACCAGCGCGTCCTGCACCTCGGGCAGGCAGCGGGTGACCTCCTCGATCCGGACCACCCGGCCGGTGCGCATCGCGGTCAGCACCGGCGAGTCGACAAGCGCCTGCGGGGTCGGACCCTGGGCGAGCAGCAGGGCGTAGTTCCAGCCGTACCGGAAGGCGTCCTCGGTGGTGCCGGCGGTGCCCTGCACGGTCAGCGCGCTGGTGCCGCAGACGGCGGCGGCCAGCAGCTCGGACAGCATGGACTTGGCGGTGCCGGGCTCGCCGACCAGCAGCAGGCCCCGTTCACCGGCCAGGGTGACCACGCACCGCTCGACCAGGCTCCGCTCGCCGACGAACTTCGCCGGGATGGTCATGCTGGCCGGCAGTCCGGTGCCGTCCGCGCCGGTGCGCCGCTCGGCGGGCAGCTTCAACGCCTCGCCGTCGCTGCCCTGGATGAAGGTGACCACGGCGCGCGGGGTCAGCGCCCAGCCCGGCGGCCGGGCCCCGTCGTCGTACGCGGCCAGGAAGGCCAGCTCGTCGGCGTACCGCTGCTCGGCGGAGAGGACCTGGGCGGCGGTCTCCGGCGCCACGGTGGGGCGGACGTGTTCCGTCACGGTCACGGGCGTTCCTCGATCTCTTTCGGTTCGGATGGGGGTGGTGTGGGGTGGGTCAGCGGGAGGTGGGCAGGTGGTCGAAGCGGGGCCGGTCACCGTCGCGCAGGCGTTGCCAGGCGCGCCGGTGGAGCTCGGCGGCCGGTGCGAACGGCACCGTCACGCCGAGCGCGGCCGTGCCGTCGGGTGCGAGGTCGAACAGGGCGGCCTTCCAGCCCTCGATCGGTGCCTGCCCGCTGCCGCGCTCCAGCCACGGGCCGGGCAGGAACAGCGACCGGCCGGCCCGGGACCGGCTGGCCTCGACGACCAGGTCGGTGCCGGCCAGTTCGGCGCGGGCCGCCTTCAGCCGCGCCGGCTTCCAGCCGGTCCACTTCGCCGTGTTGCGGTCGGTCGGGTCCGGCATGGCCAGCAGCATCAGGTACACCGCCGCCGCGTCGGCGCCCAGGCCGTGCGCCCCGGCCACCTCGGCGACCAGGTCCGGCACCGACCGGGTCGGGTCCTGCGGCCACCAGGTGCCGTCCACCGCCCGCGCACCGCCGGCCGGCTCCCCCGGATCGCCGAGCAGCGCCACGAAGAGTGGGTCACGGACCAGGCGCAGCGCCACCTCGACCGGGTACGGCTTCGCGGCGTCCCCGCGCAGCGCCGGCAGGTACGGGTCCGTCCCGTCGGCGTCGAGCAGGTCCGGCCGCAGCGCGGGCGACGGCTGGCTGTCGTAGGTGGACAGGACGATGGCGCCGTACCGTTCCCAACCGGGGCCGGTCTCCGACGGGGTGCCCGCCACCTGCCGGAACGCGGGCAGGGACACGTACTGGTCGAGGTCGAGCAGCAGGCCGGGGCTGGCCAGCCGGTTCCGGATCGCGGCCAGCGCGCCGGGCAGCGCGGCCCGGCACGCGTCCCCGGCCGGCGTGTGGTGGGCGACCCAGGCCGCCAAAGCGACCGTGGAGCGCAGCACGTGACCGGTGAAGCCCGCCGCCTTTGCGTCGGCCGGCCGGGCCCGGTCGCCCCTGACCTCGAAGGCCAGGTCGGTGCTCAGCTCGGCCGAACGGGCCGGGTCGAGCAGCGCCGGCAACGCCTTCGCCGGCGCCCAGCCGGTGCGGACCGCGCGCGTCGCCTCGGCGAGCAGGTGTTCGGGCACCACCACCCGGCGCCCCAGGGCGGCGTTCCACACCGCCGCGGCGGCGGCCACGTCCGGGCCCTCGGTCCACAGCCGGGCCGGTTCCTCGGGCAGCAGCGCCGAGACCACGGCCCGCCGCAGCGTCGCCCGGGCCTCCCGCAGCACCCCGAACGCCAGCTTGACCTCCCCGACCTGCCTGATCCCGAGCGCCTTGCGCAGCTCGGCCGGCATCGTGTTCGCCGAGTCCGCGTACGGCAGGCCGGCCAGCACCAGCTTCGCGGCGGTGGGGGTGACGCCGGTCAGCTCGGCGAACTGTTCGGCCGCCTCCGGCCGCCAGGGCAGCGGGCCGCGCGCGGCCGACTCGGCGAGGAACCCGGCCAGCCAGCCGGCCGGCCGGCCGTCACCGACTGGCTCCGAGGAGTGCACCGTGTACGGCTCGGGCACGGCGAACACACCGGCCGGATCGTGGTGCAGCGCGTCGAAGAAGTAGCCGGTGGCCGTACCGCTGGAGTTGAGGACGGCGACGAACGCCCCGTCGGGCAACGGCAGGATGCCGGGCCTGGGGTAGCGGCGCGAGCCGTCCGGGTTCTTCAGCTCGTCGTCGAGCAGGTGCAGCCTGCACCGGCGCCACCGCCCCGGCTCCGCCGCCGTGCTCAGGTCGAGCCCGTCCAGCTCCGTGAGCAGGGCCCGCAGCGTCTCCCGGTGCTCGTCCGGGGTGACCGCCGCGACGGCCCGGTAGGCGACCGCGGCGACGCCCCCGAGCAGGGACCACCAGTCCGGCGTGGACGGCAGCGACGGCCCGTCGAGGTGCAGCCGCACGGCGGAGCCGTTCCCGCCCGTGGCGGAGCCGTTTCCGCCCGTGGCGGAGCGCCGGATGGTGAACGCCTGGAACTGGGTGAAGACGCCGGTCGCGGTGCCCGCCCCGTGGGTCGAGCCGCGCAGGCCGTCCAGCGCCTCGCTGAGCTGCCGGTCGGTGGGTCCGGTCACGGTGGCCGTCGGCACCACCGCGACCGGGGCGGACAGCGACCTGGTGAGCCGCTCCGTCACCGCCTCCAGGTCGGTGCGTACCCGGGCGGCCAGCCGCAGCGCCCCGACCACCCCGGCCAGCAGGGCGTCGTGACTGAGCGCCGGCACCGTCGAGCGGACCAGCTCCACCAGCGCGTCCGTGTCGTCCTCGACGGCGGTGGTGGCGGGGCCGGAGCCGGCGCCGACCGTGGACGCGGGAACGGCGACGGGAAGGCCGGTGATGGCCTGGGTGGCCACGGTCAGCCCGGACCGCGCCGCCGCGCGGGCCGCGGCCCGTGCCGCCTCTTCGGCCAGGACGGCGCGGCGCTCGTCGAGGGCGACCTTCAGCAGCGCGGCGGCGGTCTCCCGGTCCATCCGGCGCAGGGCGGTGGAGCCGGCCGGGTCGCGAGGCAGCAGGTTGCCGAGAAACTGCCGGGCCGGCAGCGGGACCGTGCCGGGGCTGTAGTCCCGGTTGGACGGCGGTCCGGCGGCGGCCGACACCACCCCGTCCGGGTCGACCAGGACGAGGCCCTTGAGCACGGCCCGGGGCCGGTCGTCGCCGGGCAGCACCAGCGCCGCGACCGGCTCCTGGCCCGCGGCGACGGTGACGGTACGACCGGCCAGGTCCGTACCGCGTACCGAACCGTCCGGCAGCGTGACCACCCGCCAGCCGAGCAGCCCGTCCACGGGGACGGCGGCCGGGGTGGCCCGGTCGGACAGGGCCGGCCGCAGCCAGCTGGCCGATTCCTGGAGGCGGCTCCCGTCGACCGGGAGGTCGGCCAGGAACCCGGGCAGGCCGCGCCGGCCATGGGTGTTGGCGACCGGGTCGTACTCGCGCCAGCCGTGGGTGTCGTCGTCCTCGCCGTGCCGGTACACCCAGTGCGAGGTGCCGTCGGTGATGACCGGCAGCTCCGACGGGACAGCGGTGTCACCGGCGTGCAGCACGCCGTCGCCGGTGGTCCGGCCGCCGCCGGCCAGCGGCAGGGTGATCTGCTTCCCGCGCGGCTGGCTGCCGTGGTGACGGCCCTGGATGAGCTGCGGTTCGCCGGGCGACGAGTGCCAGTAGCCACGCAGGTCGTAGTTGAGCGCCTTGGAACGCCAGTAGACCAGCAGTTGGCCGTCGACGTAGTGGTAGCCGGGCTGGCCCCACATGTCGCCGGCCGGGATGCGCAGGTCGTGGCGAAGCACGATGCCCTCGGCGCCGATCACGCGCACCGTGGTCGGCCCGCCCAGGATCGCGTACGGCCAGGCCTCCTGCCGGATCACCTCGACCTGCCGGTCGCCGCCGGTGACCTCCTGCCAGGCCAGCTCCCAGTCCGGCCAGCCCAGCTCGGCGAGGAGTCCGCCGCGCAGGCTGCGGGCGACGCGCTCGGCGAGGTCGACGCCGAGGGCCTGCCCGAGGCCGCCGCCCCGGCCGGGCTCGCCCGCTCCGTCGAGCTCGTCGGAGACCAGGCGCAGCGCCTCGACCGGGAGCCGGCCCAGCCAGTCCACCGACGCCGGCAGGTACGGCAGCCCGGCGGCGAACCGGTCGCGGATCCGGGCCCGCAGCCAGTCGATCAGCATCGGCCGGACGCCCGGCGTCTCGACCATCCGGCGCAGGGCGGCCTGCTGGTCGTCGAGCTGGTCGAGGCCCCGGCGCAGGGCGCCGGTGAACCGGTCGTCGCCCGCCACGGCGAGCAGATCGCGCTCTCCCCCGCGCTTGACCCAGTTCGCCAGGTCCAGGGCCTCGTGCTCCTTCGGCGCGGCCACCGGCAGGTCGAGGGCGAGCAGCAGGTCGAGCAGTTCCAGGTCCCCGTCCGCGCCGAGGGTCTCGCCGCTGTCGGCCAGCTCGACGCGCAGCCGGTCCGCCATCCGCTCGACGAGCGGGTACAGCTGCGGCAGCCGACGGCGGTGGTGGCCGGAGTTGACCCGGCCCACGAAGCGGCGCAGCCAGCCGACGGAGCCGTCCTGCGGGCGGGCCGGGTCCGGCACGTCCGCGTCGGACAGCCCGGCGAGCGCACCGGTGTCGGTCAGCAGGGCCAGCCACGTGACCAGGTCGTCCCGGTCGGCGGGCATCAGGTCGAGCAGGCTGCCGCGGATCGCCGGGTCACGGCCGGCCAGCGCCGTCACCGCCGGCAGGTGCGCCTTCCACCAGCCGGCCGGCGCCTCGGCGGCCACCGGCAACCGGAGCAGCTCGGTCAGGTAGGCCGCCTCGCGCTCGGCGACGGCGGCCGCGCCGGCCTTACCGGCGGCCTTGGTGGCGGCCCGGACCAGCCGGTTCACCACGCCGGCCGACTGGGTGGACGGGACCACGCCGGCGGTCGCGGCCCGCAGCGCCAGCCGGCAGAACCGCTCCAGCGCCTCGCCTGCCGGCAACTGGGCGGACAGCTCCTTGGCGTAGCCCGCCAACGCGGTCGCGGACACGACCTTGGCCGAGGCGAACTCCACGTAGACCTCGTCCAGCCGGTTCAGGTCGACCGGCAGGCCGTGCTGCGCCTCCGCCTTACGCGCCTTGTTGAACAGCTGCGTCGCGTACGCGTCCTGCCCGGCGGCCAGGAACACCCGCGCCGCCTGCTCGAAGAACGTCGGCAGGAAGTGCGGCAGCGTGCGGGCGAGCCGGTCGGCGATGCTCTGGTGCCCGTCCAGGGCGGCCTTCGGCCGCGACCGCACCTGCTTGGCCAGCTTCTGCAACTCCGGCACCACCGCCAACGCGTGCCGGCCGTCCGCCGGGTGGTGCACCAGCACCCACTCGGGGAACGCCAGCGGCCGGCGGGGGCCCAGCCCGACGACGACCGGCTCGGCGCCCGGCTTCAGGCCGAGGAACTCGACGGCGATGTCCTCGCCCTCGCCGAGTGCGGCGTCGACCAGGCGGACCACCGGTCGGTCGCCGAGGACCGGGTGCCGGTAGGTGCGGGCGGTGAGGGGCACCGCCCGGTCGCCGGCCCCGGCGGTGTCGGCCGGCAGCACCGCGCCGGCGGTCAGCAGGCTCTCGACCGAGCCGTCGCCGGTGGTCGTCGTCATCCCGGTCACGCCTTCTTCCCCGTTCCGGTCACGGCACCGGACAGGGCCGTCGCCATTCGCATTCCTTCCGACCAGGCCACCGGCCCGACCTCGGTCAACCGCAACGTCGGGCCGTCCACCGCCGACCAGGAGAGGTTGCCCAGGGTCGCCTCGGAGTCCCAGTAGTCCTCGTCGAACCGCATGGCGGCCTCGACCGTGCGGCCTGCCTCCCAGATCCGGCACCTGACCTGCGAGCCGGAGACCCGGAAGCCGAGCGTGGCGGCCCGGGCGGCGAGCCGGTTGGGGACCGTGGTGCCGCGGAAGTCGGTGATGGCCGTGTCGCGCTGCTTCAGCACGTCGGGCTTGCCCCAAGTGCCCCGGTGCAGTTGCTCGATCCGCTGGGTGACGTCCAGTTCGTCGGCGAACTCGCGCAGGTCGGGCAGGTCGGGCAGGCGCACCGGGTGCGGCAGCGTGGCGGTCGCCGGCGAGAGCCGGACGGTGTCCCCGTCGAGGTTGACCACGCGGAGGTCGCCGGTGTCGGTGACGTCGCGCAGGAAGCCCGGCTCGGCCGGGTCGTCCCCGAGGACCACGAGGTCGCGCAGCGCGTCCTGCCAGGCCGGGTCCGGCCAGACCCGGGCCAGCAGCCCCGTCGGCACCGGCAGCGAGGACACCACCCAGGCGTCGACCCGGGCCAGGCATTCGGCGGCGTGCCGGTCCAGCCACTGGGCGAGCTGGCGCAGCCGGTCCACCTCGGGGTCGTCACGCAGCGCCTTCGGCAACGTCTTCAGGGGACGGCCACCGGCGCGCGGGCCGGTGGACCGGGCCGCCACCTTTCCGTCCACGAGGGAGATCTCGTACGAGTCTCCCACCGGTAGCCAGGCCATCAGGAATACCCTCCGCAGTGGCAGAACAGCCAGATTTCGTGAGGAATCGGCCGTGATCGACAACGAGGGCACGCTAACAGTAGTGACCGACACGACAGCGACCCATCGGCCGAGCAGCCGAGGCCCGGTCAGCGGGACGAGCGGACGCGATCCGCGGAAGCCGCAGGTCCGGGCGGTCCGAGCGCACCGCGAACGGTCAGTCGCGGCCCCGACGGGAGAAGATGTGATGACCTAGGTCACACCAGCCGGCCGGCGGCCGGCGGTCGGCGGCCGGCGTCTGCGTCCGCATCGACACGTCGGCTGATCGGTAGCGCGAGCGCCGGTGGGTGCGGCCCGGTGGCGCTCAGGCCGGATCACGATGTCGGCGCGCCGCCGTGGTGGTCGAGCACCTTGCCGAGCAACGCGACCAGGGCCTGCCGTTCGGCGGCCGACAGTGGGGCGAGCAACTCGTCCTGCACGTCGTCGAGCGCGCGGTCCAGCCGCCGCAGCTGTCGCACGCCCGCCTCGGTGCTGCTGACGATGTTGCGTCGGCGGTCCGCCGGGTCGGCGCTGCGCTCGACGAAGCCCTCCCCCTCCAGCTCGGTCACGGCCGCGACGACGTCGCTGCGGTCCATGCGGCAGCGCCGCCCCAGCTCCGCCTGGCTCGCGGGACCGAACTCCTGCAACGCCGCGAGCACCCGATAGTGGTAGCCCCGTGCGCCCGCGGTGGCGAACCCCTGGGCGACGAGCCGCCGCGCGTGCACCGCGGTCTGCGTGATCAGCCAGCTCGCCTTCGTGGCGAGACGATCCGGTGTCGGTTCCACGGGTGACCACGCTAACAGGCCGTTGGCCGCGCCAACGATCTGCCATATCGTTGGCGTCACCAACGATATGGAGAATGAGATGTCACCCGTGACCGACCGCACCGAGATCGCCGAACTCGTCGCCCGGCTCGCCCAGGCACTGGACGAGCGGCGCTTCGAGGACCTGCGGGGCGTCTATGCCCCGGACGCCGAGACCAGCAGCCCGCGCGGGGCCCTGCACGGCATCGACGACATCGTCGACGTCCTACGGCGGACCAGCCCCGAGGAGGAGTCGACCCAGCACCTCAACACCGACGTGGTGGTGGATCTCGACGGCGACCACGCCGAGGTCGGCACCCATCAGCTCGTGTACTTCTTCCGCCGGGGCGAGGCGCCGCACCGGGTCGCCGGTGTCCAGGCCCGCTACACCGCCACGCGTACGCCGACCGGCTGGCGCTTCGCGCGGGCCCGGATCTCCCCACTCTGGCAGCACGTCTCGTAGCCGCCATGAACGGAGCCACCTCGCCGCCGGCGGCGAGGTGGCCGGCGGCCCGGCGGCCCGGCGGCCGTCGAATACTCGGCTGCGCACGACGCGGCCCGCCCCTAGGCTCCCGAGCTACGCGCCGGCGAGGCGTGCTGTCGACAGCGGTCACACCGCCGATCGGAGATGCGCAGGAGATGACGAGTCAACTGTTCGCGCTCAGCTTCGACGCGAACCAACCCCTGCGGCTCGCCCGGTTCTGGTCCGGGGTCCTGGGCTGGGACGTGGCCGACGACCCACACGACGGTGTCGCGCTGCTGCCCGGTGACGACACCGGGTTCCGGATCCGTTTCCTTCCGACCGGGAGACCGAAGGTCGGCCCGAACCCGATGCACTTCGACCTGACGAGCACATCCCTCGAAGACCAGCGGCAGACGGTGGCCCGGGCGCTGGAACTCGGCGCGGAGCACATCGACGTCGGCCAACGGCCCGAAGAGGGTCACATCGTGCTCGCCGATCCCGACGGCAACGAGTTCTGCGTCATCGCGCCGGGCAACAACTTCCTCGCCGACTGCGGATTCGTCGGGGCGCTGGCCTGCGACGGCTCGCAGGAGGTCGGCTACTTCTGGAGCGAGGCGCTGGGGTGGCCGCTGGTCTGGGACCAGGACCAGGAGACCGCGATCCGTTCACCGCTCGGCGGCCCGAAGATCACGTGGGGTGGTCCACCCCTGAATCCGAAGACAGGCAAGCAACGACTGCACTTCGACCTCGCTCCGCCTGCGGACGGCGACCAGCAGACGGAGGTCGACCGGCTGCTCTCCCTCGGGGCCACCCGGATCGACATCGGCCAGGGCGAGGTCAGCTGGGTGGTCATGGCCGACCCCGACGGCAACGAGTTCTGCGTGCTGACGCCCCGTTAGCCACCCCCGGGCGCCCGTCGCCGGGTCGGCTGCACGGACGACCGGGGACCGGCATGGTCAGCGACTTTCGGCTGCCACGGTGCGCCGGGACGGCAGCGGTCGGCGGCCGTCCCGGCGGAACTACCGGTTCAGCAGGTGGTGTTGCGGGCCGGGACCCAGCCGTCCACGGACGGGTTCTCAGCGCCGTGACCGTAGATCCAGGCGTCGTCGTCGACCGCCGAGACCTGACCGTGCCAGCGGAACCCGCGGCCGGCAGTCAGGGTGAGCAGCACGTGGCTGTGCGGCGCGGCGCGCAGCCAGGTGTTCTCCCGGAGGTTGCAGACGATGCCCCACGCGTCGCTCGCCGAGGCCGGCGCGGCCACCACAGCCGTACCGGAGAAGACGACGGTCGCGACCGTCAGGATGTGCAGAAGGCGGCGTTTCACTCGCGTCCCTTCGACTGTGGATGATGACGGCCTCCGATTGTGGTCGATGGGTACGCCGCCGACGCCACGGGGGGCAGCATCACGTCGGCGCACCGCTCGGCAGCCGCCGCTCAGTGGAAGGAGTCGTAGAAGTCGTTCAGCACGTCGTGCACGTTGTCCCGGTCGAACTTCTCGATGCCCAGGATCAGGGCCAGCAGTTGCGCCGTGTCCTTGGGGATCTGGCACTTCGCCTCGGCGACGAGTTCGTCGAGCATCCAGTGCAGGAGCTGGGCGACGGGCGTCCGGGCGGCGAGGTCGGAGTTGATGGTGAACCGGATGGTGCCGTCCGCGTTGATGACCGTCGAGTGGTTCAGCATCTTCGGCTCGACCCGCACCACCAGCCGCCCCTCCGCCCGCATCAGCGCCAACATGGCCGCGTGCAGCGCCTCCATGTACGCCCCGATCAACGGCGCGTACGCCCGGTCCTGCGGCAGGTCGGTGAGCACGAGAGCGACCGGCTTGGGCAGGTCGGTCCTGGTGAAGTCGAGGCGGGTGAAGTCGTAGGTGCGCACCCACGCGCGGGTGATGCGGGACGCGAGCACGGTGTGCAGCGAGTCCATCCGGGGCGCGGCGCGTCCCCGCATGGCGGCCACCTGCGCGTCGGTGGGGAACGGGCCACCCTGGCCCAACGCCTCGCAGACGGTCTGCTCGAAGTTGGCGGCGTTCTGCAGGGCGATCTGGCCCTGCAGGTAGTAGGCGGCGTTGCGGTGGCGGTAGACGATGTCGACCGTCGGATTGTCCGCCAGGATGTGCGTGCCCTCGTGAGCGAGCGTGGCGGCGAGCTCCCACAGGTGCATCGTGCCGTCGAGCGCGGAGCGCCCCACGTTGATGATGGCGGTGTCACCCTGACCGCTGGCCAGTGCGCCCATCCCGTCGGGCAACGACAGGTTGCACACGAATCCCGACCGGCGGCCGTCGGTGCGCTCGAGCACTGCCCGCAGGGCCGTGACCGTCTGCGCGAAACGCGCCTTGGCCACCGACGAGGTGGACCCGAACAGACGCGCGAACGCGGTGTTGACGGCGACGTGCGTGGGGCTCTTGTCGTCGTTCATGACGTCGACGATCCTGGTCTTCAGTTCGTCCACAGCGGCGACGAGATACGGGTTGCCGACGGCGGAGGGCACGACCCCGTCGAGCGAGTCCTGCACCTCCTTGAACAGCGTGGCCGCCTGGTGCATCGTCGCGCCGCGTTCCGAGATCTGTTGCAGCCAGGTCCCGACGGCCAGGGCGGCGACCTTGTCAAGCCGGGCGGTCAACTGCTCGCGGCGCAGCCCTGCCGGCAGTGCCCCGACGACGGGGCGCAGCCGCTGCAGTTCGCACGCCATCAGCACCCGGTAGGTCTGGAACACCTCGCGCCGGCCGAGATCGAGTGCCTTCCTGGTCGCTTCGTCGGGAAACGGGAACATGTGGAGGGCTCCTTCGCTCGCCGGCCCGGCCCGGTCGGCCGAACGCCCGCAGAGAGGTAGCACCCGAAAGGCCGTGGCAGTCAGTAGCGCGTCGGTCATCGGACAGTGAGTGATCCGTCGCCCGCGCTCCCGGCCGGCATGTCGCCACCGGGGTGCCGATCGGGCCGGCGAGCCCTCGCCGGAGACAAGCGTGCTTGACAATTCCGGAGGGTGTCAAGCACGCTTGTCACGACAAGGTCACTTGACATCAGGGGGTGTTCATGAAGAACGACCTCTGCGCGCTCCGGCTGGCCACCGGGCTGTCCCAGCGCGAGCTGGCCCAGGCGCTGGGCGTCTCGCGACAGACGATCAACTCGATCGAGAACGGCCGCTACGACCCCTCCCTGCCGTTGGCCATCGCCATCGCGCGCCACTTCCACCGCACCGTCGAGGAGATCTTCCATGTCGACTGATCGACACACGGACAAGCGCAGGGCCCTGGCTCTCGGCGTCGGCATGGCGATCGTGGCGCTGCTGATCGCCGTGGGCCTGCTGCTGCGCGAGCACGCTCCCGGAAACATGGGAGTGGGCTTCCTCCTGGGCGCGGCGGTCGGGCTGATCGGTGCCGCGGTGATGGCGTGGCGGCTCAGCAGGCGACCGGACCGTACGACGGCCTTCGAGCGGGCGTGGTCCCAGTCGGGCGACGAGCGGGACGACGCCGTCCTCACCCGCGCCCTGGCCGTGCTCGGGCTGCTCGCGCTACCGCTCACCGGTGCGGCGGGGATCGCGATCGGGCTCGGCGCCGCGGTCGAGATGATGCTGGCGCTGCTGATCCTGACGGAGGTCCTGGTCGGGGCGACCGCCTTCGCGGTCATCAACCGACGCAGTTGAGCGCATCCGAGCGCTCCGCGGCTTTCGCCGGCTTGACGGCAAGTCACGCCATCTGACATCACCCGCCAGCGCCAGATGTATCTACTCGCATCGATCGGACTCCGTAAGGGTGTCCACCCGCCCACGCCACCACCTCGGGGCGAACGGCGATCCCCCATCATCGGGAGGAAATGTGTCTACCAGACTCGCAGGAAGAGCGCGCCGTTCGACGCTCGCCCTGCTCACCGGCGCGGCACTGGCGACGCTGTTGTCCGTCACCGCGGCCGGTGCCGCACCACTGGCCGGGCCGGCGGACGGCCCCGCCACCGCCGCCGCGGTCGACGTGTACATGAAGGACACCGCCGCCGACGTGGGCCTCGAACCGCACGCGTTGAACCCGCTCTGGCAGAGCCCGGACATCAAGGTCTGCCACACCGCCATCGAGTGCGCGACCAGCCAGAACCCGATCGTCGGCCAGCGCAACTACATCTTCATCAAGCTGCGTAACCCCGGCCCGTACGGCGACAGCGTCATGGAGGAGGGCACGATCTGGGTCTACCGGACCACGCCCGGCGGCGGGGCGGGCTGGCCGGGCGCGTGGACGCAGATCGGGGCGATGGCGGTGCCGGTCTACCCGGGCGTCACCACGGTCACCATCCCGTGGGACAACGTGCCCGGCCCGGGTCACTTCTGCCTGCTGGCCCGCTGGGTCTCCGCCAACGACCCGATGACCTTCGAGGGACCGGACATCGGCGTCAACACCCGCAACAACAACAACATCGCCTGGCGCAACGTGGACTCGGTGGCGGTGACCGCCGGCGGCCTGGCGCAGATCCGGCCGTTCGCCATCGGCAACACGCTGACCCGGCCGGCCCGCAGCAGCGTGGTCTTCAGCCAGACCGGGGCACCGTTCCAGGCCGCCGGTGGCCGGCTCGTCGCCGACCTCGGACCGACCCTGTTCGAGCGCTGGGCCAAGGGCGGCAAGGCCGGCAAGGGTGTCCGCGAGGTGGGCCGCAACCAGGTCGAGATCGTCGACATCGGCCAGGCCAGCCTGGACAACCTGGAGCTCAACCCCGGTGAGCGGCTCGCCTTCTCGCTGAGCTTCACGGCGGCCGTGCCGACCCGGGAACAGACCGCCGTCAACGTGACCCAGGTCGGCCCGGACACCACCGGCGCCGCACGGGCCGACCTCGGCGGCGTGCGGTACGACATCACGGTGGTCCAGCGGGCCAAGTAACGCCCTCGAGGGGCAGGGACGGAGGTCGCGGACGGGGCCCGCGACCTCCGTTCCACCCGTCCGGCCGGTGTCCCGGGCGGTCGCCGCCTCGCCCGGTCCCGCCCGGTGTCCGCTCAGCGCAGGGTGACCCAGGCGGTCGCCACCACGTACCCGGCGGTGCGGGCGCAGAACTGGACCGGGCCGGCGGGCGGCACCCCCATCGAGAAGTAGCCGACCGCGTCCACCGGCACCTCCTCGTACGGGCCGACGGCGGTCCGGGCCGCCACCCGCCCGCCCCGGGCCGGTGAGAGCTGCCCGACGATGCCGGTCGGGGTCAGCTCGATCTCGACCACCACCGCACCGGTGCGGAACGTCAGCGTGCGGGCCGAGCCGGCGGAGCGGGTGGGACCGGCCGGTTCCGGGTCGCAGACCGAGTCGAAGGTCAGCTCGGCGAGGGCCAACTCGGCGTCGACGGTCCGCCAGCTGAACGCGGCGTGCGCTGCGGCCAGGAACTCCTCCGGCACCGGGCCGGAGTCCCGCAGGGCGGCCCTCAACTCGGCCAGCAGGGCGTCGTCAGCGGCTGGCGGCCACGGCTCCATCCCGGTCACCTCCGCTCCCCTCGTCACCCGGGCGCGCCCTGAGGAAAGGGGCGAGTGCCGGACAGTTCCGCAGCTTGTGCAGGCACCGGGCCTGACTCGGACCGACGCTACCCACCGGCATGCCCAACCGCGCGCCGATCTCGCGGTAGCTGACCGGCGGATCGGCCAGCAGCAGGGCCAGCAGGTCCTGGCAGCGCGGCGGCAACTGCGCGAACGCCTCCCGCAGCGCCTGCTGCCGCTCGGCGCGCAACAGGTCCTCGTCCGGGGTGACCGGGTCCACCAGCAGATGGGCGCCGACGTGCCGGTCGACCGAGTCGTCGTACGGGTCGAACGGCTGGGTCCGCCGGCCGAGGCGAAGCAGCCGGTAACACTCGCGTCGGGTGGTGGTGACCAGCCAGGCGGGCAGGGCGTTCGACTCCCGCAGCCGTCCCAGGTGCTCCACCGCACGAAGCCAGACGGTCTGGTTCACGTCCGCCGCGTCGACCTGGTCGAGCCCGTGGGACCGGATCACCGAGAGCACCAGCGGGGTGTAGCGGCGCACCAACTCGCCCCACGCCCGCTCGTCACCGCAGGAGGCGGCGGCGACCAGCCCGACGGTGCTGCGCTCGCTCACCGGTACGACGCCCGGCGCGCCGCTGCCGACGACCTCACGCGACGAGCACGCCGTAGTCGGGATGCCAGCGGGGACCGGCGACCAGCACGGCTCGGGCCGCCTCCGCGCCGAGCCCGGCGCTGGTCATCAGCGCGGCCAGCCGGCCGGCGACGTGGCCGGTGGCGAACGAGGTGCCGGTCCAGGCCGCGAAGCCGTCGAAGTACCGGATCGGCTGGCCCGGCAGTTGCAGTCGACCCCTGACGTAGGTGCTGGTCCGGTCCCCCAGGGCACAGGCGTCCACCCACGACCCGTAGCTGCTGTACGGCGCCGGGACCGGGCCGGTGGCGCCGGCACTCACCGCGCCCACCGCCAGGACCCTGTCCAGGGCGGCCGGCCAGGCCCGCCGGCTGGTGCCGGCGTTGCCCGCCGACGCCACCACCGCTCTGCCGGGCAGCCCGGCCAGGGCGTTGACCAGCGGCAGCGGAGGCTGATCGTCCTGGGTGAAGTAGCCCAACGAGAGGTTGACGACCGACACCTGCGGGCCGAGCCGACCGAGGGCGGCGACCAGCATCTCCTCGTCGCCGACGCCGGTCGCGTTCAGCGCGGCCTCGGGATCGAGACGTACGCCCGGCGCCGCCTGCCGGACCACTCCGGCGACGAAGGTGCCGTGGCCGCCCTGGAGTGCGAGCACGTCAGCGCCGACGTAGAGGGCGTCCTCGTCGTCGACCTCGGGAAGGTAGCTGCCGGCCAACCACTGTGGATGGCGGGAACCGGCCAGCCGCCAGATGCCGGTGTCGCAGATCCCCACCGTCACCCCCGCCCCCTCACCCGCACGCGCCGGATCCGGTGCGGGCAGGGCAGCGGCGACCCGCGGCGGACCGCCCGGGTTGCCCATGATGTTGCCGAAGCCGAGCAGGGCGTGGTGCGGCTGGAGCAGGGGCGCCGGCTGCCCGGGCCACTGCTTCGGGTCGCGGAGCCTGGTCACCACCGACGGGATGTCGGTCTCGGTGGCGAAGAGGAGTCGGGCCACCCCGCCGAAGCCGACGCCCTCGGTGACCGGGTGGCCGTAGCTGCGCAGCCGACCCACGACCCGCTGCACGTCGGGGTGGGCCACGAGCAGTTGCCGGGGCCGGTAGAGGAACTCCCGGCCCGTGACGGCGTGGCGGCGCAGGTCGGGGTCGGCGGCCAGGGCCTCCAGGAAGACCCGCTGGTAGGTCTCGTCGGGCGACTCGCCGGCGGCGGCCGGGGCGCCGCGCCCGACGAGACCGAGCGGCGCCGCCGCGGCGGCAAGGGTGGACCAGGCCATGACCTGCCGGCGGGACAGCCCGGCGGGCGGGCGCGACGCGAAGGAGTCGTCAGACGGCACCGGTCCTCCAGGCGGTCGAAGATGCGTGGTCGGCGGCGGGCCGGGCAGCTACGGAAGCGCTCTCCGAGGCACCGGACGATTATTTCAAAGGATAGTCGGGTGTCAATTGATCGTCGGTCAGGCGACTGATATCCGATCCGCCTCGAGGCGATTGACCGGGGAGCGCGACTGCGGGATTCTTCTTGGCATGGCCGACAGCACCGATCCCGGTGCCGTCCAGGCCCAGGCCGCACTCGACGCCGTCCAGCGCTACCCCCGCGAGGCGATCGCGATCGCCCGGCAGGTCCTCGCCGCCGGGCAGCCCGACGCCGACGAGCGGTCCACCGCCGAACGCGCCATCGGGCTGGCCCTGCGGGAACTCAACGACCTGCCGGGCGCCCTGCGGCACCTGCGCCGGGCGGTGCGGGTCACCGACTCGCCCCGGGCACGGGCACTGGCCCGGATGAGCCTCGGGTACGTCCTGGCCAACGCCGGGCGCACCGGCGCGGCGCTCCGCGCGGTGACCCTGGCACTGCCCCGACTGACCGGTGCCGACGCCGGCCGGGCCCGGATGCAGCGGGGCGTCGTGCTGCACTACCGGGGACGGTTCGACGAGGCGGTCCGGGACTACGGCATCGCGGTGGAGATCGCCCAGCGCGAGGGCGACCTGCTACTGGAGGCACGGGCGCGCAACAACCGTGGGCTGCTCAACGCCCACCGGGGCACCAGCCGGGACACCGACGACGACCTGTTCCGCTCCGCGGCCATCTTCAGCCGGCTCGGGCTCGACCTGGCCGCCGCCGACACCCGCTGGAACATCGGCATCGCCGCCGGCCAGCGCGGCGACGTCGCGGGCGCGCTGCGCAGCTTCGCCACCGTCGGCGACGAGTACCGCCGGTTGTCGGTGCCCCGGCCGGCGCTGCTGTTGGACCGCTTCGAACTGCTGCTCTCCGTACCGCTGGTCGACGAGGCGGTCGAGGTCGCCACGTCCGCCGTGACGGAGCTGCGGCGGCGCGGCATGGCCTCGGATCTCGCCGAGGCGCTGCTGGCGCGGGCCCGGGCGGCGCTGCTCGCCGGTGACCTGGACACCGCCGCGACCGCCGCCGCCTCGGCCCGGGCCCGCTTCCGCCGCCAGGGACGCCGCATCTGGGCCGCCTTCGCCCGGCACGTCGAACTGCGCGCCGAGTTCGCCCGGGGCACCCGGGCGACGGCCCTGCTCACCGCCATGGTGCGCACCGCCGGGCAGCTCGACGCCACCGGCTGGCCCTCGCCGGCGCTGACCACCCGGATCGAGGCCGCCCGGCTGGCCGAGGCGATGGGCCGGCCCGCCCGGGCGGCCGAACTGCTGGCGGTGGCGGCCCGCGCGCACCGCCGGGGCACCGCGCCCCACCGGGCCCAGGGCTGGTACGCACTCGCGCTGCGGCGCCGGCTCGACGGTGACCTGCGCGGGGCCGCCCGGGCCCTGCGCCGGGGGCTGGGGGTGCTCGACGGCCACCGGGCCTCCCTGGGCGCCACCGAGCTGCGCGCGCACAGCGGGGCGTACGGGCACGAACTCGCCGCCGAGGGACTGGACATCGCCGTGCGCACCGGCACGCCCGCCCAGGTGTTGGCCTGGGCGGAACGCTGGCGGGCCAACGCCCTGCGGATGCGCGCGGTGCAGCCGCCGCAGGACCCCGAGCTGGCCGCCGCCCTGGCCGAGCTGCGGATGGTCAGCACCGCCCTGGAGGACGCGCTGCTCGCCGGGCACCCCGGGTACGCGCTGCGGCGCAGCCAGGGCCGACTCGAACAGCGCATCCGCGAACTGGCCCGGGGGGCGGACGGCGGGGCCCGGGGCGCGGACGGCGGCGACCTGGTGGCACCGCCCACGGTTGGCGCCCTCGCCGCCGCGCTCGGTGACGCCGTGCTGCTTGAGCTGGTGGCGCACGGGCCACGGCTGCGGGCGGTACTGGTCCGCGACGGTCGGACCAGCCTGCACGACCTCGGCCCGCTCGACGAGGCGCTGGGCCGGGCCCGCCTGCACCGGTTCGGCCTGCGCCGGCTGGTCACCACCGGCGACTCGGCCAGTGCCCGGGCCGGGGTCGAGTTCGCCACCACCGCGCTGGACCAGCAGCTCTTCGACCCGGTACGCCGGCTGCTGCGCGACCGGCCACTGGTGATCGTCCCGATCGCCGCGTTGCACGCCGTGCCCTGGTCGGGCCTGCCGACCTGCGCCGGCCGGCCGGTGACGGTGGCGCCCTCGGCGACGGTCTGGTTGCGCGCCGTCGGGCGGATCGTCCCGGCCGGCCCGCCGGTGCTGGTGGCCGGGCCCCGGCTGCCCGCCGCCGAGACCGAGGTACGTCAGCTCGGCGCGGCCCTGCCCGGCTCCCGCCCCCTCACCGGCTGCGCCGCCACCGCCGACGCGGTCACCGACGCGCTGAACGGGGCCGGGCTGGCGCACATCGCCGCGCACGGCGCCTTCCGCGCCGACAACCCGCTCTTCTCCACCCTCGAACTGGCCGACGGGCCGTTGACCGCGTACGAGTTGGAGCGGCTGACCCGCCCACCGGGCTGCGTGGTGCTCTCCGCGTGCGACTCCGGCCTCTCCGGCGTCCGGCCGGGCGACGAGGTGATGGGCTTCACCGCCGTGCTGCTGGCCCTGGGCACCCGCAGCCTGATCGCCACCGTGTTGCCGGTCCCGGCCGACCTGACCACCGCGCTGATGCTGGACCTGCACCGGCGGATGCGTGCCGGTGCTCCGCCGGCGGTGGCGCTCGCCGAGGCCCAGCGCGCGTTCGACACCGCCGGTGGTGGTGGCGCCCATGCCACCGCCGCCGCGTTCGTCTGCTTCGGCGCCGGCTGAGAGGAGCCCAAGCCGGTGGGGAGCCGCCTGGTGTCGAGCGACCGGCAGGAGAACGGCGACGTGGCGACGATCAGTGACTCGTCCACCTCGGATACACAACGGCACAGCCAGCACTATCGCCGTCCACTCGCACTGGGCGAGTTCGGCGACCTGCCGCCACCCGGTCGACTCGGGTTCGTGGCGACGTAGGTCGCGATGATCGCGCCCGTGCTGGTCACCTGGCTGTCGGCCAGCCGCAGCGGACGGTGTGCGCCGTCGGCGCCGAACAGGCGCTTGCCGCCGCCGCCCACCACCAGCGGATCGATCATCACCCGGAGTTCGTCGACCAGGCCGAGGTCCAGCAGGGTCTGGAAGAGACCGGGACTGCCGATCAGATGCAGGTCCTTCCCCGTCTCGGCCTTCAGCGCGCGCACGGCCGCCTCGATGTCGTCTGGCAGCAGTGTCGAGTTCGACCAGCCGAGCGGCTCGTCGAGAGTCGTCGAGGCGACGTACTTCGGTAGCGCGTTCAGGGGCCCGGCGAGCACCTGCTGCTCCTCCGGCGCGTTCGGCCAGTGGGCCGCGAAGATCTCGTACGTGCCCCGTCCCAACAGGTAGCCGCCCGCGCCGCGTACGTTCTCGATCACCCAGCCCATCGACAGGTCGTCGAAGTAGTGGGCATGCCAGCCGCCGTGCTGGAAGCCACCGGTCAGATCCTCGTCGGGATAGCTGGGAGCCTGCACCACCCCGTCCAGCGTCATCCACTCGTTCGCGATCACTTTCCGCATCCCGGCTCCTACCGATCGTTGGTTCCGCCGCTCCGCCCGCACGGCGGAACAGCCCCGTCACCCTCGAGGACGGAGCCGGGCGCCCGTCTTCGACATGACCCGCGAGCGGCCGGGCGGCCCCTACCGCCGGCCGGTGAAGTCCTCGACGTGGTCGCGAGCCCACTGCGCGAACGTCAGTGCGGGCCGGCCCAGCAGATGCCGGACGGTGTCGGTGACCGGCTCGGGGTGCGTGATCATCGCCGCGTGGCCGGCGATGATCGCGGCGGCTACGCCCGCCGGCATCGTGGGGAAGAGCTCGGCGGCGGCCTGTGCGGAGTCCATCTCCTCGTAACGCAGTGTCCGGCCGAGCGCGGCACCGATCGCCGCGAGCTGATCGACCTGCGTCAGTTGCTCGGGGCCGGTCAGGTGGTGGGCCGCGCGCTGGTGCCGATCGTCCGTCAGCAGCCGCGCCGCCACCGCCCCGAGGTCCGCCTCGTGCACCAGGGCCCGTCTGGCCTGGGGAACGAACCACCGCAGTACGTCCGACTGCTGGATCTGCGGCGCCCACGCCAGGGTGTTCGCGGCGAAGCCGCTGGAGCGCAGGAAGGCGTACTCGGCGGCCGATCCTGCGAGCAGGCCCTCCAGATGGGCGTGGGAGCCCAGGATGGTCCCGTCCGGCCCAGCGGCACCGTCGGGGTCGTCCGGCACGCCGTGAGTGGACAGATAGACGATGCGCCCGACCCGCTCGGCCAGCGTCGCCACCAACCGACCTGCCGCATGGTCGGCCGTGACCGACGGGAAGACGAGGAACAGCGCATCCACACCGTCCAGCGCGGCGCTCAGGCCGTCGGGCACGGTGAGATCACCGCCGACCACCTCCACCTGCGGCCCCAGGGCCGCCGATGCCCTCGCCGGATCGCGGGACAACACGCGCACCCGCACGCCCTCGGCCTCGACGAGCCGGGCGACGACCTGCCCGCCCACTCGCCCGGTCCCCCCGGTCACCAGTACCGTCCGCTTCACGCTCATACCAACCACGCCCTGATCCGCTCGATCGAACCTGCCGTGTCGACGGTAGAAGTTGAAGTGGACTTGAGGGCAAGTGCCGGAGGACCGGCACCACGGTCGGCTGGGGCTCCGGCAGTCCCGACGACCATCCAGGGCGGACACCGCAGAGCCCGGGCGGGCGGAAGGTGCGTACGGCGTCGGCGGCCCGGCGCGGGTGGTTCCCCGCGCCGGGCCGTCGGACGGGTCAGCTCGCGGTGCAGGTGGGCGTGCCGGTCGGGCCGGTCCCGGTGCCCTGGAAGCCGAACTCGGTGGTGGCTCCGGCGGCGAGTCGGGCGTTGTAGTCGACGTTGCGGAACGTCACGGCGCCGCTGGTCCCGGTGGCGCGCGCGCTCCACGTGTTGGTGATCGTCGCGCCGCCCGGCAGGGTGAGGGCGACCGCCCAGCCGTTGATCGCCGCGGCGCCTGCGGTGACGCGTACCGTGGCGACGAAGCCGCCGTTCCACGAGTTCAGCGACACCGTCGCGGCGCAGTCGCCGGACGGCGGCGGGGTGGTGGGCGGCGCGGTGGTCGGGGGCGCCGTGGTGGGCGGCGGAGTGGTGCCGCCGTTGAGGGCGTCGAGGGTGGCGGTGTACGCGGGCTTCTTGTTGCCGCTGCCGTCGAAGAGCAGCGGGGTGCCGCTGGCCCGCCAGGAGTCCGTGTCCCGGATGCCCCACACGGTGATGCCGGTGCAGCGGGTCACGGCGAGGCAGGCACGCACCACCCGGCCGTAGTTGTCGGCCTGCGCCTGGCCCGAGCCCTCGATGTCCAACTCGGTGATCTGCACGTCCACGCCGAGGTTGGCGAAGCGCTGCAGGTTGGCCTGGTAGTCGGCGGGCACCGGGGAGGCGCTGTTGAAGTGCGACTGGAAGCCGACGCAGTCGATCGGCACGCCCCGGGCCTTGAAGTCCTGCACCATGGCGTACACCGCGTTGCTCTTGGCGTTCTGCCCGTCGGTGTTGTAGTCGTTGTAGCACAGCTTCGCGGTCGGGTCGGCGGCGCGCGCGGCGCGGAACGCCACCTCGATCCAGTCGTTACCGGTGCGTTGCAGGTTCGAGTCGCGGCGGGCCCCGCTGCCGCCGTCGGCGAACGCCTCGTTCACCACGTCCCAGGAGTGGATCTTGCCACGGTAGTAGGTCGCCACCTGGGTGACGTGGTTGACCATCGCCTGGCGCAGCGCGCTGCCGTTGAGGTTCTGCGCCCACCCCGGCTGCTGGGAGTGCCAGGCCAGGGCGTGGCCGCGCACCTGCATCCCGTTGGCGCGGGCGTGGTTGACGATCCGGTCGGCGTTGGCGAAGGTGAACTGGCCCTGGGACGGCTCGGTGGCGTCCCACTTCATCTCGTTCTCCGGGGTGACCGAGGTGAACTCCCGGTTGAGGATCCCGACGTACGTGGCGTCGGAGAGCTTGTTGGCGGCGACCGCGGCGCCGAAGTAGCGCCCCTTCTCGGCGGCGGACGCCCCCAGGGTCGTGCCGGCGCTGGCGCCGGACGCCACCGCGACCGTCGTGGCGGCGACGGCGAGACCGACCACGACCGACGCCAGCGCGACGCGTGGCCGCCGGCGGGTCACCGGGCGCCCGCTGGCACGGGCGAGCATGTTGTCCATGGCAGAGCCTTTCGATGAGCCGAATGGATGAGAAGGCCGCCTCGGCAACCGCCCGCCACGGTGTGGGGCCGGTGGAGTGGTCGCCCGGAGACCACGCCGCCGTCAGCATCCTCGACACCGTGAGTTGATCGAAGCCCTTCCATCGGACCGTATCGGAACATCTCCGGAACCTCAACGCCCGGTTATCGGATTCTTCCGACGGGTGCACGCTGCATCGCCGCCTCGGACAGGCTCACACCCTGCCCGCGAGCCGGACCGGCGCCTACCGGAGCACCGGAAGTTTCGGAGGTCAGGATCCGCGACGCAGGACGTCGACCAGAGCGGCCGGGTCGATGGTGGACGGCCGGTCGCTGACCTGCCCGTCACCGAGTTCGACGATCCGCCAGACGCCGTCGGCGCGCAGGGCCAGGTCCACGGTCACGAACGGCAGCCCCAGCGCCGCCACCGAACCGCTCACCGGGCCCGCGTCGAACGCCTCCGGCGGCGCGTCGTGCGGACTGTCGGGATGGGCGCCGACGAGGACGCAGACGCCGTCGACCCACCACGTGCGGACCTCGGCGGTGGTGAACCGCTCGAACCGGCGCAGCACCAGGCCGCCGACGAGGTCGTCGCCGCGCAGGTCGAGGAAGCGGCTGGCGACCCGCCAGGCGGCATCGCCGTCGTCGAGATCCGGGATGAACGCCGCCTCGTGCCAGTGGTGCTTCATCGACTTGGTGTAGTCGCGCAGCACCGCCGCCCCGCCGCCGAGCGCGCGCCTCGCCCGGTCGAATTCGGCACGCTCGGTGCCGACCGTCCACGCCGAGCGTGGCGTCAGCTCGATCAGGTCCGGGTACCAGCCCGGCAGCTCGTGGGCGCGCCGGTACTGTTCGGCGCTCGTACGCAGGCTGACGCCCCGTCGGGCCAACGCGTCCGCGAAGGCGGCGTACTGCTCGCCGCGCAGCATCCAACCGCGGTAGACCGCAACGCCCTCGGCCGTCACCCGCGACACCGCCCGCGACACGTCGTCACCACGGGTCAACGCGTCGTGGTCGACGACAGCGACCTCGACGCCGGCCTCCCGGGCGGCGCGTGCCTCCGGTGCGAAGTGGGCGTCAGGGTGGCGCGGTCGTAGCGGGTCCGAGGCGACGATCAGGAGCACGGGTGCATGCTGCCCCATCGGCGCTGACGACGCGAGCGCCGCCGGGCCGGCGCAGGACCGGCCGGCGGCACTCCGCCCGTCCCGAGGAAGTCGGTGCCCGCTCCTATGCTGAGCCGATGGACCTGGAGTTCGGTGGTGAGCTGTGGTTCTGGCGGGGCCCTGCGCCGTGGCACTTCGTCACCGTCCCCGAGGACGGCTGCCAGGAGTTGGCCGCGCGATCCGCGGGCGTGAGCTACGGCTGGGGCATGATCCCGGTCGCGGCCCGGATCGGGAAGACCGGCTGGAGCACGTCGCTGTTTCCCAAGGACGGGCGCTACATCGTGCCGGTGAAGGCGGCCGTGCGAAGGGCCGAGGGGCTGGCGGTGGGAGACACGGTGACGGTCCGGCTGGTCGTCGACGGGTGACCGGCCCACACCACACGCAGCAGCGCGACCGCGGCCGACGACACCCCTGACACGACACACCGGGCTGCGGCCGGCGCGGCTACAGCGTGGGTGGGTCCGGCAGGATCCGGAAGGCGACGTCGGCGGACTCGATCCGGGCAAGGTCCTCGGCGGTGATGCCGTGGCCGGTGAACCGCTGCACCGCGACCAGGCCCATCAGCTCCTTGCCACGGTGATGGTCGGCGAAGTCGAGGCCCGCGAGCACCCCCGCCGTCCCCCGTACCGGAAGGCACATTCCTACCATCGACGGCCGACACCGACATCGATCGAGCCGCGAGGGGCACGCCACCGGCGTCGTGCGGTGCGCGGCCCGGCGCGGTCGCTCCACGAGAACCCGCCCTGATCGCGGCGGCGCAGCAGTAGCGCCGGGGCGGATCGACAGGGTAGAAACATGCCAACCCTTCTTTCACGGCGTGATAGAAGTCGCGATGGCGAGAGAGCGCTCTCACAAAGGCGTCGTCCCCCGCCGCCGCCCCCACGAGGCAGGTCGACGACGACCGCGGTCCGGCCACCGGCGCGCCCACCCGGGCCGCGCCGGAACACCTCCCCCACCACGTCGCCGAGCCCGGCACCCGCCCCGGCCGGCGGAGAGGACGAACGATGAGAATGCAGTCCCCCGACCCGCGACGGCGGCTCCGCCGGACGCTCGCCCTCGGCCTGGTGCTGACGGCCGTCGCCAGCACCACCGGCACGGCCGCCGCCGCCGGACCGGCCCGGCACGGCGCCCCGGACTTCGGGCCCAACGTGACGATCTTCGACCCCGACACACCGGTCGCCGAGATCCAGGCGACCCTCGACGGGGCGCACGCCCGGCAGGTCGACGCCGAGATGGGCACCGCGCGGCACGCGTACCTCTTCAAGCCCGGCAGCTACGGTACGGACACGCAGCCCCTGCACGTGAAGGTCGGCTACTACACCGAGGTCTCCGGCCTGGGCGCCTCCCCCACCGACGTCACCGTCAACGGCAAGATCGAGACCTACAACCGCTGCCTCGAAGGCGGCGGGACCGGCAACTGCATCGCCCTGGTCAACTTCTGGCGCACCCTGTCCAACCTGTCGCTGTCCGTCAACGCCACCGGCCAGGACGGCTGCCGCTCCTCGGCGAACTTCTGGGCGGTCTCCCAGGCGGTGTCCATGCGCCGTCTCGACATCAGCGGCGGCGGCCTGTCCCTGATGGACTACTGCACCGCCGGCCCGCAGTACGCCAGCGGCGGCTTCATCGCCGACTCCCGGCTGCCCGCCACCACCAACGGCTCCCAGCAGCAGTGGCTCACCCGCAACAGCGAGGTCGAGAGCTGGTCCAACGCGGTGTGGAACCAGGTCTTCGCGGGCACCGTGGGCGCCCCCGACGACGCCGACTTTCCCGACCCGCCGTACACCACGCTGGACACCACGCCCCTGAGCAGGGAGAAGCCGTACCTGTTCGTCGACGACCGGGGCCGCTACCAGGTCCGCGTCCCCGCCGTCCGGCGTGACAGCCGGGGCATCTCCTGGGGCGACGGCATGACGCCGGGGCGCACCATCGGCATCCGGGACTTCTTCATCGCCAAGCCGTCCGATCCGGTGTACGTCATCAACGCCCAGCTCGCCCGCGGCAAGCACCTGCTGCTCACCCCCGGCGTGTACGACATCGCCCGCAGCATCGAGGTCCGACGGCCCGACACCGTGGTGCTCGGCATCGGTCACGCCACGCTCACCGCCGTGAACGGCGCCGTACCGCTGGACGTCGCCGGCGTGCCCGGCGTCGTCGTCGCCGGGGTGACCATCGACGCCGGCCCGACCGAGTCGCCGGTGCTGCTGCGGGTGGGGCGCGAGCACGGCCGCAACGCCAGTACCCCGCGCAACCCGATCACGCTCTCCGACGTGTACTTCCGCGTCGGCGGGCCGCACATCGGCAGGACGCACACCGCGCTGGAGGTCAACGCCGACCACGTCCTGATCGACCACACCTGGGTGTGGCGCGGGGACCACGGCGTCGAGGGCTTCACCGAGGGCGTCAACGGCGACACCGACCGCTGGCGGACCAACACCGGTCGCTACGGCGCCGTCATCAACGGCGACCACGTGACGGCCACCGGCCTGTTCGTCGAGCACTTCCAGCGGTACAACACGGTCTGGAACGGTGAGCACGGCACGACGGTCCTCTACCAGAACGAGCTGCCGTACGACCCGCCGACGCAGGCCGACTGGATGAACGGCAAGACCAGGGGTTGGGCCGGCTACAAGGTCGGCGACCGGGTGCGGCACCACACGCTGCACGGCGGCGGGGTCTACGTGTTCAACCAGAACAACCCGTCGATCCGCACGGAGAACGGCTTCGAGGTCCCCGCCGCCCCGGGCGTCAGGCTGCACCACGTCATGACCGTGAACCTGAGCGCCGGCACGATCGACCACGTGGTCAACGGCGTGGGCGCGGCGGCCGACACGACGCGGGTCGGCGAGCCCGTCTACGTCACGCGGTATCCCGCCGCGTAACCCCTGCGGGAGTCCGGGTCGGACGGGGCGCGCATCCCGCCCCGTCCGACCCGGTCGTCAGCCGGCGCAGTTGTTGTTGCGCGCGGGCTGGGTCAGCTTCTCCTGGCTGCCGAACTTCGCGTAGACCCGCAGGTAACACGGCAGCTCGACGTCGCCGTAGTAGCTCTGCACCTCGTTGGCGTAGTGCGTGGTGCCGCTCTGCGCGACCTGCCAGCCGCCGGCGTCGCCCGACTGGATCTCCCAGTAGACGTCGCCGGAGCAGCCCTGCAGGCCCTGCGACCAGGCGATGATGTTGGCCCCGTTGTAGATCTCGGACTGCACGAGCGTGCAGCTCGCCGCCTGCGCCGGGCTCGCGCCGGCGAGCAGGCCCACGGTCAGCATCGCTCCGGCTCCGACCGCCGACATCAACTTACGCATGCTCGATCTCCTCCACGATGGACGGCAGGTGTCCACCGGAGGGTATCCCGTTCCGGAGATTAGCTCCACGGCCATCGTCGATATTGGCGAAAAGTTTTACCGGCCTCCTCCGGCAGGCGTCGGCCGCCCCGCTACGGCCTCGCTGGCACGCCACCCCCGCCCCGCCGTTTACATTTAACAAAGTTAATTGATAGCCTCCCGCCATCGACGAGGAGGAATGCCATGCGACTTCGACGTACGATGCCCGCGCTGCTGGCCGGCGCGGCGCTCACCGCCACCCTGGCGGCCATGCCCGCCGTGCACGGCCGCGCCGCCGCGAATACCGCCCCCGACGTCGCCGCCGCGGCCTGCACCGCGCCGGCCTGGGCCGAGGGGACCACGTACGCCGCCGGCAGCCGGGTCAGCTATGCGGGGCGCTCCTACCAGGCGCTCGTGACGCACACGCCCCCGCCGGGCGCCGGCTGGAACCCCGCCGCGACACCCTCGCTCTGGACGGACCTCGGCGCCTGCGCCGGCGGTGGCACGCCCACACCCACCCCGACCGCCACGTCGGGGCCCTCCCCCACCCCGACGCCGACGCCCACCGCGACGCCGACCCCGCCCGGCCCGGGCACCTGCGCCGGCAAGCCGAAGCCGGCCGGCAAGGTGCTCCAGGGCTACTGGGAGAACTGGGACGGCGCGGCCAACGGCGTCCACCCGCCGCTGGGCTGGATCCCGATCACCGACGCCCGGATCCCCGCGCACGGGTACAACGTGATCAACGCGGCGTTCCCCGTCATCCGCGCCGACGGCACCGTGCTCTGGGAGGACGGCATGGACGCCACCGTCAAGGTGCCCACTCCCGCCGAGATGTGCCGCGCCAAGGCGGCCGGCCTGACCATCCTCCTGTCGATCGGTGGCGCGACCGCCGGAATCGACCTCAGCTCGGCCGCCGTCGCCGACCGGTTCGTCGCGACCGTCGTACCGATCCTCCAGCGGTACAACTTCGACGGCATCGACATCGACATCGAGACCGGGCTCACCGGCAGCGGGAACATCTCCCAGCTCTCCCCGTCGCAGGCGAACCTGATCCGCATCATCGACGGGGTGCTGGCGCGGATGCCCGCCGGCTTCGGCCTCACCATGGCGCCGGAGACCGCGTACGTCACCGGCGGCAGCGTCACCTACGGCTCCATCTGGGGCGCATACCTGCCGATCATCAAGCGGTACGCCGACAACGGCCGGCTCTGGTGGCTGAACATGCAGTACTACAACGGCAGCATGTACGGCTGCTCCGGGGACTCCTACCCGGCCGGGACCGTGCAGGGCTTCACCGCCCAGACCGACTGCCTCAACGCCGGGCTGGTCGTGCAGGGCACCACCATCCGGGTCCCGTACGACAAGCAGGTCCCCGGGCTGCCGGCGCAGCCCGGCGCCGGGGGCGGCCACATGGCCCCGGCGACGGTGGCCCAGGCGTGGAACACCTACCGGGGTGGCCTGAAGGGCCTGATGACCTGGTCGCTGAACTGGGACGGGTCGAAGGGCTGGACCTTCGGCGACAACGTGCGGGCCCTCCAGGGCCGCTGAGCCGCCGCGCACCCCGCGCGTCAACCGCCGGCCGCACCCCCGCGGCCGGCGGTCGGCGCCCCGGAACGCGCGGCGCCTCCGTCGCGTTCAGGGCCGGAACCGGTAGCCCATGCCGGGCTCGGTGATGAGGTGGCGCGGGCGGGCCGGGTCGTCCTCCAGCTTGCGGCGCAGCTGGGCCATGTACTGGCGCAGGTAGTTGGTCTCGTTCTGGTACTCGGGACCCCAGACGTCGTGCAGGAGCTGGCGCTGGCTGACGAGCTTGCCCGGGTGACGCAGCAGCTGTTCGAGCACCCCCCACTGGGTGGGGGTGAGCCGGACGTCGGCGCCGTCGTCCCGGGTGACCGTACGGGCGGCGAGGTCGACGGTGTGCCGGCCGACGCGCAGCGTGGCGGTGGTCGCGTCGGCGCTGACGTGCAGTCGCCGGGTCACGGCGCGGATCCGGGCGAGGAGTTCGTCGATGCCGAAGGGCTTGGTGACGTAGTCGTCGGCGCCGGCGTCCAGGGCCGCGACCTTGTCCTGGCTGCCGGCGCGGCCGGAGAGCACGATGATCGGGACGTGCGTCCAGCCCCGCAGGCCCCGGATGACCTCCACCCCGTCGATGTCGGGCAGGCCGAGGTCGAGCACCACCAGGTCGGGCGGGTCGCTGGCGGCTGCCTTGAGCGCGGCCGTGCCGGTCGCGACGGCCTGCACCTCGTAGCCCCGGACCCGCAGGTTGATCCGCAGGGCACGGACGATCTGCGGCTCGTCGTCGACGACCAGGATACGGGTCATTCCTGCTGCCCCTCTGCGGCGCTCGAGGTGGCGGCGGGCAACCGCAGCACCATGGTGAGGCCGCCCCCGGGGGTGGTCTCGGGAGTGATGCTGCCACCCATCGCCTCGGCGAGGCCGCGGGAGAGGGCCAGGCCGAGGCCGACGCCGGTGGCGTTGTCCCGGTCGCCCAGGCGTTGGAACGGCAGGAAGACGTGCTCCCACTGGTCCTGCGGGATGCCGGGACCGACATCGATGACGCGCAGCTCCACCTGGCCGGCGTGGGCGCTGGCGGTGATGGCCGGGGGCCGCCCGGGCGGGCTGTGCCGCAGGGCGTTGGCGACGATGTTGACCAGCACCCGCTCCAGCAGCCCCGGGTCGGCGACGGCGGCGGGCAGGTCGGCGGGGATGTCGGTGCCGACGTCGGCGGCCTGCGGACCCAGCTCGTCCAGGGCCCTCGGCACCGCGTCCTCCAGCCCGATCGGCACGCGGGTCACGCCGAGGGCACCGGCCTGCAGGCGGCTCATGTCCAGCAGGTTCGCCACGAGCCGCCCGAGCCGGTCCAGGGACTCGTCGGCGGTGGCCAGCAGCTCGTCCCGGTCGTCCGCGTCGAACTCGATGTCGTGGCTGCGCAGGCTGCTCACCGCGGCCTTCGCCGAGGCCAGCGGCGTACGCAGGTCGTGGCTGACCGCGGCGAGCAGCGCCGTACGCATCCGGTCGGCCTCGGCGAGCGGCCGGGCGCTGGCCGCCTCCTCGGCGAGGCGTTCCTGCCGCAGCGCGACCGCTGCCTGCGCGGCGAACGCCTCCACGACGCGCCGGTCCGCCGCCTCCAGCCGCCGGCCGGAAAGCACCACGGTGAGCCCGTCGTCCACCGGCACGGCCGTCTCGCCCGCGCCCGGGTTGCCCGCCGGATCCTCGCCGACGCTGGCCACGATCCGCCACGCCCCGTCCTCGCTGGCGTGCCCGGGCCGTCCCCCGGCGTCGGCGACGAGTTCGAGGACGCTGACCGCGCGCAGCCCGAACGTCTCGCGCAGCCGGTCCAGCAGCGCCGGCAGCGGCCGCTCGCCGCGCAGGACGCCACCGGCCACCGTGGCCAGCGTCTGCGCGTCGGCGGAGGCGCGCGCCGCCTCCCTGGTGCGCCGCGCCGCGACGTCGACGACCCCGCTGACGGCGACGGCGACGGCGACGAAGACGCCCAGGGCGAGCAGGTTGTCGGCCTCGGCGATGGTCAGCGTGCGGAACGGGGGCGTGAAGAACCAGTTGAGCAGCAGCGAACCGCCCAGCGCGGCGACCAGCGCCGGCCACAGCCCGCCGACGAGCGCGACCCCGACGACGCCGGTGAGGAAGAGCAGGATGTCGTTGGTGAGGCTGAGGTCCGGCAGGGCCCGCAGCAGGACCGTCAGCAGCGGCATGCCGAGCCCGGCGAGGCCGAAGCCGAGCAGCCGGCGCCGCCGCGACAGCGCGGCCGGCACGCCCGCGCCGCGCCGCCCCCGGCCCATCTCCGGGTGGGTGACCAGGTGCACGTCTATCGGCCCGGACAGCGCCGTGGTGGTCACCCCCACGCCACGGGAGAAGAGCTGCGCGAACCGGCCGCGCCGGCTCGCGCCGAGCACCAGCTGGGTGGCGTTCACGCCCCGGGCGAAGTCGAGCAGCGCCGCCGGGATGTCGGCGCCGAGCACCTGGTGGTACGTGCCGCCGAGGCTCTCCACCAGCACGCGCTGCCGGGCGAGCTGCGCCGGATCGGCGCCGGCCAGCCCGTCGCTGCGCGCGACGTGCACGGCCAGCAGGTCCGCGCCCTTGCTGCGGGCCGCGACCCGCGCGGCGCGGCGGATGAGCGTGGCGCCCTCCGGCCCGCCCGTGAGCGCCACCACCACCCGCTCGCGGGCCTCCCAGGTCTCGGAGATGCCCTGCTGGGCGCGGTAGGCGCCGAGCTGCTCGTCGACCTTGTCGGCCAGCCACAGCAGGGCCAGCTCGCGCAGGGCCGTGAGGTTGCCGATGCGGAAGTAGTTGCCCAGGGCCGCGTCGATCCGGTCCGGCCGGTAGATGTTGCCGTGCGCCATCCGGCGGCGCAGCGCCTCCGGGGTCATGTCGACCAGCTCGACCTGTTCGGCGGCACGGACCACCGCGTCGGGCACCGTCTCGCGCTGGGTGGTGCCGGTGATGCGCGCGACGACGTCGTTGACCGATTCGAGGTGCTGGACGTTGACGGTCGACAGGACGGTGATGCCGGCGTCGAGCAGCTCCCGCACGTCCTGCCAGCGCTTCTCGTGACGCGAGCCGGGCACGTTGGTGTGGGCCAGTTCGTCGACCACGGCGACCTCGGGCCGCCGGGCCAGCACCGCGTCGAGGTCCATCTCGGTGAACGCGGCGCCGCGGTAGGTCACCACCCGACGCGGCAACACCTCCAGGTCGCCGACCATCGCGGCGGTCTGGGGGCGACCGTGGGTCTCGACCAGGCCGACCACCACGTCGGTGCCGCGCTCGGCGCGCCGCCGGGCCTCCTCCAGCATCGCGTACGTCTTGCCGACGCCGGGCGCGGCCCCGAGGTAGATGCGCAGTTCTCCCCTGGGCACGCAGCCATCCTCCCTGATCACCGGCACGGCCGGTCGTCGGACCACGGACCACGGGTGGGGCGGGGCACCCGGCCCCGCCCCACGCCGGCCCTCACGCGACGGGCAGCGCCTCGTCGAGGGCGAGGTTGAGGGCGAGCACGTCGACGGCGGGGGCGCCCATGAACCCGAGCACCCGGCCCCGGGTGTGCGCGGCGACGAGGCGCCGGACCGCCGCCGGGTCCGCGCCCCGCTCACGGGCCACCCGCGCCACCTGGATGTCGGCGTACGCCGGACTGATGTGCGGGTCGAGGCCGCTGCCGCTGGCGGTGACCGCGTCGGCGGGCACGGCGGGGTTCTGTGGCGCGTCGCCCCGCACCGGCACGATCAGACCGCCGGCGGCCACGAGGTCCTCGCCGGGCCGGGCCAGCTCCACGGCCACCCCCTCGTGCGTGGCGAGGAACGGGGTGGCCGGCGCGCTCTGGTTGACGCTGACGACCCGGGTGACGGTGCCGGTCAGCCCGTCGGCGCGGAACACCGCCAGCACCGCCCCCACGCCGTCGGGGGTGCAGTAGGGACGCCGGCCGTCGACGCCGTCGAGTTCGCCGACGGCGCGACTGCGGGCGCAGACCTGGCTGAGCAGGCTCCGGCTCGACGCGCGCGGGTCCACGGCGAGCGTGTCGACCACGCTCTCCGGGCCGAGGTTGGACGCCGCGGTGGCCGTCGGGTCGTAGCCGTCGCCGGCGGCCGACGGCCGGGACTGGAAGTACCGGGGCACGGGCGCACCGTCGGCATCGGTGAACGCCTGGCCGATCAGGGCGCTGCCGACCGGCCGGCCGTCGGCGGCGAGCAGGGACCCGTCCGTCCTGTCGCGCAGGCCGGGCAGCCGACCGGCGCCGACCAGGGCGAGCGGGTAGGCCAGGCCGAGCAGCACCGTGAAGACCAGCAGCGCGCGCAGCGCGGCCACGTGTGCGGAGAGCCAGGTGGGCAGACGCATCAGGAGACCCCCGGGAGGAATTGCAGGAGCAGGTCGACGAGCTTGATGCCGACGAACGGCACGACGATGCCGCCGAGGCCGTAGACCAGCAGGTTGCGGCGCAGCAGCCGCGACGCCGACGCCGGCCGGTAGCGCACACCGCGCAGGGCCAGCGGGATCAGGGCGACGATGACCACGGCGTTGAAGACGACGGCGGCGAGGATGGCCGACTCGGGGCTGGCCAGCCGCATGACGTTCAACGCGTCGAGGCCCGGGTGGATGCCGGCGAACATGGCGGGGACGATCGCGAAGTACTTCGCCACGTCGTTGGCGATCGAGAAGGTGGTCAGCGCGCCCCGGGTGATCAGCAGTTGCTTGCCGATCTCCACGATCTCGATCAGCTTGGTCGGGTCGGAGTCCAGGTCGACCATGTTGCCGGCCTCCTTCGCGGCCGACGTGCCGGTGTTCATCGCGACGCCGACGTCGGCCTGGGCGAGGGCGGGGGCGTCGTTGGTGCCGTCGCCGGTCATCGCGACCAGCCGGCCGCCCTGCTGCTCCCGCCGGATCAGGGCGAGCTTGTCCTCGGGGGTGGCCTCGGCGAGAAAGTCGTCGACGCCCGCCTCGGCGGCGATCGCCGCAGCCGTACGCGGGTTGTCGCCGGTGACCATCACGGTGCGGATGCCCATCCGGCGCATCTCGTCGAAGCGCTCCCGCATGCCGGCCTTGACCACGTCCTTGAGGTGGATCACTCCCAGGGCCCGGGCCGGCTCGCCGTCGACGTGCTCGGCGACCACCAGCGGGGTGCCGCCCGCGCCGCTGATCTCGTCGACGATCCGCCCGAGCTGCCCGGCGGGTTCGCCGCCGTGCTCGCGGACCCACCCGGTGACGGCGGAGGCGGCGCCCTTGCGGATCCGCCGGGCCGGCCGGAGCGCGCTCCCGTCGGGGTCGAGGTCGACGCCGCTCATCCGGGTCTGCGCGGTGAACGGCACGAACGTGGCGTGCGGGAGCAGACCGGGCTCGCGCTCGCGCAGCCCGAACTCCTGCTTGGCCAGGACGACCACCGAGCGGCCCTCGGGGGTCTCGTCGGCGAGGCTGGCCAGCTGCGCCGCGTCGGCGACGAAACTCGCGTCGACGCCGTCGACGGGCAGGAACCCGGCGGCCTGCCGGTTGCCGAGGGTGATGGTGCCGGTCTTGTCCAGCAGGAGGGTGTCGACGTCGCCGGCCGCCTCCACGGCCCGGCCGCTCATGGCCAGGACGTTGCGCTGGACCAGGCGGTCCATGCCGGCGATGCCGATGGCCGACAGCAGCGCGCCGATGGTGGTGGGGATGAGGCAGACCAGCAGCGACACCAGCACCACGCCCGTCACGCCGGCGTCGGTGATCGCGCCGTTGTCGGGCGCCGCCGCCTGGTGGCCCTTGGCGAAGACGGCAAGCGGCTGGAGGGTCGCCACCACCAGCAGGAAGACGACGGTGAGCGCGGCGAGCAGGACGTTCAGCGCGATCTCGTTCGGCGTCTTCTGCCGGTTGGCGCCCTCGACCAGCGCGATCATCCGGTCGACGAAGCTCTCTCCCGGCCGCTGGGTGATCCGTACGACGATCCGGTCGGAGAGCACCCGGGTGCCGCCGGTGACTGCGCTGCGGTCGCCACCGGACTCCCTGATCACCGGGGCGGACTCGCCGGTGATGGCCGACTCGTCGACGCTGGCGATGCCCTCCACCACGTCGCCGTCGCCCGGGATCAGCTCCCCGGCCGCCACCAGGACGACGTCGCCCTGCGCGAGTTCCGGCGCGGGCACCGCCTCGTCGCGGTAGGTGCCGGCCGCGGCGCCCGGCGTCCAGTCGCGCAGGCGGGTGGCCACGGTGTCCTTCCTGGCGTGGCGCAGGCTGGCGGCCTGTGCCTTGCCGCGACCCTCGGCCACGGCCTCGGCGAGGTTGGCGAAGAGCACGGTCAGCCACAGCCAGGCCGCGACGGCGAACGCGAACGCCGACGGGTCGGCCAGCGCGAGCACGGTGGTGCAGGCCGCGCCGATCTCGACGATCAGCATCACGGGGTTGCGCCACAGGGTGCGGGGATCGAGCTTGCGCAGCGCGTCGGGCAGCGACCGCAGCAGCTGCCGCGCGTCCAGCAGGCCGCCGCCCCGGCCACCGCGTACGGCGGGGGTGCCCGCGTCGGCACGGGCCTCGGGTGCCCGCGTGGCGACGGTCATGGTCTCTTTCCTCATCGGGGTCACAGCCCTTCGGCCAGCGGGCCGAGGGCGAGCGCGGGCAGGAAGGTCAGCGCCACGAGGATCACCGTGACGCCGGCGACCATCGCGACGAACAGGGGCCGGTGGGTCGGCAGGGTGCCCTCGGAGGCGGGTACGGGTCGCTGGCGGGCCAGCGACCCGGCCAGGGCGAGCACGAAGATGATCGGCAGGAACCGGCCGAGCAGCATGCACAGGCCCAGCGCGGTGTTCCACCAGGGCGTGCTCACGGTGATGCCGGCGAAGGCCGAGCCGTTGTTGTTGCTGGCGGAGGTGAACGCGTACAGCACCTCGGTGAGGGCGTGCGGGCCGACGTTCAGCGCGGTCGCGTGGTTGCCGGTGGCGAAGGCGGTGGCCGTGCCGATCAGCACGAGGGCGGGGGTGACCAGGAAGTACAGCGAGGCGAAGCGGATCTCGCGGGAGCCGATCCGCTTGCCCACGTACTCGGGGCTGCGGCCGACCATCAGCCCGGCCACGAACACCGTGATCACGGCGAGCACCAGCATCCCGTAGAGGCCGGCGCCGACGCCGCCCGGCGCGACCTCGCCGAGCATCATGTTGCCCAGCGTCATCATGCCGCCCAGCGCGGTGTACGAGTCGTGGAACGAGTTCACCGCCCCGGTCGACGTCAGCGTCGTCGCGGCGGCGAAGGTGGCCGAGTTCGACACGTCGAAGCGCACCTCCTTGCCCTCCATGGCGGCGCCGACGGCCTGCGGGACGGTGCCGCCCGCCGCGAGCTCGAAGACGTTTGTCAGCGTGACGCTCGCGAGCGCGAGGACGGCCATGACCGCGACGATCGCGTGGCCCTGCCGGGTCTGGCCGACCATCCGGCCGAACACGCGCGGCAGGCTGAACGGGATCAGCAGGATCAGGAAGATCTCGATCCAGTTCGTCCAGGGGCTCGGGTTCTCGAAGGGGTGCGCGCTGTTGGCGTTGTAGAAGCCGCCGCCGTTGGTGCCGAGTTCCTTGATCACTTCCTGGCTGGCCACGGGCCCGCCGGTGACCGTCTGGGTGCCGCCGGTCAGGGTGGCGACCTCGGTGCCGCCGGAGAGGTTCTGCACCACCCCGCCGGCCATCAGCACCAGCGCGCCGAGGACCGCGACGGGCAGCAGGACCCGCAGCGTGATCCGGGTCAGGTCGACCCAGAAGTTGCCCAGCTCACCGGTGCGGCTGCGGGCGAAGCCGCGGACCAGGGCCACCGCCACGGCGATGCCGACGGCGGCGGAGACGAAGTTCTGCACCGCCAGGCCGGCCATCTGCACCAGGTGGCCCATCGTCGACTCGCCCGAGTACCACTGCCAGTTCGTGTTGGTCACGAACGACACGGCGGTGTTCCATGCGCCGTGGGCGACGACCGGGTCGAGGCCGAGCGACAGCCACAGGTGGTCCTGCCAGCGCTGGAACGCGTGCAGGAACAGGATCGACACGGCGGAGAAGGCGAGTACGGCGCGGGCGTACACGCCCCAGGTCTGGCCGGCGGCCGGGTCGACCCCGACCAGGCGGTAGATCCCCCGCTCGACGCGCGAGTGCCGGGTTCCGGCGACCACCCGGTGCAGGTGGTCGCCGAACGGGCGGTGGACGACGACCAGGGCCGCCACCAGGGACAGGACGAAGAGGGCGCCGGCTGTCGTGGCGGACATCAGAAGCGCTCGGGGAACAGCAGCGCGACCACCATGAACACACCCAGTCCCAGCGCCAGCACCAGGCCGACGGCATCGACGACGTTCACAGCTTCTCCACGCCCCTCACCACGAGGGCGAGTGCGGCGAACAGCCCCACCGTCACCAGGACGAACACCACGTCGGACACACTGACTCCTCTGCCGGAACCGCTCGTCACGACCGCCTTCCGGCCGTGCCGGGCAATCGAAACTCCGTGCCCGCGCGAGGGACAGGGGTCATCACGCGATCATGACGGCGGCGGCGCGTTTCTTGACGCGCTCTTCACGCGGCCGGGTTGCGGCGGTGACGCCGCTCACCGGCGCCCCCTCCGCCGGAGCACGCGGACGGGACGCGGCAGCCGGGCGAGGTCCGACAACCGGCCGGACGGGGACGGGCGTCAGCCGGGCGGGCGGACGTCAGCCAGGCGTGCAGGCGTGGGTCACTCGGGCGGGCGTCAGCCGGGCGTGCAGGCGTGGGTCACTCGGGCGGGCGTCAGCCGGCCAGCCAGTTCCGGATCTCGTCGCCGTGCTCGTCGAGGCCCGGCGGCGGCAGGTCGTAGCGCGCCGGGGTGGCGCTCAGGCCGATCGGGTGGCGGATGCCGGGCACGCCGCCGGTGGTGACGACCGGGTCCAGCCCGAGTTCCCGCGCCAGGTCGACGCCCCCGGCGACCGTGTTGATCGGGGCGCACGGCACGCCCGCCGCGCGCAGGTCCCGGAACCACTCGTCGCGGCTGCGCAGGACCAGTCGCGCGACCAGGAGGGGCCGCAGTGCCTCCCGGTTGACCGTGCGGTCCTGGTTGCGCCCGAAGCGGGGGTCGTCGGGCAGTTCGGGCAGGCCGAGGACCTGGCACAGCTTGCGGAACTGGCCGTCGTTGCCGGCGATGACGACGAGGTCGCCGTCGGCGGTGGGCAGCGGTTCGTACGGGAACAGGCTCGGGTGCCCGTTGCCCATCCGGAACGGCGTCGCGCCGCCGGCGACGTGGCCGCTGGTCTGGTTGACCAGGCCGGACAGCGCGGAGGAGAGCAGGTCCACCTCGACGTGCTGGCCGGTGCCGCAGCGGTCGCGTTGGTGCAGGGCGGCGAGGATGCCGACGGCAGCGTGCAGGCCCGCGATCACGTCGAACACGGCGACCCCGGCCTTGTAGGGCGGGCCGTCCGGCTCGCCGGTGAGGCTCATCAGGCCGGACGCGGCCTGGACCACGAGGTCGTAGCCGGGCAGGTTGGCGCCGGCACCGGCGCCGAACCCGCTGATCGAGGCGTAGACGATCCGCTCGTTGACGGCGGCGACGCTGTCGTAGTCGAGGCCGAAGCGCCGCAGTCCGCCGGGCCGGAAGTTCTGGATCATGACGTCGGCGCGGCGGGCCAGTTCCCGGGCGACGGCCAGGTCGTCGGGGTCGGCGAGGTCGAGGGCGATGGACCGCTTGTTGCGGTTGACACCGAGGTAGTAGGTGGAGGTGCCCTCCCGCACGGGCGGCAGCCAGGTCCGGGTGTCGTCCCCGCCGGGCCCCTCGACCTTGACCACCTCGGCGCCGAGGTCGGCGAGGAGCATGGTCGCGTACGGTCCGGCGAGGATCCGGGAGAAGTCGGCCACGAGGATGCCGCTGAGCGGCCCGGACCCTTGCTCCCCCATCGCCGCTCCCCCTCCCGTCGACGCCACGGCCGGCGCGGCGGCGTCGTGGCACCTGCCGGGGGCGCGTGGCGATGGCAGGACCACGATGGCACAGCGGGCAAGACGGACGTCGGTCGCCCCGACGGTCCGGGCCGGGGGCGGATGGCGACGGGTCGTCGCCATCCGCCGAGCGGGTCAGCCCTTGCGCCACTTCTGGTTGGCGGTGCCGGCGCAGTCCCAGAGCTGGAGCTTCGCGCCGTCGGCGCTGTTCCACTCCCGGATGTCGACGCACCTGCCGGCCTGGATGTTGACCAGGTCACCGGTCGCGGTCAGGGTGAACCGCTGTGCGCCCGTGCCGTTGCACGTGTAGAGCTGGACGACCGCGCCGTTGCCGGTGGCGCCGCCGTCGACGTCCATGCACTTGTTGTTCTGGCTGCGCAGGGTGTCGCCGGTGAACGTCCACTTCTGCGCGGCGGTGCCGTTGCAGTTCCACATCTGCAACTGCGCGCGGTCGACGAAGTTCGAGTTCGGCACGTCGATGCACTTGTTGTTCCAGTTGCTCAGCACGGGCACCGCGCTGCCGGGGTTCCCCGGTCCGCCGCTCCCGGCGCCGAACGGGCTCAGGACGAGTCCGGCCGCGCGGGGGTCGCCGTCGTGGACCAGCGACTCGAACGCGCCGACGTCGTCGAAGGCGAAGGCGTACGCCCTGCCGTCGGTCATGTTGGCGTGGATGACGCGGGCGTAGTGGTTCGTCGGGTTGTTGCGGTAGAACTGGGCGGCGTCGGTGCTGGGCTGGGTGTCGATGGTGCCGAGCGTGCCCCGGTTCAGCGCGGCGCAGAGCGTCCGGGAGATCGGGCCGACGACCGGGTCGTTGGGTGCGGGCAGGTCCCCGTCGCAGCCCCAGACGCTCGCCGAGGAGGGCCGGTTGAAGGAGGCGACCCGCTGGCCGGCGCTGTTGGTGAAGGTCATGACGTTGCCCGAGGTCCGCCCGAAGTAGCGGGTGTTCGGCTGGTCGGCGAACGGCACCACGGTCAGCGTCCTGGTCGTGTACGCGTTCCAGGCCGACGCGATGTAGGAGTCCAGGTAGGTGGCGCTGAACAGGCCGGCGCCGGCCGCCTTGCCGGGCGCGAGAACCCGCAACACGGTCCCGTCGGAGCGGGTGTGGACCGTGTTGGCCCAGCCCGGCTGGGACCGGATGCCCTCGATGATCGCGTTGCGGCCCCCGGCGACGACGTCACCGGTGCGCTTGGTGACGCCGGTGGCACCGGTCACCGTGACCGCGTGCGGCACCGCGAACATGTCGACCTGTGAGCTGTTGAGCCACAGTCCGGCGTCGTTGTAGGTGAACTCGCTCCAGTCGAACAGGATGTCGCGGTTGGCGTCGCCGGCCGCCCACGGGGCGGGTTGCACGAGGCCGTCCGGGGTGAGGAAGAACTTGAGCTTCTCGCCGAAGGAGAAGTAGACGCGGCCGGAGAACCCGCGCGGGAACCGGATGGTCGTGCTGCCGCCGTTTCCGGGCCCCGGGATGGACGCGTCCGGCGCGGGCGACGGCGGGAGCTGCCCGCCCGACCACGGGACGAAGGTGCCGCCCTGGTTGACGTAGCCGAGGCGGCCGCTGGAGAGCTGCACGCCGATCACGTAGAGGTGGACGGCCTCGCCCCGGCCGGTGCTGTTGGTGACCGTGACGGGCAGCAGCGCGGGGCCGACGGCGTGGGCGGGGGCTGCGGCGAGGGTCACCGGGACGGCGGCGACCAGCGCGGACACGGCGGCGAGCAGCCTTCTTCGAAGCTTCACGAAAGGTCCTCCTCGGGGTGGTGGGCGGCGCGAGAGAGCGCTCTCTCAGCGTCGGGCCGAGGCGGCTCTCCTGTCAATAGACACTGGCCAATGCGACCCCCGCACGCAGGCTCGCGGACCGTCTACTCCGGATGGAAGGTGGCGGAGGCGCGGTCGGCGTCGCCGCTGAAGAGCGTCGAGCCGTCGTCGCGCTCGACGCACAGGGCGACGTCGCGGTGGCGCAGGTGGTGATGAAGTGGATCTCCGGCGGGATCAGCGCCGTGTCGGGGCGGCGACGCTGCGACGGGAGACCAGGGAGGGCGCGACCGTCTGCCGCAGCGGGCCGGTGATGTCGGATTCCATCTGTGCCAGCAGCAGGTCCAGGCTCGCCCGGGCGACCGCGGCGAAGTCGGGCCGCACGGTGGTCAGCGGCGGGATGAAGTACGCCGCCTCGGGCACGTCGTCGAAGCCCACCAGGCTGATGTCGTCCGGCACCCGCCGGCCGTGCTCGTGCAACGCCCGCAGCACGCCGAGCGCCAGATGGTCGTTGGCGGTGAAGACCGCGGTGACCTCGGGCATCCGGGCCAGCATCTGTCCGCACCGGTACCCCGCTGCCGCCGACCAGTCCGCCGGCAGCAGCGGCGGCAACTCGGCGCCCGCCGCCTGCAACGTCTCCCGCCATCCGTCGATCCGGCCGGCGCTGTCGAACCAGTCCGCCGGCCCGGAGACATGCCAGACCGTCCGGTGCCCGGCGTCGAGGAGATGCTGCGTGGCGGCGCGGGCACCGGCGACCTGGTCGACCGTGACCAGGGGCACCGGACGGCGCGGGTCGCCGTCGACGGTGACCAGCGGAACGTCCTTGGGGAGCCGTTCGAGGGCCTCCCCCGCCGACTCGACCGGCGCGATCACCACGATGCCGGCGACCCGGTGCGCGAGGTGCCGCTCCACCGCCGCCGAGATGGACTGGTCGTCGAGGTCGCTCACGCTGCCGACGCTGACCGCGAACCCCGCCTCGGCGGCCGCCTGGTCCAGGGCCGCCAGCAGCGAGGCCGGGCCGTAGAGGGTGGTGTTCTGCGCGACCACCCCGATCACCTGGGACCGGCCGGTGACCAGCGCCCGCGCCGCGCGGTTGGGCCGGTAGCCGAGTTCCGCGATGGCCGCCTGGACCCGCAGCCGGGTCTGCTCGCGTACGTTCGGGTGCCCGTTGAGGACCCGGGACACCGTCTGGTGCGAGACGCCGGCGAGGCGAGCCACGTCCGTCATCGCAGGACCGCGCACGGCCACCTCACCTCTCCCGCCCGCCCCGTCCGGCGACTGCGCCACGTCCGACCTCGACGGAGCGCCTCAGTGACACGGAAACACACTCCGCCGCCAGCCGGCGCGTGTCGGACGGCCGGGGCTGGACCGCCGACAGTCTACGTCAGCGGTACGCCGGCCCTGGTGGGGCTGAACCGGCAACCGAGGCGCCTGCCCACGACATGGCCCGGCCGGCCGTCCCGCACCGGATGCTCCCGCGCGTCGTCACGCCGGATCGGCACCCCAGGCGGCGTGCACGAGGGCGGGAAGCACCTGGGCGGCCGGACCGCGCAGGTTCACGTCGGACACGGCGTCCAGGGGCGTCTCCTGCGGGTTGACCTGCAGCACGGTGGCGCCGAAGCGGGCAGCCACCTGGGGGATCTCGGCGGCGGGATACACCAGGCCCGAGGTGCCCACGGTCACCAGCAGGTCGCACGTGGACGCCGCCTCCACGGCGGCCTCCAACGCGGCGGTCGGCAACGCCTCACCGAACCACACCACCCCGGGCCGGACGGGGCCCGCGCAGTGCGCGCACCGGGGCGGAGGCACGCGCCGGCCGTCGTCCGGTTCCTCAACAGCCTCGTCCGGCATCGGCGCCGGACGGGCGCAGGCCGAGCAGCGCGGCGCGAAGAGGCTGCCGTGCAGGTGGATCGGCGCGACCGAGCCGGCGCGCTCGTGCAGGTCGTCGACGTTCTGCGTGACGACGACCGCGCCGGGTACGCGTGCCTCGATCGCGGCCACGGCCACGTGACCGGCGTTCGGGCGGGCCCGCCGCACTGTGGCGCGTCGCCACTCGTACCAGCCCCAGACCAGCGCGGGATCCTCGCGGAACGCCTCCGGCGTGGCGAGCCGCTGCGCGTCGAAGCTGCGCCACAGGCCAGTGAGGGCGTCGCGGAAGGTCGGCACACCACTCTCCGCGGAGACGCCCGCGCCGGTGAAGATCACGACGCGCCGCGCCTGCGCCAACAGCGCTGCGGCCTCCCGCATCGACCGCTCCCCCATTTGACCTGCTCCCTTCGACCCGGTCCCGCTGGGCAAGACTAGTGCGGTCTCCGTGCCGGTCCAGCGGGGCAGCGCCGGACCGCTCGCCGGCTGCGGGCCCCGGCGGGCGGACGCCACGGGTCGGGCGGTTCAGTGCTGGGCGCGGGCGGCGAGGAAGCCGTCGACCGCGGCCAGGAACTCCGCCGGCCGGCTGGCGTGCACGTCGTGCCCGGCCGGGATCGTGACGAGGGTGGCGTCGGGCATCCGGTCGACCATCTCGGCGAGCAGCTGCTGCGGGATGGGGCTGTCCGGGCCGCCGCCGACCACCAGGGTCGGCACGTCGACGGCGTCGGTACGGTCCCACCAGGCCGGGTCGGGGTCGTTGAGCTGGGCGCGGATGGCGTTGACGGCGGCGAAGTCGAACGGCGTGGGCGCGTCCGGCGGGGGCAGGGGCGGCCGTTCGAGAGCGCCCGGTCGGGGTGCTGCCACGTCCTCCAGGATCAGGTGGGTGAGTCGGTGCGGGGCGGCCTCGGCGAGCAGGATCGCCACGGCCCCACCCATGGAGTGGCCGATCACCACGCACCGCTCGACCCCCACCGCGTCGAGGAACCCGACGAGGTCGTCGCGCATCGACTCGAGCGAGTACCGGCCGGGGTGGTCGCTGCGGCCGTGGCCGCGCAGGTCCAGCGCGTACACCCGGTGCCTGGCGGCGAGCGCGGCCAGGACGCCGTGCCAGTCGCGTTCGTCCTCGCCGAGGCCGTGCAGCAGCACCATGGGTGGGTCGGTCGAGTCGCCGGCGACGCGATAGGCCAGGGCCACTCCGTCGACCGTGACGGCCCGCAACGCCCCGATGTTCGACTCGTCCACGCGCCACACCGTATCGCCGGGGCCGGCGAGGCGTCGCCCCCGACCGCTGGAGGGCCGGGTGCGGGCGGCTCCCCGTCGTCGAGCGTGGGCGACGAACGCGACGCGCGGCCTTATTCGATAGTGCGCACTTCACCGACTCACGCCGGTGCCGTTTTCCGGCACGCGGACCGGCCGGGCGTCGAGGGCGAACAAGCCGACCTGCGAATTTGCTCCACCGGCCGGCGCGAATCGCCGGAACGGTATCCGGAAATGGGAATCCCACGACACCGGGTGAGGCTGGTGTGATCGCGTACGGCCCGACAAGAATGGGCCAGGCGCTCCAGCGGAAAGGCGTGTCGTCCATGATTGCACCGAAGGTCGTGTCCCGGGACGAGTGGGTCGACGCCCGAAAGGAACTGCTCGACCGCGAAAAGGAGATCACCCGCCTGCGGGACAGGGTCACCGCACTCCGGCGCGAACTGCCGGCGGTCGCCGTCGAGAAGGACTACTCCTTCACCGGTCCCGCCGGCGCCGTCCGGCTGCCCGACATGTTCGAGGGACGACGACAGTTGATCGTCTACCATTTCATGTTCGATCCGGAATGGGCCGAGGGATGCACGAGCTGCTCCCTGCTGGTCGACAACTTCGGGCACCTCACGCACCTGCACGCCAGTGACACGACACTCGCCGTGGTCTCCCGCGCGCCGTTCACGACCCTCGCGGCCTTCAGGAGCCGGATGGGCTGGCGCTTTCCCTGGTATTCCTCGCACGGCAGCGACTTCAACTACGACTTCCACGTCACCATGGACCCGGCCATCGCCCCGGTGGAATACAACTACAAGGACGCCGAGACCCTGGCGGCCCAGGGCCTCACCCACCACCTGCAGGGCGAGGCCCACGGCCTGAGCGTCTTCGTCCGCGACGGCGAACGGATCCTGCACACCTACTCCGTGTACGGCCGCGGCCTCGACCCGCTGCTGAACACGTACAACTATCTCGACCTCACGCCGCTGGGCCGGCAGCGCTACGTCAACGAGTTCCCCCACCACGACACCTACGACACGGACGCGGCCGGCAGCCACAGCCACTGACCACCCGCCGCCGACCGGCGGCGTCGGTCATTCGGGCACGCAGTTGTTGCTCTTGCGCCTGACCGTGTACTCGGTGTCGTCGTGGGTGATGCCCGACGGCGCCCCGTCGAAGTAGGCCTCGACCTTCTCCCAGCCCCGGCGCTGCTCGTAGTGCAGGTGCGGCGCCCCGGAGTTGCCGGTGCTGCCGACCCGCCCGATCTGCTCACCCTGGGCGACCCGCTGACCGACCCGGACCAGCGGCGGTTCGAGCAGGTGCAGGTACTGCGTCTCCCACTTGCCGCCGTGGTCGATCTTCACCCAGTAGCCGCCGCCGCGGCCACGCGGCCCGTCCGGGTCGTCGGGCGTACGGCCACCGAGCGATCCGTTGATCCCCGCCACGGTGACCTCCCCCGCGTAGGACGCGAGCACCGGCCGCCCCCACGCCCTGCCCTCGGTCGGGAACAGGTCCACGTCGTAGTCGTCGTGACCGGGATAGGTGCCCAGTTGCCACGTCTCCCCGCACGCGACGGGAAGCTGGAACAGCGGGCGCGGGCCCGCCGGCCGCACCAGCGGCACCACCACCGCGGCGACGAGGACGGCGACGGCGAGGACCACCGCGGCCGCGCCGGAGACGAGCGCGATCCGGGTGCGGCGGCTGCGGACGCGGCGGTGGGTGCGGGGGGTGGTGGGGCGACCGGTCGTCACCGGCCCGAGCATGGCAGACACCGGCAAGGCGCCCCTCCCCGGGCGGCCGGCGTCACCCGCAGGCCCTTCGACGGTATGGCGGACCAACGCGGCGGTCGACGACCCGCACGCCCGACGGCTCCCCGGACGCACCAGGCGCGGCTTCGGGGATCCCGCGTGGCGCCCGCCCGCCGGTTGGCAGAGTGGGCGGGTGGCGATGAGCGCGTCGGGGGCCGGGCGGATCCGCGCCGCGGTGTCCGGGCGGATCCAGCCCGGTCCGGGCGGGGTGACACGCCTGGAACTGTTCCTCGACCTGGTCTTCGTCTACGCGTTCTTCAACGTCACCGCGCTGATGTCGGCGAACTTCCACCCCGTCGGGCTGTTCGAGGGGTTCCTGGTGGTCGCGCTGCTGTGGCGGTGCTGGGCGTCGTACGCCTGGTTCGGCAACACGGTGCGCTTCGACCGGGGGATCATGCCGCTGGTCGTCTTCGGGGCGGCGGCCGGCATCTTCGTGGTCGCTGTCACCCTGCCGGTGGCGTACGCGGACCGGCCGGGTGGCCGGTGGGGGCCCCTCGTCTTCGCCGTCGCGTTCGTCCTGGTGCGCCTCGTGCCGGTGGCGGTCACCACCCTCGCCGGGCTGAACGCCGGCGACCGGCCCCTGTTCGCCCGACGCGCGTGGTTGCCGCTGTGCGTCACCTCGCCGCTGCTGCTGGCCGCCGCGTCCCTGCCGGCGCTGCTGCCGGACCGGCCGCCGGTGCGCCTCGCGCAGGTGGTGCTGTTCACCGTGGCCACCGCCGTCGACTACGCCGGCCTGGCGGGGCTCGGCTCGGGCGACTGGCGGATCGGGTCCGTCGGGCACTGGGCGGAACGGCACAGCCTGATCGTGCTCGTCGCCCTGGGCGAGACGATCATCTCGATCGGCACCAGCCGGGGACTGGTGGGCGACCCGCCGATCACCTGGTCGGTGCTCGGCGGCTCTGCCCTCGGCGTCCTCGTGGTGATCATGCTGTGGTGGACCTACTTCGACCTCGCCCGGTTCGCCGCCGAACAGTCGCTGCGGCGTCTGCCCGGCGGCGCCACGTCGCTGGTCGGCCGCGACGCCTACGCGCTGCTGCACCTGCCGATGGTCGGCGGCCTGATCCTGCTCGCGCTCGGCCTCAAACACGCCCTGAGCGCGACGGAGGTGAGCACCGCCGGCCGCTGGGGCACGGGCAGCGTGCTCGCCCTGCACGGCGGGGCGCTGCTCTACCTGCTCGGGCTGCTGGCCTTCGAGAAGCGCGGGTTCGACCTGGTGGGGCGCAGTGTCGCGCTCGGCATCGGGCTGCTGCTCGCCGCCGCACCGGTGGCCCTGAATGCGCCGGCGCTGGGATCGCTGGCGATCCTCGCCGCCTGCCTCGGCACCGCCGTGATCGCCGACCGTACCGTCTTCGCCGGGCGGCACCGCCGGCTGCACGAGGCGGTCGCCGGCACGGTGCGGCGGGTGACGGCGGTCCGCCCCCACCAACTCTTCCTCGACCTGATCGTCGTGTACGCGTTCATCCAGATCACCGTCCTGGTGACCCGTCAGCCGTCCCCGGCGGGGCTGGCGCAGGGCCTCGGTGTCCTGGCCCTGCTCTGGTGGTCCTGGTGCATGTACGCCTGGCTGGAGAGCGTGGCGCCCCGCGTCAGCACCCTGGTGCGGGCGACGGTGCTGGCGGCGGGCGCGTTGACCTTCGTGCTCGGCGTCGCCATCCCGCAGGCGTTCAGCCGCGTTCCCGGTGGGCTTCCCGGCCCGCTGATCGTGGTGGCCTGCTACGTGGCGCTGCGGGCGCTGCACCTCGCCGCGCTCTTCCGGGTCGCGAGGGGCGATCCGGTGCTGCGGGCCCAGGCGGCCCGGGCCGCCGTACCCACCGCGGCGGCGCTGGCGCTGCTGGTGGGCGCGACGCTGACCTTTCCCCCGCTCGGTCGGCCGATCCCCCCGGCCACCGCCGTGTGCTGGACGGCCGCGGTGGTGGTGGACCTGGCGGGCGGCTACCTGACCAGCGCCCGCGACCAGGGGATCCGCTCCATCGGGCAGTGGCCGCACCGGTACAACCTCGTCGTGCTCGTCGCCCTCGGAGAGGGATTCATCTCCACCGGCGTCGCACTGGCCGACACGTCGATCTCAGCGGCTTCCCTGGTCACCGTCGCGTTGATCGTCACCCTGCTCGCCGCCCTGTGGTGGACGTACGTCGGCACCGACCGTGTCCTCGACCGGCGGCTGTCGCAGGTGTCGACCGGCCCTCGCGGCGCGGCCCTGGCCCGGGACGTCTACACCTACCTGCACCTGTTGACCGTCGCCGGTCTGATCCTGGTCGCCCTCGGCCTGACGACGGCGCTGGCCCAGGCGGCCCAGCGGCCGGGCGCGCCGCTGGCGTCGCTGGGACACGCCGCCCTGCACGGCGGCGTGCTCGTCTTCCTCGCCGCCGACCAGCTGATCTGGCGACGCGCGACGGGCCGGTTCTGCCGGCGACGGATGCTCGGGCTGCTGGTGGTGGCGCTCGCGGCTCCGGCGACCGCCGCGCTGCCCAGCCTCGCGTCGCTGGTGCTGCTCGCGGCGGTCGGCGTCGCGGTCGCCACCACCACCTCGCTGCCCGCCGTCGCGCCGCCCGGCGGCCCTTGACCGGTGGACCGGCAGGACGGTGGTCGTCGCCAGGCGCCGGGCGGATAACGGGTCGGCGGGGCGGCCCCCCGACCGCCACAATGGTCGGCGTGCGGAGATCGACACGACGGCTGCTCGGCGAACTGGACGCGCTGGCCCACCCGGAGCGGATGGCGACGCTCGCCCGTCGCGCCCGCGAGGCGGCCGCCACGGGGGAGCTGCCGGAGACCCTGGCGGACCTGCGCGCCGAGGCGTCGTCGTACCACCGGTTCCTGGCCGTCACCGCCGCCGAGATCGTCGGCGACCACGCGGCGGTGCGGGCGGCGCTGGGCGACCGGCACGGCACGATCCGCGCGGTCGCCGTGAAGGCGGGCCTGCGCGCCGGCTGGCTCGCCGGCGACGACCTGCGCGCACTCGTCCGGGACGCGCCGGCCGACCTGCGGCACCTGGTCTACCGGTCGCTGCGGCACCTGCGCCGGCCGGCGGTCGCCGACGACCTGGTCGACGGCGTGCTGGGGCGCTTCGGGGCCGTCGAGGCGGTCGCCCTGCTGCCCGCCTGCGGGGCGGACACCGTCCGCCGGCTGCTGCCGGTCGTCGAACACGCGTTGCCGGGCTCGGTCTGCCTGGCCCGTCGCCACGGCGACGTGGTGCTCGACCACGCCGAGTCGACGCTGCCCCACCTCCAACCCGACGAACGGGACCGCTGGTGGACGGCGCACGGCAAGAGGGTCCTGGTCGCCGGCCGGCGCCGACCGGAACGCGCGCTGACGCTGCTCGAACGGTACGCGCCCACCGGGCACCTCCCCGGCGACCTCGCGTACTACGGCCCGCTCGCCGCGTCCGCGCCACGACGGGTGCTGGCCCTGCTGACCGCGCCGTCCCGCGCGGACTGGGTGGCTTACCAGTGGCTGCCCCCGGCGCTGCTGCGCCGGATCGCCCGGCTGCCGCAGGCGGACCTGGTCGCGCTGGGCCGGCGGGTACGCGGCCACAACAACGCCCTGGACCGGCTGTTGGGGGCGCTACCCCCGGCGCGCCGGGGCGACCTGTACGACGCCGTGTTCGCCGACGTCGAGACGGCCACCCGGATCCCCGACGCGTCGCTGATGGAGGTGCTGCCGCACGACTGGCGGGAGCGGGAGGCACGTCGGGTGCTCGCCCTCGACGACGTCCGCCACGACGAGGCGCAGGTGCGGTCGTGGAGCGCCCTGCTGCCCTGGCCGGCGGCGTCGGCGGCGCTCACCCCCGCCCTGCGCGCCGCCGACGCGCACGACCGGGCCGTCGCGTACCAGCTGCTCCTGGCCGCCGCCCGGCGCAGCCGCCACCCCGCGGCGGCGGCCGAGGCCCTGACCAGGCTGGATCGGCTGCGCAACGAGCAGGACCCGGTCCGGGCCGTGGCGCTGACGGAGCTGGCGGACCTGGCCCCGTTGCTGCGCGCGGACGCCGTCGAGGCGCTGACCCGGATCACCGTCGACGCCACGACCACCCGCGACGCGTCGACACGCACCCTCGCCGCGCTCGGCACCCTCGCCGCCCGGGTGCTGGGTCGGCACGTCGACGAGCCGGCCCTGCTGCGGTGGGCGTTGGACACGCTCGACCGGCTCTTCGGCGGGCACCGGCTGCCGCCGCTCGGGCGGTTCGACGAGACGCTGCGCCGCGGCCAGGAGACGCTGGTCTTCGCCCGGCTCCGCGGATGGATCGAAGCCGGTGTGGCCCGGGGGCAGTTCACCGCGTTGTTCGCGGTGACCCGGGCCCTGGGGCGGCGGGCGTGGCAGCTGCCCGAACTCCAGGAGCTGCTGCGCCGCGCGACGACCCCCGGCACCGTGGCCGCCGTCGTGCGGGAGGCCGTCGAGCTGTGGCTGGCCGACCCGAGGACCCGGGCGCAGCGCGTGGCGTACGTGCTGGACTCCGACAGCTCCACCGTCACCCTCCCCACGGTGTGGCGGACCGTCAGCGCCCGACGTACCGACCTGCTCGACCGGGTGCTGCGTCACCCGCCGAAGGGGGCCTTCCTCACCGCCGGCACCCGCTGGATTCCGGGCCGACCGGTGCGCGTCGAGCGGTGGCTGCCCCGCCAGCAGGAGGCGTTCGTGCGGCTGCAGGCGCGCCTCGCCGCCGACGCCGGCACCCCGCTGCACCACCGGGCCGCCGCCGTACGGGCCGCCGCGCGGGTGCCCGACGCCGGGCGGGAGCTGGTGCTGCGTCACGTCGGCTCGCCGAACGTGACCCTGGCCGAGGCGGCCCTGGAGGCGCTGCCGTGGACCGACCGGCCCGCCGAGGCGCTGCCGCTGCTGCTGTCGCACGCCGACGACGATCGGGCCAGGGTCGCCCTGTACGCCGCCACCCGCGCCGTCCGCTTCACCCGCCCGGCCGACCTGATGGCCCCGCTGTCCGGCGTCGCCCTGGGGCGGGGCAAGGTGACCAGCCGCAAGCAGGCGGTCCGGCTGCTCGGCCGCTTCGGTCCCCCGGAGGCGATGGCGGTACTGGTGTCGGCGTGGCGCCAGCCCGGCCAGCACCGCGACGTACGGGCCGCGATCGTCGACGCCGCCCGGCAGCGGCTGCACGCGCCGGAGAGCTGGCCGATCCTCGAGGAGGCGATCGTCGGGAGCCGGGAGGAGTCGCTGGCCGTGCTGGCGACCCCGCCCGGCGGAATCGCCGCACCGGATCGCCCCCGCTACGCCGCCCTCGTCGCCCGGGCCTGCGCGAGCCCCGACCGGGAGCTCAGCCGGCTGGCCTGGCCCCGGCTCGTGCACTGGCTGCCCTGGGCGCCCGACCTCACCGGCCTGCTCACGGCGGCGCTCACCGACCTGGGCGGGCAGTACGACTGGCAGTCGGTGCGCCCGATGCTGACCGCGGTGCTCCGTCACCCGGACCGCGCCGAACGGGAGGTGCCCGTCGCCGCGCTGGACGCCCTCGTCCGGATCGACGGCGCCGACGCGGACCTCGGTGGCCCCGCCGGGGACCGCCTCGCCCGTCGGCGGATCGACGACATCGTGGCCACGGCGTCCTGGACGCTCGGGCCACTGGCCGACCCGGCGCCGGTCCGGCGGGCGGCGGCGGAGTTGGGCCGGCACCGCGCATACGTTGCCCAGGCGGGCACCCTGCTGACCAGCGCGCTGCCGTTGAGGGACACGACGTCGGCGCGGCTCACCGCCGAGATCCTCACGATCGCGGAGCTGGTGGCGGGCCGGCCGGCGCTCGCCGCCCGGCTCGCCCACCTCCTCGCCCAGCGCACCGCCTCCCCGACGGCCCTGGACGCCGAGCCGATACTCGACACGGCTCGTACGCTCGCCGCCCGGGGTGAGGCCGCCACCGGCCTGTTCGCGGTGGCACTGGCCGCCGGCGGCAGGGCGTTCGGTTGGTCCGCTCCCTGGCGCGACGTGCTCCACCTGCTGCGCGGGCACCCGGTCGCCGATGTCCGCGACGCCGCCTTCGACATCTCGATGCAGGCGTGATCCAGGCCGGACCGCACCGATGGCGCGGGTCAGCGGCGGTTCGCGGTCAGTCGTCGGCGGCGGGGATGTCCTGCGGCAGCAGCGTCCGCAGCTGCTCGGCGGTCGGCGCCGGTACGTCCCCGAGCCGTCCCGCCTGCCGTTCGATCATCGCGTTGAACAGCTTCCGCGCGCCCCGGCCGTTGCCGAACACCGGGTCGCGGACGGCCTCGACGAGCCGGTCCAGCAGGGCGTCGGCGGTCGGCCCGGTCAGGTCGTAGCCGTGCTGCCCGGCCAGCGCGGAGATGATGGCGAGCAGCTCGTCGGGGGCGTAGTCGACGAACTCGATGGTCTTGGTGAACCGGGACGCGAGGCCGGGGTTGGTGGCCAGGAACTGCACCATCTCGTCGGAGTAGCCGGCGACGATGACGACCGTCTCGTCCCGGTGGTCCTCCATCAGCTTCACCAGCGTGTCGATGGCCTCCAGCCCGAAGTCCGAGTTGGTGCCGAACGTGCGGGCCAGCGCGTACGCCTCGTCGACGAAGAGCACCCCGCCGAGGGCCCGCTCGAAGGCCGCGGCGGTCTTCAGCGAGGTGCTGCCCAGGTACTCGCCCACCAGGTCGACCCGCGCCACCTCGACGACCTGCCCCTTGGTGAGGACGCCGAGCTGCGCGAGCAGCCGCCCGTAGATCCGCGCGACGGTCGTCTTCCCGGTGCCCGGTGAGCCGGCGAAGACGAGGTGCCGGCTCACCGGCGGCACCGGCAGGTTGGCCCTGCGGCGCTGTTCGCCGACCCGGATGAGCTGGACCAGCGTCCGCACGTCCCGCTTGACCGCGGCCAGGCCGATCATGCCGTCCAACTCCGCCAGCACGGCGTCGACGTCGACGTTGGCCGACGTCGGACGGGCGGGCACGCCTGCCTCGTCGGCGGAGCCGGCCCGGTCCCCGGGAGCCGGTACGACCGGGGCGGCCGGCTGTTCCGGGGCGGTCACCGACACCCGCGCACGGTCGGCGCCCCGGACGGACTCGCCGGCCACGTCGACGAACTCGCACCGGTCGACCAGCACCGGGGCGTCGGTCTCCACCTGCACGCCGTCGCCGCCGCAGGCGCGCAGCGTGCTGGCCCGCAGGGTCAGCCGGGACTGCTCCCGCAGCAGCATCCCGGAACCGGTGGTCCCGGTTACCGTGCTGGCGGTGAGGTGCAGGGCGGCCTCGCCTGCCCCGGTCACACCGACGGTGCCGCCGGAGAACACCGCGTCGGTGAGGGTGATCGCGATCGCGTCGGTGCCGACCAGCCCCACCGGGGCGTTCTCCACCCGGACGTTCGTACCGGTGAGCCGGCCCGCTCCTCCGGCGGCGATCCCGCTGCTCGTCGCGCCCCGGATGGTGGCGCCGTCGAGGCGGACGTCGGCCTCGACGGCGCCGTCGAGCACCACTCCCGCCTCGCCACCGTCGACCGTCAGGTCCGTCAGGGTGGGGTCGCCGCCCTGCACGATCACCCCGTAGCGGCCCGGAGCCTCGATCCGCACGCCGGTGTACCGGCCGGCGGCGGCCCGGACCAGCAGGGCGTCCTCCCGCGCCCGGCGCAGGACGCCGCCGCGCACCAGCGGCGCCGCCCCGTCGACCACGGCGATCGCGGGCAGCCGGCTGGCCGTCACGTCGCAGTCGGTGAACGTGCCCCGCGCACCGCTGACGTAGATGCCGTTGCGGCCGACGCCCTCGATCCGGCAGCGGCGCACGTCGGGCTCGGCGCCGCCGGAGACCTCGACGCCGCAGCCCTCCAGGTCCGTCAGCTCGCACTCCTCGACCAGCCCGCCGGCGGACCCGCTGAACACCAGCCCGCTGCCGCGTCCGCCGGAGACCCGGCACCGCCGCACCGTCGGCCGGGAGCGCCCGCCTGCCGTGACGGCCCCGATGCGTACGCCCGTGAAGTGGCAGTCCTCGACGGTGCCGCCACCGCCCTCGAAGGCATCGAAGCCCCGGTCGGTGTCCCGGACGTGGCAGTGCCGCACGGTGGGCTGGCTGTCCCGTTTGGACAGCACGGCGTACTCGTCGAGGTCCCACAGCCGGCAGTTCTCGACGACCCCGCTGCCGTCGACGAACGCCACGCCCCGACGCATCCCGCTGACGTCGCACATCCGCACGTGGGCGGTGCTCCGCTCGCAGAGCACGGCGTTGAAGGCCTGCCCGGTGACGACGCAGGACTCGATCGTCAGGCTGGCGCGGACCGCCGACACCGTCGCCGGCGCGTCCGCGCTCCACGTGCGCAGGGTCAGCCCCTGGAGGACGACCTGAGCGTCCTCGCAGTACACGGCGGGGGCGGCGGCGCCGCTCTCCACCAGCACGGGTGGCCCGCCCGGTACGGCCGCGCGGATCGTGACCGCCTTGGCCCGTACGACGACCTGCCCGTCGTAGCGGCCCGGCTCCACGACGACGACCGCGCCGTGCGGTGCCGCCGCCACCGCCGCCCCGATGTCCCGGTAGGCGTTCGCCCTGCTCAGCGAGACCAGCAGCGTCGGCACACCCACTTGACCCGTCCCCCCGCCCAGGCCGCGCCACCGACGGCGGCGAGGCACCAGGAGCATAGATCGGGCCTGCCCCCCGTTCGCGGCCCCCGTGGCCGCGAACGGGGAGGCGCCCACGCCCGTCCGGTCCCGGCGCGACGGCCGCACGGCCTGCGCGGCCCCCGTGCTCAGAAGTCGTCGTCGAAGGCCACCGTGCCGCTCACCCCGACCTGGTACGCCGACACGCGTCGCTCGAAGAAGTTCGACAGCTCCTGGACGTCCTGCAACTCCATGAACGCGAACGGGTTGGTCGAGCCGTAGTGGGCGGGGATGCCGAGCTGCGTGAGCCGCCGGTCGGCGACGTGTTGCAGGTACTCGCGCATGTCGACCAGGGACAGCCCGGGCACGCCCTGGCCGAGCAGGTCCTCGGCGAACTGGACCTCGCACTCGACGGCCTCGGCGAGCATCTGCCGCACCTGAGCGGCCAGCTCGTCGTCGAACAGGTCCGGCTCCTCCCCCCGTACCGTCTCCACCACGTCGAAGGCGAAGGCCATGTGCATGGACTCGTCGCGGAACACCCAGTTGGTGCCGGACGCCAGGCCGTGCAGCAGCCCCCGGGAGCGCAGGAAGTAGACGTAGGCGAAGGCGCCGTAGAAGAACAGCCCCTCGATGCAGGCGGCGAAGCAGATCAGGTTGAGCAGGAAGGCCCGCCGGTCCTCCCGGGTACGCAGCTGGCGCAGCTCGCCCAGCGAGTCGATCCAGCGGAAGCAGAACTCGGCCTTGCGCCGGATCGACGGGATGTTCTCGATGGCCGCGAACGCGGCGAAGCGTTCGGCCTCGTCGGGCACGTAGGTGTCGAGCAGGTTCAGGTAGAACTGGACGTGCACGGCCTCCTCGAACAGCTGCCGCGACAGGTAGAGCCGGCCCTCCGGCGAGTTGACGTGCTGGTACAGGTTGAGCACGAGGTTGTTGGCGACGATGGTGTCGCCGGTGGCGAAGAACGCGACGAGGCGGCTGACCAGGTGCCGCTCGGCCGGGGAGAGCCGGTCGAGGTCGGCGAGGTCGGCGTGCAGGTCGACCTCCTCCACCGTCCACGTGTTGCGGATGGCGTCGCGGAAGCGGTCGAAGAAGTGCGGGTAGCGCATCGGGCGCAGGGTGAGATCCATCCCCGGGTCGAGCAGCATGTGTGTGGTCCTCGGTTCGCTGGTGGTCGGGGTGGTCACTGGCAGGCCTCGCACGACTCGGGGTTCTCCAGGGAGCAGGCCAGCGCCTCGTCCACGGTCGCCACCGGCGCGACGACACCGGCGGCACGGGCCGGTCCGACCGGCGCGACGGTGGCCTGCTGGATCCGGGTGGCCGGCCGCGACCGCAGGTAGTACGTCGTCTTCAGCCCGGCCTTCCAGGCGTACAGGTACATCGAGGAGAGCTTGCCGATCGTCGGCGCGGCCAGGAACAGGTTCAGCGACTGCGACTGGTCGATGTACGGGGCGCGGGCCGCGGCCAGGTCGATCAGCGCCCGCTGCGGCAGCTCCCACGCGGTACGGAACAGCTCCCGCACCTCGGCCGGCAGTTGCGCGACGTCCTGCACGGAGCCCTCGGCGCGCTTGATCGCCGAGCGGATCCGCTCCGTCCACAGGCCACGCGCCTTCAACTCCCGCACGAGGGCGGTGTTGACCTGGAGGAACTCCCCCGACAGGGTCTCGCGCTTGAACAGGTTGGACACCTGCGGCTCGATGCACTCGTAACAGCCGGCGATCGAGGCGATGGTGGCCGTCGGCGCGATCGCCACCAGCAGCGAGTTGCGCAGCCCGTACGCGGCGACGCGCTCCCGCAGCGCGCTCCACCGCGCCGTCTGGGTGCCCGTGACGCCCCACAGGTCGGGTTGCAGCTGCCCGCGCGCCGCCCGGGTCTGCCCGTACGCCGGGTGGGCGCCCGAGCGTCGCGCCAGGTCGGCGGAGGTCTCCAGGGCCGTCAGGTACAGCTCCTCGCTGATCCGGGTGGACAGCTCCCGGGCGGCCGGCGAGTCGAACGGCAGCCGCAGCGCGAAGAACACGTCCTGAAGGCCCATCAGCCCGAGCCCGACGGGTCGCCAGCGGGGGTTGCTCGCCGCCGCCTGCGCCGTCGGGTAGTAGTTGATGTCGATGACCCGGTCGAGGTACGTCACGGCGGTGCGGACGGTGGCGCGCAGCCGCTCCCAGTCGATGCCGCCCGCGCCCAGGTGGGCGGCGAGGTTGACCGAACCGAGGTTGCACACGGCGGTCTCGGCGTCGCTGGAGACCTCGACGATCTCGGTGCACAGGTTGGACAGGTGCACCACGTTGCCCGCCTCGGCGGTCTGGTTGCACAGCCGGTTCGCGGCGTCCTTGAACGTCATCCACCCGTTGCCGGTCTGGGCGAGGGTACGCATCATCCGCCCGTACAGCTCGCGCGCCGGAACCTGCCGCACGTAGCGGCCCTGCTCCTCGGCGGCCCGGTACGCGGCGTCGAACTCCGCGCCCCACAGGTCCGGCAGTTCCGGCACCACGTCGGGGTCGAACAGCGACCACACCCCGTCGGACTCGACCCGCCGCATGAACTCGTCCGGGATCCAGTTGGCCAGGTTCAGGTTGTGGGTGCGCCGGGCGTCCTCACCGGTGTTGTCGCGCAGTTGGAGGAACTCCTCGACGTCCGGGTGCCACGGCTCCAGGTAGACGCAGGCCGCGCCCTTGCGCCGGCCGCCCTGGTTGACCGCCGCCACCGAGGCGTCCAGCGTCCGCAGCCACGGCACGATCCCGTTGGACTGCCCGTTGGTGCCCCTGATCAGCGCGCCCCGGGAGCGCACCCGGGAGAACGCGATGCCGATGCCCCCGGCGAACTTCGACAGGTTCGCCACCTGCGCGTACCGCTGGTAGATCGAGTCCAGTTCGTCGCGAGGGGAGTCGACCAGGTAGCAGGAGGACATCTGGGTGTGCCGGGTGCCGGAGTTGAACAGCGTCGGCGAACTCGGCAGGTACGCCAGGCTCGACATCAACCGGTAGAACTCGATCGCCTCGTCCGGTGCCTGCGACAGGCCGCAGGACACGCGCAGCAGCCAGTACTGCGGGGTCTCCAGCACCAGCCGGCTCGTCGGGTGGCGCAGCAGGTACCGGTCGTAGACCGTACGCAGCCCGAAGTACTCGAAGCGCAGGTCGCCGCGCGGGTCGACGGCGGCGTCGAGGGCGCCGGCGTGGGCGGCGACGAAGGCCGCGGTGTCGTCGCCGATCAGGCCCTCGGCGTGGCCGTGCCGGATCGCCTCGCTGAAGGAGCCGATGCCCTGCCGGCGGACCTCCTTGTCGACGTACCCGGCCAGCAGGCGGGCGGCCAGCCGCGAGTACTGCGGCTCCTCACCGATCATCTCCGCGGCGGTCTGGATGGACAGCCGGTCCAGTTCGGCAGTCGTCGCCCCGTCGTACAGGCCGCTGATCGTCCGGGTCGCCACCCGCAGCGGGTCGACGTCGGCGAGGTCGTCGGCCCACCGCTCGACCGCGCGGACGATCCGGTTGACGTCGACCGCCTCGGTGCCGCCGTCGCGCTTGCGGACCCGCATCTGCGGCCGCCGCTGGCCCACCACGACCGCATCGTCGGCCGGAAAAACCTCGGTGACTGTCACCACTCACTCCTCGCGAGCCTTGATCCCAGACGGATTTCCTGGGCACGCGGGGAGCGGACACCGACGACGACGCGCCGCAGGGCAACGCGTCGGGATGGCGTCGGCCGTCCCACGCGGCCTCGGACCGCCACACACCCGGAAGCGGGCGTACGGCGCACTGGCAGGTCTTCGGACTCGCGGGCGCGACCGGACTCGCCGGTCTCCTACTGGCCGTCGCTTCCCAGGCCGCTGGCGGCCCAGTGCTGATGACGGCGGTCGTTCCCACTCACCGCTGCGGGGCAGTCCCGGATTCCCACCGGGTTCCCTCTTGCCTCGACCACTCCGGATGAGCGGCCGAACCAGCTGCGCCGACACCATATATAGGGTTGGCGCCGTTGTCACACCCCACATGTCGGTCCCGGGCGTGTCGTCGGCGGCGCGGGTCACGCCCGTCGATCGCCGGCCAGAAGCCCGCGTCGATGCACCGACCCGCGCACCGGCGCACCGCGACGCGGTGCCGCTCTCTGCCGCAGCTCTCTGCCGGCCGCGCCCCGCAAACGGTGATCAGGACGCCATGGACCCTAAAGCCGCCGGGTCACGTCCATGGCGTCCTGATCACGTTCGGGTGGGTCTGTCGGCGCGCTGGTGGCGGTGGAGGAGGGCCGCGAGGCGTGGCGCGGCGACGCCTGCCGAACGCCCGGCCTCAGCCCGGCAGCGTTCCTAGACCCGGGTGACCCGGACGGCGTCGGCCACCACGTAGCCGGTGCTGCTGGTCCAGCGGCTGACCGCGACCAGGTTACGGTCGCCGGCGGCCAGCCCGAAGGTGCCCAGCGAGCGCCAGACGCCGCCGCTGGAGCGCTGGTCCACGTTGACGGTGCGGTTGCCCGAGGCGGTGACGACGACGTGCGGGGCCGAGCTGTTGTAGCCGGGGTCGGCCGGGTGCCGCACCTCGACGCGGTAGTTGCCGGCCGCCGGGATGTTCACCTTGAACCAGGCGGAGTCGCTGGCCAGCGTGGGGTTGGCGAAGCGGTAGTCGGCGCCGTAGCGCTGGGCGGAGTACGAGGAGGTCCCCCAGTTGGTGCTCGCCGTGAACCGTCCCGCCGTGGTGTTGTCCACGATGGTGCTGAACGTGGGCGGGTTGGGGGCGCTCAGGCCGAGGTAGGCGGCGATGCCCTCGGCGTGGCCACGGGCGGTGGCGGTGATGAAGTCGGCGCGCCTGAGCAGGTTCGAGTCGGCGACGGAGTCGATGAAGAGGTTCTCGGTCAGCACCGCGGGCATGGCCGACTCGCGCAGCATGTGGAAGTTCGCGGTCTTCAGCCCCCGATCGGTGACCCCACCGATCGTCCGCATGCCGCCGATCACCCTCGGGTGCAGGGCGTTGTGCAGATTGACGGTGGCGGCGTCCGACGTCGGGTAACGGTAGCTCTCGAAGCCGGTGCCACCGCCGGAGTTGATGTGCACGCTCACCAGCAGGTTCGCGCCCCACGCGTTGGCGTCGTCGGTGCGGTACGCCAGGCTGCGGGTGATGTCGGTCGTGCGGGACATCCGGACGTCCACGGCCCAGTTGGCCAGCAGGATGTTGCGCAGTTGCAGGGAGATGTCGAGCGTCAGGGCCTTCTCCTGCAGCCCGTTGCCGACCGCGCCGGGGTCGGTGCCGCCGTGGCCCGGGTCGATGTAGACCTTCGGCAACGCCGCCCACGCGGGGCCGGCGATGATGGGGACGGCCGCGGCGCCAGCGACGGCCGCCAACAGGGTACGCCGCCGAAGCGTCGGGTTGTCGAACATGTGCACCTCGTCATCGGGAGAGATCGACACTGCTCGGCAATATAGCGGGACATCGATACAACATGAAAGATGTCTACGGCCCTTGATCTGAGATCTGAAGGTTTCCTCCTACGGCCCGCCGGACCGCCGAGCCCGACCGCTGGCCGGCTGAGCGTGGGTGCGGTCGCACGGCCGTCGTGCCGCGACCGCATCCCACGCCCAGGCGAGCACCCACTCACACCGATCCGCCGGCCCACCGAGCCGGTCGACGGCCCGCTTGAAGGGCCAACTCGACCGGGAGGCTCACGCCCCCGGAGCCTTCGTCCCGGCCGATCAGGGTTCGATCGGGCGGACCTGATCGCGGTACCGCTCGTAGAGGACGCGGTTGTGCGCGTCGCCCTGCGCGAGATTCGCGGATACGTGCACGGGCGGGTCGATGTCGCGGCCCAGCAACCGGCGGCAGACCAGTTCGGTGAGTAGCTGCGCGATGAGGACTCCGGTGAACGACGAGACCGCCCCGATCCGAACTCCTGGGGTGATCTCCAGCGCCGCGTCCCCCGCCGGCGCCTGGTTGTCGATCACCACATCCGCCAGGTCGGCGAGATGCGGTCCCTGGGTCGCACGGGCACCGGCCGAGCGAGTGTGTGCCAGTGAGGTGACCGCCACGATCGGATGGGAGCGCTCGCGGGCCAGCACCGCCATCTCGGTGACGGCGGCGTTGATTCCGGAGTTCGAGACGATCAGGAAGGCATCGTGCGCGGAGGGTGCGGCGAGCTGGTAGATCCGCTCGGCGAGGCCGGGCTCGCGCTCGTACGTCGGATCGAGGATCGGCCCCGGCTCGGCGCCACCGAACATCACGAGATCCTTGACCGCCAGCATGCTGACGGCGGCGAGCCCGCCGGCACGCCCCGCGAGTTCGAGGGTGACGATCCGCGAGTGGCCGGTCCCGAACGCCTGCAGGACACCACCGGCGGCGATGGCGTCGGCGACGAGCCCGGCCGCTGCCTCGATGGCGTCGAGCTGCGTTGACAGGACCTGTTCGAGTGCGGTCCGGGCGATGTTGGCGTAGGCAGGCTCAGGCATTGATCCTCCTGGAGTGGTCCCGGTTGCCGACGGCCGCCGCGACGGCCGCCACTGCGGCCTCGACGACGATCTCGCTGCTGCCCGAGGTGACCGGACTGGCATAGGTTTCGTAGCAGGGCTGCGTGTCACGGGCGGGTAGGTAGCCGAGGTAGCCGTTCGCGTAGCCGAGGACCACGACGTCCCGTGCCTGGTCCGGCGCCGCGGCCCGGATCGTCTCGCCCAGTTCCAGGAACAGTTCGCCGGGAACGGCCACGACCGTGACGCCGTCGAGGTCCACCGCCTCCACGTCGATCACGTACGGTTCCGTGCGTTGCCGGGCGGCCTGTTCCGCCGCGATCCGCAGCCCCTGCTGCATGACCCGGTGGATGCGTTCGTTCCCGCCCCCCGGCGGCGGGGTCTGACGCACGGCGACGTCGAGTTCCGCCGGCTGCTTCGGCGCGAGCGTCACCGTCCGCACGACCGGCGGGCGTACCGGCGGCACCGCACCCTCGCCGACGCGCGGCGACACCGGTTCGACCCGGTCGGCCAGCCAGGCGCCGAGCCGGTCCGCCTCGTCGAGCCCCCGCCCCTGACGGGTGTGCCGGGTGCTGATGTCGCCGGCCGCACCGGTGGCGACGACCACCCACCGGTCCGGCGTGGCCAGCGCCCGGCGGATGCCGCCGTTGAGGTCCGCGCTCACATGGTTGTTGTCGGCGGGAAGGATGGTCGGGTGGACCGGTGAGACCACGACCAGCCCCACCACTTCGGTGCCCGCGGTGACCACGATGGTGTCGACGGGAATGTCCAGGGGAGCCGGATCAGCGACGTTACGGTGACCGGCCAGTTGGGGAACCAGCGTGCGGGCGGAGCCGAGTCGGGCGGCACGCTCGGACGCCACGGCAGACCGCGCGGCCACGAGGGACGCGGCTTCGAGCCGGTCGGCGACGTGCCGTGGCGTGGCGTCGCCGCCAGGGCTGCAGCCCGCCTCGGGGCTCGCGTGGGTGTGGGTGGCGGCGACCCAGCAGGACTGCACGCCGACGTCTCGCATGGCGGCCCGGATCCGGTCGACGACGTCGACGTTGACGCAGATCAGGTCCGCGACCACCAGGGCGAAGCGGTGGCCCTCGTCGGCGAAGGTCACGACATGGACCTCCAGCGGGTCGAGCACGTTCCGCACGCCGTCCGAGCGGTCGGCGTACCCACCCATGGGTTCCCCCGGCACGACCTCGAGTCGCGCCACCCCGTGCCCGGCCCTCACGCGTCGCCGCCCTGGCGCGCCAGCAGGCGCGCGTAGGGGGCGGCACCGCTCAGGAGCGCCGGACCGCCGTCGAGCGGCTCCGCTCTGGGCGTCACCAGGGGCAGCCCTCTGGCCTCGAGTTCGGCCGACAGCGCCTGGTGAAGAGGGTTACCCGGCGTCAGCAGCCGTCCGCTGAAGGACACCCGGCGGGCTGGCCCGCCGAGACCGAGCCGTTCGGTTGCCGCCTGTGCCGCGTCGGCGAGGTCGGCCGCGGCCCCGGCGCAGATCCGGCCCGCCACCGGGTCGGCCCCGGCGGCCGCGTCGAGCACCTCGCGGGCGAAGGCCGCCGTACGCGAGATCATGGCCGGGTCCCGGTAGTACCGCTGCAGCGCGGCCAGGTCCACGCCGCCGAGCGCCGCGACGAGGCGGTCGGCCAGCCCGGTGGCCGGCCCCACCCGGTCGTACGACGCGGTCGCGGCGCGCATTCCGGCCAGCCCGATGGCGTGCGCGCTGCCCCGGTCACCGAGGTGGGGACCCCATCCGTCGAGCCGGGCGTGGTCGCCGTCAGCGTCCACGGCGAGCACGGTCGTTCCGGTCCCGACACACAGCAGTACGCCGGGGCCGCCGAGAGCGCCGGCGTGCGCGAGGATGCTGTCCTCCACGACCACGGCCGGACCGCCGAACTGTCGTTCGAGGGCGAGGGCGAGGCGCCGGCGTTCCGCCGACTCCCCCGGCACGCCGGTCAGGCCGGCCACCACGCCCGCCACCTGTTCGGGAAGGGAGATCGTCGCCGCGGCGCCACGAACCGCGGCCAGGATCCGGTCGACGCCGTCCTCGTGGGGCTGGTAGGAGAAGCCCGGGCCGACGCCGAGCTGGCGGCCCGCCGCCGCGCGTAGCAGCAGCCGGAGCTCCGACTTGCCGCCGTCGATGGTGATCGTCGTCGTCAACGTGACATCCCTGCGGTCAGGCCCGCGACGATCTGCTTGGTCGCGAGGGCGAACACCACGGCCAGCGGCACCAGGGCGATCACGAGTCCGGCGAAGAGGGTGCCGCGGTCGGCGGCGAACTCGCCGAAGAACCGGGTCAGCCCGACCGGGACGGTGTACTTGTCCCCGCTGCGCAGCAGCACCAACGGATAGAAGAAGTCGTTCCAGGTCGGCGCGAACTGGAAGACCGTGGCGACCGCGAGCGCCGGCCGCATCAGGGGCAGGACGACCGACACGAACAGCCGGCCCTCGTGTGCCCCGTCGATGCGCGCGGCCTCCTCCAGCTCACCGGGTAGTCCCCGCATGAAGCCCATGATCACGAAGATCGAGAACGGGATTCCGCTCGCCGCGTAGAGCAGCACCAACCCGATCCGGCTGTCGATCAGACCCATCGACTGGAACATGTAGAACACCGGCAGCAGGCCGAGCTTCGCGGGGATCATCAACCCGGACAGGAAGAACGCCGCCAGCAGGGCGCGGCCCCGGAACTTCCACCTGGACAGGGCGTAGGCGGCCATCGCCGACACGCTGACGCACAGCGCCACCGAGGCGCAGGTGACGGTCAGGGAGTTGACGAAGTACGTCGAGATCGACGCGGTCTGCCAGGCCCGGGTGTAGTTGCTCAGGTCGAACGAGCTGGGCAGCCCGACCGGTGCCTGGAGGATCTCCGCGTTGCTCCGCAGCGATCCGATCAGCACCAGCAGCAGCGGGCCGAAGGCGATCGCGGCGTAGGCCCACAGGACGAACTGGCCGCCGGCGGTGCGCAGCAGCGAACGCTGGCGGGTGCCACGCGGAGGTTCAATATCGCCCCTGGCTTTTTGTGCCGTGCGGGGGGCGGCGCGCAGGGTCGTCATCTAGTGGACCTCCCGGCGGCGCAGCACCCGCTCCAGGCCCAGGGAGACCCCGAAGATGAACACGAAGATGAGCATGGCCAACGCCGAGGACTCTCCGATCGCGTTGCTGCCGCCCTGGAAGGCGGTCCGGTAGTAGAGCAGGCCGAGCACGTCCATCGCGCCGCCGGGTCCGCCGTCGGAGCCGCCCAGCGCGTAGACGAGGTCGAAGATGTTGAAGCACCCGATGAACGTCAGCACGGTGATGACGCCGACCGCCGGCATCAGGAGCGGGAACCGGATGCTCCAGAACGCCCGGGTCGCGGACGCGCCGTCCATCGCGGCCGCCTCCTCCAGCTCCTGGGGGATGCCGCCCAGGGCGGCGCCGAAGATGAGCATCGGTCCGCCGATCCACTGCCAGGCGTTGACCAGGATCAGTACGGGCAGGGCGAGGTCCGGCTCACCGAGCCAGGGACGCGCCCATGCGTCCAGGCCGACCGCGCGGAGCGCGAAGTTGATCGGGCCGAAGGTGGGGCTCAGCAGGAGCGACCAGATGTACCCGACGATCAGCGGGCTGATCAGGTAGGGAAGCGAGAAGAGCGTCTGGAACAGCCGCTTGCCCCAGGGATTGCGGTGCAGGAGCACCGCCAGGCCCAGTCCGACGGTGTTCTGGATCGCCATGGTGCCGACGAAGAAGAGGACGTTGTGCCCCAGCGCGGCGGGGATCTCGTCGCGTAACGGATAGCGGGCGAGAACCTCCTGGTAGTTACCGATCCCGACGAACTCCCCCTGCCGGGTGCCGTCCCAGTGGAACAGCCCGTAGTAGAAGGCGGTGACGAGCGGCACCACGACGAAGAGGCCGTAGAGCGCGAGGGCCGGCAGGCAGAAGGTCGTGATCCACCCTGCCGAGACCCGTCCCGCCCGGCGGCGTGACCGCCGGGCAGGACGGACCGTCAGTTCTTGGGCCGGAACCACTGATCGACCCCTCGTTGGACGTGGGCGGCCGTGTCAGCGGCGCTGCGTCGACCGAGGACGTAGTCGGAGAACGCCTCGGAGGCGAGGTCCCAGCCGGTGGGTGTGCCGCCGGAGAAGTACGCGTAGGTGACGTACGGACTCGGGTTCGCTTGGTATTCCCGGAGTGCCTGGGCCAGCAGTTCGTCCTGCGGCTGGACGCCCGGCACCGCGGAGATCTGGTGGAGCTCGGTGGCCAGGGCGCGGCCGAACTCCTCGGTCGCCATCCACCGCACGAGTTCCAGAGCCGCGTCCCGCCGGGGCGACTTCGCCGAGACGCCGAACGACCCGTCGACGTAGCCGGGGACCAGCGTCTTGTCGACCGCCGCGCCGGGCGCGGGCGGCACGTTGAAGATGCCCAGGTCCAGCTGCGGGTTGGCCTTCTTGAACCCGGCGATCTCCCACACGCCGCCGGGGAACGCGGCGGCCCGGCCGGAGGTGAAGAGTGCCTGCGCGTCCGCGTAGCTCACCCCGGACGCCTGCGCCGGCCAGTACTTCTGGGTGCTCTTCCACGCCTCGAGGGAGTTCACCCAGGGCGTGCCGGTGAACTTCGCCGAGCCGTCGAGCATCCTGGTCAGGTAGTCGGGGCCGCCGTACGTCGTGGCGCCGAAGATCTCCTGCTCGATCGGGAGCATCCACTTGTCGGTGACGGTGTTCGCCAGCGGGGTGACGCCGGCCTTCTTGAGCTTGTCGAAGCCCGCGATCATGTCCGCCCACGTGGTGGGGGCGGCGATGCCGTTGTCGGCGAAGATCTTCTTGTTGTAGATGACGTGCAGGGTCTGGAGCGCGAACGGAACGCCGTAGACGCGCCCGTCCTTCTCGCCCTTCGCGCCGTCGAGGACCGGCTTCGGGAAGCCGCCGAGCTTGTCGACCTGGTCGTCGAGGGGCACCAGGCTGCCGGCGGCGACCAGCGGCTGGAGCAGCCCGTAGGAGCGCAGCTGCGCGACGTCGGGGCCGCTGGAGTCGGTGAGGCCGGTCTTGAGGATCGTGTCGTACTCGGTGTTCTTGTAGGGCAGGTACTCCACCGTCACGCCCGGGTGGGCCTTCTCGTAGATCTGGAAGATCTTGTTGTATGCCGCGACATCCTCCTGCCGCCAGCCCCAGACCTTCAGGTTGACGGCGTCGTCGCCGCCGCCCCCGCTGCCTGGCGCGCACGCAGTAAGGGTGATGGCGAGCAGCGCTGCCGCCCCCAGCACACCGCGTCTTCTGGGCATCGCATCTCCGATCGTCGTGGCCGCCACCCCGCTGGACGTGGCGGACCAGCCGAGGCTAATACTGGTATAGACCGGAGGTCAACGGTTACGCCGACCTCACCAGCCGTCCGGGCGTTTGCCCGTACGATGGCTTGAATTGCGTAGGAAGGAGAACTGGTTCGTGCCAAGGACGCGACATGAGCCGAGCGACGGGGCCCTTGAGTCCCTGCCGGCGGAGCGCAACGGCGGCAAGGGCGAGCACATCAGGGACGTCCTCACCGCCATGGTCCTGAACTCGCGGGACGGTGCGCTGCTCCCCTCGGAGCGGGTCCTCGCCGAACGGTTCGGAGTCGCCCGGATGACCGTCCGGGGCTCCATCGACGCGCTGGAGTCGAAGGGAATGGTCCGGCGCGTGCCCGGGCGTGGAACCTTCGTGCAGCACCCCACGCTGACCCACTCGGAGATCTTCCGCTCGTTCAGCGAGGACATGCGGATGCGCGGCATGACACCGGGTGCCAAGTCGTACCGCGCCCGCACCCGCCCGGCCGCCCGCCAGGTCGCCGCCAACCTCGACATCGCCCCGGGCGACCCGACCCACTACATCGAGCGGATCCGCACGGCGGACGGCATCCCGATGGCGTTGGAGCGGACGAACCTCGCCGCGGCACGGTTCCCCAGCCTGCTGAAGGTGATGGAGCGCGACGACTCGCTGTACGAGGTTCTGGGCCGTGTCTTCGGGGTGCGGCTCGAATCGGCCCGGCAGACCGTCACCATCGCCCGGCTGACCGGCACCGAGGCGAAACGGCTCGAAGTCGGCGAGGACACCCCGGCGTTCCTGATAGAGCGCATCTCGGTCGACAACATGGGCAAGGTCGTGGAGTACGGCCGCTCGCTCTACCGCGGCGACCGGTACGCCATCCAGATGCACGTCAGCCCCCCGTCCCAGGGCGGCTGACGCGCATCCGCAGGGCCGGTCAGCGCAGACCGGTGAGATGGTGCGCCTCGATTTCGGCTGCCGTCAGGGCGCGGTCGTAGATCGCCGCCTCGTCGAGGTCACCCTGCAACCGCTGGGACGTGTCGTCCCCACGGCCACCGAGCTTGACGCTCGCCGTACCGCTGCCGGGCGGCACCGACGTCGCGACGCTGTTGTCCGCGACGCCGTCGAGGTACACGGTCAGTCGCGATCCGTCGAAGACGGCGGCGACGTGGTGCCACTCGTCGACCGTCAGCCGGGTACGGCCGGTCACGAGGCCGTGCCCCTTCCCGGCGGCGCCGAGCGACCACGCCTGCAGGACGCCGTCGGTCACCCGCAGGGCGTAACCGTTGACCGCCGGCCCGGAGTAGCTCTCGATGACCGCCTGCCCCGGCGCCGGGGCGAGCCTGTCGAGCTTCACCCACGCCTCCAACGTGAAGGCGCCCTGAAGGTCGGTCCGCGGGCCTCGCGGCGCCTCGATGTAGCCGGCGGAGAGGTCCGCCGCCCGGTCACCGGTGATCGCGCCCTCGGCGACCGGCTGGGCGCCGGCGAGGTAGGTCCCGTTCCGTCCGCTGGCGGAGCTGTCCACGGCGGTGCTTGAGCCGGCCGGGTCGCCGAGGCGCCAGTAGCCGGCCGGGTCCGCCCCGGTCACGAGGTTCGGGTAGCTCTGCTGCCCGACCAGGATCGGCAGCGACACCTTCACCGGGGGCGCGCCGTCCTCGTTGAAGGCCACCGTGACCTGGTGGCGCCCCGGCTCCGCGCCGGCCGGTACGCTCACCTTCACCGGCACGCTCGCGACGATGGTCCGGCCATCCGGCCGGGCACGGAACACCTGCGTCGCCGGGTCGACGGTCCAGCCGTCCGGGCCGGTGGCGGTCACCCGTCCACTGAGCCGGTGATCCGCGAACACCTCGACGGCGACCTGGAACCGCTTCGTCTCCCCCGGCGCGATCAGCGACCCGGGCGGATCGACCGAGACGGCACCGCTGAACACGTCGGAGTAGTGCGGGACGATCTCGTAGACGCGCGGGGCCGCGCTGCCCGACGCCCACCGGATCCGCACCGCGCCGGCCGAGAGGTCTCCCGCCGGCACCTTGGTGAACCCGTCAGCGAGCGGTCCGAGATCCACCCAGGCGCCGTCGACCAGCGCCTGGATCACGCCGTCGGCGGGAGCGGTCGCGTCCTGCACCACGGTCACCGCCGACAGCCGGTGCGGCTTGGTGATCGCAACCGTGATCGCGTCGCCGTCCTGCGGCTTGCCGGCCGCGACGTAGGCCGTGTCGTCGCGCCGGTCGGTCAGGTTGCCCAGCGCGGACCCCTGGGCGGCAGCCGGTAGGCCCGTGGGGGCCCCGAGGTCGCCGTACCAGCGGTCACCGATGTAGCCGTCGCTCTGCGCGGCCGCGAAGCTGAGCAGTTCGTCGACCGGGCCGGGGCTGATCTGGTGCGATGTCCTGTCGAGGATGCCGCGGGCACGCGCCTGCTCCCGCCGGGCCAGCCAGGCGGCTTCGCCGTTCCCCCGGTCCTGCGCCCGCAGGATCGCCAGCGCCGCCCGGCCCGCCTGGCCGGTCGTGCCGACCCGGTCCAGCCAGGGCTCGATCTGCTTGAGCAGCAGAGGGTTGTCGAGCTGCGCCCGCAGCGTGGTGGGGAGTTCCTCCAGACGGCGCAGCTCGCGGTCGAGCTGGTCGAGCTGGGCGTCCACCGCTCGGCCCGCCGAGTAGTCGGCGATGAGCCGGTTGACGAGCGCGGCGAACTGGGGCCGCGCGGTGTTGTCCAGGGCGCTGGCCTTGTTGTTCTCCGCGAAGAGTCGCAGCTGCGCGTACGCGTCGCCGCCGATGATCTCGAGAGTCCGCGTCCATGAGCGCTCGGCGTCGTAGGCCCCGGGGTTCCAGGCGTAGTCGGCCTGCGTGCCGAGTGGGATCTGCGAGGCCTCCTGGTGCTGGACGAGTCCGTTGAACGAGATGCCCAGGACGTCGTCCGCCATGCCGGCGTCGCGGTTCACCAGTGGGCCCAGCAGGAGTCGGTTGGGGCTGTAGTCGTTGACCGGGTAGTTGTCCCAGATCATGATCCGGTGCCGCGGCCAGACGCCCTGAGCGGCCCGCAGGTCGTCCTCGGTGATGCGCGGCGAGACCACCTCCGAGCCCGTCCAGTAGAGGTCGACCTCGGTGCTGAGCAACTCGTCGAACCGGTTCTTGTACGGCGTGGGCGTCATGCCCCAGTACTCCGTCGGCACCGTCACCATGCGGCTGGCGCCGGGGCGCTTCTCGATGAACTCGCGTTGGACCAGGTTGGTGACCCCGGCCTGGGCCGCCGCGAGCGGCGACGGATCGCCCTGGTAGGCGTCCCGGTCCTCCTGGCACGCGAAGTTTCCGGACACGTCGTCCCAGGCGATGACGTAGCTGCGGACCCCGATCTCCCACAACTGCGCCAGACGCGCCAGCAACTTGGCCCGATCGGTGTCGCGTACGTGGCAGATCCCCCTGCCCGGCGCCAGGGGCGCCTCCGGCGAGATCCGGTACACGAAATCGACATGACGGGACGTCGCCAGGTCGAGGATCTCCTTCAACCGGCCCAGTTCCGCCTCGTCGTACAGGGAGTCCCAGTGCGATCCGGTACGCAGGTCGTCCGCCGGCCCGTAGAAGAACTGGTTCATCTTGTGCCGGGCCAGGAACTCGATCTGCGAGCGCCGGTCCTCCTGCGACCACACGGGTCCGTAGAACGACTCCATGCCCCCACGGATCCGGTAACCCGGCCAGTCGCGCACCGCCACGCCGTCGACGGCCACCCGGGCGCCTCGCGACACGAGCAGCTGACGCAACGACTGGACCGCGTAGAAGGTGCCCGCGCCGTCCACCCCCGCGAGGACGATCCGCGGTCGCCCGAGCCGATCGTGCCCGGCCGCCAGCACGTACCCCTCACCGGGCAGTCCCGCTGGCCCCTGCACCCCGAGGGCACTCAGCGCGGCGACGCTCGCCGACGTCTCGTTCGGGCCGCCGAGGAGGATCACCGGACGCGATGTCGACATGTCCGCGCTTCCGACGACCCTGGCGGTGACCCCGCGCGCGTCGAGCACGTCCACGAGAGACTGCCGGGCGGCCGGATCGGCGGCCGCACCCGCGACGACGTCGACGTGGTCGGGCAGGACGACCGATCCCGCACGCGCCTGCACGCGCTGCGGCGTCGGAAGGACGCGCGCCACGCCCACCCGATCAGGGGCCTGGGCCTCCCCCCGAGCCGGCACGGGGTTCACCAGGCCAACGGCGAGCACGACCGATCCGGCCAACACGCCGGTGCGGCGACAGCCGCGAAACGAGCGCAACAGAAACATCGAACCTCCACTCATGCGATTTGGGCCAGCCGTGGTTCCGTAAAGGGTCCGGCGTGGCGTGCGGTGAGCGGACCACCGCGAGGACCGGCCGACATGGCAACCGCCGGTCTGGTCGAGTCAGCAGGGACGAGGCCGGCCGTCGGGGTCGGAGCCGACGGCCGCGCGAAAGGGGCTCCCGGAGGATCGTCCGGGCCGGGCTGGCATCCGCGCGTGGGATCGGTTGTGGCCGACCGGTCTATACCGATGACGAGGATCCATGCCACACCCGGTCACGTCAACCCCCTACCGTCGTACGACAGCGCTGGTCCGGGTCGCTGCGCGTAGCGAGCCATTGACATCGACTCGGTCGGACTTCACGATACTGGCCTAGGCCGGTATCTGGTCGTGCCGTGGACATCGACGGCCGACCCCGAAGGGAGATCGCCATGCGTATCCCGCCCATCCGCCGCGGCCAGGCCCACGCGGCCATGCTCGCAGCGCTTGCCTCCGTCGCCCTCGTCGTGCCGGCCGCGCCGGTCGCGGCGGGCCCGAGTGCCGTCACCGCGGTAGCCGAAGGTCCCAGAAAGCTCATCGCACAAGGGTTCGCAGACCCGGACGTGGTCCGCATCGGCCAGACCTGGTACGCCTACGCCACCAACGACTTCAGGCACCTCCCGGTGGCCAGCGCGCCCACCATCGACGGGCCGTGGCAGGTCCTCGGTGACGCGATGCCGGGCGGACCCGGCAGCTGGGCCGTCGCCGGCAGGACCTGGGCACCCGACGTGCACCCCAACCCTGACGGCAGTCTGACCCTCACCTACACGGCCCAGGACGCCGCCTCTGGCCGTCAGTGCATCGGTGTGGCGCTCGCGTCCTCGCCGCTCGGTGGGTTCGTGCCCTACGGATCGGGGCCGCTCATCTGCCCCCTCAGCCAGGGCGGCGCGATCGACGCGAACACCTTCGTCGCGCGGAACGGAACGCGCTACCTCACCTGGAAGAACGACGGCAACGCCATCAACCGGCCGTCCACGCTCTGGGTCAGCCAGGTCACCAACAACGGCACCGCCCTGGTCGGTCCGACGACGGCAATGCTGACCGTCGCGGCAGGCCAGATCATCGAGGCGCCGGACCTGGTCCAGCGTGACGACAAGATGGTGCTCTTTTACTCCGGTGGGTCCTTCGCCAGCTGCGGCTACTACACGTCGTACGCCACGGCGCCGACGGTCATCGGCCCCTGGACGCCGGCGCCGAACGCCTTCATGACCCAGGCCGACACGGGACTCTGCGGTCCGGGTGGCGCGGACGTCGTGACGGCCCAGGACGGGCTGGGCGGCGGCGACAAGGTCGTGATGCACGCGGCGGTCGCCGACGGCAGCAGGCACATGTACTCGATCAACCTCCGCTGGGTCAACGGCCTCCCGGTGCAGGGCGGCAGCCGCAAGTCCTCGCTCGACGGCAACGGCCGCGCCGAGATCGCCCTGGTCCAGGCCGACGGGCAGATCAAGGCCTGGCACAACTACAAGGGCTTCGACAACATGCCGTACGGCGCCGCCGCGGTCATCGGGACCTCCTTCACCGACCCGGCCCGGGTGCGCTTCGCCGACCTCGACGACGACGGGAGGTCCGAGCTGATCCAGATCCAGGCCGACGGCCAGATCAGGGC
>NZ_JBNCKW010000003.1:0-381574 GCF_049841735.1 Micromonospora sp. DT46 | reverse complement strand
CCTGGCACAACGACCTCGGCTTCGCCGCCTCGCCGTACGGGAACTCCGTCGTCATCGCGACCGGATTCACCGACCCGACCCGGGTACGCTTCGCCGACCTGGACAACGACGGGAGGTCCGAGCTGATCCAGATCCAGGCCGACGGCCAGATCAGGGCCTGGCACAACGACCTCGGCTTCGCCGCCTCGCCGTACGGGAACTCCGTCGTCATCGCGACCGGATTCACCGACCCGGCCCGGACCGTGTTCACCGACCTGGACGATGACGGCCGGTCCGAGATCGCCCTGATCCAGACCGACGGCCAGATCAAGGCCTGGCACAACGACCTCGGCTTCGCCGCCTCGCCGTACGGCTACACCGTCGTCATCGCGACCGGATTCACCGACCCGGCCCGGACCGTGTTCACCGACCTGGACGATGACGGCCGGTCCGAGATCGCCCTGATCCAGACCGACGGCCAGATCAAGGCCTGGCACAACGACCTCGGCTTCGCCGCCTCGCCGTACGGCTACACCGTCGTCATCGCGGCCGGGTTCACCGACCCCGCGAGGGTGCGGTTCATGGATCTCAACGAGGACGGCCGCTCCGAGATCGCGCTGATACAGACCGACGGGCAGATCAAGGCCTGGCACAACTACAGGGGCTTCGACACCATGCCGTACGGCGCCGCCCAGGTCATCGCGACCGACTTCCTCGACCCGGCCCGCACGATCTTCATCTGATCCGGGCTCGGACACCAGCACCACGAGCAGGGCGCTGCTCGGCGCGGCTACGTCGGTCCGGTGAGCTCGGGGCCGGTCCTTTCGCGCCGCCGGGTCCGCAGCCGCGCGGCCACCCTCAGCGGTGAGCCGGCGTGGTCGTCGACTCGCACGGAGGCCGCCGCCGCCCAGTCGATCTTCGTACGGCGCGGTGCGGCCGGCGTCGACGGTACGACGCCGGCCGCAGCCGACCGCACGGAGCCGACCCGGGCCGCGACGTTCCTGCTCGGCCCGGAGCCCAGCCCCGGCGCCGTGGACGTCGTCGCCGGTCATCCCCTGTGCGGCGACACCGCAGGCCAGCGCCGCAGTGATATCGCCAGGCCGGTTCCCTGGCCGCGGTCGCCCCGTCGTGGACGCCGGCCGCTCCGCGGCTCGGGGCCGGCCGGGCGCACCAGGTCGTCTCGGCTGGGTGGAGCCGGCGGTCGGCCGTCCGCGGTCCAGGGGCCCAGGAACGGCCTGGCCTGGGCGTTCTCGATGCGCCCGACAGTGCCGGTGTGCTGCCGCCGCATCGCCTGCGGATCGCGGTGCCTCCGCGACGCGTGCGCCCGCCGGGGTCGCCGGGCCCGCGGTCGTCCAGGGACCAACACGTCGTGCGTTCCACCCGTCGACAGCAGCCTCCGCACGGACGCCGTCGCGGTGCGGCCCGGCTCCACGCGCACGCACGAGACGGCCGGTGACACGCCACCTTGTTGCGCATGACGTGCCACCGGCCAGGGTCTACGCCGCGGCCACCGCACGATCTCCGGTGGTCCTCACGGACTGTCGACGATCGTGCGGTGGCCGCCCTCATGCCCTCGCCACGCCTCACACGTGGCGTCCGGGGTCAGCCCGTCGTGCCGGCCGAGTGGTGTCGCGCGACCTCGTCGGCGGTGAGGGCATGGTCGTAGACGGCAACCTCGTCGAGCAGCCCGGAGAGCCTGGCACCGGCATCGTCACCACGGGCCCCCAGCTTGAGGCTTCCGGCCCCGTCGGTCGGGCTCACCTTCGTGGCGGCCGAGCCGTCGGGTCGTCCGTCGAGGTAGACCGTCAGGGTCGACCCGTCGTAGACCACGGCCACGTGATGCCACTTGTCCGGCGTGACCACCGTCTGCCCTTCGACCGACGCCAGTTGCCCGGCTGCGCCCAACGTGAGGGCGCTGATCCTGCCTCCGGGCAGGACGCGCAGCGCGTAGCCGTTGTAGGCGGGCGCGTCGTACTTCTCGACCACGCCGTACTGACCGCAGACGTCGTTGAGATTCACCCACGCCTCGAGGGTGAACGAGCCGCTGACGCTCACCGAGGCCGAGTCCGGTACGGCGACGTAGCCGCCGGTCAGCTCGGCGGCGGTATCCGGATCGCCCGTCAGCGCGCCCGGGCGGCCCAGTGCCACCGCGTCCGCGTACGCGCCACGGTTGCCGGTGCCGGAGGAGTCCTCGGCGCTCGTGCCGGATCGCTCACCCAGCCGCCAGTAGCCGACCGGCTTGTCGGCCAGCACCTGCGCCGCGTAGGAGGACTGGGCGATGGCCGCCAGCTGCCTGCTCGTCGACGGCTGCCCGGCTGCCGAAACCGCCGGAGCCGGCGCTGAGCTGCCCTGCACCGCACTCCCACCCGAGCGCTGCGCACTGGGCGAGGGGCCGGGGTTGCCGAGCACACCCTTGACGTAGTGCGAGTCGATCTGCCCCGGACTCAGGGCCTTGTGGTAGATCGCGACCTCGTCGAGGTCGCCGAAGAAGCGGTCCGCCGCGTCGTCTCCACGGGCGCCAAGCTTGAGGCTGCTCCTGCCGTCGGTAGGCGCCTTGGCCACCGGGGTGGACGTCTGCAGCTGCCCGTCGAGGTAGGTCCGCAGCGTCGTCCCGTCATACGCTGCCACCACGTGGTGCCATCGCACCTGCTGCACGCTGCGCGGGCTGGACGCGCCGGACTGCGCCTCGTCGGCGATCGTGAGCGCCTGCAGCTTGTTGCCGTTGACCAGGCGCAGGGCGTAGCCGTTGCGCGACGGCAGGCAGTCGCCGCCGTCGTACTTCTCGACGATGCCCTGCGGTCCACCCGCCGCGTCCTTGACCCACGCCTCCAGCGTGTAGGCCCCGGTGACACTGAGCGAGGCGCTGTCCGGAATCTCGGCGTAGCCGTCGTCCAGCCGGACCGCGGTGTCGGCGGAGTCGGCGATCGCCCCTGGCTGGGACCGACCGACGCTGCCACGGTAGGCACCAGCGTTTCCGTTGCCGGAGGCATCGACCACCGGCTGGCCCTGGGCGTCGCCGAGCCGCCAGTAGCCCACCGGCGCGTCCCGCTTCACCAGCGCGGCGTAGTCAGCCGGATCCGGTCGGGCGACCCGGACCGACAACGAGGTGGTCCGCGCCGTCCCACCGGACGGACGGGTGACCACGTCGATCCGGTAGCTCCCGGGCGCCGCATCGGTGGGGATCCGGACCGAGGTCGCGAGCTCGGACCAGGCCAGTCTCTGGTTGCTGCTCACGCGGAACGGCAGCTTCGGGTCGCGCACCGTCCACCCGGTCGGAACACCGACACCGACGGTGCCGCCGACCGTGCCCTGCCCGAGCGCCTCGACCTCCAGGTCCAGCGCAAACGTCTCACCCGGCTCCAGCAACATACGCGGGGTCGTCACCTTCGTGGCCTCCGCGCTCGGCGCGGTGGCCACCTTCACCGCCCGGTAGGTCGCCCGGACCGTGACCGCCGTCGTCGGCCGGCCGAGGTCGACCAGCTCGCGCTCGGCGTCAAACGTCACCGAACGGCCGTCGACGGTGACCCCGGTCAGCCGGTGACCGCGCGGCGCACGCAGGTGCAGCACCACGTCCGTCAGCGGCGCCCGTCCGGTGGCCGCGCGCGGTGGGTCGACCCGCACGGTCAGCCGGCCGTCCGTCAGCTCCGACGAGGAGGCGAACCCCACGGGGCCGAAGGACGTCGGCAGGTCGGCGACCTCGATCCGCTCCCCGTCCGCGAGCCAGGGCCGCGGCGTGGCCGGCGCCAGGTGCAGCCGGGTCGGCACGCCGTCGGCGTTCAGGTCCTCGCTGACCAGCAGGCCGCGCACCGCCTCCAGATAGGTGGCGTTGTTCGGCGACAGCGGCGGCCAGTACTGCGACCGGTAGTACTCACCGAACTGCGGGCACGGCGAGATCGTGGCGCCCTCGCCGCCGACGTAGGTGTGCGGCGTGAAGTTGTGCGCGAGCATCCCGTAGAAGCTCAGGTCGAGGCGATCGGACTCGGCATTGTCGGCCAGGAACCGCATCAGCGAGTAGCCGTACTGCTGGTCGATGCCGCTGGACTTGTATCCAGGCACCGCCGGCCACTGGTTGTGCCGGATGTTCTGGCAGACGCCGGGATCGGCGGTCGAAAGGTTGAACCTGGTCAGGCCAAGGAACAGCGACCCGTGCTTGTAGAGGTAGTCCCGTAGTCCGGTCGCCGTCGCGCTGCCCGGCTCGAACAGCCCGGTCGCGAGTGCGTACGGCATGATCAGGTTCCAGTAGCTGCCGAGGAAGTCGGTGGTGACCTTGTCGTACGGCTTCGACGACGCCGGATCCAGCAGCGCGATCGGCACGAACACCGAACCGTCCGGCAGCACCGTCTTCGACTTCTCCACCGCGCCCAGCAGTGACGCGCGCAGGCCGGCCGCCTCGTCGAGGAACGGCTTCGCCTCGTCGGCACGGCCCATCAGCCGCAACGCGACACCGACGTCGCGCAGTCCGCGCCAGACCTCCGACTGGTGGTGCAGGCCGTAGACCGGCTCCGGAATGTCGGAGGCGTAGCGGGTCTTGGCCAGCAGACCGTTCGGGTCCGCGACGCGTTGCCGCTTGAAGTCGGCGAGCCAGTCACGGAACGTCGGCAGGTTCTCCAGCAGCAACGACCCGTCGTTGCTCTGCAGGTAGTACGTCGCCACCGTCTGCAGCTTGATCCCGCGCTCCCAGGACACGAAGAAGCTGCCCTGGCCGCGTCGCAGCATCTCGGTGAGGTTCGCGCGCGCCTTGTCCTGGTAGCCGAAGTCCCCGAGCGAGGTGACCGTCGCCGCGATCTCCGGCACCCAGGCGAAGGACTTGTCCAGCGACTCGTAGCCGTTTCCGACGGTGAGGTTGAAGCCCATCACCAGGTTGTTCAGCAGCGTGCTGCGCATGGCGTCCGCGGCGTACCGCTCCGGAAGCCGGACCTTGGCGCCGGCGTTGAGCTGCGCCGTCCAGTAGGCGCCGGTGCGGGACTTCGCGGCGTCGTAGAGCTTGGCCGACGGACGGTCGGCGGGCAGTTCGGCCGGCTCGTTCGGCACGACCAGATAGAACTCGGCCTTCCCGCGGCTCAGGTCGGGCGTGAAGCTCAGGTCGGGCGCGGACCAGGTCGCCGCACCGCTGTACGCGACCACGGTCTTCCCATCGAGGGTCAGCCGTCCGGGCGTGGCGACGACGTCCGCCACCTTGTCACGGCTCACGTTCAGCCGCAGCCTCGGGCGCGCCTTCGCCGGCCCGCTGACGACGAACCGGAGCATGCTGACTGCCGGGCCACCCGGGGTGAGCTCGGTGACGAACGACTCGCGCTCGTAGCGGACCCCGGCGGCGTCACGATACGAGTTGGCGAGGATCGGCAGGTATCCGCCGGTCAGGCGGGGGGCACCCGACCTCGCCTCGGCCTGGCCGTAGCGCTCGGCCCCGTCCGCGCCGACGAAGAAGCGGACGCGCTGGGTCGCCCGCGAGTCCGACCATTGCGACATCAGCTCGCTGCCGTCGGCGACGTGCAGCGAGAAGTCCCGCTCCTCGGCCCACCGGGTGGGGTCCGGCGCCGGGTAGGTGAAGGGCAGGTAGTACCAGGGCGAGGCGGCGTCCGTCGTGCCACCGTGGTTGGCCGGCACCAGCAGCGGCTTGACGTTGGTCAGGGTCGGACCGTCGGGCAGGCCGAGCAACTTCTCGCCCCAGTGGTCGGATCCCTGCTCCAGCGCGTGGTTCACTCGATCGGCGTAGCCGTCGGGCAGGGTCAGGTCATCGCGGGGGCCGGACTGGCCGTGAGCCTTCTGCTCGCCGGCCGCCCGCTCGCCGGCCGCCTGGACGCCGGCCGCCTGGACGTCCTCGGATTCCTGCGCCAGCAGGCCGGCCGCCAACGTCACCACCGTCAGCAGCGACAGCGCGGCCCTCGATCTCGATCTTGTGGCCATTCGATCCACCTTCGTGTGGAGTACTGCGAATACTGGACTAGTCCAGTAACTCTGGAGCACCCTCCTCGCCGGTGTCAACACTCCGACTGCCCACCCCTTTCACGAGGGCGCGTCACGACGATCGACCCGAGCGCGGGCTGTCTGCTGTGTACCGTCCCGGCTCCTGGAGAGACTTCCCGGATTCGGAGGAACCGCCAGACAGCAGAAACGGAATCGAATCCTCAGTGCTGCGGGAGCGAGCGGTGCGGATGGTCGAGGAGGTGTGCAGATGTTCGCCGAACAGGGCGTCGAGGGAACTGCGCGTGCGCTCCGCCCTGCGGCCCGCACGCGCGTTCAACCCCGATGAGCAGGATCGCCGGTCAGGAAGATGTCCCCACTCACGGCAGTACCGGGGTGACGGGCTAGGTCAGCACGCCGCCACTCTGCCGGCGCCCGCGCGGCAGCATGATTTCTCACCCCACGCCACGGCTCTGGTTCAACCGGCGGGTTCCGGCGCACCTGCTGCCGAGCAGCGACGACCGCACCGCCGCAATCGATGCGGCCTTTCGGCCACAGCCTGGGCGCCTTCGACGCCCGGCAGGACCCGAGGGGATGTTCGCGCAGCTCGGACAGGGTGACGGCGTCACTTGGCGTTGTATTGATCGAGAGTGAGGGCGCAGTAGATCAACACGGACAAGATGCCGTCTGAGCTGCCCGTTCGTTGGTGGTCGATGGTCAACGTTCGTTGCTTCTGGTCCACCTCTGACGGCCTGGAAACGGCATGATCTTGGGGCTCGCTCGGGCTCCCGACCCCTCGCTTGTAAGAACTGCGCGCCTCGTCTACCTGCGTCCGTTCACGTCGTCGACGTCGGCTGATCTTCCACGGCATGCGCGCCCCGGTCGTCTCCGTCCGAGCCCGTTGCTGTCACCGTTGCTGTCGACAGCCGCCCCGCCCGGTGGGGTGGGCGCAGCGATCCTCGGACCAGCCCTGACCGAGCCCTGACCGCACCAGCCGACGGCCTTGCTTTACAAACCGTCGGCTTACCAGTCACCATCACCCCGCACCTTCTGACTCAGGGCCCTCGACGACCATGACCCTTTACCAACGCCGTCGGTTCGGTCATGGACTGACGGCTTCTGGAGGTAGAGCATGCTCTTCAAAGCCATCGTCACAGTGCTGATGGTTATTGTGGGCCTGGCTGCAATAATTTGGGTTGCCAACTGGCCCTTCAACACCCCGGGGGAGAAGGACCTCACTGCCGAGCAACGCCGGATTAATGCCGCGCACAATCGGCGTCATCACCGCGCTGTGATACGCGGGATATTGCCCATTCTTGCCATCGTGTTCGGAATTGCATCGGTGAGCCTTTTGTCAGGCCCGAAAAGTGATCCGTTCGCGGCGGTAGTCATGGGCGTCTGTTCGGTTGTGTGCGCCGGCGTGTTCGGTGCCCTGATCAAGAGGGGGCGCAGGCGGCGGCCTTCGACACGGCGATGAACTCGTTGGCTCAGAGCAGAACCTCACGCTTGTCCATCCTGGAGCGACCAGCTTGCCATCCCGATGCTCCTATGGAGGTCAAGGGGTGAGGGCGGCGAAGTCTGCGCGTAGGGCGGTGTAGACGTCGCGGACGATGTAGCGCTTGAGGCAGCGGAGGATCTCTTGCTTGCTGAGGCCTTCGGTGATGCGTCGTTGCTGGTAGGCGCGGGTGCGTTGGTCGTAGCGCCGGCGGCAGAGGGCGATGGTGTGTAGGGCGTGGTTGGCGCCGCGGTCGCCTCCTCGGTGGAGGCGGTGGCGGCGCACTCGTCCGGAGCTGGCGGGGATGGGTGCTGCGCCGCAGAGGTGGGCCAGGGCGGCTTCGGAGTGCAGCCGGTCGGGGTTGTCGCCGGCGGTGGTGAGCAGTTGCGCGGCGACGTCGGTGCCGACGCCGAACAGGGCGCTGGTGTGTGGTGCGGCTTGGCGGACCAGGGGTGCCAGCTGCCGGTCGAGAGTGGTGATCTCCTCGGTGAGTGCGACGACCCGTCGGGCGAGTCCGGCCAACGCGGCTGCGGTGGCGTGTTCCGGGTCGTTGAGGCGGGTCGGGTCGATGGTGAGGGCGGTGCAGCGTGTGACCAGGACGGCTCCGCTGAGCTTGGTCAGCTTCGCCCGCAGAACTTCCGGTGCGGCGGCGACCAGGCCGCGCATCTGGTTGATCGCCGCTGTGCGGGCCTTGACTGCCCCTTGGCGGGCTACTCGCAGGGCGCGGATGGCTTCGACCGGGCCGGTGCGGGTCTTGGGCGTGCCCATGGTGGTGCCCGCGAGGGTGGCCCGGGCGGCGGCGATGGCGTCGATCGGGTCGGACTTGCCTTTGGTCCGGCGGGTCCTGCGATCCGGGCGGTCGACCTCGACAACGGTGATCTTTTGGCTGGTCAGGTGGCGGGCCAGGCCGGCGCCGTAGCTGCCGGTGCCCTCGACCCCGACGGCTTTCAGCCGGCCGAACGAGCGCATCCAGGCCAGTAGGTCGGCATATCCGGCGGCGGTCGCCGGGAACTCAGCGTCGCCCAGGAGCCCGCCCGTGCTGTCGATGACCGCCGCGTGGTGGGTGTCGCGGTGCGTGTCAACACCGCCGATGACCGATCGCTTCTTCGCTGCCATGCTGGTGAGGTCCGCCCTTCTCGGTCGCGTCGAGAACACGTGGACACGTCACCGGTCAGGCGATGCGGACAACACAGTGGTGGGCGCCTCTCGCACAGGCTCCTATCAAGTCACGACGCCTGGCCGGTGACATGCAGATGTCGGGGTCACCGAGTCGGCCGACGAATCGGGATAAGGACAGCAAGCGTCGGTCTGCCGGTGAGTCAGACCAACCCGGCGACCCACCCCACCATCCTCACTGTCTGCCATCGACCCGCCCGTCTGAGGAGCGGGCCGCCGCCCGGCCCGCCACGTCAAGACGGCCTTGACGGCTCGTACGGACGCTGGCGGGTCGGGCGGTGGTCTGCTCGGCTTGCCCGGGTCGATGGCAGGCGGGATGGCTCCCACCGCAACCACCCACGGACCGTGACCCGCCGGCGGAGCCCCGGCCATCCTGGAGCCGGAGCGGCCCCGCCGGAGGCGCAGTAACCGCAACCCCGCCACCGCCGCCAGCTCGCCGACGCGGCCGGCGTGCGCTCCCTTACACCGCGCGGGCTCGTGGCCGCGCGGCCCGGCCGGCTGCCGGCCCAGCACACCACCGGTCAACGGCGTGTCGTTCTGCGGCGGGCCACCGGGCTTCCCCGCTGTCCGCGCCAGCCGCCGGGCGTCAGGCGTGACGGCCGCAGAGCGACAGCGGCATCGGCCTGCGCGCGCCCAGGCGGCGGCGCGTGCGGCCCGTCTCGGGCCGCCTTGAAGACGTACAGAAAGTTTGAACCACATCGCCGGCAGCCGGCTGTCCGACTCCGCTTGACGCGTTACGCGGTGGCTTCACTTTATGGGTGACGGCGTTGGCTGGCTCGGGAGGAAAGGACGCTACGGTTTCTGGGTGTCTATTGACCTTGAGGCGTCGGTGCCAAGTCCGGTCCTGCTCGCTGACGTGTTGATTGCCGCACGGAGCACCCTGGCGGAGCTTCTCGGCGTGGACGCGACACCGGAACTGAGCATGATCGTTGACCGACGTTACGAGCAGGGGCGTCGTGTCAGTGCCGGCCGGCGGCTTGGTGAGGCCCAACTGCTGTCCACCACCATCGGCGACCCCATCGAGCCGGAGTCCAACGGTTCGCCTGGCTCGATCCACTACGAGATCGATATTTCGGGCTGCAATGACGGCATATGGCTCATGGTCATCGACCATGCTCCAGTGGCCGGCGGCGAGGTCGAGGCGGTCTTTAGTCCGTACCGCACCTGTGTGAGTGTTGTCGTAGCGACGGCCATGGCGCTTGCCGTCGCTGCGCTCGGGGGCGGAGAGTTCATCGACGAACAGATCCAGATGCTGCGGCCTGGTCACACGGACCCGCGCCACGTCGTCACGGTGACTCGACTACCGCATGAACCGGGCGACTTCGCCCAGAGATGCGAGCGCTACCTACGGCAGTTCCCGCACCTCGAAGACTGGCCGCGCAGCGTATCGATGCCCTAGACGGGACGTGCAAGATCGTCTAGCCGGACGTGTTACAGATCAAGTGACACTGATCCGTGACGCATCAACTGAAGCTCGACTGAAGTGACCCCTGAGACCGGACACCTCCTGACTTGGCATCCTGCCGAGGAGGAGGAAACCGCTGTGGCTCGACAGAGCAAGTACCCCGAGGAGTTCCGCCGCCAGGCTGCGGCGTTGGTGCTCGACTCGGGTCGCACGATCCGTGACGTGGGCCGGGAGTTGGGTGTCAACCACGAGACCCTGCGCAACTGGGTTGCGCAGCTGCGGCAGGAACGCGACGGCGGCCGGCTCGGTGATCTGGCCGCTGACGAGCGGGCTGAGCTGCTGCGGCTGCGGCGTCAGGTCGCGCAGCTGGAGCTGGAGAAGGAGATCCTGAAAAAGCCGCGGTCTTCTTCGCACGCGAGACGGAACGGTGAACCGGACTGAGGTGTACCGGTTCATCGACGCGGAGAAGACCACCTACCCGGTCCGTCTGCTCTGCCGACTCCTCGGCGTCGGCCACAGCGCCTTCTACCAGTGGCTGCGCGACGGCCGGCAACGCGCCGCCGACCGGGAACGCCACGACCAAGCCCGGGTCGAGGTCACCCGGCGGGCGTGGTCGGAACACCGCGGCGTCTATGGGGCCCGTCGGCTCACTGCCGAGCTGCACGAGCGCGGGCACCGGTGGAACCGCAAGGCGGTAGCGAGGCTGATGCGCCTGGCCGGGATCGAGGGCGCCCACCGGCGCCGGCGCGGCAAGCCCCGCCGCAAGTCCGCAGGGACCGCCACCGCGCCGGACCTGGTGCAGCGACAGTTCACCGCGACTGCGCCGAATCGCCTATGGGTAGCCGACATCTCCTACCTGCGCACCTGGGAAGGCTTCCTCTACCTCGCGGTCGTAGTCGACGCCTACTCCCGCCGAGTCGTGGGCTGGGCAATGGCCGACCACCTACGCACTGAACTGATCCTCGACGCGGTCGGCATGGCCATCCAGCACCGCCGACCCGCCCGCCACCAAGTGATCCATCACTCCGACCGCAGGACCCAGGCAGTACACGTCGTTCGAGTTTGGCCGCACCCTGCGCTCCTGCGGCATCCTGGCCTCGATGGGTTCGGTCGCCGACTGCTACGACAACGCCCTCGTCGAAACGTTCTTCGCCACCCTGAAAACCGAACTGGTCTACACCCGGGCCTGGCCATCGCGGCACGAGCTGGAGATGGAGATGTTCTCCTACATCGAGGGCTTCTACAACCCTCGCCGCCGGCACAGCCGTCTGGGTAACGTCAGCCCTGACACCTACGAGAAGATTCACCGAGAGTCCCTGACACACATTGAGGTGTCCGGCCCATTGGGGTCACTTCAACCCGTCTCAGTAGCTCGCCGCCTGGGCGACCACGCCAAGCAGTACGCGCCCGTAGAGGTCACCTTGCCGTGGGGAAAGATGGCGGGCGCCCCCATGACAGTCACCCTCTACTTGACGACCGCTGACGGCCTGCCACTCAGCCGCTCGAAGTTCAACCCCGGCATCTGGAAGCCCGCGATCCGAGCCACGGGCATCCCTGACGACCGCCGCAACGGGATGCACGTCCTTCGGCACACCTACGCCTCAGTCCTCCTGGACGCCGGGGAGAGCATCACGGCCCTGTCGACCTACCTCGGCCACGCCGACCCGGGATTCACCCTGCGGACCTATACGCATCTCCTGCCGACCAGCGAGGACCGCACGCGCCGAGCCATTGATGCGGCGTTCGGTGAGGACCAGGCCGCCGAGAACGGCCCGGAAGCCGCTGACGGCCTGGAGGCGGCATGATCATGGTTCAGCAGTCCTGCGGACGATTTGAACCGCTCAGGGCACTTACGCCCGTCACTTGGCGTTGAAGTAGCTCGCCTCCGGGTGGTGCACCACGATCGCGTCGGTCGCCTGCTCCGGCATCAGCTGGAACTCCTCCGACAACTGCACGCCGATGCGCTCCGCGCCCAGCAGCTCCACGATCTTCGCCCGGTCCTCCAGGTCCGGGCAGGCTGGGTAGCCGAACGCGTACCGGCAGCCCCGGTAGTCGGTGCGCAGCAGACCCGCCAGATCCGCCGGGTCGTCGTCGGCCACCGTACGGCCGCCCGGCAGGGTCAGCTCGGCGCGGATCCGCCGGTGCCAGTACTCCGCGAGGGCCTCGGTGAGCTGTACGGACAGCCCGTGCACCTCCAGGTAGTCGCGGTACTCGTTGCGGGCGAACATCTTCGCCGTGTACTCGCTGATCGGCTGCCCCACGGTGACCAACTGCAACGCCACCACGTCCAGCTCGTCGCCGCGCGGGCGGAAGAAGTCGGCCAGGCAGAGCCGCCGCTCCTGCCGCTGCCGGGGGAAGGAGAACCGCGCCCGCTCGGAGTGCCCGTTCTCGTCCAGCACCACCAGGTCGTTGCCCTCGGCGTACGCCGGGAAGTAGCCGTACACCACGGCCGCCTCCAGCACCTGGTCGGCGATCAGCCGGTCCAGCCAGTAGCGCAGCCGGGGCCGGCCCTCGGTCTCCACCAGTTCCTCGTAGGACGGTCCCTGCCCGCTGCGGGCGCCCCGCAGGCCCCACTGCCCGAGGAAGGTGGCCCGCTCGTCGAGCAGCGCCGCGTAGTCGGCAAGCGGCACGCCCTTGACCACCCGGGTGCCCAGGAACGGCGCGGCGGGCACCTCCACGTCGGTGGCCACGTCGGAGCGCACCGAGGCGTCGTCCAGCTCCGGCAACGACTCGCTGACGATGGCGCGCTGCCGCTCGCGGCGCGCCCGCCGGGCCGCCAGGGCCGCCTCCCGCTCCGCGTCGATCACGGGCGCCCCGCCGCGCTTGGCCGTCATCACCCGGTCCATCAGCGACAGTCCCTCGAACGCGTCCCGGGCGTAGTGCACCTGGCCGGGGAACATCGCCCGCAGGTCGTCCTCGACGTACGCCCGGGTCAGCGCCGCGCCGCCCAGCAGCACCGGCCAGCGCTCCGCGACCCCGCGCGACGCCATCTCGGCGAGGTTCTCCTTCATGATCACGGTGCTCTTGACCAGCAGGCCCGACATGCCGATCGCGTCGGCCCGGTGCTGCTCGGCGGCCTCCAGGATCGCGTTGATCGGCTGCTTGATGCCGATGTTGACGACCTCGTAGCCGTTGTTGGACAGGATGATGTCCACCAGGTTCTTGCCGATGTCGTGCACGTCACCACGCACCGTGGCCAGCACGATGCGGCCCTTGCCGCCGTCCTCGGCGGTCTCCATGTGCGGCTCCAGGTACGCCACGGCGGTCTTCATCACCTCGGCAGACTGGAGCACGAACGGCAGCTGCATCTGACCGGAGCCGAACAGCTCGCCGACGACCTTCATGCCGTCGAGCAGGATGTCGTTGATGATGGACAGCGGGCTGCGCCCCTGCGCCATCGCCGCGTCCAGGTCGGCCTCCAGGCGGTTGCGCTCGCCGTCGATGATCCGCCGCTTGAGCCGCTCCTCCAGCGGCAACGCGGCCAACTCCTCCGCCCGCCCGGCCCGCGCCGACGCGGCGTCCACGCCCTCGAAGATCTCGATGAACCTCTGCACCGGGTCGTAGCCCTCGCGGCGGCGGTCGTAGACGAGGTCCAGCGCCGCCTCCCGCTGCTCGTCGGGGATCTTGTTGAACGGCAGGATCTTGCTGGCGTGCACGATGGCGCTGGTCAGGCCGGCCTCGCGGCACTCGTGCAGGAAGACCGAGTTGAGCACCTGCCGGGCCGCCGGGTTGAGCCCGAACGAGACGTTGGAGATGCCGAGGGTGAAGTTGACGCCCGGCCAGCGGCGGGCGATCTCGCGAATCGCCTCGATGGTCTCGATGCCGTCGCGCCGGGTCTCCTCCTGGCCGGTCGCGATCGGGAAGGTCAGCGCGTCGATCAGGATGTCCGCGCGGTCCATCCCCCACCGCCCGGTGAGGTCGTCGATGAGCCGCCCCGCGACCCGCACCTTCCAGTCGGCGGTACGCGCCTGCCCCTCCTCGTCGATGAGCAGCGCCACCACGGCGGCGCCGTGCTCCTTGACGATGGGCATCACCCGGGCGTAGCGGGACTCCGGCCCGTCGCCGTCCTCGAAGTTGACCGAGTTGACCACGCACCGGCCGCCGAGCATCTCCAGGCCCGCCTCGACCACCTGCGGCTCGGTCGAGTCGAGCATGATCGGCAGGGTGGAGGCGGTGGCGAAGCGGCCGGCGAGTTCCCGCATGTCCTGGGTGCCGTCGCGGCCGACGTAGTCGACGCACAGGTCCAGCAGGTGCGAGCCGTCGCGGGCCTGGCTGCGGGCGATCTCCACGCAGGCCCGCCAGTCGCCGGCGAGCATGGCCTCGCGGAACGCCTTGGAGCCGTTGGCGTTGGTGCGCTCCCCCACCATCAGCAGGGAGGCGTCCTGGGCGAACGGCACCGGGTGGTAGACCGACGAGACACCGGCCTCGTGCCGCGGCTCGCGGGGTGCCGGGCGCGTGCCGTGCAGGCGCTCCGAGAGGACCCGGATGTGCTCGGGGGTGGTGCCGCAGCAGCCGCCCACCAGCGAGACGCCGTACTCGGTGACGAACCGCTCCAGCGCGTCGGCCAGCTCCACGGGGGTCAGCGGGAAGTACGCCCCGTCGGCGGTCAGCACCGGCAGGCCCGCGTTCGGCATCACCGACAGCGGAATCCGGGAGTGCCGGGACAGGTAGCGCAGGTGCTCGCCCATCTCGGCCGGCCCGGTCGAGCAGTTCAGCCCGATCAGGTCGACCCCCAGCGGCTCGATGGCCGCCAGCGCCGCCCCGATCTCGCTGCCCACCAGCATGGTGCCGGTGGTCTCCACGGCGACGTGGCAGATGATCGGCACCGTCCGGCCGAGCCGGGCCATGGCCCGCTTCGAGCCGACGACGGCGGCCTTGACCTGGAGCAGGTCCTGGCAGGTCTCCACGATCAGCGCGTCCGACCCGCCCTCGATCAGGCCCTCGGCGTTCTCCTGGTACGCGTCGCGCAGGGTCGCGTAGTCGGCGTGCCCCAGGGTGGGCAGCTTGGTGCCCGGGCCGATCGAGCCCAGCACGAAGCGGGGCCGCTCGGGGGTCGCGTACGCGTCGGCGGCCTCCCGGGCGAGGCGGGCCCCGGCCTCGGAGAGCTCGCGGATGCGGTGCTGGATGTCGTACTCACCCAGGTTGGCCAGGTTGGCCCCGAAGGTGTTGGTCTCGACGCAGTCCGCGCCGGCGGCCAGGTACGCCTCGTGCACCCCGCGCACGACGTCCGGTCGGGTGGCGTTGAGGACCTCGTTGCAGCCCTCGTAGCCCTCGAAGTCGTCCAGGGTGAGGTCGGCCGCCTGCAGCATCGTGCCCATCGCGCCGTCGGCGATGAGAATCCGGTCTGCCAGTACGTCGAGCAATGAGGTCCGCACAGGATCAGGTTAGTGCCGTCGCCGGCCGATGGATTCCCCCGCACGTGCCTTCCCACATTGTGTCAGCGGGATCACGCTGTCCGGTTCATCGTGGTATGGCCGACCGTCGCTGGGCTCGACCGGCGCGGCCGGCGGGCCGCATCCCGCCCCGACACGTAGGCTGACGGACGTGAAGGACTACAGCGACAGCACCACGCCCGGCGGGCGGACGACCGGGTCCGGTCCCGGCGCCGGCCCCGACGAGCAGGGTGAGGTGACGGCGTGACCGAGTTCGACGGACTGCCGGTGCTGCGGTCCCCCGTGGCGATCGCCGCGTTCGAGGGCTGGAACGACGCCGCCGATGCCTCCACCGCCGCCGTCGAGCACCTGGAGCAGGTGTGGCAGGCCCGGCAGGTCACGGAGCTGGACCCGGAGGACTTCTACGACTTCCAGGTCAGCCGCCCCACGATCACCATGGCCGAGGGCGAGACCCGCCGGGTGGAGTGGCCGACGACGCGCTTCATGGTGGCCAGCCCCGAGGGCACCGAACGGGACGTCGTGCTGATCCGCGGCATCGAGCCGAGCATGCGGTGGCGCACCTTCTGCGAGCAGGTGCTGGAGATCTGCCACAGCCTGGAGGTCGAGCGGGTCGTCGTGCTCGGCGCGCTGCTGGCCGACGTGCCGTACACCCGGCCGCTGCCGATCAGCGGCAGCGCCTCCGACGCGGAGGCCGCCCAGCGCTACCAGCTCACCCCCACCCGCTACGACGGGCCGACCGGGATCGTCGGCGTGCTGCACGACGCCTGCAACAAGGCCGAGGTCGACGCCGTCTCGTTCTGGGTCCACGTGCCGCACTACGCCAACAACCCGCCCTGCCCGAAGGCCACCCTCGCCCTGCTGCATCGCGTCGAGGAGGTGCTCGACCTGCCGGTGCCCATGGCCGACCTCGCCGAGGAGGCCGCCGAGTGGGAGCAGCGGGTGCGCAGCGCCGCCGAGCAGGACGCCGAGCTCGGCGAATACGTGCGCGAGCTGGAGGAACGCGTCGGCGACGCGGGCATCACCCCGCTGACGGGTGACGAGATCGCCCAGGAGTTCGAGAAGTACCTGCGCCGTCGCGGCGGCTCCGCCGGCCCCACGGCCGGCTCCTGGTAGCACCCATCCCCTGCCGCACCGGCCCCGGACGCGTGTCGTCCGGGGCCGGTCTTTTGGCGTGTCCGGGGTGGCGCGGTCACTACCCCTAGGGCATCCTAGGAACCTAGCTGTCATCGAGGAGGCGGGCATGCAGATCAATCCGGGGGCGGCCGAGTTCCCGCACCGGCAGATCGCCGCGCAGCTCAAGGCCCAGATCCGCCGCGGCGACTGGGCACCGGGCGAGCGGCTGCCGTCCATCCCGGCCATCGCCGAGATGTTCGGCGTGGCGAAGCAAACTGTGCAGCGCGCCGTCGACCAGCTGCGGGTCGAGGGCATCCTGATCACCAAGCCCGGCTCCGGGACGTACGTCCGAGGCACCCGGCGGCGGCTCAACCGGCTCTCCCGGGGCCGCTACGGCGGCTTCCGCGGCTACCACACCGACCTGGCCGCGCGGTACCGGCAGCAGCTCGTCTCCGTCGGCAGGGCCCCCGCCCCGCCGGAGGTGGCCGACGCGTTCGGGGTCGCCGACGGCACCGACCTGCTCTGCCGCCGCCACCTCGTGCGCACCGAGGACTCCCCCGTCGAGGTGGGCGCCTCGTGGTTCCTGCCCGCCGACACCGCCGGCACCTCGCTGGAGCGCGCCGAGGCATTCGGCCGACCGCTCTACCAGGAGGCCGAGGAGGCAACCGGCCGGCGGTACGTCTCCGCCACCGACACCATCAGCGCCCGCCAGCCCAGCCGGGAGGAGGCCGAGATCCTCCAGATCCGCCCCGACACCCCCGTGCTGCACCTGCTGCACGTGGCCTACGACGGCCACCGCAAGCCGATCGAGGTCGCCCAGGCCACCTGGCCCGGCCCGGTCACCACGCTGACCGAGGAGTACAAGATCCCCGCCCCGGCCCCCGCCCCCACCCCGGACCCGGGCCTCGTCCTCGGCTAACCAACCCTCCACCCCACCCCGTCGATCATGCACTTGGGGTGGGCGGCTACCGCCGTTATGCGCCTTTTGCGGGGCACCACAACTGCATGATCGACGTCGCGAGGGGCGGGGCCCACGGTCAGTCAGAGGCTGAGTCAGACCGACCGGGTGACCCGCTCCCACATCATCACTGTCAGAGGTGGATGCCGAGGAGGGCGTCCAGGGTGGCGGCGAAGAGGGCGGGGGCGGCCGGGTCGTCGGCGGTGCCCGCGAGGGTCGCCTCGGCCCATCCGTCGGCCAGCGCCAGGGCGCCCGGCGAGTCCAGGTCGTCGGCGAGGCGGGCGCGTACGCCGGCCAGGAACTCCTCGCCCGACGGACCGGCGGGCGCGGCGGCGGCCCGCCGCCAGCGGGCCAGCCGCTCCAGCGACGTCGCGAGCAGCTCGTCGGTCCAGGCGCGGTCGGTGCGGTAGTGCCCCGAGAGCAGGGCCAGCCGGACCGCCATCGGGTCGACCTGGTCGGCGCGCAGCCGGGAGACGAAGACCAGGTTGCCCCGGGACTTCGACATCTTCTCGCCGTCGAGGCCGATCATGCCGGCGTGCACGTAGTGCTGCGCGAAGGGCGCGGCGCCCGTGAGCCGCTCGGCGTGCGCGGCGGAGCACTCGTGGTGGGGGAAGATCAGATCGTTGCCGCCGCCCTGCACGTCGATCCGGTCGCCGAGCAGGTTGAGCGCGATGACCGTGCACTCGATGTGCCAGCCGGGACGGCCGGCGCCCAGCTCGCCACCCGGCCAGGACGGCTCACCCTCGCGGGCGCCCCGCCACAACAGCGGGTCGAGCGGGTCGCGCTTGCCGGCCCGGTCCGGGTCGCCCCCGCGCTCGGGGAAGATCTCCAGCATCTGCTCCCGGGTCAGGTTCGACTCGTAGCCGAAGCGGGGGGTGGCGGCGATGTCGAAGTAGACGTCGCCGGTGCCGTCCTCCAGGCGGTACGCGGCCCCGTCCTTGAGCAGCAGGAGGACCTTGTCGGCGATGTCGGGGATCGACTCCACCGCGCCGACGTAGTGCGCCGGCGGGATGATCCGCAGCGCCTCCATGTCCTCGCGGAACAGCGCGGTCTCCCGCATCGCCAGGACCTTCCAGTCCTCGCCGTCCCGCTCGGCCCGCTCCAGCAGCGGGTCGTCGATGTCGGTGACGTTCTGCACGTAGTGCACGTCCCGGCCGGCGTCCCGCCACACCCGCTGCACCAGGTCGAACGCGATCATGGTGGCGGCGTGGCCCAGGTGCGTGGCGTCGTACGGGGTGATGCCGCAGACGTACATGGTTGCGGTGCCGGCCGGATCGCTCGGGTGGGCGCCCTGCCGCGCCGAGTCGAACAACGACAGCGGCTGGCCCCTGCCCGGCAGCCGCGGCACTTCATGTCCCGCCCAAGAGTCCATGACCGTCAGCCTAACCAGCCGGCGCGGCGCGGCAGGCCCGGCCCACAGTGATCAACATGACAGCGCCGAGGGACGGACCGGGCGCGCTCACATGGGGGGCCAGGGCACCGCAGGCCAGTCCCGCGACGGCTGCGGGAACAGGCCGGTGTGCCGCAGCCGGTCGACCCGGGCCGCCAGCTCGGCGACCTCCCGGAGGGTCAGGTGGTCGGCCAGCTCGTCGCCGAGTGCCCCGGAAAGCTGACCGGCGAGTGCGTCGAGCATCTCCACGGCGTCCGCCGGCAGTTGCCGGCCGGCCCAGCCCCAGAGCACCGTGCGCAGCTTCTCCTCGACGTGGAAGCTCACCCCGTGGTCGACGCCGTAGATCCGGTCGTCCGGACCGACCAGCACGTGCCCGCCCTTGCGGTCCGCGTTGTTGATCACCGCGTCGAGCACCGCGAGCCGGGCCAGCCGCGGATCGTCGGCGTGCGCCAGCGCGTACGGTGTGCCGTCGTCGTCGCGGGCCGCCGCGATCGGGAACCACCGGGGCGGCAGCGCGTCGGCCGGCACGAACCCGACCAGGGGCTCGGCCGCCTCCGGCTCGTCGATCCAGAGCTGACACGATCCCGGGCCGAACGGGCCGTCGCGCAGCACGGTCGGCGGCACCAGATCCCAGCCGGTGGCCCGGGAGACCACGTACGCCGAGACCTCCCGACCAGCCAGCGTGCCGTCCGGAAAGTCCCACAGCGGGCGCTCGCCCCGCACCGGCTTGTAGACGCAGCGGGCCGTCACCCCGTCGAGGGTCAGGATGCCGCGCAGGGTGGTGTTGGAGGCGTCGACGAGCCGCCCCTCCAGGTCGAGGTGACCGTCACGCAGCAAGCGGAGCGCGGCCTCGCCGTCCTGTCGGGGCTGGAGATCCGACGACGTCACCGGTGATAACCGTTGTGGCGCGGACAGAGATGACCGGCGGGGTCGAGGGGCTGGCCGCAGAGCGGGCAGGGCGGACGACCGGCGTTGACCACCCGCCGGGCCCGCTCGATGAACTGTCGGGTCGCCTCGGGGGTCAGCCGCACCCGGAGCCGGTCGAGGTCCTCGTCCGGCTCCTCGTCCTCGTCCTCGGCGTCCTCATCGTCGTCGTCGGGCTCGCCGAGCTCGACCTCGACCTCCGCCTCGCCCACGGCGATGGCCTCGATCACCACGGTCGCGGTGTCGACGTCGAACGCCAGCCCGAGCGTGCCGACCCGGAACTCCTCGTCGACGGGCGTGTCCAGCGGGTCGTTGTCGCCGACGACGGCCACCGGCTCGGGCAGGTCCACCCCGAAGCGGCGCTGCGCCTCGGAGAGCAGCTCCTCGAGCTTCTCGGCCAGCAACGACACCTGGACCTTCTCCAGCGCGACGCTGACCAGCCGGCCACCGCCGCGCGCCTGGAGGAAGAACGTGCGCTCCCCCGGCGGCCCGACCGTCCCGGCGACGAACCGCTCCGGCGGCTCGAAGGCGTGCACCTGGTGGGTCATACCCACGACCCTATCCGGCGCGCCACAGCGCCGCGCACCCCACCGACGCGAATCGCCGTACCCCCGCCGCGCCCGGCACACCGTGCGCCGCGCCCGGGCGTGGCGGCCGGCGAGGCCCCGGGCCCGCGCCGCAGCGTGGTCGCGGACGGGACTCTCGGCCCGCAGCGGCGCGCGGACTCCTCGTCGGCTGGGGCGAGCGTCGCGAGCGGGACGGCCGAGCGCCCCACCGGACGCGGCGCCCCGCCGCGAGGCCGTAGGTCAGGGCGCCGTCGGCCCGTCACCGGCCCGCCCCCGCGCCGCCGCCGACCGGCGCGTCGGAGTCGGCCGCGCCGGCCGCCCGCGTCGCCCGTCGGCGCCGCTTACGCGGCGGCGGCACCAGCCCGGCCAGGTCGCCGCCGGTGTCGTTGAGTCGCATCAGGAACGGCCGCAGCGGCGTGTAGCGGATCGCCGTCACGGAGGCCGGGTCGGCCACGATCCGCTGGAACAGATCCAGGTGTACGCCGAGCGCGTCGGCGACGATCGCCTTGATCACGTCGCCGTGGCTGCACGCCAGCCAGACCGCCTCGGGGCCGTGCTCCGCCGTGATCCGGGCGTCCCACGTACGCACCGCGGTGACCGCCCGCGCCGCCATCGCCGCCATCGCCTCCCCCTCCGGGAAGACCGCCGCGCTCGGGTGCTGCTGGACCACCGGCCAGAGCGGCTCCTTGGCGAGCTTCTTCAGCGGCTGCCCCTCCCAGGCGCCGTAGCCGCACTCGATCAGCCCCTCCTCCACCACCGGGGCGGCCCCGGGCAACGCCAGCTCCAGGGTCTGCCGGCACCGGATCAGCGGGCTGGTCACCACCGCCGCGAGCGGCACCGCCCGCAGCCGCTCGCCGACCGCGCTCGCCTGGGCCCGGCCCGTCTCGTCCAGTTCCACGGGCTGCCGGCCGGCCAGCCCGCCGTCGGCGTTCGCGGTCGTCCGGCCGTGTCGCAGAAGCAGAAGGGTCGCCACGGGACCACCCTATGACCTGTGTCCGGCCACGGGTGCCTCCCCGGTGCGCGGTATGACCCGCGCTCCCCCATCTGCGCTACGGCCCCGGGCCCGACTCACCTCGACGGCGCTGACCGCCCAATCGACGATGGCAGTCCCACACCAGGCGCAACACCCACGGCCCGCACTTATCCCGCACCGCCCCCGCGTCTGCCGGCCCCGCGCCACACCACGTCGGCGTCGGCGTCGGCGTCGGCGTCGGCGTCGGCGTCGGCGTCGGCGTCGGCGTCGGCGTCGGCAGATCTTGGAACGAGAGTGCCCCTCCAGGGGCCGATCCTTGCCAAGATCTCGCAACAGGGGCCGGCCCGACAGGCTCGACTAACCGTTGACCATGCCCGGGGGCACCAACGGACATCACTCGACGCCCGCATGTCCGGTTCATCCCCTCACACGCGGCTTCAGCAGCCCTCCACCCCGACCGATCGCCCTGTCCGACACCAATCCGGAACGCCCACCACGACCCGCACCACACCCGCCCGAAACGAGTCGACGACGAGACGCTTTGTCCGGTTTCAGGGTGTGACCGGGGGCATCGTGGGGGCGGAATCGTGGCCGGCCCCGGGTCGTTACACCATGCGTACGACCGAGTAAGGGCACGCCCCGCCTCCCGGGCAGGTGGTCAGCCCGGGCCCCGGAATGATGGCGGCCGGCCGGTCGTTACACATGGTCCCGGCCCACGTGCAGGGCATCCCCCTCCGCCCCACGCGGCCGACTCTGATCTTTCCTCCGGCAGGACGCCGGAGGTTCCCCGTTGTTCATCGAGCGCCGGACGGTGCTTGCACCCGCACACAGAGCCGATCCCCCTTCGGTGTGTGGTGCCAACCCCCGAATGGAGCGTCCCCCATGAACACGTTCATTCGTAACAGCGTTCTCGGTATTGCTGGTCTCGCGTTCGCCGGTGGTGTGGCCGCCGGCCCGATGACCGACAGCACCCCGACGACTGTCGACACCACGCCCGTGGCGGCTGTGGCCATGCAGGCTGACAAGCCGTCGGTCGACAAGGCCAAGCTGATCCCGCACGGTGTGCAGGGCACCCAGTCGCACGTCGACCTCTCGGACGAGCAGGTCGCCAACGTCAAGGCCATCATCGCCGCGACGAAGAAGGCCGGCATGGACGAGCGCGCCGCCGTCGTGTCGATCGCCACCGCCCTGCAGGAGTCGAAGCTGGAGAACCTCGGTCACCTCGGTGACCGCAACGACCACGACTCGCAGGGCCTGTTCCAGCAGCGCCCGTCCTCGGGTTGGGGCACGATCGAGCAGATCACCGACCCCGAGTACTCCACCACCGCGTTCCTGAAGGGTCTGAAGCAGGTCGACGGGTGGCAGGACATGCCCCTGACCAAGGCCGCCCAGACGGTGCAGGTGTCGGCGTACCCCGACCACTACGCCCAGTGGGAGCAGCAGGCCGCCGACCTCGTCACCGAGCACTGGAACAGCTGACACACAGACTTTCCACCACAAGGGGGACCGCCGGCCGGCACCGATCAATCGGTGCCGGCCAGCGGCACGTCCACACGACACGGCCGGCACCCCGACAGGGGCGCCGGCATCTCCACCTGAAAATCTTGGACAGTTACCGCTCGCACCCGACGACAACCGTCCAAGATCTCGACGTGAGGACGGCGAGCACGGCTTACGCGATCCGGCGAGAGAGAATACGCCCCTCGGCCTTCGGGTCGCCGGGGTTGTGGTCCGGGTGCGAATCGCGGCGCCAGATGCCAGAGCGCAAAGGCGCCAGGCAGGCGGTGACGGCCGGCGGTGGGTCGGACACGGGCCGGCCCCCGTCCGGTGGTGCGGGGACGGGGGCCGGCGCGGGCTCGGGCGGATCAGGTGGCGCTGATGGTGCCCGTCATCAGCAGGGCGAGCACCAGGGTGCCCACCGCGACCCGGTACAGCACGAACACGTACAGGGTGTGGTGGGCGACGTAGCGCAGCAGCCAGGCGATGGCCGCGTAGCCGACGCCGAAGGCGATGATCGTGGCGATGATCATCTGGGCCATGCTCGGCACCGACGTGCCGGGCGCCGCCGGCTCGAAGACGTCGCCGACGCTGAAGATCCCGGACATCACCACCGCCGGGATGGCCAGCAGGAACGAGTAGCGCGCCGCCGCCTCCCGGGTGAGGTTGAGGAACAGCCCGGCGGTGAGCGTGCCGCCCGAGCGCGACACCCCCGGGATGAGCGCCATCGCCTGGGCGAAGCCCATCACCACGCCGTCGCGCATCTTGAAGTTCACCAGGGTGCGGGTCTGCCGCCCCCAGTACTCGGCGAACGCCAGCACGAACGCGAACACGATCAGCGTGGTCGCCACCAGCCACAGGTTCCGGCCGGCGGTGCGGATCTGGTCCTTGAACAGGAACCCGAACAGCCCGATCGGGATCGAGCCGACGATGACGTACCAGCCCATCCGGTAGTCGAGGCTGGAACGCACCGACTTGTCCCTGATGCCGACCAGCCACGTACGGGTGATGCGCCAGATGTCCTTGGCGAAGTAGATCAACACCGCCGCCTCGGTGCCCAACTGGGTGACCGCGGTGAACGACGCCCCGGCGTCCCGGTCGAAGAAGATCGCCGAGGTGATCCGCAGGTGACCGGACGAGCTGACCGGAAGGAACTCGGTCAGTCCCTGGACGATGCCCAGGACGATGGCCTCGATCCAGGTCACTCCCCGACTCCCGAGAGGTCCAGCGCCTCGGCGACGGTACGCAGGGTGTGCACGCCGCTGTCCCGGTCGGCCGCGAACAGGGTCACCGACAGGGTGGTGACGCCGGCGGCGGCGTACTCCCGCATCCGCTCGGCGATGCGCTCCTTCGGGCCCAGCAGCGAGGTGCGGTCGATGAACTCCAGCGGCACCGCGGCGGCGGCGTCGCGCTGCCGCTTGGCCAGGTAGAGATCCTGCACCTCGCGGGCGGCGTCGCCGTAGCCCATCCGGGTGGCGAGCTGGTTGTAGAAGTTCTGCTGGCGGCTGCCCATGCCGCCGACGTAGAGGGCCGCGTACCAGCGGACCAGCTCGGCGCAGGTGGCGATATCGTCGCCGACCACCACGGGCACCGACGGGACCACGTCGAAGCCGGCGAGTTCCTTGCCGGCCTTCGCCCGCCCGGCGCGCACCGACGCGAGCTGTTCCTCGGCGAACTCGGGGGCGTAGAAGATCGCCAGCCAGCCGTCGGCGATCTCGCCGGCCAGCTCCAGGTTCTTCGGGCCCACGGCGGCGAGGTAGATCGGGATGTGCTCGCGCGGCGGGTGGAAGCCCAGCTTCAGCGCCTTGCCCGGCCCGTCGGGCAGCGGCAGCGTGTAGAACTCGCCGTCGTACGCGACGGACTTGCGGGCGACGGCCAGCTTGACGATGTCCACGAACTCGCGGGTCCGCGCCAGCGGCTTGGCGAACCGTACGCCGTGCCAGCCCTCGGAGACCTGCGGGCCGGACACGCCGAGGCCCAGCCGGAACCGGCCGCCGGACAGCGCGTCGATGGTCGCCGCGGTCATCGCGGTCATCGCCGGGGTACGGGCGGGGATCTGCATCACCGCGCTGCCCAGGTCGATCCGCTCCGTCTGCCCGGCCATCCAGGCGAGCATGCTCGGCGAGTCGGAGCCGTAGGCCTCCGCCGCCCACACCACCGAGTAGCCGAGCCGGTCCGCCTCCTGGGCGAAAGCCAGGTGATCGGCCGGCGTGCTCCACGCCGTCTGGTATCCGAGGCTGAGCCCGAGTCGCACTAGGTCCTCCCCCATCCGCACCACAGGTCGCATCAGGTTACGCAATGCCGCAAGTCGACCCGTTCACCGGTCGCCACCACCGGGGGCGGTGCCCGGACGGTCGGAAACGCGACGCGCCCGGCACACTTGACGGGAGCGAGGATATCGGCGGGCCCTCGTTCGAAATAAGGTTCACCCATGCAACAGCGACCGCTCGGCCGAAGCGGGCTGGCGGTTTCGCGGCTCGCGCTCGGCACCATGACGTGGGGCCGGGACACCGACGCCGACGATGCGGCCGCCCAGCTGAAGAGTTTCCTCGACGCGGGCGGCAACCTGATCGACACCGCCGACGTCTACGGCGACGGCGACGCCGAGTCGGTGATCGGGTCGCTGCTGGGCTCCCTGGTGCCGCGCGAGGAGCTGCTGATCGCCACCAAGGCGGGCCTGCGGCCGGGCAGCGGCCGGCGTCGGGACGGTTCCCGGGGGCACCTGTTGCGCACGCTGGACGCCTCGCTGCGCCGGCTGGGCACGGACCACGTCGACCTCTTCCAACTGCACGGCTACGACCCCGACACGCCGCTGGAGGAGACGCTCGCTGCGCTCGACCACGCGGTGGCCAGCGGCCGGGTCCGCTACGTCGGGGTGTCGAACTTCGCCGGCTGGCAGACCGCGCGGGCCGCGGCCTGGCAGACCGCCTGGCCGGGGCGCGCCCCGGTGGTGGCGGCGCAGGTGGAGTACTCGCTGCTGGAGCGCGGCGTGGAGCGGGAGGTGCTGCCCGCGTGCGAGGCCCTCGGGCTGGGGGTGCTGCCGTGGTCGCCGCTGGGCCGCGGGGTGCTCACCGGCAAGTACCGGCACGGCCGGCCCGCCGACTCGCGGGCGGCCTCGCCGCACTTCGAGCGCTTCGTCGCCACCTACCTGGAGCCCCGCTGCTCCAGCATCGTGGAGGCGGTCGCCATCGCCGCGGGCGGGCTGGGCGTCTCCCCGACGGAGGTGGCGCTGGCCTGGATCCGCGACCGGCCCGGGGTGGTGGCCCCGATCCTCGGCGCGCGGACGGTCGGGCAACTGCTCGGCGCGCTCCAGGTCGAGCGGGTGACCCTGCCCGAGGAGATCGTCACCGCGCTGGACGACGTGTCGGCCGTGCCGGTGGGCTACCCCGAGCGCGACGGCTGACCCCGCCCGCGGCACGAGCGCGCGGTCAGGCCGTGGGGCGCTGGCCGGGCAGGTCACGTACGGCGGCGAGGAAGCGGGACTGGTCGTCGCGGGTGGCCGGGTTGACGATCCGGATCCAGGACCCGTCGTCGAACACGATGGTGGACGGGAACTGCATGAGGCGGGCCCCGTGCTCGGACTCGATGCGGGCGATGCGCCGCCGCGGCACGCTCCACAGCACCTGGGGGCGCCGCCGGTCCTCGCGGTCGGGGTCGGGGCGGCGGCCCATCCGCAGCAGGTGCAGGTGGGTGTCGGTGACCGCCAGCGGGGTGCCGGTGTAGCGCTCGAGGAAGAGCAGCAGGCTGCCGGCGAGGGTGGCCAGGTCGCCGCTGAAGACGTACCGCCGCCGGTAGGCGATCTCGGCGAGCTGGTCGGCCAGCGGGCGGTAGCGGCTGAGCCGGAACAGCGCCCGGAACGCCTCCTGCTCGTCGGTGAGCGGCAGCGGCTCCCGGGGCGCGCCGCCCGGCGCCGGTTCCGGCTCGGCCGTCTCCGGGGTGCCGGCGGCGAGCAGGGCGGCCTTGCCGGGCAGCAGCAGGACGCCCGCGGCGATGCGTACGGGCGTCAGCACCGCGTCCACCCAGGCGACCGGGTTGACGATGTTGAGCAGCCCGAACAGCGCGCGCGGATCGAGCGCCTCGGCCAGCTCGGCGTTCACCCGGTCGGCGAGCTGGCTGCCGGCCCGGTGGTTCTCCGGGGCCCGGACCGGCGCCAGGCCGACGTAGCGGATCTCCTCGTCGGGCAGCAGGGGCGCCACCAGGGCGCGCTCGGGCTCGTCGGTGGTGCGGAACTCGTCGCGCAGCTCACGGGCCTTGTCCCGGGCGGCCCGCGCACCGCCCAGCACCGCGTCGGTCAGCCGGCCCAGCCGACTGCGCCCCTCGGACACGCCCCACCCCCTCGATCGGCCGTCACCTGCCGGCCGGCTGCTGCGCCGGCGGCTGCCCGAAGACATTCTGGTCGATCCACTCGGCGCCGCCCTGCACCGCCGCGTCGACCTTGTCGCCGACCTGGTCCATGCCGGGCACCGACAGGCCGGAGACCATCGCGACGGTGCCCCAGGTGGCGCCGTGCACGACGGAGTTCGGGATGTTCCACGGCAGGTTGGTGGCCCAGTCCCGGCCGATCATCCGCGCCCCGTCGGCCATGCCGTGCGCCCGCAGCGCCCCGAGGCGCTCGAACGTGCTCATGTCGAACGGCGAACCGGACTTGCCGAGCTTCCAGGTGCCCTTCGCCGGGTCCATGAACTTGTGGTGCCACTTGTCGGCGGCGCCGGCGGCACGGCGCTTGTCGGCGTACTTCTGGCCGGCGCGCAGCGCCTTCTGCTTGTCGACCAGCTTGTCCAGGTGGTTGCGCAGCTTGCGCAGGTGGAGCAGGACCCGTTGCAGCAGCCGGATGACCTTCTGCAGGTGCGTCGCCAGCGGCCGGATGATCTTCAACATCCGGGTCAGCGCGATCATGCCCCGGGTGACTCCCAGCGCCACCCCGGCCGCCCAGGACGCCCCGGCGGTGAACGGGGCCATCAGCAGCGCGGTGACCAGCGTCACCAGCAGGAAGTTGACGAACTCGACGCAGATGTCGACCAGGACGTCGTGCACCGTCTGGAGCGCGTCGGCGACCCCGCGCAGGTACTCGGCCGTGGCGGCGAACTGCTCGGCGACGTCCAGCAGCTGCTGCTCGACCTCGGCCATCCGCCGCCCGTACGCCTGGCCGGACGGGGAGCGCCAGCCGGCCTGCTCGGCCTCGCGCACGCTGCGGTGGCCCATCGCCAACTCCCGCACCTGCCCGGCCAGCGCGTCCCACTCCGTGGCCTTGGCGCGCAGCGCGGCCGGCTCGCCGTCGACGAGGTCGACGAGCTGGATCAACGGCCAGGCGAGAGTGCGGCAGACGCTGTCGACCACCTTGTCCACGCCGGACAGGGCGTTGTCGATGCCGTTCCAGAGCTCGACGGCGGTGCCCGCGGGCCCACTCACCGGGGCATCCCGGCGCCGATGGCGCGGAAGGATGCGTCGATGTCCTGCTCGTTGCGCTCGTAGGCCTCGGCCGTCCCGCCCAGCGCGCCGCCGACCCGCTCGAACGCGTCGTGGCCGGACCGGAACAGCTCCATCCCCCCGGTGACCTGCTCGGCGTACTTCTCGCGGAGCATGTCGCTGACGAACGGCAGGTGCCCGAAGGCCCCGTCCGGTATGTCGCCCGCTGACGTGATCCGGCTCTCCAGCGCGGTCAGCGAGGTGGCCACCCGCTTCGCCGCCGCCTCCAGCCGACGCACCGCCTGCACGTCGACGTCGATGTCAGGCACGCCGTTCCTCCCCCACTCGCCCGGCGGGACGACGATACGATCATGCCGCCGCCGGGCGCCACCCCGGACGGCACCGCGCACGGGAGGTTCTCATGTCTGACCCGCTGTCCGCGTTCGACGCACTCGCCGGACGGCTCGCCGACATCGAACGCCGCTTCGCCGGGCTCACCGACGACCTGGAGGAGCTGAGCGCCACCGCCACCGACGACAGCGGGCTGGTCACCGCGACCGTCGACGCCACCGGCGAGCTGACCGACCTGAGCCTCGCCCCGACCGCGCTGCGGGTGGGCACCGAGGACCTCGCGGCCATGGTGCTGCAGGCGTACCGGCAGGCCCGCACGGCGGCGACCGCGCAGCTCGAAGAGCGCACCGGGGGTCTCGACGCGACGCTCGGCGCGGGCCTGAACGGGATCTTCGGCACCCCCGGCGACTTCGCCTCGCTGGGCCGCCTGGAGGAGGCGATGGGACGGCTCGGCCGGCTCGACGGCCGCCTGCCGGGGCCGCCGGCATGACGTCGCCGGGCTGGCCAGACATCGTCACCCGGCTCCACGACACGCTGTCGGGCTGCGACCGCGACACCGACCTGGAACTCGCCGCCGGCCCCCGCCGGCTGCACCTGATGGTGCGCCGGGACACCGTCCGCGGGGTCTGCCCGCCCTACGACGAGCGACGCCTGGCCGAGCTCGGCTGGCAGGCGCCGCGCGGGGTCGGCGGTTGGTGGTACGAGACGCCGCGCAACGCCGAGGGCCTGCGCTGGTGGAGCGGGTTCGCGGCGCAGACCGCCGCCACGGTGCTCACCACGGAGCCCGCAGCGCTGTCCTGCCAGATCCTCCCGCCCACCGGTCCCCGGGTGCGCCCGGAGCCGACCGTGCCCCGCGTCCGGGTCGCGGCGCCCGATGCCGAGGCCGGGCACCCCGCTGCCGGAGCCGGGCAGCCCGTCGCCGAAACCGAGCACGCCGCTGCCGGAGCCGAACGCCCCGCTGCCCAAGTCGAGCAGCCCGTGGCCGGGGTCGAGCAGCCCGTCGCCGGGGTCGAGCAGCCGGCGGCCGGGGCCGGGGACGCGCGTGTGCCCGACCCGCCGCCCGCGGAACTGCCCGCAGATTCGCCCGCGGGCCCCGCCGCGGACGAGGCGCGGAGCGGGGCGGACCCGGGCGGGCCGTCCGTGCTCGACCTGCTCGGCGAGGCCGGCGCGCGGCGGGACCTGCCCGGCTACCTCGGCATCCTCGCCGCCGCGGCGGTCTGCGTACCGCTGGCGGCGGAGCCGGGGCCGGACCGCGAGGTGCCGTGGACGATCGTCACCGACCCTACCGGCGCGCCGCTGCTGCCCGTCTTCACCTCCCCGGACGCGCTGACCGCGTTCGCCGGGGAGGGCGTGCCGTTCGTCGCCGTGCCCTGCGCGGACCTGCTCGCGGACTGGCCCGACCCGGCGTGGGGGCTGGTGGTGGACGCGGGCACCCCGCGCGCCCTGGCCCTGGGGGCGGCGTCGCTGGCGGCCCTGCTGGCGGCGAACCCGCCCGCCGGCTGACCGCCGGCCGGCAGCCCTACCGCTACCGGCCGCGCCGCGCGAGCCGCACGGCGAACACGACCGCGCCGACGACGAGCACGACGCCCAGGAACTGGAGGCCGGGCGAGTCGTCGGCCTCCCCGTGCACGACGCCGGCGACGCCGAGCGCGCCGGCGAGGAGTGCGAGCAGGTACTTCACGGCGTCTCCCTGGTGGCGGCCGGGGTCTCGGACCTGCGGGCGGGCGGTTCGTGGTCGTCGGTCCGGGGCGGCGCGCCGTGGGGGTTCACTCGTCGACCCACTCGAGCAGGTCACCGGGCTGGCAGTCGAGCACCCGGCACATGGCCTCCAGGGTGCTGAACCGGACGGCCTTGGCCCGGCCGTTCTTCAGCACCGCCACGTTCGCGGGCGTGAGTCCGACGCGCTCGGCGAACTCGCCGACGCTCATCTTGCGTTTCGCCAGTTCGACGTCGATGCGTACGACGATGGGCATCAGATCACCGCCTCCATGTCGGTGCGCAGCGTCGTGGCCTGCCGCAGCAGCGCGCGCATCACCACCATCAGCAGGCCCAGCACGGCGACGCCCACCAGCAGCAGGAACAGCAGGAGCGGCAGCCCGGGGTCCGTGGCGTTGAAGCCGACGTAGAGGAAGACGCCCAGCAGCACCACCCAGGCGGCGAAGATCGCCCAGACGATCGCGTCCACCCACGCCAGCGAGGCGTCGCTGAAGATGCGGTCGCGCTTGACCAGGGTGAGCAGCTTCCAGGTGGACACGACCACCACCTGGACGCACAGCACCCAGAACACCGCCACGGCGGTCATCGGCCACCTGAGGTAGGCCTGCTCTGGGGACTCCTCGGCCATGTGGGCGAACTGCCCGGGCAGCGAGAAGGTCTGGAGCATGACCAGGATCCCGAACAGCACGACGAGGAAGACTCTGAGCGGGGCTACCGCTCGATGCTCGTTGAACATGCATCGACTATCGCTCTTAACCTATCGAAAGTCAATCGGTTTGGCGATGGCCGGGAAGCCGGGCGGCCACGCCTCGCAGCGGCGCGGGTCACCGGCGAGGGGGTGGCGAAGGCCTCCCGGGCTGGGCAGCATGGAGGTCATGGACTACGAGTACGCGCCGCTGCGGCTGCCGCCGGACGTCGACCGGTTGACCGCCGCGGCGCAGTTGGCGATCCAGGCGGAGTTCTCCGGGTGGGAGTTGGCGCGGGTACGGCTGTACCGCGACGGCACGCGGCAGGTGGTGCTGCGCCGCCGCCGGGTCAACCAGCCGCAGCCGGGACTGTCGTACTGACCACGACAGCAAGGCCCGGGGCCGACCGTCCGGTCGGGCCCCGGGCCTGCGCCGCCTGACCGGCGGGCCGTCACCGCCTAGTGGGCGTGGTCGTGCTCCTCGTCGAGCTCCATGAAGGGGTGCTCGTCGAGCCGGCCGACCAGCCGGTCGTCGGCGGCCGGCTGGAACGGGCCCACCGGGTCGTCGTCGTCGAAGGACTCCAGGTCCACCGGGGTGCCGACCTCGCTGACCATCACCACGCCGTCGAGCGGCTCCAGCTCCGGCACGTCCAGCGCGCCCAGCGAGCCGTCACCGCTCTGGAGCAGCTCCAGCACCGCCTCGCCGACCCCCTCGACGGGCTCCGGCTCGTCCTCGGCCGGGGTGCCCTCCCGCCGGGCGGCCTCGGCGACCCGGATCAGCGCCGACACGCTCGGCACCCGGTAGTCGCGCCGCTGCCGTACCGAGATCACCCGCGGGTGCGGGTCGGTGGGCTCCACGCCCTCCGCGCCCCCGAAGCGCTGGTCGGCCTCCTCCGGGTCGATCGACTCGACGTCCCACGGGGTGACCTCGCCGAAGGCGTCCAGGAGTTGCTCGTCGTACGCGAAGGACGCGTTGTTGAGCGCGACGTACGCCTGCCAGACGTCGTCGTCGTCGACGCGGCCCTGTGCGGCGCGGACGGCGGCCAGGTGGTGGCGGGCCGCATCGATCACGCGCTCGAGGGCGGCGTCCAGCTCACCGTGCTGGTCGGTCATGTGGGTCAGTCCCTTCACGATCAGTGGTTCCCGCCGGGACACCGGGGTTCCTGGCGGGGGCTAGCAGGTGCGGAGGAACCGGTCGAGAACCCGCACGCCGAACTGTAGTCCGTCCACCGGAACCCGCTCGTCGATGCCGTGGAACAGCGCGGAGAAGTTCAGGTCGGCCGGCAGCCGCAGCGGCGCGAAGCCGAAGCAGCGGATGCCGAGCTGCGAGAACGCCTTCGCGTCGGTGCCGCCGGAGAGCATGTACGGCACCGGCCGCGCCCCCGGGTCCTCCGCGCGCAGCGCGGCGGACATCGCGTCGACCAGGTCGCCGTCGAACGTCGTCTCCAGCGCCGGCTGGCGCTGGAGGTACTCGATGACGATGTCCGGGCCGACCAGCTCGCGCAGCTGCCGCTCCAGCAGCTCCGACTGCCCCGGCAGGCTGCGGCAGTCGATGGTGGCGGTGGCCCGGCCGGGGATGACGTTGTCCTTGTACCCGGCGGCGAGCCGGGTCGGGTTGGCGGTGTTGCGGATCGTCGCGCCGATGATGTTGGCGATCGGCCCGAGCTTGGCGATGGCGGTCTCCGGGTCCTCCGGGTCCAACTCGATGCCGAGCAGGTCGGAGACCTCCTCCAGGAACGCCCGGACGGTGTCGGTGACCACCACGGGGAAGCGGTGCCGGCCGACCCGGGCCACCGCCTCGGCGAGCGCCGTGACCGCGTTGTCGTCGTGGATCATCGAGCCGTGCCCGGGGCGGCCCTTGGCGTGCAGGCGCAGCCAGTCGATGCCCTTCTCGGCGGTCTCGATCAGATAGAGCCGCTGGCTGTCGTTGACCGAGTACGAGAAGCCGCCGACCTCGCCGATGGCCTCGGTGCAGCCGTCGAGCAGCCCACGGTGCCGGTTGACCAGGAAGTGCGCGCCGTAGTCGCTGCCCGCCTCCTCGTCGGCGGTGTACGCGAGCACGATGTCCCGGGGCGGGCGGACCCCGGTGCGCTGCCAGTGCCGCACCACCGCCAGCACCATCGCGTCGAAGTCCTTCATGTCGATGGCGCCCCGGCCCCACAGGTAGCCGTCGCGCAGCTCACCGGAGAACGGGTGCACCGACCACTCGTCGGCGTCGGCGGGGACGACGTCGAGGTGGCCGTGCACCAGCAGCGCCCCGCGGCTCGGGTCGGTGCCGGGGATGCGGGCGACCAGGTTGGCCCGGCCGGGCGCCGACTCGTGGATGACGGACTCGACGCCCACCTCGGCCAGCTTCTCCGCCACGTACTCGGCGGCGAGGCGTTCCCCGGCGCTGGTGTCGTTGTCCCCGGTGTTGGTGGTGTCGATCCGCAGCAGGTCACGGCAGAGGTCGACGACCTCGTCGGTGGGGTCTGGTCGGGCGGAGGCGGCGTCGCTCGTCATCGGTTCTTCATACCAGCCCACGGGCCCGCAGCGGTCGCCCCGCCCCGCCGTATCGACGCCGATGGCGGGGCACGACCGGCGAGCGGGCCCGGTTTCGCCGCCGACGCCGCCGGGTACCGCCGCTCGCGACCGCTCCCCACCACCTACGCCGCCCGCCACAGAGGAGGGCACCATGACCGTTCCCCTGCCACCGCTGCCGCCGACCGGAGAGGACGAGGGCTTCCGGCCGGGCGGCCGCAGCATCGCCGACATCCTCGACGCCGAGCACCGGCAACTGCGGGAGCTGCTGCGGCGGCTCACCGACCCGGGCCCGGAGCCCGCCCCCGAGCGCGGCCTGGAGGTGCTCACGGCGGCGCTGTCGCGGCACCTGTCCGCCGAGGAGCAGTACCTGCTGCCCGCCGTCCGGGCCGCGCTGCCCGACGCGGCGGAGCGGATCGACCGGGCCATCGCGGACGACCGGGCCCTGCTGACCGCCCTGAAGGCGCTCGCCGACGAGGGGCTCGCCGACGTCGCCGCGCGGGTCCGCCGCCACCTCGAGGAGGCCGGCGCGCTCGTCGCGGCGCTGCGCGAGGTGGCCAGCGCCGAGGAGCTGATCCGCCTGGGCAACCGGCTGGAGATCGCCGAGGAGGCGGCCCCGACGCGCCCGCACCCCGGCACCCCGGCGACCCCGCCGTGGAACCGGGTCGTCGAGCCCGCGGTGGGCGTCGTCGACAAGGTCCGCGACGCCGTCACCGGCCGGCCCACCTACCTGGCCGACCTCACCGAGCGGCCGCCGGGCTGAGCCGGCGGCGGGCGCGGACGCGGCGCGCCGGAGCAGATCAGGCACACATTGGAGGGCGTTGATCCGTCCAGGGCCTTCCGTCGGCCGCTACGGGGTCATACCGTCACGGTATGAATCTGGAGCTGCGACACCTGAGGGTGGTCTGCGCGATCGCGGAGACGGGGAGCGTGACCAAGGCGGCATCGACGCTCGGCCTGGCCCAACCGGCACTCACCGCCCAGCTCCAGCGCATCGAGCGGACCCTGGGCGGGCCCCTGTTCGAGCGGGACCGCCGCGGCGCCCGCCCGACCGCCCTGGGCGAGCTGGTGCTCGCCCGGGCGCGGGTGCTGCTGCCGGCGATGAAGGGCCTGCAGGACGAGGCGGCGCGGCTGGCCGGGGCCGGGGACGTGCCCCGCCGCTACCGGTTCGGCGGGGTGAACAGCCCCATCCTCGGCCGGCTCGTGCACCGGCTCGCCGCGGAGCCCCCACCGGCCCAGATCACCACCCACGCCTCCTGGTCGGCCGACGAGCTGGCCCAGCTCGTCGCGGGCGGCCGGCTGGACTTCGCGCTGATCGGGGTGTGCGGCGACGCGGCCCCGCCCGCCGAGCTCGGGTTGAGCTGGCGGGAGGTGGCCGTCGACCCGGTGCTGGTGCTGCTGCCGGAGCAGCACCCGCTGGCCGAGCACGCCGAGGTGAGCCTGGTGGACCTGAGCCACGAGCAGTGGGTCGCCGCGCCCGGCGACGGCTGCTTCGGCGACTGCTTCGCCGCCGCCTGCGCCCGCGCCGGCTTCACCCCCCGCAAGGTGTACGAGACCGACGTGCGCTGCTGCATCGACATGGTGGACTCCGGCGAGGCGATCGCGCTCTGCCAGGCCACCTTCCGCCCGGTCGCCGGGTTGGTCACCCGGATGCTGACCGGGACGCCGCTGCGCTGGCGGCTGATGCTGGGCTGGCATCCCGACTCCCCCGCCGCCCGCGACGCCGAACTGGTGCTGGACTTCGCGCTGGCCGCGTACACCGACTCGCTGGCGGCGCACCCGGAATACCTGGCCTGGCTGCTGCGCAACCCGAGCTACGGGGCGCGGAGGCTGACGGCCGCCGGGGCCGACGGGGTGCGAACGGCGTAGCGCCGGGTATCAGGCGGACATGACCGATGCCTACCCCGCCGCCGACGACCGGGAGATCCTCCGGCAGGCCGCCGCCACGCACACCGCCGCCGCCCGCGACGTGGAGGCGTTCCTGCGTCGCCTGCCCGAGGTGCCCGACCCGGCGGACGTCACGGAGTACGCCAACCTGCTGACCCGCGAGGAGCGGGCGCGCGCCGACCGCGAGGCGGCTGCCGACGCCGCGGGCCTGACGATCGGCAGCCTGGAGAGCGACCACGGTTGACCACGGCGGGCGGCGCCCGGGTCCTCCCGGGCGCCGCCCTACCGCCGGCTCAGCGTTCGACGAGGACGTCGTGGCCCAGGTCGAGCAGGGCGTGCCGCCACTCGTCGTCGGCGTTGCCACGGGGCGGCTTGTCGTCGAGCAGGGACTGGATCTCGTCGATCGCGTCCCGCATCACCCGGATGTCCTCCGGCGTGAGGTCCACCTTGCGTTTGGCCAGCACCCGCAGGATCCGCCGGCCCATCCCGGGCAGGTCGAGGTCCGGGTCGGGCCCGAACGACTCCTCCCCGGAGCCGCGGGTGAGCAACCACTGCCGCAACTGCTCCGACGGGACGTTCACCTGGGCGTGGAAGTCGTCCCAGAGCACCTCCACCTCGGGTTCGAGCCGCTGCTCGCGTACCATCAGCCCTCCTCTCGACGGCGGCGGTCGGACTCCGCCGGTTCCGGGTCGTCGCCCTGCTGGCCCACGCCCTCCGGCGGCATCCGCACCCGGGCGGGGTTGGCGGTCGGCGGGGCCACGATCGGATCGGTGCGCTCGCTCTCGTCCCGGGTCTCCTCGGGTTCGCTCATGTCCGCCCTCCGGTCATCGGGGATGGGACGTCGTGGCCGGGGTGTAGCCGCGCTCGCCGGCCGTCACGTCGAAGGCGAGTCGCCCGTCGCGGGCGTCCACAGTGATCTTCTGGCCGGGTGAGACCGCCGACTCCAGCAGCATCCGGGACAGCTGGTTGTCCACCTCCCGCTGGATGACCCGGCGCAACGGCCGGGCGCCGAACTCCGGCTGGTAGCCGTGCTCGGCGATCCAGTCGACGGCGGCGGTGGTGAAGTGGACCTGGATGTCCTGCGCGTGCAGGCGGCGGCGGGTCTCCTCCAGCAGCAGGCCGGTGATCTGGCGCAGCTGCTCGGCCTCCAGCCGGCGGAAGATGATCACCTCGTCGATGCGGTTGAGGAACTCCGGCCGGAAGTTCTCCTGGAGCCGGCGCATCAGCCGCTCGCGCAGCTCGTCGCGCTCCTGCTCGCCGCCCTCCGCGCCGGTGCCGAACCCGACGGCGCGCTGGGCGCCGGTGATCAGTTCCGAGCCGAGGTTGCTCGTCATGATCAGTACGGTGTTCTTGAAGTTGACCGTCCGGCCCTGGCTGTCGGTGAGCCGCCCGTCGTCGAGCACCTGGAGCAGGATGTTGAACACGTCGGCGTGGGCCTTCTCGATCTCGTCGAGCAGCACCACCGCGTACGGGCGGCGGCGGACCGCCTCGGTGAGCTGGCCGGCCTCCTCGTAGCCGACGTACCCGGGCGGGGCACCGACGAGCCGGCTGACCGTGTGCCGCTCCTGGAACTCGCTCATGTCCACCCGGACCATCCGGTCGGCCTCGCCGAACAGCGCCTCCGCGAGGGCCCGGGCCAGCTCGGTCTTGCCGACGCCGGTGGGCCCGAGGAAGAGGAAGCTGCCCATCGGGCGGTCCGGGTCGGCCAGCCCGGCACGCGAGCGGCGGACCGCCTCAGCGACCGCGGTGACCGCGTCCTCCTGGCCGACCACCTTCTCGTGCAGGTGGCCCTCCAGGCGCAGCAGCCGGTCGCGTTCCTCCTCGGTGAGCTGGCTGATCGGGATGCCGGTGGCGCGGGAGACCACCTCGGCGATCTCCTGCGGCCCGACGGCCGGCACCTGCGACGGGCCGCCCTCGTCGCCCCGGGCCCGGCGGATCTGCTCCTCCACCTCGGCGAGCTGGTCGCGCAGCGTGGACGCCTTCTCGTACTGCTCGTCGGCGACGGCCTGCTCCTTGTCCCGGCGTACCTCCTCGAGCTGTGTCTCCAGCTCCCGCACGTCGGACGCCGGCGTGCGGGTGCGCAGCCGGACCCGCGCGCCGGCCTGGTCGATGAGGTCGATCGCCTTGTCCGGCAGGAACCGGTCGGTCACGTACCGGTCGGACAGCTCGGCCGCGGCGACCAGCGCCTCGTCGGTGAACCGCACCTGGTGATGGGCCTCGTAGCGGTCGCGCAGCCCGCGCAGGATCGCCACGGTGTCGTCGACGGTGGGCTCCGGCACGAACACCGGCTGGAAGCGGCGGGCCAGCGCCGCGTCCTTCTCGATGCTCTTGCGGTACTCGTCCAGCGTGGTCGCGCCGATCACCCGCAGTTCGCCCCGGGCCAGCGCCGGCTTGAGCATGTTCGAGGCGTCCATGCCGCCCTCGCTGCCCGCCCCGCCCGCGCCGACCAGGGTGTGGATCTCGTCCAGGAAGACGATCAGCTCGTCGCGGTGCGCCCGGATCTCGTCGATGACCTTCTTCAGCCGCTCCTCGAAGTCGCCCCGGTAGCGGGTTCCCGCCACCAGGCCGGCCAGGTCGAGCTGGATCACCCGCTTGCCGAGCAGCGTCTGCGGCACGTCGCCGTCGCAGATCCGCTCCGCCAGGCCCTCCACGATCGCGGTCTTGCCGACGCCGGCCTCGCCGATCAGCACCGGGTTGTTCTTCGTCCGCCGGGACAGGATCTCGACGGCCTGCTCGATCTCGTCGGCCCGGCCGATCACCGGGTCGATCTGGTCGTTGCGGGCCAGGTCGGTCAGGTCCTGGCCGTACTGGTCGAGGGTGGGGGTGCCGCGGTCGGGCTTCGGCCCGGTCATCGGCCCGCGCTCGGCGCTGGCCGCCTGCAACGACTCCGGCTGGATCCGGCCGGCGGCGAGCATCCGGCCGGCCGGGGACTCCGGGTTCAGCGGCAGCGCCATCAGGATGTGCTCGGGGCCGATGTAGTTGGCGCCCATCGCCCGGGACAGCTGGTGGGCGTCGAGCAGCGCCCGCTTGGCCGCGGGGGTGAGCGACAGGTTGGGCGGCACCTCGCCCTTGGGCGCGCCGTCGCCGCGCCCACCGAGCGCGTTGAGCAGCGTGTCCGGGTCGGCGCCGGCGCGCCGGACGAGGTCGCGCAGCGGTTCGCGTTGCAGCGCGGCCCAGAGCAGGTGATCCGTGTCGAGGTCGCTGCTCTTCCGTTGGGCGGCCCGGCGGGCCGCGTCGGCCAGCATCTCCCTGGCGTCGGCGGTCATCAGCCGGGTGATGTCGACCCGGTGCGCGGGTCGGCGCCCACCCTCGCCCCGGCCGAAGTACCGGGCCAGGAACTCGTCCCAGGGGTCGGAGCCGAAGTCACCGGGTCCCATCATGTCTGTCCTCCGCAGTCGGGCGCGACGGTCGCCAGGGGCTACCCGGCGGTCCGCCCGACAAACGCCACCACCCGCGCCGCGACCCGCCACGATGGCCCCGGGCGAGGTGCGAGGAAGGGCCCCTCGTCAACGCCTGCGGTAGCGGAAGGGTCCCTTCCTTGCACCTCAGCCGGCGGGTGGCAGGCTGGCGGGATGGAGCCGACGATGCCGCTGCTGATCGTGGACGCCGCCAACGTGGTGGGGTCCCGCCCGGATGGTTGGTGGCGGGACCGCGCGGGCGCGACCGCCCGGCTGCGCGACTCGCTGGCCCCGGTGGCCGCCGCCGGGCTGCCCCCGCAACTGCCGCCCCCGGTGGAGGTGGTGCTGGTGGTGGAGGGCCGGGCGCGGGACGTGCCGGGCACGGCCGGGGTCCGGGTGGTGGCCGCGCCCGGGTCCGGCGACGACGCCGTCGTCGACCTGGTCGCCGCCGCGCCGCAGCGCCGGCGGCTGGTCGTCACCGCCGACCGTGAGCTGCGGGAACGCGTCGTCGCGCAGGGCGCGGAGGTGTACGGGCCGCGCTGGCTGCGGGACCGGCCGGCCACGCCCGGGTAGTCCCGTCAACCGGACTAGCAGCGCTTCCGGTCGACAACCGGTCAGCGGGGCAGGAACACTGACAGGGCGGATGTTCTCTCACCGTGAGGGATAGGCTCTAATGGAGGCCTCCCCGCCCCCAGGAGGTTTCGCCGTGGCGAGCGTCGCCGAGCTCAAGGCAGCCATCGATGTCGCGCTGCAACAGATCGGCGACGGCCAGAGTGCCGTGCAGGCGGCCGGGGAGAAGCTGGCCGAGGCGCAGCAGACGCTGGCCGGCGCGCTGGAGGGCAGCGGGCACGAGACCGTCGAGGCGGCCCAGTCCTCGCTGACCCAGGCCAGCCAGGAGCTGGAGGAGTGCCTCGCCGCGACACTCGTCGCCGTCGAGCAGGCGCAACTCTACGTCGCGACGCTCTGAGGTTCGGCCGTGTCCATCGTCGAGGACGTCGGCGCCCAGGTCCGCGCCGCCGCCGATGACCTGCCGCTCGCGCAGCTGGCCCTGGCGCTCGAGAAGTTCGGGCTGGCCGCCGAGCGGCTGCGCTGGGTCCGCCAGGAGTCGGCCGACCCGATGGGGGTGCCGGAGCTCTCCGCCGCCACCGAACACGCCGAGACCGCCGGCTACGCGCTACGCGTCGCGCAGGAGCAGCTCTCGGCGTACCTGGCCGCGATCGGGCTGGCCGCCGACGGCTCCCCCGCCCCCAGGCCGCAGGAGCAGCGGCGCCGGCCCGCGCACGACGCGCCGCGCGAGGCGGCCCCCGGGGAGCCGGCGCCGGAGCCGGCCGCCGACGTGACGCCCCGCCGCTGGTGGGCGGTACGGGTGGCCGAGCTGACGGGCGGCCGGGAGGGTGCGCCCGAGCAGCCCGACGAGAGGGTCGACGACGCCCGGGAGCTGCTGCGCCGGGTCGTCGGCGGGGTCCGCGCCGGCGACCGCGACCGGCTGCACACCGAACTGCGTCGTGCGCACGCCGACGTCGGCCTCGGCCTGGCGGCGGTCGCCCCGCCGCTGCTGCGCGAGCTGGCCGGTGAGCTGCTCGGGCACCCGCCGCGCGCCGAGGACCTCGGACGGCTGCACCGCGAGCTGGACGGCCGGGTGCGGGACCTGCTGCCCGGCCTGCCCCCCGCGGTGCTGGACACGCTGCTGACCCGGATCTGCCGGATGCCCCCGCCCCGGCGCGGCGAGGCGGAGCAGCCGCACGCCGCCGACCCGGCCGTCACCGCGGGGGTGCTCACCGGGGTGTTGCTGGCCCGGCTCGGCCGGGACCTGCCCACCGAGGACGAGCGGGCCCGGCAGGCCGAGACGGCCCGGGAGCGACGCGCCGCCGCCGAGCGGGACCGGCAGGCGGAGACCGCCCGCGACCGGGCCGACGACGCCGAGTGGCAGCGACGAGCCGCCGCCGCGAAGGGCCGGGGTGCCGACGCACGGGAGCGGGTCGCGGCGGCACGGGACCGGGCGGAGGCGGCACACGACCAGTCGACCGCGGCCCGGGAGCGGGCGGCGACCGCCGGCCAGGCCGCCCCGAAGCCGGACCGGACGACGACACAAGGCCGGCCCGATCCGACGGCCGACCGGGCGGCGACGCACGGCCGGCCCAGCCCGACGCCGGACCGGGCGGCGGCGCACGGCCGGCCCGGCGGGTTGGCTGGCGGCGCGCCGGCCAACGGTGGCGCACCGGGCAGCGGCGGATCGACGGGCGATGGCGGCGCGTCGGCGGGCCGCGGTGGACCGGCCGCCGACGGTGCCGCCGCGGGACGGCCCGGATCGGCCGGCCGCGTCTGGTCGAGCCCGCCCGCGGGCCGGCCGGCGTCGGGCGGCACCCCCGGCCCGCGCGGGCGGGGCGTCGATGGCTGACCGGCGGAGCCAGCTGGTCACCCGGGCCAGGGGCATGCTGGGCGAGGCCCTCGGCGCCACCCGGACCCGGCTGTCCAGCGCGCAGGCCGAGCTGACCACGGCCCGGGAGCGGCTGGCGAAGGTCCGGCGGGCCGCGTCGGTCGTACCGGAGCGGGTGGGCGCGCAGCGCGACCGGCGGCTGGCCGAGATCGACGATCGGCACGCCGCACGCATCGCGGAGCTGGCCCGGCGGGCGGCGGACGCGGCGCAGCGGGAGGCCCCCGGGGCGGCCTCCGCGGACTGGACGCGGTGGCACCCGACCCCGACCCGGCGGGCCGAACCGCCGGGCGCGCTGCGCATCGGCACGGTACGCATCCCCGGCGCCGAACCGGTGCCGGCGCTGGTGCCGCTGCTCGACGCCGGCCACGTCGAGCTGACCGGGGACGACCGGGAGGGCTGCGACGCGGTGGTGTCGGCGCTGCTGCTGCGCGGCGTCGGGCGCGCCGATCCGGGCGCCGTACGGCTGGTCGGCTACGACCCCGAGCACCTGGGCGGCGGCCTGGCCGGTTTCGCCCCCCTCGGCACGGCCGGGCTGCTCACCTTCGTCGGCCCGGGCGGCTTGGCCCGGCTCCTCGACGACCTGGTGGAGCAGATCCGCCGGATCAACGAGACGGTGCTGGCCGGGGAGTACGTCTCGCTGCGCGAGCTGGCCGCCGCCACCGGTCGCCGGCCCGAGCCGTGGCGGGTGGCGGTGCTGCTGGGCGGGGACGAGCTGTCGCGGCACGAGCGCGGCCAGCTCGACCGGGTGGTCCGCACCGGGGCGGCCTGCGGCGTGCACCTGGTGGTGCGGGGCGTGTCGCTGCCCGAGGATCCCACCGTGACCCGGGTGGGCGCGTACGCCGACGGCGCCCGGATCGGCGGGCCGACCGGCCTGCCCGTACGCCTCGACCCGCCACCCCCGCCGGTCCTGGTCACCGAGACCTGCCGGGAGGTGGCGGCGCGGGTCAACGCCGGCCCCGCCCCGACTCCGTTCACCGACCTGCTGCCGCCGGTGGAGCAGATGTGGCGGGAGGACTCCGCCACCGGGCTGACCGCCCCGATCGGCGAGGGCCCGCACGGCCGGCCGGTGCTGCTCACCCTGGGCGACTACCCGCCGCACGCGTTGATCGGCGGCCCGTCCGGCACCGGCAAGACGAACCTGATCTTCGCCTGGATCGGCGCGCTGGCGGCCCGCTACTCCCCCAGCGAGCTGGAGTTCTACCTGCTGGACTTCAAGGAGGGGGTGTCGTTCGCCCGGTTCGCCAAGGGCCGGCGGGACCCGAGCTGGCTGCCGCACATGCGGCTCGTCGGGATCAACGTCAACACCGACCGGGAGTTCGGCCTGGCGTTGCTGCGCTTCCTCGCCGAGGAGCTGCGGCGGCGGGCCGACGCCGCGAAGAAGCACGAGGTCACCAAGCTCGCGGAGCTGCGCGCGGTCGACCCCACGGGGCACTGGCCGCGGATCGTCGCGGTGGTCGACGAGTTCCAGATGCTGCTGGCCGGGCGGGACGTGGTCGCCCGGGAGGCCGCCGACCTGCTGGAGGACCTGGCCCGGCGCGGCCGGTCCCAGGGCATCCACCTGGTGCTCGCCTCGCAGGACGTACGCGGCATCGAGGCGCTGTGGGGACGGCCGGCCCTGGTCGCGCAGTTCACGTTGCGCATCGCGCTGCCGAAGGCGCTGCGGATCCTCGCCGAGCGCAACGACGCCGCCCAGTCCCTGCCGCGCCACCACGCGGTGGTCAACGCGGAGTCCGGCATGGCGGAGGGCAACCAGGTGGCCCGGATCCCGTCGGCCAGCGACTGGGAGACGTGGAGCGAGTTGCAGCACCGGCTGTGGCGGATGCGCCCGCAGGACGCCGCGCCGGCCCGGCTCTTCGACGGCGACGCGATCCCCCGCCTCGCCGACGCGCCGGACTTCCGGGCGCTGGCCGCGCCGGAGACGGGGCACCCGCGTACGCCGGTCGCGCTGCTCGGCGAGATCATCGACGTGCAGTCCCGCTCGGCGGCGTTGCGGCTGCCCCGGGCTCCCGGCCGCAACCTGGCGGTGCTCGGCACCCGGGTGGACGAGGCGTGCGCGGTGCTCGACGCGGCGGCCCGCTCCCTGGCCCGCCAGCACCGCCCCGGCACGGCCCGGTTCTCGATCGCCTGCCTCGACCCGGACGCCGACCCGGCCGCCCGGTCCCTCTACGAGGATCTCGCCGACGACGCCGCCTGGTACGACGAGGAGACGGTAGGCGAGCTGATGGCCGAGACCGCCGAGGGGCTCGGTGCGCCGGGCATGCCGCACTACCTGCTGCTGTTCGCCGTCGACGCGGCGGCCGGGGCGTTGGCCACGCGGATCGGCCGGCGTACCGGGCTGGAGGAACTGCGCCGGATCCTGCACGACGGGCCGGAGCGGCGCACCCACGTGCTGGCCTGGTGGCGGGGCGTCGCCCGGATGCGGGCCGACCTGGGCGGGCCGGCGGCCCGGACGGACCAGATCGGCGCCTGGGTGGCGCTGGACGCCCACGGCGGCGAGCTGGGTTCGTCGCTGTATCCGGGGACGGGCGGCCCGGACTGGTATCCCCGGCCCTGGCGGGGGCTGTTCTTCGATCGGGCGGTGCACCGCACCGGCCAGGTGATCATTCCCTACGGGCCGGCGCGATGAACGAACCGGTGACCAGTGAGTCGTACGCGGCCCAGATCCGTCGGCTGGCCGAGCTGAGCGCGCGGGTGCGCGTCCAGCGGGCCGAGGCGCACACCTGGCACGCCCAACAGTGCGCGGCGGCCGAGCGGGCCGTCGCCGAGGCGGAGGCCGAACTGCGGCGCGCGGAGCGGGAGCTGGTGGACGCGCGGGAGGAGCAGGAACGGGTGGACGCCGAGGTCGCCGACCTGTGGCAACTGCTGCGCGGCCGGCTAGGCGGCTCGGGTCGCCGGGCGGGCGGGCCACCGGCGCCGGTGCCCGGCGCGACGGGCGACCCTGCTCCGCTGCTGGCCGGCGTGCGGGACCTGCTCAACCGCACCCGCCAGCCGGGTGACCTGCCGGGCTCGGTCAACCCGCTGCTGGCGTTGTGCGGGGTGGCGGGCGCGGTGCTCGCGTACGCCCTCGGTGGCGCGGCCCGGGCGGCGGGCGAGCGGTACGGCGGCGAGCTCGGGGTCGGGCTGCCGGTGCTGGCCCTGGTGGTGACGCTGCTGGGTCCGCTGGTCGGTCTGGTGCCGGCGAAGGTCCTCGCCGACCGTCGGCACGCCGTGCTCGGCCCCCGGCCGATGACCGTCGTGCTCGTCGCCGGGCTGGTGACCACGGTCGCGCTGCTCGTCGCCGGCCGCTGAACCGTGGCTCCGTCGCCGTGCCAGCGCCGGCTGGCCGGCCGCACACGCGGCCGACGGCAGCCGGGGTCGTCGCCCCGCCGCCGAAACGGTGGCCCGCTCAGGCGGGGACCAGCACCGCCTCGCGCAGGAGGCGGCGGGCCAGGGTGATCCGGTCGGTGTCGTCGTCCAGGCCCGGCAGGTCGCCGACCCGGACGGACCCGGCGCCGAGCAGGGCGTGCACGGCCGGCGCGCACGACGCGGGCAGGGTGATCGTGCGGTCGAACAGCACGAGCGCGACCTGGTCGCCCCGAGGGGTGAGCCGCCAGCGCAGGCCGGGTCGCGGGGCGAGCCGGGTGTCGGCGTCCAGGGCCGCCAGCGCGGTGGCCTGGGCCAGGGGTCGGATGGGCGCGGGCCGGGCGGCCGGCCAGGCGCGCTGCCGCAGCCGGGCGGCGACGGCCGCCGGGTCGGCCCGCAGCAGCCAGTCCCGCAGCGCCTCCACCGTCTCGGTCAGCTCCGGCTCGATCGCGTCCGGATCGGCGACGTCGGTGCCGAACGGCAGCGTGGCGCGCAGCCGCGGGTCCTCGGCGGCGAGGGCCAGCAGCTCCTCGACCATGGCGTAGCGGGTCAGCGCCCGGACGCCGACGGTCAGGTGCAGCGAGCTGGACTCCTGGGCCTGCGCGCTGTGCAGCCAACCGCGGGGCAGGTAGAGCGCGTCGCCGGGGGCGAGCACGACGTCCAGCGCGGCGGGCCCGTCGGCGGTGGCGGCGACCTCGTCGGCCCGGCCGCCCCACGGCTGCTTCTCCAGCGGGTCCGGCAGCACCGGCGGGTGGATCCGCCAGTGCTTGCGGCCGTCGACCTGGAGGACGAAGACGTCGTGGGTGTCGTAGTGGGTGGCGAACCCCTGGCTGCCGGCGGGGGTCAGGTAGGCGTTGACCTGCAACGGCTGCCCGACGGCGGTGCCGAGTTCGCGGGTGAAGTCGGTCAGGGCCGGCCAGGTGCGGTGCAGACCCTGCAGGACGAGGGTGGCGCCGCCGGCGTACAGCTCCAGCACCCGCTCGTCGAGGACCTGGTCGGCGATCTCGGCGCCGGCACCACCGCCGCCGGTGAAGCGGGCCGCCGGCACGAGCTGGCCGTCCTTGGCGATGCGCAGGAACGGCGTACGCAGGCCGCGGCGGCTGAGCAGCTCGTCTGCGTCAGCGGGGCTGAGCAGGTCGGTGAAGCCGGCCCGGTTGGGCAGTTCGTCGGCGCGGGAGAGCAGCGGGGTGCGTCCCCAGTGGGCGGCGGCGAACTTCGCCGGCTCGACCGACACGCAGCGGGCGAGCGCGGCCGAGGCCTCGGACGGGACCGCCGGGCGGCCGTCGCCGCCCGGCGGGTCGATGTCGGTCATGGCGGTCCGTCAGGCGCTGCCGTCGGCGCCACCGTCGTGCTGGCCCGGCGTGGCACCGCCGTCGGCGGGACCCTCCGCGCTGCCGTCGGCGCCACCGTCGTGCTGGCCCGGGGTCGCACCGCCGTCGGCGGGACCCTCCGCGCCCTGGTCAGCGCCCTGGTCGGCGCCACGCTCGGCACCGCGATCGGCACCGCCGTCGGCGCCACCGTCCTGCTGGCCCGGGGTCGCGCCGCCGTCGGCCGGGCCCTCGGGGCCGCCACCGCTGCTGGTCTGCATGTCGTCGTCGTTGAGTGCCATCGGTGCTCCCTAGGGATGTGCCGCCCCGCCGTTACGCCGGGGTCCGTCGTGCAGCGGGTGGTACCCCACACGCGATCTTCTCTAACCACACCGTAGACGTCCTTTCCGGTTCACACCGGCGGTTCGCCGTCCCCGGTCAGGGCCGCCAGCAGGCACGTCGCGGCGCGCGGTGCGGGTCCGACGCCGACGGCACCGGGGTTCGCGCCGCCCGGCGCGGCGACGCCGACGGTGACAGGATGGTCCTGTTCGAGCAGGAGGTGGCGATGATCGAGCCGACCGGACCGCGCCCGCTGGAACCGGTGACCGAGCAGTGGCAGCGCGCGCTGGCGATCGTGGCGCACCCCGACGACCTGGAGTTCGGCGCCGCCGCCGCGGTCGCCCGCTGGACGGCGCAGGGCAGACAGGTCGTCTACTGCCTCGTCACCAGCGGCGAGGCAGGCATCGACGCGATGCCCCCGCCGCGGGCCAGGGAGGTGCGGGAGCGGGAGCAACGCGAGTCCGCCGCCCTGGTCGGGGTGGAGACCGTGGAGTTCCTCGGCCTGCCCGACGGCATCCTGGAGTACGGCGTACCGCTGCGTCGCGCCCTGGCCGGGGTCGTCCGCCGGCACCGCCCCGAGATCGTCGTCACCAACAACTTCCGGGACACCTGGGACGGTGCGTACGCCCTCAACCAGGCCGACCACATCGCCACCGGCCGGGCGGTGCTGGACGCCGTCCGCGACGCCGGCAACCGGTGGGTGTTCCCGGAGCAACTCGTCGACGGGATCGGGCCGTGGAACGGGGTGCGCCAGGTCTGGGCCGCCTCCTCGCCCCTCGCCGCACACGGGGTGGACGTCACCGACACCTTCGCGCGGGGCGTGGCCTCGCTGCGGGCGCACGACGCGTACCTGAGCGGGCTGGGCGACGGCAGCTTCGACCCCGAGGAGTTCCTCGAAGGGCTCTGCCGCCCCGTCGGCGCCCGACTGGGCGTCCGTTACGGCACCGCCTTCGAGGTCTTCCACTTCGACCTCTGGTGAGGGACGGCGGATGATCCTGCTCGGCACCTCGGGATGGCAGTACCGCGACTGGCGGGGCCGCTTCTATCCGGCCGGGCTGCCGCAACGGCTCTGGCTGGAGCACTTCGCCGCCCGGTTCGCCACGGTGGAGGTCAACAACGCCTTCTACCGGCTGCCCGAGCGCGACACCTTCGCGGCCTGGCGGGCCCGTACCCCCGACGACTTCTGCGTGGCGGTGAAGATGAGCCGCTACCTCACCCACGTCAAGCGCCTACGCGACCCCGCCGAGCCGGTGGCCCGCTTCCTGGGCCGGGCCACCGCGCTCGGCGACCGGCTCGGCCCCGTGCTGGTGCAACTGCCGCCGAACCTGCCCGCCGACCCGGCGGCGCTGGACGCCACGCTGCGGCTCTTCCCCGCCGAGGTGCGGGTCGCGGTCGAGCCGCGGCACCCGTCATGGTGGACCGACGCCACCCGCGCCGTCCTGGAGCGGCGGCGGGCGGCGCTGGTCTGGGCGGACCGGCTCGGCCGGCCCGTCGCGCCCCGCTGGCGTACCGCAGACTTCGGCTACCTGCGGCTGCACGAGGGACGGGCCAAGCCCTGGCCCCGCTACGGCCGCACGTCGCTGGCCTCCTGGGTGCGCCGGCTGGCCGACGCGTTCGGCGACGACGAGCCCGCGTACGTCTACTTCAACAACGACCCGGGCGGCGCCGCCATCGTCGACGCGACCGCCTTCGCCGCGCTCGCCCGCCGGGCCGGCCGGTCGGTCAGCCGCGTACCCGGGACGCCCCCGGCCCTCGACGACGAGGACGAGGGAGAAGTGGCGCCGAGCGGGCCGGCGTGAACGGCGCGCGGTCCGCTCCGCCAGGGGCGGAGCGGACCGTCGCGGACGTGCGGCGCGTCAGGGAAGGATGTTCGCCATGTCCCGGGGCATCGTGGCCTTCACGTCCTCCCACTCGCCCTGGGTCACGTGGCGGCGCAGGGTGTCCAGCACCACCTGCACCACGCGCTCCGGGCCGCCCTCGACGTCGTACGGGAAGCCCTGCCGGACCTCCAGCAGGAAGTCGTCCCGGTTGAGCTTGATCGGCACGTCCGACGGCTTCCAGCCGTCGAAGTAGATCCCGCGCACCAGCACCGGGAGCTGCGCGGCGAACTCCACGCTCTCCTGCACCGGCATCCGGTCGCGCAGCAGGTGCAGCACCGTGCGCAGCGCGCAGTAGGACTGGTTGCGTTGCTCCTTGGGCCAGCCGTAGGCCTGCTCGATGTCCTTGAGGATGATGTTGGTCTTGTCCATCGAGGACTCGAACGCGGAATGCAGCTGCTCAGCCATCTGTCCACCCCCGTACGTCGGTCTCCCACCGTCGGTCGTCGTCACGTCGCGGCGGCCCCACCGGGCCGCGCGGCTGCCGGGTCGGACCGACCCGGGCGGGGCGCGGCGCCCACCGGGCGTCGGGGGACGACCCGACGACGTGCAGCACGGGGCCGCGTCGTCGACCCGGGACCACCCGAACCGTCATCTCCACCCACCTCCGTGGTGTCGCCTGCCGCGGCCACGGTCGGCCGCACACACCGTCCATGCTGCGTGGCGCCGGGGTGAGCGGCCCTCACCCCGACGGAGTGAACCGCCCGGCTCAGTCCGCGTCGAGCAGCCCGGCGAGGGTCGCGGCGTTGGTCTGCGCGAAGTCGCGGTAGCAGTTGTTGAAGAGGACGTGGGTCTGCCCGGTCGAGTCGGCCAGCTCGCGCAGCTTCGGCGCCCAGTCGCGCAGCTCCCGGTCGGCGTAGCGGTAGCCGAACTTCTCGTGGATGTCCTTGCTGGTCCACTTGTCGCTGTGCCCGTGGAAGCGGACCACCGCGAGGTCCGCGGTGGCGGCCAACACCGGGGGCACCGACGAGCGGTGCCCCTGCGGCATGTCCACGCAGACGTACGCCAGCCGGTGCTCGCGCAGGAAGGCGAGGGTCTCGTCGGCGTTGTCGCCGTCGAACCAGGAGGCGTGCCGGAACTCGTAGACCGGGCGCAGCGGGGCGCAGCGCTTCGCCACCTCCAGCAGGTACTGCTTGTTGTCGCGCCTGATGGTGAACCAGGGTGGGAACTGGAACAGCAGCGCGCCGAGCTTGCCCGCCTCGACCAGCGGGTCCAGCGCGGCGAGGAAGCGCGTCCACACCTCCTCGTACGCCTGCGGCGGCAGGTCGTCCGGGTACAGGTTCTTCTTCCCCGTGTCCGGCCGGAGGTCCTTGTAGAGCGCGCCGACCCGGGTCGGGTGCCCGGTGAGCAGGCTGAACGCCTTGACGTTGAAGGTGAAGCCGGCCGGGGTGCGCTCGGCCCACAGCCTCGCCGTCCGCTCGGCGGGCGGCGAGTAGTAGGTGGCGTCGACCTCGACCAGCGGGAACTGGCGGGCGTAGTACGCCAGCCGCTTCTCCGGGGTGTCGGCGGTCTGCGGATACCAGCCGGAGTCCAACAAGGTCCGGTCGGTCCAGGAGGCGGTGCCGACCTTGATCTCACCCATCGGTCGACCTCGCCGCGGTCCGGACCGACCGGCAACCGCTGGCGGGGATCAGGCCGCCCGACGTTCCCGGTTCTGCTTGCACTGCACGCAGGTGGTGGCGGAGGGGAAGATCTCCAGCCGCTCGACGGGGATCGCCGAGGTGCAGCCCTCGCAGAAGCCGTAGGTGCCCTCCTCCAGCCGGGTGAGGGCGTGCTCGTACTGGGCGCGGCGGTCGAGGATGGTCCGCAGCAGGGACTGCGCGGTGTCCCGCTCCGCCGTCTTGGTGCCGCTGTCGGCCTGGTCGTCACCGGCGGTGTCACCCACCTCCACCAGTCGCAGCACCTGGCTCTGCAGCACCGCCTGCTCGTACTCCGCGGACAGCTCGTCGTAGCGGGCCTGCAGGGAGCGCCGGATCTGGTCGATCTCCGCCTGGGATCGGCCCGTACCGATCGTGTCGTGGACGAGCATCGCTGCCTGCCTTTCTGGCCTGGAAGATCCGCCGGGGCACCGGGTAGGTGCGCCCGGCGCCGTGGTGGTCTGCGCGCGGGCGGATCACCCGCGCTCTGTGAGCCGGGCGAATACCCCGGCACGTCGACCGTCAAACCGACGACTTTTCGCCGTGTCACGGCGTCAGGGCGACACCGGGGACTCCACCAGCGCCGGATGCCGGGGATCGTCGGCACGGACCACGACGTCGGCGAAGGAGGCCGGTGCGACCTCGTCGGCGTACCGGGCGAAGGCGGGCAGCGTCCACCGCTGCGCGGGGTCGGTGCGCCGGTCCAGGGCTGCCGGGGAGAGCACCAGGTGGACCGTGACGTCGAAGGGCAGGCCCCCGCCGAGCAGCAGTGCCCCGCTGACCAGCACGACTCCCCCGGGCGGCAGGTCGACGTACGCGGCGCGGCTGGCCCGGTCTGTGGTGGCGTCCCACAGCGAGGGCAGCACCCGTCCCGAGCCGCCGGGCCCCGCCGGGTCGAGCACCTCCCGCCGCAGCCCCGGCTCGTCGACCCAGCCCTCGTAGAACGCGTCGGGGTTGGTCCGGCCGAACTCGAGGCGCACCGACGCGGGGCGGAGGAAGTCGGCGGCGCGTACGTGCAGCACGGGCCGACCGAGCGCGCGCAGCGGGTCGACCAGCGCGGCGGCGAGTTCGTCCGGGCCGGCCGCCGGGGCGCCGTCGACGGCCACCCGCAGCCGGCCGGGGGCGTCGGTGCCGGCGAGGCGCTCGGTCAGCTCGGCGACGAGCAGCTCCGGGGAGATGGGTCGGATCCGCATCCGACCATGGTGCCCCGCCGGCCGCCCCGGACGGGGCGCGGCGGCCGGCGCCCGCGCGGTCGGTGCTCGTAAGGCCAGTGCTCGCGCGGCCGAACGCGCGCGGTGGACGGTGCTCGCGCCGTGGACGGTGCTCGCGCGGTGGGCGGCGTCAGCCGTTGCGGTCGATGGTGACGCGGGCGTCGTCGGCGAGCCGGTAGCCGACGCCGTAGACGGTGGTGACCAGCGGGACGTCGACGCCGACCTTGCCACGCAGCCGACGGACGTGCACGTCCACGGTACGCACGCCGGCGTGCTCGTAGCCCCAGACCGCGTTGAGCAGCTGCAACCGGGTGAAGACCCGGCGGGGGTGGGCGACGAGGTGCAGCAGCAGGTCGAACTCCAGCCGGGTCAGGGGCAACGGCTCGCCGTCGCGCAGCACCGACCGGGACGAGGCGAGGATGTGCAGGGTCGGGATGGTGGCGGCGACCGGGCGCGACGGCGCGCGGCCGGCGGGCACCGGGTCGGGGCGGCGTTCGACGGTGGCGGTGATGACGGTGCCCTCGCCGCGTTCCAGCATCTCCCGGGCGGCCTCCAGCAGCCGTCGGGCGGGCGCGGTCAGCGACTCCTCGGATGCCAACGGGATGTTCAGGGTCACCGTGAGCATCGGTGCGGCGGTGTTGGCGGGGCGACGCTGGCCCCCCGGGGGTCGTCCGGGAACAGCGGGCTGGGACGTATGCCATCCGGCGCGCGACGAGGCGGGGCTGACCGACATGGTCCTCCTTGGCTGGTCCGGGTATCTCCCCACGGCCCGGGACGCCGCTCCATCGATGCTTCCCGGCGCCCGGGCGAGGGTCAAGGGGCGGCTGCGTTGCATGAATGTGACAATTGACGAACGCATCGGAGCCGGATGCTCGCTCTGCGTACGAAGCCTGATGATTACAGCAGAGCCGCCGGGTTGACCCGATAGGGGGGTGCCCGCCCGGTTCACGGTGGTCGGCGCGGGTGCGCCGGGAATGGATCAGCGTGGATCGCGTCGGCCCTCCGGACGGCCGTGGGCACGCGACCGGGGTGCCGCGCGGCGTACCGGCGACGGGACACTGCGGACGCGGACGCGGCGGCGCGGCGCGCCCAAGGCCGGGCACGCCGCGCGGGTGGCGCCGTCAGCGACTGCGCTCGATCTCGATCCGTGCCTCGTCGGCGAGGCGGTAGCCCACGCCGTAGACGGTGGTCACCACCGGCATGTCCTGGTCGAGCTTGGCGCGCAGCCGGCGGACGTGCACGTCGACGGTGCGCGCCACCGCGTGCTCGTAGCCCCACACCCGGCTCAGCAGCTGGAGCCGGGTGAACACCCGGCGGGGCTGCTCCGCCAGGAACAGCAGCAGGTCGTACTCGATGCGGGTCAGCGGGATCACGCGGGAGCCCTGGTGGACCACCCGCGAGCCGGTGGCGATCCGGATCGCCTGGGGGTCCACGACGGCCGGCACCGGCCGGGGCGCCGCCGGCCGGTCCTCGGCGACGCCGGGACCCAGCCGCCCCTCCCCCGACTCGGCGAGTTCGCCGATCAGCTCCAGCAGCCGGGCCAGGCGGGGGCTCACCGGCCCCGGGACGAGGTCGAGGGTGATGGTGACGGTCGGGGCGGAGCGCGGTCGGACCGCTCCGATCCGCTCGGGGCGCGCGGTCGAGTGGTGTCGGGTGGGGATGGCGACGACGGACATGGAGCCTCCTGGGCGGCGGTGCCGCCACGCCCGGTGGAGCGTGACGGTCAGGACGGCGCCCGACCGGCGGTCACCGGGGGCGCGGGGGTGGACGTGGGCTGCGGCGGGGTGGGGCCGAGCACGGGCAGGCCGGCGAGCCGCCAGGCGACGAAGCCGCCGACGACGTCCGTGGCGTGGCGCAGCCCGAGATCCTGGAGGGCGGCGGCGGCCAGCGAGGAGGTGTAGCCCTCCTGACAGATGACCATCACCCGCAGGTCGTAGCCGACGGCCTGCGGCAGCCGGGCCGGACAGCGGGGGTCGAACCGCCACTCCAGCACGTTGCGCTCGATCACCAGCGAGCCCGGCACGGTGCCGTGGGCGGCCCGCTGGGCGGCCGGGCGGATGTCCACCAGCAGGGCCCCGCCCCGGTGCGCCAGGTGTGCGCGCTCCGGGTCCAGCCGGTCCAGCCGCACCCGGGCGGCGGCCAGGATCTCGTCGATGCCCCGGGAGCCCGGCGGCGCCACCGGGGCCGGACACGCGTGCGGGTCGTCGGTCTGCGGCATGGTCGTTCCCTCCACTGGTTGCTGGCGGTGCACGTACGACGGCGGGCCGCCGGCGCGGGGCGGGCGGCGCGCAGGGGGTCGCGGGCGGCCCGGGCGCGACGGCGCCGCGCTCACCAGGCCACCCCGGCCTCGGCCACCTCGGCGACGCGCAGCCGGCCGTCGGTGAGCCGGTAGCTGGTCATCCGGCGCAGTGCGGGCCGGTAGACGTGGACGCTCACCGCCGGCTCGTCGTCCCGGTTGGACACCAGGTGCACGTGCCGCGGGCCGAAGCGACGCCCGGACCCGGCCGGCAGCCGGTGCGGGCGGAGCACGCCCCCGCCGACCGTCTCCTCGGTCAGGACTCCGGAGACGACCAGGAACGCGCCGCCGCAGCCACCGTGGTCGTGCAGATCGGTGCCCTGGCCGGGCAGCCAGCTCAGCGCCCACACCTCGTGGTCGGTCTCGTGCGCGAGCCGGGCGTACCAGCGGGAGACCGGGTCGAAGCGCAGCGGCACCGGCCAGCGGGCGGGGTCGGCGGCCCACCGCCGGGCGGTGGCGAGCAGGTCGGGTGGGCGTCGGTCGGGCATGGCGGTCCTCGCGGTTCGGCGGCGCGTCGACCAAGCATAGGCTGCAAACCCTATTGGTTTAGTAGGCATTCCCAGAGGCTGGGACGCGGCAGCGGCGGACCGGCGGATCCACCCGGCAGGCCGGCCGAGCAACGCACCAGGGGAGCGTCCGACTAACCTGGACCGGTGAGTGAGGAACTCGACGCGGAGACGCTGGCGTTCGCGCACCGGATGTTCGACCTGGCCCGCGACGGGGCCACCGCCGAACTCGCCGACTACGTCGACGCGGGGCTGCCAATCGACCTGACCAATGACAAGGGCGACACCCTGCTGATCCTCGCGGCGTACCACGCCCACGCCGAGACCGTCGCCGCGCTGCTCGCCCGCGGTGCCGACCACTCCCGGACCAACGACCGGGGCCAGACGGCGCTGGCCGCCGCCACCTTCCGCAGCAGCGCCGAGGCCGTCCGGGCGCTGCTCGCCGCCGGGGCCGACCCGCACCACGGCAACCCGTCGGCGGTGGAGACCGCCCGCTTCTTCGACCTGCCCGAGATGCTCTCGCTGCTGGCCGCGCCGACCGGCTGACGCCGACGCCCGGCGCATCCGGTCCGCGCCCGGTATACAGGGTCGGTGGAGGATCCGCTGCCCGAACAGATGCGCACCGCCGCCACGGCGCTGCTGGCCGCGCTTGACGAACCCGCCCGCGCCCAGGCCGCCCACCGGTTCGACGACGAGGCGGCCCGCCGCTGGCTCGAGTACCGGCCGCGACCCCGGCCCGGGGTCTGCCTGGCCGACCTCGACCGCGCCGGGCGCAAGGCCGCGCACCGGCTGCTGGCCACCGCGCTGAGCCCACCGGCGTACGCCCAGGCGATGGCCATCGTCGCGCTGGAGGAGGTGCTGGACCGGGCGGAGGGATGGCGCCGGGGCCGGCACAGCGGCGACTACTGGGTGGCAGTCTTCGGCGACCCGGCCCGCGACGACGCCTGGGCGTGGCGCCTGGAGGGGCACCACCTCTCGGTGAGCATGACCGTGGTGGCCGACCAGGTCTCCCCCGCGCCGATCTTCCTCGGCGCCAACCCGGCCACCGTCCGGTACGCCGGCCGCCCGGTCTCCCGGCCGCTGGGCGTGGAGGAGGACCTGGCCCGCGCCCTGCTCGACGCGATGGGCCCGGCGGGCCGGACGGCGGCGATCGTCGCCGACGAGGCGCCCGGGGACATCATCAGCGCCACCCGCGCCCGGGTGGACGGGCCGCTGGAGCCGCTCGGGGTGCCCGCCGACCGGCTCGGGCCCACCGGGCGGGCCCTGCTGGACCAGCTCGTGGCGCTCTACCTGGACCGGCTCCCACCCGAGCTGGCGGTCCGGGAGGCGCGCCGGCTGGACTCCGGGCAGCTGCACTTCGCCTGGGCCGGCCCGACGGCGCCCGGCCGGCGCCACTACTACCGCGTGCAGGGCGACGACCTGCTCATCGAGTACGACAACACCACCGACGACGGCAACCACGCGCACACCGTCCTGCGCCGCCCGGCCAGCGACTTCGGCGCGGACGTCCTCGCCGCCCACCACGCCGAATCCCACCCCCACCCCCGCTAGCCCCTCTCCCCCGCTAGCTGCCCCCAGCACCGCCCCGCCCACCCCCAGCCTCGTCGATCATGCAGTTGTAGCGCCCCGCGAAAGGGGCGAACAGTCCTCAACCGGCCACCACAGCTGCATGATCGGCGCCGCCGGGGCGGGCGGGGCGGGGCGGACGGAGCGGGGCGGGGCGGGCAGGGGTGGGGGGTCAGGGGCGGTGGTGGGCCAGGTCGACGGTGGCGTCGGAGGCGCTGGAGAGCGCGTCGAAGGTGGTGGGCTCGGCCCGGCGACCGGCGTCGAAGCGGCGTACCAGCCGGGCGCCCAACGCGACGCCGACGGCGCCGATGCCCAGGGCCACCAGCTCGGTGAGCAGCAGCACGACGGAGGCGCCCCGCTGCGGCGCGTCCGCGCGGACGAGGCAGGAGATCAGGAACAGCGCGGCCATCGCCACGTTCACCAGGTTGAAGGTGACCGCCGTGCGCCGGGTCCGGTCGACCGGCACGTCCCACAGGTCGATCATGCCGGCCACGGCGGTCAGCGCGGCGGCGACCAGGGCGGCCACGGACGTCCAGTAGCCCACCTCACCGAGGAAGGCCGGCCCGCCGAGCACGTCGGTCAGGTCGAACACGGTCGCGCTCACGAAGAGCCCGAACGGGAACGTCACCAGCATCGGTTGGATCGGGTGCCCCTGCACCCGCAGCCGGCTCTGCATGGTTCCTCCCCAGGTAGGCACACGTCACCAGTCCAGGGTGCTACCCGGGCGCCCGTACGCCGAAACGACACGCGGCCCGCCGGCCACCAGCGTCACGCAGGTCCCGATGGTCACGCCGGCCACGAAGGGCCCGCGGCGTCACCGCAGCACCGGCCGGCTGGCGGGTTCAGTTGTCCCGGGGGCGCGACACGGTGGCGACCAGCCGGTCGGCCACCTCCCGCAGTGGGATGTCCAGCGACGACGCCGCGCTGCGCAGCACGTCGAGCGCCTCGCCGGCCGCGCAGCCGCGCTGGGTCATGATCACGCCGATCGCCTGGCCGATCACCCCGTCGCCGAGCACCGAGGGCTCCAGTTCCCCGGCCTCGGCCGCCTTGCGCGCCCGGTCGCGGACCGCCGCGAGGAGCAGCCCGGCGTGCTCGGCGAGCAGCATCGCGGTGAGCTGGTGCCCCGGGGTGAGCAGGTCGTCGGGGCCGGCGTACAGGTTGATCGCCCCGATCACCTGTTCGTCGACGTCGACCGGCGCGGAGATCACCCCGTGCACGCCCAACTCCCGGGCCCGCGGCGTCCAGGACGGCCAGCGCACCTCGCGGTCCAGCCGGTCGGAGAGGATCATCTCCCGCCGCCGGATCGCGTCCATCGCGGGCGAGTCGGGGCCGTGCCGCAGGTCGTCCAGCCCCGCCAGGCGCGCGTCGGAGGCCGCCACCCCGGCCGGTTCGCCGGCGCGCAGCGCGGTGAAGCCGCACCAGCTCACGCCGGCCACCGCCTCGCGGGCGGTACGCACCAGCGCGTCCAGCGCCTCGTCGAAGTCCTCGACCGCGATCAGCGCGGCCGTCAGCTCGCGCAGCAGGGCGGCGGTCTCCAGGACACCGAGCCGCTCCACCGCCGGGTCCCACATCTCCAGGTTCACCGCTCCACAGCCCCCACCGTCCCGGGGCGTGCTTCCGCACGGCCGACCGGCGCCGTCACGTGTTCCATCGTCTGGTCTCTCCCGACTCCTCGGACCCGGCCTACTACCCTCGCAAACCGGGATCGAAACGGCGCAAAAGGGGCCCCTTCCGGTGCCCGAAGGCGCCGGAAGGGGCCCGGAGCGTCAGCGCGACGCGGAGCTGAGCCGCCGCCCCACCGAGGCGATCAACCGGTCCAGCTCCGAGCCGAACGGGTTGTCGTGCACGAGGTACGTCCAGGTCGCGCTCGGCCGCACCAGCTTCGCCTCGTCCGGCTCCCAGTCGTCGGTGAACTCGGTCTCCTCGAAGGTCTCGATCGTCCGCCGCTCGATCTCCGGGATCAGGTTGTTGAACGCCGGCACGGCCGCCCGGTGGAACTCGTCCAGCGGGTCGAGCCGACCCAGGGCGCGCAGGTGCACACCCTCGCGCACCTCGGAGAGCTCCGCGAGGTGGTCCGTCCAGAGCCGGTCGAGGTGGTAGAGGGCGATTGAGCGGGCGACCCGGGCGAGCAGGTCCTCGTCCATCTCGCCGGCCTTCTCCGGCACCCGGTCCAGCAGCATCAGCGCCGCGACGTCGCTGGTCAGTAGCCGTTCCCGGCGCTCCGCGAGGGCCTTGCGCTGCTGCTCGATGACGACGCTGTAGCGCCAGGTGTTGCGGTGGATCTCGTGGTTGACGCCCTCGGCGACCCGCTGGGCGTGCTCGACGGCGTACTCGACCTGGTCGTCGGTGACCAGGCCGTCGGCGTTCATCCGGGGCGAGGCGGGAACGGCGTCGCCGGCGTGCCGGGCGACCAGGTCGTCCTCCAGGCTGACGAAGAAGACCGATCCGCCCGGGTCGCCCTGCCGCCCGGCCCGGCCGCGCAGCTGGTCGTCGACGCGCCGGCTGTCGTGCCGGCCGCTGCCGATGACGTAGAGGCCGCCCAGCTCGGCGACCCGGTCCCGGTCGGTCTGGTCACTGCCGCCGAGGCGGATGTCGACGCCCCGGCCGGCCATCTGGGTGGAGACGGTCACCGCGCCGTACGCGCCGGCCTCGGCGATGATCGTCGCCTCCTCGTCGTCGTTCTTCGCGTTGAGCACCACGCAGGGCACCCCGATGGCGTTCAGGCCGGCCGCCAGCCCCTCGGACTCCTTCACGTCCAGGGTGCCGACCAGCACCGGCCGCCCGCGCTCGTGGTGGCGCTTGATCTCGTCGACCAGCGCCTCCTCCTTCTCGGCCCGGGTGGCGTAGATGCGGTCCGTCTCGTCCTCGCGCACGCACGGGGTGTTCGGCGGGATCACCGCCACCTCGAGGCCGAAGAACTCGCGGAGCTGGTCGCCGACCAGCACCGCGGTCGCCGTCATGCCGCACACCTTGGGGTAGAGCGCGATGTACGCCTGCACGGCGATCGTGCCGAGCACCTCGCCCTCGGCGGTGGCGTCGAGGCCCTCCTTGGCCTCCACGGCCGCCTGGAGCCCGTCCGGCCACCGGCGGCGCTGGGCGACCCGGCCTCGCATCTCGTCGATCAGCTCGACGGAGCCGTCGCGGACGATGTAGTCGACGTCGCGGTGCAGCAGGGCGTGCGCGTGCAGCGCCACGTTCACGGCGGACAGCTGCGCGACGTGCTCCTCGTCGTACAGGTCGATGCCGAGCTTGGCCTCGACGGCGGCCAGGCCGGCGGCGGTGAAGGCGACACTGCGGCCGTCCTCGGCCACCGTGTAGTGCTTGCCCTTGCGCAGGCCCCGCACCTGCGCGGCGGCGGCGTGCACCGGGTCCTGCTCGCCGGCGACCGAGCCGGCGAGGACCATCGGCACCCGGGCCTCGTCGATGAGGATCGAGTCGGCCTCGTCGACGATCGCCGTGCGCAGCGGCGGCTGCACCCGGTCCTCCACGTCCGTGACGAGCTGGTCGCGCAGGTAGTCGAAGCCGGCCTCGCTGACCGAGACGTAGGTGACGTCGCAGGCGTACGCGTCGCGCCGCTCCTGCGGGGTGGACGCCTCGTTGACCCAGCCGACGCTCAGGCCGAGCAGCTTGTAGACCGGCTCCATCCAGAGGGCGTCGCGCCGGGCCAGGTAGTCGTTGACGGTGAGCACGTGCACCGGGCCGTTGCCCAGCCGGACGTGCCCGTAGGCGGCGATGGTCGCGGTGAGCGTCTTGCCCTCACCGGTGGCCATCTCGGCGACCTTGCCCGAGAGCAGCGCCATCGCGCCCAGCAGCTGCACGTCGTACGGCCGCTGGTCGAGGCCGCGGCGGGCGGCCTCGCGGCCGATCGCGCAGATCTCCTCGTAGCCCGTGGCCTTGCCGGCGGCCTCGGTCAGCTCGGCGTCGTCGAGCGCCGACAGCTCGTCCTCGCGCGCCTCGACGGCCGGCAGCAGCTTCTCCAGCGGCCCCAGGTCGACCGTCGTCCCCGGGCGCTGGAGGAACCGGCGGAACCTGGTCTTCAAGCGTTGCGACACACCCATGAGCGGCAACGGTACGCGACCGGAGCCCGCGTTGGCGGCCCGCCCGGCGCGCCGCCGCGCGGGTGTCGTCGCCGGGCGGGTCGCGGTCGTGGACCGCTCAGCTCACCAGGAGCTGGTGCGTGGCCAGCTCACGGTAGAGCGGGCTGGTCCCGGTCAGCTCGTCGTGGGTGCCGGTGGCCGCCACCCGGCCGCCGTCGAGCACCACGATCTGGTCGGCGTCGACGACGGTGGAGAGGCGGTGCGCCACGATCAGCAGGGTGCGCCGGGCGGCGACCGCGTCGATGGCCCGGCGCAGCGCGGCCTCGTTGCGGGCGTCGAGGTTGCTGGTCGGCTCGTCGAGCAGCAGCACCGGCGGTCCGGCCAGCAGGGCGCGGGCGATCGCCAGCCGCTGCCGCTCGCCGCCGGAGAGCAGCACCCCGCCCTCGCCCACCTGCACGTCCAACCCCTCGGGAGCGCGCTCGGCGAGGTGGCCGAGGTTGACCTCGTCGAGCACCGCGCGCAGCCGGGCCTCGGTGGCCTCCGGCGCGCTGATCAGGAGGTTCTCCCGCAGCGTGCCGGCCAGCACGGGCGCGGACTGCTCGACGTAGCCGATCCGGGCGCGCAGCGCGTCGCGGGGCAGGTCCCGCACGTCGACCCCGTCGATGCGCAGCGCGCCCTCGGTGACCTCGTAGAAGCGCTCGACCAGCGCCAGCAGCGTCGACTTCCCGGCGCCCGACGGGCCGACCAGGGCGGTGCGGGTGCCGGCCGGCACGGTGAAGCTCACCTCGTGCAGCACCGGCGGGCCGCCGGGGTAGCCGAAGCCCACCCGGTCGAACTCGACGGACGCCGGGGCCCCGCCGGGCAGCGCCCGGGCCGGGACGGACGCGGGCCGGTCCGCGGCCCCCTCGACCGGCACGGCGAGCATCTCCTCGATGCGCTGGAGCGCACCCAGCCCGGTCTGCAACTGGGTGTAGGCGTGCACCGCCTGCCCGAGCGGAAGGACCAGGAAGAACAGGAACATGATGAAGGCGACCAGGTCGCCGACGGTGATCGCGCCCGCCGCCACCCGCGCCCCGCCCACCCCGAGGACCAGCAGGAACGCCCCCTGGATGGTGACGCTGCTAGCCGGGCCGACGAACGCCTGCACCCGGGCCACCCGCAGGCCCGCCGCGTACGCCCGCGCGGCGCTGACGCCGATCGCGTCGGCCTCGCGCCGCTCCGCCCGCGCCGCCCGGATCGTCCGGGCGGCGGAGATGGCGCGTTCCACCGCCGAGGTCATCTCGCCGACGCGTTCCTGGGCGGCGCGGGCCAGGCCCCGCACCCGGTGGGCGAAGGCGACGGCGATGCCGATGCCGGCGGCCACCCCGAGCAGGGTCACCCCGAACAGCACCGGGTCGAGCAGGACCATCGCGCCCCCCGCGCCGAGCACCATCACGGCGCCGGTGACGACCTCGAACAGGCCGGAGGTGACCACCGCGCGCAGCAGGGTGGTGTCCGAGCCGACGCGGGAGAGCAGGTCGCCGGTGCGGCGGCGGTCGTACTCGGCGATCGGCAGCCGCAGCAGGTGGCCGGCCAGCCGCCGCCGGGTGCCCAGCACGACCCCCTCCGCGGTGCGTTGCAGCAGGTAGTCCCGCACCCCGCCGATCGCCGCGGCCACCAGCACCAGGGCGACCAGCGCCGCGACCAGGCCGGCCACCGATCGGCTGCCGGAGAGCCCGTCCAGCACCGAGCGGGTGAGCAGCGGTTGTGCCAGTGACGCCGCCGCGCCGGCCAGCGACAGCGCGCCCACCACGGCGAGGGTGCCGCGGTGGGCGCGCAGGTACGGCAGCAGGGCGGCCAGGCCGATCCGCCGGTCGTCCACGGGGGCGCCCGAACCGCCGGCGGCGGTCGGCACGGGGTCGTCGGGGGTCGTCACGGGAGCGGCGGCGGTCATGGCTGGCACGGTATCGGGCCGCGCCATCCGCCCGGGGGGCGACGCGGGGCCTCAGGCGGTCAGCACCACCTGGAGCTCCTGGCGGCGCCGCTCGGCGAGATCGGTCAGCAGGGCCGGGGCCTGCTCGAACGGCACCACCGCCGAGACGAGGTGCTTGCGGATCACGTCCCCGTACGCGCGCAGCAGGTCGATCGTCTCGGCGGAGAGGCGCTCCCGGTCCCAGGTGGGGGCGAGCCCGCGCGGCACCCGGCCGATCTGCGCGCACCGCAGCGACAGTCCGTTGTGGTGGAACTCCTCGCCGAACCGGACCGCGTCCGCGCCGGCCTGGTAGAAGGCCAGGTCGACGACCGTGCCCTGGGGGCGCAGCAGGCGCAGCGCGAGCTGCAACGCCCACGCCTGCCCCCGGCACTGGAACACCACGTCGGCGCCCCGGTCGCCGGGGCCGTGCGCCCAGCGGGTCTTGAGCACCACCGCCGGGTCGTCGGCCTCCGGGTCGAGGGTCTCCAGGCCCAGCGCCTCGGCGACGGCCCGCCGCTGCGGGGTCGGGTCGAGCACCACCACCGAGGCGGCGCCGTGCCGCCTGGCGAACAGGGCGGTGAGCAGGGCCACCACCCCGCTGCCGACGACCGCGACCCGGCGGCCCCGCACCCCGTCGCCCAGCGACCGCACGTCGGCGCCGTGCAGGTCGGCGGCGGCGTGCAGCACCCCGTTGGCGCAGATCGGCCCCATGTGCGCGACGTAGACGCCGAGCAGCGGATCGAGGTCCTCGGGCAGCGGCACGAACCGCTCGGCGACCGGGTCGGCGACCCAGCCGGTGCGGTGGCCGTACGTCATCGCGCCGACGGTGCCCACGGCGACGGCCGGCGTACGGCTCTCCACCACCCGGCCCACCTGCATGTAGCCCAGCCGGGTCACCGGGTACGGGGTGCTGGCCGCGCCCGGTTGGAAGAGCCCGAGGTCGGCGTTCCAGGTGACGTTGAGGTAGGGGTTGGTGCCCTTGACGTAGCTGAGTTCGGTGCCTGCGGAGACGCCGCTGAACAGCGTCTCGACCCGGAACGTGCCGTCGGTCAGCTCGGCGGCGTCCTGCTCGACCAGCTCCACCCGGCCCGGGCCGCTGACCACCACGACGTGGTCACGCATCGACGGTCACCCCCGCGGCGAGCGGCGCGGCGACGGGCGTGTCCAGCCGTACGGGCCGGCCGGTGCGGGCGGAGTCGGCGACCGCGAGGGCGAGCCGCTGGGTGCCGAGGGCCTCGGCGTACGGGACGCGGACGTCGTCGCCGACGCCCCGGACCGCGTCGACGAAGGCCCGGTCCACGGCCACCCGGGCGGCCTCGGGATCGGCGTCGAAGCGGCGTTCCCCGTCGGCGTCGCGTACGACCAGGCCGTCCTCGCTGAGCGAGAGGGCCAGCCCGTCGGCGAGGATCTCCAGTCCGGCGCGGTGCTTCCAGCCGAGCACGCAGGCGGCGGTGAGCGTGCCGACCGCGCCTCCGGCGAAGCGCAGCGTCGCGGTGGTCACCGAGTCGATGTCGGCGCCGTCGACGGGCGGCGGGGTGCCGTTGCCGTACGCGGTGACCTCGGTGGCCTCGCCGACCAGGCACCGGATGAGGTCCAGCACGTGGGCGGCCTGCTCGACCACGGGGCCGCCGGAGCGGTCCCGCCGCGACCACCACGCCACCGGGGGCACCTTGTCCCACCACGCGCCGCTGACCATCCGCACCGGACGGTCGCCGAGCAGTTCCCGGGCCTGCTGGACCACCGGCAGGTACCGCCAGTGGTGCCCGACGCCGGTGAGCAGCCCCCGCCCGGTCACCAGGTCGGCGATGCGCTCGGCGGTCACCAGGTCGACGGCGACCGGCTTCTCGACGAACATGGGCACACCGGCCGCGACGACCGCCTCCTCGGCCGGCCCGTGGGCGAACGGCGGCACGCAGACGTAGACCGCGTCCGGCCCGGCGGCCAGCAGTTCCCCGACGTCGCCGAAGGTCCGGGCGCCGTGCGCGTCCGCCAGTTCCGCCGCCGCCTCCGGCACCACGTCGGTCACCCCGAGCAGTTCCACGTCCGCGAAGCCGCCCAACACCCGGGCGTGGCGTTGCGCCACCCCGCCGGCCCCAACCAGTCCCACCCGGCACGTGCGCATGTAAGAGCCCCTTCGCCACAGTTTCGCGTTCGGCGACTGCACTCCCCCCGCGTGCGCGCAACCAAACGTTCACCAGGGCGGAACCCGGTCACGTCACTGACGTGATCAAGCTGTTAGGCATGCTGCGTTAGCGCGAGTGCGGTAGTGGGAAAAACAGGGAAGGTTTTTCCGCCACGATCTGGGGGTGCCTGTGCGGAATACGGAAACGATGGTGTCACCGGTGGTGGAGGCGTGGGCCACCTACCGCACCACGTCGGCGGGTGACTGGCCGGCGCGGCGGCTGATCCGCGCCAAGGGGGACAGCAGGGTCAGCGTGGTCCTGCCGGCCCGAAACGAGGAGGCCACGGTCGGCGCGATCGTGTCGACGATCCGCGAGCACCTGATGGAGCGGGTGGCCCTGGTCGACGAGCTGATCGTGGTGGACTCCCGGTCCACCGACCGCACCGCCAGCGTGGCCCGCGCCGCCGGCGCGGAGGTGGTGAGCCAGGACGCGATGACCCGGGGCCTGCCCCGGCTGACCGGCAAGGGCGACGCGCTCTGGGCGGGGTTGGCCGCGGCCGAGGGCGACGTGGTGGCGTTCATCGACGCCGACCTGCGCGAGTTCCGTCCGCACTTCGTGACCGGGCTGATCGGTCCCCTGCTGACCGATCCCTCGGTGGACTTCGTGAAGGGCTTCTACCACCGCCCGCTGGTCGGGGCGTCGAGTGTGGAGGCCGACGGCGGCGGGCGGGTGACGGAGCTGATGGCCCGGCCGATGCTGAACCTGTTCTGGCCCGAGTTGGCGGGCTTCGTGCAGCCCCTCGCCGGTGAGTACGCCGGCCGCCGGGAGGTGCTGGAGCGGGTGCCGTTCGTCTCCGGCTACGGGGTCGAGACGGCGATGCTCATCGACCTGCTCGAGCTGGTCGGGTTGGACGCGCTGGCCCAGGTGGACCTGGGCGAGCGCAAGCACCGCCACCAGGACACGGCCGCGCTGGGCCGGATGTCGGCCCAGATCATGCTCACCGCCTGGTCGCGGCTGCAGCGGCGCGGCTGGGCGGCACCGGGGGCGATGCCCGCCGCGCTGCTGACCCAGTTCCGGCGCGGCGGCTCCGACGCCCTGCCGAACCTGGACCGGGAGATCGTCGTCAGCGACGTCTCCGTCGAGGAACGGCCGCCCCTGGCCGAGCTGCGGCACCGGATCCCCCGCCGACGGGTCGCCGCGGCGTGACCACGCGACCCCCCGTGACCGCGAACGACCGGACGCGGACGGCCCAGGCCCCCGCCGAGGGAAGGAATCCCGCATGAGCCTCACCGTCCTGATGAACGCCGGTCCGTGGCTGTCCGTGCCGCCGCCCGGCTACGGCGGCATCGAGAACGTGATCGCGACGCTGGTGCCGGAGTTGCGCCGGCTCGGCGTACGGGTGGTGCTCGCGTCGGTCGACAGCAGCACCCTGCCGGTCGACGAGAAGTTCTCCGTCTTTCCCGACGGGCAGTTCCACGCCCTGCAACGGCCGTACAACCAGGTCTGCGGCATCTCCCAGGCGCACCTGAACGGCGTGGTGCGCGCGTTGCACTCGCGCGACGACATCGACCTGGTGCACGACCATGTGGAGGCGGTCGGCCTGGCGACGCTCGCCGCGATGGGCCCGGACGCCCCGCCGGCCCTGCACACGCTGCACTGGGACCTGGCCAAGCACCCGGCGCTCTACGGCAACGTCGACGGCGGCGACCGGGTCCGGGTCAACGGGGTCTCCGCCTCGCAGCTGGCCCGCGCGCCCCAAGCGTTGCGGGAGCACTCGGTGGGCCACGTGCACCTGTCCACCCCGCTCGCCGTCGACGCGGACCGTCGGCCCCGGGTGGAGAAGGGCGACTATCTGATCATCCTCGGCCGGATCAACCCGGGCAAGGGCCAGGACGTGGGCGCGCGCCTCGCCCGGCGGGTGGGGGTGCCGCTGGTGCTCGCCGGGCCCGTCGGCCCGTACCACCGGCCGGAGGACCTGGCCGCCGCCGGGGACGAGGCCCGGCAGAACCCGGACGTCCGGTTCTTCTACGACGAGGTGGCGCCGCACGTCGACGGTGACCTGGTCCGCTGGGTGGGCACCGTGGCCGGGCAGGAACGCGACGACCTGCTGGCCGGCGCCCGGGCCTCGCTGTTCCCGCTGCGCTGGGAGGAGCCGGGCGGCACGGCGGTGGTCGAGTCGCTGGCCCTGGGCACGCCGGTGGTGGCCACCGCCCGGGGCTGCCTGCCCGAGCTGATCGAGCACGGCCGCACCGGCCTGCTCACCGCCGACGAGGATGAGCTGGGCGATCTGCTGCTGGCCGCCGGCCTGCTGGATCCGGACGAGTGCCGGCGCGAGGCCGCCGTCCGCTTCACCCCCGCGGTGATGGCCGAGAAGTACGTGGGCCTCTACGAGCGGGTCCGCCAGCTCGCCGCCGCACCGCGCCTGCAACCGGCCTGACCGGCGATCCGCACCCCGGGGCCGGCCCGCCGTCACGGTGGGCCGGCCCCGGCTGTGTGCCGGCGCCTGGATGGGGCGGTCCCCCGGCGGTGGGGTTTGACGGTGGGGGCAGCGGGAAGGCGCGATCCACTCAGCGTTCTCGCACAGTGAGGAGACGGCGGTGACCGGTCCCATGGCGCACTCCCGCGCCCGGCACAACCCGGCCGACGGCAGGGCTCCCGTCCGGCGGGCCGCCACCGCCGTGGCGGTGGTCTTCCTCCTGGTCGGCGTGCTCGGCTTCGTGCCGGGCATCACCAGCAACTTCGGCGACCTGCGCTTCGCCGGGCACGACTCCGAATCCAAGCTGCTCGGCCTGTTCCAGGTCTCGGTGCTGCACAACATCGTCCACCTGCTCTTCGGGGTGGCCGGGCTGCTGCTGGCCCGCACCGTCACGGGCGCGCGGACGTACCTGGTCGGCGGCGGCGCGATCTACCTGGTGCTCTGGCTCTACGGCCTGGTGATCGACCATGACAGCGCGGCCAACTTCATCCCGGTCAACAACGCCGACAACTGGCTGCACCTGTTCCTGGGCCTGGGCATGATCGCGCTCGGCATCCTGACCACGCGGGACCGGACCCGCCGGTGACGCATCGTGACCGGCCGGGGCGGCGACGCCCCGGCCGGTCCGTTTGACCCTCCGCGCGGCCGGGTAGTTCGCAGATCCCCGACGATGCGAAACGAGGGCGCCCGATGCCGAGCCGGATCACCTGCGAGGTGCACGACGAGTCGCCGGTGACCGTCGTACGCCTGCGTGGCGGCCTCGATCTCGGCACGATGCGCACGGTGCACGACGCGCTCGACGGCTGCCTCGCCAGCCAGCCCGACGCGCTCGTGGTCGACCTCACCGACGTCACCGTCCGTGACCGGCTCGCCCTCTCGGTCTTCGCCGCCATCGCCCGTCGCGCGGCCGGCTGGCCGGCGGTGCCCGTCGTGCTGTGCGCCCCGCCGGGCGAGGCGGCGACCTGGCTGGCCCAGTCGACCGCCTGCCGGGTGGTGCCCGTGCGCCGCGACTGCGACGAGGCGACCCGGGTGGCGAACGCGGCGGCGGCGCCCCGGCTGCGGGCCCGGCTCGAACCGGTGGCGGAGGCCTGCCGGCGGGCGCGGGAGCTGGTCACCGACGCGTGCGCCCGCTGGAACCTGCCGGAAACCGTCGGGCCGGCGTCGCTGGTGCTCAGCGAGCTGGTCGGCAACGTCGTCCGGCACGCCGGCACACCGATGCAGGTGACGCTGACCCTGTGCCGGCCGTACCTGCACCTGGTCGTCGCCGACGGCAGCCGGACCGCGGTCCGGGCCGGCGCCGCCGACCTGCGCGCCGAGGGCGGCCGGGGGCTGCTGCTCGTCCGCGAGACGGCCCAGCGGTGGGGCAGCGCCCCCGCCGGCGACGGGAAGGTCGTCTGGGCCATACTGCCCGCGAATTGACCGAATTTACCACTCTCGCCTGAATAACCGCTGTCGCCTGGTTTCATGGGATGCGGGGCGGGTAGCCGCGCCGTCCTATCTGTCGTCTGGCGGGGTGAGAGTCACATGCCCAAGCGGGTAACCACGGAACCACGCGACCGAGGACCGGCGATCCTGGCGCCGGCACGCTTCGGCGGCTACCCCGGGCCGCTGCGCAAGGCGCTTCCCGGCGGCAAACTGACCCGGTTCCTGGCCACCACCGACCACAAGCAGATCGGCCTGCTCTACCTGCTGACCTCGTTCGGCTTCTTCCTGGTCGCCGGGATCCAGGCGATGCTGATGCGCGCCGAGTTGGCCCGGCCCAACCTGCAGTTCCTCTCGGCCGAGCAGTACAACCAGCTCTTCACCTCGCACGGCGCGGTCATGCTGCTGCTGTTCGCCACCCCCGCGGCGTTCGGGTTCGCCAACTACATCGTGCCGATCCAGATCGGCGCCCCCGACGTGTCGTTCCCCCGGCTCAACGCCCTCGCGTACTGGCTCTACCTGTTCGGCGGCCTGATGGTGCTCGGGGGATTCCTCACCCCGGGCGGCTCCGCCGACTTCGGCTGGACCGCGTACTCGCCGCTGAGCAGCCAGGAGCACTCCCCCGGCGTCGGCGCCAACATGTGGGTGATCGGCCTGGTGATCTCGGGGCTGGGCACCATCCTCGGCGCCGTCAACCTGATCACCACGATCCTCACCCTGCGCGCGCCGGGCATGACCATGTTCCGGATGCCGATCTTCACCTGGAACATGCTCTTCACCAGCGTGCTGGTGATCCTGGTGTTCCCGCTGCTCGCCGCCGCGCTGCTGGCGCTCGCGGCCGACCGGCTGCTCAACGCCCACGTGTACGACCCGGGGACCGCCGGCCCGATGCTCTACCAGCACCTGTTCTGGTTCTTCGGCCATCCCGAGGTCTACATCATCGCGATTCCGTTCTTCGGCATCATCACCGAGATCATCCCCGTCTTCTCCCGCAAGCCGATCTTCGGATACACCGGCCTCGTGCTGGCCACCATCGCGATCACCGTGCTGTCGATGACCGTGTGGGCCCACCACATGTTCGCCACCGGCCAGGTGCTGCTGCCGTTCTTCAGCATCCTGAGCTACCTGATCGCGGTGCCCACCGGCGTGAAGTTCTTCAACTGGATCGGCACCATGTGGAAGGGGCAGATCACCTTCGAGACGCCGATGCTCTTCGCGATCGGCTTCCTGGTCACCTTCCTCTTCGGCGGCCTCACCGGGGTGCTGCTGGCCAGCCCGCCGGCGGACTGGCACACCCACGACACGTACTTCGTCGTCGGGCACTTCCACTACGTGCTGTTCGGCACGGTGGTCTTCGCGCTCTTCGGCGGCTTCTACTTCTGGTGGCCGAAGATGACCGGACGGCTGCTCGACGACCGGCTCGGCAAGGCCCACTTCTGGACCATGTTCCTCGGCTTCCACGGCACCTTCCTCGTCCAGCACTGGCTGGGCAACGAGGGCATGCCCCGCCGGTACGCCGACTACCTGCCGTCCGACGGGTTCACCGCCCTGAACACCATCTCCAGCATCTCCGCCTTCGTGCTCGGCGCGTCCACGCTCTTCTTCATCTGGAACGCCTGGAAGTCCTGGCGCTACGGGGCGATGGTGAACGTCGACGACCCGTGGGGCTTCGGCAACTCGCTGGAGTGGGCCACCACCTGCCCGCCGCCGCTGCGCAACTTCGACCGGATGCCCCGGATCCGCTCGGAGCGACCCGCCTTCGACGCCAAGTACGGTCCGCTCGTCGCCGACCTCGGCCGGGACCTGCCCCAGCGCACCACGAAGCCGCCGCAGGACTTCGGCGACGAGCTGCACCGCGAGAGGCACGTGCCCGAGGCGCCGGCCGCCGAGGGGGCGCACGGCGCGCGGGAGGCCGCCGCGTTCCAGCCCGCGGCGCAGTCCGGGGCCCGGCCCGTGGACGTCCCCGAGCCGGACGACATCCGTCGGCCCAGCTTCGAGCAGACCGACGAGCCGGAGGAGACCCGCCCCGGCGGCGACCGGGAGCCGCAGGCCAGGGAGCGCTGGCGGCATCCGCGCGGGCCCGGCGACACGCCCGAGCGCTGAGCGGGCGTACGCGAGAGGGCCGGCACCCCGGGGGTGCCGGCCCTCTTCGCGACGTGGTCTCAGCCCTCGCGGGCCGCCGCCAGGCCCGCCGCGGTGAGTGAGCGGCGCACGGCCGGCTGGACGCGGGTCAGCCGTAGCGGTACCCCGGTGCGGGCGGCGGCCTCGCGGCCCGCCATCAGCGCGGCGATGCCGCCGGCGTCGAAGCCACCGGCGCCCACCAGGTCGACCACCACCTCGGCGGGTTGCCCGGTCACCGCCTCCAGCATCGCCCGGCGGAGCTGGTCCGCGCCGTCCCGGTCGACCTCCCCGCCGACCTCCACGACCACCCGGTCGCCGTTGTGCCGCACCGAGATCCTGGTCTTCGCCGGCTCGGACGACTCGGCGGTCCCGTTCTGCCACGGCGGCGGGGCGTCGGCCAGCATCGCCTGACGCAGCCAGGTCAGCGCCCGCGACAGCAGCCGGGAGACGTGCATCTGGGAGATGCCGAAGCGGGCGGCGATCTCCGCCTGGGTCTGGTTGCCGTAGAAGCGCATGGCCAGGATGCGCCGCTCCCGCCAGGGCAGCCGGTGCAGCAGCCCGCTGACCGTCACCCGGTCGTCGACGGACTCCAGCGCGTTGTCGGACTCGCCGACCAGGTCGCCGAACTCCGCCGAGCTCTCCCCGCCGACGGGGGCGTTCAGCGAGGCCGGACTGTAGCCGGCGGCCGACTCCAGCGCGGCGAGGATCTCCTCCTGCGGGGTCTCCAGCCGTTCCGCCAGCTCGGCGACCGTCGGGGCCCGGGACAGCTCGCTGGTCAGCGCGGAGGTGGCCTGCCCGACCTCCAGGATCAGGTCGCGCAGCCGGCGCGGCACGTGCACGCCCCAGGTGCGGTCGCGGAAGTGCCGCTTGATCTCGCCGACGATGGTGATGGCCGCGTATGCGGTGAAGGAGCCCCGCTCGGGGTCGTACCGGTCGACGGCGTTGACCAGGCCGAGCCGGGCGACCTGCTCCAGGTCCTCCAGCGGCTCGCCCCGCCCCCGGTAGCGGCGGGCCAGCCGGCCCGCGAACGGCAGGGCGAACCGGACGAGGTCGTCACGTGCCTCCTGGCGTCGTTCGGGCGGTAGGCCCTCGATCCGCGCCGCGTACGCCAGTGCGGCCGCGTCGAGGTCCTCCAGACCCCGATCGGTCGGAGGTGGTGTGGTCGTGGTGGTCTGTCCGAACATCCGCGCCTCCCTCAGGAAGGTCCCCCGCCCGGATTCAGGAAACCGGTCGTGCGCGCGCGTGGTCGCACCACGCCCGGGCCGGAAAATGGGTCACATGACTGGGATGTCAGCGGGCGACGGCGCCACGCCGGACGGCGTGATCAGGCCGTCGCAGCCAGCGGTGTTCCCGCTCCGTAGGTACTCAATCACGGGACCCGGGGTTCGCGAGGATGTTTCGAAAGGGCCGACTCAACAGACGAGTAACCCCTGGTGGGAGCCGCCGTCGCGCAGCGCCGCGAGAGCCTCGGGGACGGTCATCGGCGGCGGCGTCGGCAGGTCGTACGGCTGCGCCCGCAGCACCTCCGTCGCCCGGCGGGTGGGCACCGAGGTGACCGGGTAGCCGCGCGCCGAGGTGCGGTCCAGCGCCCGCCGGCGGCGCCCGAAGCCGGCGACGGCCAGCCACTGGGGCAGCCCGGCCAGCGCTGGCGACCGCAGGCCGGGCGGCTCGGGCAGCACGTCCACCGAGCTGAACGGCTCGCTCCCGGCGAGCCACCACTCCGCCGCCTCCACGCTGCGCCGGGTGGCGTTCTCGCACCAGTACGGCACCATGCCGGCCCGGACCACCTGCCACGGGTCGAGGAGCCGGCCGCACTCCACCACCAGCCGGTCGCCGGTCTTGCCGGCCGCGCGCAGCCAGCGCCGGTACAGGTCGGCGGTCGCGGCGCTGAGCGCCTCCGGCCGCGGCACGAGGACCCGGTGCAGCGGATGCCCGTGCCCGCCGGCCCACTCCTGGACGCCGGCCTCGAAACCGGACTCCACGCCGTGTTCCGCCGGCTCGGGCGGCGAGGCGACCTCCGGCGGCTCCCAGTGCGCGCCGTCCCCGCCAGCCGAACGGAGCACCTGGCGCAGGGCGTGGCTGTCCGGGTGGAAGTCGACCGGGTCGAGGCCGCTGCCCGGGCAGCCGACCTGGAAGCTGTGCCCCGGGGCGGAGTCGAAGACCGGCCAGGTGCGGGCGTCGCGCAGCAGCAGCACCGGGGCGCCGGGCTCCAGCCGGTCGGCCAGGAACCGCGCGTACGCGGCCGGCAGGGACCGCCACCGGGCCGCCAGCGACACCGTGGCGCCGGCCAGCGCGCCCCGGCTCGCGGGGCAGTGCACCTGACGGACGTGCAGGTCGGCGTTGCCGCCGAGGAGACGGGCGGTGAGGGCGGCACCGTGGTCCAGGGCGGCCTGCGGCCGGTCGACGGCGCCCTGCGCCCAGTGCACGGTCATCTCGAACCCGGCCGGCAGCCAGGGCACGCCGAGCGCCATCGCCAGGTGCGCGGCCGCGCCGTGCGGGGAGCCGATCAGGGCGCCCGGGTAGCGGCGGCGCGGGTACTGCTCGGCGAACCAGCGGGCGACCCGGCCCGCGTCGACCTCGGCGGTCTGGCCGGGGGTGAGCGCCACCCGGCCGGCCGCCCGGATCACCGCCGCCCGGCGCACCGGTTCGGGCGCGCCGACGAACCGAGACAGCGGCCCCGGGTGTCCCGGGTGTCCGAGGTCGGCGCAGTCGGTGCCGCGCAGCGCCCGCGCGGTGGCGGCCACCAGCACCCGCGCGGCGCTGCCGGCGGCCACCACCCGGTCGCCCGCCAGCCCGGCACCCTCGGCCGTGAGCCCCTTGCGCACCTTGTGCCCCGGCTCCACCTTGCCTCGTTCGCTCACCACGCGGCCCGGCTTCCCGTCCCGATGGGGTTCAAACGGGGCATCCCCCACCGGGCGGGAGCAATCAGAAGATCCCGGGCGGGCCACCGCCGAACCGCCGAACCGGGTGACGACGCCGGTCACGCACCGCGACGGCACGCCGGTGAGCTGGGGTTTCAGTGCCGGAGCAAGGGGCACTTCAGCGCCCATGCGCACCGACGACGACACTCCCGCGGCAGCCACCATCACCCCCTACCAGGACGGCCCGCTGCTGGTCCGGGGCGACTTCGCCCTGGTCACCCCCGACGGGGAGACCATCGACGCGCGGCGGGGCACGGTGGCCCTGTGCCGCTGCGGGAAGTCGGCGCTCAAGCCGTTCTGCGACGGCACCCACAAGGCCGTCAACTTCCGCGCCGCCCCCACCCGCGAAACCCCCTGACCCCCCCCTGCCCCGCCCTGCGCCCACCCACGCGCGCCCCGGTGGCCGGCTGCGGCGATTGGACGCGTCGATCATGCACTTCTGGTGGGCGGAAGCTGGTGTTTCGAGGCTTTTGCGGGGCGCCACAACTGCATGATCCACGGACGGCACGGCGGGGCGGGGCGGGCCGCACTGCGGGGCGGGGCGGGGTGAAGCCGGGTGGGTCAGGCGACGGCGGCGGGTCTGCCGCCGGGACGCGGGCGGTCGCGCAGGTCGATGCGGATCGGCGCGGCGGTGGCGCGCAGGGAGGTGCGGCCGGCGGTCCAGGCGTCCAGCAGGTGCGCGCCGAAGAGCCGGTCCACCGCCAGCGCGGCGGCGGCGCCGAAGAGGACGTCCGGGGCGAGCGCCGGCTCCACCCGGACCAGCCCGCCGCACAGGTCGTAGGCGGCGATCTGCTCGTGCACCGCGTCGGCCTCGACGTGCTCGTCGTAGAAGCGCGTGGCCGCCTCGCCCAGGCCCAGGCGGCGCAGCCCGTTGCCGTACCGGCGGTTCGGCAGCGAGGAGGTCATCTCGTACGCGGCGAGGTGCCCCAGCAGCGCCCCGCGCAGCCGCCGGTGCAGCCCGAACAGCGACATGAGGTTGTTGGTGGCCAGGGTGACCGCCGGTACGGTGTCCAGGTGGGCGGCGTATCCGGTGTCCAGTCCCAGCTCGGCCAGGGTGACCCGGAACAGCTCGGCGTGCATCCGGTCCAGCCGCCCGTTGCCGTACTCGTCCATCTGGATCTCCACCAGGGCGGCCTTCGCCGGCCCGCCGAGGCGCGGCAGGGCCCAGCTGTGCGGGTCGGCCTCGCGCAGGTGGTAGATCGAGCGGTGCGTGACGAACTCCCGGAACTGGGCCAGCGACGCCCGGCGTTGCAGGTGGCCGGCGAGCGACGGCCCGTCGTCGGCGGCGACCACGTCGGCCAGCGCCGCCGGCACCCCGCCGGGCAGCGCCGCCGGCAGGAGCCCCACCAGCGCGCGCACCGCCGCCTCGAAGTGCCGTTCGGCGTACGCGCGCAGCGCGAGCAGGGACGGCTGCCACTCCCAGTCCTCGTCGACGCCCTGCCAGCCCCGGTAGTGCAGCTCGTAGCAGCAGAAGAGGGTGAGCTGGAGGTCCTCGTCAGTGAGGGCGTCGGCGGGGGCGAGCCCGGCGCCGAGCCCCGCCGGAAGGTCGTGCGGCGCCCGCCGCAGCGCGTCCAGCAGCGCCGTCGACACCGGCCCGCGGGGCTGCGGCAGGGGCGCGGGGCCGTACCGGCGGTCCGGGGCTTCTGACAAGGTGACCTCCAGCGTCGTACTGCCCGTCCTCAGTGCCCCTCGACTGGAGCGTTAAACGAGGTCGTCGACCTCCACGGCCACCCCGGCGGCGAGCATCCGGTCGCGTACCCGCCGGGCGGCGTCGCCCTCGGCGAACACCTCGCGCAGGTCCGCGAACGCGGGCTCGGGCGGCGCCAGCCGCACCGCCGGGTCGACCACCGCCTCCAGTACGCAGGGCCGGTCGGCCGCCAGCGCCTCGTCCCAGGCCGCCCCCACCAGCTCCGGCCGGTCGACCCGCACCCCGTGCAGGCCGAGCAGGCGCGCCCAGCCGGCGTACGGCACGTCGGGCCGGCGGCGCGTCGGGTCGGTCGGCGTACGACCGCCGCCCATGCCGGACAGGTCCCGGTTGTTGAGCACCAGCACCACCAGGCGGGGATCGCGCCACTCCCGCCAGTGGTGTGCCACGGTGATCAGCTCGGCCAGCCCGTTGAGCTGCATCGCGCCGTCGCCGAGCAGGGCGACCACCGGCTGGTCCGGGGCGGCGAGCTTGGCCGCCACGGCGTACGGCAGGGCACAGCCCACCGTGCCGAGCGTGCCGCAGAGCTGCGCGTTGACGCCCGGCGGCAGCTCCAGGTGCCGGGCGTACCAGTACATGACCGATCCGACGTCCACCGCCACCGCCCCGCGCGGCGGGACCCGGGTGGAGAGTTCGTGCAGCACGAGCTGCGGGTTCACCGGCTCGGCGGGGGCGGCGGCCCGGTCGGCCCGCTCGGCCCGCCACCGGTCGACCGAGCCCTCGACGGTCTCCCGCCACCGGGCGTTCGGCCGGTCGGGCACCCGGGCCAGCAACGCCCGCAGCGTCTCCTGGGCGTCGCCCACGAGCGGCACGTCCACCGGGTAGCGGGTGCCGATCCGGCGGCCGTCGATGTCGATCTGCACCGTGCGGGCCTGCCCCGGCATCGGGAAGTAGTCCGTCCACGGATCGTTCGTGCCAATGAGCAGCAGCGTGTCGCAGCCGCCCATCAGCTCGGCGGCGGCCGGGGTGCCGACCTCGCCGAGCACGCCGGCGTGGAAGGGCAGCCGTTCGTCGAGCACCGGCTTGCCCAGCAGCGAGGTCGCCACCCCGGCGCCGAGCCGGTCGGCGAGGGCGACGATCTCTCCGGCCGCGCCCCGGCCGCCCTGCCCGACCAGGATCGCGCTCCGCCGGCCGTTGGCGAGCAGTTGGGCGGCCGCGTCCAGGTCGGCGTCGTGCGGCAGGACCCGGGCCAGCGGCTCGCCCGGCGTCGCCGAGAGCACCCCAGCCGCGTGGGACTGCAGGTCGGGCACGGTGGCCTCCTGCAACTGCCGCGGCAGCACCACGCAGACCGGGCTGCGGGTGGCGGCGGCCGTGCGGAACGCCTGGTCGAGCAGGGCCGGCACCCCGTCGGGCGTACGGCCGTAGCGGACGAACTGGTTGCACACGTCGGCGAACAGCCGGCTCAGGCCGATCTCCTGGTGGGCGCCGCCGAGCGGGCCCGAGACGTCCTCGCCGACGATCGCCACCACCGGCTTGCTGTCCAGCTTGGCGTCGTAGAGGCCGTTGAGCAGTTGCACGGCGCTCGGCCCCTGGGTGGCCAGGCAGACCCCGATCCCGCCGGTGAACTTGGCGTGCCCGGTGGCCATGTAGGAGGCGGTCTCCTCGTGCCGGGCCGGCACGAACTCCGGGTCCCCGCCCGAGGCGTCCAACGCCTCGACCACCGGGGCGATGGCCTCCCCGGGGTAGCCGAAGACCCGCGGCACCCGCCAGGCGCGCAGGCGCTCGACCACCAGGTCGGCCACCGTTCGCTCAGCCATCGCCACGCCCCGGGGTGCCGGAGTCGACGTAGCGCAGCACCGCGCCGACGCCGTCGGTCAGCTCCGGTGCCTCGTCCGGGCCCAGCACGGTCAGCTCGGCGTCGGTGCCGACCAGCGCGCGCACGAGGGCGGCGTCGGCGCGGACCTTCTCCGGGTCGCGTACGGACATGGCGGCGAGCTGCCCCGGGTCGGTGGCGATCTCGGTCGGGTCCGGCCCGATCCAGAGTTCCCCGGTGGCGGACGGGTCGTCGACGATGAGCATCGTCTCGACCTGGTTGCGTTGCAGGGCGGACACCACGGCGTCCAGCCCGGCGCCGACGTCCTCCTGCATGCCGAACCGGTCCAGCACTGCGGTGATCCGCTGGTCGGCCACCTCGGCGATGGTCTGCACGGTGAGGTCGTCGAGCAGGCTCTGGTCGGCGCCGCCGCCCCGGGACCCGGCGTCGGTGCGCACCATCAGGTCCTGCCAACGTTCGGGCATCTGGGCGGCGATCACGCCGGTGGCGCGCACGTCGCCGGCGACCACCACCACCTCCGCGCCGACCTTCTCGGCCAGCTCCACCGTGGCGGCGGTGACGTCGCCCGCGTTGTGGTGCCAGGCCTCCATGGCGGCCCGCTGGTGGTGCGACTGCGACCAGCCGCCGGGCTGCACCCGGCGCAGCTGGAAGTCCTCCCGGCCGCTCACGTGGGCCCGGCGCGGCACGCCGCCGGCGCTGATCGCCATGGCGTCGGCGCCGGTCCGGTCGGCCAGCACCCGAACCCAGGCAACCTGCTCGCCGCGTTGCGCCAGCATGGGCATCACGTGCGGCAACGAGGTGTACGCGGCCAGGTCCCGCAGCGGCGGGGCGGAGAGGTACTCCGACAGCACCACCCGGCCCCGGGCGCCGAAGACCGCCAGCCCGTAGCCGCCGGGCATCGGATCGTGGCCCCGCACGACGCGTTCGACGGCGTCGATGGTGTCCACGTCGGCGCGCTGCTGTTGAAGTTGGTCACGCAGGGCGCGCCAGCGCAGATCGAGCGCCGGGTGGGCGTCCTCGGTGTTGGCGGACGCGTCCAGGTACACCGAGACCCACGGCCCCGGCCGGTCGTAGAGCGGGCGCAGGAAGGACAGCTGCATGCTCGACCCCTTTCCAGCTCGGCCCCCCGCTTACCCGTGCCGCTGCGGTTGTCACCTGGCCGCCGCGAGCGCGTGACCGCATTTCATTCATGTCGTTCAACCCGGACGACCGATACCATGAGTGAACGCAACCGGACTCTGGGTGGTGGAGATGGACAGCGACCTGCACATCCGGCGGATCGTCCATCCGACCGGCCGGATCGTCACTGGGCGGATCGTCCGGCTGATGGACGGCTACCCGCGCGAGGTGCGCATCGGCCAGCCGGTGCTGGTCGCGGTGCTCGTGGCGGCCGGGATCGCCGGCCTGCTGATGGCGCTGGCCCGTTCCCTGTTCTCCGCCAGCTCCGGCGCGGCCCGACGAAGCTTCAAGGACCTGAAGAAGGGCCCGGAATACCTGGTCACCCCGGTGCGGCTGCGCGACGCCGCCGGGCGGCTCTGCGAGGTCGAGCTGCACGGGCACCTGCCGCAGAGCGCCCTGCACCCGGCCGACCACGTGCAGCTCACGTTGCGCCCGCAGGGCGACCCGGACCTGCCGCCGAAGATCGAGCGGATCGTGAACCTGACGACGGGCCAGCTGCTCACCCCGCGTACCGCCACCCTGTGGTCGCACCTCGGGCCGCCGCTGCTGCTCCAGGCGGTGCTGGGCACGGTGCTGGTCGCCGCCGTGCTGGCCTGGTCCACGCTGACCTGACGGCCGGCGCGGTTTCCGGCGGCGCGCCCGCGGGCACGGTGGCGGACATGTTCGAGGGATTCACGCTGGAGCGGATCGACGTCGGCGAGGTCCAACTGCGGGTACGCCACGGCGGCTCGGGGCCACCCGTGGTGCTGCTGCACGGCCATCCGCGCACCCACGCGACCTGGCACCGGGTCGCGCCGCTGCTCGCCCGCGAGCACACCGTCATCTGCCCGGACCTGCGCGGTTACGGCGGCTCGTCGAAGCCGCCGAGCGACCCGGGGCACACCACGTACGCCAAGCGGGCGATGGCCCGCGACGTGGTCGGCCTGCTCGACGCGCTCGGCCACGACCGCGCGGCGGTGATCGGGCACGACCGGGGCTGCTACGCGGCGATGCGCACGGCGCTGGACCACCCGGAGCGCGTCAGCCGGCTGGGCGTGCTCGACGGGGTGCCGATCGGCGAGGCCCTGGCGCGCGCCGACGCCCGGTTCGCGGCCCGCTGGTGGCACTGGTTCTTCCTCGGCCAGTCGGACAAGCCGGCGGAGCGGGTGATCACCGCCGACCCGGACGCCTGGTACGGCGGGTCGGCGGCAGCCATGGGCGAGGAGGCGTACGCCGACTACCGCCGGGCCATCCACGACCCGGCGACGGTGCACGCGATGTGCGAGGACTACCGCGCCGGGCTCGGCCCCGACCGGGCGGCCGACGACGCCGACCGGGCCGCCGGGCGGCGGATCGCCTGCCCGGTGCTGTTCGGCTGGTCGGAGCGGGACGACATGGTCGACCTGTACGGCGACCCGGCGGCGATCTGGCGGGACTGGGCCGACGACGTGCGGGTGGCCGCGATCGACTCGGGCCACCACATGGCCGAGGAGGCCCCGGAGCAGCTCGCCGCCGCGCTGGCCGACTTCCTCGCCGGCTGACCGGTCAGCCGACGGGGGTCAGCGGCCGGTCCGGCTCGCCCGCGGTGCGCAGCATCCCGCGCCGGGCGGCCCAGCGTTCGAAGATCAGGGTGGCGAACGGCGGTACGGCGCAGGCCAGGGCCACGAGGGTGGGCCAGGGCCGCCACCGGTGCAGCCGGGCCATCGCGAGGACCAGCAGGCCGTACGCGACGAAGAGCGCGCCGTGGATCGGGCCGAAGATCTGCACGCCGATCTCGTTGCCCGGGGGGCCGTACTTGACGGCCATGCCGATCAGCAGGGCCAGCCAGGAGCAGGCCTCGGCGATCGCCGCCGCCACGAAGAGCCTGGTGATCTTCTCGCGCATCGTCACTCCCCCACCGGTTGCCGCACATGCTAACCACCCCGCCGGCCGCGCCGACGGCACGACGGGCGGAGGCGACAGGGATCACGCGGGCCCGAGCTGGGTACGTACAAGGAGCTTCGGGTCTTCCCCGGCCCGCCCTAAGCGTGCGAGGTTAGGGGAACCAACGGTGACAGGGCGGTGACCATGGGCGAGGACGTCGGCGTACGGACCTTCAGTCGCGAGGACCGGGCCCGCTATCGCGAGAAGGTACGGCGGTGCCTGGACGTCTTCGCCGAAATGCTCCGGGAGTCCCGGTTCGACGTCGAACGGCCGATGACCGGGCTGGAGATCGAGCTGAACCTGGTCGACGACGACTCGTTGCCGACCATGCGCAACGCCGACGTGCTGGCCGCCATCGCCGACCCGGCCTTCCAGACGGAGCTGGGCCAGTTCAACGTCGAGATCAACGTGGCGCCGCGCCGGCTGGCCGGCACCGGCACCCGCGAGTTCGAGGAGTCCGTGCGGGCCAGCCTCAACGCCGCCGAGACCAAGGCGCGGGACGTGGGCGCGCACATGGTGATGATCGGCGTCCTGCCGACGCTGCGGCCGGAGCACCTGACCGCCGAGACGCTGTCGGCCAACCCGCGCTACGCGCTGCTCAACGAGCAGATCTTCGCCGCCCGCGGCGAGGACCTGCGGATCGCGATCAACGGCGTGGAACGGCTCGCGGTCACCGCCGACACCATCACCCCGGAGGCGGCCTGCACGAGCACCCAGTTCCACCTCCAGGTCAGCCCGGCCCAGTTCGCCGACTACTGGAACGCCGCGCAGGTGATCGCCGGTATCCAGGTGGCCCTCGGGGCGAACTCGCCGTTGCTCTTCGGCCGGGAGCTGTGGCGGGAGACCCGCATCCCGCTGTTCCAGCAGGCCACCGACACCCGGCCGGAGGAGATCAAGGCCCAGGGCGTACGCCCCCGGGTGTGGTTCGGCGAGCGCTGGATCACCACGGTGTTCGACCTGTTCGAGGAGAACGTGCGCTACTTCCCGGCGCTGCTGCCCGTCTGCGACGCGGAGGACCCGGCCGAGGCCCTGGCCCGGGGGGACGTGCCGAGGCTCGCCGAGCTGCGGCTGCACAACGGCACCGTCTACCGCTGGAACCGCCCCGTGTACGACGTGCTGAAGGGCCGCCCGCACCTGCGGGTGGAGAACCGGGTGCTGCCGGCCGGGCCGACGGTGCTCGACACCGTGGCCAACGGCGCCTTCTACTTCGGTCTCGTCCGGGCGCTCGCCGAGGCCGACCGGCCGCTGTGGTCGCAGATGTCGTTCAGCGCGGCCGAGGAGAACTTCAACGCCTGCGCCCGCTACGGCATCGACGCCCAGGTCTTCTGGCCCGGCCTCGGTTATCTCCCGGTCACCGAGCTGGTGCTGCGCCGGCTGCTGCCGCTGGCCCACCACGGGCTGGACCGGTGGGGCCTCGACCCCGCCGAGCGGGACCGGCTGCTCGGCGTCATCGAGCAACGCTGCCTGACCGGCCGCAACGGGGCGAGCTGGCAGGTGGAGACCCTGCACCGGTTGGAGTCCGCCGACCATCTCGACCGGCCGGAGGCGCTGCGTGAGGTGGTGCGGCACTACGTGACGCTGATGCACACCAACCGGCCGGTCCACGAGTGGCCCATCCCCTGACCGGGACCACGACGGGGGCGGGGGTGCCCCGCCGGCCCGGACGCGCGTCGGTCCGGGACACGGTCAGGGCTCGACGTCCGGGTCGTCGAGCACGGCTTTGGCGTGGAACACGACGCCGCCGAGGACCTCCCGGACGTTGTGCCAGCGGTCGAGCCGCGCCCCGGCGAAGGTGACGTCGCCGTGGAACGAGGCCCGCCCCTGCCGACCGTCGAGCCGGAAGGCGGCGCTGGCGAACCCGCTGGCGTCGAACCGGGTGGTTCCGTGGAACTGAGCGCCGGTGAAGTCCGCGTAGCCGACCTGGCAGCCGCTGAGGTCGAGGTCGACCAGCGTCGCGCCGCACAGCGGCAGGTTCGTCTCCGGCCAGTGCGGTGGCCGCGCCCCGCCCGGCACTGCGCTCGCCGGACGCAGCCGCTCGGCGAGCAGCCGCTGCGCGTCGCGCCGCGCCTGGACCTCCCCGGCCTGGGCGGGGGTCAGCTCGCCGGTCACGTCGAACGGCAGCGGCACCCGCAGATACGCGCAGACGGCGTCGACCACGCGCTGGCGCAGCTCCGGCCTCGCGTCGCCGAGTTCGCCGAGAGCCCGCAGCCCCACGCGGCGGACAGCGGAATCCCGGTCGGCGAGCTGGCGGGTGCGGGGCGCGACGGGTCCGTCCCGCACGAGCACGCTCGCGCCGTCCGGCCCAGGCTCGGGCACCCAGCCGAGGGGCCAGCACATCGGCTCGCCGTCGGCCGCGCCGGCCCACCGGGCGCCGGTGAGGTCCACGGCGGGCTGGTCCAGGTGCACGAGCCCGCCGAACTCGGCGTCCCGGAACGTCGCCTCCGCGCCGAACCGCGCCTTGCCGAACCAGGCAGGGCCGTCGAAGCGGGCCCACCGGAACGACGCGGCCCCGACGAAACGTGCCCCGTCCCCGCCCTCCGCCCAGCCCTGGTAGTCACCCATCAGGACCGCGGCCGGCCAGCCCGGGTCGTCCTCGTTCGGCTCGTCCCACGGGGCGGGGTCGACGTTCTCGACGTCGTCCCAGGCCGGGTCGTCCTCCCACAGCTCCTCCTCGCCCCGCCCGAACCACGCCATCCCGGCGAAGGCGACCCGGTCGAAGCTGGCCGGGCCCCGGAACCGGGCTCGGCCGAACACGGCGTCGGCGGCGAACCGGGCGTCGTCGAACCGGGTCTCGCCGTGAAAGACCGCACGGGCGAAGACCGCGTCGCCGGTGAACCGGGCGAAGGCGAAGGAGGTCGACCCGAAGAACCGCGTGTCGGCGAAGCGGGCCTCGGCCAGCTCGCAGCGGCCAAGGTCGGCATCCACCAGGGTCGCCCCGGACAGGTCCACGGCGAGGTCCGGCCCCGGCGACGCCCCGGCGCCCTCGGCCGCTCCGGCGGCGTCGGTCGTCCTGGCGCCCTCGCCCGCCCCGGCGCCCTCGCCCGCGCCGTCGACCGCCCCGGCAGCGGGGCGCAGCAGCAGCCCGGCGAGCACCCGCGACGCCTCGCGTCGCGCGTCGGCGTCCGTGCCGTCCGGGGCGGGCGGCGTACGCAGGTAGGCGCAGACCGCGTCGGCCGCGACCTGGCGCAGCGCGGGACGGGCCGCGCCGAGTTCGGCGAGCCGCCGCAGGGCGGACCCCCGCTCCGGGCCCGTCGCCTCGACGACCTGGGCGGCGGTCCGGCACGCCTCGACGCCCCTCTCCTCGACTGCCATGCGCCCTCCAGAACCGACGCGACAGCCCGCCCGCCGGGGTTTCCCGCCGGGGCCGTCCCCCGACGTGCCGGCGCAGGATAGCGGCTGGGGGCGACACACCCCGTCGTCATGGCGCTCTCCGACGGCGTCACCGCCTGCGCCCGCGGCTGCCAACCGCGACCGTCGGCCCACCCGCTGCCGGAGGCGGCCGGTCGGCCTGTTTCGGAGTCGCCGGCGCCCTGACGGGGGCAGATCGGGTCAGGAAATCGCGCACGATTGAAGAAACGAGGTGACGACGGTCGGCCCATCATGAAACGCGGACATCGCTCCACGTGACTCGCCGCTCACGGAGGGTCGCGTGGGCGCGTCCACGTCGACCGGTGGCCATTCGTCGCGGGCGTCGGCGCCCGCCTTCCCTTCCCACCGGCCCCTCCCTCACCTTCGAGGAGCGCATGTGACGCAGACCCAGAGGTCCCCCCAGCGACCCGACGCGCCCGTCCGGTTCGGCCCCGACACCGCGCGGACCGCGACGTCCGCGTTCGTCAACGGGCACTTTCCCCGGCGGCGAGGGCTGATCATCCTCCTCAGCGTCCTCGGCGGGTTCCTGCTGACCGTCATCTGGTCGGCGGAGTTCGTGGACCGGACCATCGGCGACAACGTCGCCAACACAATGCTCGGCCACGACGCCAAGGAGACGCCCATCCAGGGCATCGCGGCCGGCATCATGTTCGCCTTCGTCTCCGGCATCGCGGGTACGTTCACCGCCTGCAACATCGCCGCGTTCGGCGCCCTGGCCCCGCTGACCGGCACCACGGGCGGCAGGTTCAGCCGGATCGTCGCGCCGCTGAAGCCGCTGGGCTGGATGTCGGTGGGCATGGTCGCGGTGTCGGCCGCCTACGGCGCGGTCGTCGGCCTCGTCGGCACGTCGATGCCGCAGTTCTCCACCGCTCCCAACGCCCCCGGCGGGCTGTCACCGAGGAGCATCCAGTCCATGGTGGTCTTCGGCGTGATCGGGATCATCATGATCTATCTCGGTCTGGCCGCGCTGGGCGTCGTGCCGGACCCGTTCGCCCGAATCGCCCGACGGTTCCCCAACGCCCCGATGGTCTTCATGGGCGCGCTGATCGCCGGCTTCCTGATCGGCCGGCCCTTCGCGCTGTTCCGGCAGATGTTCCGCGACGCCGCCGAGAGCGGCAACCCGCTCTACGGCGCGGCGGCGTTCACGCTTCAGTCCCTCGGCAACATCGTCATCATGGCGGTGCTGTTCCTGCTGCTGGCCTGGCTCGCCGGCTCCCGCCTGCAACGCTGGTTCAGCGCCCGGCCGAGCCGGCTGGCGGTCCTGACCGCGGTCGCGTTCATCGTCGCCGGCGCCTTCACGTTCCTCTACTGGGACGTGCGGCTGCTCGCCCGCCGCGAGATCATCCCCTGGTACCCGACGGCCCCCTGGGCCTGAGCCGGTGACGAGGTCCGGGGACGGCGGTGCCCCGTCGTCCCCGGACCCGGCCGACCGCGAGGCGGCACGACCCACCGGAGCGTCCGTCCCACAGGACCGGCGTCCGGCTCGGTCAGTCCTCCGGGCGGTCCCACGGCGACGGGTCGTCGCGCAGCCGGCTGTAGAGCCAACCGTCGCGCCACCGGCCGGCCCGGAACTCGCAGGCGCGCAGCACGCCCTCCAACTGGAATCCGGCCTTTTCCAGCGCCCGCTGCTCGGCGGCGTTCTCGGGGTGGGTGCCGGCCTGGACGCGCTGCGCCGGGGTGTGACAGAACAGGTAGTCGCAGAGCAGCGCCTGCGCCTGCCAGCCGATTCCCCGCCCCCGCCACTCCGGCAGCAACACGATGCCGATCTCCCAGTGGATCGCCGCGCCGCCGTACCGGCCGGCACGGTAGCCGACGACGCCGGCGGCGGCCTGCTCCGCCTCGACCTCGACGGCCAGGCGGCCATCCTCCTCGCCGAGCCAGCCGTCGGCGGCGAATCGTCGCGCCGGCGCCCCCGGGTCCCGGAACCCGTGCCAGTCCAGCCCGACCAGACCCGGCTCGACGGCGAACCGGACGAGCATCGGCAGGTCCCCCTCGGCCACCGGGCGCAGCCGCACGCCGTCGCGGGCCACCTCCGCGCCCGGGTACCTCGATCGGTCCGTCACCATCCCGGCACGGTACCCACCCGCCGGCACCGGCGCGGTCCCGAAGGCGGGGCCCTGCCGACCGCCGGCTCAGACCTTGAGGACGACCTTGGTGCACTCGTCCTGCTTCTTCTGGAAGATCTTGTAGCCCTTGGCCGCGTCCTTGAGCCGCATCCGGTGGCTGATGATGAAACTGGGGTCGATGTCGCCGCGCTGGATGCGGTTGAGCAGCGGACGGGTGTAGCGCTGGACGTGACACTGACCGGTACGCATGATCAACGACCGGTTCATGAACGCGCCCATCGGGAACTTGTCGACGAAGCCCCCGTACGCCCCGACCACCGAGACGACGCCGCCGCTACGGCAGGCGAGGATGGCCTGGCGCAGCGCGAACGGGCGTTCCGTCTCGACCCGGGCGGCCTGCTTGGCCCGGTCGTACGCGTAGACGGCGGTGTTGCCGTGGTGCCCCTCCAGGCCGACGGCGTCGATGCAGGCGTCGGGCCCCCGGCCGGCGGTCATCGCGTTGAGCGCGTCGAGCACGTCGGTGTCGTCGTAGTTGATGGTCTCCGCGCCGGTGTGTTCCTCGGCGAGCCGCAGCCGGTACGGGTACCGGTCGATGACGATCACCCGCTCCGCGCCGAGCATCCGGGCGCTGGCGGCGGCGAGCAGGCCCACCGGGCCGGCCCCCCACACGGCGATCACGTCGCCCGGCTTGATGTCGCACATCTCCGCGCCCATGAAGCCGGTGGGCAGCACGTCGGCGAGCATCACGGCCTGGTCGTCGGGGACCTCGTCGGGCACCTTGATCGGGCCGACGTCGGCGAACGGCACCCGGGCGTACTCGGCCTGGCCGCCGGCGTAGCCGCCGAGCAGGTGGGAGTAGCCGAAGATGCCGGCCGGCGAGTGCCCCATGATCTTCTCGGCCACCCCGGCGTTGGGGTTGGAGTTCTCGCAGACCGAGAAGAGCCCGCGCTGGCAGGAGGAACAGTGCCCGCAGGCGATCGGGAACGGCACCACCACCCGGTCGCCGGGGCGCAGGTTGCGCACCTGCGGGCCGACCTCCACGACCTCGCCCATGAACTCGTGGCCGAGGATGTCGCCCTTGCGCATGGCGGGGATGTACCCGTGGTACAGGTGCAGGTCGGAGCCGCAGATGGCGGTCGAGGTGATCCGTACGATCGCGTCGCGCGCGTTCATGATGGTCGGGTCTGGTACGTCGACGACCTTGACGCTGTCCTTGCCCATCCAGGCGGTGGCCTTCATCGTTCGTCCTCTCGGGTGGCGGGCGGTCAGCGGCGGGCGATGGGCAGCGGCTGGGCGGGGCGTTGCATGACCTGCTGGCGTACGGAGATGCCGTCGGGGCTGCCCTCGGAGCGGACCACCTCGCCGGTCTCCACCACCTGCTTGAACCGGCGCAGGTCGTCGCGTACCTGCTGCTCGGGTTCCTCGCCGAAGAGCTTCGCCACGGCCCGGCCCAGCGCGCCGGCCGGCGGGGCGTAGCGCAGCCGCACCCGGACCTCGGTGCCACGATCGCCCGGCGCGGGCACGAACCGGACCCGACCCGCGTTGGGCACGCGGGTGCCGGGCAGCGACCGCCAGGCGAGCGACCGGTTCGGCTGGTCGTCGACGATCTCCGCGTCCCACTCGATCCGGCGGCCGGCCGGGCCGTGCGCGGTCCAGTGCGACCGGCGCAGGTCGTCGGCGCGTACCGACTCCAGGTGGGACATGAACCGGGGCAGGTTCTCCAGGTCCCGCCAGAAGCGGTACGCCTCGGCCGGGGACCGGTTGACGGTGACCGAGACCTCCATGTCGATCACCCGCCGGTGCGCGGCCCGGGCCCGTCCGGCGCGCACGGCGGCGATCAGGTCGACGGCGGCGATGCCGGCGACGGCCGCGGTGGTGAGGCCGACCCGCCGGCGCCGCTCGCCGCACCGCTCCGCCCAGGCCCGTCCGAGCAGGGTGAGGTCCAGCGCGTCGCCGGCCACCCGGGTCCACGCCCAGCCGGCCGGCCGGCGGCCGCCGAGCAGGCCCGCCGCGTGGATCAGCTCGCGGGCGCCCACGGCCATGATCACCCCGCCCGCGGCGGGTGAGTCGTCCACGCCGGTCAGCCGGGCCACCGCGCGCGGGGCGAGCAGGCTGCCGGCCCCGAGGGCGAGGCTGACCGCGCCCAGCAGCCGGGGCAGCCCGGCGCCCTGGCCGCGTCGTCCCCGCTGGTCCAGCATCATCGGATCGGTCTCGTCCACGTCGCACCACCGTCAGATCGTCCTGACCCGCCCCCGGGGCAGGCCCGGCGGCGGGAAGCCGCCACGCCTGACGCTATGCCCGCGAATCGCCTAACGAACCCCGAATCGGCACACAACTCGACGCCCGCTGCCGCCCTGTTTCCGCCCGTCGGCCGGGGCCGCGCCGGCGACCGTCTCACGCTCGCCGGCACGGGCGCCGCCAGCACCGTTGCGGCGCGGGCGGGCACCGCCGTATCCGTCAGCGCCCGTCGGACTCCGGCCGGCGGCGGTACGCCCGGTCCAGGATCGCGATCAGTTCGTCGGCGGCGCGGGCGCCGTCGAACCCGGCTCGGGCGAGCTGCTCGGCGACGATGGCGTCGATCGCGCCGTTGATCATGACGGCGAGCAGTTCGGCGTCAGTGTCCTCGCGGTAGTCACCGGCCGAGCGCGCCGCCCCGATGAGGTCCACGACGCTCTGCCGCCGGCTGGGCGCGTCCGGCCCGTCGGAGATGCCGGTCTCCTCGGTGATGGCTTCGATGATCATGCGGGCGTGCTCGGGGTGCTCCCGCAGGTGGGCGACGAGCGAGCGGACGTACGCCTCCAGCGCGGCGGCCCCGCGGGCACGCTCGACGGCCGCGCCGACGTCGGTGGTGAGGGCCTCGATCACCGCCGCGTACGCGGCCTGGACCAGGGCGTCCTTGGAAGGGAAGTGATAGAGCACCGCCGCCTTGGACAGGCCGGCCGCCTCGGCGATGCGCGCCAGCGAGGTGCCGGCGTAGCCGTGGCGGGCGACGAGGTCGGTGGTCACCCGGACGAGCTGGGCGCGACGGGCCTGCTCGGTGATGGTCAGCGGCCGGCGCGAACGGTCCTTGCGGGTGGTGGCGTCCGGCGTCATTCGGTGTCCTCGGGGTGTCGTGGCGGCCCTGCCGGGCCGGGTAGCCGCGGCACGGACAGGGTAACCCCCCGGTCAGACTTTCTACCGACTGGTTGAAAATCTGACCGACCGGTAGAATCCTGGGATGGGCAACGACGTCCACGACCACCACGGAAACGGAGGGGGGCACCATGCGAGCGCGCGTACCTCGGATCAGGCATCGCCGGCGCTGGATCGTCGGCGGCGGCGTCGCGCTCGTCACCACCCTGGCGGTGGCCGCGGGGGTCGCCCTGCACCACCCCGCGCCCGTCGGCTACTACGTCTCCGCGCGGGCGCAGGACCGCTTCCTGCGCGCCTACGAACGGGCGATGGCCGACCTGCCCCAGCCGGACCGCACGCTCGACGTGCGGACCAGCTACGGGGTGGTCCGCGTCTACCACTTCGCGGGCGCCGACTCCTCCCCCGCCGCTCCGCTGCTGCTGTTGCCGGGCCGGGCCGCGCCCTCCCCCGTGTGGGCCGACAACCTGCCCTTGCTGCTGCGCACGCGGAGCGTGTACACGGTGGACCTGCTCGGCGAGCCGGGAATGAGCGTCCAGCAACGACCGATCGGCTCCGCCCGTGACCACGCGCAGTGGCTGCACGAGCTGATGCGGGGCCTGCCCGACGAGCGGCTGCACCTGCTCGGCCTGTCCATCGGCGGCTGGACCGCGATGAACCTCGTGGCGCACCGGCCGGAGAAGGTCGCAAGCGTGGTCCTGCTGGATCCGGTCCTGGTCTTCACCGATCTGTCGCCGGCAGCGATCGTCCGCTCCATCCCGGCGAGCGTGCGCTGGTTCCCCCGGTCCTGGCGGGACGACTTCGCGAGTTGGACGGCGAACGGCGCGCCGGTCGAGGACGTCCCGGTCGCCGAGATGATCGAGGCCGGGATGCAGTCGTACGTGCTCAAGCTCTCCGCTCCCGAACGACTCACCGACGAACAGCTCGCCGGCGTGCGGGTGCCGGTCCTCACCCTGCTCGCCGGCAGGTCGCGGATGCACGACACGGCGGCCGGGGCGGCGCACGCCCGGCGCGTCCTGCCGCACGCCGCGGTGAAGGTCTACCCGGAAGCCTCGCACGCCATCAACGGCGAGCATCCGGAGCAGATCGCCGCCGACGTCGCCGCGCACCTGGCACCCCTACCCTGACGCAGGACCCACACGCCCGACCGGCCGCCGCCCCCGGTACCGGTTCGCGGCGCGGCGACGGACCGCCCTCAATTGAGGGGTATGGCGATCGGTCGATGGCTTGTAGCGTGGGCCCTCCTCACCCACCCAGGAGGGAAGTGATCATGCCCACGGTCACCGTTCGCGTTCTCGGTGCCCTCAGCGCCAGCGTGCTGAGCGCGACTCTCGGCGTCCTGGCGGTCGCCGCGCCCGCCCAGGCCGCGTCCCGCGACGGCGCCTGCAACACCGGCGAGTTCTGTTACTACTACAACAGCAACCACGCGGGCTCGATCTCCGATCACGCCGGCTCGCTGGCCGACTACGGCACCGCCCAGCCGGGCTGCTACGAGTTCAAGGGCGCCGGCAGCGGCAAGGGCCAGTGCATCAAGAACAACGCCGCCTCGGCGTGGAACCGCACCGGCAAGACGGTGCGTGTCTACTACAACACCGGCTACAACGGTTCCCAGGCGCACCAGGACTTCGCGCCCGGGGCGAAGAAGAACCTCAGCTCCACGCTGAAGAACAACAACGCCTCCCACCAGCTGATCTCCGCCGGCGCCAGCTACCCGGCGAAGGACGACTACCCCTACAAGGGTCAGACCTCGGGCATCGATCCGTGGAACTTCTACAAGGGGCAGTGCACCAGCTTCGCGGCCTGGGCGGTGCGCAGCCGGGTCGGCGTCGCCTTCCACAACCAGTACAAGGGCCAGGCGCGGTGGGGCAACGCCAAGGAGTGGGTCGCCGCCGCCGGACGCGCCGGCGTGCCGGTGTACAACAGCCCGAAGGCCGGTGACGTCGCGGTACGCCTGGGCGGCACCTACGGTCACGTCGCGTTCGTGACCAGGGTGAACGCGAACGGCACCTTCGAAATCGACGAGTACAACTACGTTTCGGCCGACAGGTACAGCCACCGGACGGTGTCGGTGGGAACCGCCAACAACCAGTTCTCCAAGTTCATCCGCTTCAAGTGACCCCGCGCCTCGGACGGAAACTTCTCCGCCGATGACGGAACACCGCGCGCAGAGCCCCGGCCGCATGGCCGGGGCTCTGCCGATCACGTGCCCTTACGCCGGGGAGAGACCCTCCACGAAGTCGTAGAGGCTCTTGATGTCGTTGTCGAAGTACGGGCCGTCGAACTGTCCGTTGCCCGGGTTGTCGCCGTGGCTCACGACGCTGTTGATGAATCCGAGACCATTCTGGTCGTTGTATTCCTGCAGCCAGGGACCGCCGCTGGAGCCGTAGGTCATGTTGCACCACATCCGGATCTGCTGGGCGCCGGCGTGCCAGGTGCCGCTCTGGCAGAAGTACTGGCTCTCGCCGCCGCCGAGATTGGACGGATAGCCCAGCGCGGTCATCAGGGAGATGTTGTAACCCCAGTTCCAGCGCATGCCGTGGCCGCCGACCGTCTCGACGACCTTCAGGCCCCAGTTACCGCCGTTGTGCATGATGGCGATGGCCATGTCCTCGTCGTAGCTGCTGCTGTTGATCCACGCGGTGCGGGCCGCGAGCTGGTACGCCACGAACGTGCCGAACGGCCGCGCGCCGTCGCGGTAGCGCGGCACGAACTGCCAGTTGCTGTACCACTGCCCGCCGGCGCCCTGGTGCACGCAGTGCCCGGCGGTCATGACCAGTCGCGCCTTGCCGCTGGCGACCGCACTCGCCGAGCACGAGGCGCCGCCACCGTTGGGGGTGGTGAAGTAGACCTTGCCGACGACCGCCGACTCGTTGAGCTGGATGCCGACGTCGGCGCCGCTGGCGGCGCTCGGTCGCACCGGCGCGACCGAGCCCGCCGGTCCGTCGGGCTTCGGCGCCCGGCTCGTGGATTCGGTGGCCTTCGCCGACTTCGCGATGTCGAGGTCGACGGCGTTCGCCATGCGCTCCGGCGTCCAGAACCTGGCGACCTCCTCGGCGATCTTCTCGTTGGTGATCGCACGACCGTCACTGGTGCGGGCGACGGCGGTGGTGTTGCCGTTCCTCTCGACCGTGGTCGGCTTCGCCTGGGCGACCGCCGGAGCGGTCACGACCAGCGCGAGTGCCAGGCTGGCCGATGCGGACCAGCGCAGGGTTGATCTCAACAGTTGCCCCCTTTTTCGGGTACTCCAACTCGGACCAGCGAAACCTATCGATCAAATTGCTTTGATCACAACGTGATCGAATGACAGGTAATTGACATTGACTTTCTGGCGTCCGAAAAGGACCACAGCCGGCGGCAAACAAAGCACCCCCACCCCGAACAGAAGCGTCAAAATTGACTCGCAAATCCCATCGCCGCGAATTCGCACTCTCAATTTGAGGACGCTCACCGCTGTCGACAGGTGGGAATTGCGGACCGCGGCAGTTGAGACGTTGCCCGGACGCGTCCGGCTGCCCATTCGCGCCGCGACCGCAGCCACCCGTGCACGCGGCAATCTCGCTCACCCGGGGAGGGGCCGGCACGGAGGGGCTGACGCGCATAAGGTCGGCTCGACCCGGCAACCTTCGCGAGGACAGGACGGGACAGCACATGGACCAAGGCACCCGCAACGAGGTGCTCGGCCGCCTGGCTGAGGCAGTCGGGTCCATCACCGTCGCGCACCCGACGCGGGTTGCCGTCGACGGACCGCCCGCCGCAGGCAAGACCACCCTCGCCGACGAGCTCGCCGTCATCCTGCGCGACCAGGGCCGCGACGTCATCCGCGCGACGATCGACGATTTCCTCTTTCCCCGGGCACAGCGCTATCCGCGCGGCGAATTCTCGGCCGAAGGCTGCTACTTCGACACCCACGACTACGACGCGCTGAACCGGGTTCTGCTCGATCCGCTCGGCCCGGGCGGGGATCGACGCTTTCGACACGCGGTCTACGACCGTACCGCGGATAGTGTGCTGTCCCCGCCGGCCGCCACTGCCACCGCCGACGCCGTGCTGGTCTTCGACGGCGTCTTCCTCATGCGTCCGGAGCTGATCGACAGGTGGGACCTGCGCATCTTCGTGTCAACCGCGCTTGAGAAGACCGTGGACCGTGCCGTGATCCGAGAGCGCCGGACGTCGTCCCGGGCTGAAATCGAACGGCGCTGGCGCGAGCGTTACATCCCCTCCCAACAGCTGTACTTCGCTACCGTCCGCCCGACCGATCACGCCGACATCGTCGTGCACAACGACGAGCCTCAGCGGCCGATCTGGGAGACTCGAAGACGCTGACCGCACCCGATTCGGCAAAGCCCTCGACTCAACCACGACATTTGGCACCGCAAGAGTCCGGGGGATCGTCGCGCTACCCTCCCCAGCATGACGCGTTACCTTGTCGTGCCCGGTCGAGGCGTTCCATTCCCCGACCACTGGTCGCGCAGTTGGGTCAGGGACTACCCGAAGTACCAGTGGGCGCCCGAACCGCCCGGGCCACCGTACGTCGCCGCCGAACGGGTCGCCGCGCTGCACGCTGCCATAAGCGCCGACGATGAGCCGGCGATCCTCGTGGCGCACAGTGCGGGATGCCTGACCGTCGCCGTCTGGGCCAGCCAGCATGTCGGTCCCGTCCGTGCCGCCCTGCTGGTCACGCCACCGTACCTGGATCCGGACTGGACTCCCGACCCTCACGAGACCGTCGATGTCGTCATCGACCACGTGCCACGCGAGCCACTGCCCTTTCGCTCGATCCTGGTCGCCAGTCACAACGACCCAATTACCACGTTCGAGCAATTCGAAGCGTACGCGCGAGACTGGGGCTCGGAACTGTTCGACGCGGGCGCAGTCGGGCACCTGGACTCCAAGACCGGGTTCGGCGCGTGGCCCGACGGCGAGCGCCTGGTCCGATCATTGGCCCAGCCCGCACAGGTGACGTTGGAGTACTAGACTGGAACCAAGATCAGTGCGGCCCGCTGGCTACGACTATCTGCGCGAGGGGTATCGACCTTCGCCGGTGTTCACCGGGAACCGCGGCGCAGATCGGCCACCTCGTCTGACGGCGTGAAGCCGGCCGAGGCGTAGGTAGCTACGGCGCCGACGTTGGAACTCTCCACGCACACACTCGCGCTGGACGAACCCATGTCGCGAAGCGCCGCAGCGGCGGCAAGCGTGATCGCAGTGCCGTAACCATGGCCTCGGTGACTGCGGTACGCGCCCATCGGTTCCAGCAGTCCAGGCCGCCCCGGGCCGGCTGACCACACAGCCGCCACCGCCACGGCGTCGTCATTCTGATCAAATGCGGCGAGGCAGCGTGCGTCAGCGTAGAACGGGCCACCGGCCATCGCGAGCCAACCTCCGACCGTACGGCGCCGGTCGGCATCGGTGAAGGGCGACCCGCGGAACGCGGACCAGTGGACGGCGACCCACACCTCGGCGCGATCGGGCTCGATCGTCTCGATGCGCAGACCGCAGTCCTGTACCGGGTCCGAGAGACCGCGGTGGAACGTTGTCCACGGCTCATCCCGCTCCCAACCCCGCTTCAGCAGCAACTGGGTGAGAAGCCCCGCACCTCGGGCTTCGACGGTCGCACCGTGGGGAGCCAGGACACGCCCTGGTTCGTCCAGATCAGCGGCGAGCCGACGGGCCAGTGCCTCGTCATCACGCCAGTCGGGAGCGACGGCCATGCGCACCAGTTCGGGGCCGTCCAGCAGCCCGATCGCGAGAACCTCCCCGTCGCGCGACCACATCCGGATGGCAGCCGCCGTAGCCTCGGCACCACCTAACGAGTGCCACCCGAGATCGCCGGAATGCAGATGCAGCGGTCCCCCGTCGTACTGCCACCCCTTGAGCGCGTCCACCGCTGGTGACAACTCATCAACGCTCGGGGTGCTCAAGATGATGCTCACGGTGCATCCAAACCCCAAAGAGCGACCTGGCACCATCGATTTTGTAGGGAGCCGGCGTTCTCGTCACGGTTCGCCGAATGCCTGTTCCAGGCCGTCACCAGGCTGTCGATAGCCGATCCGGAACGTCGAGGTGGCCCGGCACCTGTTCGAGGAGTGCGTCCACAAGAAGGCGCAGGGCGTCTTCGCCAACCCGAACGTCTTCTTCTACCGGCGCAACGTGCTCGGCGGGGCGGTGTTCGCGCCGCGCTCGGTGGACACCACGATGACCTTCGCGCTGACCCACGAGATCTGGTCGTACGGCGAGCGGATGGCCTCGCTGCGCCGGTTCGTGCAGGCCCTCTACGACCACACCGTGCCCGGCGGGGTGTGGATCAACAGCGACGTGTGCGGGCCGGACGGCCGGGACCGGACGGTGCACCTGCGCCTGACCACGACGGACGGCGTCAACCCGCCCCGGCCGCGTACCGACCTGGCGGCCCTGCCGCCCGGTGAGGTGACGGCGTACGTCGACGCGCTGTCGACCCGGGCCCGGCTGGACCAGTTCGCGGTCGACTACCGGTTCCCGTTCGCGTACCGCCCGGTGGACGGGGCGGACGGCGTGGTCGAGCTGACCCTCGGCGCGGCGATGGACTTCCTCACCCGCAAGGACTACACCGACAACTGGCTGTCGGAGACCCAGGAACAGTTCTGCGGCCTGGAGTACGCCGACTGGAAGTCGTTGCTCACCGACGTCGGCTTCGAGATCGCCTGATCGCCCGCCGCCCGGTCAACACCTGACGGCCCCGGCCCGGACGTCCTGGCCGTCGCCGTCACCGGAGCCAGACCCTGCACAGCTACCACGCCCGGCAGGCCTCCACCGCGCCATCCTCATGATGCCGGCCGGAGTACTAGTCTGGGCGGCAAGGTGTTCGACCGCGACGCCTCATCCTCGGAAGGTGAAAACGTGGACCTGGAGAGGACCCGGCTGTTCGGCGTGGGAGAGTCGTACGGCTTCACCACCGCGGCGGGCCAGCGAGGCGCCGTGATCGTGCACTTCGACGGCCGACGCGACATCGTGCTCTACGACCCCAGCGACCCCGAACGGGTCAGGCACACGTTGACGCTGGAGGGCACGGAGCCGCGGACGATCGCGGAACTGCTCGGTCTGCCCCTGGTCATGGACCACCTGACGGAGCTGACGCCGCCGTTGGAAGGCGTCGAGACCGTACGCATGCCGGTTCCCGCCCGGTCGCCGTTCGTCGGGCGCCGGCTCGGTGAGACGCGGGCGCGGACCCGCACCGGCGCGTCGATCGTCGCGGTGGTCCGGGGCGATCACGTGATCCCCTCGCCGGACACCGACTTCACCATCCAGTCCGGTGATTCGCTGGTGGTCGTCGGCGACGGTGCCAGCCTCGTCAAGCTCCGCGAGCTCTTCACCAACGGCTGACGACCGCCGCCAACGGTGACGGGAGCATTGGCCACCCGCCGAACGCCCGTCTGGTGGTCCGGTCAGCGGGTCAGGCCGACCAGCGTCGCCAGGCGCGCCACGCCGGCCGGCGCCGGGTGGGCCCGGGCGACCTCGGCGACGACCGTACGCGCCAACGGCCGGCACCGGACCTCGGCGGGCGCGACGGCATCCGCGTGGACCAGGACCCGGCCCGCGCCGCACAGGTCGCCGACCTGGAGGTACGCCCGCGCGGCGTCCACGAGGTAGGCGGCCCGGTACTCGGCCGGCAGCCGCCGCCACGCCTCCTGCCGTACCGCCTGCTCGTGCCGGCGCACCGCCTCCCCGGCGTCCCCCCGCTCGAGGGCCGCGACCACCCGGGCCGCCTCAACGGCGTCCGGCCCGAAGCCGGTCCGGTGCAGGTCGTCACCGGCGACCCGCGCCGCCACCCGGGCGGCCCGCTCGACCAGCTCCTCGCTGCGGCCGGTGTCGCCGCAGCCGGCGGCGGCCAGCGCGGCCTGGATCAGCAGGGTCCCGTGCACCGGCTCCGACGCGGGCGCGACGCGACGCGCGACGGCCAGCGTCGCCACCAGCGCCAGCCGGTCCCGGCCCAGCGCACGCAGCGCCTGACCGACCGCCACCGTCGCCGCCCCCGCCAGCACCGCATCGCCACCGGCCACCGCCACCGCCCGGTCGGCGGCCAGCCACCCCAGGTCGGCCTCGCCGAGCTTCACGAGCACCGCCGAGGTGATCCGGTACGCCTGCACCAGCAGCACCGGCTCCTGCGCCCGCACGCCCTGCGCGGCGTGCAGCAGCCTCGGCAGCAGCCGCACCACCTGCGCGTAGTGCCCGTGCTGGTAGGTCAGCCAGGCGTGCGCGACGTGCCGGCCCGTCTCCGCCACGGACGTCGTCGCCCCGTGATCGTCGTAGCGGGCGAGGGCGGCCCGGATGCCGTCGACCCCGGCCACCGGGCTGCTTCCGGTCGGCGTCGGGCGGTGCTCGCCGAGCAGCACCATCGGGTCGACCCGCAACACCCGGGCGATCTCCTGGATCACCGGGTAGCGGTCCAACGGCCGTACGCCCCGCTCGGTCTTGTCCACCCAGCTCTTCGACCTGCCGAGCCGGTCGGCGAACATCTGCTGCGTCATCCGCCGTCGCGCCCGCCAGCGGGCGACGCGGCGACCGATCGGCTCGTCAGCGCTGGTCACGCCGCCACCGCCGGTCCGGCACCGCCCGGGTGGTCTCCTCCACCGGTACGCGCTCCGCCTCGGCCTGATCCAGGAGGCGTCGCTTGGCCGCCTTCCGCTCGGCGGCCTCGGCCTGCTCGCCCCGACTCGCTGACTCGTCGCCCTGCAATCCCATCTCCCTCGATCAAGAAGCGCGGCGATAGGTGGAAGCACCCTGTCACGCGCTCGCAGGTTCCTGAGGCCAGCGAAGTCGACTGTTGGGCGCCGGACCAGATGGCGAGCGATGCGCCTGGTTGCGTCACCCTCGGTGCGATGTTGCGCCGGGTTGCGTGGGGTACCACGGTGCCGCAGTAGCCACATAGGCTCGTCACCGTTGGTAGTCGCTCGATACCTGGAGGCTCATTCATGGCGCGGCCGGTCACGAATACGGCGTTCGAGGCTCTGCTTCGCGCCGCCGGCTATGGCAACGCCCACGCCGCCTTCGCGCGTCAGCTCAACCACGCGGGTCGCGTCCACGGCACCTGGCGCTACGACGCCGCCAGCGTGTGACTGGTGGCTCCGAGGGCGTCGCCCGGCCGAGCACGTCCAAGACGCCATGGCCAAGACGTTCGCCCGGAAGCTCGGCCGTTCCGTTGCCGCAGCAGAACTCGGCTTCACGGCCACAGATGTCGACACAAACGCCAGCTACCCTCCTTCTCCCAGTCACGCAGTCAACGCCGCCGAGCAACTCTGGGCGATGCTCGCCAAGCAACTCAACCCGCAGTCCAACGGGGCGTTCCAGAACGACGCGGCCCTGCAGGCTGCGCTCGCCTGGCGGTACGACCTCCCGGACGAAACGGTCACGCACAGCGGCCGGCAGTCGGTCACGACTGCTGACATCGATTCCCTGTATGCCCTCGCCGACCATTTCACGGAGCTCGATCGACGCCACGGGGGCGGTTCGCCGCGCACCCGGGCGATCATGATCGATTTACTGACGCGCCAGGTCTCCCCCATGCTGCGTGGCAACTACACGGACGCCACTGGGCGCAATCTCATGCGCCCAGTCGCAACGCTCTCCGGCCAGCTCGCCTTCATGTCCTACGACGCAGGCAACCACCCCGCCGCCCAAAGGCTTCTGACGGTCGCCCTACGGCTCGCCAAGGCTGCCGACGACCGCCTGTACGGTGCCCATTTGCTCGCCAACCTCGCCACTCAGGCCGTCTATCTCGGGCACGCTCAAGATGCTGCACGACTCGCCGAGGCCGCCATCGACGGAGCAGGCCGCGCCCCCGCCGCAGTCCGCGCCCGGCTGTACACGACCGCCGCCAGCGCATACGGCGGCTCGGGTGAACGGCGCGCACGTCAAAGCGCCCTGGCAAAGGCCGAGCGTGCGTTGGACAGGATGGACGCGGGCAGCTGCCCTCGGTGGGCTTCCTACTTCAGCGCGGCTCACTTCGCTGGCGCGGCGCTACGGTGTCTGAGCGACCTACGCCTATGTCGACAGGCCCTGCGACACGCGCCCAGCGCCGTCATGCTCGCCGATCAGAACGCCCGAACACGTGCCCTACACACCGCGCTCATTGCCACGATCCATGCTCGTGCCGGGGACATCGACGCCGCCTGCGACTGGGGGCGCGAGCTGGCGGGGTACGCGCCGGGCGTCCACTCCGCTCGCGTGGCCCACCGTGTCCGCGAACTCATCACCGCGCTCACCCCCCACAGAGCAATGCCCCAGGTCAACGGCCTCCTTGTGCATCTTCCGGCTGGTAGAACGCACAACTGACAGCGAGACAACACGGAGACACGGCGGCTAGCGTCGCAAGGTGACCTGGACGGATCCCGCCACCTGGTATGCCAACCTGCCCGCCTTCCATGCTGCCGCAGGAGCGCTTATCACTAACCCGGTAGGAAGAGTTCTACTCGTGAAACCCACGTACCGCGATCACTGGGCCTTCCCAGGCGGGTACGTCGAAAAGGACGAGTATCCGCATGAAGCATGCACCCGCGAGGTCCGCGAGGAACTGGGGCTGGCTGTCGATGCGGGTGATCTTCTCGTCGTGGACTGGGCGCCTGCCGCAGGGCAGCGGCCCCGCGCCCTGATCCACTTCACCTTCGACTGCGGAACGCTCGACGGCCTTGAGGGCATCGACCTGCCTGGGCAGGAACTCGAAAATGTCGCCTTCTTTCCGCTCCGGGAGGTTGAGCAACGGCTTCCAGTCAACGTTGTGCCCCGGGTCGATGCGGCGATACGAGCCCGAACCCAACATGTTCCGGTGTATCTCGCCGGAGGCACCGTCCCTCGACGTTGAAGCGCGATAACTGCTTGTGGAACTCGCACATCTCACGGTGCTCCGGTCGTTCAGGTCCGCCCAGGCCAGCGGGTACAAGGGGTCCACAGATCTTGCGGCTGCGGCTCCTTTGAGGTCATGACGGTCGTCCGCCGAACGCCCAAGAGTGGACCTCGATCTCGGCGTACCGGTCAGAGGTCGGCACGGCACGCCTCGCGATCATCGCAGCGGTGTAGCGGTCCATGTAGGACCGATGCTCGTCCGCCACAGGTACAACGACGGCAGTAGGCGTCCACTGTGCCTGCACCGCGTTGGGATTAGCGAAAGGCCAACTCGTCGGTTGACGCGCCCACCGCGGAACGTTGCGAAAGTATTCCGGACATACCGATTCAGATGGAGGTACGCCATGAGGATGCGCCGGTTCGTCGCCACCCTGACCGCAGCGACAGTCACGACGTTCGGTGCGGTGGCTATTGCCCCGGCACCCGCCCAGGCGGCAACCGGCTGGGACCTGACCGGCACGCCCGGTGACGTCGCCGGCGCCTGGGCGTACGGCACCTGGTGGTGGTCCGGCGGGCGCCTGTACGTGGAGGTGAAGGTCAAGGACACCAAATCCGACGGCTACGCGGCCGTCGTAAGCCTTACTGCCAGTTACAACGACGGCGGCACGCGGACCGAGGGCGTGGGGAACTCCAGCGGGGCCGGCAAGACCGTCACCAAAGAGTTCAATTTCGCCGGAAACGTCACGAGGATCACAGGGCAGGAGTGCCTCGTGAACAACAACACAGCTTGCATCAACCTTTCTAGCGGCCGAATCTACTGACGCGAACCGTCCGACGACAACGGCAGGCAATGTGTGGGGTCGTCGTCTGCTGGCGGCGCCCCACACGCCAATCGGCGTCAACCAAGAACTGACACTCCAGCAGGTGATCCATTCTGGTCTGCGGTAACGGTGGTTCTGTCCATGGACGGCAAGCAGTCACCGTCGAGAGGTCGTGCGGAACAAACAGGATGCGGCCGTCGCTGCCGCGTTCGGAAACGCGGCCCTTCGCAACGCGGGCCGCCGCCTTCCCGGTGGCCGCCCGCGAACGACCACAGGGAAGCACTGGTCAACTGGCCTTGTAGGTGAGGTAATAGCCCTTCGGCCAACTGTGGAAGTTGTTGAGCTCAGAGGCCTGACCGCTGCAGTCGGGGGTCCGGTAGCCGGGGACGCTCTGGAAGCCACCGCTCCAGGCCAGCAGCCAGGTCGCGTCGGCCGGGACCTGACGGCAGACGCCGTCAGGCGTGGCCTGCCTGCCGACCACCTCGGTCGGGTAGCTCGAGTAGAAGACCAGGCCCGTGTCGGGGCTCTGAAACGGCTCGCCAGCAGCGGCCGGCGACGCCGACAGCGTCGCGGTCAGCATGGTGAGCAGGGCGGCGGCGAGACCTGAGGCGATTCGGTAGGCGGACCTTCGCATGAGTGTCCTTCCGGGATGGTGCTCGGGGGGAGACCAAAGCTCGGCTCAACCCAGGAACAAACTTATCAGCGTCGATGCCACGATCCACCCAGAAAGTTTTCGTGTCAACCAAACAGAAACCGGATCCGAGCCTTCCTCATCACGATCACGCCTGTAGGCATCCGTGCCCTCGAAAGCGTCCACGCCGCGCGCCGGCAGCTCCTTCAACAGGCTCTCGAAGCCATCAACCCCGCGCACCTGGCCCAGGCCGTTCACGTCCTCGAGCGCATCGCACGCCACGCGGAGTGTGGACCGTAGAGTTGCGATCCTCGCCCAGCCCGAAGGCCGTGCCCTCCCTTGACAGGGAGAATCTATGGCTTCGAAGACATCAGAATGCCGCCGAAGTGGAGCACGGGTTCAGTGAACTCGCCCCCACACGACGGACACCGAAGGGGCGCCCACCTGGCGGCGGGTGCCCCTTCGCGAACAAGCGTGTCTAGTGACTACCGGAAGGTGACGTCACTTCTGTTGACCTTGCAGTTGGCGTCGTTCCAGCCCTCACCGAGGTAGCTGGGTTCGCTGCCCTTGGGCACACCCTTGTACTTGCCGCAGATGGTGGCCGAGCCGATTACGACCACGCGAGTGATCGTCGCGGTGTCGTTCCAGTTGCTGTTGATGCCGGCGAGCATGTCGATGTCGTCGACGAGGACGTTGTCGATACGCACGTGACGGGTGTGCGAGGTGGAGCAGTTGCCACAGCCCCGGTACAGCTTGCCGGACCCCTTGAGGTAGAAGCCGGAGATGTTGACCGTGCCGTTGCCGTTGTGCTGGAAGGTCTTGTCGCTGCCGTTGCGCGCGCCGCCACCGACGATGTAGGAGGTACCGCCGTTGGTCTGCTTGAAGGTGGCGGCGTCCTCACCGATGTCGTTCCACCACACGTTGCGCAGTGTGCAGGTGCCCTCGCAGTGCACGCCGTCACCGGCGGGTGAACCGAGGATGACGTTCTGCAGCGTGCCACCGTTGGCGATCTTGAACATCGGGTCCTGCGACTCGCCCTGTCCACCGTCACCGATGCAGCAGTACGTCTTCATCCCGCCGTCGAAGGTGCCGGAGACGCTGACCGTGCCCGAGATGCTCACCGAGCCGGCCGACGACGGCCACGCACCAGTCGGCGCGCCTGGGTTACTGGTCGGGTTGGCCGTAGGACTGCTGGTGGGGCCACTGGTCGGACTGGTGGTCGGGGTCGACCCGCCGCTGGAGTACGTCTCGAACTCGGCGATCCGTGGGGTGCCGGACGCGCTGGTGATGACAAAGGAGATCTTTTTCAGCGACGTCGAGGAGAAGTTGATGGTGCTGGGGGCGCTGCTGCCGCTGGCCAGGACGGAGCCCGTGTCGTGGTTCTTGAGCTGCCAGCCGCTGATCGAGCCGCCGCCCGAGGCCTGCACGATGGCGGCCGAGGACACCGTCGTGGCGCTGCCCCACTTGACCGAGACCGTGCCGGTCGAGCCGCTCGGCGACCAGTAGGTGCTGGGGTTGCCGTCGATGACGTTGCCATAGCTGGTACCACTGGCCTTGCTGGAGCCGTCAGCGCCGGCGCCGAGGCTCAGGTTCGTGGCGGCCGAGGCGTTGGGAACCTGCAGCGCCAGGGCGACGACGGCACCTGCGACCGCGGTGGCACCACCGGCCAGCCACCGCGTGGCGACTTTGCGTCTCATCTGAGTTCACCTTTCAGGCATGAGCACGGGGACGGGAAAGCGCTTTCCGACAACGATAGAGACTGACCAATGAAGAGGCAAGGATCACTTCTTGTTGACGATCGCTTCCTGTGCGTAGTGCCATCGGTGGCGACCCCGACGGCGGATCCGGCGGCGAGGTGGGTGTAGGTGCCACCGTTGCGCAGGTGGGCCGGGGCGCATCGCCTGACCTGCAAGGTCAGGGCGATAAGGCTCAATGGATGGGCATGGGGTCGCACAGCAGGCAACCAGGCGCACGCGTGTCGGCAGTCGCCCAAGCCCTCGGGCAGCGCAGCCTCAAGCCGAACTTTTAGCTTCAGGCGGTTCAGGATGGTCCGGGCCAACGCGGCGAGCCGGGTTTGCAGGTCGTCGTCGGCCCGCCCGCCGAGGTCGTCTTCGAGATGTGCGGCCAGGGCGGCGACCATCGGTAGCAGGTCGTTCAGCGGTCTGCCCTCGTGTCCCACCACGTAGAGGCGGTGGGTTCCCACCTCGGCGGGGATGCTGTGGTCGAGGATCCGCTCGCAGGTGTCGGCCGCGATCAGCGCCACCGCCGTCGGTAGCTCCGGCTCCGGGAGCCCGAGTTCGGCGGTGACCGCCGCCAGGCGTCGATTCGCGTCATGCGCTGGCAGCGTCCGATCTGACTCTGCCGCGAGCGCCACCACGGCGTCGCCGTCGACGCCGGCCACCAGCAGGTCGCAGGCCAGCATCACCGCGTGGCGCGGGTCGGCGTCGTAGAGCAGCGCCCGGGCCCGTTCGGCCCTGAGCCGGCAAAGAAGTTCGTCATCCACGCGCCGAGGCTAAGGGCCGCCGTGTAACCCCGGGCGTCTGTCTGGTCAGGATGGTCGAGCAGGACCACTGGTCCGGCTGGTCGCCGAGCGTGGCGGCGACGGCATCGCCGACGGCCGGCCGGGCCGGCAGTTGGCCTTGGCCTCGCCGACCGGGTGCTGCTGGTGGCCACCTACTGGCGAGCAGATCGCGATCGTCGACGGCACCCTGATCCCCACACGCGACCACCGCTTGGCCACCCACAGCAAGAACTACCGGTACTCGACGAACCTGCAGGTCGCCATCGACGCCAGCACCCGCCTGGTCATCGCCGTCGGGGACCCGCAGCCCGGCAACCGCAACGACACGGTCGTCTACCGCGCCTCGGGCATCGACCAGAAGCTGACCGGGCGGCCAGTGATGGCCGAAGGCGGCTACCGGGGCAACCCGCAGGTGATCATGCCGTACCGCAAGCCCGCCGACGGCACCGACCTACCAGCCTGGAAGCAAGCCCTCGACGTCGAACACAGAACCGTCCGAGCAGGCACCGAACACGCCATGGCCAGGATGAAGCTTCAAGATCCTGCGTGACTACCGTCGCGCCGCCCACACATTGAGCGACGCCGCTTCCGGCATCGCCAACCTCCACAACATCATCCTCGCCGGCTGACCACCGGTCCGGTGCCGGGCAACGCCTTCACCCAGTTACGAGGCGTCCCTTAGACCGGGACGAAGGTGGCGGCCAACACCCGCCAGTTGCCGTCCTCACGCACCCAGAGTCGGGTGTAGCGCAACCGCGCGGACATGGCGGCACCGCCCTGAACGGCATCCACCGCAGCGACCATGCGAGTCACCCCAGTCTGACCGTCTTCCTGGACGTCGAGCGACTCCTCCACCAGGCTGGTGATTCGCAGTGCACCGGAGCGGTAGCTCTCCAAGTCGTCTTCCTTCGTGAAGACCGTGCCGTCCGGTCCGGCACCCACGACCTGCGGGTGCAGTAGCGCGTCGAGGGACTCGACGTCGGCGGCGCGCTGGGCGGCTTGGAGTTGCCGTTCCGCGGTGAGGAGATCCATTCCACCGATCCTCCGCAGCGCGCCGCAACAAGACAAGCGGGTTCGCTCGCGGCAGAACGGCGACGTCAGCCCGGTAGGGCGTAGACGGCACAACCGAACCTCGGCACGACCCTGGACGGCCCAACGGAGAGGTTCTTCTGCCCTGCTCCGCAGCGCGGAATCATCGGTCCTGTCGAACCTGGACACATGTCGGTGCCACGGAAGCGAGGCCCGGGTTGGACAACGGCCGATCAAGATCCCATGGCCCGGCCGGAAGCCAGGCTGTATTGATGCCACACCGCACCACCACAATAGGGCAGACCATCGCCGTCCTATACCACGACGAACCCAGCCGCAACAAAGGATGATGAAGGGCTCGCTGGAAAAAGCTTAGTGGTATTCGCGCATGCCCAACGCGCGGACAGTGCGCCATACGCCGCTGGCGCGCCTCGTGGCGACCGCCACCGCCCGACTCGCATCGTTCGGAAGTGCCGTCACGATCGCCCTGCTGGCCAGGCCGACCAGCCCACCCTCGCGCTTCGCCTCTGTTCCGGGCGCGACCACGCCCAGGTACGGACGGCGCAGCGTCCGGGGCGCGATGACAGACAGCATCCGGTGCAAATGGTCGACCTGGGCCACGATCGCCACTGGCCGGTCGTCACCAAAGTGCCCTTCCGTCTCGGAACGAAGAAAGTTCGTGACCGTGTCGATGGAGTGCCGCTCGACGCGGATCACGTCCTCGGGTACGTCCCGGGCCAGCAGCTCGGCCTTCATGATGTCCGCCTCGGGCATGCCGCAGAACCGCTCTCCGGGCGAGTCCGGTGGTGTCCACGGCAGGCCCTTCAAGTCGACGGGCGACTTGTACCCGGAGCACACGATCCGGCCCTGCCGCGGCCTGGTCACCTGCTCGTACAGCTCGCGCGCCACCTGCACGCGCAACAGGCCGTCCGGGCTGAGCCCGATCCCGTCGACGCTGCGGCCCCGTCCGGGGATCAGGATGTGGGCGATGTCCTCGATGGTCAGCCCGGTGGTGCCCGGCGCGATGTCAAACACGGTGGCCGGACGCGTTTCGCCGAGTGCGACCGTGGCCGGGGTACGACTCCGCCAAGCAGTCCTGCAGACGTTGGTGACGGAATTCGAAGTGGTTCCCGTTCTTGCGGAGGATTCCGCCGTCATGGCAGGTCTGCAGGAACTGCTCGAAGCGCCAGGGCAGCAGGTGGTGTGACAGAAGCCAAAGGTGAGCGACCTTGTAGCAAGCCCACTCGTTCCAGAAGAACACGGCGACGCTCGCCCCCATGGGCACCAGGTATATCCCGTTGGGGAAACCGAGTGGCATGACTGCAACGTAGTAGACCAGGTATCCGACGGCCAGGATGACACACGCGAGAAGGAAGAGGCCGATCCCGGATCGCCGGTCGTTGCGGATGACCACGAGCGGGTCGGCCGTCCGGGCCCCCGTCTTCGCGTCCAGCCACGGCGCGGCCCGCAGCACGGCGGCGGCGATCCGGCCGCCGAGGATGCCGACGCCGACAGCCACCGGGGTCGCCAGGACTGCACCCAGCCGGGCCTGGCCAGGTGACAGGCCCAGCAGCCAGCCGGCCGGCTCAGCGAGCCCGAGCATGGTGATCCGGCAAACCGCGTAGCTGAGCGTGATCAACAATAGACCCTGCGCCAGCCGAAGCGTGTGGGAACGCATGTCGCCGTCCTTGTTTACGCCTCCCCGGGCATATCCGGCCCGGGCAGGATCCGCCGGTCCACGGGCTCGCCCAGCCGCGTATCCCCGGGCCCATCCAAAGCCGAAGCACAGGCCAGCGAGCGACAGCAGAGTCGCGGTGCCGGCGAACACGGGGACAGAGCGGTTGAGGACACCGACCGTGACGCCCGCGAGCGCCGCCGCGGCAAGGGCCAGCCGGTACAGCGGCGCGTAGTACCTGATCTCCCAGAAGGCGATGATGCGTCTGACCGCGTGCTCGCTCAGAAAACTCAGCCATCGCTTTGCGTCCTGCGGCGGGAATTCGTTGACCGGGGCGAGGTCCCCGTCGGGACTTGCAACGCGGAGGCCGAAGACGGCGGTGACGAGGCTGCCGAGGAGGTGGTTCTCGATGGCGGCCTGAGTCGGGAACCTGTCCTCGTCCAGCAGTTCGGTCGCGTCGCGTGCCGTGGCGAGGGCAGCCGGCTCGGGGCCGGTCGCGTAGACGCTCTTGGTCAGCCAGGCAATCAGCGGTGATGACAGCGCGGCGGCTACGGTCGACCTGGGCTCGGCCTCGACCAGCGCCGAGATGGCGCGCCACCGTGCCCGCTCGGGCTTGGGCACGTTCAGGAGGTAACGCGCCACTTCGCTCGCTTCGACAGGAGCCAGTTCGATGACCTCGGCTCCGGGCAGGGCGGCGTAGAGCGCCCGGGAATGCGACGGCCGAGGAATGCCGGTGAGCACTGCGGGTCGGTCGTCGACGAAGAGGTTGATCGCTTGGGACGCCTTGCCGCAGAACGCCTCGTCGATTTCGTCGAAGCCATCGAACACCGGGATGATCTCGCCTGCGTCCAGCGCCGCCGCGAGGGCGGCGACCTGGCTGGTGCCGTTCTGTCGAGAAGTCGAGCGGAGCACGTCGAGCATCCAGGCCTTCAGGCGGGTGGTGCGCGGATTCCAGGTGGCAAGCGTGAAGACGACGGGCTGTTTGTCCGTGCGGTCCGCGATGAGCTTGACCATCCGGGTAGCAAGGGTGGTCTTGCCGGACTGAGAATCCCCGACCACGATCAACTGACCGCCACCCGCCACCAAGTCACCGAGGTCGTCGTCGCATGTGGGTGAGATGCCAGCAGCCGGTTCGGGCCCGTCCGTCCCGCTCGTCTGCAGCGACCACGGCACGACGAGGAGGCCACGGTTCGTGAGCAGCCTGACCTGCTCGGAGACGACCTTGTTGACGCTCGCGCGCAACACCTCGAGCGCCCCTGGAGAGGAAGGGATCGACGGATGGGCGGTTACCGACCTCTCCGGCGGCGCGCTGAAGAGGTTGACCTGGATGTTGTGGTCACCGGCCACTCCCCCGCGGGCCTTAGGGATGTTGAACCGGCGGGAGTCCTGCTGATCGCGCTGTTCTGCCACCACGCATCCGTGCCGGTCGGCTAGTGGAAGGTGTTGGTCTGGACGTTGTCGTTCCCTACCTGCACCCCGCGGCTGTGCCGTAGGTCGATTCGGGGCCCTTGTCGATCGATCAGCTCGAGGATCCGTCGGGCCAGTGCGATCGCCTGTTCGTCATCGGCGGCGCCGGCAGCGCGCAGGTCCGCGCCGAGTACGGCCTCCCACGCCGTCGGCTCGGTCAGTTCCTGGTCCAGTGCGTCCCGAGCCTGCCGGCGGTTCTGCAGCCGGCCGACCAGCACCGCCTTCAGTTGGGTGTACGAATCCTGGATGGCAGCACTGGCGGTGTTGCTGACTCCCGCACCCGCTCCCGCAGCCAACGCGGCCACAATCAGTTCGACCCCGGACACGAGCACCACCGTCCTTCGCAGACCGGAACGGCCTTCATTATGACAGCAGGTCGCGCTCCGGTCACACTGAGAGATCGTTTTCCCAAGCCTTGAGCGTGGCGATGCCATTCGCGAGCTCACGGATTGTCGCGCGCGCCCGAATGGCCGCCCTCCATCGGCGTGGGAGCGACACGAGCGAATGAAAGGAATTGGTCGTTCTTCGGGCTACGGGGTCATGACGGTCGTCCGCCGAATGCCCACACGTGGACCTCGATCTCGGCGTACCGGTCCGGGGTCAGCACGGCACGCGCCTCGTCCGGGTCCTCCGCCCGGACCAGCGCCGCCGTGCCCAGCCACATGACACCGTCGTCCGACAGCAGCGGCCCGTACGCGATCAGCTCGTCCCGGTCCGCGCTCACGTCCAGGTCGGCGGCCTCCCCCGCCCCGAGGCCGAGCACCAGGTACCGGTCACCACCCGTCCGGCCGCCCGGGAAGTCCCACATGGTGCGCCCCAGCGTGTTGTGCCACCGGCGCAGCAGCACGTCCCGGTACGCGCCGGCCTGGTAGTTGGGCTCGTCGAGGGCGAATGCCCGGGCGGCGGCGGGATCGGGCAGGTCGACGATGTGCACGCTGCCGGTCGGCGTCTTCCCGTCGGCGGCGAACGTCGGCCCACGGGCGATCATCCGCTCCGCGTACCGGTCCATGTAGGACCAGTGCTCCTCGCGCAGCTCCTTGCGCAGAGCCAGAGAGCCGGACCGGTCGCGGTGGTAGCAGAAGAACTCCATACCGCAGATCCTGACGCCGGCGCCGAAACCCCGGGGCGGGTGGGTGCCGCTTCCCGCGTGTGGCACCGGATCTGTCACCCGTCGGTCGTACGCTCGCCGGCATGACGACGATGGAGACCCACACCCTCGCCGCGCCCGGCGTCGACCTGGTCTACGACGTGCGCAGTCCACTGTCGGCCTCCGGCGGGCACCGCACGCTGCTCATGATCGGTCAACCGATGGCGGCGGAGGGCTTCAACGCGCTCGCGACCCACTTCACCGACCGGACGGTCGTCACCTACGACCCGCGCGGCCTGGGCCGCAGCGTCCGCAGCGACGGGCGGTCGGACCACACGCCGCAGCAGCAGGCAGCCGACCTGCACCTGCTGATCGAGGCGCTCGGCGCGGCTCCGGTCGACGTGTTCGCCAGCAGCGGCGGGGCGGTGACCGCGCTGGAGCTGGTCTCGGTCCACCCCGGCGACGTGGCGACGCTGGTGGCGCACGAGCCGCCGATCACCACCGTGCTGCCCGACGCCGCCGCGGCCGAGCGCGCCCAGGCCGCCGTCCACGAGGCGTACCAGGCGAAGGGCATGGGCGCGGGCATGGCCGCCTTCATGGCGTTGGTCTCCTGGCAGGGCGAGTTCACCGACGCCTACTTCGCCCAGCCCGCGCCCGACCCGGCGGCGTTCGGCCTGCCGACCGAGGACGACGGCTCCCGCGACGACCCGCTGCTGTCGAAGGCCTCCGGGACGGTCACCGACTACCGCCCCGACGCGGCGGCGCTCACGGCGGCGCCGACCCGGATCGTGATCGCGGTCGGCGAGGAGACGGAAGGGACCTACACGGCGCGTACGGCCGTCGCCACCGCGGCGCTGCTCGGCCAGGAGGCCGTGGTGTTCCCGAGCCACCACGGCGGCTTCCTCGACGGCGAGTTCGGCTACGCCGGCAAGCCCGCCGAGTTCGCGGCCAGGCTGCGCGAGGTGCTGGACGCCGGCTGACCGCCGACGGCGGGGGCGGGCCGGTCGCCGCCGGCGGCCGCCACCGCGCTGCCGGCGGCAAAGCGACGACGGGCGCCGCTCAGAGCGCCACGATCGCCGCCGTCTCCGCCGGCAGCTCGATGCGGTCGCGCATCACCGTGACCCCCTCCCCCGTCGCGAGCAGCACCCGGCGTGCCACCCCCGGCAGCGTGATCCGCTGCGGCTTGGCGGCCAGGTTCGCCGCCACGAGGGTCCCGCCCCGGCGCATCACCAGGAACTGGTCGCCGGGGCGTACGTCCACGGCGTGCAGCCTCGGGTCGGACAGGTCGGGGCGGCTCTTGCGCAGCGCGATGAGCCGCTTGTGGAACTCGTACATCTCGCGGTGTTCGGGTTTGTCCAGCTCGGCCCAGTCGAGCCGGGAGCGGACGAAGGTCTGCGGGTCCTGCGGGTCCGGCACGTCGCCCTCCGGCCAGCCGTGCGCGGCGAACTCACGCTTGCGCCCGGTGGCGACGGCGGTCGCCAGCTCCGGCTCGGGGTGGCTGGTGAAGAACTGCCACGGGGTGCTGGCGGCCCACTCCTCGCCCATGAACAGCATCGGGGTGAACGGGGCGGTGAACAGCAGCGTAGCGCCGACGCGCAGCAGCCCCGGGGAGAGGGTGGCGGAGATCCGGTCGCCGGTGGCCCGGTTGCCGATCTGGTCGTGGTTCTGCAGGTACGCGACGAACCGGTGGCCGGGGGTGCGCTGCCGGTCCACCGGCCGGCCGTGCTGGCGGTTGCGGAAGCTGGACCAGGTGCCGGCGTGGAAGAACCCGCCGGTGAGCACGTCGGTGAGGCATTCCAGCGAGCCGAAGTCGCCGTAGTAGCCCTGCCGCTCGCCGGTGAGCAGGGTGTGCAGGGCGTGGTGGGCGTCGTCGTTCCACTGGGCGTGCAGGCCGAAGCCGCCGGCCTCCCGGGGCGTGATCAGCCGGGGGTCGTTGAGGTCGGACTCGGCGATCAGCGACAGCGGCCGGCCGAGGTGGGTGGCGAGGGCCTCGACCTCGATCGCCACCTCCTCGAGCCAGGGTGTGGCGCGGGAGTCGGGCATGGCGTGCACGGCGTCGAGCCGCAGGCCGTCGACGTGGTAGTCGCGCAGCCACATCAGGATGCTGTCGACGATGTAGCGACGCACGCCGTCGGAGTGCGGTCCGTCGAGGTTGACGGTGCGGCCCCAGGTGTTGCTCTGCTCGGTGAGGTACGGCGCGAACATCGGCGCGTAGGCCCCGGAGGGCCCGAAATGGTTGTAGACGACGTCGAGGATCACCCCCAGGCCCTTGGCGTGGGCGGCGTCGACCAGCCGTTTCAGGCCGTCCGGCCCGCCGTAGGGCTGGTGCGGGGCATACCAGCAGACCCCGTCGTAGCCCCAGTTGTGCTCGCCGTTGAAGGCGTTGACGGGCAGCAGCTCGATCATGTCGACGCCGAGGTCGACGAGGTGGTCGAGGCGGCCGATGGCGGCGTCGAAGGTGCCCTCGGGGGTGAAGGTGCCGACGTGCAGCTCGTAGAGGACGGCGCCGGGCAGCTGCCGGCCGGTCCAGGCCTGGTCGGTCCACTCGAACGCCGCGTGGTCGTAGCGCCGGCTCGGCCCGTGCACGCCCTCCGGCTGCCAGGGCGAGCGGGGGTCGGGCAGCGCCCGCTCGTCGTCGTCGAGCAGGAAGGCGTAGTCGGTGCCGGGGCCGGCGGCGGGCACCTCGACCCGCCACCAGCCGTCCGGGCCGGAGCGCATCTCGTGGTCGGCGACGCCCGGCAGGCGCAGCCGGACGCGGGCGGCCTGCGGCGCCCACACCGTGAACTCGGTCATGAAGCCTCCACGGACTCGGTGGTGGGAGCCAGCAGCGCGACGGGGTAGGTGGCCAGCAGGTCGGCCAGCGGGGTCTGCCCGCCACTGTAGGACCGGCCCGTGAACAGGTCGGTCACCTCGTGAACGGAAAGTGACAGAGTCGTGTCGCCCCAGCCGCCGGCGCGTGCCAGCCCGAGCGGCAGGCGGGTGGCGACCGCGACCGCGCCGCCCCGGTCGAAGGCGAGCGCGTGCCGCCCGGCGCGCCCGTGGGCCGGCACCGGCCGGTAGCCGGTGAACAGCTCCGGGCGGTCGCGGCGCAGCCGCAGGGTCCGCGACACCACGAGCAGCTTCGCCGCGCCGCCGGCGTCCACCGGCGGGAGCGGGCCGGCGTCGAGGCGGGCCAGCAGCTCCCGGCGTACGGCGAAGTCGACGGGACGGCGGTTGTCGGGGTCGACCAGCGAGTTGTCCCACAGCTCGGTGCCCTGGTAGGTGTCGGGCACCCCGGGCATGGCGAGCTGCACCAGCTTCTGCCCGAGCGAGTTGGACCAGCCGACGGGGGCGATCTCGTCGGCGAAGGCGGTCAGCTCGGCGTGCAGCTGCGCGTCGTCGTACATCGCGTCGACCACGTCGTGCATGGCCCGCTCGAAGACCGGGTCGGGGTCGGCCCAGCTCGTCGACGCCGACGCCTCCCGGGCGGCCTTCTCGACGTACGCGTGCAGCCGCTCCCGCTCGATCGGCCAGGCGCCGACGGCGGTCTGCCACAGCAGGTGCGCGAAGGCCGGGTCGGGCAGCGGCGCGCGGGCCGTCCACCGGGCGACCAGGTCGGCCCACCGCCCCGGCAGCTCGCTGAGCACGGCGAGGCGGGCCCGGACGTCCTCGGAGCGCTTGGTGTCGTGGGTGGAGAGGGTGGTCATGCTCGCCGGCCAGCGCACCTGCCGGGCGGCGGCGAAGCGGTGGAACTCGGCCGGCGGCACGCCGAAGTGCGCGGGGCTGCCGCCGACCTCGTTGAGCGCGACGAAGCGGCTCCACCGGTAGAAGGCGGTGTCCTCCACGCCCTTGGCCATGACCGCGCCGGTGAGCTGCGGGAAGCGCTTCGCCAGCTCGTCGTCGGGGTCGCGCAGCCGGCGCGTGAGCGCGTCCAGCACGGCGGTCAGGTCGGGGCGGCGGCGGCCGGCCTCGGCGCGGGCGGCGGCCAGGTGCCGGGCGCCGTGCGGCGGGTAGCCCCGGTAGACCGGGAACGCGGCGGCCAGCTCGGCCAGCGCCGCGCGGGCGACGTCGTGCTCGACGTCGTCGGCGAGCGCGGCGAGGCGGGTCAGCTCGGCCGACAGCAGGCGGGTGGCCGCGGCGAGCTTGGTGTCGTGGGTGAGGTCCTGCCAGGAGGTGTGCCGGCCGACGAGGTGGGTGTCCAGGGCGGTGAAGTCGCCCTCCGCGTCGGGGTCGACGAAGAGCCCGCAGACGGCGGCGAGGGCGTCGTAGCCGGTGGTGCCCTCCACGGGCCAGTCCGGCAGCTCCTCGCCGTACTCCAGGATCTTCTCCACCACCAGCCACGCGTCGGGCGCGGCGGCGCGCAGCCGGGCCAGGTAGGCCGAGGGGTCGCGCAGCCCGTCCGGGTGGTCGACGCGGATGCCGTCGACCTCGCCGGCCGCCGCCCACCGCAGCACCAGCTCGTGGGTGGCGGCGAAGACCTCCGGGTCCTCCACCCGCAGCCCGGCCAGGTCCGAGACGGCGAAGAACCGGCGGTACGTCAGCTCGGTGTCGCCGCGCCGCCAGGAGACCAGCTCGTAGTGCTGCCGGTCGTGCACCTCGCGGGGGCTGCCGTCTCCCGTGTCGTCGGCGATCGGGAAGCGGTGCTCGTGGTAGCGCAGTTCCCCGTCGGCGAGCTTGAGGTCGTCGAGGGCGTCCGGGGTGTCGGCGAGCACCGGCAGCAGCAGCCGCCCCCGGTCCCAGTCGACGTCGAACCAACCGGCGTACGCCGAGTCGCGGCCCCGGCGCAGCACGTCCCACCAGGCGGGGTTCGCGGCGGGCACGGCCACGCCGGCGTGGTTGGGCACGATGTCGACGACCATCCCGAGCCCGGCGGCGCGCAGTGCCCGCAGCAGCCGCTGCCGGGCCGCCTCGCCGCCCAGCTCGGGGTTGACGGCACGGTGGTCGACCACGTCGTAGCCGTGCGCGGAGCCGGGGGTGGCGGTGAGCAGGGGCGCGCTGTAGAGGTGCGTGACGCCGAGGCCGGCCAGGTAGTCGGCCAGCTCGGCGGTGGCGTCCAGGTCGAAGCCGGGGCGGACCTGCACCCGGTAGGTGGTGCCCACCCGGGGCGCGTCGGGTCGAGGGGTGCTCGACATGTCAGGCCTTCCTCTCCAGCACCACCACGCACCGGTCGGGCACGCAGAGGGTGCCGCCCGCCTCGACGACCGTGGTCTTCTCCGGTTCCGGTTCCGCGGTGCTGATCACCACCTCCCAGCGCGGCCCGAACTCGGGGCCGGGCACGGTGAAGTCCAGCGGGGCGTCGTGGGCGTTGAAGCAGAGCAGGAAGGAGGCGTCCAGGTGGCGCTGGCCGTACTGGCCGCGTTCGCGGATGCCCTCGCCGTTGACGAAGAGCGCCACCGAGCGGCCGAAGTCGTTGCCCCAGTCCTCGCCGGTCATCTCCCGCCCGTCGGGGGTGTACCAGGCCAGGTCCGGCAGGGGCTCGTCGACGAGCCGGGAACGCACCGGCAGGCCGGTGAAGAAGCGCCGCCGGCGGAACACCTGGTGGCGGCGGCGGAAGTCGACCAGCTTGCGGGTGAACTCCAGCAGGTCGGCGTCGGCGGCGTCCCAGTCGACCCAGGCCAGCTCGCTGTCCTGGCAGTAGGCGTTGTTGTTGCCGCGCTGGGTGCGGCCCAGCTCGTCGCCGTGGCCGATCATCGGCACGCCCTGGGAGAGCACGAGGGTGGCCAGGAAGTTGCGCCGCTGCCGGGCCCGCAGGGCGCGTACCGTCTCGTCGTCGGTGTCGCCCTCGACGCCGCAGTTCCAGGACCGGTTGTGGCCCTCCCCGTCGCGGTTCTCCTCGCCGTTGGCCTCGTTGTGCTTGTCGTTGTACGACACCAGGTCACGCAGCGTGAACCCGTCGTGGCAGGTGACGAAGTTGATGCTGTGGAACGGGCGGCGCCCGTCGTCCTGGTAGAGGTCGGCGGAGCCGGAGATGCGGGAGGCGAACTCGGCGAGGGTGGCCGGCTCGCCGCGCCAGAAGTCGCGCACGGTGTCGCGGTACTTGCCGTTCCACTCGGTCCACACCGGCGGGAAGTTGCCGACCTGGTAGCCGCCCGGCCCGACGTCCCACGGCTCGGCGATGAGCTTGACCTGGCTGACCACCGGGTCCTGCTGCACCACCTCGAAGAAGGTGGAGAGGCGGTCGACCTCGTAGAACTCGCGGGCGAGGGTGGCGGCGAGGTCGAAGCGGAACCCGTCGACGTGCATCTCGGTCACCCAGTACCGCAGCGAGTCCATGATCAGCTGGAGCGAGTGCGGGCTGCGTACGTTGAGGCTGTTGCCGGTGCCGGTGTAGTCGACGTAGTAGCGGCGGTCCTCCTCGCTGAGCCGGTAGTAGCTGGGGTTGTCGACGCCCTTGAAGCTCAGCGTCGGGCCGAGGTGGTTGCCCTCGGCGGTGTGGTTGTAGACCACGTCGAGGATGACCTCGATGCCGGCGGCGTGCAGCGCCTTGACCATGCCCCGGAACTCCTGCACCTGCTGGCCGAGGTGCCCGAGCGCCGAGTAGCCGTGGTGCGGGGCGAAGAAGCCGATGGTGTTGTAGCCCCAGTAGTTGCGCAGCCCCAGGTCGGCCAGCCGGTGGTCGTGCACGAACTGGTGCACCGGCATCAGCTCGACGGCGGTCACGCCGAGCTTCGTCAGGTGCTCGATCATCGGCGGGGAGGCCAGGCCGGCGTACGTGCCGCGCAGCTCGTCGGGGATGTCCGGGTGGCGCATCGTCAGGCCGCGCACGTGCGCCTCGTAGATCACCGAGTGGTGGTACGGGATGCGGGGCGGGGAGTCGTTGCCCCAGTCGAAGTACGGGTTCACCACCACCGACTTCGGCATGAACGGCGCTGAGTCGGTGGTGTTCATCCGCTCCGGGTCGCCGTGCTCGTAGTCGTAGACGGCCGGGTCCCACCGCACGTCGCCGTCGATCGCCTTGGCGTACGGGTCGAGCAGCAGCTTGGCCGGGTTGCAGCGCAGCCCGTTCGCCGGATCGTACTGGCCGTGCACGCGGTAGCCGTAGCGCTGCCCCGGCTCGATGCCGGGGATGTACGCGTGCCAGACGTACGCGTCGACCTCGCGCAGCTCGATCCGCCGCTCGGCCCCGGTGTCCCACTCGTCGAACAGGCACAGCTCGACCCGCTCGGCCACCTCGGAGAAGATGGCGAAGTTGGTGCCCATCCCGTCGTAGGTGGCCCCCAGGGGGTACCGCTCACCCGGCCAGACCTGCATGTCGCTCCCTTTGCGCAAGATCATGAGCGCGCACCGCACCATGAGCGCACCACACGACGGGGCCGGGTGGCGCGCGTGCGGGTATTGCCCCACGCGCTCCGCCGCCAATCCACCCGATCGGAGGATGACCGTAATGCACCCGGCTGATAGCGGGTGAACGTTTCGACGCCCCCGGTCACCGTGGCCCCGCAGTCGGTCCGGAACGAATCATGCTTGCGGTCACCATCTTGCGTCCGCACTGGTCAAGTCGATGATCATCGGACAGACTCGCAGGATCCGGCGGGGGACGAGGTCCGGGGGGTGTGCGTGCGGGTGCTCCTGGTCGAAGACGACCTACGCGTGGCGTCTGCCCTCGCCAAGGCGCTGCGCCGTCGGGGACACGAGGTGGTGTCGGCGCTGACGGCCGCCGAGGCGATCCGGGCCGACGCCGTCGACCTCGTCCTGCTGGACCTCAACCTGCCCGACCGGGACGGCCTGGAGGTCTGCCGGCGGCTGCGGCAGGTCGACGAGGACGTCGCGATCATCGCGGTCAGCGCCCGCGCCGAGGAGTACGACCGGGTGGCCGGCCTGCGGGCCGGCGCCGACGACTACGTCGTCAAGCCGTTCTCGATGGTGGAGTTGCAGGCCCGCATCGAGGCGGTGATGCGCCGCACCGCCCGCAGCACCCGGGGCACCCGCAGCACGGGCGAGCTGCGGGCCGGCAGGCTGCGCATCGACGTGCACGCCCGGCAGGTCTGGGTGGGCGACCGGGAGGTCAACCTCGCCCGCAAGGAGTTCGACCTGCTGGTGGCGCTCGCCCGGCAGGCCGGCACGGTGGTGCCCCGGGACCGCTTGCAGCTGGACGTCTGGCAGACCACCTGGGGCACCCGACACAACCTCGACGTGCACGTCGCGGCCCTGCGGGGCAAGCTCGACGACGCCGGCCTGGTCGAGACGGTGCGCGGCGTCGGCTACCGGTTGCGTACCGGGTGAGGACCCTTGGTGACCTGAACCGCGACCCGCGTCCCGGTTACCGCGTCGGGAATCTCAGGTGATCCTCAAGAATCGCAGGCTGCCCGCCACCGGTGGGCCGAGTACGGGTGTGCTGGGCGCACCCAGCCATCCCTCCTGTTTGGAGATCCTTTTGAGATACAGACGGACAACGGCCGGTGTGTTCTCCGCGCTGCTCGCCGCCGCCCTCGTGGCGACGGCGGTGCCCGCGCAGGCGCAGGGGCAGCCGAGCGCGGCCCTGCAGCAGGCGGAGCCGAACCAGGTGCAGGGCCTCACGGTCGTGCAGGGTGACGGGTACGCCACGCTGGCGTGGACCCGGGTGGAAGGGGCCACCGACTACCAGATCGAGCGGACCCCGCTCGCCGCGGACGGCACGCCCGGCACGCCGGTCATCGCCGGTGTGTGGCGCCCGAACCGGCAGGTCAACAACGACGAGCCGACCTTCGCCGACGCCGGCTTCGCCCCCGGCAACGGCTTCCAGTGGCGGGTACGGGCCCGCTTCGGCACCGAGGTCCAGCCCTACTCGGCGCCGGTCAGCGGCACCACCCGCGGCCACTGGGGCGACCCGGGCACCCCGGGTGAGAACCTGCGCACCCAGTGGGAGGAGACGCTGGGCGCGCAGTACACCAGCGACGTCAACGAGTACGCGTACACCGCCACGCTCGACGGGGCCAGCGACCGGGTCCGCGTCGTCGAGATCGGCCGTACCGTCCTGAACCGGCCGATCAACATGCTGGTCATCGGCTACCCCCGGCCGGCGGCGACGCCGGAGGCGGTGGCCGCGACCAACCCGCTGATGGTCAACTGCAACGTGCACGGCAACGAGCCCGGTGACCGCGAGGCCTGCCTGATCATGGCCCGGCAGCTCGCCTTCACCAAGGACGCCAAGACCCTCGACCTGCTGTCGAAGACCACCATGCTCATCGTGCCGACGCTCAACGGCGACGGGCGGGCGGCCAACTCCCGGGGCAACTCCACCGGCCAGGACCTCAACCGGGACCACTCGCTGATCCGCCAGCCGGAGACCCGCGCCCTCGCCGAGATGGTGCGCGACTACCGGCCGATCGCCGGTTACGACGGCCACGAGTACGGCAACACCAACACCGGTGACCTGCCGATGCTGCCGCCGCGGCACCAGAACGTGGCGCAGGGCATCTTCGACGAGTCGCAGAAGATGATCGAGGGCCACATGTACACCGAGGGCGCCCGGGACGGCTGGTGGGCCTGTCCGTACGGGTGCACCACCGGGGCCAACGTGGGGCTGAGCGAGGAAACCATCCTGCGCAACACCCTCGGCCTGAAGAACGTGGTCAACTCCCTGCTGGAGCTGCGCAGCTCCGGTGGCCCGACGCGGCCCGACGAGTCCAACACCGCGAACAACCGCCGGCGCAAGACCTACTCCGCGCTGTGGACGTTCAACCAGTTCCTCACGTACCACGGCGCCAGCGTCAAGGGCATCACCAAGGCCCGTGCCGAGGGGATCCTGTCGCAGTCCGCCAACGAGGGACGCATCGTCTTCCGGGGCTCCCGCAAGATCGAGGCGTACCCCGCCCCGCACCCGGGTGAGGCCCCGCCGCCCGCGGACGCCCCCACCCCGGAGCGGATCCTCGAGCAGGCGCCGTGCGCGTACCGGCTGACCGAGGAGCAGTACCACGGCGAGCGCACCGACGGCCCGACCGGCCAGCGCACCACCGTGGCCCAGCGGCTCGCCGCCCACGGCTGGAAGGTGATCAAGGTCGGCGACAGCTACCTGGTTCCGCTGTCCCAGCCGCAGCGGGGCCTGATCCCGCTGCTGCTCGACGAGCAGGCCGTGGAGGGCCTGGTCGCTGGCGAGCGGGTCGCCCCCACCCTGACCGGTACCCGCAACGGCCCGCTGGTCGTCTCCGGCGTCGCCTGCCTGGACGGGGCCACCGTCCGGGGTCCGATCCGGGTTCAGCCCGGCGCCGTGCTGATCGTCAACGGCAGCTCGATCAACGGTCCCGTCGATGCCACCGGCGCCGCCGGGTTCGTCGTGACCGACAGCAAGGTCAACGGCCCGGTGCGCGCCACCGGCACCCAGGGCCCGGTCGTGGTGGTCGGCAACACGCTGACCGGCCCGGTCGGCGTGGTCAACGGCAAGGACGTGGCCCCGCTGGTGGCCGGCAACACCGTCAACGGCCCGCTGGACTGCACCGGCAACTCCCCGGCACCGACGAACCTGGAGGTCGCCAACTCCGTGAGTGGTCCGAAGTTCGGCCAGTGCGCCCAGCTGTGACCTGCTGAGTCCCCGCCGAGGTGCCGGCAGGTCGGCCCACCGCCGACCTGCCGGCACCTGCCGTACCGGTACTGGAGTGGAGAGACCGTGTCCCAGACCCTCATCCCCGGCCCCCCGCCCCGGGCCGCCCGCCGTCGGCGGGCGGCGGCCGGAGCCGCCCTGGCCCTCCTGGTCGCGGTGACCGGATGCACCGGCTCGCAGGCGTCCCCCGCCGCGGCCGACCGCACCGGCGACAGCACGCCGGTCGCGGTCACCGGACCGCTGTGCGACGCGTTGCCCTCGGGTACCGAGCCGGGTAGTCCGGGCTCGCTGGTGGACCGGTCCCCCGCCCAGGCCCTGACGTGGATTCCCGTGCTCACCATGTTCGAGGCGGCGGTGCGGGCCACCGGCATGACCGAGGAGCTGTCCGCCGCAGGCGGGCTCACCATCCTCGCCCCCACCGACGACGCCTTCCGGGCCAGGTTCTCCACCGCCAACCTGGACCAACTGCTGCTCAAGGACACCGCGACGCTGCGCGGGCTGCTGAGGGAGCACCTGGTCGCCGGGGCTCGCCCGGTGGCCGACCTGGCGTCCGCCGGCACCGTCACCACCCTGGCGGGCACCACCCTCGCCGTCGCCCCGGCCGGGTCGGGCGTCCGGCTGGCCGACCGGGCCGAGACGATCTGCGCCGACTTCCGGGCCGGCGGCGCCCGAATCCACGTGATCGACAAGGTGCTCGGCAACCTGCCGGAGACCGCCCACGAGGAGGACCACGCCCACTGAGCGGTGCCGCCCGACGAACGGCCGCCGACCCCGCACAAGAGGGTCGGCGGCCATTCCCGTCCTCGGGGCGGTCGCCGCAGGTCCCGCCGTCTTCTCACCCGGCCGGCCGACGACCGGAATCCACCCGACTGACACGAACCGGCACTTTCAGGTGTCCTCCGTCACCTTGGCCCCTTTCGAGATGCGGGATCGGTCGGGATGCCCTTTGCTTGTTCCCAGGGGCGCGCCCGCGCGCCCCTGCCCGGCCATTCGGCCATCCCTCAGCACCGTTCCGCCGCCACCGCTGCCGGCGCGTCCCACCATGCACGGACGGAGATCGATTGTGACGACCCTGCGGGTCGACGAGCAGCCCACCAGCACCCCGGGCCGGGTCCACCGGCCCACCCTCACCTCCCGGCCCCAGGTCCCGGCGCAGTCCGGAACGACGGGCACGCCCCCGCAGACCCGCCGCATCCTCATGCTCTCCTGGGAGTACCCGCCGGTCCTCGTCGGCGGCCTCGGCCGGCACGTGCACGCCCTCTCCGTCGCCCTCGCCGCCGCCGGCCACGAAGTCACCGTCGTCACCCGCCACACCGACGGCGCACCCCTCGAGGAGTACGCCGACGGCGTCCGCATCGTCCGCGCCGCCGAAGACCCCGTCACCTTCCCCCTGGCCACCTCCTCCCTGCTCGCCTGGACCATGGCCTTCAACCACACCCTCACCCGCGCCGCACTACGCGCCACCGAAGCCGGCACCTACGACGTCATCCACGCCCACGACTGGCTCGTCGCCCACACCGCCATGACCCTGCGCGAACACCTCGACATCCCCCTCGTCAGCACCATCCACGCCACCGAGGCCGGCCGACACCAGGGCTGGCTGCCCGAGGAGATGAACCGCACCATCCACGGCGTCGAACACTGGCTGGCCGGCGAATCGGGCCGGGTGATCGTCTGCTCCGGTTACATGCGTGACGAGGTGACGGGGCTGTTCGGCGTGCCGACGGGCCGGGTCGACGTGGTGCCCAACGGCGTGGAGCCGCACCGCTGGCGCGTCCCGGCCGCCGCGGTGGCGCAGGCCCGCGCCCGCTTCGCCGGGGACGGGCCGCTGGTCACCTTCGCCGGCCGGCTGGTCTACGAGAAGGGCGTGCAGCACCTGATCGCCGGGCTGCCCCGGCTGCGCGAGCGGCACCCCGGGCTGCGCGCCGTCATCGTCGGCGACGGGCCGTACCGCGGCGAGTTGGAGGCCGAGGTGCACCGCCTGGGTCTCGGCGGCACGGTCAGCCTGCCGGGCTTCCTCGGCGGCACCGACCTGCCCGCCGTGATGGCCGCGTCGGACTGCTTCGCCGTGCCGAGCATCTACGAGCCGTTCGGCATGGTGGCGCTGGAGGGTGCCGCCGCCGGCGCGCCCCTGGCCGTCGCCGCGACCGGCGGGCTCGCCGAGATCGTCGAGCCCGGGGTGACCGGGATGACCTTCCGGCCGCACGACCCGGACGGGCTGACCGACGCGATCGACGCGCTGCTGTCGGACCGGGAGCGGGCCCGTCAGCTCGCCCGCCGGGCCCGCGTCATGGTGCACGAGCGCTACGGCTGGTCGGCCATCGCGCAGCGTACGGCGACCGCCTACGCGACCGCGATCGCCACCGCCGGGTCGTTCGCCGCCGAGCGGGTGACCCGGGGCCGCGCCGTGCCGTCGATCGCCGAGGGCAACCTGCTGGCCGCCGCCGGCCTCCGCTGACGGGGCAAGGAAGGGCACCTTCCTATCGCTTTGCGTTGGAAGGTGCCCTTCCTTGCACCCCGTCGGGCGCGACGGCGGTGGGTACGAGACGACGGAGGCCGCCGACCCGGTGCGGGTCGGCGGCCTCCGTCGTCGGTACGGCCGGAACTCAGCGCTCCGAGAACGGGGCGTACGCCCGCTCGGGGGCACCGGTGTAGATCTGCCGCGGGCGGCCGATCTTGGTCTCCGGGTCGTTGATCATCTCGCGCCACTGCGCGATCCAGCCGGGAAGCCGGCCCAGCGCGAAGAGCACCGTGAACATCTTGGTCGGGAAGCCCATGGCCTTGTAGATCAGGCCGGTGTAGAAGTCCACGTTCGGGTAGAGCTTGCGGGAGACGAAGAACTCGTCGGCGAGGGCGATCTCCTCCAGCTGCATGGCGATGTCCAGCAGCGGGTCGGGCTTGGCCATCCGGCCGAGCACGTCCTGGGCCGCCTTCTTCACGATCGCCGCGCGCGGGTCGTAGTTCTTGTAGACCCGGTGGCCGAAGCCCATCAGCTTCACGCCGTCCTGCTTGTCCTTCACCTTGCGGACGAAGGACCCGACGTCGCCGCCGTCGGCCTGGATCTTCTCCAGCATCTCCAGCACGGCCTGGTTGGCGCCGCCGTGCAGCGGGCCGAAGAGCGCGTTCACGCCGGCGGAGACCGAGGCGAAGAGGTTGGCGTTGCTGGAGCCGACCAGCCGCACGGTCGAGGTGGAGCAGTTCTGCTCGTGGTCGGCGTGCAGGATGAACAGCATGTCCAGCACCTTGGCCATCACCGGGTCGACCTCGTACGGCTCCGCCGGCACGCCGAAGGTCATCCGCAGGAAGTTCTCCACGTAGCCCAGCGAGTTGTCCGGGTACAGCAGCGGCTGCCCGATCGACTTCTTGTACGCGTACGAGGCGATGGTGGGGACCTTCGCCATCAGCCGCACCGTGGACATCTCGACGTGCGAGGAGTCGAACGGGTCCAGGCTGTCCTGGTAGAAGGTGGAGATGGCGCTGACGGCCGACGAGAGCACGGCCATCGGGTGCGCGTCGCGCGGGAAGCCGTCGAAGAAGCGGCGCATCTCCTCGTGCAGCAGCGAGTGCCGGCGGACCCGCTCGGTGAACTCGGTCAACTGCTGCTGGGTCGGCAGCTCACCGTAGATCAGCAGGTAGGAGACCTCCAGGAAGGAGGACTTCTCCGCGAGCTGCTCGATCGGGTACCCACGGTAACGCAGGATCCCCGCGTCGCCGTCGATGTAGGTGATGTCGGACGAGCAGGCGGCGGTGTTGACGAAACCGGGGTCGTACGTCGTCATCCCGGTTTCCTTCAGCAGCTTGCCCACCCCGATGCCGGCGGGGCCCTCGACCGCGGATTGCACCGGCATCGAAAGCTGCCCACCGGGGTGATCGAGCTTGACTTCCGTCATGGTTCCCTCGCTTCGCCGGCAGATCTGCGTTGAATTGCCTTCGCTTTTACCGTAATCACGGTCGAGGAGATACCGCCCGTCGTGGTTCGACGGTGAGGCATGCGTCACCCGTTTCCCGACCAGCGACCCGGGAAACCCGTGCAATCCGGACGCCCACCCACCACCAAGCCCCACACCACCCCACACCACCCACCGCCCCGCCCCACGCCACCCACTCCGCCCCGGCCCCGCGCTGCCCGCCCGCACTGCCCCACCCCACCCCGCGCCGCGCCACCCCGCGCCGCGCCACCCCGCGCCGCGCCGCGCACGTTGATCATGAAGTTATTGCCTCCGGAAAGCGCATTCCAGGACAATAACTTCATGATCAACGCCGGGGAAGGGTGCGGGGAGCGCGGGCAGGACAAGGCGGGGGCCGGGGCCCAGGGCCCCAGGCCGGGTCTGCGCGGGGCCGGGACCGGGCGGGGGCGGGGCCGGGGCGGGGCGGATGGGTCAGGTGAGGGTGAGGGTGCGGAGGGTGTTGTCGGGGGCTACGCGGTAGACGGTGAGGCGGTTGGCGCCGGCGTGGAAGAGGCGGTCGTCGGCGAGCAGGGCGGCAAAGCGGCGGCCGCCGGCGTCGCGGGGTACCACGGGGACGACCGCGCCGATCCGGCCGTTGACGGCGATGGCCAGCTGTGTGCCGTCGGGTACGTCGTCGGGCACGTCGCCCCAGACGGCGGCCGGCAGCCGTCCGGTGTCCGGGTCCACGGCGTCGAACGCGGCCAGGTCGGCGACCCGGGCGGTGCCGCCCGTCGGGCGGTCGCCGACGGCGGCGCCCACCAGCGGGTGGGGCGCGGGCGGCGCGATCGGGGCCGGCAGGCCGCCCGCGACGGGGGTCGGCTGGCCGGGGCGGTCGTAGAAGACCTTGCCCGCCTCGGCGCGCGGGGTCTGCCGGGCGGACCGGCCGTCGATGGGCCACGGGAGCCGGATGGCCGCCTCGTCGGCGATGGTGGGGAGCAGGTCGACGTGCTGCCAGTTCCGGTCGTCGATCCGGCCGGCGCGCTGGCCCGGTGCCTTGACGAACGTCGGCACCCAGGCGACCTCGCCGGGGGCGGCCCGGATGGCGCCCATGCCCCGGCCCTGGGCGCCGGGGGTGAAGCTGACGCCGTGGTCGGCGGTGACCACCAGCAGGGCCTGGTCGTAGAGGCCGGTGGAGCGCAGGGTACGCAGGGTCTCCCCGATCAGCCGGTCGGTGTAGCCGAGCTGCGCGAGGTGCCGCCGGCGGGCCAGCTCGGCCCAGCCGTCGCCGTCGTTCGGCAGGTCCGGCGGGGCGTCGTAGCGCGCCCCCGAGGGCAGGTACGCCCACGGCGAGTGGGGCATCAGCAGGTGCAGGAAGTGCAGGGTGGGCCGGGGCGCCGGCCGGAGCCCGGCGAGGAAGCTGGCGAAGCGGGCGGGCTGGTTGTCGTCGAGGCTGTCCCAGCGGAACTTCGGGTCCGCCGGCACCGGCTCGGCGGCGTCGACGCCCGCCTCCGCGCGGGTCTGCTCGCGGTACGAGTCCTCCGGGTCGACGCGGCTGTCGACCGGGGCGGTGACCTGCCGCAGCAGCCCGCCGGCCTGCCGGATCAGCACGCCCATCCCCTGCTCCGGGCTGACCGGCTGCTCGCAGCGGCTGGGCGGGCAGAGCCGGGTGATGCTCTCCTCGGCGCGGACGTCGTACAGGCCGCCGAGGGCGGTGAAGAGGTTGTCCGGGTACTGCGAGTAGTGCGGCGCGGCCGCCCGCTGCGGGTAGCGGCCGGTGAGCATGGCCGGCAGCGCGTAGGGCGTCCAGCCGCTGACGCCGGTGGCGTTGCGGTACCAGGTGGAGCCGCCGGCCAGCTCCGCGAAGTGCGGGAACCGGGCGGCGTCGATCCGCCCGTCCGCGCCGAGCAGGGAGACCAGGGGCAGCTCGTCGAGGACCAGCACGACCACCGGCGGGTGGTTGCCGGGCCCGGCCACCCCGGCGGCGCCGCCCTCGCCCCGGGGCAGCACCACCGTGGAGGTGGGCGAGGCGAACACGAACAGCCCCACGAACAGCAGCGGCCCGGCCGCGGCGAGCCGCAGCATCCGCCCGGGCGCGCGCCAGCGCCGGTGCGCGGCGGCCCCGGCGGCTCCGGCCACCGCCGCGAGCAGCAGCAGCGGTACGCCCCGCAGCGGCGTACCGTGCCGGCCGATCTGCACGGCCAGCGCGGCGAGCAGCAGGCCGACCAGCAGGGTGTGCGTGGCCGAGCGGGCGGTGCGTCCGGCCAGGCGGGACAGCGCGCCGGGCAGCGCGACGGCGGCGGTGGGCACCAGCGCGACCAACGCCACCAGCAGCATGATCTCCCCCCGGTCGGCCCGGTGGAACAGGAAGAAGTCGGGGCTGCGCCCGAGGACGTCCAGCAGCGGCTGGGTGACCACGAGCCCGACGAGCCCCGCCACCTCGGCCAGCCGACCCAACTCGGTACGCCAGCCACCCGGCTGACCACCGGCAACCTGGCCTACGGAAACCCGCTCGCCCGACGACGGCTCGCCCGACGGCCAGTCACCCGACGGCGGGCCGTCCGACAGCCGGTCACCCGACGGCGGGTCGCCCGACGGCCGGTCACCCGACGGCCGCTCGCCCGACCGCCCGTCGCCCGGCGGCGGGTCGCCGCACGTGCGGTCCGGCGGGGGCGCCGGCTCAGCCACCCACGACCGCCGCGTAGAGCGTCCGGGTGCCCGAGGGCAGGTCGAGTCGCCGCGCGATCCGGCAGCGCGCGGAGAGCAGCCGCTCGAACTCGGCCGGCCGGTAGTCGGGGAAGAGTCCCTCGGGCTTGTTGGCCAGCAGCCGCCGGGCCATCGGGTCCTCGGGGTGGACGAACTCCACCACCACCCGGGCGCCCGGGGCGGCGAGCCCGACGAGCCAGTCCAGCACCTCGGGCAGCGGCACGTTGCGCCCGATCGCCAGGTGGTGCACCACGGCCAGGGCGAGGATCGCGTCCGCCTCCACCCGGTCCGCGAACGAGGCCCGCTCGACGCCGCGCCAGCCGCCGCCGGGCGACGGGTCGGCGAGATCCATCACCAGGGGCAGGATCCGCCGCTCCCCCGCCGCGCGCAGGTCCCGGTAGAGCCCGTCCACCACGCCCGGGTCCTGCTCGACCGCGACGACGTAGTCGGCGTGCCGGGCGGCGAGGCGGGCGTACCGGCCGTCGTTGGCGCCGAGGTCCAGCGCCAGGCGGGGCCGTGGTCCGTCGGCCAGCGCCTCGGCGACGAAGCGTTCCTTCGCGGCCCGGTCGTCGGCGGTGTACGCGCAGGTGCGCTGGTAGTCGACCCAGTGGCTGGCCGTGCGGCGGGGCTCCAGCCGCCGGACGAGCTTCTCGATGCCGCGTACGGTGGCCAGCGCCAGCTCCCGCGAGTAGCCGGCGGCCCGCAGCTGGGACCGGACGTCGGCGGTGCTGGCCCGGGCGTTGCGCCGCTGCATGGCGTCGTGCAGGTGCACGTGGGTGGGCACGCCGGGCAGCAGCCGCCGGACGCCGCCGAACAGCCGGCGCATCTGCTCGGGCTCGATGCCGTCGACCCGGGCGCGCAGCCAGGGTTGGAAGTCCAGCCCGAGGTGGGCGTCGAGCAGCAGCGGGTAGAGCAGCGTCTGGCAGAACTGCCGGTAGCCGGCCCAGGGCTCGCCGTCGCGGGCCGGGGTGAACGAGCCGACGTCGATGAACACGGGTTCGGCGCCCCGCCACTGGAGGTTGTAGGCCGACCCGTCCTTCGTGGTGAACCCGGCCGGCAGGGCCGCGCGCAGGATCTCCAGGTGCAGCAGCGCCGCGTCGCGCAGCATGGTGAAGGACCACTCGTACGGGTGGGAGACGAACGGGATGCGCTCGTGGCGCAGGACGGCGGCCCACCGGTCGGCCGACGGCACGGCCGGCGAGTCGACCGCCTCGGTGCCGCACACCTTGCCGGCGGCGAGCAGCGGCGGGAAGAACTCGCTGGCGGTCAGCGCGCGCCACTCCCCGGCGGCCTGCTCGTCCAGCCCACGCAGCACGTCGCCGTCGAGGTGGAAGACCCGGTTGGCGGGGTCGCGGAAGGAGCCTGGCTCGGCGCGCAGGCCGGTGCGGGAGTTCGCCATCGGCCAGGGTCAGCGCTGGTCGGTGGGCTGGCGGCGGAACCGGTCGACCAGTCGCCGCCAGTAGAGCTTGGCCGCCACCGCGGCGCCGGCCACCCCGCCGACCACCGCCTGCACGATCAGGCTGCCGGACCCCGCGTCCAGGTAGGCCAGGTGTTCCACCGACCGCTCCTTTCCTCGCGTCTCGATGTTCGGCGTACGCGGGCAGGATCCTTGAGGGATTTGCCCGTAAAGCCGGACTTGTCTGACACGCTACGCCGATCGTCCCGGTCGTGAGGGGCACACCCGACACTCCGCCCGTTGTCCGTTTCGTTCAAGACGGGCGCCGGGAGCCTCCCTACGGTGGGAGCCATGGCACCCAGACTCGATCTCATCGGCATGGTCAGCAGCGACCTGTCCCGCTCCCTCGCCTTCTACCGGCGGCTCGGCCTCGACATTCCCGCCGACGCCGACACCGCGCCGCACGTGGAGGTCACCCTGCCGGGCGGCATCCGGCTGGCCTGGGACACCGCCGACACCGTCCGCGCGTTCGACCCCGGCTGGAAGCCCGGGGGCGGCGGCGGGGCCAGCCTCGCCTTCCTGTGCGCCGACCCGGCGGAGGTGGACCGGCTCTACGCGGAGCTGGTGGCCGAGGGCCACGAGGGTCACCTGCCCCCGTGGGACGCCTACTGGGGCCAGCGGTACGCGGTGGTGCTCGACCCCGACGGCAACGGCGTGGACCTGTTCGCCCCGCTCGCCGCGAGCTGAACGCGGACCGGCCCCGCCGGACACCGGAAACCCGACCCGTCGGGCCTCGTGGTCGATGGTGAGGATCCACGCGGAACCGCACCGGGAACGCGCGGAGCGTCAGCGGTCACCCGGCCGGGAAGATCGCCGAGCGTTCAGCTCAGCAGGGCGGTGGGCGGCACGCCGGCCAGGTCCCGCACGTCGCGGGTCAGGTGGGCCTGGTCGGCGTAGCCGCAGCGGGCCGCCACCTCTGCCAGCGGGGTGCCGGCGCGGGCCAGCGCCAGCGCGCGCCCCATCCGCAGGATCCGGGCCAGGGTCTTCGGGCCGTACCCGAACAGGTGCTGGCACCGGCGGTGCAGGGCGCGCGGATCGAGGCCGATCCCGGCGGCGGTCGCGGTCACGCTGGCGCCGGCGGCCAACGCGGCGGCGACCCGGGCGCCGATCGGATCGGGCCCGCCGGCCGCCCGCAGCCGCCGGACGGCGATCTCCGTCAGCACGTCGGCTGGGGCCGCCTCCGCCCGCTCGGCCAGCCGGGCGACGTCCCGGTCGCCCCACAGCTCCGCCAGGGGGACACGCCGGTCGCGCAGTTCGACGGCCGGTACGCCGAGCACCGCCGGTCCGGTGCCCGGCGGCAGCCGCAGCCCCACCCAGCGCTCCGGCGGCCCGCCGCCGCTCAGGTGCGCGGTGCGGTCCGGCCCGGCCACCGTCAGCCCGCAGCGGCTCGACCAGAGCAGGTCGAGGCAGCCGTCGGGGAGCACCCTGGCCGGTGCGGCGCCCGCCGTCGTGGCGCTGGTCCAGAGCACCGCGCCGGCAAACCCGGCCGGACGTTCCCGGTACATGCCGCCCAGCCTGCCACGGCCGGGCTAGCCTCCGGATGTGCGATGGTCGGTGCTGGACGCTCCCCTCGACTCCTCCGGACGCGGCCGGGGCGAGCACCGGGCGCCCGCCGCGCTGCGGACCGCCGGGCTGCTGGGCCGGCTGGGCGCGGCCGACGCAGGCGCCGTCGACGCCCTGATCACCGACCCGGTCCGGGACCCGGAGACCGGGGTGATCGGCGTCGACCAGGTGCGCCGCGCCGGCCGGGCGATCGCCGCCCGCACGACGACGCTGATCGGCTCGGGACGGCATCCGCTGGTGCTCGGCGGCGACTGCGCGATCCTGCCCGGCATCCTGGCGGGGCTGCCCGCCGGCTTCGACCTGTGGTTCCTCGACGCCCACCTCGACTTCGAGGACGGCCGCACCTCGCCCACCGGTGAGGCGGCGGACATGGACCTGTCGATCGTCACCGACCACGGCCCGGCGGGAGTGCTCGACCGGGAGGGGCCGCTGGTCGACCCCGACCAGGTGCACCTGCTCGGCCACCGGCCGCTCGACCGGGCCGCGACGGACGGGAAGGAGGCCTACCGGATCGACCCCGCCGTCCACCTGGTGCCGGCCACCCGGCTGCGGGGCGCCGACGCCGCGGCGGTGGGCCGGGATCTCGCCGCCGGTACGACGCCGGCCTGGCTGCACCTCGACCTCGACGTGCTCGACCCGCTGGTACTCCCGGCGGTCAGCTATCCCGAGCCGGACGGGCTGGACTGGGCCGACCTCGTCGCGCTGGCCCGACCGCTGGTCCGCTCGGGTCGGCTGATCGGGATGAGCGTCACCGACTTCAACGCAGACGAGGACCCCGACGGGCGGCACGCGGAGCGTGTCGGGCAGGCCCTCGCCGAACTGCTGGCCGACTGACCGTCGCCCGTCCGGCCCGCCCGACGGTCACCGCGGCGCCGGCCCGTGGCCCGGTCCGCCCGACGGTCGCCGCGGCGCCGGCCCGTGGCCCGGTCCGGCACGGGTCACCCGCCGGAGCTGGCTCCCGGCAGCCGGACGGTGAACACCGTCCGGCCGGGCCGACCGTCCAGCTCGACCGTGCCGTGGTGGGCCTCCACCACGGCGGCCACGATCGCCAGGCCCAGGCCGGTGCTGCCGTGCGCCCGGGACCGGGAGCTGTCGCCCCGGGAGAAGCGTTCGAACACCTCGGCCCGCAGCGCCGGCGGCACGCCCGGCCCGTCGTCGGCGACGCCGAGCACGGCGACGTCGCCGTCGACCCGCAGGGTGGTGGTGACCGTGGTGCCGGGCGGGGTGTGCACCCGGGCGTTGGCCAGCAGGTTCGCCAGCACCTGGTGCAGCCGGGCCGGGTCGCCGGGGACGCGGACCACGGTGTCCGGCAGGTCGAGCCGCCACCGGTGCTCCGGCCCCGCCACGTGCGCGTCGCCGACCGCGTCCACCACCAGCGCGGACAGGTCGACCGGCTCGACCACGAGCGGCCGGCCCGAATCCAGCCGGGCGAGCAGCAGCAGGTCGTCGACGAGGCGGGTCATCCGGGTGCTCTCGGACTCGACCCGGCGCAACGCGTGGGCCACGTCGGGCGGCACCTCGTCCCGGCCGCGCCGGGCGACCTCGGCGTACCCCCGGATGGCCGCCAGCGGGGTCCGCAGCTCGTGGCTGGCGTCGGCGACGAACTGGCGTACCCGGGTCTCGCTGGCCTGGCGGGCGGCGAGCGCGGCGCCGACGTGCCCCAGCATCCGGTTCAGCGCCGCGCCCACCTGCCCCACCTCGGTGCGCGGGTCGGTGTCGGCGGCCGGCACCCGCACCGACAGCGCGACCTCGCCGCGGTCCAGGGGCAGCTCGCTGACCCGGCCAGCGGTGGTGGCGACCCGGCGCAGCGGGCGCAGGGTCGCCCGCACGATCAGGGCTCCGGCCCCGCCGGCGACGAGCAGCCCCGCGGTCGCCACACCGGCCTGCGCGGCGACCAGCCACCAGACGGTCTCCGACACGCCCGACAGCGGCAGGCCGAGCACCCGCACGGTCCCGCCCGGAAGCTGGCGCGCCACCACCCGGTAGGCACCGCGCTCGCCCAGCTCACGGGTGCGGGGGCGGCCGTCCGTGGGCAGGTCCGCGAGGCCGGCCAGGTCCCCGGCGGGGACGGCGCGTTCCTCCCGGTCGGCGAGGGTCCAGGCCCGGACCACCCGGCCGTCGGCCACCTCGGCGGCGACGGTCCCCGGCGGAAGCCCCCGGGGAATCCGGGCGTCCGGCCCGAAGGGTGGCGCCTCGAAGGGCGACGGCACGCCCCGACCGGGACCGGTCCGCATCGGCGTCAACTGGTCGTCGACCCGGTCGATCAGGAACTGCCGCAGCGCGACCGTGGTGATCCCGCCAATGGCCACGCTGACCAGGGCCAGCAGGGCGACCAGGGTGACCACCAGGCGGGTCCGCAGCGACACCCCGGCCAGCCGGTGGCGCAGCCGGCCGGCGGCCCGCTCACTCCGCCGGCCGGAGGACATACCCCGCGCCGCGCAACGTGTGGATCATCGGCTTCCGGCCCGCGTCGATCTTCTTCCGCAGGTACGAGATGTACAGCTCCACCACGTTGGCCTGGCCGCCGAAGTCGTAGTTCCAGACCCGGTCGAGGATCTGCGCCTTGCTGAGCACCCGGCGCGGGTTGCGCATCAGGTAGCGCAGCAGCTCGAACTCGGTGGCGGTGAGCGTGACGGGGCAGCCGTCGCGGCGCACCTCGTGGCTGTCCTCGTCGAGGCTGAGGTCGCCGACGGTGAGCACCGCGTCCGGGCGGGCGGCGACGGCGAAGCCCGAGCGGCGCAGCAGCGCCCGCAGCCGGGCGATCACCTCCTCCAGGCTGAACGGCTTGGTGACGTAGTCGTCGCCGCCGACGGTCAGCCCGGCGATCCGGTCCTCCACCGCGTCCCGCGCCGTCAGGAAGAGCACCGGCACCGTCGGGGCCTGCTCACGCAGCCGGCGCAGCACCTGGAAGCCGTCCAGGTCGGGCAGCATCACGTCGAGCACCACGGCGTCCGGCCGGAACTGCCGCGCCGCGTTCAGCGCCGACGTGCCGTCGCCCGCCGTACGCACCTGCCAGCCCTCGTAGCGCAACGCCATCGACAGCAGGTCGGCCAGGGTCGGCTCGTCGTCGACCACCAGCACCCGCACCGGCTCCCCGTCGGGGCGGCGCAGCTCGACCCGGCCCGCCCCGACCTGCCCGTCCTTCACCATGGCCCCCATCGTGCGCCGGGCCGCTGTGCCCGGCTTGTGCGCCACCTGTGCCCCCGCTGTGTGCCGGCCGACCCGTCCACCGCCGGGCCGCCGGGCGCCCGGGACGTGGCGGTGGTCGTCGTCGCCGTGGTGGCCCGGCCACGCCCGCTGGCCGCCCCGCCCGACGGGCGACGGGCGAGCTCACTCGGTCATGCCCACCGGGTAGGTGTGCACGAAGCGCATCGTCCAGGTGCCGCCGCCGGTGGGCTGCTCGCGCTGGTAGAGGTGGTCCGGTCCGCCGGCCGTGGCCGGCCCGGCGCCGTCGGGGTGCCGAAGGATCCAGTGCGCCGGCGGGGAGCCGTCCGGCTCGGCGGGCACCGACCGGACCAGGTCGTGGGCCGGGCCGCCGACGAAGCGTACGGTCACCTCGCTCATCCGCGCGCCCGCCTTCCCGCAGTGCCGCCCCGACAGCGGCCCTGGCTCGCAAGCTACCGCAGCAGTGGGCGGCCCCGCCCGGATCCGGCAGCGGTTTGCCCTGATCGGAGCTCGGGTACCGCTGCCCTGGGGACCTGTCGAGGGACGGGCCAGGAAGAGCAGGGAGCGGTCGATGAGAACGCTGGACGGGCGATACCGGCTCGAACAGCGCATCGGCATCGGCGGCATGTCGGAGGTCTGGCGGGCCCACGACGCGGTGCTGGACCGGCCGGTCGCGGTAAAGGTGATGTCCCCGGGGCAGGAGGGCCAGGACACCTCTGTGGAGCGCATCCGCGCGGAGGCCCGCTCCGCCGCCCGGCTGGTGCACCCGAACGTGGCCTCCGTGCACGACTTCGGCACCTGCGGGACTGGCCCCGAGGGTCAGGTGCCCTACATCGTCATGGAATTGGCCGAGGGCGAGACGCTGGCCGCGCACCTGCGGGCCGGACCGCTGGACTGGCGCATCGCCGTACGGGTCTGCGCCGAGGTGAGCGCCGCGCTGGCCGCGGCGCACGCGCACGGCATCGTGCACCGCGACGTCAAGCCGGCGAACGTGATCCTGACCCCGGCCGGCGTGAAGGTGCTCGACTTCGGCATCGCCACCCCGTCCGGCACCCCGGACCGGTCACCGGAGGGGATGGTGGTCGGCACGCCCGCCTACCTCGCGCCGGAGCAGCTGGAACGGGCACCCGTCACACCCGCCGCCGACATGTACGCCCTCGGCGTCCTGCTCTACTACTGCCTGACCGGGCGGCTGCCGTACCAGGCGGGCACCACGACCCCGACCCAGCTGCTCGGCGCGCGCCTGCGGCAACCGCCGCTGCCGCTGCCGGAGATCGAGGGGCTGCCGCCGGAGGTGGCCGACCTGTGCGCGAGCTGCCTGGCCGACGACCCGGCCGACCGGCCGTCCAGCCTGATGGCGGCCCTGCTGCTGGCGGAGGCGGTGGACGCCCGCGTGTACGTGCCGCTGGGGCAGCCCACGGCGCCGCGACAGCGCGTCGGGTCGATGTCGCCGTGGACCGAGCGGGCGGCGGCCGAGGCGACCGAGGCGGCTCCCGTACCCGACTGGTCCACCCAGGCCGGCTGAGCCTCCTTCCGCGGCCCGACCAGGCCGGCGTCGTGGGGGCCGCTTCCGTCCGGCGTCCTTCGGGTCGCCCACCGGTCGCCCGCGTTTCACCGTCCGGGGGCCGGGTAGCCGGGCGGGTGAGCGACGGGAGGAACGCGATGCCGGAATCGAGCTCCTGGCTGAACGAGACGGCCACCGCGACCGCCGAGGGCGGCCACGTACGCACCGACGACGGGAGCCTGTCCACGGCCCTGGCGTCCCCACTGGCGCCGCACTGCTCGGGGCTGACCCCGGAGCAACTGCTCGCCGCCGCCTTCGCGTCCTGCCTGCACCACGCGGCGGTGGAGGCGGCGGGCGAGATCACCGACGAGGCGCACACCGTGCAGGTACGCGCGGAGGCGAAGCTCGGGCGCGACGACGACGGCCGGTACCGGGCCGACGTGCACGCCTCCATCTCGTCGGCGGGGCTGAGCCGGCAACAGCTGGCCGAGCTGGTGGAGCACGCGGACCGGTTGTGGCCCTTCTCCAGCGGCGACGGCAGCCGGCACCGGCTCACCGTCACCCCGGCGGAGAACGGCCGGCACTGACCGACCCGTCGGCGGGCCCTGCGGCGCGGGACAGCTCCGACACCACCGCCGCCGGTCCGACCTGCACCACCGCCGCCGGCACGGCCTGCGCCGTCACCTCGGGGGCCGACGGGCGGTCGGTCGGGTGACCCACGGCGGCCTCCACCGTTCGGTGGAGGCCCGACGCCAGCCCGGCGCCGGAGCCCGCGATCGATTCTCCACCCGATTATCAACCCCTAATCGGATATATGCGAAAGAGTCGACAAGAGCGATTGGCGGCTTTGATGAGCCGTCGGGGGTAATCGGCCCGCAGATCGGCGCAAATTGTGGCGCATGCCACCAACCAGGCCGATGGCAAGACGCGCTCGCCTTTCTAGCCTCGGCGGGTGCACCCCGACGACCCTCTCGACCAGAAGCTGACCCAGGATCGACCGGCCACCCGCTCGGACGACCCCGCCTCGACCGAACGGACGACCGGCCGTCATCGCGCTGCGGAACGGCAGCGTCGCCGCGGCCGGGCCCTGCTCGCCTCGACCCCCGTCCGGGTCGCGCTCGCCACCGGCGTGACCTGCTGCCTCGGCGTGGCCGCGTTCGCCGGCACGCGCGAGGACGCCGACGCCGCGCGGGAACCCGTGGCCGAGGCGCTGGCCGAGCGGGCCGTCGACGACGACCGCGCTTCGCGGTCCCTGGACCGGGCCGTCTCGCCTTCGCCCTCGCCCTCGCTCAGCCCCAGCCCGACGCCGAAGCCGACCCCCTCGGCCACCCGCAAGGCCCCGCGTAAGCCGGCCCCGCCACCCCGCCCGCGCCCGGTCGCCGGACTCACCCAGGCGCAGATGGACAACGCCAAGATCATCGTCGACGTGGGCGCCGAGCTGAAGATGCCCCGCCGCGCCATGGTGGTGGCCGTGGCGACCGCGATGCAGGAGAGCCGGCTCTACAACCTCGCCAGCGACGTGCTTCCGGAGTCCAGCCGGTACCCGCACCAGGGCAGCGGCTCCGACCACGACTCCGTGGGCCTGTTCCAGCAGCGCCCGAGCAGCGGCTGGGGCACCGTACGCGAACTGATGCGCCCGTCGTACGCCGCGCGGGCCTTCTACGAGGCGCTGCGGGAGGTTCCGGGCTGGCAGCAGATGAGCGTGGCCGGCGCCGCCCAGGCCGTGCAGGTCTCGGCCTTCCCCGACGCGTACGCCCAGCACGAGGGCCTGGCCACCACGGTCGTCGCCGCGCTGACCTGACGGCGGCCGGCTGGCCACGCCGGTCCCTGGCCGGCGAGGGTCAGCGGATCCCGGCGCGGCCGCCCGGCGGCTCGCTGGACGCGTCCGCGCCGCCCCGGGCGGCGATCCTGGTCGCCGGCACCCCGCTGCCGGGCATCCCGGCCGCGGCGGTCGGAGTGTCCGCCGGGACCGGTTCGACGGTCAGCCCGTCGAGGATCCGGTCCACGCGGGCCTCGCGCCTGCGCCGGGCGTACAGCGCCTCCTCGAAGTCCCGGCGGGCCTGCACGGCCTCGGCGTAGACGCGCTCGCGCACCTGCCGGGCCTCCTCCCGGGCCGCGTCGAGCTCGACCCGCGCCCGGGTCAGCAGGTCGACCGCCTCGCGATCGGCGTCGTCGGCGCCGCGCCGGGCCGGGTCCGCGTCGCCGAGGTCCAGCCGTTCGAGCAGGCCGCGCAGCGCCGTCGCCTCGTCACGGATCTCGTCCCACTCGCGACCGGCCCTCGCGGCGCCCTCCGCCCGGGCGGCGAGCCGGGCCAGCCGGACGCCGATCTCGTCCAGGCAGGAATCGACCTGCCGCTGGTCGTAGCCGGTCTCCACGACGCAGAACCTCATACTGTCGCCCCCCAGGCAGCCGGTGGTTTCCTTCCCCACCCTGGATCCTCGGCGCTGGGGGCGGCAGCGGAGGGGCTTCGGGAAAAATGTTCACCATGCGGACGCCCGCAAGGCCGGGCGCGTCGCCGCGACCCGGCGGGGCCGACCGCCCGGGGGCGCCTCAGGAGCGCTTCGGGAGCACGACCACCCGGCCGAAGAACTCGTCGATCCGGCGCACCACGTCGTTGAAGTCGTCCAGGTCGATCGGCTTGGTGACGTAGGCGTTGGCCTGGAGCGTGTAGCTGCCCACGATGTCCGTGTCGGCGTTGGAGGTGGTCAGCACGACGATCGGGATCGTACGCAGGTCCTCGTCGCCCTTGACCTCGCCGAGCACCTGACGCCCGTCCATCCGGGGCATGTTCAGGTCGAGCAGGATGACGTCCGGCCGCCGGGCGTCGGTGTGCCGCCCCTCGCGGCGCAGGAACTCCATCGCCTCCTGGCCGTCGCTGACGACGTCGATGACCTTCTCGACGTCGGAGTCCGCGAGGGCCTCCTCGATCATCAACACGTCGCCCGGGTCGTCGTCCACCACCAGGATGCGAACCGGACTCGGGGTGTCTGCACCCATCACTACCTGCTTCGGGTCGGTGGAACGGAGAATCGCGAGGCGCTCTGTGCCGGCGGGGAAATCTAGCCCATCAGCCGGCGGACCGCGCGGTCGGGTCGGCCCTGCCGGACTCGTGTCTCAGCACCTCGGCCAGCCCTGTCACCTGGAGCACGCGGTCGACCCGGCCGGTGGCGCCGGTGACCCGCAGCCACCCGCCGTCGGCGGCGACCCGGTTGTCGCCCCGGACGAAGGCGGCGATCCCCGTGGAGTCGCAGAAGGTGAGCTCCGTCAGGTCCACCAGCAGGCGGCGCTCGCCAGCCTCGACCAGCCGGTCGATGGCCGCGTTGAGCTCGGGCGCGGTGCTCAGGTCGAGTTCGCCGGCCAACCGCAGGCGTGCCGCCCCGCCGTCGCGGTCGGCGTACGTGACCGTGAACGTCACCCCTGGACCCCCTCGCTTGACCGCAGGCGGATGCTTGCAGTGTGGCAAGTATAAGCAGGGGCACCCGACACGGCCGCACCGGCGCTCATCGCGCCCCGGAGTCACCCGCCCTGGCCAGGGACGACCGCGCCGCCCCGAGGAACCGCGCGGCCCGGGGAAAGTCGCGCAGGACCCGCCCGTAGTGTTCCAGAGTCGACCCCAGGGCGGGGGCCGGCACACCCCGACTGGTGAGGATCTCGACCAGCCAGTCGACGAACTCGGTGAACAGCGAGCCGTCGTCGACGTAGAGCGCGGCGGCCAGGAAGTCCACGATGTAGCCCAGGTCGCTGACGGTGGAGTCCAGCTGGCTGGGCGTGTAGTCACGCGTCCCCGGGTCGTGTTCCCGCAGGTCCGCCAGCGCGCCGTCGATCAGCTCGCCGCGCCGCTTGAGCAGGCTGGTGTACTCGTCGTCGGCCAGGTGGCTCAACTCCGCCGGCGGGACGCGACGCAGCGCGCGCTCGTCGGCGACCAGGTTCGCGGCGGTCGGGGCGTCCGGCGCCCAGGCGACGCCGAGCCGCCGGGCCCAGCGGCCGTCCGCGCCGAACCCCCGGCCCCCCACCACCACGGGGACGTCCACGCGCCGGCACGCCTCGATCATGCGGTGCGCGTGCGGCAGGCGCATCGGCAGCGCACAGGCCAACGCGACCGCGTGGGCGTCGTGCCGGTGCAGGTACGACACCAGGTGCGGGGCGGGGACGCTCGCGCCGAGGAAGGTGACCTGCCAGCCCCGCAGCCGCAGCACCTCGGCGACCAGCCGGGGCGGCAGGGCGTGCCACTCGCCGTCCATGCAGGCCACCACCACCCGGCCCCGCGTCGGGCGCGGGTTCGCGTACGCGGCCACCGCCGCCACCACCCGCTCGCTGATGTGTGTCGCGGCGTGCTCCTGGGCGACGCTCCACTCGTTGCGCGCCCACCGCTCCCCCACCTCGGCCTGCGCCGGGGCGACCAGGTCGAGCAGGACGCGCTCGGCGGGCACGCCGGCCTCGAGCAGGCCGGTGGCCACCTCGATGGCCGCGTACTCGTCCGCCTCCTGGAGGCAGTCCAGGTATCCGGGCCAGACGCCTGCCGGGGTGGCGTCGGCGGTCGGGGCGGCGGTCACGGTCGGGTCCCCCTCGTCTCGGCGGTGCCGCTCGCGTCGGGCACCGCGTGCAGGTGCCTGGGCGTACGCCCGCCCGGACCGGTCGCGCGCAGCGCGAGCACGGCGATGTCGTCGTGGTCGCCGTGGGCCAACCAGTCGCAGGTCACCTGCTCGACGCGCTCGGCCAGCGCGGGCGCGGGCATCCGCTGGCAGCCGGTGACCGCGTGCACCAGCCGCTCCGTGCCGAACTGCTCGTTGCCGCGGCGGCCCCCGCGCGCCTCGGTCACCCCGTCGCTGTAGAGCAGGCAGGTCTCGCCCGGCTCCAGCCGGACGGTCACCTCCCCGATCCGGGGATCGGGCACCACGCCGACCAGCATGCCCGACAGCGGGACCGGCTCGACCTCGCCGGAGCCGCGCAGCACCAGCGGCGGCAGATGACCACCGCCGGCCAGGGTCAGGGTCAGGCCGCCCTCGCGGTGCGCGCGGACCACTCCCAGCACCATCGTCGCGAAACGCCCCTGCCCCTGCGCCTGGCTGGTCTCCAGCAGCGCGTCGTTGAGCAGCTTCAGCAGGCGCCCCGGCTGCGACTCGACCCGGTGCAGCGCCTGGAGGCACTGACGCAGCTGGCCGGTGAAGACCGCCGCCTCGACACCCTTGCCGGAGACGTCGCCCAGGAAGAACACGGAGCCACCGTCGGCCAGCCGGTGCGAGCCGTAGAAGTCGCCACCGATGCGCAGCCCGGCCTGGGCCGGCCGGTAGGCGGTGCCCCACTGCACCCCGGTCGCCTCGGCCGGCTCCACCGGCACCAGGCTCGCCTGGAGCGTGTCGGCGACCTCGGCCTGGTCGCGGTAGAGCAGCGCCGTGGTCAGCGCGGCCCCCGCCCGGGCCGCGAAGGCGCGGGCCAGGTCCACGTCGGCCTCGTCGTACCAGCGCTCGACGCGCCGCGCGACCAGCAGCACGCCGGCCGGGGCGTCGCGACCAGGCAGCGGCACCACCCGGACGCAGGCCTCCGCCGCGGTGAGCCCGGGCAGCCAGCCGGCCTCCGCGGCCTGCTCCGCCAGCCAGTCGAGGGTGTGCGGTTCCCCGCCGTCCAGCCCCTCGGTGATCGCCGCGGGCAGGTCGACGGCGGGCAGGATGCCGCTGTCCACCACCGGGGCGTCGTCGTCGCTGCGGGCGGCCCGCCACCAGCGCGCCCGACCGGAACGGGGTGCCAGCACCAGCACCGCCACCTCGGCCAGCGTCGGCACGGCGAGGCGGACCACCGCCGCGGCGGCCCGGTCCGGGTGCAGGGGATTGCCGAGCTTCTCGCCGACGACCGCCAGGAACGCCGAGCGGGCCCGCTCGGCGAGCAGGGCGTCGGCGCGGGTGACGCTCTCGGTGACGTCCTCGACGTACCAGCAGCAGCGGGCGGCCGACAGCGGCACCCGGCGCGCGCGCAGCCGGCGGCCGTGGTGGGTGAACTCGCCGTCGGCGGTCAGCCCGGCAAGGTTGGCCGCCGCGAGCAGCTCGCCCGGGGTGACCTCGGGCAGCAGCCGCTCGGCCACCGGGCTGACGTGCCGGACGACGCCTCGCGCGTCGCAGACGACGAGACCCTCGCGGAAGTGCTCGACGACCTCGGACCAGTCGGGTGCCGCGTGCTCCCGGTCGGCCGCCAGGGCGGGGAGCGCGGAGGCCGGGCGTGCCGGGGCGCCGGCGGACCACGCCGTGGCCCGTGCGGCACTCGGTGTGGGGACCCGCCCGTCGCCGGGATCTGAGTCCCGGACGTCCGCAGCAGTCACCGGCTGAGCCCCACTCCTTGTCGAAACCCGCACCACCGGGAGGCAGCACAGGTGGTCAGATCTCTCGCACCCACCCTACGCCCGTGTGCCGCGAACGCCACCCGACGCCCGTCGTGCGGCCGGCGCTCGGTGCCCGGCGGGACCTGCGACGCGTTGTTACGATCCCTGCATCCCCGCCCCTCGGCGGCCTGCGAAAGGGCGTGATCGTGCTGTCCCGTCGGAGCCAACCCGAGGCGACTCCGTTGAGCATGACCGTCGACCGGTCCGATCCCGCCGCACCGCTCATCCGGGTCGGGGGCGACCTCGCCTACACCACCGCCGGGCCGCTGCGCGCCGAGGTCGACCGGATCCTCGCCGGCGCTCCGCCGGCCCTCGTCCTCGACTTCACCGACCTGCTCTTCATCGACAGCACCGGCCTGGGGGTGATCGTGCACGCGTGGCGCGAGGGGCAGCAGCGCGGCACCGCCCTCCGGCTGCGCGCCGTGCCCCGGTTCCTGGCGACGATCCTCGACCTGACCGGCGTCGCGGGCCTGCTCGCCCGGCCGCTCGGCGAGAGCCTGGCGGCGGCGGAGGACGCCGGCACCGCCTGACGCGCTCCGCCCGGCCCCCCGCTTTGCACCCGGGCCCGCGACTGGGAACATGGGCGCATGGCCGCTCAGCTGTTGACCATCGAGGTGACCCGGCTCGACGCCGGGCGCGCCCGGCTCCGGCTGTCCGGTGAGCTGGACTTCGACACCGCCCCGGAGCTCGTCGCCGCCACCGCCGAGCTGCGCCGGGACGGCTACCAGGAGCTCCTGTTCGACCTGAGCGCGGTCAGCCTGTGCGACTCGTCCGGGCTCAGCGCGTTCCTGACCGCCCATCACGACGGCACGGGCGCGGTCCGGCTCACCGGGGTCGGTTCCCAGCTCCAGCAGTTGCTCGACCGCACCGGCCTGACCGAGCTGCTCGCGGTGGAACACGGCACCGACGGCGCCACCCGCCGGGCGGGCTGAGGCCGGCCGGGCTCCGCGCGGGGCGAGGGGTGGCCCCCGACCCTGGGACCAGGGGCCGGGGGCCGGAGTGAGGCTCAGGGTGCGGTGAGTGGTTGCAGCCGGGGTCCGGTGGTCCGCCGCTGGCCCGTCGTCGGCGGCTCGGCGTCCTCCGGCGGCCCGGAATCGGGAGTCTGGAAGAGATAGCGGACGAACACCCCACCCGCCTCGTTGTCGTCCGCCCCGGGCCACTGCCCGATGCAGTCCACCCCGACCACCTCACGCCCCGAGCCGTCGCCCTCCTCCAGCAGCGCCCACAGGCTCACGGGGTAGCAGCGGGTGTCCTCGGGCGAGAGGCGCCAGCGGGCGTACCAGCCGGGTCGGGCGGGAACGATCTCGACGATCCTCTTCATCACGACCTGTCCTTCCGCGTTCTCGGAAGTTCTCCGGTCCGCTGCGATCGTCGGCTCCCGCCGGGTGACCGCCCCTCACCCCCGCCGGATGAAGCTGTCCCGCCGCCCATCCGGGCATCGCCGGCCCGGCCGTCGGCGTCCGTTTCGGTGCCGGCGCCGGCGGGAAGGCGACCGGCGGAAGCGAGGAAACACCAGCGGAAGCGAGGTGTCACCATGCGCAAGCAGATGGAGGGCGACAACCAACGTCGCCGCGCGCTGGCCCGCCAGGCCCGGGAGCGCGGCATGCAGGCCAGCGAGACGGGGGCCAGCCTGAGCGCCTCCAAGCAGCTCACCCACCTGGAGCAGGGCAAGCGCGCCGGTCCGCCGCCGGCCGGCAGCCGCCACAAGCCGGACAGCACGCGGGGCGGGCCGGCGCCGCCAGCGGCGGGCGTCCCGGAGTCCCCCCGCCCTCTGCCCGACCGGGGCTCGGGTGCGCCGGAGGGGACCCCGCTGGGCTACCACGCGCTGGTCGACGACGTCGTCCGCCGTACCGGTACCGACTTCCGGACCGCCAAGGTGGGCGTCGAGTCGACCGTGCTGGTCCTGGCCTTCGCCCTCGGCGAGGCGGAACGCCGGCGGCTGCTGGCAGCGGTGCCGACGAAGCTGCACGACGTCCTTCCCGTGGACGGCATCAGGCGACGCCCGGACCTGCCCGGCTTCCTGGCCGAGGTGGGCCGGATCAGCGGCCGTACCCCGGAGCAGGCCCGTTACCAGGCGGAGGCGACCGTGGCGGCGCTGGCCGACCACGACGGCGACCTGGTCGAGTCGCTGCACGTGCCGGACGGCCTGCGTGACCTGCTGGAGCCGCCGTCCGTCGGTGGCGGGGTGGTCGGCGCGGTCAGCGCGACGCCCCCGCTGAGCGACACCGACCTGCGGGAGGCACTCGGCGCGCTGCCCTACTGGTCCGGCGACGGCGAGGCGCTGTCCCGCACGCTGGAGCTGCCGGCGGACAACCTGGACCGGGTGCTGGACCGGATCGACCGGCTGCGCCAGGAGACCGGTCGCGGCCCGCGCATCGGTCGCCCCGACCCGGGCACCGCCGTACTGACCGTACGGTCCCGGCAGGCCGGCGCGGTGACCGCGATGGACGTGGACCTCGCCCACGCCGTCGACGACGCGATCGACGAGGCGGGCGCCGGGATGGCGACCGGCTGACCGGCGTACGGGCCGGCGGACGTCCACCCGCCGGCCCGCCCCGGCTCGGCTAGCCTGCCGGGGTGGACCCCTCCGAGGCGCCCCGGCTGGAGCTGGTCGTCGACCCGGCCCGCCCCACCGGGCGTACGCTCCTCGCCGCCGGCGTGGAGCAGTCCTACGTGGACGTGGCCGATCCCCGGCACCTGCACTTCGAGTACGTACGGCGGATGGCCGCCGTGGCCGACCTGGCGGCGCCGCCCGGCCGGCCGCTGGCCGTGCTGCACCTGGGCGGCGGCGCGCTGACCCTGCCCCGCTACGTGGCCGCCACCCGGCCCGGCTCGCCGCAACTGGTCGTGGAACGCGATCCGGCCGTGGTCGACCTGGTGGCGCGGGAACTGCCCGCGCCACCCGTCGGCGTCGACGTGCGGGTGGCCGACGCCCGGGACGCGGTGACCCGGGCGCCCGCGGCCGGCTACGACCTGGTGCTCGCTGACATCTACCGGGCGGCGCGGATGCCCGCCCACGTGCGCAGCGTCGAGTTCGTCACCGAGGTGGCCCGGACGCTGCGCCCCGACGGCGTACTCCTGGTCAACGTGACCGACCTGCCGCCGCTGGTCTTCGCCCGGGTCCAGGCGGCCACCCTGCGGGCGGTCTTCGCCGACGTCTGCCTGGTCGCCGACCGCCGGATGCTGCGCGGGCGGCGGTACGGCAACCTGGTGTTCGCCGCCGCGCTGCGCCCCGGGCGGCTGCCGGTGGCCCGGCTGTCCGCCCGGGCCGCACGGGATCCGGTGCCCGGCGGGGTGCTGCACGGGGCGACCCTGGACGCGTTCGTCGCCGGCGCCCGTCCCGCCACGGACGCCGCCCTCGCCCCGCGCTGAGGCGACCGCCCAGGGAGCGGAACCTGTCGGCGGTCGGCCGCGAGCGCACCGGGCGGCGGTCAGCGCGCCCGGACGGCCACCTCAGGCGAGGAGCTCTCCAGCGGCACGGCGTTGGCCGGGACCAGGCCGAGCTGCACGGCCGGGCGCGGCAGCGCGGCGTCGAGCATCCAGTCGGCGCCCACCCGGATCCGGTTGCCCGGCATCGCCAGCAGGTGGTAGCCGCGGGTGACCGCCTTGGCGGGCAGCCCGGACAGCGACACCTTCAACGGGTTCGCCGCCGCGTCCTTGCCGCCCAGGTCGACCACCCAGCCCAGGTCGTGGTGCTTGTACGGCCTGCGTCGCCCCTGCCCGTAGGAGGCGGCGATGTTGTGCGCGGCCAGCTTGCCCTGCCGCTGCGCGTGCTGCGCCGTCATGGTGCAGATCTGCCCCGGGCGGGCCAGGTCCGGCACGGCGGCCGCGTCGCCGCAGGCGTACACCTCCGGGAAGCCGGGGACGCTGAGGTACTCGTCGACGACCAGCCGGCCCCGCTCGGTGCGCAGTCCCAGCTCGGCGACGAACGGGTCGGGACGCACGCCGACGCACCAGACCAGGGTGCAGGTGGGCACGTAGTCGCCGTCGGTGAGCGTCACCCCGTCGGCGGTCGCCACGGCCACCGACGTGCCCATCCGCACGTCCACGCCCCGACGGCGCAGCACGCGGTCGGCGGTCTCCGACATCCGCTGGTCCAGCTCCGGCAGCACCCGGGGCGCGACGTCGAGCAGCATCCACTTCGGGCGGATCTTGAGTCGGGGGCGCTGGGAGACCAACTCGTCGGTGAAGAGTTGGCCGTGCGCGGCCACCTCGGTCCCGGTGTAGCCGGCGCCGACGACCACGAACGTGGCGCGCGCCTGCTGCTCGGCCGGGTCGTCGGTCTGCTCGGCCAGCTCGATCTGCCGGATCACGTGGTCGTGCAGGTAGAGGGCCTCGGGCAGGCCACGGAAGCCGTGGGCGTACTCGGTCACACCGGGGATCGGCAGCAGCTTGTTGACGCTGCCGACGGCCAGCACCAGCCGGTCGTACGCGATCCGGTTGCGGTCCCCCTCCGGCTGGGTGAAGCCGACCCAGCGGTTCTGGAGGTCCACGTGGTCGGCCTCGCCGATGAGCACCCGCACCCCGTCGAGCGTCCCTGTCAGCGGCACGGAGATCCGTCGGGGCTCGACCACGCCGGCGGCCACCTCGGGCAGCAGCGGCAGGTAGAGGAAGTAGTCGGTGGAGTTCAGCACCACGATCTCGGCCCGGCCCCGGGCCAGCCGGCTCAACGTCTTCGCCGCGTGGTAACCGGCGAACCCGGCCCCCACGATCACCACACGAGGTTTCGTCATTGCCGCCCCGTTCCCACCCCGGGGCGGGGCAAACGTGGCGGGTCGGACGACTCAGCACTCCGCCAGCCGGACGTGCCCGGTCTGCCCGACCGCCTCCACCTCCCAGCAGCGTCCGAACGCCCGCACCCGCTCGGCGGCGATCCGCCCGATCTCGTGCGGGATGTCGGGGTCGAGGACCAGCCGGCCATCCACCGGGTTCAGGTTGAGCATCGCCCGGACGAAGGCCAGCGGCGCGCCGGCCGCCCACGCCTGCGGGCTGCACGCGGTCGGGTACGGGATCGCGAAGAGCAGCCGCTCCCGGGGGAACCCGCTCATCGCCTCCGGCAGCCGGTGACCGAACTGCTCGGCCGCCTCGAGCAGGGCGAGGCTCACCCGGTTCGCCTCCGCCCGGTAGCCGTAGCGGGCCATGCCGAGCGCCGCCAGCGAGTTGTCGTGCGGCCAGACGGTGCCCAGGTGGTAGCCGAGGGCGTTGTAGAGCCGGTCGTCCCAGGAGAGCGTGCGGATCCCCCAACCGGAGAACATGTCCTCGCCCATCAGCTGCCGCACCACCGCGCCGGCCCGCTCCGGCGGCACGATCCCGCTCCACAGCAGGTGCCCCATGTTGGAGGTCTTCGAGTCGATCGGGTTCTTGTCGCCGTCCAACCCGACCGCGTAGAAGCCGCCCCGGGCGTCGATCCAGAAGTCGCGGTTGAAGCGCTCGTACAGCGCCTCGGCGTCGGCGCGCAGCCGGCGGGCCAGGTCGGGGTCGGCGAGCGGCCCGTCGGCCAGCTCGGCCAGGCGCAGCTTCGCGTCGTAGGTGTAGCCCTGCAGGTCGCTGGTGGCGATCGGCAGCACCGGGATGCGGCCGTCGGCGAAGCAGACGCCGTCCGGGGAGTCGCGCCAGCACTGGTTGCCCAGCCCTTCCGGGGAGCGCGTCGCGTACTCGACGTATCCGTCGTCGTCGCGGTCGCCGTACCGGTCGATCCAGTGCAGCGCGGCGAGCGCGTTGTCACGCAGGAAGCGCACGGTCTCGTCGTCGCCGGTCCACCGCCAGTACTCCGACAGCAGGACCAGCCAGAGCTGGGTGGCGTCGGCAGAGCCGTAGTACGGCCCGTACGGCTTCACTCCCGTCCTGGTCAGCTCGCCGCTGCGCACCTCGTGCAGGATCTTGCCGGGCTCCTCGTCGGTGAAGTCGTCGCACTTCTCGCCCTGCAACCGGGCCAGCGCGAGCAGCGCGCCCTTCGCCAGGGCCGGGCCCGCGACCAGCGTCTGGTACGCGGTGATGAGGGTGTCGCGGCCGAAGACGGAGAGGAACCAGGGCAGGCCGGCGCCGGGGAGCATGATGCGCTGCCCCTTGACCTCCAGGTCGAGGCGCAACGCCGCCAGGTCGTCGCGGGTCTGCGCAAGCGTCCGCGCCAGCGCCTGGTTGTCGCTGCGCAGCACCGCCCGCCCGAGGGCCCAGCGGCGCACCGGGTCGTCGGCGCGGCGGTGGAACACGTCGGCGATGTCGCCCCGGACCGGCTCCACCACCCCCATTCCCGGTGGCAGCGGCACGTGCAGGTCGACGTACCACTCCTCCCGTCTGTGCAGGGTGATGTCCCAGACGAGGTCGTCGCCCTCGACGCGGTCCGCCGGCCGGGAGCAGCAGACCCGGGTCTCGGCGGCAAAATCTCCCCGGGCGTACGTGAAGCACAGTTCCGAGCCGTCCTGCGCGTGGCTGCGGGTGATCTCCGCGGAGCGGTCCCGAACCCCCGACTTGACCTCGAACAGGTCGGCGAAGTCGACGCCCACGGCCAGCCGCAGCTCCAACCGGACCGGTTCCGGCCGGAAGGACACCATCTCCACCCGCTCGTGGAAGCCGTCGCCGACGTACCGCAGCCGCCGCATGCCCAGGCTGTCCGGTGGCAGGCCGGACTGGGCCGGGTTGGTCAGCACGTACTGGGCCGAGTAGTGGTCGACGGTCTCGGCGCGCAGCACCAGCAGCTGCTCGCCGTTGACGGTGAGCACCCAGCCGCTGAGCAGCCGGGTGTCCAGGTGCACCAAACCGCCGATGCTGCCCGGCGGCACGTCCCCGCAGGGGTCGGAGTACATGAAGGTCGGGCCGCTGAGCACCGCGATGGAGTCCGGGCCCAGCTCGGGCGGCATGGCCCGCTGGTCGCCGCTCTGCCCGGCGGCGGCCCGCAGGCCGGGTGTGGGGTCGGCGGGGGTCGGACGAACGACAGCCATGCCTCCACCGTAGGAAGACCGCCACTGTCCGTCATCACCCGCTCCGGATGAACCGGCGCGGAACCGTTCACGGGGGGACGCCGTGCGGAACCACGGCCCTCGGCCGACGGGCCCCAGGCCGGGTGCCGACAGCGGCGGACTTACGACACGCGACTGTGCGGTTGCCGACAGTGACGGCCCCGGTCTCGGCGCACGCTGCTTGCCGACCCGACCGTCGTCATCAGGAGGAAAGATGCGACTCCGTTCGCTCGCCGCCGCCGCGCTGGCCGCCGTGCTGGCCGCCGGCGCACTCGCGCCGGCCGGCCCGGCCGTGGCGGCCACCGCCGACCTGTGGGGCTTCGCCTACGTCAAGGACCCGACCGTGTCGGCCTGGACGGTGCTCGACACCACCCGGCAGTGGGGCAGTTGGAAGACCGCCTTCCCCGCCGCCTGGGCGCAGGGGGGCAAGCTCGCCCCGGGCCGGTTCCAGGTGCGCTTCCCGCAGATCGGCGCCGGCGCCCGGGGGGTGCCGCACGTGACCCCGGTCAACCGCACCGGCCACTACTGCGAGGTCGTCCGCTGGTTCTCCTCCGGCCCCGACCAGATCGTCGACGTGCAGTGCCACAAGCCGGGCGGGGACCGCGACGACACCCCGTTCACCGTCCTGTGGACCACCAGCAGCGGCGTGCTGCCGCCGGGCACCGCCCACGCGTACGTCCAACAGGCCGGCGGCGCGCTCGTCCAGTCGTACAACTCGACGGGGGCGGCGAACGGCATCGGACCACTGGGCGTCGGCCAGTGGGCGGTGAAGCTGCCGGGCGTCGGGCTCGCCGGCGCGCTGGCCGGCGACGTGCAGGTCACCGCGGTCCAGCCGAACGCGGCACCGCGCCGCTGCAAGATCGGCAGCTGGTCCTTCTCAGGCGTCGACGTGGCCGCGAACGTGTCCTGCTTCGACCAGGCGGGCGCGCCGGCGGCCACCGACTTCGCCCTGTCCTACCACCGTCGGCGGCCGGTGATCGGCTCGCTCGCCCCGCCGTCGCGCTTCGGCTACCTGGGCACCGCGGTGGGCGGGCCGACCAACGACAACTCGGTGCTCGGCGTCGGCGCCAACACCGTCGCGGCGATCGCCCCGGCCGGCCGCTACCTGGCGAAGTTCCCGCAGCTCGGAGTCGCGGAGACGCACGCCCAGGTGGTGGCGCAGGGGGTCGGTTCGAACTACTGCCACCTGACCCAGCCCTGGTCGACCGCGCTCGACGTCGAGGTGGACGTGATCTGCTTCGACAACGCCGGGGTGGTCACCCCGCACCGGTTCCTGGCGACCTTCACCTCCCGCGTCTGACGCGACACGGCCGTCTGCCGCGCCCGACGCGACCACGGCCGCCTCCCGCGCCCGAAGCGACCGCAGTCGATTCGGCCGCGCCGGATCACCCGGGGCGGGTGGGTTCACCTCACCCGCCCCGGCGGCACGGTGGTGCTCCACCGCCACCCGAGCGACGGGAGGACAGCGCCATGAGCACACCGATGTCGAACGACCGGCGGCAGCCGATCTACCTGCGGCAGAGCGGTCGCCCGCAGCTCACGGCCCGGCAGCGCCGGCGCGTCGAGCACAAGCAGGGGCGGTTCGTGCGCCTCGACGGCCAGCGGCCCGAGGCACGCCGGCCCGGGCGCTGACCCGGCGGCCGGTGGCGGTCGTGACGTGCCGCCACCGGCCTATTCGCCGGCGGGACACGGGGCGGTGATCGCCCACCGTTCGTGATCGCGCCACGCCCCGTCGATGAACAGGTAGTCCGGCGAGTAACCCTCCAGCCGGAAACCGAGCTTGCGGGCCACCCGGCGGGACGGCTCGTTGCCCGGCTGGATGTTCGCCTCCAATCGGTGCAGGCCGAGCGTGTCGAAGGCGTGCCGGACCACCAGGCCGATGCCGGCGGAGGCGTGTCCGGTTCCGCTGTGGGGCAGGAAGGCGGCGTAGCCGAGGTAGCCGCCGCGCAACGCGCCCATGAGGATCCCGCTGATGTTGACGTAGCCGGCGATCGCCCCGCTGTCCCGGTCGCAGATCAGGTACCCGGCGTGGTCCCGACGGCGGATCTTGCGCAGGTACGCGGCGTACCGCGCCGGGTCGTCGGGGGCGGCGAGCCAGGGATGGTGCAGGTCACGGCTGCGGCGGGCCGCCGCGACGAACTCGGCCTCGTCGGCCGGCCGGGGCCGACGGATGGCGGCCGGACCTGATGTACGCAGATACCTCACGGCAGACCACTGTCGCCGTGCGCGCCGCCCTTGTCCAGCGGGTCGCGGGCGCCCCGGCCCTCACGGACCGGCCTGCTGGTCCGCCCCGTCGTCGACCCGCTCCAGCGTGTAGTGGATGGTCTGGGCGACGATCCAGCCCTCTTCGATGAGGAACGAGTCCGCCCCGTCGCAGACCCGTACGCCCTCGATCCGCGCCGTCCACTCCAGGAACGCCACCCGGCCCTCGACCATCCGGTTCGTGTACACGTAGCGGGCGCCGGGCAGCTCCTCCTCCAGCAGGCGCGCCAGCTCCCCGACACCCGCGTGCCCCCGGAACACGCCGCGCCGTTCCAGGACCACGCACGACGGCGACACGTTGCGCGCCAGGTCCTCGGCGAACCGGTGCTCGGCGGCCAGCCGCAGGTGGTCGTCGAACACCTCCGACGCCGACCGCGACCGCAGGTCCTCGCCCACCGCCGGACCCCCGTCCGATCCGGCCGCCGCTGCCGCGCCGCCCTCCCCCGCCCTCACAGCGGACCCGGGTACGGCTGCTCCGGCGGCATCGGCACCCGCAGGAAGGTGGCCCCGCGCAGGTCCAGCCAGGCGTGCCCGGGCGAGCGGACCAGCCGCAGCATCACCTCGGCGCAGTTCGGGCAGCGGCCGACGAGGCCGGGGGCGTGCGGGTAGACCCGCAGGCCGGCCAGCGGGCCCAGCATGCGGCAGTGCTCGCACCGCCCGGCGGCGGTGCTCAGGTCGACGGCGAACAGCTCCCGCAGCGGGCCGTCGAGCATGTTGCCGTCCAGGTACGACGTGTCGGTCATCGGGCGTTCCTCCTCGACGCTCAGCCGGTGGGGCCGAACCGTTCGGTCTTGACCCGCCGGCTCTGGTGGCCGAGCCCGACGAGCAGGTCCGCCACCGTCTCCACGAAACCGGTCGGCCCGCAGACGTAGCAGAGCGGCTCCAGCTCGGGCGGCCAGCCGTGGCTGTTCACGTCGGCCAGCCCGATCCGGTGCGGCTCGCCCCGCCAGTCCTGCGGCGCCTCGCGGGTGTACACGTACGCGACGTCCAGGCCCAGGTCGTCCCGGACCCGGCGGCGCAGCTCGTCGGCGTAGAACACGTCGGCCGGGGTGCGCACCGAGTAGACCAGCCGGAACGGCACCCGGCTGCCGGCGGCGCGGCGGGCGCGCACCATCGCCATCAGCGGCACGACGCCCGATCCGCCGGCCACCAGCAGCACCGGGGCGGTCTCCTCCGGGCGCCAGACGAACCAGCCACCGACCGGGCCGCGCACCTCCACCGGGTCGCCCTCGGCGTAGACGTCGATCAGGTACGGCGACACCTCGCCGTCGGGCACCCGCTGCACGGTCAGCGTGATCCGGTCGGCCTCGGCCGGACCGGCCAGCGAGTACGACCGCGCCGCCTGGTAGCCGTCGGGGGCGGTCAGCCGCACGTCGACGTGCTGCCCGGGCAGGTGCCCCGGCCAGCCGGGCGCCTCCAGCACCAGTGTGTGCGCGGTGGGCGTCTCGACCCGGCGTTCGCACAGCCGGGCCACCCGCCAGCGCAGCGGGGCGGTCAATCGCCCTGGTACCGCTGCTCACGCCACGGGTCCCCGTAGTCGTGGTAGCCGGCGGTCTCCCAGAATCCGGGCTGGTCCTCCGTGGTGAGCCGGATGCCGCGCACCCACTTGGCGGACTTCCAGAAGTACAGGTGCGGCACGAGCAGCCGGGCCGGGCCACCGTGCTCGGCCGGCAGCGGGCCGCCGTCGTAGCGGTGCGCGATCCAGGCCCGCCCGCCGCGCAGGTCGGCCAGCGGCAGGTTCGTGGTGTAGCCGCCGTACGAGTGGGCCTGCGCGTAGCGGGCGTCGGTGTCGATGCCTTCCAGCAGGGTGTCGAGGGAGACCCCCTGCCAGTCGGTGTCCCGCTTCGACCAGCGGGTGACGCAGTGGATGTCGACCGCCGGGGTCTCCTGCGGCAGCGCCATCAGCTCGTCCCAGCTCCAGCGGAACTCGGCGCCGGACTCGGTGGAGATGACGAACTCCCAGGTCTCCAGCGGCACCCTCGGCGTCGGGCCGGCGGAGAGCACCGGGAAGTCCTGCGTCAGGTACTGCCCCGGCGGCAGGGCCGGCTCCGCGGAGCGGGGCCGGCCCTGGAAGCCCGGTGACACGATTCCCACCCGTCAGTCGTACCACCCGGGGTGGGTGGCGAGGCGCGGTCGGCGGATCCGCACCGCGACGGGTGACGCCTCAGTTCCGTTCGACCACGATTTCCTTCTCGCCCCGGCCGGCCTTGCTGGTGGCCCGCAGGCTGGTGAGGGTGACGATCACCAGGACGCCGATGATGACGCCCAGGGAGGCGAGGGTCGGGATCTCCGGCACACCCTTCCAGATGCCGTGCGCCCAGTGCAGGCCGAGCTTGACGCCGATGAACGCCAGGATGATCGCCAGGCCGTAGCTGAGGTGCACCAGCCGGCTGAGCGCGGCGTGCAGCACGAAGTAGAGCGCCCGCAGCCCCAGCAGGGCGAACGCGTTGGTCGCGAAGACCAGGTACGGGTCCTCGGTGATGCCGTAGACGGCGGGCACCGAGTCGACGGCGAAGACGATGTCCGTGGCGAGCAGCGCCGTCACCACGAGGGCGAACGGGGTGAGCGTACGCCGGCCGGAGAGGCGCACGACCATCTTCGGGCCGTGGTATTCCTCGGTGACCGGCATGAACTTGCGCAGCAGCCGCACCGAACGCATCTTGCTGATGTCGACTTCCTGCTCGTGCCCGGTGACGGCGTCGCGCAGCAGCTTCGCCGCCGTGAGCAGCAGGATGATCGCGAAGAGCAGGAAGGCGAAGTCCAGGGTCTGCAGAGCCGCCGCGCCGATGGCGATGAACACCGCGCGCAGCAGGAGCGCGCCGGTGATGCCGTAGAGCAGGGCCCGCTGGGCCAGCTCGGCCGGCACCGCGAACGCGGCCAGCAGCAGCATGAAGACGAACAGGTTGTCGACCGAGAGGGACTTCTCCACCAGGTAACCGGTGAGGTACTCCACGCCCTGGTTGGAGCCGAAGCGGGCCCAGATCCAGGCGCCGAAGGCCAGCGGCAGGGCGATGTAGAAGGCGGACCAGCCCAGCGCCTCCCGCATCGACACCTCGTGCGGCTTCCGGGTGACCAGGAAGTCCAGCACCAGCAGTGCGATCACGGCGGCGATGGTGACGCCCCACAGCGTGGGGGTGCCCACCGACTGGAGATCGGTGGCAGCAAGATATGGCAAATCGGACATGGAGCCTCCTCGAACACCCTGTCATGTTCGAGGTCTCCTTCACCCACTTTCGTGGGCAGCCACCCGAGGCGTGCTCCGGGCACGCCGTACTGACCGGGATGGCTCGTGGGAAGTACTCCCCTCGTCGCGACAAGGTTAGGGCAGGCCCGTGGGCTCGGCAAACGCGGCACGCCAGATCACGCGCGCAAGGCGTGATCTGGGGCCTCGAGGGGCTTTCGTCCCAGCTCAGCGGGCGGTGACGGCGGCGAGCACGGCCGCCACGTCGAGGTCGGCCATGCACGCCGGGCCGGCCGCGTCGAGCGGGCAGCGCGCGTCCCACCAGCAGGGCTGTTCGGTGATGGCGGTGGGGCGCCGGTACCCGCAGCCGGGCAGGCCCTGCAGGTCGGTGCCGCCCATCCCGTACCGCCGGGCGTCGGTGGGGCCGAACAGCGCCACCGTCGCGGCGCCGGTCGCGGCGGCGAGACGCACCGGCCCGGTGTCCGGCCCGACCACCACCCCGCCGCGCCGACCCACGGCCGCGAGCTGCCCGGCGAGGGTGGGCAGGTCGGCTCGGGGCAGCGGCACCCCGACCGGCGCGACGGGGTCGACCGGGCCGACGGTGAGCACCGGGTGTCCGCGCCGGGTCAGGGCGCGGGCCAGCCCCCGCCAGCGCCGGTCCGGCCAGCGCTTGACCGCCATCCCGGCGTCGGTGACGAGCACCACCGGCGGCGCGAGGGGCTCCCCCACCAGCCGGGCCACGGCCCGCTCCCCCGCGCGCCGGGCCTCCTCGCCCAGGTGGACCCGGGGCCGGGCCTCCCGGTCGGCCGCGCCGAGCAGCCCTTCGGCGCAGAGGATCTCCAGGTAGCGGTCGCCGACCGGCTGCTCCGGCGGCGGAGCGCGCCACAGGTTCGTCACGGCCCGCCCGGCGTCGGCCTCGAGCAGGTCGGGGATGCCGTCGTAGCGGGTGGTGGCGACCGCCAGGTCCGGCCGGCAGGCCGCGAGGGCCTCGGCGACCGCCTCCCGCTCGGCACCCGGCCGGCCGTGCCGGGGGGTGCGCACCTCCGCGACCGCCGGGTCGGCGCGCACCAGGTCCGCCCCGGGCTCGTGGGTGAGCAGCCGCAGCCGCGCGCCGGGATTGCGGCGGGCCAGGCCGTGTACCGCCGGCAGCAGCATCAGCAGGTCGCCGATCCCGCCGAGCAGGTCGACGACCAGGATGTCCGCGTACCGGTCAGGCATCCGCGCGCCCCAGGGTCCGCGCGTAGAGGTCACGGTGCGCGGCGGCCACCCTCGGCCAGGAGTACGCGGCGGCGAAGGCCCGCCCGCGCTCGGCGAGCCGGCGGCGCAGCACCGGATCGGCGAGCAGCCTGCCGACGGTACGCGCGATCGCGGCACTGTCCCGGCGCGCGCCGATCACCGCCACCGCGCCGCTGCGGTGCGGCCCGTCGTCGCCTGCGTCTGACTGCGTCACCGCGGTCGGCACGCCGTGCGCGAGCGCGGCGAGCAGGGCGCCGCTCTTCGTGCTCACCCCCGTGGTGAACGGCAGCACCGCCACGTCGGCGGCGTGCAGCGCGGCGGAGACCCGGTCGGCGGGCAGGTGCCCGGTGAACGTCACCGCGTCGACCACCCCGCATCGGTGGGCCAGCCCGGTCAGCTCGGCGCGGAACGCGCGCGCCTCCCGCTCGGGCAGCGCCTGCGAGGTGAACCCGCCGACCACCAGCAGCCGCAGGTCCGGATGGTCGCGACGCAGCTCCGGCAGCGCCTCGATCAGGTACCGCAGTCCCTTCACCGGGTGCACGAAACCGAAGAAGGCCAGCAGCGGCGCGCCCTCCGGCAGGCCCAGCTCCGCCCGCAGGCGCAGCCCCGCGGTGGACGCGCCGACGCGGTCGACGACGTTCGGCGCGATCGGGATGTGCGTGGCCCGCCGGCCGGTACGCGCGTGGACCACGTCGCCGTGGCCGGGATTCGTGACGATCACGGCCGCGCTGGCCGGCACCAGCCGGCCGGACTCCCGGTCCCAGCAGCGGGCCCGCTCCAGCGCCGACCAGAGCCGGGTCGGCAGCCAGCCGGGGCAGGCCCACCAGCCGTACTCGTGCAGGGTGGTGACCAGCGGCGCCCGCCGGGGCAGCCGCCACGGCAGCAGTCCGGGCTGACCCGAGAACCGGTACGCCGACGGGGCGAACTGCACGTGCACCACGTCGGGGGCCAGCTCGCGGACCCGGCGGGCGGCCCGGGCGGTGGCGGCCCGCCAGCGTTCCCGGTCGGCGTCGGGGCGCACCGGCACCGGGGTCACCTCGACACCGACGCCGTCGAGCGCCTCGACCAGGTGCGTCACGTAGTCGCTGACGCCGTCGGCGTCGGGCCGACCGGGACCGTGCAGCATGGCCACCCTGATCCGGTCGTCGACCACGCCACCTCCCGCTTCTCGGCGGGCGGGTTCCCGGCCCCTTACGACGCAAACGCGCCTCGCCTATGGTGTGCCGATGACCGAGGACGTCCCGGCCGGCCCGCTGGCCGGCGTACGGGTGATCGAGCTGGCCGGCATCGGTCCCGGCCCGTTCGCCGCGATGATGCTGGCCGACCTGGGCGCGGACGTGGTCCGGGTGGACCGGGCCACGGACGTCGACCCGGACGCCTTCGGCACCCCGCACCCGGACCTGCTCAACCGGGGACGCCGCTCGATCGGGGTCGACCTGAAGTCCCCCGGCGGGCGGGAGGTGGTGCTGGCCCTGGTCGCCGACGCCGACGCGCTCATCGAGGGGTTCCGCCCGGGGGTCACCGAGCGCCTCGGGGTCGGCCCGGCGGACTGCCTCGCGGCGAATCCCCGGCTGGTCTACGGCCGGATGACCGGCTGGGGACAGGACGGCCCGGCGGCGCCGTACGCGGGGCACGACATCGACTACCTCGCGTTGACGGGCGCGCTGCACGGGATCGGCCGGGCCGGCGAGCGCCCGGTGCCGCCGTTGAACCTGCTCGGCGACTTCGGCGGCGGCGGGATGATGCTCGCCCTCGGCCTGGTCTCCGCCCTGTACGCGGTGCGCGGCGGCGCGCGGGGCCAGGTGGTCGACGCGGCCATCGTCGACGGCGTGGCGGTGCTCAGCACCCAGATCCACGCGCTGCGCCGGCTCGGCATGTGGCAGGACGCGCGCGGGGTGAACCTGCTCGACGGTGGCGCTCCCTTCTACGACACCTACGAGTGCGCCGACGGCCGGCATCTGGCGGTCGGCGCACTGGAGCCACGGTTCTACGACGAGCTCGTCCGGCGCACCGGCTTCCCGCTGGCCCCGGACGAGGCGCTGGACCGCACCGACCCGGCGAACTGGCCGGCGCTGCGCCAGTCGTGGGCGCGGGTGTTCCGCACCCGGACCAGGGACGAGTGGACGGCGCTGCTGGGCTCCTCGGACGCCTGCGTGGCGCCGGTGCTGGACTGGCGGGAGGCGCCGGAGCACCCGCACCTGGCCGCGCGGGGCACCTTCGTCCAGCGGGACGGGGTCACCCAGCCGGCGCCGGCGCCCCGCTTCTCGGGCACTCCCACCGCGCTGCGCCGCCCCCCGCCCCAGCCGGGCGAGCACACCGACGAACTGCTGGCCGGGGCGGGCTTCGCCCCGGCGCGGGTCGCCGCCCTGCGCGCCGCCGGCGCCGTCGCCTGAGGCGGCGCACCACCGCGGCGGGCGGCACCGTGCGCCGGCAGCACCGGGTGGAAGTCCGGCCGGCGTCGCCGGGCGGGCGGCAGGGTCAGGGGCGGCGCAGGGTGGCGCCCGGCGCCATCGCGGGCTCGACCATGTCCCGGAAGTCGCGCGGGAGCTGCATCACCACGTCGTCGAACTCGCCGCCGCTGATCGCCTCGCGCAGGGTGACGAAGACCGCCCGGGCGGCGTCGCGCGCCGCCGGCTCGGTCACCCCGGCCCGTACGGCGACGCGGGCGACGAACTCGGCCGCGCCGAACCGCTCCGCCGACTCGGTACCCGGCCTCGGCTTCAACACGAGCTGCAACGGCTTGGGCAGCTGGGCCGCCAGGTCCAGCACCTCCCCGCCGGTCAGCCGCTCGGCGAGGGTCTCCAGCGTCGCCCGGGTCAGCGTCACCGCCTGCTCCGAGGAGGTACGGGTGCGCTGGGCGACCTGGTCGACGAAAGTGTCGTAGTTCATCCGGGCTCCTTCAGGCTGCGTCGGGGCCTGCGCGTACCCGCCGGCGCGGCCGGGAAACGACGGGGATTTCCGCGCGGCACGGCGCGTGACGGCCCGCCGGGCGGGTAACCGCCGCCGGTCGTGACCGGATCGATGCCCCGGAGGAGCCGACACCATGGCGAGTTACGCCGACGTGCTGCAGTACCTGTCGAGCCTGGACTACCCGGCCGAGAAGGACGACGTGGTACGCGAGGCCGAACGGGAGGGCGCCCCGCCGGACGTGCTGCGCGCGTTGCGGGCCCTGCCGCCGGTCGACTACGCCAACGGCAACGAGGTGGCCCGTTCCGCGGGCATCGAGGCGGCCCCGGAGGTGAGCTCCGCGCAGCGGGCGGCGCAGGCCCGGGACAAGCGGCACCAGCGCGTGTCGCAGCACCTGCGCGGCATCTGACCCTTGCTGTCGCGGGCCGACGACGCGCCCGGGCCGGGCACGTCCGAGCCGGGCACGTCCACGCCGGGCGCACCGGGCACGTCCGGGTCGGGCACGTCCAGGTCGAGCACGGTTGGGCCGGGCACGCCGGGCACGTCCACACTGGGCACGTTCGGGCCGGAGCATGGCGCCCGCGCCGAGCGGGCCCGTGCCGGTGACGGATGACGACGCGCGGGCCGGTCGGGCACACCCCGGCCGCGCTCCAGCTCACCGTGATGGGCGCGATCGGCCTGGTGGCCGGCGGGCTCACCGCGCTGGCCGTCACGCCGGCGCTGGCGCCGCTGGCCGGCTGGGACGCCGCGGCGTTGAGCTGGCTGGTGCTGGTCTGGCACCGGCTGTGGCCGATGGACGCGCGGGGGACGGCCCGACTGGCCGTGCACGAGGACCCGAACCGGGCGGCGCGTGACGCGCTGCTGCTCGCCGCCTGCCTGGCCAGCCTGCTGGCCGTCGGCGTCGTGGTGACCAGCGCGCACGGGGCGCCCGCCACGCCCGCCCGCGACGTCTACGGCGGGCTGGCCGTGCTGAGCGTACTGCTGTCCTGGCTGGTGGTGCACACGGTGTTCGCCGCCCGGTACGCGCGGATCTACTACACGGGGCCCGACGGTGGGATCGACTTCAACCAGTCGGAGCCGCCCCGCTACTCGGACTTCGCCTACCTGGCGTTCACCGTCGGAATGACCTTCCAGGTCTCCGACACAGCTCTGACCAGCAACGAGATGCGCCGGACGGTCCTGCGACACTCGATGGTGTCGTACCTGTTCGGGGCGTTCATCATCGCGGTCACGGTGAACCTGCTGGCCGGCCTGGCGAGATGAGCCGGCATCCGCGTGGAGTGGGCCGATGCCCGGCGGAGGGCGGGAGTTGCCGGACAGGCGGGCGCCCCCGTCGCGAACCGCGACCGGGGCGCCACACAGAACCTGTCCGGTGGCCGGTCGGGCCCGAACCGGGCCGCGACCACCAGGCGGTCGATGCACGCCCGAACCGGGCGGGCATCAGTGCCGCGACCATCATACGATGAAACATCACCCGTTCGGACGATTACGAAGGAAGTGTGGGCCAGCCCACCACCGCGTCAGGCGGCCAATTCCGCGTACCGCTTCTCCAGGTCCACCCGGGCCAACGCCCCGACCAGCCAGGCCAGGCGCTCGGACTCCCCGCTGCCGGCCAGGCCCGCCAGGTCGTCGGCGGAGCGGCCCAGTCCCAGCCGGCGGGCCGCGACGAGCGCCCTCCGGTCGGCCACCGGCGCCACCTCACGCCACAGCGCCTGGGCCTCGCGCAGGAACAGGTCGACCACCGTGGCGTCCACCCCGGGCAGTTCGGTGAGCAGTTCCCGCTCCCGGGCCGGGTCGTGGTGGGCCACCGCGCGCAGGCGGCGCAGGTCGCCCCGGTAGCGCTCCACCACGGCGCGCGCCAGATCGCCGAGCGTGTCAGCGAGCGCGTCGACGTCACCGCGCTGGCCGCTGTCGCGAAGCACGCGTACCCGGTCGCCGTGCAGGGACCGGGCCAGTCGGGCGGCGCTGTCCCAGCCCGCGGCGGGCAGGGCGTGCGCGCTGTCCACGGCCCGCCGGAAGTCACCCCGGCGGGCCAGCAGCACGGCGAGACAGAGCACCTGGAACAGGCTCGACGGGTTGTTGACGACCCGGAAGCCGTACTGCTCGGCGAAGCCGCGCCCACTGCCGGCAAGCCGGCGTACCAGGCGTTTCCTGTCCTCGACACGGGTAGTGGATGTGGTCGGCATGCCGGCGACTACCCGCGCCGCGCCCGGCCACGCCTGCCTGCCTCAGCCGTGCAGCCCGCCGCTGCGGTCGCGCGCCTTGAGGCGGGTGGTCGGCAGCGCCGGGGCGGGCAACGGCGGGGCGGGATCGTCGGCGACGACGCCGAAACGACGCCCGGCCATCCAGTCCTCCCGCGCGGCGGCCACCTCCTCGTGCGAGCGGCCGACGAAGTTCCACCACATCACCAGCGGCTCCTCGAACGGGGCCCCGCCGAGCAGCAGCAGCCGGCTCCCCGGCGCGCCCGTCAGGGTGAGCCGTTCCCGGCCGGTGCCCAGGTAGAGCAGCGCCCCCGGGGTCAACGGCACCCCGTCGACCTCGGCGGTGCCGGACATGGCCAGCAGCCCGTACTCGAAGTCGGGCCGCAGCGGCAGCGTGGCCGGCGCGGATCCGTGCAGCTCCACCTGCGCGCCCAGCAGCGGGGTGTACGTCAGAGCCGGGGACCGCTCGCCCGCGAGCTCGCCGACCAGCAGGGCGACGTCCAGTTCACCGTCGCGCCAGCGCGGCAGGTCGGCGTGGTGGGCGAAGTCGGCGGCCCCGGCGCGGGCCGGGTCCGGCAGCGCCACCCAGAGCTGCACACCGTGCATCAGCGGCGGATGCCGCTCGGGCGACCGCTCCGAATGCGCGATGCCGTGCCCCGAGGTCATCACGTTGAGCTGGCCGGGGCGGATCGGTTGGACGTTGCCCAGGCTGTCGCGGTGCAGGATCTCCCCGTCGAGCAGCCAGGTCACGGTCTGCAGGCCGGTGTGCGGATGCGGCGGCACCTCCATGCCTGGCCGCTCGGCCACGTCGTCCGGGCCGAAGTGGTCCACGAAGCACCAGGCGCCGATCATCCGCCGCTGCCGCTGCGGTAGCAGCCGTCGAACGGTCGTGTAGCGCCCCAGCGGCACGTCGTGGCCCGGCAGCAGAACGCTGCCGGGATCGACGGTCGCCACGCCAGGTGGTCGGGTCTCCGCAGGCATCTTCTCGGTACGCTCCACCGCCCGACTGTACGCCCGGACAGGCCACGAACCCGTCGGCCTCCCCACCGCTCAGCCGGCTCCGACCTCCGGCTCGGTCGGGGCGCCTCCGGTTCGCGACGCCCGAAGCGGTCGGCTCGGCGCACGGCCGGGCGCAGCGCCACTCCGGTGGGCGTCGCCCTGGCGAACTCGGGTGGGGCCCGGGGCTTCCGGTTGGCGTCGCCCGGCGAACTCCCCAGTGGGCGTCGCGTGGCGAACGCCGTGGTAGGCGATGTCCGGAACTCCGTGGGCGTCGCCTGGGCGAACTCCGGTGGGTGAGGCCCGGGGCTGGTGGGTGAGGCCCGAGGGCTCCGGTGGGCGCCGCCCGGCGGGCTCCGGCGGGTGAGGCCCGGGGGATCTGGGGACATGCGTCTGGCCGGCACCCCGGTTGGGGTGCCGGCCAGCGGCCATTCGGCTACTGCTGTCAGCTGTTCCAGTGCTCGGCCACCAGGTCAGCGGCCTGCTGCTCCCACTGGGCGTAGTGGTCCGGGTACGCCGACACCTGCACCGTCTGCGCGGCCTTCGTCAGCGGCATGTCCTGCCACCCGTCGACCTGCTTCAGACCCTTCAGGAACGCCATCGTCGAGTACTCCGGGTCGGTGATCTGCTCCACCGTGCCCCAACCCGAGGACGGGCGCTGCTGGAACAGGCCCTGCGAGTCGTGGTCGTTGCGGTCACCCAGATGACCCAGGTTCTCCAACTTCGACTCCTGCAACGCGGTCGCGATCGACACCACCGCGGCGCGCTCGTCCATGCCGGCCTTCTTCGTCGCCGCGATGATCGCCTTCACGTTCGCGACCTGCTCGTCCGACAGGTCGATACGCGACTGCGCGCCCTGCACGCCGTGCGGGATCAGCTTGGCCTTGTCGACCGACGGCTTGTCGGCCTGCACGGCAACTGCCACCGGCGTCGACTCCACCGACGGGACCGCCTGCGCGGTCGCGGGACCGGCGAACACGCCACCGGCGAACGCCAGACTAGCAACACCAAGAACGCTCTTACGAATGATCGTGTTCATCAGAAACGCTCCATTCGGGGGTTGGCACCCACACCGAAGGGGGATCGGCTTCACGCGGATGCAAGCACCGTCGGCGCTCATACGAACTCAAGGGGATCTCCAGCGAAGCCTGGAGAGGATCTCCGACATTCAGCCGGAGGAAAGATCAGATCGGCTATGCCGGCCGGATGACCCGTGCGGGCCGAAAGGGGGCCGGGCTGTTGCGCGGGGCGGGGGACGCCCTCACGTCGGCCGGACCATGTGTAACCACCGCCGGCCCGCCATCATTCCGGGGCCCCGGGCCCGCCAACCCATCGGGGCGGCGAGACCTCGGCGGCCTGGCCTTGCTCGGTCGTACGCAAGGTGTAACGACCCCACCCCCGCCACGATTCCGCCCCCACGATGCCCCCGGTCACACTCACACGCCACCCACCGACGACCCACCGACCCAACCCGCACCGGACAGCCACACGAAATCGGACACCGGCCACAGACAGGTCCACGGGCTCCACGGGCTCCACGGGCTCCACGAGTAACGGGTCACCGGGTCACCGGGTCATCGGGTTATCGGGTTATCGGGTCACCGGGTGGAGATCTTGGTAGAAAACGGCCCCTGGAGGGGCCGTTTTCTACCAAGATCTCCGGTAGGAGCCGGCGGACGGACGCGAGAGTGGGCCCCGCCCGGGTGTGGCCGCCGTGCCCCGGCGCAGGGATCAAGCCCGCGGGTGGACTTCCGCGTCCCGGGGCCGATCGGGATCGGGGCGGGGTGCCCGCGCCGACTGTGCAGTGCGCCTCGGCGGCGGCGGCGGATCCCGAGGGCCACCGCGGCGGGGACCCGGCGGGCGTGGTGGCGCCCGCCGTGGCCGCGCCACCGGCTCAGCGGGACAGGTCGCGGTCGGGCGCCTGCCCGTCCGAGTACGCGCTGCGGTAGATCGTGCCCCGCCCCGTCGGGTCCGGCGCGTGGGGCAGCGGGGCGGGGTCGACGGGCGGGACGGGGTCGACGGCCGGCGCGCCGCGCCGCGCGCGGATGATCCGGGAGACCACGAACCAGCCGGCGGCCGCCACGCTGGCGACGATGACCACCTTCTGCAGCACGCCGGCGTACCCCTCGACGAGGTGCCAGTTGTCGCCGAGCAGGTAGCCGGCCATCACGAAGGTGGTGTTCCAGATCAGGCTGCCGAGCGTCGTGTAGACCGCGAAGGTCAGCACCGGCATCCGCTCCACGCCGGCCGGGATGGAGATCAGGCTGCGGAAGATCGGGATCATCCGGCCGAAGAAGACGGCCTTCACCCCGTGCCGCAGGAACCACTCCTCGGTGCGGTCCACGTCGCTGAGCTTGATCAGCGGCAGCCGCTGCGCGATCGCCCGGATCCGCTCCCGGCCCAGCGCGGCGCCGATCCAGTACAGGGCGAGGGCGCCGAGCAGCGAGCCGAGGGTGGTCCAGAAGATCGCACTGACCACGCTCATCCGGCCCTGGCCGGCAACGAAGCCGGCCAGCGGCAGGATCACCTCGCTGGGGATCGGTGGGAAGACGTTCTCCAGGGCGACGGCCAGACCCGCGCCGGGGCCGCCGAGCCGCTCGACCAGGCCGATGACGAAGCCGACCAGTCCGTCCTCCGGCGGCGCGGCCTTTTCGGGGGCGGTGCCGGAGGCGAGCAGGGCGTGCGCGGTACGAATCATGGCCCACACGCTACGAACCGATCCTGGGAGTCCGCCAATGGGCCGGCCCTTGCGTCCCACGGACCGTCCACAGCCGCGGGGGTTCGCACTAGGGTGGCCCCGTGACGACGTGCATCACGACCGCCGGCGGGGCCCCGGTCCGGGTCGCGGTGCCCCGCGCCGGGGCGGCGGCAGGATGACCGGCCGGCTGGCGCAGCTGTGGCGTTACCCGGTGAAGTCGATGCTGGGTGAGCGGCTGCCCGCCGCCGACGTCGGCCCGGCGGGTGTGGCGGGCGACCGACGGCTGGCCCTGCGGCACCGGGACACCGGGCGGGTGGCCAGCGCGAAGCATCCCCGGCTCTGGCGCGACCTGCTCACGCTCCGCGCGGCCGGCGCCGCACCCGATGAGGTACGGATCACGCTGCCCGACGGGCGGGTCCTGTCCAGCGTGGACCCCGGCGTCGACGACGTGCTGTCCCGGGTGCTCGGCGTCCCGGTGACGCTGATCGACCGGCCGCCCGCCGGGGCGCTCCTGGACCGGGCCGACCCGGACGCGGTGCTGGCGGCCGGTCTGGCCGCCGAGGTGCCGGTCGACGCCAACCCGCTCGGGGCGGCGGCGCCGGGGACCTTCTTCGACTTCGCCCCGGTGCACCTGGTCACGACGGCCACCCTGGCCCGGGTGGCCGCCGAGCTTCCGGGCGGCACCGTCGAGGCGGTCCGCTACCGGCCCAACCTCGTGCTCGACGTCGAAGTGGACGGCTTCGCCGAGAACGACTGGGTCGGTGGCGAGCTGCGGGTCGGTCCCGAGCTGGTGCTGCGGGTACTCGCCCCGACCCCGCGGTGTGCGGTGCCGACCCTGGCGCACGGGTCGCTCCCCCGGCAGGCCGAGGCGTTGCGTGTCCCGGCCCGCCTCAACCGGGTCGCGCCGCTGCCGCAGCTCGGCGCGCAGCCGTGCGTGGGCGCGTACGCGCAGGTGGTGCGGGGTGGCCGGGTGGAGCAGGGGTCCGCGGTCGAGGTCGGCTGAGCCGGTTCAGTCGTCGTCCTCGTCGTCGTCCGGCGACGGCGTGTCGATCCGGTCGAGCAGGGCGTTGAGTCGGGCCGCCGTGTCGGGCGGGAGCTGCCCTTCCTCGGCCGCCTCGGCGAGGCGCTCCCGCAGCTTCTCGACCCGCTTGGCCCGGTCCTTCTCCTTGCCCCGGCTCAGGTCCGCGAGCTTGTCCCGCAGCCCCTCGACCGTCTTGCGGTCGATCTCGCCGCGGGCCTGCGCCCAGGCGAGCACCGCGGCGAACTCGGCGACGAACTGCGGCAGGCCGACCGGGTCGGGCCGCGCGGTCACCGGCGGCGGGGCGGAGGTCCTGGGCGGCGGCGTCGGCCTGGCCGAGGTCGGCTTGCCGGCCGGTGTGCCGGTGACGGGGGCCGCCGCCGGTGGCGGGCTTCCGCCGTCGCCGATGACGAGCGCGCCGACGAGCCCGACGAGCAGCGCGACGCCGACGGCGACCAGCGCGGTGACGGGCCTGTTGCGCGTGGTCCCCGCGCCGCCGGCCGGGGCGGGACGGCCGGTGCGGGCGGCCACGGGGTGGCGCCCGCCCGGCGGGGCGGGGTACGGCACCCCCGCGCGGCCGGTGGGGTTTGGGGACGGCGGTGAGCGGTCGATCAGGGTCGGCGGGTGCTCGGCGCCTGCCGACGAAGGGGCAGTCGCGGACGATGCGCCGGCGGACGGGGCCGGCAGGACGGCCGCGGGCGGGTGGGCCGACGCCCCGGCGGCGAAGCGGGTGGCGAGCTGGGCCGCGCCCGGCCGGCGCGCCGGATCGGTGGCCAGGCAGGCCAGGGTCAGCTCGGCGATGTCGGGCGGCAGCCCGGGGACCTGCGGGGGCGGCACCGGCGGGTGCCCGGCGTGCACCTCCAGCGCGTCCTCCCAGGTCTGCACGGGCAGTGGGGCCCGGCCGGTGAGGGTGCGGTAGAGCAGCGCGCCGAGGGCGTAGACGTCGCTGGCCGGGTTCGGCGGCCCGGGCCGCATCCGCTCCGGGGCGAAGTACGCGGGCGTGCCCATCAGCAGTTCGCCGGTCTGTCCCGCCCGTGGGTGGTGCGGCCCGGCGAGCGCGGCGATGCCGAAGTCGAGCACCTTGGCGCCGGTCTCGGTGAGCATCACGTTGCCGGGCTTGACGTCGCGGTGCACCACGCCGATGCGGTGGGCGGCGGCGAGCGCCGCGGCGATCTGGCCGGCCATCCGCACCGCCTCCGGCCAGGGCAGCGGCCCGGCGGCGAGCCGGTCGGCGAGGTTGCGCCCCTGCACCAGCTCCATCACCAGGTACGGGACGACGATGCCGCCGTCCAGGGCCGCCTCTCCGTAGTCGTACACCTGGGTGACGTGCGGGTGGGTCAGCCGCGCGGCGGCGCGGGCCTCGCGCTGGATGGTGGCCCGCAGTTGCGGGTCGGTGGCGAACTCCCGGGTGAGGGCCTTGACGGCGACGGGCCGGTGCAGCACCTCGTCGTCGGCGCGCCACACCTCGGACATCCCGCCGAGGCCGATGCGCTCGCGCAGGACGTAGCGGTCGTGCAACCGCAGGGTGGGCGAGAACGGCGACATAGCCGTTCAGTCTGCCCTGCCGGCGGGGTCGGCCACCAGCGCGGTGCCCGGTTGCGGGCCGGTCGTCGCGGTTCGGCGGCGACGACCGGCCCGCACCGACGGTCAGGAGCAGCGGGCTACCGGCCCCCAGCGACGGTCAGGAGCAGCGCGGCGCGGCGGCGACCGTCGGCGGTTGGATGCGGTCGGCGAGCCGCCGCAGGACGCCGGCGGCGGCCAGCCGGGTGGGTGCGAGTCGCGCGACGCGGGGCCGCTCCGGGCGGACGGGGGCGTCCGGCCGGGCGGAGTTGACGTGTCGGGTCACCGCGTCGACGGCGAGGACGAAGCCGGTGGGCTGTTCCATGGTCAGCTCCCTGGGACGGGTCCGGTGGAGGACCGGACGACGAGTGCGGTGGGTAGCAGGACGTGGCCGGCCGCCGGGTCGGCGGGCGGGTCGAGCAGGAGCCGGGCGGCGATGCGCCCCTTCTCCTCGGCTGGTTGCCGCACGGTGGTGAGGCCGGCGGTGGCGGCCTCGGCGATGTCGTCGAAGCCGGTGACCGACACGGGCGGCCGGCCGGCCTCGGCGAGCGCGTCGAGGACGCCGAGGGCGAGCACGTCCGCGCAGGCCAGTACCGCCGTGGGCGGTTCGGGAGCGGCGAGGGCGGCGGCGACGGCCGTGGCGCCCGCCGACCGGCTGTTGTCGGTGGCGGCGAGCACGGTCAGCTCGGACCAGGCGACGCCGACCTCGGCGAAGGCGTCGGCGAACCCGGCCAGCCGCGCCCGGGTCGTCGGGTGGGCGACGTCGGCCACGTCGGCGAGGCGCAGTTCGCCCGGCGCCGCGCCGGGGCGCACGGCATCGCCGAGCAGGGCGACCCGCCGGTGCCCGAGCCCCGCCACGTGGGCGGCGACGGCCCGGGCGGCGGCCCGCTCGTCGATGCCGACGTAGCGGTCGTCGGGGCCGGCGTCGTCGCGGGGGGCGGTCGTGACGACGGGCAGGCCGCGCTCGCGGAGCACGTCGACGACCCAGCCCTCGTCGCCGACGCAGTAGACGCAGAAGCCGTCGACGGCGGCGTTCTCCACGGCCCGCCGTGCGGCGGGCTCGTCGGGCGGCAGCGGCACGAGCAGCAGACTGGTGCCGTGCCGCTCGGCCGCCTCGGCGACGCCGGCCAGGAAGCGGACCGCGAAGGGGTCGGTGAAGGCGTACGACAGCCGCGACTCGAAGAGCACTCCGATGGCGCCCACGTACCCGCGCCGCAGCGACCGGGCGGTGGGGTTGGGGCCGGGGTAGCCGAGCTGCCGGGCGGCGTCCAGGATCCGCTGGCGCAGGGCGGCGGAGAGCTGGTCGGGTCGGCTGTAGGCGTTGGAGACGGTGCTGCGGGACACGCCGACGGCGTCCGCGACGGCTTGCAGGGTCGGCTTCACCGCGCCCCTCTCTGCATCGATTCAGACTGGATCGATGCAGAGACTAGGCGGAGCGGGCCGCCCTCGTCAACGCCACAGGCGGCGATCCGGCTCGGGACCGCACGCGACAGGAACACCGACGCGGCCCACCACGCCGCCCGGCCACGGTGACGTCGAGTGCGGGGGCGACGTCGAGTGCGACTCCGCGCGGCAGCGCAGGGCGACGTCGAGGGTGACCCCGCGCAGCAGCAGCGCCGGCCCGGACCGTGGTGGTCCGGGCCGGCGGGCGCGCAGGTGTGCGGTCAGCCCTTGCGGGCCACCGCGCCGTACATGCTGACCTCGGCCGCCGCCGGGCGGGGCTGCGGCGCGTCCTCGGCACGCCACTCGGCGACCGACGTGACGCCGGGCTCCAACAGCTCCAGCCCGTCGAAGAACCGGGTGAACTCGGCCCGGGTGCGCAGATTGATCAGGCCGTGCGGGCTGCCGCCCCGGGCCGCCGCCTTCGCCTCCTGCGCCACGTGTGGGGGGAGGTAGTCGTGGGTGGCGTGCGAGGCCGCCAGGTAGCTGCCCGGCGGCAGCGCGTCGAGCAGCCGCGTGACCACGGCGTACGGGTCGTCGTCGTCGCCGACGAAGTGCAGGATCGCAACCAGCATCAGGGCGACCGGCCGGGACAGGTCGATGGTGCGCAGCAGGTCGGGGTGGCGCAGGATCCGCTCCGGGTCGCGCAGGTCGGCGTCGATGTAGGCGGTGGCGCCCTCGGGCGAGCTGGTCAGCAGCGCCCGGGCGTGCGCGAGCACGATCGGGTCGTTGTCGACGTAGACCACCCGCGACTCGGGGGCGATCGCCTGCGCGACCTCGTGGGTGTTGTCGGCGGTCGGAATGCCGGTGCCGATGTCGAGGAACTGGCGGATGCCCTCCTCCCGGGCGAGGTGCCGCACGGCCCGCTGGAGGAAACGGCGGTTCTCCAGCGCGGCGGTGCGGATGGTCGGGAAGGACGCCGCCACCATGTCGCCGGAGTCCCGGTCGGCCTGGAAGTTGTCCTTGCCGCCGAGCCAGTAGTTGTACCGGCGGGCGGGGTGGGCCACCGAGGTGTCGATGCGGTCGCTCGGGTGCGCGGGGCCGGTCGTCGTACCCGGGGCATCGGTGGTCAAGGCAGCCTCCACGACTCTGCGCCACCCGCGACCGGGGGCGTCCGTCCACTGTCGCCGGTCGGCGACCATGGTAGCCGCACCGCTGTCCGGGCGAGGCCCCGCCGGGGTCACCCCGGGTAGAGGTCGTCCAGGATCGCGCCGAGGATCTCCGGCGTACGCTCCGGCGGCTCGGCCTCCACGCAGAGCCGTTCCATCGCGACCGCGTAGTAGTCGAGGTCGTCGCGCTTGTCGAGGTAGAGCGCGCTGGTGAGCTGTTCGATGTAGACGATGTCGGGTAGTTCCCGGTCACCGAAGCGCAGGATGGTGAAGGCCCCGCCCGCGGCGGCGTGCCCACCGGCGGCGAACGGGATGACCTGGAGCCGGATGTTCGGCGACTTGGTGGCCTCGATCAACGCCGCCACCTGCTCGCGCATCACCCGCGGGCCGCCGATCGGCCGGCGCAGCGCGGCCTCGTCCACCACCGCCCAGAGCTGCGGCGGGTTCTCGCGGTGCAGCAACCGCTGGCGCTGCATGCGCAGTGCGACCCGACGCTCGATCTCCGCCGGTGCGGCCCGACCGTGCCCGAGCAGCACCACCGCCCGGGCGTACTCCCGGGTCTGGAGCAGGCCGGGGACGAACTGGACCTCGTAGCTGCGGATGAGCGCGGCGGCCGCCTCCAGCCCGAGGTACGACTGGAACCAGTTCGGCAGCACGTCGCCGTAACGGTGCCACCAGCCCGGGCTGTTGGCGTCGCGGGCGAGCTTGAGCAGCGCCTCCCGCTCCTCGGACGCGGTGACGCCGTAGAGGGTGAGCAGGTCCGCGACGTCGCGTTCCTTGAAGCCGACCCGGCCCAGCTCCATCCGGCTGATCTTCGACTCGGAGGCGCGGATCTCCCAGCCGGCGCCCTCCCGGGTCACCCCGCTGGACTCGCGCAGCCGGCGCAGTTGGGCGCCGAGCAGCATGCGCAGCACGGTCGGGCCGGTCCCCGGACCGCCCTCGGCGGGACCCATCGTCACAGCCGACCTCCACATGCCGGTTCGTGCCGACCAGATGCCCTAGCGCGGCCGACGGGTAAGCATGCCATGAACCGTGAGTGAGGTGAACTTCTTCGGTGCGGACAATTCGCCCCGGTCGTCGGGGCGCGGTCAGGCGATCAGGTTGTCGAAGTCCCCGTCGCGCGCGCCGAGCACGAAGGCGGCGATCTCGTCCACCGTGTAGATCAACACCGGCCCCTCCGGGTACCGGGAGTTGCGCAGGGCGATGCCGGCGCCGCCGGGCAGTTCGGCCAGCTCGACGCAGTTGCCGCTGGGATTGCTCCGGCGGCTCTTCTGCCAGGCGAGGGGGGGCAGCTGGGTGGTGGGAACGCCGTTCGGAGGCTGCTGCATGGACGTCTTTCTCTCGCGAGCCCCGCGATGCCGGGCAGCGGTGCCTGATGAGGGGGCACGATATCGACGAAGGGCTTCCTGCACGTGCATCTGCTATTGCATCTGCACCGGACAGCGAGCATGATAACGCACGTGGACAGTGCCCATCTGTTCACTCTGAGTCACCGACCTGGGGCTGCCACCAGGACGGACGGGGCCCGACACGCGGGCGCGGACCGCCGCGCGCGGGGGCCGGCGGCAACGTGCTGATGGGAGGTCTCGTGCCGGATCCGTTGACCATCGCGTCCGGCATCTGTGCCGCCGGGGCACTCGTCACCTCCTGGCAGCTGCGGCGCCGCGCGATCCAGGCCGAGGTCGAGATCAGGCACCTCCAGGCCGAGCTCGCCGCCGAGCGGCACGCCGCCAGCCACGACCCCCTGACGGGACTGCCCAACCGCCGCGCGTTCTACCGCCTGGCCGCCACGCTGCTCACCGACGCGGCCGGGCAGCCGCTGATCGCCGTGGTGCTCGACCTCGACGACTTCAAGCAGATCAACGACAGCTACGGCCACGCCGCCGGCGACCAGGTGCTGGTCAGCGTCGCCCAACGGCTCGCCGCCTTCGCCGGAGACAACCTGGTCGCCCGGCTCGGCGGCGACGAGTTCGCCGGGCTGCTGGCCAGCCCCACGATCGACCGGCGGTGGATCGAGCACGCCACCCGGCGGCTCTGCGACAGCCTCGCCGCGCCGATCCCGCTGGGCGGGCTCAGCGTCCGGGTGACCGCCTCCGTCGGGCTCGCCCCCGTCACCGGGCCCGCGCAGCTCACCGAGGCACTCGACCGGGCCGACGCCGCCATGTACCGGGCCAAGAGCCTCGGAGTGGCCCGCCCGCCCCGGCAACTCGTCGACAGCGCCCACCTGGCGGAGTGCTGAGCCCGCAGGCCCACGCCAGCGGACCGCCGGTCGGGACACGACGCGTTTCGACGTGTCTCGCGCCGGTTGCCGGGTATGCCGGCAGGGTCAGCGTCGCACCGGCCGAGGGAGGAACACCGTGACGAGCATCCGGGCCCTGGTCCTGAACTGCACCCTCAAGCGGTCCCCCGCCCCGTCGAGCGCCGAGGTGCTCGGGCGCGAGGTGCTCGACGCCCTCGCCGACCAGGGCGTGGCGGGCGACCTGATCCGGGTCGTCGACCACGACGTGCGCTTCGGCGTCTCCACCGACGAGGGCGACGACGACGGCTGGCCGGTCATCCGGTCCAGGCTGATGGCCGCGCAGATCCTCGTCATCGCCACGCCGATCTGGCTCGGTCAGCCGTCCGCCGTGTGCAAGATGGTCCTCGAACGGCTCGACGCCGAGCTCTCCGAGACCGACGCCGAGGGCCGGCTGCTCACCTACGGCAAGGTGGGCGGGGTCGCGGTCGTCGGCAACGAGGACGGCGCGCACCACACCATCGGCGAGGTCCAGCAGGCCCTCAACGAGGTCGGCTTCACCTGCCCCGCGGCGGGCGCCACCTATTGGGTCGGCGAGGCGCTGCACAAGGTGGACTACATCGACGCCCGGCCCAAGCCCGAGACCACGGGACGCACCACCAAGGCGTTGGCGCTCAACAGCGCGCACCTGGCCCGGCTGCTGGCCGAGCAGCCGTACCCGCCGCCGGACACCCGCGACGCCGGGATCGGCCCGAGCCGCGAGCCGGCCTGACGGGTCAGCGCCAGCCGTAGCCGGAGCGCAGGGCCTGCCCGACCCGGTCGAAACGGGCCCGGTCCAATACGGCGCCCTCCCGGCGGATGCCGTCCTCCCGCATGGTCAGCACCCGGTCCAGCCGCACCCAGCTCGGCCGGTTGTCCCGGTCCCACTCGCCCGGACCGAGCGCCAGCCAGTGCCGCTGCCCGTCCCGCTCGCTCTGACTGGACAGCATCAGCCCGAACAGCGTCCGGCTGTGCCGGCCCACCACCAGCACGGGGCGGTCCTTGCCCTGACGCGGGTCGTCCTCGTACTGCACCCAGGTCCAGACGATCTCGCCCGGATCGGCGTGCCCGTCGAGCTCCGGGGCGTACGCCAACTGCCGACGCTGCAACGCCGCGACCTGGCGGGGGCGGGCGACCTGCGCCGGGCCCGGCCCGGGCCGGCGCGGCGACGGGATCACCCCGCCGATACGGGCCGCCACACTCCTGAGAAGACCTGCCACGACCGGCAGCCTATCCCCCACCGGGGCCGCCGGCCCGGGCGGGACAATCCGATGGACCGGGCCCGGACGATCGGCCAGGATCGGCGCCATGCAGGTCCCCGTCCACCAGGTTCGCGCCCGCTTCACCGCCGACACCGTGACCGTGTACCAGGCGTACCCGCCGGAGATCGCCCGCCCGGCGCTGGCCGCCGGCCGCTTCGTGCCGCCGTTCAAGCGGGAACGGATGACCTGGATCAAGCCGTCGTTCCGCTGGATGATGTACCGCTGCGGCTGGGGCACGAAGCCCGGGCAGGAGCGGGTGCTGGCCGTCGAGATCACCCGCGCCGGCTTCGAGTGGGCGCTGACCAACTCGTGCCTGAGCGGCTTCGAGCGCGACCGCCACCAGGACCGGGAGGACTGGTCGCGACGGCTGCGGGCCAGCCCGGTGCGGGTGCAGTGGGACCCGGAACGGTCGCTGCGCCTGGCCCCGCTGCCGCACCGGTCCCTACAGGTGGGGCTCGGCGGCGAGGCGGTGCTCCGGTACGTCGACGAGTGGCTGGTCGGTCTCAACGACGTGACCCCGACCGCCCACGCGGTGCGCGCGGCGCTCGACGCCAGCGACGACACCGCCGCCGGGGCGCTGCTGCCCCCGGAGCGCCCCTACCCGCTGCCGCCCGACGTGGCCGCCGTGATCGGCGCGACGGCGGAGCCGTGAGCCGACCGACGGGGCGATGCCGTACCCCCGGGACGTGCTTGACTGGGGCGTCTGTGCCGGCACGGACAGAGGCGGTGGCGGTGGTCTTCGAGTCACGGACGCGGTCCCTGCCCGCGCGACCGACGGCGGTCCGCGCGGGCGCCCGGCGGCGGGTCGCGGGCACCGCGGCCGTCGTCCTGCTCCTGCTGGCCGGCGCGACCGGTTGCACCGGCAGCGGGCGTCCGCAGCCGCCGCCGGCCGGCGCCGCGTCCGCCACCGCCGCGACGGGTCCGTCCCCCACGCCGACCGTGCCGGCGGTCGAGGTCCGCGACGACCTGGCGGGCCTGTTCCGGCAGGCCGGCCTCCGGGGCACCTTCGTGATGTACGACGTGACGGCCGGGCGCGTCGTCATGGTCGACCGGGCGCGGGCCGAGCGGCGCTTCGTCCCCGGCTCGACGTTCAAGATCGCGCACAGCCTGATCGCGCTGGAGACCGGCGTGGTGCGCGACGAGCGGGAGAAGGTCCCCTACGGCGGTCGGCCGCAGCGCGTCGCCGCCTGGGAGCGGGACATGGGGCTGCGCGACGCGGTCCGGGTCTCCAACGTGCCGGTGTTCCAGGAGCTGGCCCGCCGCATCGGGCCGGACCGGGAGCGGGAGTGGCTGCACCGGCTCGGCTACGGCAACGGCCAGGTCGGGCCGGCCGTGGACCGGTTCTGGTTGGACGGGCCGCTGGAGATCTCGGCCGACGAGCAGGCGCGGTGGCTGGCCCGGCTGGTCCGGGGCGAGCTGCCGGCCGGCCGGGGGCACCAGGCCACCGTCCGGGACATCCTGCGCCTGGAGCGCACCGCCGAGTACGCCCTCCACGGCAAGACCGGCTGGACGGACGCCACCGACCCGGGCACGGGATGGTGGGTCGGCTGGGTCGAGCGCGGCGACCGGCTGTATTGCTTCGCACTCAACGTGGACGTCCACACGGACGGCGACGCCGACAAGCGCCTGCCGCTGGGCCGGCAGCTACTGCACCGCCTCGGCGCCCTGCCCGCCCCCTGACCGTCCGCCCACCGGAGGAGCCCTGATGGCCGACGCCGACACCGAATTCCACAAGATCATTCCGACGCTGCCCGTGCGCGACGTGTCGGCGTCGGTCCGCTGCTACGTCGACACGCTGGGCTTCACCCTCGGCGGCCGGATGGGCGAGGAGTTCGCCTCGGTGTTCCGGGGCGAGGTCGCCGAGGTCAACATCTACCTGCGGCGAAGTCCGGGGGCGTTCACCCCGGCGGAGTGCTTCGTCATGGTCACGGATCCCGACGCGCTGCACGCCGCGTACGCCCGGCGGAACGTGACCGTCGTCGAACCGCCGCGAGACACCGAGTGGGGATACCGGCAGTTCACCATCGCGGACCCGGACGGCCACCTGCTGCACCTCTTCCGCCATCTCGACCGGGCGGGAAGCGTCCCCGACTGAGAACGGTCCGGCGGCAGGCCCGCACCGCGCCGACGCCGGCCACAGCCGACGGCGCAGCGGGGCCGGCGGCGACGACCCACGGCCATGAGGCGGAACCCCTGGCAGGGCGTCGAACAGGTCGCCGGCGCGGCGGAAAGTCGGTTGCCGCACCCGGTCGGCTCCGCAACAGTGTCGTCCATGACGTTCTGACGGGCAGCATCCCCATCGCCGAAGCGCGCGGCACCGACCGGTGTCGTGGTGCCGCGCGTCCATGCCGTCTTAGCGAGAAGCGAGCGTCCTTGTCTCCGCACCAGTCCCTGCCGCAGTCCGCCCCCGCCACCGTCACCGTGTTCGCCTCCCCCACGAGCTGGATCGAGTCCGAGGCCCTGACGCAGTGCCAGCAGGTGGCCGCCCTTCCCGGCATGATCCACGTCGCCGCCATGCCGGACCTGCACCCGGGCAAGGGTGCCCCCATCGGCGCCGCCATGGCGTCGACCGTGCTGTACCCGTTCCTGGTGGGCTCCGACATCGGCTGCGGCATCGCCGTGTTCCCCATCCGGCTCAAACGTGCCGTGCCGGAGCGGCTCGCCGCCCGGTTCCCCGACCTCGACCGCCCCCTCGACCCCGGGCGGGACGCCGACGACCCCGCCTGGGCCGTCGTGGCGGGCGACATTCCCGCCGGCCACGTCGACGGGCTCGGGACGGTCGGTCGCGGCAACCACTTCGTCGAGCTGGCGCGCGTCGACACGGTCTTCGAGCCGGGCCACGCGAGCCGGCTCGGGCTCGACGCGGGCGACCTCGTGCTCATCGTCCACACCGGCTCCCGGGGGCTGGGCGAGCGGATCCTGCGGGTGCACACCGAGGCCCACGGCGCGGGCCCCGCCCCTGATCCCGCCGCCTACCTGGCGGCGCACGACGACGCCGTACGGTGGGGCTCGCTCAACCGGCGGCTGCTGGCCGCCCGGGTCGCCCACGCCCTGGGGGCCGAGCCCACCGAGCCCGTCGTCGACCAGTGCCACAACCTGGTGGAGGTCCACGACGGGGTCTACCTGCACCGCAAGGGCGCGGCGCCGGGCGACGGCCGCGACGTGCTCGTCGCCGGCACCCGGGGCACCGCCTCCTACCTCGTGGCCGCCCACGCCGGCCCGGACGCCAACCACTCGGTGGCGCACGGCGCGGGCCGCAAGATGTCCCGCGCCGACGCCCTGCGGCGCAGCCGGGCCAAGCACACCGTCGAGGAACTGCGGCGCACCCCGGTGGGGTCGCTGGTGGTGTGCGGCGACCGCCAACTGCTCTTCGAGGAGGCGCCCACGGCCTACAAGCGCATCGAACGCGTGATCACGGATCTCGTCGACCACGACCTGGCCACGCCCGTGGCCACCACGGTCCCCCTGGTCACCTACAAGACGCCCGACGCCGGGTCCACCACCCGGTCCGACCGCGGCGACGACCGCCGCAAGCGGGGCCGGCGATGAGCCTGCACCTGCTCGTGTCCGCCGGGCGCGGCCCGCAGGAGTGCGCCTGGGCGCTGGCCCGGCTGCTGCACCGCCTGGAGACCGAGGCCGCCCGGCGGGGCCTGACGACCCACCGGGTCCGCACCGTGCCCGGCGAACGGCCCGACACCTACCGGTCGGCACTGATCCGGATCTCCGGCGACGACGCCGAGGCGTTCGCCGCCTCGTGGACCGGCACCCTGTGCTGGCAGGCCCCCAGCCCCTACCGGGCGAGCACCGGCCGGAAGAACTGGTACGTCGTCGCCCGACCGTGCCAGCTCGACAGCCCGACCACGGCGTTCGCGGAGGCGGACGTCGACATCGTGGCCTGCCGTACCGGCGGCCCCGGCGGCCAGCACCGGAACAAGGTCAGCACGGCGGTGCGGGCGACCCACCGCCCGTCGGGCATCGTCGTGGTGGTCGACACCGAACGGCACTTCAGCCTCAACCGGCGCCTCGCCATCCAGCTGCTGCGACAGCGGATCGCACGCGACGACCAGACCGCCGAGCGCGCCGCCGACACGGCCCGATGGCGCATCCACGACGAACTCGTCCGCGGCGACCCCACCCGCGTCGAACGCCCGGAACCGTCGGGGCGGGAGGCGGGCCCACCGCAGCGGGCACGCCGCGGGCGCTCGCCCCGCCGCCGGGACGCCTCAGCCCCGTGAACGGCGGGCGCCGGCCACCGTCGGCACCGTCACCCGCACACGCTCCTCCTCCGGGCGGCTGTCGATGTCGTCGAGCTGCGTGCGGATGGTCCTCCGCAGGTCGTCGTAGTCGCGGAAGTGGTAGTCGTTGAACAGCGTGTAGCCGGTCCACATCAGGTTGGCGCAGACCCGCGCCGGCACCCGGCCGGTCGCCGCGCCCATGCCGACCAGCGCCACCGACGCGATGCTGCCCGGCTCCCTCTCGTTCTGCGTGTGGATGGCCTGGAACGCGGCGGCGCAGGCCAGCGCCACGTTCAGCGTCTCGCTGACGTCCTGCGCCGACTGCTCCATGGTCGGGGTCGAGATCAGGAACCTGGGGTTGGTGGCCCCCGACGGCACGCAGACGGCGCTGCCCACCGGCATCGCCGCGCCGAACTGGTCGCGGATCGCCCGTTGGACGCGCAGTTGGATCCCCGCCCCGAGGTGCCGCTTGACGACCGCGTCGACGCCGCCGTCCATCCGCCCCCGCGAGTTGGTCGGGCTGACCCAGGCGTCGGCCTGCCGGGTGAGGATCGACCCCTTGTGGATCTCGACCTCGGGGGTGTCGGCGAACGCCGCACGCCACGCCTGCACCACATTCGCGTTGACGTCCGTCAGCACCACCCTGAGCAGCGGCTTCTCGCGGTCGAGGGTCATGGTTCACTCCGGTGGGGAAGAGGTTGTCTCCGACGTGGAGCACGCTATCGCCGCCCACCGACAACCGTCCGCGTCGCGCCACACACGGCGCCCGGCACCCGAACCGCCGGCGCTGGGGGCCGCGCCGGTCGCCGGCGCCGTAACTGTCGCCCGCTGGCGGCAGAATGCCCCCACCTCGATCACCCGTGCCGTCGGACCGGCACGGCCCGCCACTCCGGGAGCCCGCGATGAGCGACACCACCGCCCCCACCCCGCCCGACCCGAACGACCCGCTGGCCCTCGCCGACCTGTTCACCGGCGGCGGCGAGCCGTGGCTGCCGCTGGTCAAGCCGGTCATCGAGGCGCAGCCGGGCGCCGCCACCTTCATCGGCCCGGGCCGCAGCCCGATGGTCGTGCCCGTGCGGGAACTGACCTTCCAGGCGCTCAAGCCCCACCCGCCGCACAAGTGGAAGGTCGTCGTCTTCGGGCAGAACCCCTACCCGCGCAGCGAGAGCGCCACCGGCATCGCCATGTTCGACAACACCTTCCACGACTGGAACGACAGCCAGTTCGGCAGGGTCGTCACCATCCGCTGCATCATCAAGGCGGCGGCGATGTGGAAGCACGGCATCGCCAAGAAGACGCCGATCGCCGACATCCGTGCCCTGCTGCGCGAGCACGACACGGTGCAGCCACCGGAGTGGTTCCAGGCGATGCTCACCCAGGGCGTGCTGCTGTTGAACGCGGCGCTCACCGCCAGCGGCGACGGGGCGATGGCCACCGACCGGCACACCGCGTTCTGGCGGCCGGTCGTCGAGGCCCTGGTCGAGGAGATCCTGAAGGCCAAGCAGCACGCCGACGAGGAGGACCGGGGCGTGGTGTTCGCGTGGTGGGGCGCGCACGCGCGCAGCCTCAAGCGGGTGGTGCAGCGGCTCGAGAAGAAGTACCCGGGCGTGGAGGTCCGCCACCTCGACCACCCCAATCCGGCGGCGCAGGGCGACATCTTCTGCGACGGGAACCACTTCGCCGACGTCAACGAGGCGCTCAGGACGCTGGGCGCCGACGAGATCGACTGGCTGCCCCGCAAGGGATGGAGCGGATCGGCGGCGCACGCGGGCGGCACCGACACGGGCACGGCCGAACGCATGGGGGCGTTCATCGCCTCCACCATGGAGTTGCACAAGCTCTACCTCGAGCGGCTCGCCAGCGTCAAGGACGAGGGGCTGGCCCTTCCCGCGATCACCGGCGTGTCCGCCACCCCGCTGATGGACTTCCGTGCGGCCGTCGCCCCGGTGGCCGCGCTGCTGCCCGGGCTCGACTGGCACGTCGAGCAGTCACACCGGTTCGGCGAGAAGCAGGTCGACGGCGGGGCCGACGCCCTCTCCGCCGACGAGGTCGCAGCCCTCTACCTCTACACCTGCGAGTCGGCCTTCTACCGGCAGATCAACGCCACGCTGCGCCACCCGGACCGTGGCCGGATCGTCCCGTACCTGCCGTACCTTCGGCTGCTGTTCTCGGCCGTGTCACGGCTCCCGGCCCGCACGGAGCCGCTGTGGCGTGGGGTGTCGCTGGACCTGCGGGCGCAGTACCCGCTCGGGCAGACCGTGACGTGGTGGGGCGTCTCGTCGTGCACGTCGAAGCTCGGCGTGGCCCAGGCGTTCCTCGGCGGTCGCGGCAAGCGGACGCTCTTCGAGGTGCTGCCCGTGCGGGCCGTGGGCATCCGGCGGTTCTCCGCCTTCACCGGCGAGGAGGAGGTCATCCTGGCCCCCGGCACGCAGCTCACGGTGACCGACGTGAAGGCGGAGCGCAACGGACTGTGCACCGTCCGGCTGACGGAGCTGGCCGAGGAGCGCATGGTGGCGTGAGCGGCGGCGGCTAGCTGAGGCAGGCGAGGAGTTGGCGGTAGGCCTCGTCCTCCCTGCCGTGCTCGCTGCGCACCACGCTCGTCCCGGGCCGGGCGGCGACGACGGCGAGCAGCCGGTCGTACATCGCCGCCAGCTCGGTGGTCCCGCCATGCCGGTCGAGTAGGCGCTGGGCGTCGAGATGCGCCGGATCCGTGGAGGTACGGCTGCGTTCGGCGAACCGCCACAGCGCGTTCTCCTTGCCGTCGAACAGGACGATCTCGTGGAACCGGGCGCCGGTGTCGTGCGCCACGCGCTCGGCCTGTTCGATGAACTCGGGACGGCCGAGGAACTGCGGAATGATCACGTCGTGGCGGCCGGCCAGGTGTGCCCGGGCCGCCGCCAGCGTGACGGCGCGGGCGAGGAGACCGGCGGGACCGGCGTGATCACGCCACCGCCCGATGAGGTCACGGATCCGGTCGATGTCGAGGTCGAGCGCGAGGGGGTGGTCCTCGACGTACCTGCGGGCCAGCGTCGACTTGCCGCAGCCGGGTGGCCCGTTGAGCACGATCAGGCGTGGCGCCCGCGCGGCAGCCGGCTGGGCCTGGGTCACGACACGCCTCCTCGCTCGGCCCGGCGCCGCCGGGAGGCGCCGCCCGTACGGACGTCCACGATGGTACGGAGCCCACGTGCGGCGTGGGCCGTCCCCGGGTTCGGAGGGACGGCCCACGCCGCACGCGCCGGGGTCAGGAGGACTCGGGCCTCGTGGCGGCCGGTGACGTGCCGGCGGACACGAGGGCCCGCAGTTCCGGGGCCATCGTGGCGCTGTCCGGCTCGCGCCGCAGCTCGCGGAGCAGGCCGACGACCATGCCGACCATGACGAACAGGAACGGCAGCGCGGCGAGGATGGTCAGCGACTGCAGGGCGGACAGTCCGCCGGCGAGCAGCAGCACCGCGGCCACCAGGCCGGTCAGCACGCCCCACATGGAGACGAGCCAGGCCTTCGGCTCCAGGCTGCCGCGCGAGGAGAGCGTGCCCATCACCACCGAGGCGGCGTCGGCGCCGCTGACGAAGAAGAGCGCCACCAGCACCATGACCAGGATCGCGGTGACGGTGAAGAACGGGAACTCCCGCAGGACCGCAAAGAGCGCCGCCTCCGGGCTCTCCTTCACCGCGGCCGACAGGTCGGTGCCGTTGAGTTGCAGGTTGATGGCGGTACCGCCGAACACCGAGAACCAGACGAAGCTGACGAGGCTCGGGATGGCCACCACACCGAGGACGAACTGGCGGATGGTGCGGCCCTTGGAGATGCGGGCGATGAAGGCGCCGACGAACGGGGTCCAGGAGATCCACCACGCCCAGTAGAAGATGGTCCAGCCCGCCATCCACTGCTCGCCGCCGAAGGCGCCGGTGCGGAAGCTCATCGGGATGAGGTCGTAGAGGTAACCGCCGGTCGACGCGGTGAGCGTGTTGAGGACAAAGACCGTCGGGCCCACCACGAGCAGGAAGAACATCAGCGCCACCGCGAGCACCATGTTGGTGTTCGACAGGAACTGGATGCCCCGCTTGACGCCCGTGACGGCGGAGACCACGAACGCCACGGTGAGCACCGCGATGATGCCGATCGCCAGTGGGGTGGACTTCGGCACGTCCCAGAGGTTCGTCAGGCCGCTGTTGATCTGCAGGGCGCCCAGCCCGAGGGAGACGGCCGACCCGAACAGCGTCGCGAAGATCGCGAAGATGTCGATGGCCCGGCCGGGTCCCCGGTTGGCGCGCTCCCCGATGAGCGGGAAGAAGGCGCTGCTGATCAGGCCGCGCCGACCCTTGCGGAAGGTGAAGTAGGCCAGCGCGAGGCCCACCACGGCGTAGATCGCCCACGGGTGCAGCGCCCAGTGGAAGAAGGAGTACTCCATGGCCACCCGCGCGGCCTGCGGGGAGTTCGGTTCGTTGAGGCCACGCGGCGGGGTCGCCAGGTGCGACAGCGGCTCGGCGGCGCCCCAGAACATCAGGCCGATGCCCATGCCGGCGCTGAACATCATCGCCACCCAGGAGACGGTGGAGAACTCGGGCTCGTCGTCGTCGCGGCCGAGCTTGATCCGGCCGTACCGGCTGAGCGCCAGCCAGATCGACAGCACCACGAAGCCGGTGCTGGCCAGCACGAAGACCCAGCCGAACGACCGGACCACCCAGTCGAGCGCGGTGTCGGTGACCGAGGCGAGGTTGTCGGTGGCGACGATGCCCCACGCGACGAAGAGAACGGTCACCGCGGCGGCGACGCCCAGCACCGTCCGGTCGATGCCCTGCGCCGGGCGGCCAGGCTCAGGTGGTGCGTCGCCCGGCGGGGTGTTGTCGTCGGTTGCCGGACCTGTCGCGGACACGGTCATGGTCTGTGGACCTCCGTGGGCTGCCCGGTCCGCGGGCCGCGTTCCCGGCTCCGCGCGCGCCGGTCGGCCCGCATGTCGGGTTGTCCCGCGCCCCGTCCGGGGCCCGGGAACTCGGAAAGTTGTCGCCGCCGGTGCCGACGTCGTTCCGGCGGGCGTCCGGGTCGGCCGGGGCTCGGCCGCCACGGACGTCGGCGACGACCGGCGATCACTCTCGGCGTCGATGTTGGAGGTGACCCTGCGGTCTCATGACAGTCCGGTGACAAAACCGACCGACCCGCGACCACGCGCTGAGTAGTCGTACTCAGGCCGGCGCGTGACGGTTGCGGAATTCTGACTCCATGATTCCGGTCGATGACGTGGAGTGCCACGGGTCAGGGGCATCGACGAGGCGACGGCCTCCCGGTCGACGGCGGGCGCCGGCCGGGCCACGGATCAGGTCCGTCGTCGTCCGCCTGGCCCGGCAGGCGAACATCATGAGCGCGGCCCGGTCCGCCCGGCGCCGCGATCACGTGTACCAGGCCGTCACGCTGACTCTCGCGGTGGGGCTCCTGCCGGTGGCGTTCGTCGTCGCGCGCGGCCGGGCGATGCATGTGGCCTGCCAGTGGGCGCTGGCGACGCGTTTTCCGGCCGAGGACCTGACCGGCCTGACGCCCGCCACGCGCGCGGCCTTCGAGGCCGCCCGGGCGCAGGCCCTGTGGCGCGACGGTGAGTTGATCGGGCTCACGTCCGGGCACCGGACCGCCGAGGAGCAGGCACGCCTGTTCGCCGAGGCGGTCCGGTGCGCCGGGTCCCCGGAGGCGGCCCGGCTGCGGGTACTGCCGCCGCACGAGTCGCGGCACGTCGCGGGCACGGCCCTCGACGTACGGCCCGCCGAGGGCGCGCGCTGGTTGGAGACGTACGGCGCCCGCCACCACCTGCACCGGGTGTACGACAACGAGTGGTGGCACTTCGAGTACCGACCCGGTCGTCGCCCCGAGCGGCTGCCCCACCCGGGTGCCTCGACGCCCCCGACCGTGGTCCCCGCCCGGCCGTCGCGGCTGGTGCGGCTGACCGACAGGAGGTGACGGCGGCCCGCCGAGCGGGCACAGTGAAGCGGTGACCACCGACATCCGTACCCCCCTGGCCCGCTACGCCGACCGCCTGCACGCCGTGATCGGCGACGGGCACCACGTCGCCTCCCCGCTCGGCGCGTGGCTGCTGCTGGCGCTCGCCGCACCGGCCGCCACCGGCCCGACCCGCACCGCCCTGGAGGAGACGCTCGGCACCGACGCGGAGACCGCCGCGCGGGCGGCCCACGCCCTGGTGGCCGCGCCACACCCCCTGGTGCCCTCGGCGACCGCGTTCTGGCACCGACCCGGGATCGAGACGACCGGGCTCGACGGATGGCGGGCGACCCTGCCCGCGTCGACCGCCACCGGACCGGTGCCGGAACAGGACGCCCTCGACGCGTGGGCCCGGACCCACACCCTCGACCTGATCAGGAAGTTCCCGCTGACGGTGACGCCGCAGGTGCTGCTCGTCCTGGCCAGCGCCCTGGCCACTCGGATCTCCTGGGAGGACCCGTTCGAGGTGGCGCCGGCGGGCGCGCTCGGGCCGGGCAGTTCCTGGACCGGCCGGCTGCGCCGGGTGCTGCGCAGCCCCGAGTACGGCCACCAGTGCTGGATCACCGACACCGTGCGGGCCGGCACCGTGGCCGCCCACGCCGCCACCGCCAAGCCGGCGCGGACCGCCGAGGGCACGGCCGGGCTGTCGGTGGTCTCGGTCGCGGCGGCGCCCGAGGTGCCGGCCGGGGACGTCCTCGCCGCCGCCCACGAGGTGGCGGCGGCGGTCGCCACCACCTCGCCGGACCGCCTTCCGGCGGATCGGCGTTCCCTGTTCGACGTCCCGCTGGGCGACGGCCCGATCTGGACCGTGCGTGAGGAGCCGACCCGCACGAACGCGCCGGACGGCCGGGAGGAGCGGCTCACGGCCGTACTGCCGTGCTGGTCGGCCAGGAGCCGGCACGAGCTGGCCGCCCCCGGGTCGGGCTTCCCCGCCGTCGCGGAGGTCTTCGGCGAACTGCTGGGCGCCCCGGGGCTGAAGTTCGAGGCGGCACAGGCCGCCATGGCCCGCTACGGCCGGTACGGCTTCGAGGCGGCCGCCGTCACCGGATTCGCCATGCTCGAGAGCCTTCCGCCGGAGGGGGTGGCCCGGGTGGCCGAGTTGCGCTTCGGCCACCCGTACGCCGTGGTCGCGGTCGCCACCGACAGCCGGGCCGGCGGCACGACCGGCCCGTGGCACGGGCTGCCGGTCTTCTCCGCCTGGGTCGCAAACCCGGAGGAGCTGCCGGAGACCGACGTCGCCGACCGGTAGGCGTCACCTGCCGTCGGCCGCCACGGGGTCGTGCGGCTCGGCCATCGCGACGGCGATCTTGCGAGGGCCGGTGAACGGCTCCCGGCCGTGCGCGGCGGTCATGTTGTCCACGACCAGCACGTCGTCGCGCCGGTAGTCGAAGCGGACGCTGGCCGCCCGGTACGCGGCCCGCAGGTGGTCCATGACGTCGGCGGGTATCTCGCCGCCGTCGCCGTAGTACGTGTTGGCCGGCAGCCCGTCGGTGCCGAACATGGCCAGCAGCCCCTCCTGGAGGTCCTTGGCGAGGGTGCTCACGTGGAAGAACGTGGCGTGGTTGAACCAGCGCGGGGTGTCCGAGCCGGGCCGGTGGTGCACGACGTCGCGCACCGCGCGGGTACGCAGCCCGCCGCCGCCCCGCCACTCCAGCTCGATCCGGTTCGCCGCCGCGTACGCCTCGACCTCGGCCCGGTCGTCGGTGCCGAAGACGTGCTGCCACGGAGTGCCGAAGTCACCGTGGAAGTTGCGCACCAGCATCCAGCGGCGGCGGACGAACTCCTCGCGTACCGCCGGATCGATCTCGGCGTACACCCGGCGGACGTCGGCCAGCGGGGTGGCGCCGCGCGTCTGCGGCGCGGTGATGCAGTAGAAGAACAGCGTCAACGGCCAGCGGGCCTGGTACGAGTTCTCGTTGTGCAGGAAGATCTCCTCGTTCGGCGGGTAGTCGGTCGAGGTGTAGACCCGGCCGGCGATGGCGTGCCGGGGCGACGAACGCTCGGTGTAGACCAGCGGCTCGCCGGAGAGCGCCCGCACCGCCCGGTCGAAGCCCTCGACGCCGCCGACGTCGAACCCGCGGAACAGCAGCCCGCCGTGCTCGACCAGGTCCGCCCGCAGCTCCGCGCGGCGGGCGGCGATCAGCTCGGTCAGCTCGCGGCCGTCGTTCTCGACGACGATCGGCAGCGTGGCGGTCCGGTCACTCATGCTCTCGCTCCTGTCGTCGCCGCCGTCGCCGCGGGCTGCCGCGGAACAGCGGGATGGCGGCCCGGAGGGCGGCCGTGGCGGGGCGGCTCACCCGTGGTGGCGGGTGGCCGCGTCGGTGCGGGCGGCGGTGAGGTCCGCCCGGATCACGGCGAGCAGGTCGGGCAGCCGCTCGTTGAGGAAGAAGTGCCCGCCGTCGATCTCGTGCAGGGTGAAGCCGGCGGCGGTGTGCTCCCGCCAGCCGGCGCTGTGCTCCCGGTAGACGGTGTCGTCGCCGCGCCCGCTGAACGCCACGATCGGCATCGGCAGCGGCTCCTCGGGGGTGTAGCGGTAGTCGTCCACCCGGGCGAGGTCGGCGCGCAGCAGGGGCAGCAGCAGCTCGACCAGCTCCGGGTAGTCCAGCAGCCCCGCCGGCAGTCCGCCGCCGGCCGCCAGGCGACGCAGCAGTTCGTCGTCGTCCACCCGGGACAGCCCGTCGAAGTGGCTGGGCGCGCTGACGTGCGGGGCGCGGGCGCCGCCGACGTAGAGCCGCAGCGGCAGCGGACGCCCGGCGCGGCGCAGCTCGCGGACGACCTCGAAGGCGACCCGGCCGCCCATCGAGTGGCCGTAGATCGCGTACGGGCCACGGGCCCGTTCGGCGATGGCGTGCGCGACGTCGACGACCTTGAACACCGGGTTCTCGCTGATCCGGTTCTCGCGGCCGGGCAGTTGCACCGGCAGCACCTCGACGTCGGGGCCGAGCTCGTCCTGCCAGCGCCGGTAGACGGTCGCGCCCCCGCCCGCGTAGGGCAGGCAGAAGAGTTGGACCGGCGCCGGGTGCCAGCCGCCGGCGGAGAGGAACCAGGTCACCGCGCGCCTTTCGTCGAGAGGGGCCGCTCCGGTGCCGCTGGCGCCGGAACGGGTGGTGGGTCGCTCCGGCGCGCCGGAGCGACCCGGGGTGCGGCGCCCTCCGAGGCATCGGCGGGCCGACCGCGATCGGGCCGACCACCATGCTCCGGGAGGGGCCTCATGATCTGCCTATACCTTCGGGTCGGAAGCAGCATAAGGCTCGACGCTCGCCCGCGAGGATCCGCGTGGCGGGCCGCCGCGACGGTGCGTGGGCGGTGGCGGTGGCCGGTCAGGCGTCGTCGGGTCGGGGGATCGGTTGGGTCATGCCGTCGAAGTCCCGGGGCAGCCGGGCCACCATGTCGCGGAACTCGTCGACGGTGACCGCCTCCCGCAGGGTGGCGAAGACGGCACCGGTTCCCGCCCGGGCGGTGGCCTCGTCCGTCCCGGCCCACTCCCCCACCCGACGCACGAAGTCCGCCGGACCGGGCGCGCCGGGCGGGCCGTCGCCGGCACCGGGGCCCGCGAGGTAGCCGTCGAGTTCGTCGGGGAGGTAACCGGCCGTACCGCCGCTCATCCGTTCCACCATGGTCTGCAACACGGCGCGGGCGATCGTGGCGGCCTGGGCGGTGGGTAGTCCGGCGCGGCGCGACACCGCGTCGACGAAGAGGGGGAACCGCACGGCAGCCTCCTGTCGTCAGCGGCCCCACGCTTACCCGCGCCCGGCACCGGCAAACGACCCCGCCGTCCGGCCGACCCCGGGCGCGGGGCGGTCGACGGACGTCGTACCCGCCGGCTGACCGGGGACGACCCGGCCGGTGTCAGCCGGCCGGGTCGTCGGCGAGGACGTCGAGCAGCAGCGCGGCCGTCCAGCCGAACGCCGGCGAGCCCAGCCCGGCCCCGGTGTCCGGGTGGAAGTACTCGTGGCAGCCGGAGCGGGCCACCAGCTCGATCATCGAGTCGCGCAGGCCGGCCGCCAGGTCCGGGCGGCCGTGGCGCAGCAGCCCCCGGCGCACCAGCCAGTTGACGTTCATCCAGCTCGGCCCGCGCCAGTAGCGCAGCGGCTCGAAGTCCGGCGCGGTGCGGTCGTGGCTGGGCAGCGGCCGGTCCATCCGGGCGGCCAGCCCGAAGCGCGGCGAGCAGGCCTCGGCGACCAGCGCCGACACCTGCCGCGCGGGCAGGTCGGGCAGGACCAGCGGGGCCAGCCCGAGCACCGTCCGGGCCGGCACGAGGCGGTCGGCGCGCAGGTCCCGGGGGCGGAAGGTGCCCGTCGTCGGCTCGTACAGCCGGCGCACCAGGGCCTCGGTGATCCGCGCGGCGCGCTCCCGGTGCGGACCGGGGTCGGCGCCGACCAGCGGCGCGATCCGGGCGAGGGCGTGCTCGGCGGCGCCCATGGCGGCGTTGACCAGCGGGCACTCCACCAGGAACGGGTGCCGGCCGGCGAGGTCGTCGTCGCGGTAGCGGCGCTCGCGGTAGGACGCCACGATCGCGACGTAGCGCGCGTAGTCGAGGTCCGTGGGTCGGTGCGCGGCGTCGGCGTGCGCGGTGTCGTGCCGGCGGTACGCGCGCATGACGGCCGCGTCGGCGGGCACCGCCGCCATCGGCGTGTCCCAGGCGGGGCTGTTGTCCAGCCCGGACTCCCACGGGTGGACGATGCAGGCCAGCCCGCCCCCGCCGACGTCCCGGCGGGTCGCGAGGTAGCGCTGCTGGGCCACCAGCCGGGGATAGAGCCGGCGCAGCGCGGCCCGCGCCTGCTCCGAGGGGCACCGCCGGTACGCGAGCCAGGCGGCGGGCGCGTGCACGGGCGGCTGGATCAGCCCGGAGGTGGCGGCCGCCGGGGCGCCCTCGGCGAGCCCCGACTCCCAGAACTCCGGCCCGGGGAAGTACGAGCCGACGCGCAGGGCCGGGTTGAACACGATGTGCGGCACCCGCCCGTCGACCCACTGGGCGCGGAACAGGCTGGCCAGTTCGCACCAGGCGCGCTCGGGGCGGACGTGGGACCAGCCGATGGCGATGAATGCCGAGTCCCAGCTCCACTGGTGCGGGTAGAGGGTGCGCGAGGGCACCGTGTGGTCGTGTTCCCAGTTGGCGTCGAGGGTGGCGACGGCGAGGCGGCGCAGGGCCCCCCGGTCGTGGGCGCCGGCGTCGACGGCGGTGGGCGGGCCGCCGGCGGTCCCGGTGCTCACGCCGCCGCCTGCCGGGGCTGGGCGTGACGCAGCACGGCGGCGGCCTGGTGCAGGGCGCGTACGGGGTCGCCGCGCAGCCGGCACTCCAGCGCCAGCCAGCCCCGGTAGTCGATCTCCAGCAGGGTGCGGAGCAGCGCCGGCCAGTCGAGGTGCCCGGCGCCGGGCTGGTAGCGGTTGGAGTCGCTGACCTGCACGTGCCCGAGGTACGGGGCGGCGGCTCGCAGCGCCCGGTGCACGTCGTCCTCCTCGATGTTCATGTGAAAGGTGTCCGCCACCACCCGCACCGTGGGCAGCCCGACGGCCGCGCAGAGGGCGACCGCGTCGGCGAGCCGGTTGACCATGTGGTCCTCGTACCGGTTGAGCGGTTCCAGGAAGAGGGTGACCCCCTCGGCGCGGGCGTGCTCCCCCAGCTCGCCCAGGGCGTCGACGAGCACCTGCCGGTCGGCGGCGGGTGGGCGGGGCGGCTCGAACGGCGGCAGCCGCCGGGAGAACATCCCCCACGCGGCCGGGGTCATCGCGCCGACGCCGCCGAGCTCGGCCATCACGGAGAGCTGGGAGCGCAGGTTGCGTACGGCGTCGCGGGAGCGCTCGGGGTCGAAGTCGCCGATGAAGTGGTCCATCTCCACGCAGACGGTGGGCATGACCACCCCGGCGGCGCGGGCCCGGCGCAGCTCGGGCAGCCGGCGGGCGAGGCCGAGGTCGCCGGAGCCGCGCAGCTCGATCGCGTCGTAGCCGAGCGCGGTGGCGAGCGCGTACTTCTGGATCAGGTCGGTGCCCGGCAGGAGCTGCTCCTGGCAGGCCAGGGGAATCGTCATGGGAACCTCAGCACCACTTGGAGGGCGTCCGCGTCACCGCGGTCGAGCAGCGCCAGCGCGTCGGCCACCGCGCTCGCGTCGACGACGTGGCTCACGAGCGGCAGCGGGTCGACGCTGCCCTCGGCCACCAGGTCCATGAAGGTGTGTGCGACGCGGGCCCCGGTCCACCGGCCGGCCATGCCGGGCGCCGGGGTCGGCCCGGAGACCTGGGCCGCCACCAGCTGGATCCGGTTGTGGTGGAACTCCTCACCCAGGCCGAGCCCGTCGGCCTGTCCCTGGTAGAAGCCGGCGGCCACGACGCGACCGGCGTGAGCGGTGGAGCGGATCGCCTCGTGCAGCGCCGGGTACGCCCCGGACAGTTCCAGGCAGACGTCCGCGCCCCGGCCGCCGGTGGCCCGGCGCAGCACGGCCGCGGCGGACTCGGCACCCGCGTCGACGACGATCCGGGCGCCGAGTCGGCCGGCGTGCGCCAGCCGGGCGGGCACCCGGTCGACGGCGACCACGCGTGCGCCGGAGAGGGCGGCGAGCCGGGTGGCGAGCAGCCCGATGACGCCTTGGCCGAAGACCGCGACCCAGTCGCCCAGGTGCAGGTCGCCGGCGAGCACGGCGGTGAGGGCGATCGCCCCCGGGCGGGCGAAGACCGCCGCGAGGGGATCCAGCCCGGCGGGCAGCGGGTGCACCGTGTCGGCGGGCACGACGGCCTCGGCGCGGTGCCCCCAGATGCCCCAGACGACCTGCCCGGCGCGCCGGTCGGCCACGTCGGGCGCGACCTCGATGATCTCGCCGACCTCCTCGTAGCCGAAGCCCACCAGCGGGTACGGCACCGCGGTCTGCCGGGGCACGAACATCCGGCTGACGTCGTCCCAGTCCTTGCTCAGCCGGGGGTTGCTGCCCCGGTAGAGGGTGAGCTCCGTGCCGGCCGAGATGCCGGAGTAGCAGGTGCGGACGCGGACCCGACCGGGGCCGAGCGGATCCGGGGGGCAGGGCTCGAGGCTGATCCGTCGGGGCCCGGCGAGTGAGACAACCCAGTTGACCATGAGTCACATCCCGGTAGCACTGGGCTCCATCGTAGGCAATAAATCGGCATATGTCTTGTAATTGATCAATCGAAGGGGTTGAATCCCTTGTATACCCTTCGAGAGGAGTGCCACCGATGTCAGCACCTCCGATGCGGATACTCGCCGCCACCCTGATCATGGCAGTCACCGGGGCCGGTCTGCTGGGCTGCGGCGACGAAGAATCCGACAACAACAGCAGGAAGATCACCGTGTGGAGCTTGGAGGACGTGGCCGACCGGGTCACCGCCACCAAGGCGATCATCGCGGACTTCACCGCCAGCACCGGCATCGCCGTCGACCTGGTCACCGTGAACGAGGACCAGTTCCCCGCCCTGATCGCCACCAGCGCCGCCGCCGGCGAACTGCCCGACGTGGTCGGTTCGGTGTCGCTCGCCGGCGTGCGCACCCTCGCCGGCAACGAACTGCTGCACTCCTCGGCGAACGCGGAGGTCGTCGAGAAGCTCGGCAGGCAGACCTTCTCGCCGCGGGCCCTGGAGCTGACCGCGGACGACGGCACGCAGCTCGCCGTGCCCAGCGACGGCTGGGGGCAGTTGCTCGTCTACCGCAAGGACCTGTTCGCCGCCGCCGGGCTGCCCGCCCCCGACACGTACGAGAGGATCGCCGCCGCCGCGACGAGGCTCAACACCGGCGGCGTCGCGGGCGTCACCGCCGCCACCGCCCCCGGCGACGTGTTCACCCAGCAGACCTTCGAACACCTCGCGCTGGCCAACAACTGCCAGCTCACCGACGACTCCGGGGCCGTGAAGCTGGACTCCCCGGAGTGCGTCGAGGCGTTCCGGTTCTACGGCGACCTGATGCGCACCAGCTCGGTCAGGGGCGCGCAGGACGTCGACACCACCCGGGCCACCTACTTCGCCGGCAAGGCGGCCATGCTGGTCTGGTCGCCGTTCATCCTCGACGAGCTGGCCGGCCTGCGCGACGACGCCAGGGCGACCTGCCCGCAGTGCCAGGCCGACCCGGCGTTCCTCGCGAAGAACAGCGGCTTCGTCACCGCGATCAAGGGCCCGAACGGCGCCGAACCCGCCCAGTACGGCGAGATCAGCTCCTGGGCCGTGCTCGACGGCGCCGCCGCCGACCCGGCGAGGTCCTTCGTGGAGCACATGCTCGGCGACGGCTACCCGCGCTGGTTCGGCATGTCCCCCGAGGGGCGCTTCCCCGTCCGCAAGGGCACGCCGCAGGAGCCGGAGAAGTTCCTCACCGCCTGGAACACCAGCCAGGCCGGCGTCGACACCAGGAAGCCGCTCGCCGAGGTCTACGGCGAGGAGGTGCTCGCCAGCCTGCGCCGCAGCCCCGACACCTTCCAGCGGTGGGGGCTCACCCAGGGCCAGGGCAAGCTCGTCGGCGCGATCCTCGGCGAGCTGCCGGTGCCCAAGGCCCTGAACGACGTGGTCGCCGGCAAGACCGACGCCGCAGCGGCCGCCGGACGGGCGAAGAAGGACGTGGAGGCGATCAAGGCGGGCGTCAATTGACCACCGCCCCACCGGACACCGGCCGCTCCCCCGCCCGGGAGCGGCCGGCCCCGGCCCGCCGCCGCAGACCACTGACCCTGCGCCGCCGCGAGTCCCGCGCCGGGCTCGCGCTGGTCGCCCCGACCCTGCTCGTCGTGGTCGCCGTGATCGGCATCCCCATCGTCTGGACCGTCGTGCTGGCCTTCCAGCGGGTACGCCTGGCGACGCTGCGGCGTACCGGGCTGTTCGGCGAGTTCACGATGGACAACGTCCAGCGGGTGCTGAATACCCCGGGCTTCGCCGACACGCTGTGGACCACGCTGGTCTACGCCGTGGCCAGCACCGCCGGCTCGATCGTGCTCGGCCTGGTGGCGGCGCTGGTCGTCCGCCGGCCGTTCCGGGGTCGCACCCTGGTGCGCGCGTCGATGCTGCTGCCGTACGTGGCGCCGGTGGTCGCGGTCACCTTCGTCTGGCAGGTGATGCTCGACCCCCAGCTCGGCATCGTCAACGACTGGGGCCGGCGGTTCCTCGGCTGGGACACCCCGGTGCCGTTCCTGTCCCAGGAGTCGACGGCCCTGGCCACGGTCGTCGCCTTCGAGGCGTGGCGCTACTTCCCCTTCGCGTTCCTGTTCCTGCTCGCCCGGCTCCAGGCGGTGCCGGGCGAACTGGAGGAGGCGGCCCGGGTCGACGGGGCCACGCCCACCCAGCGGTTCCGGCACATCCTGCTGCCGCAGCTGCTGCCGGTGATCGGCCTGCTGGGGGTGCTGCGCTTCATCATGACGTTCAACAAGTTCGACGACGTCTATCTGCTCACCGGCGGGGCCGCCGGCACCGAGGTGGTCAGCGTCCGGGTCTACGAGTTCCTGACCGCGCGTACGGACATCGGCGCGGCGGCGGCGCAGGCGGTCGTGCTCGCCGTGGTGCTCATCGTGTTCGTGGTGGTGTACCTGCGCTTCTTCGGCGGACGGAGGGACGGCTGATGGACCGGGACCGGATCGAGACGGTGGGCCTGCGCTGGCTGCGCCGGCTGGTGATCGCCGCGTTCCTGCTGGTCACCGTCTTTCCCTTCTACTACATGCTGGTGCTCTCGGTGCGCCCCATCGAGCGGCTGCTGCTCGACCCCGGCTCGCTGGTCGTGGGGCTGGGCGAGCTGACCTTCGACACGTACGCCGAGGTGGTGAAGGCCGTCGACGACGGCGGCCAGGGTTTCCTGACCTTCATGCGCAACAGCGGCCTGGTCGCCGTCGCGGCGACGCTGCTGACGCTGGCCGTGGCGATCCCCGGCGCGTACGCGGTCGCCCGGCTGCGGTTCTTCGGCCGGCGGCAGGTCGACTTCCTCTTCCTGGCGGTCTACCTGTTCCCGTCGATCGTCATCGCCATCCCGCTCTTCGTGGTCTTCACCCGGGCCGGGCTGCGCGGCTCGCTGCTCGGCCTGGTGCTGGTCTACATCTCGCAGACCCTGCCGGTCTCGGTCTACATGCTGCGCAACTACTTCGAGACGATCCCGGTCAGCCTGGAGGAGTCGGCCGCCATCGACGGCGCCGGGCGGCTCGGCATCATCCGCCGGGTAAGCCTCCCCCTGGCGGCGCCGTCCATCATGGCCGTCGCCCTGTACGACTTCATGATCGCCTGGAACGAGTTCCTCTTCGCCCTGCTGTTCCTGGTCGACAAGCCGCACCGGTGGACGGTGTCGCTGGGGCTGGCGCAGCTCGCGGACGGCGTCGAGGTGCCCAAGACGGTGCTGATGGCCGGCTCGGTGATCCTCACCCTGCCCATCGTGATCCTCTTCTTCGCCAGCGAGCGCCTGCTCACCGAGGGGCTCACCAGCGGGGCGGAGAAGGGCTGAGGCGGCGGGCGGGGTTGCCGCGCGGTGGGCGCTGACCGAGGATGGGCCGGGTGGATGCCTCCCCCGGCGCGGTCCCCGACGACGACGCGCCCACGGCTGCCCCGCCCGCGGTCGGGATGCGGCTGCGCGACGTGGAGCCGGGCGACCTCGACGCGTACGTGCGGATGCGCTGCGATCCGGCCGTGATGGCGGAGCTGGGCGGCCCGCAGCCGCGTGAGCGCGTACCCGCCCAGCTCCGGCGTGACCTCGAGACCCTCCGGGACGGTAGCGCCTGGATCAAGATGATCATTACCGGCGACTCCGCGCAGGTGGCGGGGACGGTGACGCTGTACTCCCACGGGGGCGTCTCCGAGATCGGCTGGATGGTCGTGCCGGAGTTCCAGGGCAGGGGCCTCGCGGGCAGAGCCGTCCGCGCCGTGCTCGCCCTGGCCCGGGCGGACGGCCGGTGGGGCCTCGTCCACGCCTTCCCCGCCACGACCAACGCCGCGTCGAACGCGATCTGCCGATCGGTCGGCTTCGCTCTCGTCGGCGAGGAGCAGACGGAGTTCGCCGGCCGCCTCTTCCGCACCAATCACTGGGTCGTCGATCCGTCGGCCGGCGCTGCCGACTCGTCGGCGGGAGGCCCGGGCGGCGACGTCCCGCCGGCCTGAGCGGCCACGGCTTCCCCGGCCCACGGCACCGGCGGGGCATCGCCCCGTCCGCCCCACCCCCCGGGGAGCACCGGGGACCCGGCTACGGTGGCGGCATGGCAAACCCGACCCGTTGGGAGACCGAGACCGGTCCGGAGCACTCGCAGTGGTACATCGACCGGTTCCGCCGGCTGGCCGCCGAGGGGGCCGACCTGGCCGGCGAGGCCCGCCTGCTGGACACGCTGGTCGCACCCGGGTCCCGGATCCTCGACGCCGGCTGCGGCACCGGCCGGGTGGGCGCGGCGCTGGCCGCCCGGGGCCACACCGTGATCGGGGTGGACGCCGACCCGGCGCTGGTGGAGGCCGCCCGCACCGACCACCCGGGCCCGCGCTGGCTGGTCGCCGACCTGGCCGAGCTGGACCTGGCGGCGGCCGGCGAGCCGGAGCCGTTCGACGCGGCGGTCGTGGCCGGGAACGTGCTGGCCTTCGTCGCCCCCGGCACCGAGCGGGAGGTGCTGCGCCGCGTCGCCGCCCACCTGCGCCCCGACGGCGTACTGGCGGTCGGCTTCGGCACCGACCGGGGCTACCCGCTGACCGGCTTCGACGCCGACGCGGTGGCCGCCGGCCTGCGGCTGGAGCACCGCTTCGCCACCTGGGACCTGCGTCCGTGGCGCGACGACGCCGACTTCGCCGTCACCGTGCTGCGTCGCCCCGCCGACTGAGCCCCGCCCGGCCGAGCCCGACCGGTTCGCCCTCGCCGAGGCCACCCGAGGTCGCGGCGCGGCTCCGGCGGGGGCACGGGACCGGCCCAGCCGGCGGCGCGACTCCGGCGGAGGCACGGGACCGGCCCAGCCGGCGGCGCGACTCCGGCACTGGCACCGGCCCAGCCGGCGGCGCGCTCAGGCGGGGGCGGCGACGACCCGCGCGGCTGCCGGGTCGAGCGTGGCGCCGGCGGGCACCAGGGCGACCAGGCTGGCCGGCAGCCGCACCGGCCGCACGTCGCGGTAGCCGAGCGTGCCCAGCACCTCGCCGCCGGCAAGGACGTAGCGTCGGCCCAGGTCGGTGACCACGGAGACCGCGCCGCCGGTCGCACCGGGCGCCGCGACCGCCTCGACCACCGCGCCACGGCCCGGCTCCACCACGACGTGGTCAGCGCGCACCCCACCCCCGGCCGCCGGGACGGTGCGCGGCGCGGCGGCGAGGTCGGGCAGCCGTACGCCGAGCCGGACCTCCGTGACGCCACCGTCGTCGCCCACCCGGGCGCAGAGCCCCGCCCCGTCGGAGGCGGCCAGCCGGGGCGGCGCGGTCGGCGGTGCCGTGGGCCCCGTCGGGGCCAGGTCGGGCAGCTTGGGCAGCGCCGCGAACCGCCCGAGCGTGATCGGCTCCGGCTCGCCCTGGCCGGTGCGGGCCAGCAGCAGGCCGGCCTGCAACTCGGTGATGCCGGCCAGGCCGTCCCGCAGCGCGACGGCGTACTGCCGGCCACCCCCGGAGTTGCGCACCAGGTAGACGTCGCCGATCCGCGCCCCGGACACCCGCGCGGAGCGCTCCCCCTCGGCCGGCAGGGCGAGCGGGGCGAGGTCGGCGCCGGCGGGCAGACTGTTGAGCAGGGCCGGGGCCGCCGGGACCGCCCGGGCTCGGGTGGCCGCCAGGGCGGCCAGCACCCGGTTGGTGTCACGCACCAGGTAACGGCGCTGGTGCCAGACGAGGTGCAGCCCGCCGTCGGGGTGGCGCAGCAGCAGCGCGTCCTCGCCGAGGGCCCGGCCGCCACCGGCGGTCACGCCGATCAGCAGCGCGGAGCGGGGCGTCGTCCGGTCGGCCTCGCCGGCGGCGGAGCAGACCGTCCACGGCGCGGTGGAGAGCCGGCCCCTGGCGGGCAGCGAGTCGGGGGCGTCGGCGATGCCCAGCGGCAGCCCGCGCGGCACCCCGTCGATGGCGCGACGGGAGACGAGCACCGTCTTCGGCCGCTCGGCACCGATGATCAGCAGGGCCGAGGCGTAGTTGAGCACCGGGTGCAGCTTCTCCTCCCGGTAGACGAACCGGGCCCCGGACTCCTTCTCCACGATCACCGCGCCCGGGTCGCGCCACGTGCTGCCGCCCCCGGTGAAGAGGCCGTAGAGGGCGAAGCCGCCCAGGCCGATGGCCGCGACCAGCACGCTGGCCAGGCCGGCGCCGGCGAGCCGTCGGAACGGCGACTGCGCCGGGTCGGTCTCCCGCATCACCAGGGCGGCGACGGCCCGCTGGACGGTGAACTGGTACGAGTGCAGCTGGTCCTGCCGCGACGGCATCGCGTCCCTTCCGATGGGCGGTCGGGGCACAGGATAAGCGTTGCGTCGATGCCCCGAGGACCCTGCGTCGCGGCGGCGCCGGGATTCCCGGTGCCTGGGCCCCGCCGGAGCGACCAGGATCACCGCGCGGACGCGTACGCCTCTCGCTTAAGGGGATAGCATGGGCACGTACGGGTACCCCCGGGGGTATGCCGGAGAGAGGGAGGAGGCGCGCGGTGAAGCTGCGACCCGAGATGACGAGCGACGCCCTGACCCGCCTGAAGCGGGCCCGGGGCCAGCTCAACGCGGTCATCGAGATGATGGAGACCGGCCAGGACTGCCGCGAGGCGCTGACCCAGCTCGCGGCGGTGTCGAAGGCGATCGACCGGGCCGGCTTCAAGATCATCGCTTCCGGCATGCGGCACTGCACCGCCGCCCGCGAGCGGGGCGACTCCCCGGAGATGACCGAGGAGGAGCTGGAGAAGCTCTTCCTCGCCCTCGCCTGACCACCGCCGGAAGAAACGCACCGCACACGTTGCGTGACAGTGGCGTGTGCGGGTAGACAGATTGCACGCGTCAACACCCCCGACGTGTGTCCGCCGCATACCCCCCGGGGTATTTGATCCCACAAGGAGCACGGCAATGGCAGTTGAGGTGTCCGTCATCGCGACGTCCTCGCTCGGCGACCGCAGCTACCTGGCCTCCGACGGCACGGTGGCGATCGTGGTCGACCCGCAGCGCGACATCGACCGGATCCTGTACCTCGCAGGCGAGAAGGGCGTACGCGTCACCCACGTGGTGGAGACCCACATCCACAACGACTACGTCTCCGGCGGCCTGGAGCTGGCCCGGCTGACCGGCGCCCGCTACCTCGTCGCCGCGGACGACGAGGTCGACTTCGACCGGGCGCCGGTCGCCGACGGCGACACCGTGCCCGTCTCCGGCGCGCTGCGGCTGCGGGTGCTCGCCACGCCGGGACACACGTTCCACCACCTGTCGTACGTGCTCGACGAGGCCGACGACTCCGGCTGGCGCCCGGTCGGCGTCTTCACCGGCGGCTCGCTGCTCTTCGGCACCACCGGGCGCACCGACCTGCTCGGCGGGGAGCACGCCCACGAACTCGCCCACCACCAGCACGCCTCGGCCCGGCGTTTGGCCGACCTGCTGCCCGACGGCGCCGAGGTGTGGCCCACCCACGGCTTCGGCAGCTTCTGCTCCGCCAGCCAGGCCGACGCGCCCGAGTCGACAATCGGCCGGGAGAAGCGGGCGAACCCCGTGCTGCGACTCGCCGCCGACGAGTTCGTCACCGAGACCCTCGCCGGGCTCGACGCCTACCCGGCGTACTACGCCCACATGGGGGTGGCGAACCTCGCCGGCCCGACGCCGGTGGACCTCACCCCGGTCGCCCGGGCCGACGCCGCCGAGCTGCGGGAGCGGATCGCCGCCGGCCAGTGGGTCGTCGACCTGCGCCACCGCAAGGCGTACGCCACGTCGCACCTGGCGGGCACGGTCGCCCTCGGACTCGACGGCCCGATGTCGACCTGGCTCGGCTGGCTCATCGACTGGGGCGCGCCGCTCACCCTGCTGGCGGAGACCGAGGAGCAGGTCGCCGACGCCCAGCGCGAACTGGTCCGCATCGGCATCGACCGGCCGGCCGCCCAGGCCACCGGCGACCCCGACCGGTGGACCACCGGGCCGGGACAGCTCCGCGAGCTGCGGATGGCCGACTTTCCCGCGCTGGCCGCCGCCCGGGCCGGTGACACCCCGGCGGGGCTGCCCACCCCGGACGTGGTGCTCGACGTCCGGATGACCAACGAGTGGACCGCCGGTCACGTCGAGGGCGCCGTGCACATCCCCCTGCCCGACCTGCCCGGGCGCCTCGCCGAGGTGCCCGCCGGCACCGTCTGGGTGCACTGCGGCTCCGGGTACCGGGCCACGGTCGCCGCGTCCCTGCTGGCCAACGCGGGCCGCGAGGTCGTCGTGATCGACGACAAGTTCGGCCGGGCCGGAGCCGCCGGAGTCGCCATGAGCCCCGGCGACGCCTGACCGACCCCGCACCGCCGACCCCGCCCCCTGCGTACGCCACCGGTCGTCCGCGCGGCGACGCGCGCCCGCCGCCGAGCGGCGCCGGTCCGGCTCACCCTGCCCTTCCACGGGCGATCGACCCCTGAACGAGGAGCGATGACCACCTCACCGAGCGCCCTGCCCACCCTCGACGCCGCCACGCTGCGCGAGCTGATCGACTCCGGCCGCGCTCCGCGCATGCTGGACGTGCGCACCCCCGCGGAGTTCGGGACGGCCCACGTCCCCGGCGCCCACAACGTGCCGCTCGACGTGCTCAGGGAGCACCGCGAGGAGCTGCGGCGGCACCTCGACGAGACGGTGGTGCTCATCTGCCGCTCCGGGGCCCGCGCCACCCGGGCCGGGCAGGCTCTCGCGGGCGTCGGGCTGCCCGACCTCAGGATCCTCGACGGCGGGATGACCGCGTGGCAGGCCGCCCGGGGACCGGTCCGACGGGGCACGCCCCGCTGGGAGCTGGAGCGGCAGGTCCGCCTCGTCGCCGGCTCGATCGTCCTGCTCAGCGTCCTCGGTTCGGTGTTCGTACCCGGCCTGAAGTGGGTCGCCGGCCTCATCGGCGCCGGCCTCACCTTCGCCGCCGTCACCGACACCTGCGCGATGGGCATGCTGCTCGGCAGGCTCCCCTACAACCGCGGCGCGAGCTGCGACGTGGAGACCGTCGTCGGTCGGCTCGGAGACCACCCGACGCCCCGGCCCCTGCCGTGACCGGCAGCCTCGCGCTGACCGTCGGGCTGGCCGTCCTCATCGGGATGAGCCTCGGCCTGCTCGGCGGCGGCGGGTCCATCCTCGCCGTGCCGCTACTGGTCTACGTGGCGGACCTGCCGGCCCGCGAGGCGATCGCCACCTCACTGCTCGTCGTCGGGGTGACCAGTGCCGTCGGCGCGCTGCCGCACGCCCGGGCCGGCCGGGTCCGGTGGCGCACCGGCCTGCTCTTCGGGGCCGCGGGCATGGCCGGCGCGTACGGCGGCGGACGCCTCGCCGCGTTCGTCCCGCCCGCCGTCCTGCTCGCCGGCTTCGCCGTCATGATGATCGCCACCGCGACGGCCATGCTGCGGGGCCGACACGACGGCCCCGGGCGGCAGCGGCGTGAGCTGCCCGTGGCGCGGGTGCTCCTCGACGGCGTCGTGGTCGGACTGGTCACCGGGCTGGTCGGCGCGGGCGGCGGGTTCCTGGTGGTGCCGGCCCTCGCGCTGCTGGGCGGCCTGCCGATGCCGGTCGCGGTCGGCACCTCGCTCGTGGTCATCGCGATGAAGTCGTTCGCCGGGCTGGCCGGCTACCTGTCCACCGTCGACATCGACCCGGGCCTGGCCACCGCCGTCACCGCCGCGGCCGTGCTCGGCAGCCTGGCCGGCGGCCGACTGGCCGGACGCGTCCGCGAGGACGTGCTGCGCCGGGCGTTCGGCTGGTTCGTGGCGGCGATGGGCGTGTTCGTCCTGGCCGGGCAACTGCCCGCACACCTGCGGACGGACCCCCTGCTGTGGACCGTCGCCCTGGTGGCGGTGGCGACGGCGGCTACGGCGGTCGCGGTCGTGCGGCGCCGCCGCTTCGGCCGACCCGACCGGCGGGACCGGCCCGACCATCGGAGCCCACCCGACCGGCGGGACCGGCCCGACCGTCAGAGCCCACCCGACCATCGGGACCGGCCCGACCGGACGTAGCGGAATTGCACGTCCGACAGGCAGACCTCCGCCGCCTCGACCCTGACGCGCACCTGACCGTTCTGCGGCTCGGGCACCGGCACCGACTCCATCCGCAGCGCCCGTTCCGTCAGGTGCAGCCGTCCGGCCAGCATGTCCGCCACCGCGCGCCCCCTGCCCGGCCCCGGTCGGATGGCCTTCGACGGGTGGGCATACCCGGCCGGGCGGGAGGAATGGCGTGCCGGCCGCCGGCGCCCGGGGCGGCGGCGGGTAGCATCCGGGCCCGTGGGCGTGCGATTCGAGGAACTGGCCTGGCGGGAGACCCCGATCGGCCTCATCAGCCTGCGCCGGCGCCGCGACCCGTCGCTCGACGTCGAGGTGTACGAGGTCAAGCTCGACGACGAGTACCTGATGTCCAGCCTCTTTCCCGTCGCGGAGATCGAGCTGGCCCGGCTGGGCCTGGCTCCCCTGTCCGGGCAGGGGCTCGACGTGGTCGTCGGCGGCCTCGGCCTCGGCTACACCGCCCGCACCGCGCTCTCCGACGACCGGGTCGGCTCGCTGGTGGTGGTGGAGGCGATCGAGGACGTCATCGACTGGCACCGCCGGGGGCTGCTGCCCTTCGCCGCCGGGCTGGCCGCCGACCCGCGTACCCGGTTCGTGCGGGCCGACTTCTTCGCCGCGGTGGCCGACGGCACCGGCTTCGACCCGCGGGAGCCGGGGCGGCGGTTCCACGCCGTGCTGCTCGACGTGGACCACTCGCCGCGCAACGTGCTGCACCCCGGCCACGCCCCCTTCTACACGCCCGACGGCCTGCGTCGGCTCGCCGCCCATCTGCACCCTGACGGGGTGTTCGCCCTCTGGTCGGACGATCCGCCCGATGCCGACTTCGAGGCCGTCCTCGCCGAGGTGTTCCGTACCGCGCGGGCGCACGTCGTCCCGTTCGCCAACCCGCTGACCGGCGGGCAGTCGGCCAACACCGTCTACGTCGCCCAGCGCTGACGCGGTCACCGGACACCCCGACGGGCGACGCCGGAACGCTGCGCCTCCTGCACGAGAGCCGCGGAAACGGGACGGCCCCGCTGCCCCACAGGGCGAGGTACACCGACCTGAACAGCGGACGCCGCGCCTGATCGGGACGGACGCTTGCCGCCCGCACCGCCACATCCATTCGTGATCTTGGACAGTTGTCGTTACCTGAGGACGACAACTGTCCAAGATCCATCCTGTCGACCAGCGGCGGGGCGGCCGGCCGACACACGTCCGCCGGCACCGACGAGCCAGGTAGCCGGATGGTCGGCGGACCGCCGAGGCCTTCCGGCGCGGAGGAGGTCGGCGGACCGTCGCGGCCCTGCGGGCGTGCGCGGCGTACTCCCGTACCGCCGGCTTCCGGGCGGCGCTGGACGCGGTGCTGGCCGACGCCGCGGCCCGGACCACGACGGTGAGGTCAGCGAAAGTGTGCGCCACCGGCGTGCCGCGCGAGGACTTCGCCGGTCGTGGCGGCATGGCCGGGTGCGGGCCGGGAAGGCAGACGGCCAGGCCGCGCCGTGCGGCCGGAGTCACGGGAGGTGGACATGCGAGGCATGCTCTGGGCCGTCGGCGTCGTCGCCGGCGCGCTCATCCTGCTCGGGCTGCTGCTGGAGGCGGTCCGCTGGCTGGTGATCATCGGCGTGGTGGCGCTGGTCGCGGTCGTCGTCCTGGGGGTGGTCAAGGGCCGGCGGGCGGTGCGCCATTCCGCCGGGCACCGCTGACGGCGAGCGCGGCGGCCAACTCCTCGTCGTAGGTCGCGATCGGGCGCCCGTCGGCCGCGTAGGCGACCAGCCGGCCGTGGGTCATGGTCGCCGACCGGAACGAGAACGTCCGGGGGCCCGGGTAGGGCGCGAGCAGTGGAATGGCCCGGGGCGCGCCCCCGGGGGCGGAGTGGTATTCCAGCCGGGCGACGGCGGGCGACACCACCCCGTTGACGCGGACCTTGGTCTTCTCCCTGCGGGTGCCGAAGGTGACCGGCGCGTCCGTGCCGTATGCGGCGCACTCCGCCGGGCCCCGGCAGACGAAGAAGTAGCGCGGGTTGGCGACGTCGGAGAGCGCGTACGCCTTGAAGGTCGGATCGGCGCCGGCGGGCAGCGGCTGCACGGCGAAGAACGCCACGGCCAACGCGGCGGTCGTGCCCACCCGCAGCCAGCCGCGGGTCGCCGGGGTCCGTCGGCCCGCGCCGGCCGCGGCCAGCGCCGCCCCGCCGAACCCGGCGAGGCAGAGCACAGCGACGCCGAGGGCCCGGGCGTTCTCGAGGAGGAACTGCACCCCGGACGTGGTCGAGACCGGCCTGAGCGCCACCCCCAGCGAGACCACCATGGTCACCAGCAGGGCGCCGCCGGCGACCCGCCGGGCGACCCCGTCGGCCCCAATCAGCAGCATCGCCGCCAGCACCGGCCAGATCTGGTGGTGCGTCCAGGACACGGGGGACGCGGCGACGGTCGCGCAGCCGACGAGCACGGCGGCGTGGCCGGGGCGCCCGTGCGCGGCCAGGTGCCGGGCCCGCAGCAGGGCCACCGCGCAGACGGCGGCCACCAGGGCCGCCCAGAGCAGCGGGAGCGACGCCTGGTCGAGGCCGAGGCGCAGCAGCATGCCGTGCACCGACTGGTTGCCCAGCGAGGCCAGGTTGCCGATCCGGGACGTGTTGCGCACCGCCTCGGTCCAGTAGGTCCAGCTCTCCGCCGGGAGAACCACCGCGCCCAGCGCGGCGCAGGCCAGGAACGTGACGACGGCCCGCCCGGCGTCCCGGTAGCGGCCCGTGACGAGGAAGTAGACAACGAACAGCAGCGGGGTCAGTTTGATCGCGGCGGCCACCCCGACGAGGACGCCCCGCAGCCGGGCCGGGGGGACGCCCATGCCGTCGAGCAGCGCGAGCAGCACGATGAAGACGCTGACCTGGCCGAAGCGCAGATTGCTCTGCACCGGCGTGGAGAGCATCAGGGCGCAGGCGACGGCCGGCACGACCAGGTGCCGCCGAGGCCCGCCAGCCAGTACGCGGCCGACCGGCACCGCGATGGCGACCACCGCGAGGCAGATCAGCGCCAGCCAGACCCCCTGCACGACCCCCTCGGCGACGGCCGAGACCGGCCAGAGCACGAGCGCGGCGAACGGCGGGTAGGTGAAGGGGCCGCCGTTCTCGGCGGCGAACTCGTACAGCGGCCGGCCGGCCTGCAGGTGCAGCAGTGCGCCACGATAGATGTGCAGGTCGGAAAGGCGGTCGGGGCGGAGCGTGACGAGCGCCGACGACGCGGCGGCGAGCAGGGCGAACACGGACCAGAGCGCCACGACCCGTCGATCCCGCACCGTCGGAGTCTACGGCCGGGGCCGGTCGGACGGGGGGATCCACCAATACCTACGCAGCCGTAGGTTACCGTTAAGTAGGAAGTGGTCCGGCGCGGGCGGAGGAGAGACATGGACCTGAGTGCCGAGCGACCCTGGCTGCGCAGCTACGCCCCGGGCGTGCCGGCGACCGTCGCGCCGTCCGACGAGTCGCTGGTCGACCTGCTGCGCGACGCCGCCCGCCGCTTCGGTCCCCGGATCGCCCTGGACTTCTTCGGCGCCACCACCACGTACGCCGACCTGCACGACCAGGTGGGCCGGGGGGCCGAGGCGCTGCGTCGGCTCGGCGTCGGCCGGGGCGACCGGGTGGCGCTGGTGCTGCCGAACTGCCCGCAGCACGTGGTCGCCTTCTACGCCGTGCTGCGGCTCGGCGCGGTGGTGGTCGAGCACAACCCGCTCTACACCGCGCAGGAGCTCACCCGGCAACTCGCCGACCACGGAGCCCGGGTCGCGGTGGTCTGGGACAAGGTGGCCCCTCTCGTCGGCGACAGCGCGGGCGCGACGGCCGTCGAGACCGTGGTCGCGGTGGACCTCACCCGGGCCCTGCCCCGGCGCAAGCGCTGGGCGCTGCGGCTGCCGCTGGCCCGGGCGCGGGCCACCCGCGCGGCGATGACCGGGCCCGCGCCCGGTGCGCTGTCCTGGGAAGGGCTGGTGGCCGCGGCCACCCCCCTCGACGCCGCGCATCCCGCCCCCGGGCCGGACGACACGGCGCTGTTGCAGTACACGGGCGGCACCACCGGCACGCCGAAGGGCGCCATCCTGAGCCACCGCAACCTGCGGACCAACGCGGCGCAGGGCCGCGCCTGGGTGCCGGGCCTGCGCGACGGCGAGGAGACGGTGTACGCGGTGCTGCCGCTGTTCCACGCGTACGGGCTGACGCTCTGCCTCACCTTCTCGGTGGGCATCGGCGCCACGCTGGTGCTGTTCCCCCGCTTCGACCTGGACCAGACGCTGGCGGCGGTGCGTCGCCGGCCGCCGACCTTCCTGCCCGCCGTCCCGCCGATCTACGAGAAGCTCGCCACGACCGCCCGGGAACGCGGGATCGACCTCTCCTCGGCCCGGTACGCCATCTCCGGCGCCATGGCGCTGCCCCCGGCGACGGTCGAGCTGTGGGAGTCGGTCACCGGCGGGCTGCTCGTCGAGGGCTACGGCATGACCGAGACCTCCCCCGTCGCGCTCGGCAACCCGGTCTCCCCCGCCCGCCGGCCGGGCACGGTCGGCGTGCCGTTCCCGTCCACCGACATCCGCATCGTCGACCCCGAGGACCCGTCGCGCGACCGCTCCCCGGGTGAGGCGGGCGAGCTGCTGATCCGGGGGCCGCAGGTGTTCGCCGGCTACTGGAACCGCCCGGCGGAGACGGCGGCGGCGCTGCTGCCCGACGGCTGGCTGCGCACCGGGGACGTCGTGGTGGCCGACGCCGACGGCTTCGTCCGCGTGGTCGACCGGATCAAGGAGCTGATCATCACCGGCGGGTTCAACGTCTACCCGTCGGAGGTGGAGGACGCGCTGCGCCGCGTTCCCGGCGTCCGCGACGCCGCGGTGGTCGGCCTGCCCGGCGAGCACAGCGGCGAGGAGGTGGTGGGGGCGGTCGTCCTGGACGAGGGCGCCGAGCCGCCTGACGAAGCGAGCCTGCGGGCGGCGTGCCGGCGGCACCTGGCCGGGTACAAGGTGCCCCGCCGCGTGGTCGTCGTCAAGGACCTGCCCCGCTCCCAGATCGGCAAGGTCCTGCGCCGCGAGGTCCGCGACCGGCTGCTCGCCGACGGCTGAGACCGCCGGGCCCGGCGCTCCGGTGGTGGGTGAGGCGGTGTCGTGGGCCGGGCGGTGCAGCCGCGGGTGGTGCGGATCGGGGCGGGCGGCCGGCAACCCGCCGGCCGGCACCCCGTCGGGCGGCACGGTCGCCCCGGCTGCCGGGCGGTCAGGCGACGGGTGGGCCGGCCCGCAGGACGCGCCGGGCCCGGCGGCGGTCGAGCCACCGTGGCTCGGGCGGGTCCGTCGGATCGACGCCGGTGACCAGATCCAGCAGGATCAGCGCCCAGAAGCCGGCCGCGCTGAGCATGTTGCGGGCCCGGCCCGGCTCCGGCGCTCCCGGCGGCAGCACGACCTGCGCCCACCGCCAGGCCACCCAGGCGATCTCCCGGTCCGGGTGGTGCCGACCGGAGCGGCTGAGCAGCCGGACCTCGCGCCGCGCGGGAGCCGGCAGCCGCCACCAGCGCCGCAGGGTCTCCAGCCGTTCCTCGGCTCCGTCTGCGGGCGGCGGAACGGTCACGTCACCGGGGTTCATGGCTGGCAAGGATAGGCGGGCCGCGCACCGACCAACCCGGCGGGACCGCGCTCCCGGCGGGGGCCGGTGGGACAGCGCTGCCTGCGGGGGCGGCGGGACCGGCGGGACCGGCGGGACCGGCGAGGGCGGGTCAGAACCAGTCGTCGCGCATCTCCAGCGTGGTCCGGTCGAGGCTGTCCAGCAGGTCGAACTGCGGCCCCGTGCGGGGCAGCTCGTGCCGGAAGAAGTACCGGGCGGCCTGCCGCTTGCCGGCGTGCAGGTCGGCGTCCGGGCCGTCACCGGGGCCGCCGGCTGCCTCGACGACGAGAAGCTGCTCCAGCCACATCCACGCGATCACCACGTGGCCGACCGCCTCCAGGTAGACGCTGGCGTTGGCCAGCGCCACCTCCGGATCACCGGTGCTCCACAGTCGCCGGGTGACCAGGGCGACCCGGTCGAGGGCGGCGCCGAGCGGGGCGGCCAGCTCGGCGGCCTCGCCCCCGGCCTTCCACGCGCGGCTGGTCGTGGCCCGGACCGTCTCCACCAGCAGCGCCAGCCCGGCCCCGTCGCGCATGGTGACCTTGCGCCCCAGCAGGTCCAGCGCCTGGATGCCGTGGGTGCCCTCGTGGATCGGGTTGAGCCGGTTGTCGCGCCAGTGCTGCTCGACGTCGTAGTCGCGGGTGTAGCCGGAGCCGCCGTGCACCTGGATGGCCAGGTCGTTGGCGGCCAGGCACCACTGCGACGGCCAGCTCTTCGCGATCGGGGTGAGCACGTCCAGCAGCAGCCGCGCCCGCTCCCGGTCCGCCGCGTCCGGCGCGGTCTTCTCCTCGTCGAGCAACCGACCGCAGTACAGGACGAGCGCCAGGGCGCCCTCCACGTAGCTCTTCTGCGCCAGCAGCATCCGGCGCACGTCCGGGTGGGCGACGATGGGCACCTGCGGCGTGGCCGGGTCCTTGTCGGCCAACGGTCGGCCCTGTGGCCGCTGGCGGGCGTACGCGAGGGACTTGAGGTAGCCGGTGTAGCCGAGGGCGGTGGCGCCGGCACCCACCCCGACGCGCGCCTCGTTCATCATGTGGAACATCTGCGCCAGGCCCTGGTGCGGCTCGCCGACCAGGTAGCCGACCGCGCCGGGGCGCCCGCCGGGCCGGTGCACGCCCTCGCCGAAGTTGAGCAGCGTGTTGGTGGTGCCCCGGTAGCCCATCTTGTGGTTGAGGCCGACCAGCACGACGTCGTTGCGGGGGCCGAGCGCGCCGTCGTCGCCCAGCAGCACCTTCGGGACGATGAACAGCGAGATCCCCTTGACCCCGGGCGGGCCGCCGGGGATCCGGGCGAGCACCAGGTGGACGATGTTCTCCGACAGCTCGTGGTCGCCGCCGGAGATCCACATCTTGGTGCCGTGCAGCCGGTACGTCCCGTCGTCCTGCGGCTCGGCGCGGGTGGTGATGTCGGCCAGCGAGCTGCCGGCCTGCGGCTCGGACAGGCACATCGTGCCGAAGAAGCGCCCCTGCACCATCGGGCGGACCCAGGTGTCGATCTGCTCGGGGCTGCCGTGCGCCAGCAGCAGGTTGGCGTTGCCGAGGGTCAGCAGCGGGTACGCCGAGGTGCCGGCGTTGGCGGCCTGGAGCCAGGCGAAGCAGGCGGCCCGTACGACGTGCGGCAGCTGCATGCCGCCGACGGACGCGTCCATGCCGGCGCCCAGCAGCCCGGTCTCGGCGAAGACGTCGAGAGCCTCCTTGACCTGCGCGATGGTGTGCACCCGGCGGCCGTCGAAGGTGGGCTCGGCGAGGTCGGCTGCCCGGTTGTGCGGGGCGAACCGCTCGACCGCGACCCGCTCGGCGAGCTCCAGCACGGCGTCGAAGGTCTCCCGGGAGTGCTCGGCGTAGCGGTGCCGCTCGGTCAGCCGGGTCACGTCCAGCCAGTCGTGCAGCAGGAAGCGCAGGTCGCGACGGGAGAGCAGGGTGGACACGGGTCTCCTTCCGTCGACGGGCGGGCCGTCGGCCGCGGCGCGGCCCGGCGATGCCCTCGCGCAGGTCATCCTGTCTGATCCGGCCGGCCACCGCATCACCCGACGCCCATGCCCCCGCTACCGGCGGCGGCGCGGACGGCGGCTGTCGTGATGGGCGGAGCAGGGCATCACACCGCAATCCGGACAGGTTCTTGCCATATCGATAGACAGGTCCCTATCCTCGCTGGAAAGCGCTTTCCGGGCACGGGCGACGACATCACGACAGGCGGAACGGGCGGAGCACGATCACGGCGGCCTCGCGGCCGACGACCTCGACGGTCGAGGCCGGGCGGAACCGCCGACCCGCTCCGCATCGAGAAGAAACACCCCCACAGCCGGGTCGACGAGCGACCCGTCCGGCGGCCGGCGGCACGGCGGCAGCCTCGACGGCCCCGCCGGCCGGACCACGGCACGTGGCAGCAACACCCGGCATTTCATACGAAGGTGAGGCAAGGATGAGACGACCAGTCGCACTGCGACTCCAGGTGGCACTGGCCACGACAGCCGTCGGGGCCGCGCTCGGCGTGGCGGTCCTGCCGATGCAGCAGGCGTCGGCAGCCGCCGGTGCCGCCACCGGCTACGCGACCCAGAACGGCGGCACGACCGGCGGCGCGGGCGGGCAGACGGTACGGGTCAGCACGGGCACCGGGATCCACACGGCCCTGTGCACCCGGGCCAGCAGCAGCACCCCGATCATCATCGAGGTGCAGGGGACCATCAACCACGGCAACACCGCCAAGGTGTCGGGCGACAGCTGCAACACCGCCGCCGGCGTGATCGAGCTCAAGCAGATCAGCAACGTGACGATCATCGGGGTCGGCAGCGGAGCCGTCTTCGACCAGTTGGGCATCCACATCCGCGACTCCAGCAACATCATCATCCGGAACGTGACGGTCCGGAACGTCAAGAAGTCGGGCTCGCCCACGTCCAACGGCGGTGACGCCATCGGCATGGAGAGCACCGTCCGCAACGTCTGGGTCGACCACGCCACCCTGGAGGCCTCGGGCGGGGAGTCGGAGGGGTACGACGGCCTCTTCGACATGAAGGACAACGTCCAGTACGTGACGCTGTCGTACAGCATCCTGCGCAACTCCGGCCGTGGCGGCCTCATCGGGTCCAGCGAGAGCGACCGCTCGAACGGCTTCGTCACGTTCCACCACAACCTGTACGAGAACATCGACTCCCGTACGCCCCTGCTGCGCGGCGGCATCGCGCACATCTACAACAACCACTACGTGAGCCTCCACGAGTCCGGCATCAACTCGCGGGCCGGGGCCAGGGCCAAGGTGGAGAACAACTACTTCCGGAACTCCAAGGACGTCCTGGGCACCTTCTACACCAGCGAGGCCGGCTACTGGCAGGTCGCCGGCAACGTCTTCGACAACGTGACCTGGTCCAGCCGCAGCGGCGACCACAACCCGGCCGGCCCGAACCCGGTGTCCAACACCAGCGTCAGCATCCCGTACTCCTACAGCCTGGACGGGGCCGCCTGCGTGCCGGACGTCGTCCGCCAGACGGCGGGCGCCAACACCGGCCTGCGGGAGTCGAACGGCAGCTGCTCGCCGCAGACGCCGGCACCGACGCCGACCACCCCCACCCCGGGGCCGACCACCAGCCCGACGCCCGGGCCGACCAGCAGCCCCACCCCTGGGCCGACGAACCCGCCCAGCGGGAGCAACCTCAGCATCGGCGCCGGCTCCGACGGCTCCAGCAAGGCCGACGGCACGAGCTACGGCAACGTGCGCGACGGCAGCCTGAGCACCCACTGGTCGCCGTCGGGCGCGACCGGCGACATCTCGATCAAGTGGGGTTCCGCCACCAGGGTCGCCCGGGTCGTCATCCGTGAGCCGTCGGGCACCCAGGGCAGCATCGGGTCCTGGCAGCTCGTCAACAACGGCACCGGCGCCGTCCTGGCCTCCGGCAGCGGGGCGGGCGTCATCACCTTCACCGCGACGTCCCTGACCAAGATCACCTTCAGGATCACCGGTTCGAGCGGCGCGCCGAAGGTCGCCGAGTTCGAGACCTACGCCAGCTAGTTGCCAGCTCCCGCTGCCGTCCGGGACCGGCGACCCGGGCCCGGACGGCAGCGGCGACCCGGTCCCCGGACGGCAGCGGCGGCCCGGTCCCCGGACGGCAGCGGCGGCCCGGGCACGGACGGCAGCGGCGGCCCGGTTCCCCGGGTGGCAGCGGCGGTCCGGGCCCGGACGGCAGCGGCGACCCCTCCGGCGTCGGCGCGGCGAGCGCCGCCGCCACCTGTCCCCCGGGCAACGGGCAACGGGCGACGGGCAACGGGCGAGGAGGTCAGGCCACCTCGGCGAGCAGATTGTCGACGAGGTCGCGCGGCAGCCCGTGGGTGTCGTGCAGATCGCGGTAGTCCGCCTCGGTCAGCGGTCCCCGGGACCGGCGCCGGGAGACCACCGGCCGCCCGCGCCGCAGCAGCTCCCGGAACCGCCGTTCCTCGCCGGAGAACACGTCCCGCACCTCGGCCACGCCGACGGACTGCCGGAACCCGTCGAGGGTGTGCCGTACCGGCCCGGTCGGCAGGTCGGACAGGGTCCTGGACGCGTCGTCGCGCCACAGCGTGGTGAGCGTCCGGCGCAACAGCCGGCGCAGCACGTAGCCGCGGCCGGTGTTCGAGGGCCGTACGCCGTCGCCGACCATCGCCACGCCCGTGCGCAGGTGGTCGCCGACGAGGCGCAGCGACGCGTCGCGCAGGCCCCACACGTCGGACACGTCGTGCACCCACGGCACGAGGCCCTCGCCCTCGTGGACCGAGCGGTGCCCGCGCAGCACCATCTCCAGCCGTTCGAGGCCCATCCCGGTGTCCACGTTGGGCTGCCGCAGCGGCGTCAGTCGGCCGTCGCCGTGCCGGTGGTAGCACATCCCCACGTGGTTCCAGACCTCCATCCACCGCTCGTCGGTGCCGGGGGTGCCGTCAGGCGGGCCGTCGCCGGTCCAGACGAAGATCTCGGTGTCGGGCCCGCACGGCCCCGTCGGGCCGTTGGACCACCAGTTCTCCTCCCCCGTCAGCTCCACGGGCACGCCCAGCTCACCCCACGTGCGCAGCGAGGGCTCGTCCGGGCCGACCCGGTCGTCGCCGCCGAAGACCGTCACGTGCATCCGGTCGTGCGGCACGCCGTAGCCGTCGCGCAGCAGCTCGTAGCCCCACCGCACGCTGCGGGGCAGGTCGTAGTCGCCGAGCGACCAGGAGCCCAGCATCCGGAACAGGGTCAGGTGGGTGGAGTCGCCCACCTCGTCCAGGTCGGTGGTGCGCAGGCAGCGCTGCACGTTCACCAGCCGCCGGCCCAGCGGGTGGGGCCGACCCTCCAGGTAGGGGGTCAGGGGGTGCATCCCGGAGGTGGTGAAGAGCACCGGGTCGCCCGGCGGCGGGATCAGGGAGCCGTCGGGCACGAGTTCGTGGCCGCGCTCGCGGAAGAAGTCGAGGAAGGTGCGGCTGATCGGGTCGTACGTCATGGTGGTGGCCTTTCCGGGTGGGACGACCGGAAAGGGTCCGCCGCCGGGGACCGGCGGGCCGACGGGAACGAGAAAGCCGGCGGACCGTTTCCGGTCGCCGGCGGGTGATGGTGAGGTCAGGCGGCGGCGACCGACGAGCGCGAAGCTCGCGCGGCCGCGGCGGCGAAGAAATGCCTGATCTCCATGCCCCGACTGTACGGGGACACCGCGCCGCCGCCCAGCGCGTTTCGCGGCGGGCGGCGGCGTCGGGGGCGGGTCAGACGCCGGACGTGGCGAGCGCCGGCGCGGGGCGGTCGTCGACCCGGCGGGGCGCCTTCCGGTTCGGCAGCGACAGCCGGACGACCTTCTTCCACGCGGAGAAGACCTGCCGGGGCAGCGAGCCGGTGGTGTACTTCAGCCCGTAGCGGTCGAACAGGGCCCGCACCTCGGGGGCGATCTCCTGGTAGCGGTTGCTGGGCAGGTCCGGGAAGAGGTGGTGCTCGATCTGGAACGACAGGTTGCCGGTCATGATGTGCATCAGCCGGCTGCCGCTGATGTTGGCCGAGCCGAGCATCTGGCGCAGGTACCACTCGCCGCGGGTCTCGCCCTCGATCGAGCGCCGGGAGAAGGTCTCCACGCCCTCCGGGAAGTGCCCGCACATGATCACCGAGTGGCTCCACAGGTTGCGCAGGAGGTTGGCGGTGAAGGTGGCGGCCAGCGTGTGCAGGAACGAGGGCCCGGACAGCAGCGGGTGCAGCACGTAGTCCTTGAGCACCTGCCGGCGGATCTTGCGGCCCACCGCGCGGGCCCGGGCCCGGAACTCCGGCTTCTTGTGCCGGCCCTTGCGCAGGTTGCGCCCCAGCTCCAGGTCGTACGCGGCGATGCCGTACTCGAAGAAGCAGGCGTTGATGAAGTTCCACAGCGGCTGCCCCAGGTGGAACGGGTGCCACCGCTGGTCCTCGTCGACGCGCATGATGCCGTAGCCGAGGTCGTTGTCCTTGCCGAGGACGTTCGTGTACGTGTGGTGCAGCTCGTTGTGCGAGTGCTTCCACTGGTCGGCGGGCGAGACGTGGTCCCACTCCCAGGTGGTGGAGTGGATCTTCGGGTCGCGCATCCAGTCCCACTGGCCGTGCAGGACGTTGTGGCCGACCTCCATGTTCTCCAGGATCTTGGCCGCGGTCAGGCCGGCCGTGCCCACGATCCAGGCGGGCGGGAAGAGGGAGAACAGCAGCACGACCCGGCTGCCCAGTTCCAGCTTGCGCTGCGTCGAGATGACCCGGCGGATGTACGCGGCGTCCCGCTCGCCCCGGTCGGCGACCACCCGGGCGCGGATCGCGTCGAGTTCCCTGCCGATGGTCTCGATGTCCTCGGCGGTGAGGTGGGCGATCGGGTTGTCGGGCTTGTTCTGGATCACGGTCACGTCAGGTACTCCGGTCAGTGGTCGATGTCGCAGGGGCCGGCCGCCGCCGACACGCAGGTCTGGATGCGGACGCCGTCGCCGGGCACCGCCGTGGTCAGTTCCCCGTTGCGCAGGTCCCGGACCGCGCCCTGGCGCAGCGGCAGGACGCAGCCGAAGCAGATGCCCATCCGGCAGCCCGAGGGCATCAGCACCCCGGCGTTCTCGCCGGCGTCGAGCAGCGGGGTGGCGCCGTCGGCGTCGACGGTGACGCCCGAGCGGGCGAAGGTGACGGTGCCGCCCTCGCCGGGCGAGATGACGGTCGGCCGGAACCGCTCGGTGTGCAGCCGGTCGCCGCGCCCCCCGGCCGTCCAGTGCTCCTCCAGGGCGTCGAGCAGGCCGAGCGGGCCGCAGGCCCAGGTCTCCCGGTCGAGGTGGTCGGGCACGAGGCGGTCGAGGTCGGCCACGGTGAGCAGCCCGTCGGTGTCGGTGTGCCGCTCCACCAGCCGGATCGCGCCCCGCGCGGCCAGGTCCCGCAGCTCGGCGCCGAAGATCACGTCGGCGGGGGTCGGCGCCGAGTGCACCACGACGACGTCGGCGTCGCCCGCCACGCCGGCGCGCAGCATCCCCATCACAGGGGTGACGCCGCTGCCCGCGGTCACGAAGAGCACCCGGGCCGGCGGCCGGCCCGGCAGCACGAAGTCGCCCTGGGCCTGGTCGAGCTGGACCAGCGTCCCGGGCCGGGTCCGCCGGACGAGATGGTTGCTGACGACCCCGTCGGGGATGGCCTTCACGGTGACCGAGATCGGCCCGCCCCGGCGCGCGGGGGGCGAGGTGACCGAGTAGGCCCGCCACTGGCGTACGCCGTCGACGTCGACGCCGAGGCGGACGTACTGCCCGGGGGTGTGCCCGCGCCAGTCGCGGCCGGGCCGGATCACCAGCGTCGCCGCGTCGGCGGTCTCGGGACGCACGGCGAGGATCCGGCCGCGCAGGTCGGCGCCGGAGCGCAGCGGGGCGACCAGGTCGAGGTAGTCGTCGGGCAGCAGCGGGGTGGTGACCGACGCGGCCAGCCGAAGGATCCGGCCCCGCAGGGCCGCCTTCCCGGAGGGGTTCGGGACGGTGGTGGTCATGATTCGATGGTCGCGGCAGAATGGCATAAAATCTTGACCTGCGAAGGTGAACCGGACGAGGCTTTTTGTGCGGAGGGAACAAACGTGTCCGAACGCTCGGAGGCCACGCGGCGCGCGGCCCGCCTCGAGTTGGACGTCCGGGTGGCCGGCGCGCTGCACGACCGGCTGCCCCTGCTCGCCGAACGCACGGTGACCGCCATCACCGCCGAGGTGCCCAGCTACTCCGGCGCCCTGACCGGTCAGATGCGCGAGAAGATCGAGACTGCGGTGCAGATCGCGCTCGGCACGTTCCTCCAGCTCATCGGCCGTTCCCACGGCGGCGACCCGAGCACCCCGCTGGTCGGCGCGCTGGAGGCCGCGTACGCCCTCGGCAGCGGCGAGGCACGCTCCGGCCGGAGCATGGACGCCCTGCTCGCCGCGTACCGCGTCGGCGCCCGGGTCTCCTGGCGGGAGATGTCCACCACCACCGTGCAGGGCGGGTCGTCCGCCGCCATCGTCGCCGAGTTCGCCGAGCTGATGTTCGCGTACATCGACGAGCTCTCCGCCGCCAGTGTGGCCGGGCACGCCGACGAGCTGGCCAGCGCCGGCCGGGCCCGGCGACGCAACCTGGAGCGGCTCACCCAGCGGCTGCTCGCCGGGGAGCCCGAGGAGGCGCTGCTGCGCAGCGCCGAGCGGGCCGACTGGCCGCCGCCGCAGACCCTCACCGTCGTCCTGCTGCCCCGGGCCAACCTCCGCGCGGCGCTCGCCCGGCTGCACCCGCACACCCTGGAGAGCGGCGACGACCTTCCGGCGGGCGGGGCGGGCGAGGACCTGGCGGTGCTGCTGGTGCCCGACACGCACGGGGAGCGGCGGCGGCAGCTCGCCCGGGTGCTGCACGGCCGCCGCGCCCTGCTCGGCCCCGCCCGGCCCTGGGCCCTGGTCGCCTCCTCCTACCAGCGGGCGGTCCGGGCCCTGTCGCTCGGCCTGCGCCCGGCCGACGACGGGCCGGCGCTGGACACCGAGGAGCACCTGGCCGAGCTGGTGCTGAGCACCGACCCGGAAGGGCTCGCCGACCTGCGCGCCCGGGTCCTGGCGCCGCTCGCGTCGCTGCCGCCCGGCACCGCCGACCGGCTCGCCGAGACCCTGCGCTCCTGGCTGCTGCACCAGGGCCGGCGCGACGACGTGGCCGCCGACCTCTTCGTGCACGCGCAGACCGTCCGCTACCGGATGGGCAAGCTCCGCGAGCTGTACGGCGAGCGCCTGACCGACCCGGCGACCGTCCTCGACCTCACCCTCGCCCTGGCCTTCCCACCCCGGACCGAGGCCGACGACACAGCCTCCTGACCGGACCGGCCACTCCCCTGCGTGGCCGGCCGGTGACGATCAGGTCAGATACCGGACAAACGCGTGCCGCCCGTGCACCCGCGGTGCCACCCTGGTCCTCCCCCGCCCGCGATCACCCGCCTGCTATCGGACTCCGCCGGTGGCCACCCGGGTGACCGCCCGGCGGGGCGGACGGGGCCGCCTCCGGTACCGCGACGCCTTCCGCCAGGAGGCCGCCGGAGGCCCCGGCGAGCGGGAGGACGGGCATGGCGTCGCACACGGGGGACGAGCCCGGGGCCGACCGGCCCGCCCCGGCCAGCGGGCCGACCCGCTCCGTCGGCACCGGTCGGCTCCGCGACGCGCTCCGGACGACCCCGGCGCTGATCGTGCTCAGCGGCGCCGTACTGGTCGCCGCGCTGGCCGCCACCGCCGCCGTCGCCGTGCAGTCACGCGCGTCGGCCACCACACTGGGCGAGCGGTCCGCGGCGACCGCCGTGGGCACCAGCACGACCGCCCGGCAGATCTACCAGGGCCTCGCCGACGCGGACGTCGCGGCCAGCGCCGTCTTCCTGCTGCCGCCGGCCGAGGACCGCCGGGCCCCGCTGGTGGCCGCCTACGACGCGTCCGTCCACGAGGTGGAGCGCACGCTGACCGACTCGATGGGCAACGCCGTCGGCGACCCGGACCGGCTCACCCGGCTGGCGACCATCGCCGCCCGGTTGAAGGTCTACCGCGACGTGGTGTGCGCCGCCCTGCGGGTCGCCGGTCCGCTCTCCGCGACGGCCACGGGCAACCGGCAGCCCTGCCCGCCGGCCGGGGCGGCGGAGCAGGCCGGGACGGGCAGTCCGGCGGCCCGCGCGGTGCTCGCCTCGGCCTACGCGCGGGAGGCGTCGCACTACATGTCCACCGAGCTGCTCACCGCCGCCCAGGGCCTGTGGAACTACGACACCAGGCTCCTGCTCGACGCCCGCGCCGACGCCCGGCCCTGGCTGGCCGCGTCCGTGCTGGTGCCGCTGGGCGCCCTCGCCGCCCTGGTGGTGGTGCAGGTGTGGCTGCGCCGGCGGACCCGGCGCCGGCTGAACGCGGGCCTGCTGCTGGCCTCGGTGGCCACCACGGCCGTGCTGGCCATGCTGGTCTCCTCGTGGTGGCACTGGCCGGACGCCGACCGGGGGTTCCCGGAACTGGAACGGGCGATCGACGCGCAGAGCGCCACCCAGCAGCGGCTCGGCGCCCTGCTGGCCGGCCGGGCCGACGTCTACCTGGGGCTCGGCGCGAGCGTCGACCCGGCCGGGCACAAGGCGGACTTCGACAGCCGGGACCTCTGCTCCGAGCCCGCCGGGGGGCGGGAACCACCGAAGGACCGGATCGACTGCACCGCCCTGGAGCGGGACGTCTGGCCGGCCCGGCAGATCAAGACACCCGACGCGTTCCGCGACGCGGTCGACACCGTGCTCGCCGAGGGATCGGCGGGCCGGGCGTTCGTCGCGGCGGAGGGCCACCTGCTGACCGAACTGACCACCCGCAACGAGGAGGTCACCCGGATGGTCGCCGAGCTGCCCGAGGCACGCCACCACCTGGGCGGCCCAGCCGCCTGGGTCACCCTGCTCGCCGCCGCCGGTGTGGTGGCCGGGCTGCGCCAGCGCCACCTGGAGTACCAGTGACCATACCCCGGCGGACCCCGACGCGGCCCCGGCGCCGGGCCGCGTCGTTCGCGCTCCTGGCGGCGCTGGCCGGGTGCGCCGCGCCGGCGGCACCCGCACCCGCGCCCCCCGCGCGGCCACCGGGGGTGGCCACGACGCCGACCACCGACGCGACCGGCGGGGTCTGCCCGGTACGCCGCAGCCTCCCGCCCGACCCGACGCCCCCGCGCCAGATCCTCGACAGGGGCGAACTGGTCGCCGGCGTGGACCCGTCCGACGCCACCATGAGCCACTGGGACGCCAGCACCCAGCGGTTCGAGGGTTTCAACATCGAGCTGATGCTGGCGGTGGCCCGCGCCCTCTGGCCGGCCGACGACCCGCGCAACCGGCTGACCTTCAAGGCCGTGCCGCCCGGCCAGGGCGCCTTCGCCATGCTCGACAAGGGGGAGATCGACGTCGTCGCCACGTCGCTGACCGCGTCCTGCGAGCGGGCCCGGCGGGTGCTGTTCTCCAACGACTACCTCGACTCCGGGCAGACGGTGCTGGTCCGCAGGAACGCCGACGGCACGCCCGAGTTCGCGGGCATGGAACAGCTCGGTGGCCGGCGGGTCTGCGCCGCCACGGACACCACCTCGCTGGCGATGATCGCCGGCTACCGCACCGCGGGCGGCCTGCGGCCGGTCCCGGTGCACGCCCCGCACCCGGTCGACTGCCTGGTCATGCTGCGTCAGAAACAGGTCGACGGGGTCAGCACCGACGACAACATCCTGCTGGGCTTCGCCCGGATGGCCCCCGACACGACGCTGGTGACCGAGGCGCCCCGGCCGGAGAGGCGGTCCTGCGACCACCACCGGGACGAGGAATGCACCTGGTTCACCGACGAGCCGCACGCCTTCGCGTTCCGCCTGACAGACGGCCGGGAGCTGGTCGCGTTCGTCAACCACGTGCTGGCGCAGCCGCGTACGGCGGTGGTGTGGCAGCAGGCCCACGACCGGTGGCTCGCCGGGCACCGGGACCGGGGCATGCCCTCGCCCGGGCCGGTCACCACCGGGTGGCCGCCCCCCGACCCCGCGCCGGCCACCGCCCGGCCGGCCGACTGATGGGCGGGGGGCGGATGGCCGTGCGGGAACGCCTCGACGCCACCCTGGCCGCGCACGCCTGGGTCTGCGAGCACCTGCTCGACGTGCAGCAGCTGGTCACGGACGCCTTCCGGCAGCCCGACGGCCCGGCCGCCGCGCCCGCGCAGGAGGCGCGGGACCTGCTGCACCGGCTCGGCTGCCTGTCGCTGGCCCTCGACCGGCTGGTGGACGACCTCGACGGGATCGAGCGGTCGACGGACGCGGGCGAGGAGGCCCTGGCCCGGCTGCTGACCGGCCCGTGCGAGGTCCGGTTCACCGCCGCCACCGGCGAGCCGGTGCAGGTGCAGGCGATGGACGTCCAGGAGATCCTGGTCGCGGCCCGCGAGCACGTGGCCCGGATCCGCCGGATCGTCGACGCGTACGGCCGGGACCGGCTGGCGGTCCGGGCGCAGCGGCTGCGCTCCTCGGTCGAGCGGCTCCGGCAGCTCGCGACGGAGGCCGCCGGCGAGGGGCTGGGCGACGGGACGGATCCCCTGGCGGCGCTCGCGCTCGACGGGCTGCTGGACCGGCTCACCGCCGCCGAGGCGGCGGGCCGTGGCCAGTGGTGGCGGGGGGACGTCCAGCCGGAACGCGACGACGGCTCGCTGCGGGCCGCCGTCGACCGCGCGGTCGAGCGGACCGACACCGCGCGGCGCCGGCTGCGCCGGGGCTGCCACGTGGAGCTGACCGGCCGGCTGGAGGCGTACCGGCAGAAGGCCGCCGACGAGGGCCGGGCCGAGCACCCGCAGGTCGAGCTGGCCTACCGGGAGGCGCTGGCCGCGCTGCGCCCCGACGCCTTCACCGTGACCGCCGCGAGCCGCGCGGTGCGGGCCTACCAGCAGGCCGTGAACGGGGGTACGCGATGACGGCGAGCCTCGGCTGCGCGGAACGCAACTGCCCCGGCACCGTCGACCAGGACGGGTTCTGCCGGCTCTGGGGGCACGAGTGCGTCGGGGCCGGCGCCGGGTCCGCAGCCGCCGGCGGGCCGGTACCGGCTGCGGAGGTCGGCCCACGGCCGCTGCGTACGACGTCCCGGCCCTGGGAGCGACCGGCCGTGCTGCCGACCGCCCGGCCGCACGACCCCCTGACGGCGGTGGTGTCGCAGGCGGTCGTGCCCGAACACTCCCGCTACTGCGGCAACACGAGCTGCCCCCGCCACCGCGGTCCCCGGCTGCCCCGGGTAGCCGGCTTCTGCCCCGACTGCGGCACCCGGTACTCCTTCACCCCGCCCCTGGCCGACGGCGACCTGCGCGCCGGGCGGTACCGGATCGAGGGCTGCCTCGGCAACGGCGGCGTCGGCTGGGTGTTCCTCGCCCGGGACGAGGACATGGACGGCGCCTGGCGGGTGCTGAAGGGGCAACGCAACCCGGAGGACCGGGAGGCCATCGCGGCGTTCGTCGCCGAGCGGCAGGCGCTGATCGCGCTGAACCACCCGAGGATCGTCACCATCACCCACGCGCTGCGGCCCGAGTCCGACCGGGACGCCGGCTACCTGGTGATGGAGTACGTCAACGGCGGCACCCTGGAGGAGGCCCGCAGCGCGGCCGGCCCGGGCGGCGGTTCCACCGCCGTGGACGTGGCGCAGGCGCTGGGATACGCCGTGCAGATCCTCGACGCCTTCGAGTACCTGCACGACCAGGGTTGGCTCTACTGCGACCTTAAGCCCGAGAACGTGATGCGGGTCGGCGGCCAGGGCACCAACGACCCGATCAAGCTGGTCGACTTCGGCGCGGCCCGCCGCATCGACAACACGGTGAGCCCGGCGTGGGGCACCGCGGGCTACACCGCGCCGGAGGTGGAGCGGCTGGGGCCCGCCGGCCCGAGCGTGCGGTCGGACCTCTACACCGTCGGCCGGACCCTCGCCGCGCTGACCCTGGTGCCCCGGTCCACCGAGGTCACCCGGATCCCGCCGGGGCAGGACGTGCTGCGGCTGCCCGTGCCCGCGCGGCTCGACCCGTTCCTGCGGCTGCTCGCCCGGGCCACCGCCGCCGCGCCGGAGGACCGCTTCGCCGCCGCCGCCGAGATGCGCGAACAGGTCCGGGGCGTACGACGGCAGGTCAGCTCGGCGGCCGACGGCGTGCCCCGGCCGACCCGGTCCACCCTGTTCAGCCCGTCCGCGTGCGCCTTCGCCCTGCACACCGACCGCGACGCCCTGGACGTCGTGGAGATCATGCTCGGCCTGCCCGTACCCCTGGTCGACGGCGCCGACCCGGCCGCCGGGTTCCTCGCCTCGCTCGGCGCCGCCGACCCGGCCGAGCTCATCGAGCTGTTGCGGACCGCCCCGGAGCAGACCGCGCAGGTGACCTACCGCGCCGTCCGGGCCCACCTCGCCACCGGGCGGGTGGACGAGGCCGGCCCGCTGCTCGCCGACTTCCCCGAGGAGTCGCGGGACTGGGCGCTGTGGTGGCACCGCGCCCTGGTGGCCCTGGTGGGGCGGGACACCAACACTGCCCGGCGCTGGTTCGCGCAGGTCTACGGCTGGCTGCCCGGCGAGGTGTCCACGCGGCTCGCGTACGCGGTGGCCTGCGAACTCGACGGTGACCCGCGCACGGCGGCCGACCACTACCAGGGGGTGTGGGACGCCGACCCGGGCGTGGTGGGTGCGGCGTTCGGGCTGGCCCGCTGCCTGCTGGCGACGGCGGACGCGCGCAGCGCGGCGGACGCCCTCCTGCGGGTGCCGGAGTCCTCCCGCGCCTCGACGGCGGCGGTGACCTGTGCGGTGCGGATCCTGCTCGACGCGCCGGACGACGGGCACCGGCTCGACACGGCGCTCGACGCCGCCGCGATCGTCGACAAGCTGCCCCCGTTCGGCGAACGCGAGGAGGTGGAGGCGCACATCCTGCGGATCGCGCTGGACTGCGACCTGACCGAGGAGCGCCACGGCGGCCGGCGGCTGTTCGGTCACCGGCTCGACGAGGACGCCCTCCGTCGCGCCTTCGAGCGCCGCTGCCGCTCCCGCGCCCGGCGCACCGCCGACCGGCGCGAGCGGATCGCGCTCGTCGAGCTGGCCAACGCGTACCGGCCGGTGACGTGGTGGTGATCCCGGCCGCCGGCCCCGACGGAAAGAGGTCACCCGTGTCCCCCGCCAACGATCTGCCGCTGCGGCTGCGCGCGCACCACACCGAGTGCGTCTCCGCCGACGGGGCGGTCCTCGACGTGGTCGCCACCGTCCGGGGCGAGGAACCCGTCCATGCCGACGTCCGGCACGACGACCTCGCGGAGGTGATCCTGCTCGACTCCTCAGGCTCGATGGGCGCGCCCCAGGCCAAGATGCGCGCCGCCCGGCGGGCCACCGCCGCGGCCATCGACGCCCTGCCCGACGGGGTCGCGTTCGCTGTGGTGGCCGGCACCGCCCGCGCCACGATGGTCTACCCGGGCGACCGGCGGCTGGCGGTCGCCGACGAGACCACCCGGGCCGCCGCCCGCAACGCGTTGCGGCACGTGACGCCGCACGGCGGCACCGCCATCGGCACGTGGCTGCTGCTGGCCCGCCACCTGCTGGCCACACGACCGGACGCGATCGGGCACGTCATCCTGCTCACCGACGGGCGCAACGAGTCCCAGCTCCCCGCCGACCTGCGGGCGGCGGTGGACGACTGCGTGGGCCGGTTCACCGTCGACTGCCGCGCCATCGGCTCCGCCGACGGCGTGCACGACTGGGACGCGGCGGAACTGCTCGGCATCGCGGAGGCGTTGGGTGCCAACCCCGTCGTGCCGGTCGAGGACCTCACCGGGCTCGCCGACGACTTCCGGGCGGTGCTGACCCGCGCGATGTCCCGGCGGGTCCCCGACGTCCGGCTCCGGGTGCGTACCACCGGGCTGGCCCGGGTCCGCTTCGTCAAGCAGGTGCACCCGGCGCTGGCGGACCTGAGCGGGCGCGGCGAGCCGGCCGGCGAGCTGGGCACCGACTACCCGGTCGGCGCGTGGAGCCCGCACGACCAGCGGGACTACCACGTCGCCCTGGAGGTCGACGCGATGGCGCCCGGGGCGAGCCGGCGCATCGGCTGGTTGAGCGTCCACGCGGGCGCGGCCACCACGCCGGTCGAGGTGCCACTCGACGTGGAGTGGACCGAGGACGCACTGCGGTACTCGGAGATCAACGAGAGCGTCGCGTACTACACCCGCCAGCAGGACTACGCGGCGGCGGTCCAGCGGGGGCTGGCCGCCGCCCGGGCGGGCCGGGTCGTCGAGGCGGAGGAGCAGCTCGGGCGCGCGGTGGCGCTCGCCCACGCCACGGGCCGCGACGACGACGTCGCCCTGCTCGCCCGCGTCGTGGACGTCCTGGACGCCGCCGACGGCCGGGTCCGCCTCAAGCCCGACGTCGACGTCCGACTCACGCAGTCCTCCCTGGTCGTGGCGCACCACACGTCCCGGTGGGGACCGCAGGAGCCGCCGGCGCAGCGGGTCGCGCCGGCCGGACCGCCCGCGCCGTGGCGGCACTGCCGCGAGGAGCAGACCGGCGCGTACTGCCAGGGATGCGGCACCCACCACCTGTCGGCGGACCGGCCGGGCGCGGGCCGGTCCTGACCGCCGATGGACCTGGACGTCTCGGACAAGGTCGCCAGCGTCGTCGGCGGCACGGTGGCGCTCGCCACCGCGCTCGTCACCGCGACCGTCGCCGTCCGCCGCCATTCCCGGAGCCGGCGCGGCTGGTGGGCCGCGCTGCGCCCGGTCTGGCGCGGCGAGGCGGACGCCGGCATCGTCCACCCGCACCGCTTCGGGGGGTACGTCAAGCCGCTGTCCGAGGTGTACGTGCCGCGCCGCGCGGTGCCACGGCTCGCCCCGTCCGGTGACGGCGTCGACGTGGCGGACCTGCTCACCGGCGCCGGCAACGTGCTGCTGATCGGGGAGCCGGGCAGCGGGAAGACGGCGCTCGTGCGCTACGAGAGCGCCCGCTCGGCGCGACGGTGGCTCGCCGGGCGCGGGCGGCGACGGCGCTGCCCGCCCGGGCCGGTGCTGGTGAGCCTGCCGGCCGCCGCCCTGGTGCGCCAGCCACTGTCCGCGGCGCTCGCCGAGGCGTACCCGCGCGACGGCGCCCCGCTCGACGTCGAACAGGCCCCCGCCCCCGGCCGGCGGTGGCTGGTCTGCGTCGACGCGCTCGACGCAGTGGCCGACCCGGACGAGCGGGCCGTCGTCCTGAACCGCCTCGCGGAGCTGGCCCGCTCCCCCGGCCCGGCCGGCCCGCCGAGGCCCTGGCGGGTCATGGTGACCACGCGGCACCTGGCGGAGGACGAGCTGGCCGTGCTGGGCGACGGCTATCCGGCGTACCACCTGGCGCACTTCACCGACGCGGACGTGGCGCTGCTGGCGGCCCGCTGGTTCCCCGACGCCGGCACGGCCCGCAGGTTCCTGGACTGGACTCACGCCCAGCGCATCACCGGGCCGGTGCACAACCCGCTCACCGCCACCGTCGCGGTGCTGGTCTGGGAGGGCGGGCAGGCGGAGGCGGCCACGCCGGCGGGCCCGGCCGCCCTGCTCGACGAGTTCGTCCGCGCCCTGCTGCGCGGCGGCCGGGCCAGCCTCGACGCCGCCTGCGCGGCGCTGCGGCACCGCCCGCCCGACGGCGAGGCGGTCGCCGCCTGGCTGGACACCCGGCACACCGACCTCGTCGAGGTGGCGGCGACCGCCGCCGTCGCCGGCGGCGACCCGGTGGCGGCGGTCGTCGACTGGTCGGCGGCCCACGCCCCGGCTGCCCCGGCGACGGTGCTGCCCGACTGGCCCGCGCGCGTACGGCAGATCCTGCTCGCCACCGACCTCTTCCGGGCCGACCGCCACGCCCTGGCCTCGGTCTGGCCCAGCCTGGTGGAGTACCTGGCGGCCGGGCCGCTCGCCCGCGACTGGCGGCCGGACGAGTGGGTGACGCTGATGAACACCGGCTCGGCGCGGTTCGTCGCGTTGCAGGCGATCAGCCGGGCCGCCGTCACGCCGGCCTTCCTGCGCGCCCGGCTGACCGAGCCGGTCGGGGCGATCGCCGCGGGTCACCTGCTCGCCGGGCGGGGCACGGCCGCCGCTGGCGCGCCGGCGTTCCGGGCGGACGTGCTGGCGGCGCTGCTCACCCACTGGTCCGGCGGCGCGGACGGTCCCGGCGGCCGGGACGCCGCCCGGGAGTGCTTCTCGCTGTTGACGACGCTGGCGGCGGACCGCGCCGACCGGGACCTGCTGCACGAGATCGCCGCGGATCCCCGGCGGTCGGGTGAGGTCCGCCGGGCGGCGGCGCTCTTCTTCGCCCTGCGCACCCGCAACGCCCACCGCTCCCGCGCGGTGCGATGACCGACGCAGCGGTGGGCGTCGCGGGTGTTCGCCTACGCCGCCCGCTGCGGGCCGACGACGGTCCAGCACAGGCCGGCGGGATCGCGCAGCGTCACCTGGCGCGACGGATCCGCCGGCGTCTCGACGCGGGCACCGGCGGCCACCGCCCGCCGCAGCACCGACTCGGGGTCGGTCCGCTCGATGGTCAGCACGTCGTCGCGGCTCTCCACCGCCGACGGCGCGCCCGCCTCGTACCACTCGCTGACGGTCAGGCGGTGGCCGCCGACGGCCAGTTCCGCGTGCAGGACGTGCCCGTCGAGCAGACACTCCCGTACGATCGCGACGGCGTCGAAGACATCCGTGTAGAAGGCGATGGCCTCGTTCGTGTCGCTGACCGTCAGGTGGGGACCCGGCCGGTGGTTCTGTGCCCTCATGTGACTGGTGCCGCCCTTCCCCTACTCGGCGATCCGGGTCCGACCGGTCCAGCGGAAGACCACCGGAAGGTCGACCGCCGGCGGGGTGGCGCCCCGTTCGAAGTGCTCGTACCCGCCGTAGTGCAGGACCTTGATCTTCTCCTCCACCCGCGCCACCTGGCGGCTGCGCAGGTCGGTCGGCAGATCGACCGGACCGCCCTCCAGGACGACGTCGATGACGCCGACTGCGTCCCGGGTGACCGGATCAGCTTGCGAAACGTCCTTCATGGCACGACCTCCGTCGCATTCCGCACACCTCGGACGAGCCGCCGCACGGCGGCGGACACGTCCACACAGGCCTGACGACACCCGTTGCCGGGTGAACGGACGCTTCGCGGTCGAACGTCCTTGTCCGGTGACCGGGCGCCCGTTCTGCTCCGAACGTAATCCAGATCACATTCGGCGGACACCCTTAGGCCACCCCTAGGAACGGCCCTGGGCAGCGACGACGTCCCCCGCACCGGCCACGCGGGTGCGGAGGATCACTCCCAGCGGAAGAACCGGGTGGCCGCCGCGGAGCCGACCACGGCCGTCACCGCCAGGGCGATCAGCTGCGGCAGCTCCGGGTTGGCGCCCGCCCACGCCGCACCGAGGGTGTCCACCGTGGCGCCCAGCGGCGAGTAGTCGGCGATGGCGGCCAGCGCGCTCGGCATCCGGTCGCGGGGCAGCCAGGCGCCCGCCAGGAAGAGCAGCGGGAAGAACAGCGCGGGGCCGATCGACTGCGCCGCCCGGGCGGACGGCGCCAGCGCCGCGATCAGCAGACCGACGGCGAAGAGGCACGCCACCCCGAGCAGGAAGGCCAGCACGAACCCGGGAACGTTGGCCGGCGCCGGCTGGTCCAGCAGGAACCGTACGGCGATCGCGGTGACCACCGCGCCGAGGACGCCCATCACGAGGTTGACCACCACCTGCGCCACCAGCAGAAGGGCGGGCTGCACCGGAGTCGTCGCCAGGCGGCGCAGCACCCGGCGTTCCCGGTAGATGCCGAGCGCCATCGGCAGGGTGAAGAGCGCGAGCATGCCGATGGTGAGGGCAAGCGCCAGGGACGGCAGGAAGGTCTGCTCGGCGTGCTGCCCGGTGTCGGCGGCCGTGCCGGCGCGCTGCGGCAGCCCGAAGACGAGCATCAGGCCGATCGGCAGGGCGAACACGAAGAACAACGACACCGGTTCCCGCAGGAACAGCTTCGTCTCGACGGCGATCAGCTTGGACAGGGCGCTCACGACGACCTCCCGTCGGTCGGGGACTGCGCGGCGGTCCGGCCCGAACGGCCGGTGAGGGAGACGAACGCGTCGTCGAGGGTGGGCTGCTCGACCCGCAGCCCGTCGTAGCGGATCCCGCGCCCGTTGAGCACGGACATGACCGACTGGAGCACGTCCTTCGTGCCGGTCACCGTCACCTCGTCGCGGTAACGGGACACCCCCGTCACGTCGGGCGCCGCGAGCAGCAGGGCGTCCTCGACCGGCTCGGCGGGACGGAAGTGCACCCGGTGCTCGCTGCCGACCCGGGTCAGCAGGCCGGCGGGGCTGTCGATGGCCACCACCCGCCCCTTGTCGATGATCGCGAGCCGGTCGCAGAGGCGTTGCGCCTCCTCCATGAAGTGGGTGACCAGCACGACGGTGACGCCCCGGTCGCGAATCCGCTCGACCAGGTCCCAGGTGTCCCGGCGGCCCTGCGGGTCGAGGCCGGTGGTCAGCTCGTCGAGGATGGCGACCTCCGGCCTGCCGACCAGTGCCAGAGCCACCGACAACCGCTGCTTCTGCCCGCCGGAGAGCTTCTGGAAGTAGGTGTTGCGCTGCTCGGCCAAGCCGAGGTCGGTCAACAGCTCGTCGATGTCGGCCCGGTTGCGGTAGAAGGACCGGTACAGGTCCAGCGCCTCCCACACCCGCACCTTGTCCGGCAGCTGGCTCTCCTGGAGCTGGGCGCCGACGCGCTGCCGCACCTCGGTACGGTCGCGGATCGGGTCGAGCCCGAGCACCCGGATGGTGCCGCCGTCGGGACGACGCAACCCCTGCACGCACTCGACCGTGGTGGTCTTGCCGGCCCCGTTCGGGCCGAGCACGCCGAAGATCTCGCCCTGTTCCACGGTGAAGGAGACGTCGTCGACCGCGATCTTCTCGCCGTACCGTTTCTGCAGATGATCGACTTCGATGACCGGCATTGGGGGTGGTCCTCCTTCACGTGCGGGTTGCCGTCGAGAAGGGCGGGACCCCTCGGCTGATCGCGGCGTCGGCTTGCGGGAACGGGCCGGGTCGGCCGGAGCCGGCCGACCGACGCCCGACATCATCCGGCCAACCGATGCGCCGATCAACTGATCGGCTGACAAATCGGGGGTATCGAACCGGGAATCGGCCCGGGACAGGGGTGCCGACCGCGAACGTGGCGCGGGGCAGGGGTGCCGCTCGGTCACCGCAGGTGTCCGTCCACGCGGGTCGGTCACCGGCGGGCCGGGCAGAACGGCAGCAGCTCGTCGAGTCGGGTCAGGACGACGTCCGGGCCGGCGGCGCGCAGGGTCTCCTCGTCGGACTCGCCCCACAGCGCGGCCACCGCCAGCACCCCGGCCGCCCGCGCGCTGGCCAGGTCGCTGGGGGCGTCGCCGACCATCAGCGCCTCCCCGGGGCGGGCCCCGAGCAGGCGCAGCGCCCGCCGCACGATGTCCGGAGCGGGCTTCGGCCGGGGCACCTCGTCCGAGCCCACCACGTGGTCGACCAGCGGGAGCAGACCGAGCCGGCCGAGCAGATCGCGGGCGCGGACCCCGCTGCGGCCGGTGGCCACGGCCAGCCCGATCCCCCGCCGGCGCAGGGTGCGGAGCAGCTCCGGCACCCCATCGACGGGGGTGACCCGGTGCGCGAGGCGGTTGCTCTCCCGCACGAACGGTCCGGCCAGCGTCGCCGGCAGGCCCATCAGCTCCAGCACCTCCGGCAGATACCGGCCCGGATGGCGGCAGTACTCCTCGACCGGGGCGACGCCGTCGCCGACCACCTCGGCGTACGCCAGGGCGAACGCCTCCCTGGCCACGGCGAGGCTGTCGACCAGCACCCCGTCGAGGTCGAGCACCACGGCCCGGACACCGCCCGGCACCGCCGTCCACGCCGTCGCGTTCGCGACCACCGACGTCACCTCCCGCCCGTCCGACCCGGCCGCGCCGCCCGGTAGGGGTGGCAGGCCGGGGTGCCCCCGACTACGGTCAGGACCGTCGTTCCGGGCCCGCCGGCGCGGCGCACCGCGCCCACCTGGATCCGCCGGCGCCCCACCGACCCTACCGGCGTCCCGGGTGCCGCCGTCCGGCCGCCGCGGCACGCCCGGCCGGCTCGGGCCCGGGCCCGAGCCGCTGGAGAGGGGTCGCACCATGCCGCTGCTGAGCTGGCTCGCGGGAGGCACCGACGAGCGTCCGGACGCCATCCGCGTCGACGACCGCGCGGTGTCCTGGGTGGAGCTGCGTCGCCTGGCCGCGGCGGTGGCCGACGAGCTGCACGGCGTCGACCGGGTCGCCATCGAGGCCACCGCGACCCTGGAGACGGTGGTCGGGGTGGTCGGCGCCCTCACCGCCGGAGCGGCGGTCGTGCCGGTCCCGCCGGACGCCGGGCCGATGGAGCGCGACCACATCCTGCGCGACTCGCAGGCGACGGCGCTGCTGGTCCCGACCGGCGCGGAGCGCACCGCCGAGGGCGCGGGCCGGGCCGTCGTACCCGTCGACCTGAGCCGGCGCTCGGACACCGTCCACCCCGAGCCGGACCCGGCCGGCACCGCGGTGATCCTCTACACCAGCGGCACCACCGGCGCCCCGAAGGGCGCCGTGATCTCCCGCCGTGCCATCGCCGCCTGCCTGGACGGGCTGGCCGACGCCTGGGCGTGGACGCCGGACGACCTGCTGGTGCACGGCCTGCCGCTGTTCCACGTGCACGGGCTGGTGCTCGGCGTGCTCGGGCCGCTGCGGCTGGGTGGCCGGCTGCACCACGTGGGCCGGCCGCGACCCGAACGGTACGCCGCCGCCAAGGGCTCGGTGTACTTCGGCGTGCCGACCGTGTGGTCCCGGATCGCCGCCGACCCGGACGCGGCACGGGCACTGCGTCCGGCGCGCCTGCTCGTCTCGGGCAGCGCGGCGCTGCCGGCGGCGGTCTTCGCGGACCTCGCCACCCTCACCGGGCACCGGCCCGTCGAGCGGTACGGGATGACCGAGACCCTCATCACGGTGAGCGCCCGGGCGGACGGTCCGCGCCGGCCGGGCACCGTCGGGCTGCCGCTGCCCGGGGTGCGTACGCGGCTGGTCGACGAGAACGGCGCCACGCTCCCCGCCGACGGGGTGGCGATGGGCGAGCTCCAGGTCGACGGTCCCACCCTGTTCGACGGCTACCTGAACCGTCCGGACGCCGACGCGGCGAGCCGCACCCCGGACGGCTGGTTCCGCACCGGGGACGTCGCCACCGTCGACCCGGACGGCTGGCACCGGATCGTCGGGCGGGCGTCCACCGACCTGATCAAGAGCGGCGGCTACCGGATCGGCGCCGGCGAGGTGGAGGACGCCCTGCTGGCGCACCCGGGGGTCCGCGAGGCCGCCGTGGTGGGCACCCCGCACCCCGACCTCGGCCAGCAGGTCACCGCGTACGTGGTGGGCGACGGGGTGGACGGGGCCGAACTGATCGAATTCGTGGCCCGGCACCTGTCGGCGCACAAACGGCCACGCGAGGTGCGCCTGGTCGACGCGCTGCCCCGCAACGCCCTCGGCAAGGTGCAGAAGACCAGGCTGACGGCGGACTAGGGCCGGACGGCCGGGATGCTGATCGCGGTGGCGACCAGTCCCCGCTCGACCAGGAACCTGCCGGAGAAGGTCGTCACCGGGATCCCGCCGAGGACCGGGCCGGGCACCAGCAGCCGGGCCTCGAAGGTGCCGGCCGGATCGATCACGATGTCCGCCTCCGAGAAGTCCAGCCACCGGCCGGTGAGCGGGAACCACGCCTTGTACACCGACTCCTTCGCGCTGAACAGCAGGCGGTCCCAGCAGACGGCGGGGCGGGCCGCGCCCAGCGTGGCGGTGCGCGCCAGCTCGGCCGGCAGCGCGATCGCGTCGAGCACCCCGTCGGGCAGCGGCGCGTGCGGCTCGGCGTCCACGCCGAGGGTGGCGAACGCGGTCGTACGGCCGAGGACCGCCGCCCGGTAGCCGTCGCAGTGCGTCATGCTGCCGACCACGCCGGCCGGCCAGACCGGGGCGCCGCGCGCGCCGGAGACGATCGGCACCGGCGCGAGGCCCAGCTCGCCGAGGGCAGTGCGGGCGCAGTGCCGCACGGTGGTGAACTCCCGGCGGCGCTTCTCCACCGACCGGGCCACCAGCGCCTCTTCCTCGGGGAACAGGGTCAGGTCGGCGGGGTCCGTGAAGGCCTCGGCCACCGCCACGGCGGGGGGCAGGATCTGCTCGATCACGTCCGCCGATGCTAGGCGCTGCGGCGAGCCGCGCCGCGCCGGCACCGACGGTACGGTGCACCATAGGGGTCGGGTACGGGTGCCGGGCCGCGCGGGCGGCTGCCAGTCTGGGGGCGGGCCCCGGTTCCATGGGCGGGGCACGCGGATTTTGGTCGGATGGATGCGGGAAAGCGATGCTCACTGGCAAGGTGGTGCGGTTCGACGAGGTACGGGGCTACGGGTTCATCGCCCCGGACGACGGAAGCGACGACGTGTTCGTGCACGCGAACATGCTGGACGGCGACAAGTGGGCGCTGACGCCCGGTGTCCCGGTGGAGTACGAGGCGGTGGGGACCGACCGCGGCCCCAAGGCCGTGCTGGTGCGGGTGGTGGGCGCTGCCGTGGGCGCGGAGCGCAACGGGGCGGCCGGCACCGCGGCGCCCTCCCGGGCCGGCGTGGCGTTCACCGGCGGGCGCAGCAGGGACGGCGGGCCGGCCACGGGCGGTGTGGAGGACGACGAGGGCCTGTGCGACGTGCTCTCCGAGCGGGCCTTCTGCACGGAGACCACCGAGGCGCTGGTCACCTCCGTGTCGGACCTGACCGGGGCGCAGATCGTGGCGGTGCGTGCCCGGATGCTGGACCTGGCGCGACGGCACGGCTGGGTGGAGGGCTGACCGCGGGGCGGACGTCGGTGGACCGCCGCCCACGGCCCGGTCGGCTCAACCGGCGGCGATCAGCAGTGACTTCCTGATCCGGCCGAGCGCGCTGCGCGGCAGCTCGTCCACGAAGTGCACCCGCCGGGGCCGTTGACCCGCGGAGAGGTACCGGCCGACGTGGTCGATGAGCACCTGCGCGGTCAACCCCTCGGCGACGACGTACGCGGTGACCTGCTCGCCGAGCGCGTCGTGCGGCGTGCCGACGACGGCGGCCTCCCGGACGCCGGGATGGCTCAGCAACGCCTCCTCGATCTGCCCGGCGTGCATTCGCCGGCCCCGGCAGTGCAGCACGTCGAGCCCGCGCCGACCGATGATCCGGTACGAGCCGTCGGCGGCCACGGTGGCCAGGTCGCCGGTGGCGTGCCAGTGACCGGCGGCATGGCCCCGCCCGCCCTCGACGTAGCCGCTGAACAGCGTCGGCCCGCAGATGCTCAACTCGCCGACCGACTCGCCGTCGGCCGGCACCGGTCGGGCCTCGCGGTCCAGCACCCGGGTCTCCACCCCGGGCAGGGGGGTGCCGACGGCACCGGCGACCGGGTGGTCGTCGGCCCGCCCGGTCAGCGCGATGAGCGTCTCGGTGGTGCCGTACGCCTGGACCGGCGTGTGCGAGGTGAGCAGCCGGAGGCGTTCCGCCACGGCGCAGGCCAGTGGGGCGTCCGCGGAGATCAGGATCCGCGCCGCCGACAGTGACCGGGCCCACCGGGCGTTCAGCGCGATCTTCGCCCACTGCTCGGGCAACCCCAGGTACATGGTGCCGACCGGTCCGGCGGCGGCGTTGCGGTCGAGGTGGACGAAGCGGCTGCCGACCCGCAACGCGCCGAGCAGGCCGACGACCAGGCCGTACGCCCGGAACAGCGGCGCGCCCTGGACCACGACGTCCTCCTCGCTCCACCGCCACGCGTCGGCCAGCAGGTCGAGGTCGGCGGCGATGGCGCGACGCGAGATGCGTACCCCGCGTGATGGCCCGCCGGCGCCACCGGTGTAGAGGATGACCGCGTCGGTGCCCGGCGTCGGCTCGGGGTGCGGTGTCGAGGAGCGCTCCCGCAGGTCGACCGGGACGGTGGGCAGCCGGTGGGTGTCGGACCGGTTGCGGCCGAGGAGCACCGTCGCCCCGGACTGACGCAGGATGCGGCCCCGTTCGCACTCGTCCGCGTCGGGGGGCAGTGGTACGAGCGGTACGCCCGCGTGAACGGCGCCGAGCATTCCCACCACCGTCTCCAGGGTCGGTGTGCCGTCGACGGCGACCGCGCCCGCGCCCCTGATCCGGTCGGCGACCGCGGTGACGCAGCCGAGCAGGGCCTCGCTGGAGAGCGTGCCGCCGGCCACCGTGACCGCATCGGCCCGGTCCGCGCCGAATCCCCGCAGCGCCGGCAGCAGTGTCATCTGCGCTATCCCCTGCGGAGGGCGGCAACGAGTCGCGGCAGCAGGTGGAACATCACGACGGCCACAGAACCCTTCAGGTCACGGGGCAGGGCCCCATATCCGACTATCCCGATGGTGGAAACGGGTGCCCCGAAATTAGGCCGGGCTATCGACCCGGCACAACCCCTAGCTGCCCGGACCGGGTCCCCTGCGGGGGCGACAGGCCAGGTAGGACAGGATCTCGTCCGGTTTTCGGCGGCGGCGGGCCGGACCGCCCTTTCCTGCGGCCGACACTATGGATGGACGGCAACTCGCCGACAGCGGCGGACATTGGAGTCGGCTTTTGACGGAAAATTGTCGATCAGCAGTAATGGAGCGCCAAGACATTGATGTCGGTTACACTTATCCGAGTGCATTCCGTCGGCCACGCAGCGACACCGGCGCCCGCCGGCAGACCCCTGGGCGCATAATTCTTTTTTAACAACATAATCGGTGAATTTCCCAAAGGTCCGAATCTGGTGGCGCATCGGCGGCGCGCGTCGAGTCCCGATCCCCGGGCGACCCGGCGGCCCGCAGTCGCACTTCGGGCAGGCGATGTCGCACGCCGCAACAATCGGGAACCTTTAACAATTGTCGAGCCGCCCGCCCGCACCCGGGAGCGGCTCGTCGCCGGTCCGGGCCGGCGGGCCGGCAGGCACCCCCGGCCCCCTTCCGACCGTCAGCGCTCCCACGCCGGGCCGCACCGCGACCATTGCCGCCGGACCGCCCGCCGGCCATGTTGACACTGAGTTGAGCTGCGCTTACCCGGGATGACGTCGAGGGTTTCCGGCCCACCCGGTGCGGAACCGCCGCCGACGGGAGGGCGGCTTCAGCCGCCGACGGTTCGACGACGGGAGCGCCGTCGCGGTGACCACCCGGACACGCACCGGACGCCTAGCACGCAAGAACGCGTCCGCCAATCGCCGAGTGGGCCGGAAAAGGCGCGCCCAATGGGCCACGGCGGCATGCTGTCACGTTACGGGATCACCCGGCGACTTTCCGCTGTCAACGTACGCACGAAGGCCCGCTCGGGCCGACGCGACACAGAACCGATGTTTGCCCATCCTTTACAAACCTCGGCTTGCCGCCCAATTGCCGAACTGCCATACTCCCACCATCACGGTGGTCGATAGGGGGAAGGCCGACCCGGAGAGGCTGGGGAATTATCACCGACGCTGGCGGGGGCGCGACCCGGAGTCGCCAGCCGGTCAAGTCGGTCGATGGTTCGCCGGCCATACTCGACGGTCGTCTATATTTGCTAATAATGGAATGGGTCAAGAATTGCCGGTCTCCGATTTCGTCGAGCTCCAGGGGCGCGCAGGGCGGGCGGCCCCTCCGGTGACCGCGGACCGCACGCTCCTCCGGGGGCCGCGTCGATGGAGCTGACCGAGCGGTCGTGCCTGCTCAGCATGCTGGAACGCCGGCTGACGGACCTGTCCCGCAGCGAGGCCTCCCCGACCAACCGGACCGTCGCCGTGCTGACCGGCCCGGTCGGCTCCGGCAAGACCACGCTGTTGCAGACCTTCGCCCGGCGGGCCTGCGACTCCGGGGCACGTGTCCTCGGCGCGAGTGCCTCCCGCGCCGAACGCTCCGTCCCGCTGGAGGTCGTCCGGCAGCTCGTGCGGGCGGCGCCGTTGAGTGGAGCCGGCAACCCCGACCTCTGGGCCCGCCTCGGGCGGCTGCTGGACGCGGGCGCCCTCACCTGGGCCGACGCCGAGGACACGGACCACGAGGACACCGCCCTGGCCACCGCCGCTATCGGTGGGGCCCTGCTGGAGATGACCGCGCAGGGGCCGCTGGTCATCGCGGTCGACGACATCCACCACGCCGACGTGCCGTCGCTGCGTTGCCTCGACTACGTGGCCCGACGGATCTCCGGGCTACCCGTGCTGATCATCCTGACGGAGGCGCCGCGCACCCGGCCGTGGCGGCCCGACGTGCACGCCGAGCTGCTGCAACCCGCGCGGCTGCAGCGCATCCGGCTCCCGCTGCTCACCGCCGAGGGGACGTTCCAACTACTCGCCCGGCGACTCGGCGTTCCGGTCGCCCGGACCATCGCCGAGGAGAGCCATCGGATCAGCGGCGGCAACCCGCTGCTGGTGCAGGCGCTCGCCGAGGACCAGGCGGCCGCGCCCCGGCCCGCCGACCGTCCCGTGGCCGGGGAGTCGTTCCGGGAGGCCGTGCTGAGCTGCCTGTACCGCTGCGACCAGCTGGTGCTCAACGCCGCCCGGGTGCTGGCCGTGACCGGCGAGCCGCTGCACGGCAACCTGCTGCCCCACCTCGTCGACGCACGGTCACGGGCCGCGCTCGGTGCGATCGACGACTCGACCAGCGCGGGACTGATCAGCGAGCAGGGGCTGCGCCATCCGGCGGTGAGGCAGGCCGTCATCGACGGCATGACCGCCGAGGAACGCGCACGGCTGCATCTGGAGGCGGCCTGCCTACTGCACGACGACGGCGCGGACCCGGCTCGGATCGCGCCGCATCTGGTCGGGATCGACGAGCTGGCCGAGCCCTGGATGGCGCAGACCCTGCTCGACGCGGGCGAGCAGGCGTTGCGCGACGGCGAGATGGAGACCGCGCTGCGTTACCTGCGCCGCGCGCACCGGAGCTGCGCAGGCGAGTGCCTGCGGGCGCGGATCCGTTCCGCGCTGGCCCGCGCCGAGTGGCGTCTCGACCCGCAGGCCGCGATCCCCCACCTGGTCGGCGTCGTCAGCGCCATCCGCGCCGGGCACCTCGGCAGCCAGCAGGCCGCCGGCGCCATCCACTACCTGCTCTGGCACGGCGAGATCGACAAGGCCGTCGATCTCGTCAACCACCTGAGCGAACGGGCGGACAGCGTCGACCCGAGGTCCGCTGCCGAACTGCTCGTCACCACGGGCTGGATGTCGACCCTCTACCCCGGCGTGATGGTCGACCGCCCCGCACCCGCCGTGGCCGCCCGGGACCCGCTCACGCTGGCCAAGGTCAAGCGCGGGATCGAGGGTGCCACCCTGCTGTCCGCCGTGCTCCACCGCGGTGACGCCAGCGCGGTCGAGCAGGCCGAGCGGGCGCTGTCGACCACCGGGCTGGACGACGAACCGAACATGTGGACCGCCGTCTGCGCACTCATCGCCATGATCTACGCCGACCGGCTGGACCTGGCCGGCGACTGGTGCGACCGGCTGGGCCGCAACCCCGCCACCCCGCGCTACCCCACCCCGTCGGCGACGCTCGCGGCCCTCCGGGCAGCCGTCGCCGGACGGCTCGGCGACCTGCCCCGAGCCGAGAAGCTGGCCGACGAGGCGCTCGGTCAGCTCTCGCAGAAGGGCTGGGGAGTGGTGATCGGGATACCGCTCGCCGTCCGGGTACGGGCCCTCACCTTCATGGACCAGCTCGACGCGGCGGCAGCCTCCCTCCAGGTCCCGGTTCCCCCGGCGATGTTCGAGACCCCGATCGGGCTGCACTACCTGCAGGCTCGCGGGATGCACGCCCTCGCCGCGGGAAGCCCGGAGGCCGCCCTGGCCGACTTCCAGCTCTGCGGGCAGCTGATGAATCGCTGGCGGCTGGACTTCTCGGGCCTCGTCCCGTGGCGGACCGAGTCGGCGCGGGCGTTGCTCCGGATGGGCCGCCGCCAGCAGGCCGGCAGGTTGGTCCGCGAAGAGCTGGCCCGGCTGCGGCCCGTGCACGTGCGGCACCGGGCCGCCGCCCTGCGGGTCCTGGCCGCCACGGAGGACGGGCCGGACCGGATCCCGCACCTGCGAAGCGCCGTCCGACTGCTGCGGCAGTGCGGTGACCGGATGGAGCTCGCGCACAACCTGGCCGACCTCGGTCAGGCCTACCAGCAGGTCGGCGACCGGCGGCAGGCCCGCGTCGCGGCGCGGTCGGCCCGGGTCCTCGCCGAGGAGTGCGGGATCCCGATGCTGCGGCCCGGCCTCTCCGCCAGGAGCGGCGGCGCCGAGGGCGCCGGCGCGACGGCCGTCGTCCGGGGACTGACCGACGCGGAGTGCAATGTGGCCACCCTGGCCGCCCAGGGCCACACCAACCGCGAGATCGCCGAAAAGCTCTTCCTGACCGTCAGCGCCATCGAGCAGCGGCTGACCCGGATCTACCGGAAGCTGGACGTCAACTCGCGCAGCGAGCTGGCCGCCCGGCTGCGCATGAACCGACCCGGCGCGACGGTCCTGGACCCACCGCCGCGAGGCAGGGACGACCCGGGCCACCGGCCCGCGGGGCCCCGGCCGCGCTGACCTTCGCGGCCGACCGCCGCTCCTGCACCGCCGACCGTCCCGGCCGCCATTCCTGCACCGCCGACCGTCCCGGCCGCCATTCCTGCACCGCCGACCGTCCCGGCCGCGGCTCACCGCCGGCCGTGGCCTCCTGGGCCTGTCCACGGACCGGTTCGACCTGCCGTCGCGCGAGGTCCGCACGACCACGTCGAGCGGCACCCGCGGCCACCTTCGGCGTGGACCGTCGCCGGCCGTCCGCCGCCGTTCGCTCCGGCTTCCGCCGCCCGCCATCGTTCGCCGCCGTCCGCTCCGGCTGGCGCCGGTCGTTGGGGGTCGACTGTGGAGGATGGGCTCGGGCCGCCACCTGCGCCGATCGTCGCCGGGTGTCCACGCCCCAGCACTGAGCGTGCTATCGGGCGTGCGTGGCGAAGCCCGATGTGACACCATCAAGCCGCACACCCGACACCAGCCCCTCACCGTGTCGCCATCTCCCCCGCCGGGTCGAGTCCGACACCCCTTCGTGGCACTTCGCGCAACCCCTAAATGCGTTTCAGGGCCGCAGGTTTGTGCGCGAAACGATGGGGTCTCGCGCCCGTTGTCGCACACCCACGCCGGTGCCAGACTCCCCTGAGCACCCGGACCGTACGGCGAGAACCCCGGTCCGGCGAAAGATTTCCAGGTCCACCCGGCACGGCGGCCCGGTGCGCTCCACCCCTACCCGGAAGACGCGGGTGGAGGGGCGGCTGTCCGGCAAGGGGGAGGCGGCGTCGGCAACACCGGGGTTCCCGGTCCCGCGCCGCGTAGGAGAAGGGCTGACACGTTGGTGTTGGTGCAGCAAGAGGAGCAGACGACCCGTCTCCGGCACGCGTTCCGGGCTTGTGAGGACCAGCAGCGCGGACACGTCGCGCTGGTCACCGGCGCCGTGGGCAGCGGCAAGACGAGCCTGCTGGAGTCGTTCAGCGAGTGGGCGGCGGGCACCGGCGGGCAGGTGCTGAGCGCCGCCGGCTCCCGGGCCGAGCGCGGGCTCCACCTGGGAGTGGTCGGGCAGCTGTTCCACAGTGCACGGCTCACGCCGGAGGCCGCGGCCCGGGTCGAGAAGCTGATGCGGGACGCCACCTTCGCCGTACCGCTGCCCGAGCCCGGCGCTGAGGCGGCCGACGGTGACCGGGCCTGGGCCCCCCTGCTGCACGGTCTCTTCGCCGCCCTGCTCGACCTGACCGCCGCCGGCCCCCTGGTCCTCGCCGTCGACGACGTGCACCACGCGGACCCGGCCTCGCTGCACTGCCTGCTCTACGTGACCCGCCGGCTGCGCCACGCCCGGATCATGGTCGTGCTCGCGGAGGCCTCGACGCTGCGCCCGCCGCACCCGCTGTTCCGCGCCGAGCTGCTCAGCCAGCCGCACTTCTCCCGGATCGGCCTGCCGCCGCTGACCGTGGACGCCGTCGCCCGGCTGGTCGGCGGCGAGGCCGACAACGCCGACGCCCGACGGACGGCGGAACGCTGCGTCCGCATGACCGGCGGCAATCCGCTGCTCACCCGGGCGCTGCTCGAGGAACGGGCCAGCGCGGAGACGAACGACGAGTACGGTCCGCCGGTCGGCGACGCGTTCGACCAGGCGGTGCTCGGTTGCCTCTACCGGCACGAGCCGGGCGTGCGCCGGGTGGCGCAGGCGCTGGCGGTGCTCAACCGGCCCGCGACGACCGACCTGCTCGGCCACCTCCTCGACGTGGTGCCCGAGTCGACGGCCCCGGCGGTACGGGTGCTGCGCACCTCGGGCCTGATGGAGGGCGACCAGCTGCGCCACCCGCGCATCCTGCGGTCGATCCTGGGCGACATGTCGGCCGACGAACGGCGGAGCCTGCACCAGCGTGCCGCCGAGGTGCTGCACGACCACGGCGCCGAGCCGAGCGTGGTCGCCGAGCACCTGGTGGCCGCCGGCTCGGCGAGCGCGCCCTGGGTGGTGCCGGTGCTCCAGGACGCCGCCGGCCACGCGCTGGCGTCGGGCCGGCCCGACGTGGCCGCCGCGTGCCTGCGCCTGGTCTCCCGCGCCCCGGTGGACGCGCAGCAGCGGACCGCCACCACCGAGATGCTGGTGAACGCCCGCTGGCAGATCAACCCGTTGACCGTGAACGGGCAGCTGACCGAGCTGGTGGAGACGGCGCGGGCCGCCGGTTGGTCCACCGACGCGGGCCTGTCCGCCGTGCCCTACCTGCTCTGGCAGGGCCGGGTGGACGAGGCCACCGAGGCGGTCAGCGCCTTCCCGACGGACGAGGAGCACGGCTCGGCCGGCACGGCCGGTCGCCTGCGGATGATGCAGCTGCTGGTCTCCCTCTCCCACCCGGAGCACCTGGCCACCGTGCGGGAGACCCCGAGCACCTGGAGCCGGGCGGCGAGCGCGCCGACCACGATCAGCCCGCTGCTCCAGGCGGTCACGGTGCTCGGCACCGCGCTGACGCCGGCCGCGGACAACGACACCGTGGCAACCGCCGAGCAGCTTCTCCAGCGCCACCACACGGACGACGGCGCGCTGGGTCTGCTGACCGCTCCCCTGCTGGCGCTGCTCTGGGCGGGTCGGTCCGACCGGGCCACGGTCTGGGGCGACGTGCTGCTCGGCCGGCCGGTGACCCAGCACGCCCCGGTGTGGCGGGCCGTCATCCGGGCGGTCCGGGCGGAGGCAGCGTTGCGCGTCGGCGACCTGCCCGGCGCGGAGCACCACGCGCGGGCGGCCCTGGAGGACATGCCCGCCCCGGCCTGGGGGGTGGCCATCGCCGGTCCCCTGGCCACGTTGGTCGCCTGCGCGACCGAGTCGGGCCGGTTCTCCGAGGCCGAACGGTGGCTCGCCCACCCCGTCCCGCCCGGCATGTTCCGCACCCCGCTGGGCCTGCACTACCTGGCCGCCCGGGCCCGGCACCACCTGGCCGTACGCCGGCCGCACGCCGCCACCACCGACCTGCGCCGGTGCGGCGAGCTGATGCGCGCCTGGGGCATCGACGCGGCCGGGCTGGTGCCGTGGCGGCTGGAGCTGGCCCGGGTGCAGCTCAGCGTCGGCAACAAGACGCAGGCCACGCAGCTTCTCCAGGAGCAGCTGCGGGTGCCGCACGGGGTCGACGACCGCACCCGGGGCCGGACGCTCCGGCTGCTCGCCACCACCGCCGCCCAGGACCACCGGCGCAAGCTGCTCTCCGAAGCGGTCAACCTGCTCCAGTCCAGCGGCGACCGGCTGGAACTCGTCCGGGCCCTCGGCGACACCGGCCAGACGCTCCAACGTGCCGGGGACTCCGCCCGCGCCCGACTGCTCGTCCGCCGGGCCTACCAGCTCGCCCAGGACTGCGGCGCATCGGTGCTGGCCCAGCGGCTGATCCGCCGGGAGCCGGGCAGCGGGCTGCCGGCGTACCCGGCCGCCGCCGAGTTGCAGGAGCCGGACGACGGGCTGAGCGACGCCGAGCGCCGGGTCGCCGCGCTGGCCGCCCAGGGGCACACCAACCGGCAGATCTCCAGCAAGCTCTTCATCACCGTGAGCACGGTGGAGCAGCACCTGACCCGGGTCTACCGCAAGCTCGACGTCAAGCGGCGCACGGACCTGCCGTCCCGGCTCGTCGCGTACGCGGAGGCGCTGGCTGACGAGACCCAGGGCGCCGCGTCCTGACGGGCGTCGCAGGGGCGCGGTGGGGGTGTCCCACCGCGCCCCTGCGACGCGTACGGCGACCGGAAGGTCAGCCGACGGCCAGCCCGACGGTACGACGGGCCGCCGCCTCGTCGCGGTGTTCCAGCACGAGGTCGGCGGCGGCGGTGACCCCGCCGGCCTGCCGCATCCGCCGGCTCCACAGCTGCGCCCGCGCCCGGAACGTCTCCTCGCCCAGCAGCCGCGCGAGCTTGGCGAGGACGTCCTCGACGTTCGGCGAGTCGGCGCGCTCGACGGCCAGGGCCACCCCGCTGTCGACCGCGCGTACCGCCCCGTCGGGGCAGTCCAGCCAGAACGGCATCACCAGCTGCGGCACGGCGAAGTGGACCGCCTCGTGGATGGCGTTGGCGGCGCCGTGGTTGAAGAAGACCCGCACGTGCGGGTGGGCCAGCACCCGGTGCTGCGACGGCACCCACGCCTCCACCCGCAGGTTGCCCGGCAGCCGCTGCGCCGGCGGGAGGAGGTGCTGCTGGCGCGCGGGCACCTTCCACAGCACGGCGTGCTCGGGCCCGAGCCGGTCGGCGATCTCGACGATCGCGTCCACCTGGCCGCGCGACAGACGCATGATGGTGCCGAAGCCGACGTAGACCACCGAGGGGTGCGCGTCGAGCCATCGGGTCAGCTCGTCGTCGCCGTCGGCCGGCGGCAGTTCCCGGGGCACGACGGGACCGAGCATCCGCAGCTTCTCCGGGGCGGTCGCGAACGGGTACTCGAAGCCGAAGACCGTGTACGCCATGAGTGCCTCGGCGGCCTCGACGTAGCCGGCCGGGCGCATCTCCGGGTTGTGGATGCCGGCCGCCTTCCGGGCGGCCACGGCCGCGAGGCTGCGCCGCAGCCGCTCCGGCTCCATCAGTGCCCGCACCAGCCGGTTGCGGAAGCCGACGTTGGCCGCCTGCTGCCGGGGCGTCATCCGCTCCGGCAGCCCCGAGAACGGGGCGGGGTAGCGCGTCGGCAGCTGCTCCTGGAAGAAGTTGGACGGCGGCAGCGAGATGCTGACCACGTAGGGCAGCTGCCGGGTCTGCGCCGCGTCCATCGCCCAGCTGGCGAGGCTGTCGATCACGGCCACCACCGGCCCGACCTCGTCGATGACCTGGAGGCAGCGCCGGTGGAGCTGCCGCACGTGGTCGTAGTCGGTGCTGACGTCGAGGTACCGGGCGAAGCTGGTCGCCCGGTCGCCGGTGGTCAGCAGCCGGTACGTCGCGTCGTCCCAGGTGTCCGGTGACGACTGCGGCCGGGCCGGGCCGAGCGAGACGAACGAGACCTCGCCCGGCCCGCGCAGTCCCTCGACGTCCCCCCGGCGATCCTCGGTCGATGCGAACCAGACGTTCCCGACGCCCCGGGCCTTCAACTCGCCCACGATGCTGAGCAGCGGGTTGAACATCCCCGCGCTGTTGTAGGCGACGACGAGTACCGCCCGGCCACGGTCGTCTCCGGTCATGTCCACAGTCCGTCACTCCTTCCCGCCTGTGCGGCGACCCGCGCCGTCCGACCCTTGGAGTACGCCGCACCGGTGGCTGTTCGTGGAGCCGTTCGGTCTGCGGCCGGGCCGGCACCGACGTTCGTCGGTGTGGCGACGTTCGGCGGAGCCCGGATGGGATGGTTGCCACTCCAAGACAGCCGAAAGGGTGAACTGCCGCCGTCCGTACAGCCTGCCACGGCTGACCTGGCGACGCCCAGCGGAGAGGTGAATTGTTTTCTCCATCCTCCCCGATGGAGTGACCTGATCTGCATTTGCGCTGGTAAATGGCGTGTATTCGGGTGACTACGGAATGGGGCGACCGGGACGCCCGTCCCGGCCGGCTGGGTTCGACTCGCGCGATCCGGCGGGCGGGACGGGCCGAGGTGTCACCGGCGACACCGACGCCGATGGCCCGGGCCGCAGGAGCGGCTCGGGCCATCGGCGGTTCGGATCCTGTCGAGCTAGTCCATGGCGCGGCGCATGAAGCCACGCATGCCGATCATCGAGAACACCACGAAGACCCCGGCGAGGACGCACATGCACAGCCAGAGCGGCAGCGACTCGACCCCCGGCGGACCGACGAGCGACCGGGTCCCCTCGCTGATGTAGGTGAGCGGGTTCAGCGAGCAGATCACCTGGTACCAGCGCAGCGAGTCCAGGCCGAGCAGCGGGAACTGGGTCGCGCCGGTGAACATGATCGGGGTCATCACCACGGTGAACATGATCTGGATGTGCTGCGTCGGCACCAGCGTGCCGAAGGCGAGGCCGACCGCCGCGCCGACCAGCGCGCCGATCGCCAACACCCCGATCACCTTGAGCACGACCGCCCAGGGCCAGGTGACACCGAGCATGAGCATGCCGACCGGGATCAGCACCACGCCGGCGATCAGGCCGCGGATGCCGCCGAAGACGATCTTCTCCAGGGCCACCAGCGGGATCGCCATGGGCGACAGGAGGCGGTCCTCGATCTCCCGGGTGAAGGAGAAGTCCATCATCATCGGCAGCGCGGTGTTCTCCAGCCCGATCAGGAAGGCGTTCAGCGCGATGACGCCGGGCAGCAGCACGTTGGAGAAGTCGTCGCTGGCGTAGCCCAGGTCGCTGAGCACCTTGCCGAAGATCAGCAGCATGAACAGCGGCTGGATGAAGACCTGGAGCAGGAAGCCGACCAGCTCCCGGCCGGTGACGAACAGGTCCCGCGAGAGCACCGCGCGGAACGTGGCGAACTGGTCCAGCGCGCTCACCGGCGGCGGCGCCGCGGCCGTCGAGGGCGCGGACGGGGGGGCGGGGGCGGCGACGCTCACCGAAGTTCCCTTCCGGTCAGGTGGATGAAGACATCTTCCAGGCTGGGCTGGCCGATGTTCAGGTCACGAACCTCGCAGCCCAGGTCGGCGAGGATCTTCATCGCCATCGGGATGGCGTTGGCCGGCTGGCCGCTGGTGTAGACCCGGAAGGAGAGCGGGGCGTCCGGGTCGACGGGCGCGTCGGGGGCCGGCGCGGGCACCGGCATCGCCGGCATGCCGGGGAACGCCGGCGCGGCGACGGGCGCCGGGGCGGCCACCTTGAAGTGTTCCACCTGCTCCACGTCCGGGATCGCGTCGAGCGCGGCCCGCACCTCCTCGGCGGGGGCGCCGGGGGTCACCACGAGGGTCAGGGTGCTGCTGCCGGGCAGCGTACGGGTCAGCGCGGACGGGGTGTCCATGGTGAGCAGCTTGCCGTGGTCGACGATGCCGACGCGGTCGCAGAGCTTCTCCGCCTCGTCCATGTCGTGCGTGGTGACCACCACGGTCACTCCGGCCCGCTTCAGCTCGGCGATCCGGTCGTGCACGAAGAGCCGGGACTGCGGGTCGAGGCCCGCGGACGGCTCGTCGAGGAAGAGCACCCGGGGCGAGTGCATCAGCGCGCGGGCGATCATCGTGCGCTGGGCGAGGCCGCCGGACAGGAAGTCGGTGCGGTGGTTCGCGAAGTCCTTGAGCCCCATCTGGTCCAGCAGCTCGTCCGCCCGCCGGATGCGCTCCGCCCGGGGCACGCGGTGGTACGCCGCGTGGAACAGCAGGTTCTGCCGGACGGTCAGCGCCCGGTCCAGGTTCACCCGCTGCGGTACGACCGCCAGCAACTGCCGCGCGACAGCGGGCGCGCCGATCACGTCCGCGCCGCACACCCGGGCCCGGCCCGAGGTGGCCCGCACCCGAGTGGTCAGCACCCCGATCGTCGTCGTCTTGCCCGCCCCGTTCGGCCCGAGCAGGCCGAAGACCTCACCGGCGGCGACGGAGAAACTCAGCCCGTCCACCGCCGGTGGCATGTTGGGCTGGTACCGCTTGACCAGCTCCGTGACCACCACTGCCTCGTCCACGTCGTCATGCTCCGTCCTGCAACGTCGGTTCGATAGATGTGTGTACGCCGATAGGGGGCGCTAGGGGCACGCCAGGGGCGGGAACGGTCACAGGCCCCGCGCGGCCAGCCACCGCTGGAGCGTGCCGGCGAGTTCCGGCCCCCGGTCGGCGACCATGCTGAAGTGGTCACCGGCCGCGTCCGCCACCTCGTGCGGGTAGGGCCAGCGGGACCGCCAGCCGCCCTCCTCGCCCGTCCACTCCCCCAACGGCTCGCTGGCCCGGACCAGCAGGGTCGGCGCCGCCATCTCGGACGGCTGCCAGTCCAGGAACAGGGGCAGGTAGCCGGCCCACGCGGTCGTCCGCCAGTCGTCCATCGGCGTGTACGCGGTCTCCCGGTCGATCATCCCGTCGAGCAGCTGCGGCACCCACCCGCCGAGCACCTCGCTGTTCGCCGGGTAGGTGTCCATCAGCACCACCGCGTCCGGCGAGCGGCCCTGGCGTTCCAGCTCGCCGGCCAGCAGGTTGGCCACCATCGCGCCACCCGAGTGACCGGCCAGCACGAACGGGCCGGCGCCGACGGCGCGCAGCACCGTGTCGGCGTGCACCCGCAGCAGGGCGTCGAGGTCGGCGGGCAGCTCCTCGCCCACGCCGAACCCGGGGTTGGGCAGGGCCCAGACGTTGCGCACCCCCCGGAAGCCGGCGGCGAGCCGGGCGTACTCGTGTGCGCCGGAGAGCAGGGACATGGTGCAGCAGCACACCAGCTGCGCCGCGGCGCTGCCCTCCGCCAGCCGCAGGATGCCGGCCGGGCGGGTGAGCTGCGCCGGCTCGCTGAAGCTGGGCCGGAACTGCGCGAGCTTGACCAGGAGCTCGGCGTACCCGGCGGGATCCTCGCGCGCCTTCGGCTGGTTGAACAGCCCGCCGAGCAGTCCGCCGCCGGAACTCTCCGCAGCGGGTCCCCCGGCGTCGTCCGCGCCGTCCCCGGCCGCGTCCGCGCCGCCGAGCTGACCGAGCAGGTGGCGGGCGAGCGCCGTAGGAGTCGGATGGTCGAAGAGCAGGGTGGCCGACAGCTCCGCCCCGGTCTCCTGGCACAGCGCGTCGCGCAGCTCCAGTGCGGTCAGCGAGTCGAAGCCGAGCTCCAGGAAGTCCCGGTCGGCCTCGACCGCTCCGGGCGAAGCGTGCCCGAGCACCGTGGCCACGCGCGCGCGGACCAGATCCAGCAGGATCCCGTGCCGATCGCCGGCCGGGGTGCCGGCCAGCCGGTCCCGGAAGGCCCGGGCCGGATCGGTCACCTCGCCACCGGGGCCGGCGTCCCGGTCCGCGGCTGCCGCCGCCTCGGGCACGCCGCGCAGCAGCGGTGCGGGCCGTACGGCGGTGAAGGCCGGCACGAACGCCGACCAGTCGAGGTCGGCGACCGCGAGCTGGTCGTCGCCGCGGCCCACGGCCTGCTGCAACGCGGACACGGCCAGTTCGGCGGGGAGCGGACGGACCCCCCGGCGGCGCAGCTGTGCCGGGTCGGTGACCTCGTCGGCCCAGGGCACCCACGCGACGACGGTGGCCGGGCGGCCGGCGGCGCGCCGGCCGGCGGCCAGCGCCTCCAGCCCGGCGCCGGCGGCGGCGGCGACTGCCGCTCCCCCGCTGCCCCAGACGGCGGCCGTGGAGGTGAAGACCACGAACTCGTCGATCGGCCGGCCGGCGCAGGCCCGGTCGAGCAGCTCCACCCCGGCGGTACGGGCGGCCACGGCGTCGGCCAGGTCGCGCGGGTCCAGCGCCGCGACCGGTTCGCCGGCCCCGTCGGAGTCGGCGACGTGCAGGACGGTGCGGACCACGGTCCCGGCGTCGGCCAGCCGGTCCAGCGCCTCGGGCAGCCCGTCGAGATCGTCGACGACGGTGACCGCGACGTCCCGGCCGATCGTCCCGGCGGGCGCCCCGGGACCGGCGAGGACGAGATGGGTGGCGCCACGGTCGGCGAGCCACCGCAGCAGGTGCGGGGTGCGCACCGCCGCGGCCCCGTGCACCAGGACCGCACCCCGGGGCCGCCAGTCCGCGTCGGCGGCGGTGCCGGCCGGGGCGCGCGACAGCCGCCGCGCGTACACCCCGCCGGAACGCACCGCCAGCTGGTCCTCGTCGCCGCCGGCCGCGACGAGCCGGGCGAGCGCGGCGAGCGCGGCGTCGTCCGGCTCCGCGGGCAGGTCGACCAGCCCGCCCCAGAGGCGCGGCTGTTCCAACGCCAGCACCCGACCCAGGCCCCAGAGGTACGCGCCGGCGACGCCGGGCGCGGCATCGTCGGCGTCGACGGCCACCGCGCCCCGGGTCACGGTCCACACCGGCGCGCTGCCCCCGGCGCCGGCGAGGGCCCGGACGAGCGCGGCCGTCCCGGCCAGCGCGACCGTCCCCGTGGCCCCCGCCGCCAGCAGCGAGACCACGACCGACGGGGTGCCCCCGGTGTGCTCGACGGCCCGGGCGATCTCGTCCGGGTCGTCGCCCACGGTCACGAGCACCGGGTCCAGTCCCTCGGCGCGCAGTGCGGCCAGCACGCCCGTGGCGTCGGTCCGCGTCCCGGCCACCACCAGGCATCCGCCGGTCGTCGCGGTGCCGGAGGGCGCGGCGACGCGGACCCAGTCGGCGCGGTACCGCAGGCCGTCCAGGGCGGAGCCGCGGCGCCGCCGGTCCCGGTAGGACGCGAGGGCGGGCAGCAGTTCGGCGAGCGCCTCCTGCCGGTCGGCGTCCAGGCCGAGCGCGGCGGCCAGCGCGGCCGGCCGGTCCTGGGTCACGGCGGCCCAGAACTCCTCGTCGTCGCTCGGCGCGGCGGGCTGACGGAGGTCGACGGCGGGCGGATCCGGCCAGTACCGCTCGTGGTGGAAGGCGTAGGTGGGCAGCTCGACGCGCGTGGCGTCGCTGCCGGCGAAGAGGGCCGGCCAGTCCACCCCGGCGCCGCGCAGGTCGACGGCGGCGAGCGCGGCGAGCAGGCTGGCCGGCTCGGGCTGGTCCCGGCGGCCGAGCGGCACGAAGGCCGCCGGCTCGACGTCGGGCAGGCACTCGCGGGCCAGCGCGGTCAGGGCGCCGTCGGGGCCGAGCTCCAGGAAGGTCCCCACGCCGGCGGCGGCCAGGGTGGCGACGCCCTCGTGGAAGCGGACGGTGTCCCGGACGTGGTCGACCCAGTAGCCCGGGTCGGTGGCCTGGGCGGCGGTGAGCGGCTCGCCGGTGCGGTCGGAGACGACCGGCAGCGTCGGCGGATGCCAGGTGACCTTCTCCGCGACGACCCGGAAGTCGGCCAGCATGCCGTCCATCCGGGCCGAGTGGAAGGCGTGGCTGACCCGCAGCCGGCGGGACCGCCGGCCCTCGGCGGCCAGCCGCGCACCGGCTGCGAGCACGGCCTCCTCGTCGCCGGAGAGCACCACCGACCGGGGGCCGTTCACGGCGGCCAGCGACACCCGCTCGTCGAGCAGCGGCGTCACGTCGGCCTCCGACGCCCGCACCGCCAGCATCGCCCCGCCGGGCGGCAGCTGCTGCATCAGCCGACCCCGGGCGACCACCAGGGCCGCGGCGTCGGCCAGCGACAGCACGCCGGCGACGTGCGCCGCGGCCAGCTCGCCGACCGAGTGGCCGAGCAGGTGCTGCGGGCGCAGCCCCCACGCCGTGACCAGCCGGTAGGCGGCGACCTCGTAGGCGAACAGTGCCGGCTGGGTGAACTCGGTACGGTCCAGCAGCGCCGCCTCGGGCGAGTCGGGATCGGCGAAGACCACCTCCCGCAGCGGCCGGCTCAGGTGCCGGTCCAGTTCCCCAGCGACCTCGTCGAAGGCGGCGGCGAACACCGGGAACCGGCGGCACAGCTCGGCGCCCATGCCCAGGCGCTGGGCGCCCTGGCCGGTGAAGAGGAAGGCGACCTTGCCGGCCGGGCGGGCCACGCCGCGTACCACGCCGGACGTGTTGCGCTCCTCGGCGACCGCCCGCAGGCCGGCCAGCAGCGCGTCGCGGTCCTCGCCGATCACCGCTGCCCGGTGCGGCAGGGCCGCGCGGGTGGTGACCAGCGAGTACGCCACGTCGGCCGGGGCCAGGTCGGGGTGGTCGGCCAGGTGGTCCAGCAGCCGCCGGGCCTGCCCGGCCAGGGCCGGCGCGGAGCGGGCGGAGACGATCCAGGGGGTCGGCGGGGCGGGCGTACCGGCCGGCCGGGCGTCGTCGGTGTCCGCTTCGGCGGCCTGCTCGATGATGACGTGCGCGTTGGTGCCGCTGATCCCGAACGCGGAGACCCCGGCCCGGCGCGGCTGCCCGGTCTCCGGCCAGGGCTCCGCCCCGGTCAGCAGGGACACCGCCCCCGCCGACCAGTCGACGTGCGGGGTGGGCTCGTCCACGTGCAGGGTGGGCGGCAGCACCCCGTGCCGCATCGCCAGGACCATCTTCATCACCCCGGCCACACCGGCGGCGGCCTGGGTGTGCCCGATGTTCGACTTCACCGACCCCAGCCACAACGGCCGGTCGGCGCGGCGGTCCTTCCCGTACGTGGCCAGCAACGCCTGCGCCTCGATGGGGTCGCCGAGCGTGGTGCCGGTGCCGTGCGCCTCGACGACGTCCACCTGGTCGGCGGTCAGCCCCGCGTTGGTCAGGGCCTGCCGGATCACCCGGCGCTGGGACGGGCCGTTCGGGGCGGTCAGCCCGCTGCTCGCCCCGTCCTGGTTGACCGCGCTGCCGCGCACCACGGCGAGGACCGGGTGGCCGTTGCGGCGGGCGTCGGAGAGCCGCTCGACCAGCAGCATGCCGGCCCCCTCGGACCAGCCGGTGCCGTCGGCGGCGGCGGCGAACGACTTGCACCGGCCGTCGGTGGACAGGCCGCGCTGGCGGGAGAACTCCACGAAGACGGTCGGGGTGGCCATCACCGACACGCCGCCGACCAGCGCCATGGTGCACTCGCCCAGCCGCAGCGCCTGGCAGGCGAGGTGCAGCGCGACCAGGGACGAACTGCAGGCGGTGTCCACGGTGACCGCCGGCCCCTCCAGTCCCAGGGCGTACGAGATCCGGCCGCTGGCCACGGCGGCGGCGCTACCGGTGCCGAGGTAGCCCTCGACGCCGCCGCTGACCCCGGTGAGCAGCGCGGCGTAATCGCCCTGGCTGCTGGTCGCCGCGTACACGCCGGTGGGTGCGCCGCGCAGCGTGGTCGGGTCGATGCCGGCCCGCTCGAACGCCTCCCAGGCGGTCTCCAGCAGCAGCCGCTGCTGCGGGTCCATCGCGAGGGCCTCGCGGGGACTGATGCCGAAGAAGGCGGGGTCGAAGTTCCCGGCGGAGTAGAGGAACCCACCCTCCCGCACGTACGACGTGCCCCGGCTGTCCGGGTCGGGATCGGGGTCGTAGAGCGCCCCCAGGTCCCAGCCCCGGTCGTCGGGGAACGCCGACATCGCGTCGGTGCCGTCGGCCACCAGGTCCCACAACTGCTCCGGCGACCCGACGCCGCCGGGGAACCGGCAGCTCATGCCGATGATCGCCACCGGCTCGCTGAGCGCGGCGGTGAGCTGCTGGTTCTGCTGCTTGAGCTTCTGGTTGTCGAGCAGGGACGCGCGCAGCGCGCCGACGACCTCGTCCAGTGAAACACTCATCGGGGGCTCCTCAGGGCCGGCCGGGTCACGAGTCGGAGCCTTCCAGGGCCATCCGGACCAGGCCCGCGACGTCGAGTTCGTGGATCTGCGCCTCGGGCGCGGCCGGGGCGGCGGGCGCCACGGCCGGCGGAGCGGCGCTCGTGCGGGCCAGCTGGAGCAGCTGGTCGAGCAGACCCGTCCGCCGCAGCTCGTCCAGCGGGATCGCGGCGAGGGCCCGGCGGACCGACTCCTCGTCGCCGTCGTCGCCGAACTCCCCGTCGCCGCCGGCGAAGAGCTCCTCGTACAGGTGGTCGGCCAGGCCGGCCGGCGTCGGGTAGTCGAAGACGACCGTGGTGGGCAGGTCGTGCCCGGTGGCCGCGGTGAGCAGGTTGCGCAGCTCCACGGCGGTGAGCGAGTCGAAGCCGAGGTCCAGGAAGCCCCGGTCCGTCTCGATCACGTCGCCGGAGGAGTGGCCGAGCACCTTCGCCGCGTCGACGCGCACCATCTCCAGCAGCGCGGCCCGCCGCTCGTCGCCGGGCAGCGCCCGCAACTCGGCGAGCAGGTCCCGGGCGACGGGCGCGGAGGCGTCCGGCGCGTCGGCGGGGGTGACGGCCAGCTCGCGTACGGCCGGCAGGTCGGCCAGCAGCGGGCTGGGCCGCAGCGAGGTGAACAGCGGCGCGAAGGTGGCCCACTCGACGTCGGCGACGGTGACGCAGGTGTCGCCGACGGCCAGGGCGTGCCGCAGCCCGGCCATCGCCACGCCCGGCGGCATCACCCGCAGGCCGCGGCGGCGCAGCTGCTCCGCCGCGCCCTCGGTGTACATGCCGGACTCGGTCCACGGTCCCCAGGCGACGGAGGTGGCCGCCAGGCCCCGGCCCCGGCGCCGCTCGGCGAGCGCGTCCAGGTAGGCGTTGCCGGCCGCGTACGCGCCCTGCCCGCCGCTGCCCCACACCGCCGAGATGGACGAGAAGAGCACGAACGCGTCCAGGTCGACGCCGTCGAGCAGCTCGTCGAGGTGCTCGGCGCCGGACAGCTTCGGGGCGATGACGTACGCCAGGTCCTCCAGGGTGGTGTCGGCCAGCGGCACCACCTCGCTGACCCCCGCGGCGTGCACCACCGCGCGCAGCGGCGGGCCCTCCCGCCCGAGGTCGGCCAGGAGCTCGGCCACCGCGTTCCGGTCGGCGGCGTCGCAGCGGGCGACCCGGCAGTCCACCCCGAGGCCGGTCAGCTCGGCGAGCAGCTCGGCGGCGCCGGGGGTGTCGGTGCCGCGCCGGCTGGTCAGCACCACCCGTTCCGCGCCGGCGCCGGCCACCCAGCGGGCCACGTGCCCGCCGAGCGCGCCGGTGCCGCCGGTGATCAGCACCGTGCCCCGGGGCTGCCACGGCGCGGGCTCCCCGTCGGTGACGGCCGGGACGAGCCGCCGCACCAGCACCCCGGACTCGCGGACGGCGAGCTGGTCCTCCACGCCGCCGCCGGTGAGGATGCCGCCGAGCCGCATCGCCGTCCAGGGCTCGAGGTCGGTGGGCAGGTCGACCAGACCGGCCCAGCGGACGGGCTGTTCCAGCGCGGCCACCCGGCCCAGGCCCCACAGCATCGCCTGCCGCGGGTTGGCCGGTACGTCGCCGTCGCCGACCCCGACGGCGCCCTGGGTGACGGACCAGAGCCGGGCCGGGGCGTCGAGGTCGACGAGCTGCTGGAGCAGGTGCACGGTCGCGGCGAGGCCACGCGGCAGCGCCGGGTGCTCGGCGTGCGGGGCGTCGTCCAGGCCGAGGAAGGAGAGGATCGACAGCGGCCCCCCGTCCTCGCCGAGTGCCTCGGTGAGCACGTCGGCGAATCCGCCGCACAGCTCGTCGGGGTCCGCGCCGGTGTCCACGGGCACGATGGTCACGTCGGTGCCCAGGGCCCAGGTGCAGGAGTTCAGGTCGGGGTCGTCGGCCCGGTCGGCGGGCAGCAGCACCAGCCAGCGGCCGGGATCCTGCTCCTCCGGGGTCTCCTCGATGGGCTCCCAGACGACCCGGTACCGGCTGCCATCGACCAGGGACCGTTCCCGGCCGCGCCGCCGCCACGCGGAGAGCGCGGGCAGCACCGTCCCGAACGGCTGGTCGCGGTCCACGTCCAGGTCGCGGGCCAGCGACTCGAGGTCCTCGGCCTCGACGGCCGCCCAGAAGCGGCGCTCGACGTCGGTGCGGTCGTCCTCGGCCGCCAGGCTGGCCCACGGCGGCGGCTCCGGCCAGTAGCGCTGCCGGTCGAACGTGTAGGTGGGCAGGTCGACCCGCTGCGCGCCGGTGCCCGCGTAGAGGGCGAACCAGTCCGGGGAGACGCCGTGGGTGTGCAGCGCGGCGACCGCCCGCAGCAGGGTGGTCGGCTCGGAGCGGTCCCGGCGCAGGGCGGGTACGACCAGCGGGGCCCGGCCGCCGCTCGGGGCGTCCTCGGCCAGGACGGCCTGGGCGAGGGCGGTGAGCACCCCGTCCGGGCCGATCTCGACGTAGCCGGTGACGTTGCGCTCCCGCAGCGCCGCGACGGCGTCGGCGAAGCGCACGGCGTCGCGGGCGTGCCGCACCCAGTACTCCGGCGTGCCGATCTCCGCCGCGTCGACCGGCGCGCCGGTGACGGTGGAGATCATCGGAATGGTCGGGTCCTGGTACCGCAGCCGTCCGGCGACGGCGGCGAGGTCGTCGAGCACCGGTTCCATCAGCGGGCTGTGGAACGCGTGGCTGACCGTCAGCCGCCGGATCCGGACGCCCCGCGCGGTCCACTCGGCGGCCAGTTCCTCGACGGCGTCGCCGGCCCCGGACACCACGACGGCGGCGGGACCGTTGACGGCGGCGACGGAGACCCGGTCGGCGCGGTCGCCGAGCCCGGCGGTCACCTCGGCCTCGGTGGCGGCGATGGCGAGCATCGCCCCGCCGGCCGGCAGCGCCTGCATCAGCCGGCCCCGGGCGGCGACCAGCTCGGCGGCGTCGGCCAGGGAGAGCACCCCGGCGGCGTGGGCCGCGGCGAACTCGCCGATGGAGTGCCCGGCGACCGAGTCGGGGCGCACCCCCCACGCCTCGAACAGCCGGAACAGCGCCACCTCCACGGCGAAGAGCGCCGGCTGGGTGAACTCGGTCCGGTCCAGCGCCTCGGCCTCGGGGGTGTCCGGCTCGGCGAAGAGCAGCGGCTTCAGCGGGCGGGGCAGGTGCGGGTCGAGTGCGCCGCAGGCCTCGTCGAGCGCGGCGGCGAAGACCGGGAACGCCTCGGCCAGCTCGCGCCCCATCCCGGCCCGCTGCGCCCCCTGCCCGGAGAACAGGTACGCCACCTTCGGCCGGGACGCGGCCACGCCGGTGACCACCAGCGGCGAGTCCTCACCGGCGCCGAGGGCGCGCAGCCCGGCGCCCAGCGCGATCCGGTCGGTGGCCAGCACGACGGCCCGGTGCTCCAGGGTGGCCCGGGAGACCGCCGACGACCAGCCCACGTCGACCGTCCGGGGGGCCTCCAGCCCGGTGAGCTGCTCGGCCCAGCGGTCCGCCTGGGCGGCCAGCGCGACCGCCGTACGTCCCGACAGCAGCACCGGCACCACCGGCAGCCCGGCCGGCTCCCCCGTCGGCGGCTCGACGACGGCTGGCTCCGGGGCCTGCTCCAGGATGGTGTGCGCGTTGGTGCCGCTGATGCCGAACGAGGAGACGGCCGCGCGGCGCGGGTGGTCGGTGACCGGCCACGGGCGGCCCTCGCCGAGCAGCTCGACCGCGCCGACGGACCAGTCCACCTGGTCGGTCGGCTCGTCGACGTGCAGGGTCTGCGGCAGGTAGCCGTGCCGCAGCGCCAGCACCATCTTGATGATCCCGGCGACGCCGGCGGCGGCCTGCGTGTGCCCGATGTTGGACTTGATCGAGCCGAGCCAGAGCGGCTGGTCGGCGGGCCGCTGGCCGTACGTGGCGAGCAGGGCCTGCGCCTCGATGGGGTCGCCGAGCTTGGTGCCGGTGCCGTGCGCCTCGACGGCGTCCACGTCGGCCGGGGTGAGGCCGGCGTTGGCGAGCGCCTGCCGGATCACCCGCTGCTGCGACGGCCCGTTCGGAGCGGTCAGGCCGTTGGAGGCGCCGTCCTGGTTGACGGCGCTGCCCTTGATCACGGCGAGCACGGGGTGGCCGTTGCGGCGGGCGTCGGAGAGCCGCTCGACGAGCAGCAGGCCGAGGCCCTCGCCCCAGCTGGTGCCGTCGGCGGCGGAGGCGAACGCCTTGACCCGGCTGTCCGGGGCGAGCCCCCGCTGCCGGCTGAAGCCGACGAACACCCCGGGGGTGGACATGACGGTGACGCCGCCGACGAGGGCGAGGGAGCACTCCGAGCGGCGCAGCGCCTGGCAGGCCCAGTGCAGCGCGACCAGCGACGACGAGCAGGCGGTGTCGACCGAGACGGCGGGCCCCTCCAGCCCGAGGGTGTACGACACCCGGCCGGAGAGCACGCTGCCGGCGTTGCCGGTCATCAGGTGCCCCTCGGCGCCCTCGGCGCTGAACATCAGGTTCCGGTAGTCCTGGTAGTTGGTGCCGACGAAGACGCCGGTGGGGCTGCCGCGCAGCGCGTGCGGGTCGATCCCCGCCCGCTCGATCGCCTCCCAGGACGCCTCCAGCAGGAGCCGCTGCTGCGGGTCCATGGCCAGGGCCTCGCGGGGGCTGATGCCGAAGAAGCCGGCGTCGAAGTCGGCGGCCCCGGTGACGAATCCGCCCTCGCGGGCGTAGCTGGTGCCCTCCTTCTCCGGGTCGGAGTCGAAGAGCCGGTCGAGGTCCCAGCCCCGGTCGGTGGGGAACTCGCCGATCGCGTCGCCGCCGCCGGCGAGGAGCTGCCACAGCTGCTCCGGGGTGTCCGCCCCGCCGGGCAGGCGGCAGCTCATCGCCACGATGGCGATCGGCTCGTCGTCGTCGGCCGGCGCGGCCGGGGCGGGGGTGGCCACGTCCGGGGTGGCCCCGGTGAGCAGTTCGTCGAGGTGCGCGGCGAGCGCCGTCGGGTTCGGGTAGTCGAAGGCGAGCGTCGCGGGCAGCCGCAGGTCGGTGGCGGTGGCCAGGAAGTTGCGCATGTCCACGGCGGTCAGCGAGTCCAGGCCGAGGTCGCGGAAGGGCAGGGTGGCCGGGATGTCGTCGGCCGCGCCGTAGCCGAGCGCGGTCGCCGCGCACTGGCGGACCAGCTCCAGCAGCGTCGCGGCGCGCTCCGCCGCGGCGAGCCCGGCGAGCCGCCGCGCCAGGGCCGACGGTACGTCCGTCGCCTCCTCAGCGGCCTCCTGCGGGTCCGGCCGCGTCGCCTCGCGCACCTCGGCGAGGTCGCCGATCAGCGGGCTGGGCCGGACCAGGGTGAACGCGGGGGCGAACCGGGCCCAGTCGATGTCGGCGATCAGGGTCGTGGCCTCGCCGCGCCGCAGCGCCCGGGCGAGGGCCTCGACGGCCAGGTCCGGGTCCATGCCGAGCATGCCGCCCCGGCGCAGTCGCTGCTGGGCGCGTTCGTTGTCGGCGGGCAGGCCGGCCCCGCTCCACGCGCCCCAGGCCACCGAGAGTGCGGGCAGGCCCTCGGCCCGGCGCCGCTCGGCGAGGGCGTCGAGGAACGCGTTCGCCGCCCCGTACGCGCCCTGCCCGGCGTTGCCGGTGGTGCCGGCGACCGAGGAGAAGAGCACGAAGGCGTCCAGGTCGAGGTCCCGGGTCAGCTCGTCCAGGTGGACGGCGGCGGCGCACTTGGGCGCGGCGACGGTGTGCAGGCGCTGCGGGGTGACGGTGTCGACGATCCCGTCGTCGAGGACGGCGGCGGTGTGCAGCACGGCGGTCACCGGGGCGTCGGCGGGTACGGCGGCCAGCAGGTCGGCCACCTGCGCCCGGTCGGCGACGTCGCAGCGGGCCACGGTGACCCGTACGCCGAGGTCGGTCAGCTCCGCCTCCAGCTCGGCGGCACCCGGGGCGTCCGGGCCGCGCCGGCTGGCCAGCAGGACGTGCGCGGCGCCGGTGCGGGCCGCCCAGCGGGCCAGGTGCCCGCCCAGCCCGCCGGTGCCGCCGGTGATCAGCACGGTGCCGCGCATCCGCCAGGTGTCGTCGACGGCGTCGCCGGACGCGGTCGGCTCGGGTTCGGTGAGCCGGGTGAGCCGGCGGACGAAGACCCCGGACCCGCGCACGGCGAGCTGGTCCTCGTCGCCGCCGAACTGCTCCGCGCCGTCGTCGTCGCCGAACTGGTCGGCGCCACCGCCGAACTGGTCCTCGCCGTTGGCGCCGAGCGCCGCGCAGAGCAGGGCGCCGGCCTGCGCGTCGAGGGTGTGCGGCAGGTCGAGCAGGCCGCCCCAGCGGGCGGGGTGTTCGAGGGCGACCGCGCGGCCGAGCCCCCAGACGGCGGCGGCCACGGGGCTCGGCGCCGGGTCGTCGGCGCTGACCGCGACGGCTCCCCGGGTCGCGCACCACAGCGGCGCCTCGACGCCGAGCGCCCCGAGCGCCTGCACCAGCAGGGCGGTGCCCGAGACGGCCAGCGAGGTCGCCGGGTGCTCCGGGTGCGCCCGCTCGTCCAGGCCCAGCAGGGAGAGCACGGCGACGGGTCCGTCCGGGCCGGCGAGCGCGGCGCGCAGCGGTTCGGCCAGCGCCGCCGGGTCGTCGGTGGCGTCCAGTTCCACGGGTACGACGTCCGCGCCGAAGTTGCCGAGCGCCGACAGCACGTCGGCGACCAGGGGGTCCCCGGCCAGCGCCGCGGGCACCGGGACGAGCCAGGTGCCGGCGAGCCAGGTCAGCGGCAGGTCGGGCACGGCCTGCCAGGTGACCCGGTAGCGCCACCGGTCGAGGTCCGGCTCGCCGTCGGGCGCGGCGAGGAAGGCCGGCGGGGCGGGCCAGTACCGGTGGTGGTCGAAGGCGTACGTGGGCAGGTCGACGGTGGGCGCGGCGGGCAGGACCTTCGTCAGGTCGACGGGCAGGCCGATGGCGTGCGCCGCGGCGAGGTTGGTCAGCAGCCGGGTCGCGTCGTCGTCGTCGCGACGCAGGCTGCCCAGGGTGTTACCGGTGACGCCGGTGTCGTCGAGGATCGCCGTGACCGGCATCGTCAGCACGGGGTGCGGGCTGATCTCCACGAACGTGGTGTGCCCGGCGGCGACGGCCACCCGCACCGCCGTGTCGAAGAGCACCGTCCGACGCAGGTTGTCGTACCAGTAGTCCGCGCCCATGGAGATCGGGTCGGCCCAGTCCCCGGTGAGCGTGGAGACCAGGCGGGTGTGGCCGACCTGCGGCGTCACGTCGGCCAGGTCGGCGCGCAGCTGCTCGGCGACCTCCTGCACGGCGGGCGAGTGCGACGCGTAGTCCACGGGGATCAACCGGGCCCGGACCCCCTGGGCCTGGCACGCCTGCACCAGGTCGGCGACGTGCTGCGGCGGGCCGGAGACCACGACGGTGGACGGTCCGTTGACCGCCGCCACCCCGACGCCGGGGAAGGCCGGCAGTCGCTCGGCGACCGCGTCGGCCGACAGGTCCACCGACGCCATCGTCCCGGTGCCGCGCAGCACAGTCAGGGCGCGGGAGCGCAGCGCCACCGCCTTCGCGGCGTCCTCCAGGCTGAGGATGCCGGCCACGCACGCCGCGCCGATCTCGCCCTGCGAGTGACCGATGACCGCGGCCGGGGTCACCCCCGCGTGCTGCCACACCGCGGCGAGGGCCATTCCCACGGCCCACAGCACCGGCTGCACGACCTCGACCCGCTCCAGCCACGACTCGTCGTCGCCGGTCAGCACCGACACCACGTCGACGGCGAGGTACGGGTCGAGGGCCCGCTGGCACTCGGCCAGCTTCGCGTCGAACACCGGCGTCCGGCCGACCAGACCGGCGGCCATCCGCGCCGACTGCGCGCCCTGACCGGGAAAGACGAAGACGGGGCCCGCGCCGGGGCCCGACGCCACACCGTTGACCACGTTCCCGGCGGGCAGGCCGGCCGCGACCGCGTCCAGCCCCGCCAGCAGCTCGTCAGCGGTCGAGCCGACCACGGCGGCGCGGTGGTCGAACGTCGAGCGGGTGGCCGCCAGGGACCAGCCCACGGCGGCCGGCTCCAGCCCGTCGCGCTGTCGCAGGTGCGACGCGAGCCGGGCGGCCTGCCCGGCCAGGGCGGCCTTCGACCGGGCCGACACCGGCCAGAGGAGCGCGTCGGCCGCGACCAGCCCGGGGGCGGAGTCGGAGCGGTGCTCCTCGGCCGACTCGTCCGGCTGCTCGATGATCACGTGCGCGTTGGTGCCGGAGATGCCGAACGAGGAGACGGCGCCCCGCCGCGCCCGCCCCGTCTCGGGCCACGGCCGGGCCTCGGTGGCCAGTTCCACCGCGCCGGCCGTCCAGTCGATGTGCGGGGACGGGGCGTCGACGTGCAGCGTCGCCGGGACGACGCCGTGCCGGATGGCGAGCACCAGCTTGATCACCCCGGCCACGCCGGCGGCGGCCTGGGCGTGGCCGATGTTCGACTTCACCGAGCCGAGCAGCAGCGGCGGGGCCTCCCCCCGGTCCTGCCCGTACGTGGCGATGAGCGCCTGCGCCTCGATCGGGTCGCCCAGCTTGGTGCCGGTGCCGTGCGCCTCCACGACGTCGACGTCGGCGGTGGAGAGCCGGGCGGAGGCGAGGGCCTGGCTGATCACCCGCTGCTGCGCCGGCCCGTTCGGGGCGGTCAGCCCGTTCGACGCGCCGTCCTGGTTGACGGCCGTGCCGCGGACCACCGCGAGGACGTGGTGGCCGTTGCGGCGGGCGTCCGACAGCCGCTCGACCAGCAGCCAGCCGACGCCCTCGGAGAACCCGGCGCCGTCGGCGCTGGCGGCGAACGACCTGCACCGCCCGTCGGTGGAGAGGGCGCGCTGCCGGCTGGATCCGATGTAGAGGCCCGGGGTGGCCATCACGGTCACCCCGCCGGCCAGCGCCAGGTCGCACTCCCCCGCCCGCAGCGCCTGCACCGCGAGGTGCAGTGCCACCAGCGACGACGAGCAGGCCGTGTCGATGGAGACGGCCGGCCCTTCGAGCCCGAGGGTGTACGACACCCGGCCCGACGCGACGGCCGCCGCGCCCCCGGTCATCGAGTGCCCCTCGTCGCCGTCGGGCGACATCATCAGCAGGGTGCCGTAGTCCTGCCCGTTGGTGCCGACGAACACCCCGGTCCGGCTGCCGCGCAGCGAGGCCGGGTCGATCCCGGCGGCCTCGACCGCCTCCCAGGACGTCTCCAGCAGCAACCGCTGCTGGGGGTCCATGGTCAGCGCCTCGCGGGGTGAGATGCCGAAGAAGGCGGAGTCGAAGTCCCCGGCCCCGTCGACGAACCCGCCCTCCCGGGCGTACGAGGTGCCCGGGTGGTCGGGGTCGGGGTGGTAGAGGCGCTCCAGGTCCCAGCCCCGGTCGTCGGGGAAGGGCGTGACCGCGTCCCGGCCGTCCCGCAACAGCTCCCACAGGTCGTCGGGGTTGCGCACCCCGCCCGGCAACCGGCAGCTCATCGCCACGATCGCCACCGGCTCCAGTTCCTGGGACTGTGCCTCACTGAGCCGGCGGCGGGTGTCGTGGAGATCAGCCATGACCCGCTTGAGGTAGTCGCGGAGCTTGTCTTCGTTGGCCATCGGAGTGCCGCTTCCTCGAAAGGGACGGGAGAGAGCTGGAGCTGGAAGGTCAGGAGATGCCGAGGTCCTTGTCGACCATCGCGAACAACTCGTCGTCGGTGGCGTCGTCGAGGTGCCGGCCGATGTCGGCGCCACCGCTGTCCTGGGCGAGCCGGGACAGCATCGCCTGCAGGCGTACGGTGGCCCGCACCCGGGCCGCCTCGTCCCGCGCCACCACGTCGAGGCTGTCGGCGATCCGGTCCAGATCGTCGAGGAGGGCGGTCGGGGTGACCACGTCGTCGTGGGCGACCTCGGCGAAGAGGTACTCCGCCAGGGTCGTCGGGGTCGGGTAGTCGAAGACCAGGGTGACCGGCAGGGCCACGCCGGTGGCCGAGCCGAGTCGGTTGCGCAGCTCGACGGCGGTGACGGAGTCGAAGCCCAGCTCCCGGAACGCCCGGTGCTCGTCCACCGACTCGGCGGACGGGTAGTTGAGCACGGCGGCGACCTGGCTGCGGACCAGGCCGAGCAGCACGGCGAGCCGCTCGGCGGCGGGCAGGCCGGCGAGCCGGTCCTGCAACGTCTCCGGGCCGTCGCCGGCCTCCACGCTGGCCACCTGCTCGGCCGTGACGAGGCGCCGCACGTCCGGCAGGTCGCTGATCAGCGGGCCGGGCCGGGTGGCGGTGAAGGCGACGGAGAACCGTTCCCAGGCGATGTCGGCGATGGTCAGGAACGCCTCGCCGTGGTCCACGGCCTGGTGCAGCGCGGCGATGGCCGCCTCGGGGGTCATCTCGGGTACGCCGTGTCGGTGCAGCAGCTCGCCGAGCGGCCCGTCGGCCATGCCGCCGCCGGCCCACGCCCCCCAGGCGATGGAGGTGGCGGTCAGGCCGAGGCCACGCCGGTGCTGGGCGAGGGCGTCGAGGAACGCGTTGCTCGGGGCGTAGTTGCCGACGCCGGAGCTGGCCACGCTGCCGGCGAAGGACGAGAACATGATGAACGCCGACAGCTCGTGGTCGAGGGTCAGCTCGTGCAGGTTGTACGCGACGTCGACCTTGGCCTGGAGCACCCGCTCGATCTGCTCCGGCCGGATGTCGTTGATCATGGCGTCGTCGAGCACGGCGGAGGCGTGCACGACCGTGGTGAGCGGGTACTCGGCGGGGATCGCGTCGATCAGGTCGGCCAGCGCGTCCCGGTCGGAGGCGTCGCACTCGACGACGGTGGCCTGGGCGCCCAGCTCGGTGAGGTCGTCGACGAGCTGCTGCGCGCCCGGCGCGGCCATGCCCCGCCGGCTGACGACCACGATGTTCTCCACACCGCTGCGGGCCAGCCAGCGGGCGGCGTGCCCACCGAGCGCGCCGGTGCCGCCGGTGACCAGCGCCGTGCCGTACGGCTGCCACGGGTTCGCGGGCTGGCTCTCGCCGAGCGGGACCCGGGTGAGCCGGCGGGCGAGCAGGCCGCCGGGACGTACCGCGATCTGGTCCTCCTCGCCGGCGGCGGTGAGGGCCGCGACCAGCAGGTCGGCGCAGCGCTCGTCGACGGCCTCCGGCAGGTCCACGAGACCGCCCCAGCGCTGCGGGTGCTCCAGCGCGGCGACCCGGCCGAAGCCCCAGACCAGCGACTGCACCGGGGAGCGCAGCAGGTCGGCCATGCCGACCGACGCGGCGCCGGAGGTGACGCTCCACATCGGGGCGCGCAGGCCGAGGTCGCCGAGGGCCTGGAAGAGCGCGACGGTGGCGGCGAAGCCGCCGGGCACGGACGGGTGCAGCGGGTGGGCCAGCTCGTCGAACGCGAGCAGCGAGACCACGCCGGTCACCTCGGCGGCGGCGTCGTCGCCACCCGGCGCGGCGGCGAGCGCCTCCTGAAGCAGCTTGCCGAACTGGTCGCGGTCGACGTCGGGGGTGGAGACGGGCACCGGGACGAGCGTCGCGCCGGCCGCCGTGAACGCCTCGACGCAGGCGTCCTGCCAGGGCTCGATGATGTCGCCGGTGGGGAGCACGACGACCCAGGTGCCGCTCATGCCCCGGTTGGCGACGCCGGTCAGCGGCTTCCAGGTGTCCTGGTAGCGCCAGCTGTCGATGTCGGACTGGCGGCGCCGCTGCCGGCGCCAGGAGGTGAGCAGCGGCAGGGCCGGCAGCAGCGCGTCGAGGACCTCGTGTGCCGGGGTGTCCTCGGTGGCGATGGTCTCGGCGAGGGCGGTGACGTCCCCGCGTTCCACGGCCGCCCAGAAGCTCGTGTCGCTGGGGTCGCTGCCGGCCGCGCCCTGGAGCAGGCTCTGCAGGTCGGGGCCGCCGCTGCCGTCCAGCCAGAACCGCTGGTGGTCGAAGGCGTACGTGGGCAGCGGCGCCACCTCGGTCTCGGTGAGGACGTTCGTCAGGTCGACGGGCAGGCCGATGGCGTACGCGGTGGCGAGGTTGGTCAGCAGCCTGGTCGCGTCGTCGTCGCCGCGGCGCAGGCTGCCCAGGGTGTGCCCGGTGACGCCGGTGTCGTCGAGGATCGCCGTGACCGGCATCGTCAGCACGGGGTGCGGGCTGATCTCCACGAACGTGGTGTGCCCGGCGGCGATCGCCGTCCGGACGGCGGCGTCGAACCGCACGGTGCGGCGCAGGTTGTCGTACCAGTAGTCCGCGGTCATCGAGGTCGGGTCGACCCAGTCCCCGGTGAGCGTGGAGACCAGGCGGGTGTGGCCGGCCTGCGGCGTGACGTCGGCCAGGTCCGCGCGGAGCTGCTCGGCGACCTGCTGCACGGCCTCGGAGTGGGAGGCGTAGTCCACGGGGATGAGCCGGGCGCGCAGGCCCTCGGCCTGGCACGCCGCCACGAGGTCGGCGACGGGCTGCGGCGGGCCGGAGACCACGACGGTGGAGGGACCGTTGACCGCCGCGACGCCGACGCCCGGGAAGGCCGGCAGCCGCTCGGCGACCGCGTCGGCCGACAGGTCCACCGACGCCATCGTGCCGGTGCCGCGCAGCGCGGTCAGCGCCCGCGAGCGCAACGCGACGGCCTTCGCCGCGTCCTCGATGCTGAGGATGCCGGCGACACAGGCCGCGCCGATCTCGCCCTGCGAGTGGCCGACGACCGCGTCCGGGACGACGCCCGCCGCGCGCCACACGGCCGCGAGGGCGATGCCGACGGCCCACAGCACGGGCTGCACGACCTCGACCCGCTCCAGCCACGACTCGTCGTCGCCGGTGAGCACCGACACGAGGTCCACGTCCAGGTACGGGGCGAGGGCCCGCTGGCACTCGGCCAGCTTCGCGTCGAACACCGGCGTCCGGCCCACCAGGCCGGCGGCCATCCGCGCCGACTGCGCGCCCTGGCCCGGGAAGACGAAGACGGGGCCGGTGCCGGCGCTGGTGACCGTACCGGTGACGAGGTTGCCGGCCGGGTGGCCGGCGGCGAGGGCGTCCAGCCCGGCGAGCAGCTCGTCGGTGCCGAGGCCCGCCACGGCGGCGCGGTGGTCGAACGTCGACCGGGTGGTGGCCAGCGACCAGCCGACGGCCGCCGGGGCGAGGTCGCCGTGCTCGCGCACGTGCCGCGCGAGCCGGGCGGCCTGCCCGGCGAGGGCGGAGCGCGACCGGGCCGACACCGGCCAGAGGGTCACGTCCGAGGCGACCAGGCCGGGGCGACGCGCGGGCTCGACGGCGGTGGCCTCGACGGCCTCGTCGCCGTCCACGGACGCCGGTTCGGCGACGCGCGGCCGGTACTCCTCCAGGATCACGTGGGCGTTGGTGCCGCTCACGCCGAACGAGGAGACGCCGCCGCGGCGGGGGCGGTCCAGCTCCGGCCACGGCTTGGACTCGGTGAGCAGGGAGACCGCCCCGGCGGTCCAGTCCACGTGCGGGGACGGCTCGTCGACGTGCAGGGTCTCCGGCATGACGCCGTTGCGCAGCGCCATCACCATCTTGACCAGCCCGGCGACGCCGGCGGCGCTCTGGGTGTGGCCGATGTTCGACTTGACCGAGCCCAGCCACAGCGGCCGGTCGGCGGGACGGTCCTGCCCGTACGTGGCGATGAGCGCCTGCGCCTCGATGGGGTCGCCGAGGGTGGTGCCGGTGCCGTGCGCCTCGACCATGTCGACGTCGGCGGTGCCGAGCCGGGCGTTGGCGAGGGCCTGGCGGATGACCCGCTGCTGGGAGGGGCCGTTCGGGGCGGTGAGCCCGTTGGACGCGCCGTCCTGGTTGAGGGCGCTGCCCCGGATCACGGCGAGGATCGGGTGGCCGTTGCGCTCGGCGTCGGCCAGCCGCTCCACGACGAGCACGCCGCCGCCCTCGCCCCAGCCGGTGCCGTCCGCGCCGGCCGCGAAGGCCCTGCACCGGCCGTCGACGGACATGCCGCGCTGCCGGGAGAAGACGACGAACACGCCGGGGGTGACCATCACGGTGACGCCGCCGGCGATGGCCAGGTCGCACTCGCCGCGGCGCAGCGCGTTCACGGCGAGGTGCAGGGCCACCAGCGAGGAGGAGCAGGCGGTGTCGACGGTGACGGCGGGGCCGTTGAGGCCGAGGGTGAACGAGATCCGGCCGGACGCGACGCTTGTGGTGTTGCCGGTGCCGATGTACATGTCGACGCCCTCGGGCACGTTCGGCAGACCCATGCCGTAGTTCGAGGTGCTCAGCCCGACGAAGACACCGGTGGAGCTGCCGCGCAGCGACAGCGGGTCGATGCCGGCCCGCTCGACGGCCTCCCAGGACGTCTCCAGCAGCAGCCGCTGCTGCGGGTCCATGGCGAGGGCCTCACGCGGCGAGATCCCGAACAGGGACGGGTCGAAGTCACCGGCGCCGTCGAGGAACCCGCCGATGCGCGTGTAGCTCTTGCCCGGCTTGTTGGGGTCGGGGTCGTAGAGCGCTTCCAGGTCCCAGCCCCGGTCGTCCGGGAACTCGGTGAGCGCGTCCCGGCCGTCGGCGACGAGGTCCCACAGGGCTTCCGGCGACCGGACCCCACCGGGGAAGCGGCAGCTCATCGAGACGATGGCCAGGGGTTCCTGGTCGCGCGCCTCGACGGTCTGCAGCTTGCGCTTGGTCTCGTGCAGGTCGGCGGTGACCCGCTTGAGGAAGTACCGCAGCTTGTCATCGCTCATCGGGGGGCACCTGCCTCGATTGGAAGGTTGGTCATCTCAGGAGATTCCAAACTCTTTGCTGATGAAGTCGAAGATCTCGTCGTCGCTGGCCGAGTCGAGGTCGGGCCGGTCCGGTTCGGCGGCGGGCCCGGCCGCCAGGTCGGACGCCTTGGCGAGCAGGTCCTGCATCCGGGCGGTGAAGCGGGCCCGGGCCGCCGGGTCGAGCGGGATGGCGTTGAGCAGGCTCTCCACCGTGTCGATGCCCTGGAAGAGGGGCTGCGTGGAGGGCGCCGCGTCGGCGGCGATCTCGCTGGTCAGCTTCTCGGCGAGCGCGGTCGGCGTCGGGTAGTCGAAGACCAGCGTCGCCGGCAGCCGCAGCCCGGACAGGCCGTTGAGCCGGTTGCGCAGGTCGACGGCGGTGAGCGAGTCGAAGCCCAGGTCGGTGAAGAGCCGGTTCGGGTCGACGGCGTCGGCGCCGGCGTGGCCGAGGACGGCGGCGATGTTCGCCCGTACCACGTCGAGCACCACCTTGAGCCGCTCCGGGCCGGCCAGGCCGGCGAGCCGCTGGCTGAGCTGCACCCCGCCGGAGCGGGCGCCGGTGGCGTCGACGGAGCGCCGCAGCGGCACCCGGACCAGGGCCCGGAGCATCGGCGCGAGGGTGCCGGCCTCGGCCTGCCCGCGCAGCGTCCCGACGTCCAGGCGCATCGGCACGACGGCCGCCGCGTCGAGCCGCCAGGCGGCGTCGAAGAGGTTCAGCGCCTGCTCGGTGGCGAGGCCGGCAGCACCCTGCTCGGCCATCCGCCGCACGTCGTCGTCGCCGAGGTGGCCGGTCATGCCGCTGGCCTGCTCCCAGAGGCCCCACGCGAGCGAGATGCCGGCGAGCCCGCGGGCCCGGCGGTGCGCCGCGAGGGCGTCGAGGAAGGCGTTCGACGCGGCGTAGTTGGACTGGCCGGCGCTGCCCAGGGTGGCCGCCGCCGAGGAGAAGAGGACGAAGGCCGCGAGGTTCGCGTCGGCCGTTAGGCGGTGCAGGTGCCACGCCGCGTCGATCTTCGGCACGGCGACCGCGTCCACCCGTTCGGGCGTCATCGACTCCAGCACGCCGTCGTCGAGGACACCGGCGGCGTGCACCACGGCGGTGAGCGGGTGCGCGGCGGGCACCCCGGCCAGCAGCGCCGACAGGGCGTCGGGGTCGGCGGCGTCGCAGGCCGCGACGGTCACCTCCGTACCGGCGCCGGCGAGTTCGGTGACGAGGTCGTCGATCCCCTCGGCCGCCGCGCCGCGTCGCCCGGCCAGCAGCAGGTGCCGCACGCCGTGGGTGGTGGCGAGGTGGCGGGCCAGGATGCGGCCCAGCACGCCCGTGCCGCCGGTGATCAGCACGGTGCCGTCCGGGTCGATCCCGCCGGGCAGCGGCTCCACGCCGGCCGGGACCCGCCCGAGCCGTGGCGTGCGCACCTGCCCGGCCCGCACGGCGAGCTGCGGCTCGCCGGAGGCGATCGCGGCGGCCAGCGCGGTGGCGCTGTCCGGGGTGTCGTCGAGGTCGACGAGCTGGCATCGGCCCGGGTGTTCGAGCTGGGCGGTGCGCAGCAGACCCCAGACCGGGGCCTGGCGCAGGTTGACCACCTGCTGCTCGCCCGCCGCGACCGCGTCGCGGGTGACCAGCACCAGCCGGGACTCGGCGAACCGGTCGTCGGCGAGCCAGGTCCGCAACGCGGCGAGGGTACGGTGCGTGGTGGCCCGCGCCTGCCCGGCCAGCGCCGGGTCCGTCGGGTCCCCCGCGTCGCCGATCGGCACGATCACCGCCTCGGGCGCCGGCTCACCCCCGGCGAGCAGGTCGCCCAGCGAGTCGAGGCCGACGTCGGTACGCACCCGGGCGCCGGCCGCCTCGCAGGCGGCGCTGAGCGCCAGGTCGTCGCCGAGCGCCACCCAGCGGGTGGCCGCCGGCACGGGTCCGGTGGGCACCGGCAGCGCCGGCCAGTCCACCTGGAACAGCGACTCGTGCCGGCCGGAGCGGGCCGCGCCGAGCGAGTCGCCGGAGACCCGGCGCATGATCAGCGAGTCGACGTGCAGCACCGGGGCGCCGGTGGCGTCGGCCACCTGGAAGGAGACGCCGACCTCGCCGGCGGCGGCGACGCGTACGCGCAGGGCGGTGGCCCCGGCGGCGAGCAGGGACACCCCGGTCCAGGCGAACGGCAGGCGGGGCACGGTGGCGTCGGCGCCGTCGCCCATCCGGCCGAGGAAGCCGCCGATCGACATGGCCTGCAACGCGCCGTCCAGCAGCGCCGGGTGCACCCCGAAGCGGCCGGCCTCGGCGTGGTGGTCGGCGGGCAGTTCGACCTCGGCGAAGACCTCGTCGTCGCGGGTCCACGCGGCGCGCAGGCCACGGAACGCCGGGCCGTACCCGAAGACGGTCGCCTCGATGCCGGAGTAGAAGTCGTCGGCCTCGACGCGCGTCGCGCCGGGCGGCGGCCACACCCCCAGGTCGAAGGCGGGCGCGGCGTCGCCCGGCTGCGGACCGAGCAGACCGGTGGCGTGGCAGGTCCAGGCGACGTCGGCCAGGATCTCGTCGGAGCCGTCCCGGTAGGGCCGGGAGTAGAGCTGGACGGTACGCCGCCCGTCGTCGTCCCGGTCGCCGACCATGAGCTGCACCTGGAGCGCGCCGAGTTCGGGCAGGACGAGCGGGGCGAGCAGGGTCAGCTCCTCCACCGTCGGGCAGCCGGCCTGCTCACCGGCGTACGTGGCCAGCTCGACGAAGGCGGTGCCGGGCAGCAGGATGTTGTCCATCACCCGGTGCTCGCCGAGCCACGGGTGGGTACGCACCGACAGCCGCCCGGTGAAGACCATCCGCTCGCTGTCGGGGAAGGTCAGCGTGGCGCTGAGCAGCGGGTGCCCGGCGTCCTGGAGGCCGGCGGAGCTGACGTCCTGCGCCCGGTGCAGCGGCGGCTCGACCCAGTACCGCTGGTGGTCGAAGGCGTACGTGGGCAGCGCCACGACGTCGGTCCCGGCGAGGACCGTGCCCAGGTCGACGGGCAGGCCGATCGTGTGGGCGGTGGCGAGGTTCGTCAGCAACCGCGTCGCGTCGTCGTCACCCCGCCGCAGGCTGCCCAGCGTGTGCCCGCTCGCGCCGGCGTCATCGAGAATGGCCGTGACCGGCATCGTCAGCACCGGGTGCGGGGAGATCTCGACGAACGTGGTGTGCCCGGCGGCGACGGCGACGCGCACGGCGGCGTCGAACTGGACGGTCTGCCGCAGGTTGTCGTACCAGTAGCCGGCAGTCATCGACGCCGGGTCCACCCAGTCCCCCGTCAGCGTCGACACCAGCCGGGTGTGGCCCGGCTGCGGGGTCACGTCGGCCAGGTCGGCGCGCAACCGCTCGGCGACCTCCTGCACCGCCGCCGAGTGCGACGCGTAGTCCACCGGGATCAACCGGGCGCGCACACCTTCGGCCTGGCAGGACTCGACCAGGTCTGCGACCGGTTGCGGCGGACCGGAGACCACGACGGTGGACGGGCCGTTGACCGCCGCCACCCCGACGCCCGGGAACGCCGGCAGCCGCTCGGCCACCGCCTCTGCCGACAGGTCCACCGACGCCATCGTCCCCGTGCCCCGCAGCACCGTCAGCGCCCGCGAGCGCAGCGCCACGGCCTTCGCCGCGTCCTCGATGCTGAGGATGCCGGCCACGCACGCGGCACCGATCTCACCCTGCGAGTGACCGACCACCGCCGCCGGGGTGACCCCGGCGTGCTGCCACACGGCGGCGAGCGCCATGCCGACAGCCCACAGCACCGGCTGCACGACCTCGACCCGCGCCAACCACGACTCGTCCTCATCGGTGAGCACCGACACGAGGTCCACGTCCAGGTACGGCGCCAGGGCCCGCTGGCACTCCGCCAGCCGCGCGTCGAACACCGGCGTACGACCGACGAGGCCGGCGGCCATCCGCGCCGACTGCGCACCCTGACCCGGGAACACGAACACCGGACCCGCCCCGTGGGGCGTGGCGGTGCCGGCGACGACGTTGCCGGCCGGCGCCCCCGACACCAGCGCGTCCAGCCCCGCCAGCAGCTCCTCCAGGCTCGACCCGACGACGGCGGCCCGCTGGTCGAACACCGACCGGGTGGCGGCGAGGGACCAGCCCACCGCCGCCGCGTCGACCTCGCCGCGCTCGCGCACGTACTCCGCCAGGCGGGCGGCCTGGCCGGTCAGGGCGCCCTTCGACCGCCCCGACAGCGACCACAGCACCGCGTCGGAGGTCACGAGCCCGGGGCCGGGCTCGGCCGGGGCCACGGCCTGCGGCTCGTCGGCCTGCTCGATGATCACGTGGGCGTTCGTGCCGGAGATGCCGAACGAGGACACCGCCGCCCGGCGCGGCCGGTCCACCGCCGGCCACGGCCGCGACTCCGTCGCCAGCTCCACCGCGCCGGAGGTCCAGTCGATGTGCGGGGACGGCTCGTCCACGTGCAGCGTCGCCGGGACGAGGCCGTGCCGGATGGCCTGCACCATCTTGATCACGCCGGCGACACCGGCGGCGGCCTGGGCGTGGCCGATGTTCGACTTGATCGAGCCGAGCAGCAGCGGCCGGTCGGCGGGCCGCTCCCGCCCGTACGTGGCGAGCAGGGCCTGCGCCTCGATCGGGTCGCCGAGGGTGGTGCCCGTGCCGTGCGCCTCGACCACGTCCACGTCGGCGGTCGTCAGGCGGGCCGACGCGAGGGCCTGGCGGATCACCCGCTGCTGCGAGGGGCCGTTCGGGGCGGTCAGCCCGTTGGAGGCGCCGTCCTGGTTGATCGCGGAGCCGCGCACCACCGCGTACACGGTGCGGCCCTGCCGGCGGGCGTCGGAGAGCCGCTGCACGAGCAGCATGCCGACGCCCTCGGACCAACCGGTGCCGTCGGCGGACGCGGCGAAGGACTTGCACCGGCCGTCGGCGGCCAGGCCGCGCTGCCGGGAGAACTCGACGAACGCGGTCGGGGTGGCCATCACCATGACGCCGCCGGCGAGGGCCATGTCGCACTCGCCGCGCCGCAGCGCCTGACCGGCCCAGTGCAGCGCGACGAGGGAGGACGAGCAGGCGGTGTCCAGCGACACCGCCGGCCCTTCCAGCCCGAACGTGTACGCCACCCGCCCGGAGATGACGCTGCTGGTCATCCCGGTCAGCATGTAGCCCTCGGCGGCCTCCGGCGAGTACGCGAGCAGCGAGCCGTAGTCCTGGCCGCTGGTGCCGACGAAGACGCCGGTGCTGCTGCCCCGTACGTCGGCCGGGTCGATGCCGGCGGACTCGAAGGACTCCCAGGTGGTCTCCAGCAGCAGCCGCTGCTGCGGGTCCATGGCCAGGGCCTCGCGGGGCGAGATGCCGAAGAAGCCGGGGTCGAAGCGGTCGACGCCGCTGAGGAAGCCGCCGCCCCGGGCGTAGAAGGTGCCGGGGGCGTCCGGGTCGGGGCTGTAGAGGCTGTCGAGGTCCCAGCCCCGGTCGGTCGGCAGGTCGCTGATCGCGTCGACGCCGTCGACCACCAGCCGCCACAGGTCGTCGGGCGACCACACGCCGCCGGGCAGCCGGCAGGCCATGCCAATGATCGCCAGGGGCTCGTCGTCGCCGACCGGCACGGCGGTCGTCGTGGGTCGCACGGGGACCGGGGTGCCGGCGATCTCCGTACCCAGGAAGCCCGCCAGGTCGTGCGGGGTCGGGTAGTCGAAGACGAGCGTGGCCGGCAGCCGCATCCCGAAGGCGTTGTTGAGCCGGTTGCGCATCTCGACGGCGGTGAGCGAGTCGAAGCCGAACTCGCTGAACGCCCGGCGCGGCTCGATGGCCGCCGGGTCGGGGTAGCCGAGCACGGCGGCGGCCTGGCCCCGGACGATCTCGACCAGCGCGGCGGCCCGCTCGGCGTCGCCGAGCCCGGCGAGCTGCTGCACGAGCGAAGCGCCGGTGGTGGCCGCGGCGGCGCGGGCGGGCATGCGGATCAGCGCCCGGTACAGCGGCGGGATGCTCCCGCCGGCGAACTGCACCTTCATCGCGGCGAGGTCCAGCCGGGCCGGGACGAGCGCGGCGTCGGTGGTGCGGCAGGCCGCGTCGAAGAGGGCGAGCCCCTCCTCGGCCTCCATGGCGGCGACGCCGGAGCGGGAGATCCGGTTGAGGTGGACGTCGTCCAGCTCGGTGGTCATGCCGCTGCGGTCGGCCCAGAGGCCCCAGGCGAGGGTGAGGGCGGCGAGGCCGCGCGCCTTGCGGTGCTGGGCCAGCCCGTCGAGGAACGCGTTGGCGGCGGCGTAGTTGCCCTGGCCCGGGCCGCCGGCGGTGGCGGCGAGCGAGGAGTACGAGACGAACGCCTTCAGGTCGAGGTCAGCGGTCAGCTCGTGCAGGTGCCAGGCGGCGTCGACCTTGGGCCGCAGCACGCCGTCCATCCGCTCCGGGGTGAGCGAGGAGATGACGCCGTCGTCGCGGACGCCGGCGGCGTGGATGACGGCGGTGAGCGGGTGCTCCGCCGGGATGCCGGCCAGCAGTTCGGCCACGGCGCTACGGTCGGCGACGTCGCAGGCGGCAACGGTGACGCTCACGCCGAGCGCCTCCAACTCGGCGCAGAGCTCCGCGACGCCCCCGGCGGCGCGGCCGCGCCGGCTGGTGAGGATCAGGTGCCGGACGCCGTATGTGCCCACCAGGTGCCGGCTCATCAGCTGGCCGAGGGTGCCGGTGGCGCCGGTGATCAGGACGGTGCCGTCCCCGTCGAACGGGGCGGCCGGCGGCTCGGTCGGGGCGGGGACCCGGGTGAGCCGGGCGCCGGCGGCGACGCCCGCGCGGATCACGACCTGCGGCTCGTCGGTGGCGACGGCCGGGACGAGCGCGGCGGCGCAGCCGGCGATGTCGTCGACGTCGACCAGCACGAACCGGTCGGGGTTCTCCGACTGGGCGGAGCGGAGCAGGCCGATCACGGCGGCGCCGGCCAGGTCGGTCAGGTCGGTGTCCCATTCGGTGGCGACCGCGCCCGAGGTCAGCACCACCAGCCGGGAGTCCGCGTAGCGCTCCTCGGCGAGGAACTGCTGGAGCACGGCGAGCGCCCGGTGGGTCACCTCGGCGACGGCCCCGGGCACGTCCGCCGACGCGGGCGGGTCGAGGAACGGCACGAGCAGCACGCCGGGTGCGCCCGTCCCGTCGTCCATCGCCGTGGCCAGGGCGGACAGGTCGGCGTACGCCGCCACGGTCGTGCCGGTGGCGGCGACCGCGTCGGTGAGCGCCGCCGCGTCGCCGATGACCGCCCAGTCGACGGTGGACGGGCCGGCGGGCAGCGCGAGCGGGGCCCACTCCACCCGGAACAGCGACTCGGCGCCACCGCCCCCGGCGGTGCGGAGCTGGTCGGCGGAGACCGGCCGCAGGACCAGGGAGCCGACGGAGATGACGGGCGCCCCGGTGACGTCGGTGAGCAGCAGCGAGATGCTGTCGGGGCCGGTGTGCGAGACCCGGACGCGGGCCGCCGCGGCCCCGGCGCCGTGCAGGGCGACGTCGTTCCAGGAGAACGGCAGCCGGCCGTACCCCGGCGGCATGTCCGCCCCGGACGGCTCCCCGGCCGGCGTGGTCAGGCCGAGGGTGTGCAGCGCCGCGTCGAGCAGGGCCGGGTGCAGGCCGTACCCGCCGGCCTCCGCCGCGGGGGCCTCGGGCAGCGCCAGCTCGGCGAAGAGCTCGTCGCCGCGCCGCCAGGCGGAGCGCAGGGCGATGAACGACGGGCCGTAGTCGTAGCCCTGGGCGGCGAGGTTCAGGTAGAGGTCGTCGGTGCCGACCTCGGTCGCGCCCGGCGGGGGCCAGGTGGTCAGGTCGGACCAGCCGGCGGGGCCGCTCGGCACGGCCGGGCCGCTGGCCAGCACGCCGCTGGCGTTGCGGGTCCAGGCCCGCTCGCCCTCGTCCGGCTCGCCGTCCTGGGCGGAGTGCAGCGACACGGACCGGCAGCCGGTCTCGTCCGCCGGGCCGATCCAGAGCTGGATGTCGACGCCCCCGGTCTCCGGCAGGATCAGCGGCGACTCCAGGGTGAGCTCGCGGACGTGGTCGGCGCCGACGTGCGCGCCGGCCTGGAGGGCGAGTTCGACGAAGCCGGTGCCGGGCAGCAGCACGGTGTCGAAGACGACGTGGTCGGAGATCCACGGGTGGGTACGCCGGGCCAGCCGCCCGGTGAACAGGAAGCCCTCGGCGTGCGCGACGCCGACGGCGGCCCCGAGCAGGGGGTGTTGCGCGGGCCGCAGGCCGAACGCGGTGACGTCGCCGGTCCACCCGGCACCCGCCTCAGGCCAGTAGCGCTGGTGCTGGAACGCGTACGTGGGCAGGTCCACCCGCCGGGCGCCGGTGTCGGCGAACCACGGCTGCCAGTCGACGGCCACCCCGTGCGCGTGCAGCTCGGCCAGCCCGGCCAGCAGCCCGTGCACGGCGGGCCGGTCCTTGCGCTGCACGGCGACGGCCAGCACGCCGTCGTCGCCGGGCAGGATGTCCGCCGCCATCGCGGTCAGTACGCTCTGCGGCCCGACCTCCAGGAACGTGTCCGCCCCGGCGGCGCGCAGCGCGGTGACCCCGTCGGCGAAGCGGACGGCCTGCCGGACGTGGCGCACCCAGTAGTCGGCGGTGCGGATCTCGTCGGCGTCGGCGAGCGCGCCGGTCACGTTCGACACGATCGGCAACGCCGGCGCGGAGAACTCCAGCCCGTCGAGGACGGCCCGGAACCCGTCGAGCATCGGCTCCATCAGCGGACTGTGGAACGCGTGGCTGACCGTGAGCCGGCGCGTGCGCGCCCCCCGGTCCTTCCAGAGCCGCTCCACCTCGTCGAGAGCCTCGACGGCGCCGGAGACGACCACCGACGTCGGCCCGTTCACGGCCGCGATCCCCACGTCGGCGAGCCCGTCGAGCGTGGCGAGCACATCGGCCTCGGCCGCCGCGACGGCCAGCATCCCGCCGCCGGCCGGCAGCGCCTGCATCAACCGGCCCCGCGCCGCCACCAGCGCCGCCGCGTCCGCCAGGGACAGCACCCCGGCCACGTGCGCGGCCGCGACCTCGCCGATCGAGTGGCCGCCCACGAAGTCCGGTGTGATCCCGAACGAGCCGACGAGCCGGAACAGCGCCACCTCGACCGCGAACAGGCCGGCCTGGGTGAACACGGTCTGGTCCAGCAGCTCCGCCTCGGCGGAACCCTCCGGAGCGAACAGCACGTCCTTCAGCGGGCGCGGCAGCAGCGGGTCGAGCTGCACGCACACCTCGTCCAGCGCGGTCGCGAAGACCGGGAACTCGGCGTACAACTCCCGACCCATGCCGGCGCGCTGCGCGCCCTGGCCGGAGAAGAGCACCGCCAACGTTCCCCGGCCGCCGGCCTGGCCCGTGACGACGGCGCCCGACGGCTCCCCGGCGGCGAGGGCGCGCAGCCCGGCCAGCAGGTCGTCGCGGCCGGTCGCGGAGACCACGGCCCGGTGGTCCAGGGTGGAGCGGGAGGTGACCGACGAGAACGCCACGTCCAGGGGCCGCAGGATCTCGTCGGCGGCGATCCGGGCCGCCCAGCGGCCCGCCTGCGCGGCGAGGCCGGCCGCGTCCCGGGCCGACACCGGCACCGGCACGACCGGCCGCTCGACCACAGGCGCGGCGGCGGCCGACGGGGACTGCTGGGGCGCCGGGGCCTGCTCCAGGATGGTGTGCGCGTTGGTGCCGGACACCCCGAACGAGGAGACCGCCGAGCGGCGCGGGCGGCCCACCGCCGGCCACGGCGTCGCCTCGGTCACCAGCGACACCTCGCCGGCCGACCAGTCGACCTCGGGCGTCGGCTCGTCCACGTGCAGGGTGGGCGGCACGACGCCGTGCCGCATCGCCATGACCATCTTGATCACACCGGCGACCCCGGCGGCGGCCTGGGCGTGACCGATGTTCGACTTGACCGACCCGAGCAGCAGCGGCGCCGAGTCCCCCCGGTCCTGCCCGTACGTGGCGAGCAGCGCCTGCGCCTCGATGGGGTCGCCGAGCCGGGTGCCGGTGCCGTGCGCCTCCACCACGTCCACGCCGCCGGCGGCGAGACCGGCGTTGGCCAGGGCCTGCTGGATCACCCGCTGCTGCGACGGCCCGTTCGGGGCACTCAGGCCGTTGGAGGCGCCGTCCTGGTTCACCGCGCTGCCCCGCACCACGGCGAGGATCGGGTGGCCGTTGCGCTGCGCGTCCGACAGCCGCTCCAGCACCAGGACGCCGACGCCCTCGGACCAGCCGGTCCCGTCGGCGGCGGCGGCGAACGCCTTGCACCGGCCGTCGGCGGCGAGACCGCGCTGCCGGGAGAACTCGACGAAGGCGGCCGGGGTGCACATGGCGGTGACCCCGGCGACGATGGCCAGGGTGCACTCCCGCTGCCGCAGCGCCTGCCCCGCCAGGTGCAGGGCGACCAGGGACGACGAGCAGGCGGTGTCGATGGTGACCGCCGGCCCCTCCAGCCCGAAGGTGTAGGCGATCCGGCCGGAGACCACGCTGCCGGCGTTGCCGGTCATCAGGTGCCCTTCGAGGCCCTGCGCGGCACCCATCAGCACGGTGCCGTAGTCCTGGCCGGTGCTGCCGGCGAAGACACCGGTGCGGCTGCCGCGCAGCGAGTGCGGGTCGATGCCGGCCCGCTCCAGGGCCTCCCACGAGGTCTCCAGCAGCCAGCGCTGCTGCGGGTCCATCGCCAGCGCCTCCCGGGGGGAGATCGCGAAGAAGCCCGGGTCGAAGTCGGCCAGGTCGTGGACGAAGCCGCCCTGCCGCGTGTACGAGGTGCCGCTCTGCTCGGGGTCGCTGTCGTAGAGCGACCCGAGGTCCCAGCCGCGGTCCTCCGGGAAGTCGGAGACCACGTCCCGGCCGGACGCGACGACCTCCCACAGGTCCTCGGGCGACCGCACCCCGCCGGGGAAGCGGCAGCTCATGGAGACGATGGCGACCGGTTCCTGTTCACCGGCCTCCACCTCGCGCAGGCGCTGGCGCACCTGGTGCAGGTCAGCGGTGACCCGCTTGAGGTAGTCGAGAAGCTTCGCCTCGTCAGCCATGGACCGCGCACTCCTTGTGTTGACCCGTCGTCGCAGCAGCGATCACGTCAGGACATCCCCAGCTCGCGGTCGATGAAGTCGAAGACCTCGTCCGGCGTCGCGTCCTGGAGCTTCTCGGCGACGGTGTCGCCGTCCGCCGGCGCGTCGGCCTCGTTGAGGGAGGCCAGCAGCGCCCGCAGCCGCTCGGTGATCCGAATTCTGGCGCTGCGGTCCGGCGCCGAGCCGGAGAGCGCCGCTTCCAACCTGTCCAGCTCACCGAAGACCGGTGCGACCCCGACCACGCCGCCGTCGACGATCGCGGCCCGCACGTACTCGGCCAGCCCGGCGGCGGTCGGGTAGTCGAAGACGACCGTGGCGGGCAGCCGGACGCCGGTCGCCGCGGTGAGCCGGTTGCGCAGCTCCACGGCGGTCAGCGAGTCGAAGCCGAGTTCCCGGAACGCCCGGTCCGGCTCGACGGCGTCCATCGAGGCGTGGCCGAGCACCGCGGCGGCCTGCCCGCGTACCAGCTCCAGCAGGGTCTTGCGTCGTTCGGCGTCGGTCTGCCCGGCGAGCAGGGCGGCCAGGGACTCCGCGGAGACGCCGGTGTCCTCGGCCCGCTCGGCGACGGCCCGGCGCGCCTCGGCCACGCCCGCGATGAGCGGGCTGGGCCGCACGGCCACGAACCCGGGCACGTAGCGGGCCCAGTCGATGCCGGCCACCATCGTCGCCGGCTCGCCCCGCGCGACGCACTGCGCGAGCGCCGTGAGCGCGGCTTCCGTGTCGAGGCGGGCCACGCCGGTGCGGCGGCGGCGCTCCTCCACGGCCTGATCGGTGGCGGCCATCCCGCCGGCCGCCCAGGGGCCCCAGGCGACCGACGTGGCCGGCAGGCCCTGCCGGTGCCGCTGCTCGGCGAGGGCGTCGAGGTAGGCGTTGGCCGCGGCGTAGCTGCCCTGACCGGCGGCGCCGAGCTGACCGGCCAGCGCGGAGAACAGCACGAACGCGCGCAGTTCCCGCCCGACGGTCAGCTCGTGCAGGTGCAGGGCGCCGAGCACCTTGGGCCGCAGGACGGTGGCGAGGCGGTCGGCGGTGAGCCCGTCGAGCACCCCGTCCTCCAGGACGCCGGCCGCGTGCACCACGCTGGTCAGCGGCGCGTCGGCGGGTACCTCGTCGAGCAGCTTCGCCAGCGCCGCCCGGTCGGCCACGTCGCAGGCCGCGACGGTCACCCGGGTGCCCGCCCCGGTCAGCTCGCGGACGAGTTCGGCGACGCCGGGGGCGTCCGCGCCGCGGCGGCTCACCAGCATCAGGTGCTCGGCGCCCCGGGCGGCCAGCCAGCGGGCCACCTCCGCGCCGAGCGCGCCGGTGCCGCCGGTGACCAGGGTCGTGCCCGGGTAGCCGGCCTCGTCGGTGGCCGCCTCACCGCCGGGCGCCCGCACCAGCCGGCGGACGAGGATGGTGGCGCCGTCGACCGCGAGCTGGTCCTCGCCGTCGAGGCCGGCGAGCGCGGCGCAGAGCAGGTCCCAGCCGTGGTCGTCCAGGGTGGCCGGCACGTCGACCAGGCCGCCCCACCGCTCGGGGTGTTCGAGGGCCACGACCCGGCCGAGGCCCCAGAGCAGCGACTGCTCCGGCCGGCCGGGCGCGCCGCTGCGGGTGGTGCCGGCGGCGCCCCGGGTGACGCACCACAGCGGCGCGGCGACGTCGAGGTCCCCGAGCGTCTGGATCAGCGCCAGCGAGCGGGCGAGGAAGGGCGGCACCGGCTGGGTGTCGTCGACCGCGCCGTCGGCGAGGGCGAGCAGCGACAGCACCCCGTCCACCGGAGCCGGTACGCCGTCGGGGGTGCGGACGGCACCGCTCAGGTGCGCGGTGAGGGCGGCCCGGTCGGTCAGGTTCTCCGGCACCAGCACCAGTCGGACGTCGGCGCCCCGGCGGGTCAGCTCGACCACCGCGGCCTCGCCCTCCTCCGGGTGCCGCTCGTCGGCGACGACCCACCAGGCGCCGGGCAGGAAGCTGACCGGCGTCCCGGTGTACGGCTGCCAGACGCTGCGGTACCGCAGGTCGTCGAGGCTGGACCGGTTGCGCTGCTGCCGCCGCCAGGAGGCGAGCACCGGCAGGGCGGCGCCCAGCCGTTCCAGGGACTCCGCCGCCTCCTGCTCGGTGAGTTCCGCGAGCGCGGCCAGGTCCTCGCGTTCCACGGCCGCCCAGAACGCGGAGTCGACGCCGCTCGGGGTCTCCTCGGTGTCGCCCTGCCCGGTCACCGCGGTCGGCCAGAAGCGGCTGCGGTCGAAGGCGTACGTGGGCAGCGCCACGACGTCGGTCCCGGCGAGGACCGTGCCCAGGTCGACCGGCAGGCCGATCGTGTGGGCGGTGGCGAGGTTCGTCAGCAGCCGCGTCGCGTCGTCGTCACCGCGACGCAGGCTGCCCAGCGTGTGCCCGCTCGCGCCAGCGTCGTCGAGAATGGCCGTGACCGGCATCGTCAGCACCGGATGCGGGCTGATCTCCACGAACGTCGTGTGACCCGCCTCGACGGCCACCCGCACGGCGGCCTCGAACTGGACGGTCTGCCGCAGGTTGTCGTACCAGTAGTCCGCGGTCATCGACGCCGGGTCCACCCAGTCCCCCGTCAGCGTCGACACCAGCCGGGTGTGGCCGGCCTGCGGGGTCACGTCGGCGAGGTCTGCGCGCAGTTGCTCGGCGACCGCCTGCACCGCCGCCGAATGCGACGCGTAGTCCACCGGGATCAACCGGGCCCGCACACCTTCGGCCTGGCAGGACTCGACCAGGTCGGCAACCGGCTGCGGCGGACCCGACACCACGACCGTGGACGGACCGTTCACCGCCGCCACACCCACACCCGGGAACGCCGGCAGCCGCTCGGCCACCGCCTCGGCGGAGAGGTCGACCGAGGCCATGGTGCCGGTGCCCCGCAGGACCGTCAGCGCCCGGGAGCGCAGCGCCACGGCCTTCGCCGCGTCCTCCAGGGAGAGAATCCCGGCCACGCACGCGGCACCGATCTCGCCCTGCGAGTGACCGACCACCGCAGCCGGAACCACACCGGCGTGCTGCCACACGGCGGCGAGGGCCATACCCACGGCCCACAGCACCGGCTGCACGACCTCGACCCGCGCCAGCCACGACTCGTCGTCACCGGTGAGCACCGACACGAGATCGACATCGAGATACGGGGCGAGGGCCCGCTGGCACTCGGCCAACTTCGCGTCGAACACCGGCGTACGACCCACCAGACCGGCCGCCATCCGCGCCGACTGCGCACCCTGACCCGGGAACACGAACACCGCACCGGTTCCGGAGGCCGTACCCGTGACGAGGTTCCCCGCCGGCGCGCCGGTGGACAGGGCGTCGAGCCCCGCCAGCAGCTCGGCCACGGTGGCCCCGACGACGGCGGCCCGCTGGTCGAACGTAGACCGGGTGGCGGCGAGGGACCAGCCCACCGCCGCCGCGTCGAGGTCGGCGTGCGCGCGGACGTGCTGGGCCAGGCGGGCGGCCTGACCGGCCAGCGCGCCCTTCGACCGCCCCGACACCGTCCAGACGACGACGTCGGAGGCCACGAGCCCCGGGCTGCGACCCTCGGCGGCCTCGCCGTCGGGCTCCGCGCTCTCGGCGGGGAGGTCCTCCGGCAGTTCGATGATGACGTGGGCGTTCGTGCCGGAGATGCCGAACGAGGACACCGCCGACCGACGAGGCCGGTCCACGGCCGGCCACGGCCGCGACTCGATCGCCAACTCGACGGCGCCGGAGTTCCAGTCGATGTGCGGGGACGGCTCGTCCACGTGCAGCGTTGCGGGGACCACGCCCTCGCGCATCGCCAGCACCATCTTGATCACGCCGGCGACGCCGGCGGCGGCCTGGGTGTGGCCGATGTTCGACTTGACCGACCCCAGCAGCAGCGGCGCGTCGCGCTCCTGCCCGTACGTCGCCAACAACGCCTGCGCCTCGATCGGGTCGCCCAGCGTCGTGCCCGTGCCGTGCGCCTCGACCACGTCCACGTCGGCCGTGGAGAGCCGCGCCGACGCGAGGGCCTGCCGGATCACCCGCTGCTGGGAGGGGCCGTTCGGGGCGGTCAGACCGTTGGAGGCACCGTCCTGGTTGACGGCACTGCCCCGCACGATCGCCAGCACCTCGTGGCCGTTGCGCCGGGCGTCCGACAGCCGCTCCACGAGCAGCATGCCCACGCCCTCGCCCCAGCCGGTGCCGTCGGCGCCCGCGGCGAACGCCTTGCACCGGCCGTCGGCGGCCAGGCCACGCTGCCGGGAGAACTCCACGAACAGCCCGGGGGTCGACATCACGGTCACGCCGCCGGCGAGGGCGAGGTCGCACTCGCCGCGCCGCAGCGACTGCACCGCCAGGTGCAACGCCACCAACGACGACGAACACGCCGTGTCCACCGACACCGCCGGCCCCTCCAACCCCAACGCGTACGCCACCCGACCCGACACCACACTCGCGGCGTTGCCCGTGCCCGCGAAGCCCTCCACCTCGTCCCCCGCCACCATCAGCAGGGCCCCATAGTCCTGACCATTCGTGCCCACGAACACCCCTGTTCGCGAACCCCGAAGGACCCCAGGCTCAACCCCTGCCCGCTCGACCGCCTCCCACGAAACCTCCAGCAGCAACCGCTGCTGCGGATCCATCGCCAACGCCTCGCGGGGGGAAATCCCGAAGAAACCGGCATCAAACTCCGCCGCCTCGTAGAGGAAGGCGCCGCTGCGGACGTAGGAGGTGCCGGTGGAATAGGGGTCGGGGTCGTAGAGCCGCTCGACGTCCCAACCCCGATCGCCGGGTAGGTCGGACACGGCGTCACGGCCGGCGTGCAGCATCTGCCAGAACCGCTCCGGGTCGTGCGCCCCGCCGGGGAAGCGGCAGGACATGGCGACGATGGCCACCGGCTCGTCGTCGCCGAGCGTCACCGGGGCGGCCTCGACGGCCACGGCGGCCTCGCCGCCCAACTCCTCGTGCAGGTGCCGGGCGAGCGCGGTCGGCGACGGGTAGTCGAAGACCAGGGTCACCGGCAGCCGCAGCGAGGTGGCGGTGGCGAGCCGGTTCCGCAGCTCCACCGCCGTCACCGAGTCGAAGCCGAGGTCCCGGAACGCGTGGTGCGGGTCGACGGCCTGGCCGTCGGCGTACTTGAGGACCATGGCCGCCTGGTCGCGGACCAGGTCGAGCAGCGCCTGCTGGCGCTCGGCGGCGCTCATCCGGGTGAACGCGCCGGCGGGGCCGGCCTCGTCGGTCTCCTTCGCCTCGGCGAGGCCCTTGGTGGCCTGCAACCGCTGCGCCTCGGGGATCTCCGAGATCAGCGGACCGGGCCGGGTGGCGGTGAACGCGACGAAGAACCGGTCCCAGGCGATGTTCGAGATGGTCAGGAAGGTCTCGTCGTGCTCCACGGCCTGGTGCAGGGCCGCGACGGCGAGGCGCGGGGGCATCTCGGGTGCGCCGTGGCGGTGCAGCATCTGGCCGAACTCGCCGTCGGCCATGCCGCCGCCGCCCCAGGCGCCCCAGCCGATGGAGGTGGCGGGCAGGCCGAGGGCCCGCCGGTGCTCGGCGAGGGCGTTGAGGAACGCGTTGCCGGGGGCGTAGTTGCCCACGCCGGAGCTGCCGACGGTGCCGGCCATCGAGGAGAACAGGATGAACGCGTCGAGGTCCAGCTCGCGGGTCAGCTCGTGCAGGTTCAGCGCGGTGGTGACCTTCGCGCTGAGCGCGTAGTCGACCTGCTCCAGGGTCAGCGAGTTGATCACCGAGTCGTCGAGCACGGCGGCGGTGTGCACGACGGTGGTCAGCGGGTGCTCGGGCGGCAGGTCGGCGAGGACGGCGGCGAGCGCCGACCGGTCGGCGGCGTCGCAGGCGGCGACGGTGACCCGGGCGCCCAGTCCGACCAGCTCGGCCTCGAGGTCGGCGATGCCCTCGGCCTGCCGGCCGCGCCGGCTGACCAGCACCAGGTGCGCCGCGCCGTTGGCGGCGAGCCAGCGGGCCATGTGTCCGCCGAGCGCGCCGGTGCCGCCGGTGACCAGGGCGGTGCCGGAGGGCCGCCAGGTGCGCGGGGCGGGGGCGTCGCCGAGCGGGGCGTGCAGCAGTCGCCGGCCGAAGGCGCCGGCCCACCGCAGCGCGACCTGGTCCTCCCCGTCGGTGCCGGCGAGGACGCGGACCAGCCGGCGGCCGGCCGCGTCGTCGAGCTCGTCGGGAAGGTCGACGAGGCCGCCCCAGCGGTCCGGGTGCTCGAGTGCGGCGACCCGGCCGAAGCCCCAGGTGAGCTGCTGGAGCGGGTGCGGCAGCGGGTCGGCCGGGCCGGTGGCGACGGCACCCCGGGTGAGGCACCACAGCGGCGCGCGGACGCCGGCGTCGCCGAGCGCCTGCACCAGGGTCACGGTGCCGGCGAAGCCGACCGGCACCGACGGGTGCGCCGGGGCGGGTGTCTCGTCGAGCGGCAGCAGCGACAGGATCCCGGCGGGCGTGCCGCCGTCGGCGAGGTCGCGCAGCCGGGCGGCGAGCGCCGCGCGGTCCGTGCGGTCGGCGTCCAGCGCCAGCGGTACGACGGTGCCGCCGTGCCGCCGCAACGCCTCGGCGCAGAAGGCGGCCTCGGCAGCGCCGGTGTCGTCGGGGCCGGTGAGCAGCCACCAGGTGCCGGTGACGGCGGGCGCGCCGGCGGCGTCGCCGGCGACGGGTGTCCAGCTGTCCCGGTACCGCCAGGAGTCCACGGTGGCCTGGTCGCGGTGCCGGCGACGCCAGGCGGCGAGGACCGGCAGCACGTCCGCGAACGCGGCGTCCGGCACGGGCTCCGACTCGGTCGCGGCGGCGAGTTCGGCGGTGAGCGCGGTCAGGTCCTCCGCCTCGACGGCCGCCCAGAACCGGGCGTCGACCTCGTCGTCCTGCACCGGGCCGGCGACGCCGGCGGCCGGGGCGGGCGCGGCGGACGGCTGCGGCCAGTAGAGCTGCCGCTGGAACGGGTACGTGGGCAGGTCGAGGCGGCGGCCGGCGAGGCCGGTGAAGGCGGGCCGCCAGTCCACCGCCGTACCCCCGGCCCAGACCTCGGCCAGGGCGCGCAGGAAGCGGCCGAGGCCGCCCTCGCCCCGGCGCAGGCTGCCGGTGACGGTGACCGCGTCCGGGTCGGCGGCGGCCAGCTCGACGCTCTCCTGCACGGCCATGGTCAGCACCGGGTGGGCGCTGACCTCGACGAAGGTCTGGTAGCCGGCGGCGACGAGGCTGCGCACCGCGTCGTCGAAGCGGACGGTCTGCCGCAGGTTGCGGTACCAGTAGTCGGCGTCGAGGGCGGCGGTGTCGAGCCAGTCCCCCTCGACGGTGGAGCGGAACCGGACCTCGCCGGTGCGGGGCCGCAGCCCGGCGAGCAGTTCCAGGAGCTGCTCGCGCAGCTGCTCGACGTGGGCGGAGTGGGAGGCGTAGTCCACGGGGACGCGGCGCACCCGCACCTCGCGGGACTCGTAGTGGGCGACCAGCTCGTCGAGGGCGGCGCTGTCGCCGGAGACCACGACGGAGGTGGGTCCGTTGACGGCGGCCAGGGCGACCCGGCCGGCCCAGCGGGTGATCGTCGCGGTGGCCTCGTCGGCGGTGGTGGCGACCGAGACCATGCCGCCGTCCCCGGCGATGCCGGCGATGATCCGGCTGCGCAGGGCCACCACGGCCGCCGCGTCGTCCAGGGTGAGGCCGCCGGCGACGTGCGCGGCGGCGATCTCGCCCTGCGAGTGGCCGACGACGGCGGAGGGGCGCACCCCGTACGACTCCCAGAGCGCGGCGAGCGAGACGCTGACCGCGAACAGGGTGGGCTGCACGACGTCGACGCGCTCCAGCGACGGGGCGTCGGGCGCGCCACGCACCACGTCGGTCGGCGACCAGTCGACGTACGGGCGCAGCGCCTCGGCGCAGGCGGCGAACTTCTCCGCGAAGACCGGGGCGGTGTCGAGCAGTTCGGCGGCCATGCCGACCCACTGGGAGCCCTGGCCCGGGAAGACGAAGGCGACCTCGCCCGGCGTGCCGGGGGCGCGGGTGACGGTCTGCGGGGTGGGCCGGCCGGCGGCGAGCGCGTCGAGGGACGCGGCCAGTTCGTCGCGGTCGGCGGCGAAGACGACGGCCCGGTGGTCGTGGGACGCGCGGGTGGCGGCCAGCGACCAGCCGACGTCGGCGAGCACGTCGTCGTCGACGGTGTCGAGGTGGTCGAGCAGGTCCCGGGTGCGGGCGGTGAGGGCGTCGACGGTGCGCCCGGAGAGCACCCAGGGCAGCTCCCCGGTCGGCGCGTCGGCCGCCGGCTCGGGCTCCGGCTCGTCGGCGGGGGCCTGTTCGAGGATGGTGTGCACGTTGGTGCCGCTGATGCCGAACGAGGAGACGGCGGCGCGGCGTACGCCGTCGGCCGGCTCCCACGGGCGGGCGGAGGTGAGCAGCTCGACGCTGCCGGCGCTCCAGTCGACGTGCGGGGTGGGCTCGTCCACGTGCAGGGTGGGCGGCAGCACCCCGTGCCGCATCGCCAGGACCATCTTCATCACCCCGGCCACACCGGCGGCGGCCTGGGTGTGCCCGATGTTCGACTTGATCGAGCCGAGCCAGAGCGGCCGGTCGGCGGGACGGTCCTGCCCGTAGGTGGCGATGAGCGCCTGCGCCTCGATCGGGTCGCCGAGGGTGGTGCCGGTGCCGTGCGCCTCGACGGCGTCCACCTGGTCGGCGGTGAGTCCGGCGTTGGCGAGGGCCTGGCGGATCACCCGCTGCTGGGCGGGGCCGTTGGGGGCGGTGAGGCCGTTGGAGGCACCGTCCTGGTTGACGGCGCTGCCGCGCAGCACGGCGAGGACCGGGTTGCCGTCGCGGCGGGCGTCGGAGAGGCGCTGGAGCACCAGCAGGCCGACGCCCTCGCCCCAGCCGGTGCCGTCGGCGGCCCCGGCGAACGGCTTGCACCGGCCGTCGGCGGCGAGGCCGCGCTGGCGGGAGAAGCCGACGAAGATGCCGGGGGTGGCCATCACGGTGGCGCCGCCGGCCAGGGCGAGGTCGCACTCGCCCGTGCGGAGGGCCTGCGCGGCCAGGTGCATCGCGACCAGCGACGACGAGCAGGCGGTGTCGACGGTGACCGCCGGGCCGTGCAGCCCGAAGGTGTACGCCAGCCGGCCGGAGATGACGCTGGCGGAGGTGCCGGTGGCGAGGTAGTTCTCGTCGACGTCCCCGGCGGCCATCAGCAGCGAGCCGTAGTCCTGGCCGTTGGTGCCGACGTACACGCCGGTGCGGCTGCCGCGCAGGGCGGTCGGGTCGATCCGGGCCCGCTCGAACGCCTCCCAGGTGGCCTCCAGCAGCAGCCGCTGCTGCGGGTCCATGGCGAGGGCCTCGCGGGGGCTGATGCCGAAGAACGCCGGGTCGAACTCGCCGGCCCCGGCGACGAAGCCGCCCTCGCGGACGTAGCTGGTGCCGAGGTGCTCGGGGTCGGGGTGGTACAGCTCGGCGAGGTTCCAGCCGCGTTCGCCGGGCATCAGGCTCAGCGCGTCGGTGCCGGTGGCCAGCAGGTCCCAGAGCTGCTCGGGCGAGGTGACGCCGCCGGGGAAGCGGCAGCTCATCGCGACGATGGCGATCGGCTCGCGGTCGCGGCCGGTGCCGTCGGCGACCACCTCGCCGGTGGTGTGCCCGGCGGTGAGGCCGTGCAGGTGCGCGGCGAGTTCGGCGACCGTGGGGTGGTCGAAGACCAGCGTGGCGGGCAGGGTCATGCCGGTCTCGGCGGTGAGCCGGTTGCGCAGCTCGACGGCGGTGAGCGAGTCGAAGCCGAGGTCGCGGAAGGTGCGCTCGGGCAGCGGCTGGCCGGCCGGGTAGCCGAGCACGACGGCGGCCTGGGTGCGCACGAGGTCGGCGAGCTGCGGCAGGGACCGGCCGACCACCACGGCGCGGGCGGGGCCGGTGGGCACGGCGGGCACGCCGGGCAGGGCGGCGATCAGTGGCGTCGGCCGGCCCCAGGAGGCGGCGAGGCGTCCCCAGTCGACGTCGGCGACGGTGACGGCCGGCTCGGCGGTGTTGACCAGCCGGCCGAGGGCGGTGACGGCCTCGGCGGCGGGGAGCGCGTCGACGCCGCCCCGGGCGAGCCGGGCGGTCAGCGCCGCGGCCATGCCGTCCTCGGCCCAGGCGCCCCAGGCGATGGCGGTGGCGGGCAGGCCCTGGTCGCGGCGCCAGGCCGCGAACGCGTCGAGGTAGGCGTTGGCCGCCGCGTAGTTGCCCTGTCCGGCGCTGCCGATGACCCCGGCGAGGGAGGAGAAGAGCACGAACGCGTCGAGGTTCCGGTCGGCGGTGGCCTCGTGCAGCACGCGGGCGGCGCGGACCTTGCCGTCGAGGACGGCCTGCATCCGGCCCAGGTCGAGCCCGTCGAGGACGCCGTCGTCGACCACGCCGGCGGTGTGCACGACGGCGGTCAGCCCGGGCAGGTCCGCCACGAGGGCGTCGACCGCCGCCCGGTCGGTGACGTCGCACGCCACCACCCGCACCGCACCCAACTCGGCCACCAGCTCGGCCGCGCCCGGCGCCGCCGGACCCCGCCGCGAGGCCAGCACCACCTCGGCGGCCCCGTTGGCCAGCAACCAGCGCGCCACGTGCCGACCCAGGGCACCCGTACCACCGGTCACCAGCACCGTCCCGGCGGGCCGCCAACCCGCACCGGCGGGCGGCGCGGCCGGCACCAGCCGCCGGCCGAGGATGCCCTGCGGGCGGATCGCCACCTGGTCGTGCCCGGCGTCGGCGAGGACGGCGAGCAGCGCGTCGGCGGCGGTCCGGTCGACACGGGCGGGCAGGTCGACCAGGCCGCCCCAGCGGTCCGGCTGTTCGAGGGCGACGACCCGGCCCAGGCCCCAGGCCAGGGCGGGCCACGGGTCGGCGACGGTCTCGCCGCCGACGCGGACGGCGCCCCGGGTGAGGCACCAGAGCCGGCCGGGCAGGCCGGCGTCGGCGAGCGCCTGGGTGAGGGTGAGCAGCAGCGCGGCGCCGACGGAGACGGCCGGGGCGTCCGGCAGCGCCCGGTCGGTCGCGGGCAGCACGCAGAGCACCCCGGCCCAGCCCTGGTCGCCGTGGCCGCGCAGCAGCCCGGTCAGCTCGGCGCGGTCGGCGCCCGGGGCGACGGTGAGGGTGTCGACGTGGGCGCCGGCGCCGGTCAACGTGCCGGCCACCCCGGCGTCGTCGGCGTCGGCGGTGACGACCAGCCAGCGGCCGGTCAGCGCCGGCGCGGCGGCGGGGCGGACGGGCTCCCACTCGACCCGGTACGCCCAGCCGTCCACCACGGCGTCGCGCTGCCGGGCCCGTCGCCACGACGAGAGCACCGGTACGGCCGGGGCGAGGGCCTCGACCGCCGCGGGGTCGTCCTGCACGGCCAGGTGGGCGGCGACCCCGGTCAGGTCGCCGCGCTCCACGGCCGCCCAGAAGTCCCCCTCGGCCGTGTCGGTCGGCGCGGTCGCTCCGGCGGTGCCGCCGATCTCGGGCCAGTAGCGCTGGTGCTGGAACGCGTACGTGGGCAGGTCCACCCGCCGCGCGCCGGTGTCGGCGAACCACGGCTGCCAGTCCACGGCCACCCCGCGCACGTGCAGCTCGGCCAGCCCGGCCAGCAGCCCGTGGGCCTCGGGCCGGTCCCCGCGCTGCGCCGGCACGGCGAGCACGCCGTCCCCGTCCGGCAGGGCGTCGCCGACCATCGCGGTCAGTACGCTGCGCGGCCCGACCTCCAGGAACGTGTCCGCCCCGGCGGCGCGCAGCGCGGTGATTCCGTCGGCGAAGCGGACGGCCTCCCGCACGTGGCGCACCCAGTAGTCGGCGGTGCGGATCTCGTCGGCGTCGGCGAGCGCCCCGGTCACGTTCGACACCACCGGCAGCGCCGGCGCGGCGAAGGTGAGCTTGTCGAGCACCGCGCGGAACCTGGCGAGCATCGGCTCCATCAGCGGGCTGTGGAACGCGTGGCTGACCGTGAGCCGGCGCGTGCGTACGCCCCGGTCCTTCCAGAGCCGCTCCACCTCGTCCAGGGCCTCGACGGCACCGGAGACCACGACCGACGTCGGCCCGTTGACCGCCGCGATCCCCACGTCGGCCAGGCCGTCGAGCGTGGCGAGGACGTCGGCCTCGGTGGCCGCGACGGCGAGCATCCCGCCGCCGGTGGGCAGCGCCTGCATCAGTCGGCCCCGCGCCGCCACCAGCGCGCAGGCGTGCTCCAGCGACAGCACCCCGGCCACGTGCGCGGCCGTGACCTCGCCGATCGAGTGGCCGGCGACCAGGTCGGGGGCGATGCCGAACGACTCGACGAGGCGGAACAGCGCCACCTCGACGGCGAACAGGCCGGCCTGCGTGAACACGGTCCGGTCCAGCAGCTCGGCGTCGGCCGAGCCCTCGGCGGCGAAGAGCACCTCGCGCAGCGGGCGCGGCAGGGCCCGGTCCAGGTACCCGCACACCTCGTCGAGGGCGGCGGCGAAGACGGGGAACTCGGCGTACAGCTCCCGGCCCATGCCGGCGCGCTGCGCGCCCTGGCCGGAGAAGAGCACCGCGAGCTGGCCGCGCGGCGACCCGGCGCCGAGCACGACGGTGCCGGCCGGTTCCCCGGCGGCGAGGGCGCGCAGCCCGGCCAGGAGGTCGTCGCGGTCGGTCGCCGACAGCACGGCGCGCCGGTCCAGGGTGGAGCGGGAGGTGACCGACGAGAAGGCCACGTCGAGCGGGCGCAGGGTGTCGTCGGCGGCGAAGCGGGCGGCCCAGCGGCCGGCCTGCGCGGCGAGCGCGGCGTCGGAGCGGGCGGAGAGCAGCACGGGGGCCACCGCGCGGGCCTGCGGCGCGGTCGGCTCGGCCTCGACCTCGACCTCGGCCTCGACCGGGGCCTGCTCGATGATGGTGTGCGCGTTGGTGCCGGAGACGCCGAACGACGACACGGCGGCCCGGCGCGGCCGGTCCACGGCCGGCCACGGCGTGGCGGCGGTGGTGAGGGTGACCGCCCCGGCGGTCCAGTCGATGTGCGGGGACGGCTCGTCGACGTGCAGGGTCGGCGGCACGACGCCGTGCCGCATCGCCATCACCATCTTGATCACGCCGGCGACACCGGCGGCGGCCTGGGTGTGCCCGATGTTCGACTTGACCGACCCGAGCAGCAGCGGCGCGGCCTCGTCCCGGTCCTGCCCGTACGTGCTGAGCAGGGCCTGCGCCTCGATCGGGTCGCCGAGCCGGGTGCCGGTGCCGTGCGCCTCGACCACGTCCACCTGCTCGGGCGTGAGCCGGGCGTTGGCGAGGGCCTGGCGGATCACGCGGACCTGGGACGGGCCGTGCGGGGCGCTGAGCCCGTTGGACGCGCCGTCCTGGTTGACGGCGCTGCCCCGCACCACGGCGAGCACCGGGTAGCCGTGCCGCTGCGCGTCGGAGAGCCGGGTGAGCAGCAGCATGCCGATGCCCTCGGACCAGGAGGTGCCGTCCGCGCCGGCGGCGAACGCCTTGCACCGGCCGTCGGCGGCGAGGCCGCGCTGCCGGCTGAAGCCGACGAAGACCGCCGGCGTGGGCATCACCGTCACGCCGCCGGCCAGGGCCAGCTCGCAGTCGCCGTTGCGCAGTGCCTGGGCGGCCAGGTGGACGGCGACCAGCGAGGACGAGCAGGCGGTGTCGACGGTGACCGCCGGCCCCTCCAGCCCGAGGGTGTACGCGACGCGGCCGGAGATGACGCTTGTGGCGTTGCCGGTGAGCAGGTGCCCCTCGCCGTTCTCGGCCTGCGCCATCATGCCGTCGTAGCCGTGCGAGGACGCCCCGACGAAGACGCCGGTACGGCTGCCCCGTACGGCCGGCAGCGGCAGCCCGGCCCGCTCGAACGCCTCCCAGGAGGTCTCCAGCAGCAGCCGCTGCTGCGGGTCCATGGCGACTGCCTCGCGGGGCGAGATGCCGAACAGGTCGGCGTCGAAGTCGGCGGCGGCGTAGACGAAGCCGCCCTCGCGCACGTAGCTGGTGCCCGGGTGGTCGGGGTCGGGGTGGAAGAGGTTCTCCAGGTCCCAGCCCCGGTCGGCGGGGAACGGCCCGATCCCGTCGCCGCCGTCGTGCACGAGCTGCCACAGCGCCTCGGGACTGTCGACCCCGCCCGGGTAGCGGCAGCTCATCGCGACGATGGCGATGGGCTCGGAGTCCCGGGTCTCCAGCTCGCGCAGCCGCCGCCGGGTACGCCGCAGCTCCGAGGTCGTACGCTTCAGGTACTCGACGTACTTCTCGTCCTCGTTGCTCACCGTGGACCTACCTCACTCGGCATGCCGATGTCGTTGCGGCTGATGTCGTTGCGGCTGGTGGTCACGACGTCTCCAGCTCGCGGTCGATCAGGTCGAAGATGTTCTCGGCGGTGGCCGACTCCAGGTCGTCGTCGCCGTCCGCGTCCGCCTGTCGCTCGGTCAGCCGGCCCAGCAGGCCGTGCAGCCGGTCGGTGATCCGGCGGAACTCGTCGTCGGTCGGGTCGAGCCCGACGAGCGTCGCCTCCAGCCGGTCCAGTTCCCGGCCGGCCGTCGACGCCTCGCCCGCCGGGGCGAACTGACCGGCCAGGTGGGTGGCGAGCGCCTCGGGCGTCGGGTTGTCGAAGACCAGCGTCGCCGGCAGCCGCAGCCCGGTGGCCGCGCCGAGCCGGTTGCGCAGCTCGACGGCGGTGAGCGAGTCGAAGCCGAGTTCCCGGAACGCCCGGGTCGGCTCGATGCCGGCCGGGTCGCCGTGGCCGAGGACGACCGCCACGTGCGCCAGCACCAGGTCGCGCAGGGCGCGTACGCGCTTGTCGGCGGGCAGGGCGCGCAGCGTCTCGGCGTACGCCTGTCCGTCGGCGGCCTCACCGGCCGCAGCCCGGCGGCCGGCGGCGCGGACCAGGTTCGCCAGCAGCGGGTGCACGGGCGCACCGGGCGCGGCCACCCCAGTGATGATCTTCGCGGGCATCAGCGTCGCCCGCTCGGAGCGCCAGGCCGCGTCGAACAGGGCGAGGCCCTCCTCGTTGGACAGCGCCGCCATGCCGCCCCGGTCGAGCCGGCGGATGTCGGCCGAGTCGAGGTGCCCGGTCATGCCGCTGGCCTGCGCCCAGCGGCCCCAGGCCAGCGCGACCGCCGGCAGGCCGAGGGCCCGCCGGTGCTCGGCGAGGGCGTCGAGGAACGCGTTGCCGGCGGCGTAGTTGCCCTGGCCGGGGCCGCCGAACACGCCGGCGGCGGCGGAGAAGAGCACGAACGCGCTCAGCTCGTGGCCGAGGGTCGCCCGGTGCAGGTTCCAGGCCACGTCGACCTTGGGCCGCAGCACCGCGTCGAGGCGGTCCGGGGTGAGCGACTCGACGGTGGCGTCGTCGAGGACGCCGGCGGCGTGCACGACGGCGCGCAGCGGGTGCCGCCGGTCCACCATGGAGAGCACGTCCGCCACGGCGTCCGGGTCGGCCAGGTCGGCGGCGACGATCGACACGTCCGCGCCGAGCGCCTTGAGGTCGGCGAGCAGCTCGTCGGCGCCCTCGGCGTCCGGGCCGCGCCGGCTGACCAGGAGCAGTTGCCGGGCGTCGTGCGCGGTGACCAGGTGCCGGCAGAGCAGCGCCCCGAGGGTGCCGGTCGCCCCGGAGACCAGGACCGTGCCGTCGAGCCGGGGCGCCTGCGGGACGCTCAGGGCGAGCTTGCCGACGTGCCGGGCCTGGCTGAGGAAGCGGAACGCCTCGGGGGCACGCCGGACGTCCCAGGTGCGCCGGGGCAGGGGCCGCAGCGCACCGGCGGCGAAGAGCGCCATCAGCTCGGCCAGCATCGCGCCGATCTTCGCCGGGCCGGCCTCGATGAGGTCGAAGACCTGGTAGCTGACCCCCGGGTGGTCGGCGGCGACCCGCTGCGGGTCCCGCTTGTCGGTCTTGCCCATCTCGACGAACCGGCCGCCGTCGGCGAGCAGCCGCAGTGACGCGTCGACGTACTCGCCGCTGAGCGCGTTGAGCACCACGTCGACGCCCCGCCCGCCGGTGCGGTCGCGGAACTCCCCGGCGAAGTCGAGGCTGCGGGAGGAGGCGAGGTGCGCGTCGTCGAAGCCGGTGGCGCGCAGCGCCGGCCACTTGCCGGGGCTGGCCGTGCCGTAGACCTCCGCGCCGAGGTGGCGGGCGATCTGCACGGCGGCCATGCCGACGCCGCCGGCCGCCGCGTGGACGAGCACGGACTCCCCGGCGCGCAGCCGGGCCAGCTCCACCAGGCCGTACCAGGCGGTCAGGAAGACCACGGGCACGGCGGCGGCGTCGGTGTAGGACCAGCCGTCGGGGATGCGGGTGAGCAGCCGGCGGTCGGTGACCGCCGCCGAGGAGAACGAGCCGGAGAAGATGCCCATCACCCGGTCGCCAGGGGCGAGGTCGGTGACGCCCGGTCCGACGCCGAGCACCACGCCGGCGCCCTCGTTGCCCAGCACCTCCTGGTCGGGGACCATGCCGAGGGCCAGCACCACGTCGCGGAAGTTCAGCCCGGAGGCGCGCATCCCCACCAGGACGTGGCCCGCCGGCAGTTCCCCGGAAACCTCGGGGCCGGGCAGCAGGGCCAGGTTCTCCAGCGTGCCCTTCTCGGTGACGTCGAGGCGCCACGGCACCTCGTCGGCGGGCAGCGGCAGCACCCCGGCGTCGCGGGCCCGGGCCAGCCGGGGCACCAGCGGCACGCCGTCGCGCAGCGCGAGCTGCGGCTCGCCGGAGGCGACGGCCGCCGGGACGGCCGCCAGGGAGGCGGCGGCATCGTCGGTGTCGAGCAGCGTGAACCGGCCGGGGTGCTCGGACTGCGCGGAGCGCACCAACCCCCACAGGCTCGCCCGGGCCAGGTCGCGGGGGGCCTCGCCCGGGGCCGCGCCGACCGCGCCCCGGGTGTGCAGCACCAGCCGGGACCGCTCCAGCCGGGGCTCGCCCAACCACTGCTGCACCAGCGCGAGCGCGTCGCGGGCCGCGTCGTGCGCGGCCGCGCCGGCCCGCTGCGGGTCCGTCTCCGCGCCGGAGCGCAGATCCAGCACCACATCGGGTACGTCCCCGGACTCCTCGACCGCCGCGACCAGCGTTGCCAGGTCGGCGTGGGTCCGCACCGGGTGCCCGGCGGTGGCGAGCGCCCCGGCGAGGCCGAGGGTGTCGTCGCCGAGCAGCGCCCAACGGGCCTCCCCGGCCGCCGCGTCGGTGCCCGTCAGCGGCGTCCAGTCCAGGTGGAACACCGAGGTGCGGCGCAGGGCGGCGGCCTCGTCGGACCGGCCCGCGGCGACCGGGCGGAACGTCAGCGACTCGACGGTGGCGACCGGCTGGCCGGCGGTGTCGGCGAGGGTGACCGCGACGGTGTCCGGGCCGAGCGACCGCAGCCGCGCCCGCAGCCGGGTGGCGCCGTGGGCGTGCAGGGCGACCGAGCGGAAGGCGAACGGCATCCAGCCCGCCCCGGAGGTGTCCGCCGCGTCGCCGAGCAGGGCGGTGACCCCGCTGGCCTGGAGGGCCGCGTCGAACAGGGCCGGGTGCAGGCCGAAGCGGGACGCGTCGGCGGTCGCCTCCTCGGGCAGGGCCACCTCGGCGTAGACCTCGCCGTCGCCGCGCCACACCCGGCGCAGGCCACGGAAGGCGGGGCCGTAGCCGAGGCCGCCCTCGGCCATCTGCGCGTACCAGGCGTCCAGGTCGGCGTCGACCTCGACGGCGTCGGCCGGCGGCCACTGCCCCGGTACGGCGATCGGGGCGGGCAGGTGCGGCAGCAGCAGGCCCTCGGCGTGCCGGGTCCACTCGGCGTCGGCGTCCTCCCCGGGGCGGGAGTGCACGGTGACGCTCCGCTCGCCGGCGTCGCCGGGCGGGCCCACGCGTACCTGCACCTGCACCGCGCCGGCCGGCGGGAGCACCAGCGGGTTGATCAGCGTCAGGTCGCCCACCTGGCCGGCGTCGACCTCGTCGCCGGCCCGGACCACCATGTCGACCACGCCGGTGCCGGGGACGATGACCGCCCCGCCGACGGCGTGGTCGGCGAGCCACGGGTGGGTACGCACCGACAGCCGCCCGGTCAGCACCACCGTCTGGTCGTCGGCGACGGGTACGGCCGCGCTGAGCAGCGGGTGGTCGGTGTCCTGGAGGCCGGCGGAGCCGACGTCGCGTACCCGGTGCGCGGGGGCGTCCAGCCAGAAGCGTCCGTGCGCGAAGGCGTACGTGGGCAGCGCGACGGCGTCGGTGCGGGCCAGCACGGCCGTCAGGTCGACGGGCAGGCCAATCGTGTGCGCGGTGGCGAGGTTCGTCAGCAGCCGCGTCGCGTCGTCGTCACCCCGACGCAGGCTGCCCAGCGTGTGCCCGCTCGCGCCAGCGTCATCGAGGATCGCCGTGACCGGCATCGTCAGCACCGGATGCGGGGAGATCTCGACGAACGTGGTGTGCCCGGCGGCGACGGCCACCCGCACGGCGGCGTCGAACTGGACGGTCTGCCGCAGGTTGTCGTACCAGTAGTCCGCGGTCATCGACGTCGGGTCGACCCAGTCCCCCGTCAGCGTCGACACCAGCCGGGTGTGGCCCGGCTGCGGGGTCACGTCGGCCAGGTCGGCGCGCAACCGCTCGGCCACCTCCTGCACGGCGGCCGAGTGCGACGCGTAGTCCACGGGGATCAACCGGGCGCGCACACCTTCGGCCTGGCAGGACTCGACCAGGTCGGCAACCGGCTGCGGCGGACCCGACACCACGACCGTGGACGGGCCGTTCACCGCCGCGACACCCACGCCGGGGAACTCCCCGAGCCGCTCGGCGACCGCCTCGGCGGAGAGGTCGACCGAGGCCATGGTGCCGGTGCCCCGCAGCACGGTCAGCGCCCGCGACCGCAGCGCCACGGCCTTCGCCGCGTCCTCCAGGGACAGGATCCCGGCCACGCAGGCCGCGCCGATCTCGCCCTGCGAGTGACCGACCACCGCCGCCGGGGTGACCCCGGCGTGCTGCCACACGGCGGCGAGCGCCATGCCGACAGCCCACAGCACCGGCTGCACGACCTCGACCCGCGCCAACCACGACTCGTCCTCATCGGTGAGCACCGACACGAGGTCCACGTCCAGGTACGGCGCAAGGGCCCGCTGACACTCCGCCAGCCGCGCATCGAACACCGGCGTACGACCCACCAGACCGGCCGCCATCCGCGCCGACTGCGCACCCTGACCCGGGAACACGAACACCGGACCCGCCCCGTGGGGCGTGGCGGCGCCAGCGACGACGTTGCCAGCCGGCGCCCCCGACACCAGCGCGTCCAGCCCCGCCAGCAGCTCCTCCAGGCTCGACCCGACGACGGCGGCCCGCTGGTCGAACACCGACCGGGTGGCGGCGAGGGACCAGCCCACCGCCGCCGCATCGACCTCGCCGCGCTCACGCACGTACTGCGCCAGGCGGGCCGCCTGGCCCGCCAGTGCGGCCTTCGACCGCGCCGACACCGGCCACGCCACGACGCCCGACGCCACCAGTCCGGGGCCGGCCACGGCGGGGGCGACGGCCTGCGGCTCGTCGGCCTGCTCGATGATCACGTGGGCGTTCGTGCCGGACATGCCGAACGACGACACCGCCGCCCGGCGCGGCCGCTCCACCGCCGGCCACGGCCGCGACTCGATCGCCAACTCGACGGCGCCGGAGTTCCAGTCGATGTGCGGGGACGGCTCGTCCACGTGCAGCGTCGCGGGGACCACGCCCTCGCGCATCGCCAGCACCATCTTGATCACACCCGCCACGCCCGAGGCGGCCTGGGTGTGGCCGAGGTTCGACTTGATCGAGCCGAGCAGCAGCGGCTCGTGCCCCTCGCGGCCCTGCCCGTACGTGGCCAGCAGCGCCTGCGCCTCGATCGGGTCGCCGAGCGTCGTGCCCGTGCCGTGCGCCTCGACCACGTCCACGTCGGCGGTGCCCAGCCGGGCACCCGCGAGGGCCTGCCGGATCACCCGCTGCTGCGACGGGCCGTTCGGCGCCGTCAACCCGTTGGAGGCACCGTCCTGGTTGACGGCACTGCCCCGCACGATCGCCAGGACGCGGTGGCCGTTGCGCCGGGCGTCCGACAGCCGCTCGACCAGCAGCATGCCGACGCCCTCGCCCCAGCCGGTGCCGTCCGCAGCCGCCGCGAACGCCTTGCACCGGCCGTCGGCGGCCAGCCCACGCTGCCGGGAGAACTCGAAGAAGGTGCCGGGGGTGGCCATGACCGTGACGCCGCCGGCGAGGGCCATGTCGCACTCGCCGCGCCGCAGCGACTGCACCGCCAGGTGCAACGCCACCAACGACGACGAACACGCCGTGTCCACCGACACCGCCGGCCCCTCCAACCCCAACGCGTACGCCACCCGACCCGACACCACACTGGCGGCGTTGCCCGTGGCCCCGAACCCTTCGGCCTGCTCCCCCGCAGCCATGAGCAGGGCCCCATAGTCCTGACCATTCGTGCCCACGAACACCCCTGTTCGCGAACCCCGTAGGACCCCAGGCTCAACCCCTGCCCGCTCGACCGCCTCCCACGAGACCTCCAGCAGCAACCGCTGCTGCGGGTCCATCGCCGCCGCCTCGCGCGGCGAGATCCCGAAGAAGCCCGGGTCGAACTCCGCCGCCCCGTCGAGGAAGCCGCCCTTGTCGGTGTAGGTGGTGCCGGGGTTGGCCGGGTCGGGGTCGTAGAGCCGGTCGAGGTCCCAGCCCCGGTTGGTCGGGAAGTCGCCGATGGCGTCCACGCCGTCCGCGACGAGGCGCCACAGCCGCTCGGGGTCGTCGACGCCCCCGGGGTAGCGGCAGGCCATGGCGACGATGGCCACCGGTTCGTCGTCGTCGACGGCGGCCGGGGCGGCGACGGGGGCCGGCCCGGCGTCGGCGTCGGCGCCGAAGAGGCCGGTGAGCAGGAGCCGGGCCAGCACGACCGGGGTGGGGTGGTCGAAGACCAGGGTGGTGGGCAGCGCCTGCCCGGTGGCGGCGACGAGCCGGTTGCGCAGCTCCACCGCGGTCAGCGAGTCGAAGCCGAGGTCCCGGAACGCGGTGGTCGCCGGGATGGCCGCCGCCCCGCCGTCGTGGCCGAGCACGTCGGCGGCGAGTTCCCGGACCAGGTCGGCGACGGCCTCCTCGCGGCGGGCCGGGGCCAGCCCGGCGAGCCGCCGGCGCAGGGTCGCCGCCGGGCCCTCGTCGCCGTCGTCGACCGCGACGCCGCCGTCGAGGGCGGCCCGCGCCTCCGGTACGCCCTCCAGCAGTGGCCGGCGGCGGGCGGAGGCGTACGCGGGGGCGAACCGGGCCCAGTCCACGTCGGCCACCGTCACGGTGACGTCGTCGTGGTCGAGGGCCTGTTGCAACGCGCCCATGGCGACGGTCGGGTCCATGGCGGGCAGGCCCCGGCGGCGCAGGTTGCGCTCGGCGTCCGCCGCGTGCATGCCGCCGTCGGACCACGGTCCCCAGGCGATGGCGGTGCCGGCCCGGCCCTCGGCCCGCCGCCGCTGCACCAGCGCGTCGAGGTAGGCGTTGCCTGCCGCGTACCCGGCCTGCCCGCCGCTGCCCCAGGTGGCGGCGATGGACGAGTAGACGACGAAGGCGTCCAGTTCCCGGTCGGCGAGGAGGTCGGCGAGGTGGGCGGCGCCGGCGGTCTTGCCGACGGTCACCTCGGCCAGCTCGGCGGGGGTGACCTCCGCCAGCGGGGTGGCCTGCGCGATGCCGGCGGTGTGCAGGACGGTGCGCACGGGCGGGCCCTCGGCCTCGACCCGGTCGAGCAGGTCGGCAAGGGCGGCCCGGTCGGCGATGTCGCAGGCGGCGACGGTGACCCGGGCCCCGAGGCCGGTCAGCTCGGCCTCCAGCTCGGCGGCGCCGGGGGCGTCGGGTCCGCGCCGGCTGACCAGCACGACGCGCTCGGCTCCGGCGGCGGCGAGCCAGCGGGCGGCGCGGGCGCCGAGTCCGCCGGTGCCGCCGGTGATCAGGGCGGTGCCGGTGGGCGTGAACCGGCGCGCCGGCGGGCGGTCGCCGAGGGCGGCGCGCACGAGGCGGCGGGCGAAGACGCCGGGGCCGCGTACCGCGAGCTGGTCCTCGCCGGTCGATCCCGTGAGGATCGCGGCGAGCCGGGTGGCGGCCCGGTCGTCGGGCTCCGGCGGCAGGTCGACCAGGCCGCCCCAGCGGTGCGGGGCCTCGACGCCGACCACCCGGCCGAGGCCCCAGACGGCGGCCTGCGCCGGGTCGGTGAGCCGGTCGTACGAGGCGGCGGCGACCGCGCCCCGGGTGACCAGCCACAGCGGCGCGGCCAGGTCGGCGTCGCCGAGCGCCTGCACGAGCGCGAGGGTGGCCGCCAGGCCGGGCAGGGCGGTGCTGTCGGCGGCGGGCGGCTCGGCGGCGAGCAGGGAGACGACGCCGGCGGGGTCGGTGCCGGCGAGGGACGCCGCGAGGCCGGCCCGGTCGGCGTCCGGCTCCACGGTCAGCGGCAGCACGTCGGCGCCGGCGCCGGTCAGCGCGGCCCGGACGGTCTGCACCGCCGGGTCGTCGGCGCCGCCGGCGGGCAGCGCCAGCAGCCAGGTGCCGGCCAGCCGGGCGGGGGCGGGTTCTCCGGTCACCTGCCAGTCGGCCCGGTACCGCCAGCCGTCGAGCACCGAGTGTTCCTGCCGCTGCCGCCGCCAGTCGGCGAGGACGGGCAGCAGGGTACGCAGCGACTCGGCGGCGGCGGTGTCGGTGACGGCGAGGGTGTCGCGCAGCGCGTCGAGGTCGGCGCGTTCGACGGCTGCCCAGAACCGCCGGTCGAGCGCGCCGGCTCCGCCGGCGGTGGCCTCGTCGGCGGGCGCCTCGGCCGGCACCCAGTAGTGCTGCCGCTCGAACGGGTAGGTGGGCAGGCCGACGAGCCGGCCGGGCCGGTCGGCGAGCAGATCCGCCCAGCGCACCGGGGTGCCGGCGACGTGGAGCTGGGCGAGGGCGGCGAGCAGGGCGCGACGGTCCGGGCGGTCCCGGCGCAGCACCGGCACCACCACGGCGGGGGCGGCGTCGCCGGCTTCGGCCTCGGCGAGGGTCTCCTGGATGCCGGCGGTGAGGACGGCGTCGGGGCCGACCTCCACGAAGGTGCCGACGCCGTGGGCGCGCAGGGTGCGTACGCCGTCGGCGAAGCGGACCGCCTCCCGGACGTGGCGCACCCAGTAGTTCGGGTCGGTGAGCTGCGCCGGGTCGGCCAGCTCGCCGGTCAGGTTGGACACCACCGGCAGGGTGGGGGCGCGCAGGTCGAGGCCGGCGGCGACGGCGGCGAACTCGGCGAGCATCGGCTCCATCAGCGGGCTGTGGAAGGCGTGGCTGACCCGCAGCCGCCGCACCTTCACCCCCCGGCCGGTCCAGAGGTCGGCCAGCTCGTCGATGGCCGCGCCGTCGCCGGAGACGACGACGGCGCCGGGGGCGTTGACGGCCGCGACGGCGACCCGGTCGGTCAGCGCGGCGATCGACTCGGCGACCCGGGCCTCGTCGGCGGCGACGGCGAGCATCGCGCCGCCGGCGGGCAGGGCCTGCATGAGCCGGCCCCGGGCGGCGACGAGGGCGCAGGCGTCGTCGAGGGTGAGCACGCCGGCGACGTGGGCGGCGGTCAGCTCGCCGACGGAGTGCCCGGCGACCATGTCCGGGGCCAGCCCCCAGGAGCCGAGCAGCCGGTGCAGCGCCACCTCGACGGCGAAGAGCGCGGCCTGGGTGAAGACGGTCTGGTCGAGCAGCGCCGCCTCGTCGGTGCCGGGCTCGGCGTGCAGCAGCGGCTTCAGCGGCCGGGGCAGCCGGTGGTCGAGGTGGGCGCAGACCTCGTCGAGCGCCTCCGCGAAGACGGGGTACGTCTCGTACAGCTCCCGGCCGGCGCCGGCGCGCTGGGCGCCCTGGCCGGAGAAGAGGAACGCGACCCCGCCGCGTTCGGCGGCGGCACCGGTGACCAGGCCGGGGGCGGGCCGGTCGTCGGCGAGGGCGTGCAGGGCGGCGAGCAGGCCGTCGCGGTCGTCGGCGAGGACGACCGCCCGGTGTTCCAGGGGCGAGCGGGAGACCACCGAGGTCCAGGCGACGTCGGCCGGGCGCGCGTCCGGGTCGTCGGCGACGTACCGCGACCAGCGCTCGGCCTGGTGGCGCAGCGCGGCGCGGGTGCGGCCGGTGAGCAGCACCGGCGCGGGCGCGGGCGGCTCCGGCCGGTCGGCCTCGGCGCGGGCCGGCTCGGGCTGTTCGAGGATGAGGTGGGTGTTGGTGCCGCTCATGCCGAAGGAGGAGACGGCGGCGCGGCGCGGCCGGTCCACGGCGGGCCACGGCGTGGCCTCGGTGACCAGGGTGACCGCGCCGGTGGCCCAGTCCACGTGCGGGGTGGGCTCGTCGACGTGCAGGGTGGCCGGCACGATGCCGTGCCGCATCGCCTCCACCATCTTGATCACCCCGGCGATGCCGGCGGCGGCCTGGGTGTGGCCGATGTTGGACTTGATGGAGCCGAGCAGCAGCGGCGCGGCGTCGCCGCGCTCCCGGCCGTACGTGGCGAGCAGGGCCTGGGCCTCGATCGGGTCGCCGAGGGTGGTGCCGGTGCCGTGCGCCTCGACCACGTCGACCAGGTCGGGGGTGAGCTTCGCGCCGGCCAGGGCCTGCCGGATGACCCGCTGCTGGGACGGGCCGTTGGGGGCGGTCAGGCCGTTGGACGCGCCGTCGGAGTTGACCGCCGAGCTGCGGATGATGCCGAGCACCGGGTGGCCGTTGCGGCGGGCGTCGCTGAGCCGTTCCAGCAGCAGCATGCCGACGCCCTCGGACCAGCCGGTGCCGTCGGCGGACGCGGCGAAGGACTTGCACCGGCCGTCGGCGGCGAGGCCGCGCTGCCGGGAGAACTCGACGAACGGGCCGGGGGTGGCCAGCACGGTCGCGCCGCCGGCCAGGGCGAGGCCGCACTCCCGCTGACGCAGCGCCTGGCAGGCGAGGTGGATGGCGACCGACGCCGACGAGCAGGCGGTGTCCACGGTGACCGACGGGCCTTCGAGCCCGAACGTGTACGCCAGCCGGCCGGAGACCACGCTGGCGGCGGTGCCGGTCAGTACGTACCCCTCGACGCCGGGGGCCCGGTGCAGCACGGCGGCGTAGTCCTGCCCGGAGGTGCCGACGAAGACGCCGGAGCGGCTGCCGCGCAGCGACAGCGGGGCGATGCCGGCCCGCTCGAACAGCTCCCAGGTGGTCTCCAGCAGCAGCCGCTGCTGCGGGTCCATGGCGACCGCCTCGCGCGGCGAGATGCCGAACAGGGCGGCGTCGAAGCGCCCCGCGTCGTGCAGGAACCCGCCGGAGGTGGTGTACGAGGTGCCGGCGTTGTCCGGGTCGGCGTGGTAGAGCCGCTCCAGGTCCCAGCCCCGGTCGGTGGGGAAGTCGCCGATGGCGTCCCCGCCGGACGAGACGAACTCCCACAGCTGTTCGGGCGAGCTGATGCCGCCCGGGTAGCGGCAGCTCATCGCCACGATCGCCACCGGCTCGGACTCCTCGGCGGTGACCTCGCGCAGCCGTTGGCGGGTCTGCTGAAGTTCGGCGACGACCCGCGTCAGGTATTCGCGCAGCCGCTCTTCGTCCGCCATGACATCTCGCTTTCTCGTGACACCACAGGTCCCCGGGCGGCTCAGGAGAGCCCGAGGTCCTGGTCGATGAGGTCGAACAGCTCCTGGTTGCTGGCCACCCGCAGCCGGTCGGCGACCTCGGCGGTCTCCTCCCGGCGTTCCTCGGCGGTGCCGAGCCGTTCGAGCAGGCTGTGCAGCCGCATCGTGATCCGCACCCGGCCGATGTCGTCCGGGTCGCGCAGCGCGAGGGCGCTCTCCAACTGGTCCAGCTCCGCCAGCGTCGGCAGGGCCTCCACCGAGGCCTCGCTGAGCAGTTCGGCCCGCAGGTGCTCGGCCAGCGCCTGCGGCGTCGGGTAGTCGAACACCACCGAGCTGGGCAGGCTCAGCCCCGTCGAGCGGGCCAGCCGGCCCCGCAGCTCCACGGCGGTGAGCGAGTCGAAGCCGAGGTCCCGGAAGGGCCGGCCGGCCTCGACGGCGTACGGGCTGTCGTGGCCGATGACCTCGCCGGCGGCGGTGCGGATGAGGTCCACCAGCAGCCGTGCCTGTTCGGCCTGCGACAGCTCGCCGAGCCGCTTGCGCAGTTCGCCGGCGACCTGGTCGCCGTCCTCGGCGTCGGCCCGCGCCGCCGCGGCCTGGGCGGCCACCTCGGCGATCTCGCTGATCAGCGGCCGGGGCCGGGCGGAGGCGAACACCGGCGCGAAGCGGTCCCAGTCGATGTCGGCGACGGTGAGGGCGGTGTCGTCGCCGTCGAGGCCGGCGCGCAGGGCGGCCATCGCCGGTTCCCGGTCCAGCAGGGACACCCCGCGCCGGCTCATGGCCGCCGCGTGCGCGTCGGTCACCATGCCGCCGCCGGCCCACGGCCCCCAGTTCACCGAGAGGTGCCGGGGACCCCCGGCCGGCCGGGACTGCGCCCAGGCGTCCAGGAAGGCGTTGCCGGCGGCGTACGCGCCGTGGTCGCCGACGCCCCAGACGGCCGCGATGGAGGAGAAGTGCACGACCAGGTCGAGCGGCTCCGGGTCGAGGAACTCGTCGAGGTGCCGGGCGCCGGCGATCTTGCCGGAGACGACGTCGGCGAGTTCCGCCCCGGTCACCGCGGCGACCGGGTTGAGCCGGCCCACCCCGGCGGCGTGCACCACCGCGTGCACGGTCTCGCCGTCGGTGCGCAGGCCACGGACCAGCTCGGCGACCGCGTCCCGGTCGGCCAGGTCGCAGGCCAGCACCCGGGCCTCGGCGCCGAGGGCGGCCAGTTCCGCCACCGCCTCGTCCGCGCCGGGGGCCGCCGCGCCGCGCCGGCTGACCAGCAGCAGTCGCCGCGCGCCGTGCCGGGCGAACCAGGCGGCGGCGTACCGGCCGACGGCGCCCGTGCCGCCGGTGACCAGGACGGTGCCCGGCGCCTGCCAGTCGGCCGCCGCCTCGGCGCGGGGCGCGCGGGTCAGCCGGCGCAGGTACGTCCCGGAGTCGCGCACCGCGAGCTGGTCCTCGTGCCCGGCGGCGGTGAGCGCCGCCAGGACGTGCTCGGCGGCGGCCGGGGTCAGGGTCTCGGGCAGGTCCAGCAGGCCACCCCAGTGCCGGGGGTGTTCCAGCGCGGTCACCAGGCCGAGGCCCCACGTGGTGGCCTGGGCGGGGCGGACGACGGGGTCGCCGTCGGCGGTGGCGACGGCCTGCCGGGTGAGCAGCCAGAGTGGCACCGGGGGCAGGGCGTCCGTGACCGCCTGCACCAGGGCGAGGTTCGCGGTCAGGCCCAGCGGCACGGCGGGCCGGTCGGGCTGCGGTCGCTCGTCGAGGGCGAGCAGCGACACGATCCGGGTCGGCGCGGCGCCGGCCAGCTGCGCGGCGAGCGCCGTGCGGTCGGTCGTGGCCGGGTCGACGGCGAGCTGCCGCACGGTGCCGCCCCGGGCGGTGACGAGCTCGGCGAGCCGGTCGACGACCGGCTGGTCCGTGCCGCTGTGGACCAGGGTCCACGTGCCGTCGACGGCACCCGGGGCGAGGGCCTGCGGGCGCCAGGTGACCCGGTAGCGCCAGCCGCCGGCGAGGGTGTCCTCCTGCTGCTGGCGCCGCCACCGGTCCAGGTCCGGCAGCAGTTCGCGCAGCGGCCGGTCCGCGTCGAGGCCGAGCCGGCCGGCGAGCGCGTCGCCGTCGCCCGACGCCACGGCCCGCCAGAACGCCGAGTCGACGTCGTCGGGCGCGGCGGCGGGGGTGTGCGCCGGCGCCGCGTCGAGGGTCGGCCAGAACCGCTGGTGGTCGAACGCGTACGTGGGCAGGTCCACGGGACCGGCGCCGGGCAGCAGCCGCGACCAGCGGACGGCCACGCCGTGGCAGTGCAGTCGGGCCACCGCGCCGAGCAGGGTGGCCACCTCGTCCTGGCCGGGCCGCTGCACGCCGGTCACCATGACCGGAGCGTCCGCCGGCAGCGCGTCGGCGGTCAGGGCGGTCAGCACGGTGTCCGGCCCGATCTCCAGGAACCGGGTCACCCCGTGGGCGTGCAGGTGGGTGACGGTGTCGGCGAAGCGGACCGCCTCGCGGACGTGCCGGACCCAGTAGTCGGGGGTGCAGAGCTGCTCGGCGTCGATGACCGCGCCGGTCAGGTTCGACACCAGCGGCACCGTCGGCGGGGCGTACGACAGGCTCGCCGCCACGGCCGCGAAGTCGGCGAGCATCGGCTCCATCAGCGGGCTGTGGAAGGCGTGGCTGACCCGCAGCCGCTTCGTACGCACGCCGAGGCCGGCGAAGTGGTCCGCCAGCTCGGTCAACGCGTCCTGCGCCCCGGCGACGACGACGGCGGCCGGCCCGTTCACGGCGGCGACGGCGACCTGTCCCGACGTGCCGTCCAGCGCCCGCAGCACGTCGACCTCGGGCGCGGCGACGGCGAGCATCCCGCCGCCGGCGGGCAGGGCCTGCATCAGCCGGCCCCGGTTGCCGACGAGCGCGCAGGCGTCGGGCAGGTCGAGCACCCCGGCCACGTGGGCCGCGCTGATCTCCCCGACGGAGTGCCCGGCCACGAAGTCGGGCCGGATCCCCCAGTGTTCGAGCAGCCGGAACAGCGCCACCTCGACGGCGAAGAGCCCGGCCTGGGTGAAGGCCGTCTGGTCGAGCAGGTCGGCCTCGGCGGTGCCGGGCTCGGCGAAGAGCACCGTGCGCAGCGGCTGCGGCAGGTACGCGTCCAGGTGCTGGCACGCCTCGTCGACCGTCGCGGCGAAGACCGGGAACGTCTCGTACAGGCGACGGCCCATCCCGGCGTGCTGGGCGCCCTGGCCGGAGAAGAGCGCCGCCAGCGCGCCGCCGGGCTCGGCGACGCCCCGGGTGAGTCCGGGGTGCTCCTCGCCGGCGGCGAGTGCCCGCAGGCCGGCGAGGGCGGCGTCGGCGTCCGCGGCGAGCAGCACCGCGCGGTGCCGCAGCGGGGAGCGTCCGGTGGCCAGTCCCCGGGCCACGTCGGCGGCGGGCGTCGCGGTGCCCGGCAGCCAGTCGGCCAGCCGGGCCGCCTGGGCCCGCAGGCTGCCGGCGGCGTCGGCCGAGACGACCCAGGGCAGCACCGGCGGTCCGTCGGCCCGCCGGGGCGTCCCGGTGTCGGCCGGCGCGGCGGCGGGCGCCTGTTCGAGGATGACGTGCACGTTGGTGCCGCTGACCCCGAACGACGACACGCCGGCCCGGCGCGGCCGGTCCGCCTCCGGCCACGGCTGCGCCTCGGTCAGCAGCGCGACCGCGCCCGCCGACCAGTCCACGTGCGGCGAGGGCTCGTCCACGTGCAGGGTGGGCGGCAGCAGGTCGTGCTGGAGCGCCATCACCATCTTGATCACGCCGGAGACGCCGGCGGCGGCCTGGGTGTGACCGATGTTCGACTTGACCGAGCCGAGCAGCAGCGGCCGGTCGGCGGGCCGGTCCCGCCCGTACGTGGCCAGCAGCGCCTGCGCCTCGATGGGGTCGCCGAGGCGGGTGCCGGTGCCGTGCCCGTCGACGGCGTCCACGTCGGCGGCGGTCAGCCGCGCGTTGGCCAGCGCCTGGCTGATCACCCGCTCCTGCGCCGGCCCGTTGGGGGCGGTCAGCCCGTTGCTGGCGCCGTCCTGGTTCATCGCCGAGCCGCGCACGACGGCCAGGATCCGGCGGCCGTCGCGCTGGGCGTCGGAGAGCCGCTGCAACATCACCAGGCCGACGCCCTCGCCCCAGCCGGTGCCGTCGGCGGCCCCGGCGAACGACTTGCACCGGCCGTCGAGGGCCAGCCCCCGCTGCCGGGCGAACTCCAGGAACGGGCCGGGGGTGGCCATCACCGTCACGCCGCCGGCGACGGCGACGTCGCACTCGCCCTGCCGCAGGGACTGGCAGGCCAGGTGCAGCGCCACCAGCGACGACGAGCAGGCGGTGTCGACGCTGACGGCGGGGCCCTGCAACCCGAAGTGGTACGCCAGCCGACCGCTGATGACGGCGGCGACGTTGCCGGTGGCCTGGTAGCCCTCGGTCTCGACCCGGGCGGCCATCAGCAGCGTCGCGTAGTCCTGGCCGTTGGTGCCGACGAAGACGCCGGTGTTGGTCTCCCGCATGTCGGCCGGCGCGGTGCCGGACCGCTCGAACAGCTCCCAGGCGCTCTCCAGCAGCACCCGCTGCTGCGGGTCCATCACCATCGCCTCGCGCGGAGAGATGCCGAACAGGGCGGCGTCGAAGCCGGCGGCGTCGGTGAGGAAGCCGCCCTCCCGCACGTACGAGGTGCCGGGCCGGTCGGGATCGGGGTCGTAGATGGCCGCCAGGTCCCAGCCCCGGTCGGTCGGGAACTCCGCGATGCCGTCGCGCCCCTCGGCGACGAGTCGCCACAGGTCCTCGGGGCCGGCGACGCCGCCGGGGTAGCGGCAGCTCATCGAGACGATGGCGATCGGCTCGTCCAGCGCGGTGGCGGCCCGCACGGGCTCGGCCGCCGGGGTGTCGTCGCCGGTGAGCCGGGTCGCCAGGTGCTCGGCGAGGGCGTCGGGCGTCGGGCGGTCGAAGACCAGGGTCGCCGGCAGGTTCAGCCCCACCGCCTCGGCGAGCCGGTTGCGCATCTCGACGGCGCTGAGCGAGTCGAAGCCGATCTCCCGGAACGACCGGTCCGCCGCGAGCGCCTGCGGCGAGGACAGGCGCAGCACCGCCGCCGCGTGGACCCGGACGAGGTCGAGCAGGACGCGGCGCCGTTCCGGTGCGGCGAGTCCGGCCAGCCGGCCGCGCAGCGGCGAGGCCGCGTCGGGCCCGTCGCCGTCGCGCTGCCCGGCGGCGAGCAGCCGCGCCACCTCCGGGACGTCGGCGATCAGCGGCCGGGGGCGGGCCAGCGTGTAGGTCTGGAGGAACCGGTCCCAGGCGATGTCCGCCACGGTGAGCGTGGTGTCGCCGTGGTCCAGCGCCTCGGCCAGTACGGAGACCGCGAGGTCGGGGCGCATGGCCCGCACGCCCGAGCGGAACATCTGGTCGGCGGCGCCCTCGGCGTCGACCATGCCGCCGCCGTCCCAGGCGCCCCAGGCGATGGCGGTGGCGGCCCGGCCGCGCCGTCGCCGGTCCTCGGCGAGCGCGTCGAGGAAGGCGTTGGCCGCAGCGTAGCCGCCCTGGTGCCCGCCGCCCCAGACGCCCGCGCCGGAGGAGAAGAGCACGAACGCCGACAGCTCGTCGCCGCACACCTCGTCGAGGTTGACCGCGCCGGCCACCTTGGCCCGCAGGGCGTCGGCGAGGTCGGCCACGTCAGTGGCCGCGACCGGTGCGGCGTGGGCGACGCCGGCGGTGTGGAACACGGCCCCGATGCGGGTGCCCTGCCCGGCGAGCCGCTCGACGAGGGCCCGCACGGCGGCGGGGTCGGCGACGTCGCAGGCTGCCACGGTGACGGTGGCGCCGGCGGCGCGCAGTTCGTCCGCCAGCTCGTCGGCGCCGGGCGTGGCGGGGCCCTGGCGGCCGGTCAGCACCAGCTCGCCCACACCCTCGCGGGCCAGCCAGCGCGCCACCTGGGCCCCGATCGACCCGAGGCCGCCGGTGACCAGGACGGCGCCGCTCGCGGGACGCCAGTCCCCCGTCGCGGTGCGCTCGGCGCGGGCCCGGACCAGTCGCCGGGCGAACACCCCGGAGGGTCGCAGCGCCAGCTGGTCCTCGGCGTCGACGCCGGCCAGCACCGCCACGAGGCGGCCCCGGTCCCGGGTGTCCAGCTCGGTGGGCAGGTCGACGAGGCCGCCCCAGCGGTCCGGGTGTTCGAGGGCGACCACCCGGCCGAGGCCCCAGAGCATCGCCTGGCGGGGGCGGTCGAGCGGGTCGGCCCGGCCGGTGGAGACCGCGCCTGTGGTGGCGCACCACAGGGGGGCGGTGATCCCGGCGTCGCCGAGGGCCTGGACCAGGGCGTACGTGCCGGCGAGGCCCGCCGGCACCACCGGGTGGGTCGGGTGCGCGACGTCGTCCAGGCCGAGCAGGGAGAGCACGCCGGCGACGGCGCCGGTGCGCGCCAGCGGCTCGGCCAGCGCCTGCCGGTCCGTCTCCGGCACGTCGATTCGGACGACCTCGGCCCCGCCCTCGGTGAGGGCCCGGGCGACGCCGTCGACCAGGGGGCGCGCGGCGCCGTCCGCCGGCACCAGCAGCAGCCAGGCGCCGGACAGGGTGGCCTCCGGCGCGACGGTCACCGGCTTCCAGGTCACCCGGTAGCGCCACGAGTCCACCGTGGACTCGTCGCGGCGGCGTCGGCGCCACGAGGAGAGCAGCGGCAGCGCGGGGTCGAGGGACCGGGCCGCCGTCTCGTCGATCCGCATGGCGGCGGCCAAGGCCTGCGGGTCGGCGCGTTCCACGGCCTCCCAGAAGTGCCGGTCCGCCTCGTCCTGGCCGGCGAGGGCGGGGCCGGTCGTGACCTGCGCCTGCGGCCAGTACCGCTGGCGCTGGAAGGCGTACGTGGGCAGCTCCACCGGCGGGCCGGTGCGGGCGCCGAGGACGGCCGTCCAGTCCACGGGCACGCCGTGCACGTGCAGCCCGGCGAGGACGGTCAGCATCCGGGGCCAACCGCCGGCGTCGGTGTCGTCGGCGGCCACCACGACGGCGTCGGCGGCCTGCGTGGTCTCCCGCATCCGGGCGGCGAGCACAGGCCCGGTGGCGGCCTCGACGAGGACCTGGTGGCCCTCGTCGAGCAGGGCGCGTACGACCGGGTCGACGTCGACGCCGTCGGCCAGTCCCCGGTACCAGCGGGCGACGTCGAGGCCGTCGGTGTCGACCCGCCCGCCGGTCGCCGCCGAGTACAGCGGCAGCTCGGCCGCCCGGAGGGTGACCCCGGTCAGCGCGTCGGGGTCGGCCTCGGCCCGGCTGCCGAGGGCGATCGTCCTCGCCGCGTCCGCCAGCGACAGCGCGCCGGCCACGCAGGCGGCCGCGACCTCGCCGTGGGCGTGCCCGAGCACGGCGGCGGGCCGGACGCCGAGCGAGCGCCACCAGCGGGCCAGCGAGACCGCCACGGCCCACCGGACGGGGTGCGTCACCCGGGGGTCCGTCGCGGGCGGGACGCCGTCCGCGCCGCGCAGCACGGCGGTGAGCGACCAGTCCACGTGGGGTGCGAGGGCCGCCTCGCAGGCGGCGATCGAGGCGGCGAACTCCGGCGACCGGTCCAGCAGCTCGACCGCCGTGGCGGGCCGCGGGTCGCCGTGGCCGGGGAAGACGAGGACCGGGTCGCCGCCGCGCAGCGCGGTGCCGGTGACCGTGGCGGGGGTGGCCTCGCCGAGGCGGAGCGACTCCAGGGCCCGCGTCAGGCCGACGGTGTCGCGGCCGAGGACGACGGCGCGGTGCCCGAACACTGCCCGGGTGGTCGCCAGGGCGTGCGCGACGTCGGCCGGTTCCAGCTCCGGGTGCGCCGCGAGGTGCGCGCCCAGCCGGGCCGCCTGGTCGCGCAGCGCCGGGGCGTCCACGGCGGAGAGCACCAGGGGTACGACGCCGGCGCGCGGGCGGTCGGCGGCGCGTGCGTCGACCGCCTCGGCGGGCGGCTGCTCGATGATCACGTGCGCGTTCGTGCCGGAGATCCCGAACGACGACACCGCCGCCCGACGCGGCCGACCCACCTGCGGCCACGGAGTGGGCTCCGTCGCGAGGGCCACCGCCCCGGCCGTCCAGTCCACGTGCGGCGACGCCTCGTCCACGTGCAGGGTCGCCGGCACCAGGCCGTGGCGCATCGCCATGACCATCTTGATCACACCAGCCACACCGGCAGCCGCCTGCGTGTGCCCGATGTTCGACTTCACCGACCCCAACAACAGCGGCCGGTCCTGCGGACGCTCCTGCCCGTACGTCGCCAGCAACGCCTGCGCCTCGATCGGGTCACCCAGCGTCGTGCCCGTACCGTGCGCCTCCACGGCGTCCACGTCGGCCGGGGTGAGGCGGGCGTTCGCGAGGGCCTGGTGGATCACGCGCTGCTGCGAGGGACCGTTCGGGGCGGTCAGCCCGTTCGAGGCGCCGTCCTGGTTCACGGCCGTGCCGCGCAGGACGGCGTGGATGCGCCGGCCTTCCCGCTGGGCGTCGGAGAGCCGCTGCACAAGCAGGACACCCACGCCCTCGGACCAGCCGGTGCCGTCGGCCGAAGCGGCGAACGACTTGCAGCGGCCGTCCTGCGACAGGCCCCGCTGCCGGGAGAACTCGATGAACGTCCCGGGCGTCGCCATCACCGTCACGCCGCCGGCCAACGCCAGATCACACTCACCGGAGCGCAACGCCTGCGCCGCGAGGTGCAGCGCCACGAGGCTGGAGGAACAGGCGGTGTCGACCGTGACGGCCGGGCCTTCCAGGCCGAACGTGTACGCCACCCGGCCGGACAGCACGCTGCCCGAGTTGCCGGTGCCGACGTAGCCCTCCACCTCGTCGGCCAGCTCCATGAGCTGGGAGGCGTAGTCGTGGTACATCACGCCGGCGAAGACGCCCGTCCGGCTGCCCCGCAGCCGCTGCGGATCGAGACCGGCGGACTCGAACGACTCCCACGACGCCTCCAGCAGCAGCCGCTGCTGCGGATCCATCGCCAGGGCCTCGCGCGGCGAGATGCCGAAGAAGCCGGGATCGAACTCGCCGGCGCCGTAGAGGAAACCGCCGTGGCGCGTGTACGACGTGCCGGGGTGGTCGGGGTCGGGGTCGAACAGGCTCTCCAGGTCCCAGCCGCGATCGGTGGGGAACTCCCCGATGCCCTCGCCGCCGCCGGCCAGCAGCGCCCACAGCTGATCGGGCGTCTCGACGCCTCCCGGATAGCGGCAGGCCATGCCCACGATGGCGATCGGCTCGTCGAATGCGGCCGTGGCCCGCGCCCCGGACGCGGCGGGACCGGCGGCGGCGCCGGCCAGTTCGGCGTGCACGTGGGCGGCGAGCGCCTGGGGCGTCGGGTAGTCGAACACCAGCGTCGAGGGCAGCCGGAGGCCGGTGGCCGCGTTGACGCGGTTACGCAGGTCGACGGCGGTCAGCGAGTCGAAGCCCAGCTCCCGGAACGCCCGGTCGGCCGGCACGGCCTCCGCGCCGCCGTGTCCGAGCACCTGCGCGACGAGGCCGCGTACCAGCACGTCGATCTGGGCCCGCGCCTCGTCGGCGGCGAGGCCGCTGACGCGGGTCGCCCAGGTGGTGCCCTGTCCCGCCTGGCGGCGCGTCGTGGTCGTACCGACCAGGTTGCGGAGCATCGGCGGCACCAGGCCGGCGCCAGCCGCGGCCCGGAGGGCGGCCAGGTCGATCACGGCCGGTACCAGGGCCGGCCGGTCGGCGGTCAGGGCGGCGTCGAACAGCCGCAGCCCGGTCTCGGCGCTCATCGCGGTGACGCCGCCCCGGGTCGATCGCGCCCGGTCCGCCTCGTCGAGGGACGCGCCCATGCCGGGGGTGTCCCACATGCCCCACGCGAGGCTGACGGCCGGCAACCCGAGCTGCCGCCGGTGGACCGCCAACCCGTCGAGGAACGCGTTGCCCGCCGCGTACGCCGACTGGCCCGGCGAGCCGAGCACACCCGCCACCGACGAGAACACCACGAACAAGTCGAGATCCAGCGACGCCGTCGCCTCGTGCAGGAACCAACCCGCCGACACCTTCGGCGCCAACACTCCGGCGAGGCGCTCCGCCGTCAGCCCCTCCACGATCCCGTCGTCGAGGACACCAGCGGTGTGCACCACGCCCGCCAGCCGACCCCCGGCGGTGACCTCGGCGACCAGCGCACCGACCTGGTCCCGGTCCGTCACGTCGCAGGCGGCGATCCGCACCGACGCGCCCAGCGCCGTCAGCCGCTCCGACAGCTCACCCGCGCCCGCAGCCTCCGGGCCACGCCGCGACACCAGCACCAGCGACCGCACCCCGTGCACCGACACCAGGCGCTCCGCCACCAGCGCACCCAACGCACCCGTACCACCGGTCACCAGCACCGCACCGCCACCCACAACCGGCGCCTCCACCGACGCCGAGGCCACCGCGCGCACCAGACGCGGCACGAACACCCCACCCGCACGCACCGCGACCTGACCACCGAACGCCACCGGCTCGTCAGCCACCGAGGCCAGCACACCCAACAGCCCCGCGTCCACGTCCCCGTCGACGTCCGCCAACACGATACGACCCGGATGCTCCGACTGCGCCGAACGCAGCAGACCCCACACCGCCGCACCGCCCAGGTCGGACACCCGGTCCTCAGCACCCACCGACACCGCGCCCCGAGTCACCACCACCAGCCGCGACTCCGCCAGCACGCCGGCCGCCAGCCAGGACCGGACGGTCGCCAGCACGGCCGTGGTCGCCGCGCGTACCGCGTCGGGGTCGTTGTCGGCGGCGTCCGCCAACAGGTCGGCGCCCCCGTCGTGGACCGGGAGGGTCTCCGTCCCGGCGTGGTCGGGTCGGCGCAGGCTGCCCGCCGGCACCAGCAGCAGGCGCGGCGCCACGCCCGACGGCCCGGCGGCCGCCGCGGTCACCGCCTCGACGTCGGCGAACGCCGGCAGGTCGGCGGCGGCGGGCGAGCCCACCAGCGCCCACCCGGAGACGTCCCCGGCCGGGGTGACCTCCTGGGCCTGCCAGGCGACCTCGAACAGCGACCGGGCCGACGCGTCCGGGGACGACGACACCCCGGTCAGTTCCCGCAGCGCCAGGGAGTCCACCGACACCACGGCCGCACCCGACTCGTCGCACGCCACCAGCCGCACCGCCGAGCCCGCGCGCGACAGCCGCACCCGCAGCACCCGCGCGCCCGAGGCGTGCACCTGCACGCCCTCGAACGCGAACGGCACCCGCGGCCCGCCCGAACCCTCCGCACCGGGCAGCAGCCCGATCGGGTGCAGGGCGGCGTCCAGCAGCGCCGGGTGCACCCCGAAGCCCGCCGCGTCGCCCGCCACCTCGTCCGGCAACGCCACCTCGGCGAACACCTCGTCGCCGCCGGTCGTCCACACCCGGCGCAGCCCCCGGAACACCGGCCCGTACGCCAGGCCGCGCTCGGCCAGCGCCGGGTACCAGCCCGCCACGTCCACCTCGGCCGCGCCGGCCGGCGGCCACTCCCCCACGCCCGGCTCGTCGGCCGTCGCCGGCTCCAGCACGCCCTCCGCGTGCCGGACCCACTCCGGGTCGACGGTCTCCTCCGGCTGGGAGTGCACGGTCACCGACCGGGTGCCCGCCTCGTCGGCCGCGCCGACGCGCACCTGCACCCGCACCGCACCCGCCGACGGCAGCACCAGCGGCGCGGCCACGGTCAACTCCCGCACCCGCGACGCGCCCACCTCGTCGCCCGCCCGCACCGCCAACTCCACCAGGGCGGCGCCCGGCACGATCACCACGCCGGAGACCGAGTGGTCGGCGAGCCACGCGTGCGTCGACGTGGACAGGCGGCCGGTCAGCACCACCATGTCCTCGCCGGCCACGGAGACGGCCGCGCCGAGCAGCGGGTGCCCGGCCGCCCCGAGGCCCGCCCCGGAGACGTCCGTCCACCGGCCCGCCGGCTCCAGCCAGTACCGCTGGTGCTGGAAGGCGTACGTCGGCAGGTCCAGGTGCCGACCGCCGGCCCGGTCGAGCAGGTCGGCCCACCCGACGGTCACGCCGTGCACGTGCAGCAGCGCGAGGGCCTCCAGGAGGGCCTGCGGCTCGGGCCGGTCGTGGCGCGACACCGGGGCCAGCAGGGGCGCGGTGTCGTCCTCCGCCCGCTCGGCGAGGCAGTTCTGCGCCATGGCGGTCAGGACGCCGTTCGGCCCCACCTCGAGGTAGGTGTCGACCTCCTCGGCGCGCAGGCAGTCGACGGCGTCGGCGAAGCGCACGGTGCCGCGTACGTGGCGCACCCAGTAGCCCGGGTCGCAGAGCTGGTCGGCGTCGGCGACGCGACCGGTCAGGTTCGACACCACCGGGATCGTCGGCGGCCGGAACGTCAGGCCCTCGGCGACGGCCGCGAACTCGGCCAGCATCGGGTCCATCCGCGCGCTGTGGAAGGCGTGGCTGACCCGCAGCCGGCGGGTCTGCACGCCCCGCTCGGACCACACCCGCTGCACCTCGTCGAGGGCCTCGACGTCGCCCGCCACCACCACGGCGGCGGGGCCGTTCACGGCGGCCACGTCCAGCCGGCCGGTCAGCCCCGCCAGGGAGGCGGCCACCGCGGCCTCGTCGGCCGCCACGGCCAGCATGCCGCCGCCCGCCGGCAGGGCCTGCATGAGCCTGCCCCGCGCGGCGACCAGCGCGCACGCGTCGGCCAGGGAGAGCACGCCCGCCACGTGTGCCGCCGCGATCTCGCCGATGGAGTGCCCGGCCACCAGGTCCGGCGCGACCCCGAACGACTCGACGAGCCGGAACAGCGCCACCTCGACGGCGAACAGGCCCGCCTGGGTGAAGACCGTCTGGTCCAGCAGCTCCGCCTCGGGCGTGCCCGCCCCGGCGAACAGCACCTCGCGCAGCGCGCGCGGCAGCAGCGGGTCGAGGTGCCCGCACGCCTCGTCGAGGGCGGCGGCGAAGACCGGGAAGGCCGCGTACAGCTCGCGACCCATGCCGGCGCGCTGCGCGCCCTGACCCGAGAAGAGGAAGGCCACCCGGCCGCGCGGGGCCGACGCGCCGGTGGTGACGGCGCCGGTCGGCTCGCCGGCGGCGAGGGCCCGCAGCCCGGCGAGCAGGTCGTCCGCGTCGCCCGCCAGGACGACCGCGCGGTGTTCGAGCCCCGCGCGGTTGACCGAGGAGGCCGCGACGTCCAGCGGGCGCGGGGAGTCGACGCGGGCGAGGTGGTCGGCCCAGCGGCCGGCCTGCCCGGCGAGCGCCTCGGGCGTACGGGCGGAGAGGAACACCGGGGCGAGCGGGAGCGCCACCGGCGCGTCGGCGGCGGGCGGGGCCTCGTCCGTGGACGGGGCGTCGTCGACGGGCGCCTCCTCCAGGATGACGTGCGCGTTCGTACCGCTGATGCCGAACGACGACACGGCGGCCCGGCGCGGCCGGTCGGTGCCCGACCACGGGCGTGCCTCGGTCAGCAGCGACACCTGCCCGGCGGACCAGTCGATGTGCGGGGACGGCTCGTCGACGTGCAGGGTGGCGGGCATGGTGCGGTGCCGGATCGCCTCGATCATCTTGATCAGTCCGGCGGCGCCCGCGGCGGCCTGGGTGTGGCCCAGGTTCGACTTGACCGAGCCCAGCCAGAGCGGCCCGCCCTCGCCCCGGTCCTGCCCGTACGTGGCCAGCAGCGCCTGCGCCTCGATGGGATCGCCGAGGGTGGTGCCGGTGCCGTGCGCCTCGACCACGTCGACGTCGGCCGGGGACAGTCGGGCGTTCGCGAGGGCCTGCCGGATCACCCGCTCCTGCGACGGGCCGTTCGGGGCGGTGAGCCCGCTGCTGGCGCCGTCCTGGTTGACGGCGCTGCCCCGGACCACGGCGAGGATGCGCCGGCCGTCGCGGCGGGCGTCGGAGAGCCGCTGCAACAGCAGCACGCCGACGCCCTCGGACCAGCCGGTGCCGTCGGCGGCGGCGGCGAACGACTTGCACCGGCCGTCCGATGCCAGGCCCCGCTGGCGGGAGAAGTCGGCGAAGGTGCCCGGGGTGGACATGACCGTCACGCCGCCGGCGAGCGCGAAGTCGCAGTCGCGCTGGCGCAGCGCCTGCGTCGCGAGGTGCACGGCGACCAGCGACGACGAGCAGGCCGTGTCCACCGTGACCGCCGGGCCCTCGAGCCCGAAGGTGTACGCCACCCGCCCGGACACCACGCTGCCGGAGTTGCCGGTGCCGATGTAGCCCTCGACGCCGTCGGGCAGGTCCAGCACCCGCGACGCGTAGTCGTGGTACATCACCCCGGCGAAGACGCCGGTCCGGCTGCCGCGCAGCCGCTGCGGGTCGATGCCGGCGTGCTCGAACGCCTCCCAGGAGGTCTCCAGCAGCAGCCGCTGGTGGGGGTCCATCGCCAGGGCCTCGCGGGGGCTGATGCCGAAGAAGCCCGGGTCGAACTGCGGCGCGTCGTAGAGGAAGCCGCCCTGGCTGCTGGTCGACGTGCCCGGGTTGTCCGGGTCGACGTTGAAGAGCCGCTCCAGGTCCCAGCCCCGGTCGGCCGGGAAGTCGCCCACCCCGTCGCCGCCCCGGTCGACGAGGTCCCACAGCTCGGCCGGGCTGGACACGCCGCCCGGGAACCGGCACGCCATCCCGATGACGGCCATCGGCTCGCGGTCCTTGGCCTCCACCTCGCGCACCCGCCGACGCGCGTCGCGCAGGTCGGCAGTCGCACGCCGGAGGTAGTCGAGGAACTCTGCCTCAGTGGGCATCGGGCCACTCCGTATCGGGGTTCGAGGTGTGCGACATGCCGGATCAGGCCGAGCCGAACTCTTCGTCCAGCAGGCTGAAGATCTCCTCGGCGGAGGCCGACTCGAGGCTGGCGCCCTCGTCGGCGGCGGAGTCCGCACCGGACTCGGTGTAGGTCCACAGGGAGAGCAGTTCACGCAGCCGGGCGCCGACGGCGGCCCGGTCGGTGTCGGCCGAGGCCACCGCCCGCATGGCGTGCTCCAGCTTGTTCAGCTCGCCGAGCACCGTCAGCGCGGAGGTGCTCCGCTCCGCCAGCAGCGCGCCCCGCAGGTACTCGACCAGCGCGGCCGTGGTCGGCCGGTCGTAGATCAGCGTGGACGGCAGCCGCAGCCCGGTGGCCGCGTTGAGCCGGTTGCGGAACTCGACGGCGGTCAGCGAGTCGAAGCCCAGCTCGACGAAGCCGCGCTCGACGTCGATCGAGCGGATCGACGCGTAGCCGAGGACCGCCGCGGCGTGGGTGCGGACCAGGTCGGAGAGCACCTGGTCGCGGTCGGCCTCCGCCGTGGCGGCGAGGGTCTCCCGCAGCGCCTCGGCCGGATCGCGTTCGGCGGCCCGGGCCGCGCCGGTCGTCGCCGGCCGCACCAGCGACCGCAGCACCGGCGGCACCGCCGCCGGACCGTGCCGGCCGATCAGGGCGAGGTCCAGGTTGACCGGTACGACCACCGGCTCGGCGAAGCGCAGCGCCTCGCTGAACAGGTCCATGCCCTCGTCGGCGCCGAGCGGGACGAAGCCGCCCCGGTTCATCCGGGCCTCGTCGACGTGCCCGGTCTGGCCGTCGCCGGTGTCGTTGACCCACGGCCCCCAGGCCAGCGAGAGCGCCGGGAGTCCCCGGTCGCGCCGGTGCTGGGCGAGGGCGTCGAGGAAGCAGTTCGCCGCCGCGTGGTTGGCCTGCCCGGGGCCGCCGAAGAGGCCGGCCGCCGAGGAGAAGAGCACGAACGCGGCCAGGTCCAGCTTCTCGGTCAGCTCGTGCAGGTGCCAGGCCGCGTCGACCTTGGGGCGCAGCACGGTGTCGAAGCGGTCCGGGGTGAGCGCGGGCAGGACGCCGTCGTCGAGCACCCCGGCCGCGTGCACCACGCCGGTCAGCGGCAGGTCGGCGGGGATCTGGTCGACCAGCAGGGCGAGCGCGTCGCGGTCGGTGACGTCGCAGCCGACCACCCGGGCGGTGGCGCCCAGTCCGGCCAGCTCGTCGACCAGCGCGGCGACGCCCGGGGCGTCCGCCCCGCTGCGGCTGACCAGCAGCAGGTGCCGTACGTCGTGCCGGGTCACGAGCCGTCGCGCCACGAGCCGCCCGAGCAGGCCGGTCGCCCCGGTCACCAGGACGGTGCCGGCGGCCAGGTCGGGGCCGGACGCCTCGGCCGGGGGCGGGCCGAGCCGGGTCAGCCGGGGCACCCGGAGCTGGCCGGCGCGTACCGCGAGCTGGGGTTCGCCCGTGGCCAGGGCCGCCGGCAGCAGCGCGGCGGCCGGGGCGTCGTCGTCGACGTCGAGGAGCACGATCCGGTCGGGGTTCTCCGACTGGGCGGAACGCAGCAGGCCCCAGGCGGTGGCGGCCGGCACGTCGGCGATCCGCTCGTCCGGATCGACCCGGACCGCGCCGCGGGTGACCACCACCAGCCGGGCGGCGGTGAGGGACTCCTCGGCGAGCCACTGCTGGGCCAGCGCGAGCATGCGGTGGGCGACGCGGTGCGCCTGGCGGGCCGGGTGCGGCTCGTCGGCGGCGGGTCCGACGCAGGTCACCACCACCGCGTCGGGCACCGGAGCGCCCGCGCGCACCTCGGCGACCAGCGCGGAGAGGTCCGGGTGCCGGTCGGCGCCGGGCCAGTCGTCGCCGAGGGCGACGAGCCGGGACGTGCCGTCGGCGCGGCCGGTGGCGGGCGCGACCCAGTCGAGGCGGTGCAGGGACCGGCTGGCCGACCGGCGGGCGGCGCTGAGCTGCTCGCCGGAGATGGGCCGCAGGACCAGACCGTCGACGGAGGCGACCGGGGTGGCGCCGGTGTCGGTGATGGTCAGGGCCACGGATGAGGCGTCGGTGGCGCGCAGCCGGATCCGCAGCTCGCGGGCGCGGGTGGGCCGGATGGTCACGCCCGACCAGGTGAACGGCAGGCCCGGGCGGATGTCGGGGCCGCCCTCGGCGCCCGACGCGCCGCCGGCGGGGTCGCCGGCCGTGGCGTCGGTGGCGCCCGCCGTGGCGCTGGCGCCGATGGCGTGCAGCGCCGCGTCTATCAGGGCCGGGTGCACCGAGAAGGCCGTGGTGTCGGTGGACGCGTCGGCGTCCAGGGCGACCTCGGCGAGGATGTCCGGGCCCGACCGCCAGGCGGCGCGCAGCGCCCGGAAGGCCGGGCCGTAGTGGTAGCCCTGGGCGGCGAGCCGGGCGTAGAGCCCGTCGAGGGCGATCGGCTCGGCGTCGGCGGGCGGCCACACGGCGGCCGGCGCGGGCTCCGGGTCGACGGTGTCGGCGAGCTGGCCGGAGGCGTGCCGCTGCCAGGCGCGGGAACCGTCGGGTCCGGTGTCGTCGTCGCGCCGGGTGTGGATGGCGACGGGCCGGTGCCCGGTCTCGTCCGGCGGGCCGACGCGGACCCGCAGGTCGATCCCTCCCTCGGTGGGGATCGCCAGCGGCGCCTCCAGGTTCAGCTCGGCGACGGTCGCCGCGCCGGCCTGCCGGCCGGTCCAGGACGCCAGCTCCACCAGCGCCGTCCCGGGCAGCAGCACCGTGCCCAGCACGGCGTGGTCGGCCAGCCAGGGGTGGGTGGCGAGGGTGATCCGGCCGGTGAACAGCAGCCCCTCGTCGCCGGGCAGGTCGGCCACCGCGCTGAGCAGCGGGTGGTCGACCACGTCGAGGCCCACGGCGGGCAGGACCGAGCGGTGCGCGCCGGTGCGCTCCAGCCAGTAGCGGTTCCGGTCGAAGGCGTACGTGGGCAGGTCGACCGGCTCGGCCTCGGGCAGCAGCCGGCGGTGGTCCACCGCCAGACCCAGGGTGTACGCGGTGGCGAGGCCGGTCAGCAGCCGGGTGGCGGCGTCGGCCGACCCGGCGAGGGTGTCCAGGACGTGGCCGGTGACGCCGGTCGCGTCGAGGACGGCGGCGACCCGGTCGGTCAGCGCCGGCTCCGGCGAGATCTCCACGAAGGTCACGTGTCCGGCGTCGACGGCGGCGCGCAGGGCGGCATCCAGCTGCTCCGGCCCCCCGGCGACATCGGCCGGGCGGTCGGCGCCGGGGGCGCTCGGTGCCGCTCCGAGGCCGGTCGGGTCGGCACCGGGGCCGGCCCGGTCGACACCAAGGCCGGTCGGGTCTGCCCAGTGGTCGACACCGAGGCGGGCCGAATCGGCCCAGTCGCCGGTGAGCGTGGAGGCCAGCCGGGCGGTCCCGGGCTGCGGGGCGAGCCCCGCCAGGGCGACGCGGAGGCCGTCGGGGTCCAGCTCGCCGGCGGCGGCCCGGGCCCGCAGCGCCACCGTCCGGGCGGCGTCGGGCAGGGACAGCAGGCCCGCCACGTGGGCGGCCACGACCTCGCCGTCGCCGTCGCCGACGACCGCGGCCGGGGTGAGGCCGGCGTGCCGCCAGACGGCGGCGAGCGCCACCCCGACGGCGAACAGCACGGGCCGGGCCAGCTCCGGCCGCTCGCCCCAGGAGGCGTCCGCGCCGGTCAGCAGGGCGGCCGGGTCGACGTCGACCCACGGGGCGAGGGCCTGCCGGCACTCGGCGAGGGCGTCGTCGAAGACCGGGCAGCGGCCCACGAGTCCGGCCGCCGCGCCCGCCGGGGCGGTGCCCGGGAAGACGAACACCGGGCCGGCGCCGTGGTTGGCGACGGTGCCGGTCAGCACGGTGCCGGCCGGGGTGCCGGCGGCGAGCGCGTCCAGGCCGGCCAGCAGCTCGCCGGGGGTCGCGCCGAGCACCGCGGCACGCCTGTCGAACGCCGAGCGGGTCGCGGCGAGGGACCAGCCGACCGCCGCCGGGGCGAGGCCGGGGTGGGCCCGCAGGTGCCGGGCCAGCCGGGACGCCTGCGCGGCCAGCGCGGAGGTCGAGCGGGCCGAGACCGGCCACACCACCACGTCGGCGGCGACCAGCCCGGCGGCGCGTTCCCGCACCTCCGCGCCGACGGCCAGCGGCGTCGGGGCGTCGGCCGCCTCGGCGTCGGCGGGCGCGTCGATGGGCAGCTCGACGACCACGTGGGCGTTGGTGCCGGAGATGCCGAACGAGGAGACCGCCGCGCGGCGGGGCCGGTCGACCGCCGGCCACGGCCGGGACCGGGTCACCAGCTCCACGTCGCCGGCCGACCAGTCGATGTGCGGCGACGGCTCGTCCACGTGCAGCGTCGCCGGGACGGTGCCCTCCCGCATCGCCAGGATCATCTTGATCACGCCGGCCACGCCGGCGGCGGCCTGCGCGTGGCCCATGTTCGACTTCACCGAGCCCAGCAGCAGCGGGCCCGCGTCGCCCCGGTCCTGCCCGTACGTCGCGAGCAGCGCCTGCGCCTCGATCGGGTCGCCGAGGACGGTGCCGGTGCCGTGGGCCTCGACGACGTCCACGTCGGTGACCGCCAGCCGGGCGCTGGCGAGCGCCTGCCGGATCACCCGCTGCTGGGAGGGGCCGTTGGGGGCGGTCAGGCCGTTCGACGCGCCGTCGGAGTTCACGGCGGAGCCGCGTACGACGGCGAGGATGCGCCGGCCCTGCCGGCGGGCGTCGGAGAGCCGCTGCACGAGCAGCATGCCGACGCCCTCGGACCAGCCGGTGCCGTCCGCCGTGGCGGCGAAGGACTTGCACCGCCCGTCGGAGGCGAGGCCGCCCTGGCGGGAGAACTCCTGGAACGCCGTGGGGGTGGCCATCACGGCCACGCCGCCGGCCAGCGCTAGGTCGCACTCGCCGCGCCGCAGCGCCGCCCCGGCGAGGTGCAGCGCCACCAGCGACGAGGAGCAGGCGGTGTCGACGGTGACGGCGGGTCCCTCCAGCCCGAGGGCGTACGCGACCCGGCCGGAGATCACGCTGTGCGCGGCGCCGGTCATCAGGTAGCCCTCGACGCCCTCGGGGACCTCGGTCAGCCCGGTGCCGTAGCCGGAGGTGGAGGCGCCCACGAAGACGCCCGTGCGGGTGCCGCGCAGCGTCGCCGGGTCCACCCCGGCCCGCTCCAGCGCCTCCCAGGACGTCTCCAGGGCGAGCCGCTGCTGCGGGTCCATGGCGAGGGCCTCGCGGGGCGAGATCTCGAAGAAGGCGGGGTCGAAGTCCGCCACGTCGTAGAGGAAGCCGCCCGCCGGGGGGTGCGTCCCCTCCGCCGGCTCAGGGATCTCCCAGCCCCGGTCGGTGGGGAACGGCGAGATGGCGTCCACCCCGTCGGCGACCAGCCGCCAGAACGCCTCCGGCCCGTCGACGCCGCCGGGGTAGCGGCAGGCCATCCCGACGATCGCGACGGGCTCGTCGGCGTCGACGACGACGGTCTGCGGGGCGTCGGCCGGGGTGGCGCCGGAGACCAGCTCACGCAGGTGCGCGGCCAGCTCGGCGGGGGTGGGGTAGTCGAAGACCAGCGTGGTGGGCAGCCGCAGGCCGGTGGCCGCGTTCAGCCGTCCCCGGAAGTCCACGGCGGTCAGCGAGTCGAAGCCGAGGTCCTTGAACGGGCGTCCGCGCAGCTCGTCGGGGGTGGCGTGGCCCAGCACCGCGGCGGTCTGCTCGTTGACCAGCCGCAGCAGCTCCCGCTCCTGCTCCGCCGCCGGCAGCGCCGCGAGGTGGCGCAGCGGCGCGGCGACCCCGCCCGTGGGCGCGGCGGCCTCCTCCTCCTGCGCGACGAGCGCCCGCACCTGCGGCACGCCGCCCAGGAACGGGCTGGGCCGGGCCACGGTGAACGCGGGGTGGAACCGGCTCCAGTCGACGTCGGCGACGGTCACGCAGGGCGTCGGGCGGCGCAGCGCCCGGTCGAGGGCGACGAGCGCCTTCTCCGGGTCGATCGGCGGCAGGCCCATCCGGTTGAGCTGTTCGGTGGCCACGTTCTCGGCGGCCATGCCGTGTTCGCCGCCCCAGGCCGTCCAGGAGACGGCGGTGGCCGGCAGGCCCCGGTCGCGCCGGTTGACGGCCAGGGCGTCCAGCAGGGAGTTGCCGGCGCCGTAGGCGCACTGCCCGGCGCTGCCCCACACGCCGGAGATGGAGGAGAACATGACGAACGCGCCGAGGTCGCGCTCGGCGAGGCAGGCGTCGAGGTGCAGGGCGCCGAGCACCTTGCCCGCGACGACGTGGGAGAACTCGTCGAGGGTGGTGTCGGTCAGCGGGGTGAGCTGGTCGGTGCCGGCGGCGTGCACGACCGCCGTCAGGTCGGGCAGCGCGTCCACCAGGTCCGCCACGGAGCGCCGGTCGGTGACGTCGCAGGTGGCGACGGTGACCCGCCCGTCGGCGCCGTACCGGTCGACCAGGTCCGCCACGCCCGGGGCGGCGGTGCCCCGGCGGCTGGCCAGGACCACCCGCCCGGCGCCGCGGCCGAGCAGCCAGCGGGTGACGTGGCCGCCGAGGGCGCCGGTGCCGCCGGTGACCAGGACGGTGCCGGAGCACCAGTCGCCGGCGGGGGGCTCGTCCGCCGCCGGCGGGGCCGGGGTGAGCCGGCGGGCCCAGGTCCCGCCGGGCCGGACGGCCACCTGGTCCTCGCCGACGTGACCGGCCAGCACGGCGGCGAGCCGCCGGGTGGTGGCGTCGTCGACGGTGGCTGGCAGGTCGACCAGGCCGCCCCAGCGGTGCGGCTGCTCGACGGCCGCCGCGCGGCCGAGGCCCCAGACCTCGGTCTGCAACGGGTGCGCGACCCGGTCGCCTGGGGCCGCCGCGACCGCGCCGCTGGTGACGCACCACAGCGGCGCCACCAGGTCCAGGTCGGTCATCGCCTGGACCAGGGCGAGGGTGCTGGCTGCGGCGAGGGTCACGCCGGGGTGCTCGGCCAGCAGCCGGTCCTGGCCGGCGACCACGGCGAGCACGCCGTCGACCGGCCGGCCGTCGACGAGGTCCCGCAGCCGGGCGGTGAGCGCCGCGCGGTCGAGGTCCGCCGCGCCGACGCGCAGCACCAGCGGCTCGTCGTCGCCGAAGAGCCCGGCCAGGCCGTCGGCCCACGCCGGCGCGTCGTCGGCCGGCAGCACGACCAGCCAGCGGCCCGCCGGGCCGTCGCCGTCCTCGACCGGCACGGGCTGCCAGGTCACCTGGTACGACCAGCCGTCCACGAGGGAGCGTTCCCGCCGGGAGCGGCGCCAGGAGGTGAGTACGGGCAGGGCCGGCAGCAGCGCCTGGACCTGCTCGTCGTCGTCGCCCAGTTCGCCGCGCAGCGTGTCGACGTCCGCCTGCTCCAGGGCGGTCCAGAACTCGTCGTCGCCGTCCGCCGACACGGTGTCGGGGGCGGCGGGCGGCGGCTCGGGCCAGAAGCGCTGCCGGCGGAAGGCGTACGCGGGCAGGGGCACCCGCGCGGTGTCGGCGCCGGCGAACAGCTCCGCCCAGCCGATCTCGACCCCACCGACGTGCAGCTCGGCGAGGGCGGTGAGGGCGGAGGCGGGCTCGGGGCGGTCGCGGCGCAGCAGCGCCACGGCGGCGGTGTCGTCGTCGGCGCCGGCGGCGGTCAGGACGTCGCGGGCCAGCGCGGTGAGCACGCCGCTGGGGCCGACCTCCAGGAACGTACGCACGCCCAGGGCGCGCAGCTGGTCGACGCCGTCGGCGAACCGGACGGCCTCCCGCACGTGCCGCACCCAGTACTCGGCGGTGCGGATCTCGTCGGGGTCGGCGACCGTGCCGGTCAGGTTCGACACGATCGGCAGCGTCGGCGGGTGCAGTTCCAGCCCGCGCACCACGGCGGCGAACTCGGCGAGCATGGGTTCCATCAGCGGGCTGTGGAAGGCGTGGCTGACCCGCAGCGGCCTGGTGCGTACGCCCTGGTCGGCCCAGCGGCGTTCGAGTTCCTCGACGGCGTCGGCCGCGCCGGAGACGACCACGGCGGTGGGCCCGTTGACGGCGGCCACGGCGACCCGGTCCTCGACGCCGGCCAGGGCGGCCCGGACGGCGTCGGCGGGGAGCTGGACGGCCAGCATCGCGCCGCCGGCCGGCAGGGCCTGCATCAGCCGGCCCCGGGCGGCGACGAGGGTGGCGGCGTCGGGCAGCGACAGCACGCCGGCCGCGTGCGCGGCGGAGAGCTCGCCGATCGAGTGGCCGAGCAGGACGTCCGGGACGATCCCCCAGCTCTCCAGGAGCCGGAACAGCGCGACCTCGACGGCGAACAGGCCGGCCTGGGTGTAGAGGGTCTGGTTGAGCAGCCCGGCGGCCTCGTCGCCCTCGGGCGCGAAGAGCACCGGGGTGAGCGGGCGGGGCAGGTGCCGGTCCAGCTCGGCGCAGACCTCGGCGAGCGCCCGGCCGAAGACGGGGAACGCGGCGGCCAGCTCGCGGCCCATGCCGCTGCGCTGCGCGCCCTGGCCGGAGAAGAGGAACGCGAGCTTGCCGCCGCGCGGGCCGGCGCCGGTGACCAGGCCCGGGGCGTCGCCGCCGGTGGCGAGCGCGCGCAGGCCGTCGGCCAGGCCGGCGCGGTCGGCGGCGAGCAGCACGGCCCGGTGCTCGAGGCTGGCCCGGGTACGCGCCGACGACCAGCCGACGTCGGTCAGCCGCAGCTCGGGGCGGTCGTCGAGCCAGTCGGCCCAGCGGGTCGCCTGCGCGGCCAGGGACTCGGCGTCGCGGGCGGAGACCAGCACCGGCACGAGGCCGGCCCCGTCGACCGGGGCGGTGTCGGCGGCGGCCGGCACGGCGACCGGGTCGGTCGCGGCGGCGGCGCCGTCCGGGGCGTCCACGGGGGCCGGGTCGGCGGCGGGCGCCTCCTCGATGATCACGTGGGCGTTGGTGCCGCTCATGCCGAAGGAGGAGATGCCCGCGCGGCGGGGCTGCTCCCCGGCGGGCCACGGCTGCGGCTCGGTCACCAGCGACACCGCGCCGGCCGTCCAGTCCACGTTGGGGGTGGGCTCGTCGACGTGCAGCGTCGCCGGCACGGTCTCGTGCCGCAGCGCCATCACCATCTTGATCACCCCGGCCACGCCGGCGGCGGCCTGGGTGTGCCCGATGTTCGACTTGACCGAGCCGAGCCAGAGCGGCCGGTCCGGCTGCCGGCCCTGCCCGTACGTCGACAGCAGCGCCTGCGCCTCGATGGGGTCGCCGAGGGTGGTGCCGGTGCCGTGCGCCTCCACGACGTCGACCTGCTCGGGCGCGAGCCGGGCGCTGGCCAGCGCCTGGAGCACGACCCGCTGCTGGGACGGGCCGTTGGGGGCGGTCAGCCCGTTGCTCGCGCCGTCCTGGTTGACCGCGCTGCCGCGCACCACCGCGAGGACGGGGTGGCCGTTGCGCCGCGCGTCGGAGAGCCGCTCGACGAGCAGCAGGCCGACCCCCTCGCCCCAGGCGGTGCCGTCGGCGGCGGCGGCGAACGACTTGACCCGGCCGTCCATGGCCAGGCCCCGCTGGCGGCTGAAGCCGATGAAGGCGGACGGGGTGGACATGACGGTGGCACCGCCGGCGAGGGCCAGGGTGCACTCCCCCTGCCGCAGCGCCTGGCAGGCCAGGTGCAGGGCGACCAGCGACGACGAACAGGCGGTGTCGACGGTGACGGCGGGGCCCTCGATGCCGAGCGCGTACGAGATCCGGCCGGACACGACGCTGGCCGCGGTGCCGGTGAGGATGTAGCCCTCGGTGCCGGGCGGCGGCTGCTGGAGCAGGCCCACGTAGTCCTGGCCGGTGGTGCTGGCGAACACTCCCACCTGGTGGCCGCGCAGCGCCGAGGGGTCGAGCCCGGCGTGCTCGAACGCCTCCCAGGCGGCCTCCAGCAGCAGCCGCTGCTGCGGGTCCATGGCGAGCGCCTCGCGCGGCGAGATGCCGAAGAACGCGGCGTCGAACTCGGTGGCGGAGTCGATGAAGCCGCCCTCGGCGACGTACGACGTGCCGGGGTGGTCGGGGTCCGGGTGGAACAGCCGCGCCAGGTCCCAGCCGCGGTCGGCGGGGAACGCGGAGAAGGCGTCGCGGCGGGAGTCGACGAGCTCCCACAGCTCCTCGGGCGAGCTCACCCCGCCCGGGAACCGGCAGGCCATGCCGACGATGGCGATCGGCTCCCGGTTGGCCGCCTCAAGCTCGCCGAGCTTCCTCCTGGTCTGGTGAAGGTCCGCCGTCACCCATTTCAGGTACTCCCGGAGCGTATCTTCAGTCGCCATTGACGCCACCTCTTCGGGCCGGAAAGAAACAGGCGGCCCAATACCGTCCACAGACGCCACAAGCCGCGAAGATCTAAGCCCATTCAGCCGACCACGAATTGCCAGACAAAAAGCGTTTCAGCCCCCACCAGGTCTTACGCGCCGGACGAAAGGTAATTGTCGCCGGACTGCGGTCACAACCCCTAGCGTGCCCCTACGGGTGCCCCTAGCCCGTGTTTCGTTAGGGACTGCCGGGCGGGGAGGTGGGCCCAGCGTGGCGGTGATCGATAAGAGCGGCGCTCCGGCAGATCGGTTAGCGGCCGAGGGAATCGACGACCGACCGGAGACCTGGCGCCAGGGTAGCGGCTGCGAGGCGGCCTGGCGTGCACGACGCCCGGTGGGCGAGGCTGCGGCTCGTCCGGCCTGCGGGTGCCGGGCCGAGGGCATCCGCCATATCGGACGAAACGGCAGATCGTCGACGGGGTCCGGTGGGCCGTCCCCGCCGTCGTCCGGCTCGCCGACCACCTCGATGCCGGCCATCCGACGGTCCGGACCGGGCCCGGGGCGGGATGAGCCCGAGGTGTACGCGCCGTGGCGGACCTCGTACCGCTGGTTCGGCGCCGGTGTGGCGTGGCCACCGGGGCACGGGCTGGCCCGCGGCCCCGGGACGGTCGACCGCCGGGACACGCCTCGCCTGCGAGCAGGGCCGCAAGCATCCCGGGCAGGGCGGCCAGGACACCCACCGGAAGGCCGAGAAATCCAGCGGTGGGCGGCCGCCCCGCGTGAACCGCCGTCGACTACCGCCTGCGACGCGCCGCGGAATGGGCCGTCACACGTGCTGCGAAGCCACCGGCACTGTCGTCGTCACCAGACCAATGGCCCGAGCCGCAGCAGCGGGATTGTCACGGAAACCCACTAGTACTGCATCACGCAATAGACGACAGTCGGATGCGTGAACCGGTACCAGCGGTTCCACCGGTAGTCCCGTGTGCAGTTTCTGTCGTTGGCCGCCCCTGGGACGATGTCGACGATGTGCACCGTGCCCTTTGCCTTGCACTTCGACGCGCCGACGATCCAGCCATTGCCCTTCGGGAATTTGTAGCAGTAGTTGCGCACCAGATGGCGCTCGAGACACAGGCGGTAGCCGTCTTCCCCGATGTACGCGGACTTGGGATCAGCGCACGCGCCCTGGTCGTAGTCCACCGACACCACCCGATAGGTGCCCCGCGTGCCGTTGCAGTTGCCGACACCCAGGAAGTCGCCGTCCTCGCTGACGACGATGCACTGCCCGATCTTCGCGGGCGGCGGTGGTGGTGGGGCCGCTTCGGTCGTGGGCGGCGGCTCCGGCGGAGCGTACGTCTCCCGCGTGGACGGTGGTGGGGGTGTCGTCGGCGACGGCACGGGAGGGGTTCCGTCCGCGACGGCCACCGGCCGGCCGTCGTCGCCCCTGTTGGCGACGACCAGCGCACCGGCCGCGACCACGCAGGTCCCGAGCAGGCACAGCGCCAGCACCCCGGCGATGACACCGATGATGAGAGGTCCGTTGTTCTTCGGCGGCGGCGCCGGTGGCAGCGGTGGCGGTGGCGGTGGTGGCGATGCCGGTGGCGGTGGCGGTGGCGGTGGCGCCGCGTTGCCGGGTCCCGGTGGGGTAGCACCCTGGTCGTCAGGCACGTCGGACGTCGGAGGCAGCGTCACCCGGGCAGTGTGGCACAGCTCCACTAGGGACGGCCAAATCTCCTGCCCGGGCCTGAGTTACCGCTGGCCGGCGGCCGGCGGAACCGGAGGGGCTTCCGTCCTCAGATCGCGAATCCGCTGCCGCAGCGTGTCTTCGGTCCCCGGCGGCGGCGGGTCGCCCCGGTGGCGGCGCCATCTGGCGAATGCCAGGTCCAGTTGCGCGGAGTGCAGACGCTTCATCCGCGTGTAGGCCGGACGGTCACCACGCAGGAGTGCCTGTAGCCGCATCCGGAGACGCAGCGACGGATTCACCAGTACGGGCACCTCGGCCCGGGTGATCGCGCCGCGCGGGTCGCACGCCTCACCCCGGAGCTGCCGATGCAGTGACCTGGTTTCCTGGCGCAGAGCGATGACGACGAGAAACAGCAGGATGGCGAACGCCGGCCCCTTGAGCACGATGAGGTTCAGCGGCTGCACAACGAACAACTGGAGCGTGGAATTGTCGGACTCCCAGTACAGGCGGCCCATTGCAAAGATGTCCCAGATCAGGTGGGCCGCGATGGCGACGGCGAAGCCGCTGCCAACGCAGACCGCCCGCCGTCGCCAGTCGCGGAACTGCATGGCGAGTCCGATGCCGGCGCCGATGATCCCCGTGTAGGTGGCATGGCTGACCAGAAGCCCGGTGACCTGCCGGTACCAGTGCTGGTAGAGCACGGCGCCGAAGTCCCCGGTCATGTAGGACGTCGACTCGGCGAACTGGAAGCCGATTCCGACGCAGGCGCCGATGACGATGCCACCGAGCATGCCGTCGACGCGCCGCCAGGCGAGCAGTACGACCACGAGGACCCCGGCGCCCTTGCCCAGTTCCTCGGGGACCGCGGCGGCGGCCGCGTGACTGACGATCGCCGCGGTGCCCGGCATGAGCTCTGCCGTGATGACGACGTGCAGGATGCCCTCGACCATCTGGGCGAAGTAGGCGGCGACGAACAGGCCCCAGGCGAAGGCGGCCACGACCAGTCGCCACGGTGGCTTGCGGTTGCGCTGCATCCGGCGGAACGTCCACAGCGCGAAGAGGGTCGTCGGGATGCTCAGCAGCGCGCCCCGCCAGGCGATTCCCACCTGTAGGAGGGTGAGAAGCACGATCAGGAGGGCCGGCGCGGCGAACGCCAGCGCACCGCCGAAGGCCCAGGTCTTGAAGCGGCCACGCGGCGAGGCACCCGTGGCGGAGGTCATGGCGACGACGACGGCGGCGATGCAGGCGACGAAGAGCGAGACGCCGGCGGCCCCGAGGCTGACCATGCCAAGGACGCGTACCCCGGCGCCGTCGTCCCGGATGACGGCGACCAGCGACGCCACGGCGATCATCACCAGCAACGCCTCGCCGGTGGTGAGCGCGGCGCCGAGCCGGTCGAGCCGGTACGCAGCCGGCGCCGTCGGGTCCGGTGCCACCGGGTCCGGTGCCACCGGGTCCGGTGCCACCGACCGGGGCGGCGGGGCGCCGCTCGGCTGCGTGGTCGTCTCCGTCACCGCTCGATCTCCACGTGCACCCAGACGAGCACCTCCTCCGCCCGGTTCCCCCGGACGGTGGCCAACACGAACTGGTAGGTCCCCGCGGGTACGGCGGAGGTGGCGCTCAACGGCACCGGCCTGGCCCGCAGGTCGTCGAGATCCGGCAGGTCCACGCTGTTGGTCCGGTGGCCGAAGACGTCGTACCAGCTCGCCCGCGCGGGTCGCGTGGCTGCTGCCCCGGCCACACCCTCGTCGATCGTGGCGGCCGGAATCTGCCCCTCTCGGAACCTCTTCTGCGGTCGATCGACGATGCGCGCGGTCGCCAGGTCGTACGCGTGCAGCCGGATCGCCAAGGCGGGAGAACGCTGTGGGGTGCTCGGCCAGGACACGGCCAGGACGCCGGCCGAGGCGAGGAGGACGATCACCGCGATCAGGCCGAGGACCGTCATCACGCGCACCGGAAGGTCGTCTTCCGTGGGCGCGGCCCCGTCTGACACGGCTTCCTCCGTCCACGGTGGTGGGTTAACCTAGCCTAACCCGAAGCGACGGTCCCCCAGGTGCACGCGCTCACGCCTTCACGTGGCTCGATTCCGACGCTCGGATGGGGAGGCCATGTCTGCGGCGGTGTCGGTCGAGGTGCTGGCCGAGGGCGTACCCATCGACTGTGGCGGGATGGCCGACGGCCTCGCCGGCTGCTACGGAGCGGTCCCCGCCGTCGGCATCGCCGCGGCTGCGGTGCTCGGTGCTGCCGCCCTCGCCGGCTACACGGCGTTCGCCGTGTTCTTCCCACAGGTGCTCAACGCCCTCATGGGAATACCGGCGACGACGGATCCGATGGGCCGCAGGTCGGACTGGGCCGATGCCCGCACGCACCCGCAGTCGCCGACCCGGCCGCCGGACTCGCACCTCGCCGGCGGCGACCCGGTCTACCACCGCCCCGGCGCCACGGCGATCGGCTACGACGAGTCGACCCTGCGGAACTTCGATGCCGTCGCGCCCGAGCCCGGCTACCACGACGTCGTGGTGCATGGTGAGCGCAACGGGCTCTTCCGCCCGGGCGTCGTCGGGGCGGACGGTGCCGGCCATCCCTCGAACTACACCCACCCGGCGCAGATCGCCGAGGCGATCCGCGGCAATCCGCACTACGGCGGCGGCCCGGTGCGCCTGGTGTCCTGCCACTCGGGCACCGTGGCGCCCGACGCGGGGGTCGCGCCGCCGGCCCAGCAGGTGGCGGACGCGTTGGGGGTGACGGTCATGGCACCCACCGACGCGGTCGGTGTGAACCGGTATGGTCCAGCGGGGCAGGTTCCTCGGATCAGGAACGGCGGCCAGTGGGTGACCTTCTATCCCGGCGGGAGGACCGATGGGTGAGCCGGCGTTGCGGTTCGCCGGGATGTTCCGCGAGCTGGGACCCGTCGGCCTGGACCTGGTCCAGGAGAGCATCTTCGACAACGTCTCCGCCGAGGAGCTGCCGGATGTCGACGAGGTCGTCCGCTACCTCAAGGGCGGATACGTCCTCATCGACATGATGGACCTGGCCGACGACCCGTTCGACTCGACGCGACAGATCATGAACGGGTCGACGATCCGCACCGACGGTGACTGGCTGTGGCGCGACGATCTGGCGTACCACGTCCACCGGCACCGGGTGGCCCTCCCCGACGAGTTCCTGGCGCTGATCCGCGAACGCCGCTACGCCGTGCCGCACCGGGACGAGGAGCTGCTCCGCGAGAGGTCACTGGTGGCCGAGGAACTCGTGTTCTGACCACAACGCCCTGGTCGAGGTCCGAAGCGTCAGCGCCGGCGGCCTGCTGAACGCTCCGGCGCACCGTCCTTGCGGGCCGTGGCCGGGCGGGTGCGGCACCCCCGCCCGACCACGGGCGGCGCGACCGCCGACGACGGTCGCGCCAACCCGTTCCTACAGCCCCGGCAGGCTGCCCCCGGGGCCACCCAGCTCGCGGTGGATGAAATCGAAGATCTCGGCGTCGGTGGCGTCGTCGAGGGTGTGCGTGGCCGGCTTCTCCTCGACGGGACCACGCTCGTCGCCCCACCGGGCGACGAACGCCTGCAACTGCACCAGCAGCTTCTGCCGGGTCAGCCGGTCCGGCGCGTCGGCCGCGAAGACGCCGTCGAGCCGCTCCAGCTCGGCTAGCAGCGGGGCCGCTGCGGCGGCGCCGTCCTCGACCAGCTGGTCGCGCAGGTGCCGGGCGAGCGCCGCCGGCGTCGGGTAGTCGAACACCACGCCCGCGGGCAGCTGGACGCCGGTGGCGGCACGGAGCCGGTTGCGCAGCTCCACGGCCGTCATCGAGTCGAAGCCGACCTCGCGGAACGCCCGGTCGGGCTCCAGCCCCCCGCCCCCGGGGTGGCCGAGCACGGCCGCCGCCAGGTTGCCCACGAGTTCGACGAGGACGCCCTCCCGTTCGCCGGGGCTCAGCGGCCGAAGCCGCTCCCGCAGCGCGGTCGCCGCCTCGTCGTCCGCCGGCTGGCGGTCGTCGTCGGCGGGCATCGCCGCGTCCGCCTCGGGGACCCCGGTCAGCAGCGGGCACGGCCGCATCGACGCGAACGTCGGCACGAACCGGTCCCAGCGCACGTCGGCGACGATCAGCCCCGCCTCCGCGCGCAGCGCCTGCCCGAACGCCTCGACGGCCAGCTCCGGGGGCAGGCCCGGCAGGCCCCGCCGGCGCAGCTGCGCCTGCTCGGCCGACTCGGGATCGTCGCTCCACGGGCCCCACGCCACGGCGGTGGCCGCCAGTCCGCCGTGCCGCCGGTTCGCCGCGAGCGCGTGCAGCAGCGCGTCGCCGGCGGACTGGCCGGCCCGGCCGCCCGCGCCCCACACCCCCGTGGTGGAGGTGCACAGCACGAACGCGTCGAGCGGCCGGTGCGCCAGCTCGTCGGCGTACCTCGGGACGTCGCCGACGGTGGCGGCCAGGTCGGCGGCGAGGCCGGCGAGGGTCAGCTCGGCCAGCGGCACCGATCCGGTCTCCGCCGGCACGTGCACGAGCGCCGTGACCGGCCGGCTCTCGGCGGCGAGCTGCTCCATCAGGTCACCGAGCTTGCCCGTCGCCGGCTCCGCCAGCGGGAGCACCTCCGCGCCCTGGCGGCCCAGCCAGTCCGTGGTGTGCCGGGCAAGGGCGCCGGTCCCGCCGGTGAGCAGGACCGTGCCGTTCGGGCGGTACCCGCCGCCCGTCGCCGGCCGCCCGGTGTCGCGGACCAGGCGTCGGGCGTGCACGCCGGCCTCCCGGACGGCGAGCTGGTCCTCCCCGTCGACGTTGACCAGGGCTGCGGCCAGGGCCGCGTACGCCGCCTCGGCCGGGCCCGCCGGCAGGTCGACGACTCCGCCGACGTGCCGGGGGTGTTCCAGCGCGGCGACGAGGCCGAGGCCCCACGTGGTGGCCTGCGTCGGGTGCACGACCGGTTCGTCGTCCACGGCGACGGCGCCGGTGGTGGCCAGCCACAGCGGCACGGGCGGGCCGGAACGGCGGGTGTGCGCCTGCACGAGCAGCAGGTTCGCGGCCAGGCCGGTCGGCAGCGCGGTCTGTTCCGGGTGCGGCGCCTCGTCCAGCGCCAGCAGGGAGAGCAGCGCCGTCGGCTGGTGCGCGGCGGCGAGCCGGTCGAGGTCGGCGGCCAGCCCGTCGCGGGTGGCCGTGGCCGGGTCGACGGTCAGCAGGTGCACCGTGGCGGCGCCGGCCGTGAGGGCGGCGAGCACCCGGTCGGTGACCTGGTGCGGCGGGGCCACCACCAGCCACGTGCCGGGGTCGGCGCCGGTCAGCGCCCGGCGCTCCCAGGTGACCCGGTACCGCCAGCCGGCCAGGGTGCCGTCGAGGTGCTGGCGGCGCCGCCACGACTCCAGTTCCGGCAGCAGCTCGCGCATCGGCTGGTCCGGGTCGAGTCCGAGGCGGCCCAGGTCGCCGTCGGTGACGGCCCGCCAGAACGCGTCGTCGACCGGGTCGGCGGCCGGCGTCGGCGCCGCATCGAGGGTCGGCCAGTAGCGCTGCGGCCGGAACGCGTACGTGGGCAGCTCGGGCAGCCGGCGGGCATCCGGACGGGGGCCGGCCAGCACGGCGAGCACCGCCGCCCAGTCGACGTCCCGCCCGGTGCCGTCCACGACGGCCAGCGCGGCGAGCAGGGCGGCCGGCTCGTCGACGCCGGCGCGCAGCGCCGCCACGGCCGTCCCGTCGTCGTCGCCGGGCAGCAGGCCGGCGGTCATCGCGGTCAGCACCGCCTGCGGGCCGAGCTCCAGGAAGGTGTCGACGCCCGCGTCGCGCAGCGCGGCGATCCCGTCGGCGTACCGGACGGCCTCCCGGACGTGGCGCACCCAGTAGTCGGGCGTACGGATCTCGTCGGGCCCGGCGAGCCGCCCGGTCAGGTTCGACACGATCGGCAGCAGCGGCGCGGCGAACGTCAGCCCGTCGAGGACGGCGCGGAACTCGGCCAGCATCGGCTCCATCAGCGGGCTGTGGAACGCGTGGCTGACCCGCAGCCGCCGGGTGCGCACCCCCCGCTCCCGCCAGGTCCGCTCCAGCCCGTCGAGGGCGTCGAGGGCCCCGGCGAGCACCACGGCGGTGGGACCGTTGACGGCGGCGACGCCGACCCGGTCGGTCAGCCCCGCGAGGGACTCGACCACCGCCGACTCGTCGGCGGCGACGGCGAGCATCCCGCCCCCGGCGGGCAGGGCCTGCATGAGCCGGCCCCGGGCGGCCACCAGCGTGGCGGCGTCCGCGAGGGACAGCACCCCGGCGACGTGCGCGGCGGTGATCTCGCCGATGGAGTGCCCGGCGACGTGCCCGGGCACCACCCCGAACGACTCGACCAGCCGGAACAGGGCCACCTCCAGCGCGAAGAGCCCCGCCTGGGTGAACACCGTCTCGTCGAGCAGCGCGGCCTCGGCGCTGCCCTCGGCCGCGAACAGCACCGGCTTCAGCGGCTGCGGCAGCTGGTGGTCCAGCGCCGCGCAGACCTCGTCGAGGGCCGCCGCGAAGACGGGGAACGTGTCGTACAGCTGCCGGCCGGCGCCGGGGCGCTGGGCGCCCTGGCCGGAGAACTGGACGGCGAGGCCGCCGCCGTGCCGTCGGGCGGTGACCAGCGCGGGGTGGTCCTCCCCGCCGGCCAGCGCCCGCAGCGCGGCCAGCCGGGTCTCCCGGTCGGCGGCGACCACGGTGGCCCGCCGGCCGAGGTGGGCCCGGCCGTCGGCGAGCGCCCAGGCGACCAGGTCGGCGGGGTCGTCGTCCGTCGCCACCCGGTCGGCCAGCCGGCCGGCCTGCTCGCGCAGCGCGGGCAGGTCGGCGGCGGAGACCGGCCACGGCAGGGCCACGGCGCGGTGGTCGCGTCGCGCGTCGCCGTGCCCGACGGTCGCTTCGGGCCCTTCCCCGTCGGCGGCGACCGGTGCCGGCCGCTGCGGGGCCTCTTCGATGATCACGTGCGCGTTGGTGCCGCTGATCCCGAACGAGGAGACGCCGGCCCGGCGCGGCCCGTCCGTGGTGGTCCACGGCCGCGCCTCGGTGAGCAGCGCCAGCGTGCCGGAGGACCAGTCGACGTGCGGGGTCGGCGCGTCCACGTGCAGGGTCGCCGGCAGCACCTCGTGTTGCAGGGCCAGCACCATCTTGATCAGGCTGGCGGCGCCCGCCGCGGCCTGGGTGTGGCCGATGTTCGACTTCACCGACCCGAGCCACAGCGGTCGCTCGGCGGAGTGGTCCCTGCCGTACGTCGCCAGCAGCGCCTGCGCCTCGATCGGGTCGCCGAGGGTGGTGCCGGTGCCGTGCGCCTCGACGACGTCCACGTCGCCCGGGGTGAGGCCGGCGTTGTCCAGCGCGTGCCGGATGACCCGCTGCTGCGCGGGCCCGTTCGGCGCGGTGAGGCCGTTGCTCGCGCCGTCCTGGTTGACGGCGCTGCCCCGTACCACGGCGAGGATCCGGTTGCCGTCGCGCTGGGCGTCGGAGAGCCGCTGGAGCAGCAGGACGCCGACGCCCTCGCCCCAGCCGGTGCCGTCGGCGGCCTCGGCGAACGCCTTGACCCGCCCGTCGGCGGCGAGGCCGCGCTGCCGGGAGAACTCCAGGAACGCGCCGGGGGTCGACATCACCGTCACGCCGCCGGCGAGGGCGAGGTCGCACTCGCCGCTGCGCAGGGCCTGCGCGGCCAGGTGCAGCGCCACCAGCGACGACGAGCAGGCCGTGTCGACGGTGACCGCCGGGCCGTGCAGCCCGAACGAGTACGCCAGGCGGCCGGAGACCACCGACGCGCCGTTGCCGGTCGCCTGGTAGCCCTCCACCTGGGAGCGGGCGCCCAGCAGCAGCGTGGCGTAGTCCTGCCCGTTGGTGCCCATGAAGACGCCGGTGGCGGAGCCACGCACCCGGTGGGGGTCGATGCCGGCGCGTTCGAAGACCTCCCAGGTGGTGTGCAGCAGCAGCCGCTGCTGCGGGTCCATGGCGAGGGCCTCGCGCGGGTTGATCCCGAAGAATGCGGCGTCGAAGCCGGCCACGTCCCGCAGGAAGCCGCCGCTGCGCGTGTAGCTGGTGCCGACCCGCTCCGGGTCGCTGTCGAACAGGGCGTCGAGGTCCCAGCCCCGGTCGGTGGGCATCGGCGTCACCGCGTCCACGCCGTCGGCCAGCAACCGCCACAATTCCTGCGGCGAGGACACCCCGCCGGGGAAGCGGCAGGCCATGGAGACGATCGCGATCGGCTCGTCCGCCGGCGGCCGGGCCGAGGCCACGGCGCCGGTGGCCGGTCCGCCCTCCGCGCCGATGACGATTTCGGTACGCAGGAAGCGGGCCAGTTCCGCCGCCGACGGGTGGTCGAAGACCACTGTCGACGGCAGGGTCAGGCCGGTGACCCGGCCCAGCCGGTCGCGCAGCTGCACGGCGGCGAGGGAGTCGAAGCCCAGCTCCCGGAACGCCCGGCCGGCCGGCACCTGGTCGGTGGTGGGGTGGCCGAGGACGGCCGCCGCCTCCGCGCGGACGAGGTCGACCAGCAGCGCCTCCTGGCCGGTCGCCGGCAGCGTGGCGAGCCTGGCCCGCAGCCCGTCGGTGGCGGCGGCGCTCTCCGGCCGCTCCGGCTCCTCGGTGACGGCGGGGGCGACCCGGTCGAAGAGGTGGCTCGGCCGCGCGGCGGTGAACGCCGTGACGAACCGGGCCCAGTCGACGTCCACGATCACCGGGGCCGCCTCGGGGGCGTTCACCCAGCGGCCGAGCGCCGCGACGGCGGCGTCGGGCGCGAGCGGGCTGAACCCGCGGCGGCGCAGGCCGTCGGCCGTCTCGCCGGAGGCCATGCCGTCCTCCGCCCACGGGCCGTAGGCCAGGGCGGTGGCGGGCAGGCCGGCCGCCCGGCGGGCGGCGACGAGCGCGTCGAGCAGGGCGTTGCCGGCCGCGTAGCCGGCCTGCCCGCCGCCGCCCCAGACGCCGGCGACGGAGGAGAAGACCACGAACGCGTCGAGGTCCCGGCCCCGGCAGGCGGCGTCGAGGTGCACGGCGCCGAGCACCTTGCCGGCCAGGGTCTCCGACAGCTCGCCGTCGGTCACCTCGTACGCCGGGGTGGTGCCGCCGGACGCCCCGGCGGTGTGCACGACGGCGGCCAGCGCCGGCAGGTCCGCCACGAGGGCGTCGACCGCCGCCCGGTCGGTGACGTCGCACGCCACCACCCGCACCGCGCCCAACTCGGCCACCAGCTCGGCCGCGCCCGGCGCCGCCGGACCCCGCCGCGAGGCCAGCACCACCTCGGCGGCCCCGTTGGCCAGCAACCAGCGCGCCACGTGCCGACCCAGGGCACCCGTACCACCGGTCACCAGCACCGTCCCGGCGGGCCGCCAACCCGCACCCGCGGGCGGCGCGGCCGGCACCAGCCGCCGGCCGAAGAGGCCGTTGCGGCGGACGGCCACCTGGTCCAGGGTGCCGTCGGCGAGGATCGCGACGAGCCCGGCGCGGGCGCCGCGGTCGGCGCGGTCGGGCAGGTCGACCAGGCCGCCCCAGCGGTCCGGCTGTTCGAGGGCGACGACCCGGCCCAGGCCCCAGGCCAGGGCCGCCCAGACGTCGCCGGCCCGCTCTCCGGCCGTGACCGGCATCGCGGTACGGCTCAGCGCCCACACCCGTCCCGGCAGGCCGGTGTCGGTGAGCGCCCGGGTGAGGGTGAGCAGGGCGGCCGCGCCGGCGGGCACCGCCGGGGTGTGCGCCAGGGGCCGGTCCTGCCGGGGCAGCACGCAGAGCACCCCGGCCCAGCCGTCCCCGCTGATCCGGCCCAGCCGCTTGCCCAGTTCGGCGCGGGCGAGGGTGGACGACACGGTGAGCGTGTCCACCCGCGCGCCCGCCTGGGTGAGGGTCTTCGCCACGCCCGCGTCGGCGCCGCTGTCGACGGTGACGACCAGCCACCGCCCGGACAACCGGGTCGCCGGGGCCGGCCGCACCGGCTCCCACCCGACCCGGTACGACCACCCGTCGAGGGCGGTGTCCCGCGACCGGTGCTGACGCCAGCGCGCCAGGAGCGGCAGGGCCGGGGCGAGCGCGTCCAGGTCCTCGGTGTCGTCGCCGAGTTCGGCGGCGAGGGCGGCCAGGTCGCCCCGCTCGACGGCGGCCCAGAACTCGGTGTCGCCGCCCTCCGGGGCGGCCTGCTTCGCGGGCGTGCCCTCCGGCCAGTAGCGCTGGTGCTGGAAGGCGTACGTGGGCAGGTCCACGCGGCGCGCGCCAGCGTCGGCGAACCACTGCGTCCAGGTCACCGGCACGCCGTGCACGTGCAACTCCGCCAGAGCGTGCAGCAGCGCCTGCGCCTCCGCCCGGTCCCGCCGCTGCACCGCGACGGCCAGCACACCGTCGTCGCCGGGCAGCACGTCGGCAGCCATCGCGGTCAGCACACTCTGCGGACCGACCTCCAGGAACGTGTCGACACCCGCCTCGCGCAGGGCGGTGACCCCGTCGGCGAAGCGCACCGCCTCCCGCACGTGCCGCACCCAGTACTCCGGGGTGCGGATCTCGTCGCCGGCCAGGGCACCGGTCACGTTCGACACGACCGGCAGCAGCGGCGCGGCAAAGGTGAGGCCGTCCAGGACCGCGCGGAACTCGTCGAGCATCGGCTCCATCAACGGGCTGTGGAACGCGTGGCTCACCGTCAGACGGCGCGTGCGCACGCCCCGATCCCGCCAGACCCGCTCCACCTCGTCCAGGGCCTCGACGGCGCCGGAAACCACCACTGCGGTGGGGCCGTTGACAGCGGCGATGCCGACGCGGTCGGTCAGCCCAGCGAGAGACTCCGCCACCGCAGTCTCGTCGGCGGCCACGGCCAGCATGCCGCCACCCGTGGGCAGCGCCTGCATCAACCGACCCCGCGCGGCCACGAGCTGGCACGCGTCGGCCAGGGACAACACCCCGGCCACGTACGCCGCCGTCACCTCACCGATCGAGTGACCGGCCAGCATGTCCGGCACGACCCCGAACGACTCCACCAACCGGAACAGCGCCACCTCGACCGCGAACAACCCGGCCTGCGTGAACACCGTCTGATCCAGCAACCCCGCCTCGGGGCTGCCCGCCTCAGCGAACAACACCTCCCGCAACGGACGCGGCAACAACGGATCGAGATGCGCACACACCTCGTCCAGCGCGGTCGCGAACACCGGGAACAGGGCGGACAACTCCCGGCCCATCCCGGCACGCTGCGCACCCTGACCCGAGAACAACAGCGCGAGCTGGCCGCGTACGGCGGTGGAGCCGGTCACGACGGCCCCGGAGGGCTCGCCAGCGTCGAGGGCGCGCAGCGCGGCGAGCAGGTCGTCCCGGTCGGCCACCACGGCGACGGCGCGCTGCTCCAGCGCGGGCCGGGTGGTGACGGAGGACCAGGCCACATCCAGCGGACGCGGGGCCTCGTCGGCAGCGAGCCAGCGCGCCCACCGGCCCGCCTGGCCGGCCAGGGCCGCATCGGAGCGCGCGGAGAGCAGCACCGGCACGACCGGCGGCACGTCCCGGGCGACGATCTCGCCCTCGATCGCCTCGGCCGGCGGCTGCTCGATGATCACGTGCGCGTTGGTGCCGGAGATGCCGAACGACGACACCGCCGCCCGACGCGGCCGGTCCACGGCCGGCCACGGGGTGGGCTCGGTCGCGAGGGTCACCGCCCCGGCCGTCCAGTCGATGTGCGGGGACGGCTCGTCCACGTGCAGGGTCGGCGGGACGAGCCCGTGGCGCATCGCCATGACCATCTTGATCACACCGGCGACACCGGCGGCGGCCTGCGTGTGCCCGATGTTCGACTTCACCGACCCCAACAGCAGCGGCCGGTCCCCCGGACGCTCCTGCCCGTACGTCGCTAGCAGGGCCTGCGCCTCGATCGGGTCACCGAGGGTGGTGCCGGTGCCGTGCGCCTCGACGGCGTCCACGTCGGCGGTGGTGAGCCGCGCGTTCGCGAGGGCCTGGCGGATCACCCGCTGCTGCGAGGGACCGTTCGGGGCCGTCAGCCCGTTCGACGCGCCGTCCTGGTTCACGGCGGTGCCGCGCACCACGGCGTAGATCTTCCGGCCCTCGCGCTGGGCGTCGGAGAGGCGCTGCACCAGCAGCACGCCGACGCCCTCGGACCAGCCGGTGCCGTCGGCCGACGCGGCGAACGACTTGCAGCGGCCGTCCTGCGACAACCCGCGCTGCCGGGAGAACTCGATGAACGTCCCCGGCGTCGCCATCACCGTCACGCCACCGGCCAACGCCAGATCACACTCGCCGGAGCGCAACGCCTGCGCCGCGAGGTGCAGCGCCACCAGCGACGACGAGCACGCCGTGTCGACGGTGACCGCCGGGCCTTCCAGGCCGAACGTGTAGGCGACCCGACCCGACAGCACGCTGCCGGAGGTGCCGGTCCCGACGTAGCCCTCCACCTCGGTCGGCAGGTCCATGAGCCGGGAGGCGTAGTCGTGGTACATGACGCCGGCGAAGACACCCGTCCGGCTGCCCCGCAACCGCTGTGGGTCCAGCCCGGCGGACTCGAACGACTCCCACGACGCCTCCAGCAGCAGCCGCTGCTGCGGGTCCATCGCCAGGGCCTCGCGCGGCGAGATCCCGAAGAAGCCCGGGTCGAACTCGCCGGCGCCGTACAGGAAGCCACCGTGGCGCGTGTACGACGTACCGCTGCGGTTCGGGTCCGGGTCGAACAGCGACTCCAGGTCCCAGCCGCGGTCCGCCGGGAACTCGGAGATCCCGTCGCCGCCGCCGGCCAGCAGCTCCCACAGTTCGTCGGGGGATTCCACCCCGCCCGGGTAGCGGCAGGCCATGCCCACGATCGCGATCGGCTCGTCGGTGCCGACGACCGGGCCGGCGACCGGGCCGGCGGTCGACTGGCGTACCCCGGCCAACTCCGACCACAGGTGGTCGGCGAGCGCGGCCGGGGTCGGGTAGTCGAAGACCAGCGTCGAGGCCAGCCGCAGCCCGGTGGCCGCGTTCAACCGGTTACGCAGGTCCACGGCCGTCAGCGAGTCGAAGCCCAGCTCCCGGAACGCCCGGTCCGCGGGCACCGCCTCCGCACCGCCGTGCCCCAACACCTGGGCGACCAGGCCCCGCACCAGCACGTCGACCTGGGCGCGGCCCTCGTCCTCGGTCAGCCCGGCGAGCCGGTCGGCCCAGCCGCCACCGCCCTGCCCCGCCTGGCGGCGGGTGCCGGTCACGCCGATCAGGGTGCGCAGCACGGCCGGCACGGGGCCGCCGGAGGTCGCCGCCCGCAGCGCGGGCACGTCGATCACGGCCGGTACGAGGGCCGCCCGGTCGGCGCCCAGGGCGGCGTCGAACAGCTCCAACCCGGTCTCGGCGCTCATCGGGGTCAGGCCAGCCCGCGCGGAACGCGCCCGGTCCGCCTCCTCGATCGAGGCGGCCATGCCGGGGGTGTCCCACATGCCCCACGCCAGGCTGACGGCCGGCAACCCGAGCTGCCGCCGGTACGCCGCCAGGGCGTCGAGGAAGGCGTTGCCCGCCGCGTACGCCGACTGGCCCGGCGAGCCGAGCACCCCCGCCACCGACGAGAACACCACGAACAGATCCAGATCCAGACCCGCCGTCGCCTCGTGCAGGAACCAACCCGCCGACACCTTCGGCGCCAACACCCCCGCCAGACGCTCCGCGGTCAGCCCCTCCACGACACCGTCGTCCAGGACACCGGCGGTGTGCACCACACCCGCCAGCCGGCCCTCGGCGCCGATCTCCGCCACCAGCCCGAACACCTGGTCCCGGTCCGTCACGTCACAGGCGACGACCCGCACCGACGCACCCAGCGCGGACAGCCGCTCCGACAGCTCGCCCGCACCGGCGGCCTCCGGACCACGCCGCGACACCAGCACCAGCGAGCGCACGCCGTGCACCGACACCAGGTGCTCCGCGACCAGCGCACCGAGCGCACCCGTACCGCCGGTCACCAGCACCGCACCGTCACCCAGGCTGCGCGTCTGCGCGGCCGTGATGCCGGCCCGGACCAGGCGCGGCGAGTACACCGCGCCCTCGCGGACGGCGAGCTGGCCGCCGGTCGACGCCGGCTCCCGCAGGACGCCGTCCAGCAGGGCCACCAGCCCGGCATCCGGGTCACCGTCGACGTCCGCGAGGACGATGCGGCCCGGGTGCTCCGACTGCGCCGACCGCAGCAGACCCCACACCGCCGCACCGGCCAGGTCGGTCACCCGGTCCTCGTCCCCGACGGACACCGCGCCCCGGGTCACCACCACGAGCCGCGAGTCCGCCAGGGCGTCCGCCGCGAGCCAGGACTGCACCGTCGCCAGCACGTCCGAAGCCACCGCCCGGACCGACTCCGGCGTCGCCGCCGCCGAACCGGACGCGGGGAACACCGGCAGCAGCAGCGTCCGGGGGACGGACTCCTCCCCCGCGACCGTCGCCACGTCGGGGTACGTGGGCACTCCGGCGGGTGCCACCAGCTCCCGGCCGCCGGTCACCAGCGCCCATCCGGAAAGCTCCCCGGCGGGCGCGGCCTCCACGGCCGGCCACCGCAGCTCGAACAGCGAACGCGCGGCCACGCCCGGCGCGGCCACACCGGTCAGCTCCCGCAGGACGAGGGAGTCCACCGACACGACCGGCGCGCCCACCTCGTCGTACGCGGCCAGCCGCAACCCGGAGCCGTCGCGGGTCAGGCGTACCCGCAGCGCCCCCGCCCCCGAGGCGTGCACCTGCACGCCCTCGAACGCGAACGGCACCCGTGGACCGCCCGACTCCTCGCCACCGAGCAGCAGCCCGATCGGGTGCAGGGCGGCGTCCAGCAGCGCCGGGTGCACGCCGAACCCGGCGGCCTCCGTCGCGGCGTCGTCCGGCAGGACCACCTCGGCGTACACCTCGGCGCCGCTGGTCCAGGCGCGCCGGAGTCCCTGGAAGGCCGGCCCGTACGTCAGGCCGTGTTCCGCCAGCGTCGGGTACCAGCTCGCCAGGTCCACCTCGGCCCCGCCGGCGGGGGGCCAGGTGACCGGGTCCGGCTCGTCGGCGGTGGAGGGCTCCAGCACGCCCTCCGCGTGCCGGGTCCAGCCCGCCTCGGGGTCGTCGTCGGGGCGGGAGTAGACGGCGACGGGACGCTGCGGCGACTCCGACGTGGACACCCGCACCTGGATCCGCACGCCTCCCGTTCCGGGGAGGGCCAGCGGGGCGGCCATGGTCAGCTCCCGCAGCCGGGAGAGGCCCACCTCGTCGCCGGCCCGCACGGCCAGCTCGACCAGGGCGGTGCCCGGCACCAGCGTCAGCCCGGAGACCGTGTGGTCGGCCAGCCACGGGTGCGTGGCCAGGGAGAGCCGGCCCGTCAGCACCATCTCGTCGTCGCCGGCCAGGTCCACGGTCGCGCCGAGCAGCGGGTGCTCGGTGCGGCCGAGCCCGGCCCCGGACACGTCGCCCGTACGCGCCCGGTTGGCGGCGGGCCAGTAGCGCTGGTGCTGGAAGGCGTACGTGGGCAGGTCGACGCGGCGCGCGCCGGTGTCGGCGAACCACGACTGCCAGGTCACCGGCATCCCGTGCACGTGCAGCTCGGCGAGGGCGTGCAGGAGCGCCTGCGCCTCCGGCCGGTCCCGGCGCTGCACGGCCACGGCCAGCACGGCGTCGTCGTCGGGCAGCACGTCGGCGGCCATCGCGGTCAGGATGCTCTGCGGGCCGACCTCCAGGAACGTGTCCACACCCGCCTCGCGCAGGGCGGTGACCCCGTCGGCGAAGCGGACGGCCTCGCGCACGTGCCGCACCCAGTAGTCGGCCGTGCGGATCTCGTCGCCGGCCAGGGCGCCGGTCACGTTCGACACGACCGGCAGCAACGGCGCGGCAAAGGTGAGGCCGTCCAGGACCGCCCGGAACTCGTCGAGCATCGGCTCCATCAACGGGCTGTGGAACGCGTGGCTCACCGTCAGACGGCGCGTGCGCACGCCCCGCTCCCGCCAGACCCGCTCCACCTCGTCCAGGGCCTCGGCGGCACCGGAAACCACCACGGCGGTGGGTCCGTTGACGGCCGCGACGCCCACCCGGTCGGCGAGCCCGGCGATCGACTCCGCCACGGCGGCCTCGTCGGCGGCCACAGCCAGCATCCCGCCGCCCGTGGGCAGCGCCTGCATCAACCGGCCCCGCGCGGCCACGAGAGCACACGCGTCGGCCAGCGACAACACCCCGGCCACGTACGCGGCCGTCACCTCGCCAATCGAGTGACCGGCCAGCATGTCCGGCACGACCCCGAACGACTCCACGAGGCGGAACAGCGCCACCTCGACCGCGAACAGACCGGCCTGCGTGAAGACGGTCTGGTCCAGCAGCTCCGCCTCGGGGCTGCCCGCCTCGGCGAACAGCACCTCCCGCAACGGACGCGGCAGCAGCGGGTCGAGGTGTCCGCACACCTCGTCCAGCGCGGTCGCGAACACCGGGAACAGGGCGGACAACTCCCGGCCCATCCCGGCGCGCTGCGCACCCTGGCCGGAGAAGAGCAGGGCGAGCTGGCCCCGCTGGCCGGTGGCGCCGGAGACGACCGTACCGGTGGGGTCGCCGTCGGCGAGGGCGGTCAACGCCGCGACCAGGTCGTCCCGGTCGGCGGCGGTGACGACCGCCCGGTGCTCCAGCGCGGGCCGGGTGGTGACGGAGGACCAGGCCACGTCCAGCGGACGCGGGGCCTCCTCAGCGGTCAGCCAGCGCGCCCACCGGCCCGCCTGCGCCGACAGCGCGGCAGCGTCGCGGGCCGACAGCAGCACCGGTACGACCGGCGGCACGTCCCGGGCGACGATCTCGCCCTCGATCGCCTCGGCCGGCGGCTGCTCGATGATCACGTGCGCGTTCGTGCCGGAGATCCCGAACGACGACACCGCCGCCCGACGCGGCCGATCCACCGCCGGCCACGGCGTCGCCTCCGCAGCCAGGGCCACCGCCCCGGCCGTCCAGTCCACGTGCGGCGACGCCTCGTCCACGTGCAGGGTCGCCGGCACGAGGCCGTGCCGCATCGCCATGACCATCTTGATCACACCAGCCACACCAGCGGCGGCCTGCGTGTGCCCGATGTTCGACTTCACCGACCCCAACAGCAACGGCCGATCCCCCGGACGCTCCTGCCCGTACGTCGCCAACAACGCCTGCGCCTCGATCGGGTCACCCAGCGTCGTGCCCGTGCCGTGCGCCTCCACGGCGTCCACGTCAGCGGTGGTCAGGCGCGCGTTCGCCAGCGCCTGCCGGATCACCCGCTGCTGCGACGGGCCGTTCGGGGCGGTCAGGCCGTTGGACGCGCCGTCCTGGTTCACGGCCGTGCCGCGCACCACCGCCAGCACGCGGTGCCCGTTGCGCCGCGCGTCCGACAGCCGCTCCACGAGCAGCACGCCGACGCCCTCGGACCAGCCGGTGCCGTCGGCCGACGCGGCGAACGACTTGCAGCGGCCGTCCTGCGACAACCCGCGCTGCCGGGAGAACTCGATGAACGTGCCGGGCGTCGCCATCACCGTCACACCACCCGCCAACGCCAGATCGCACTCACCGGAGCGCAACGCCTGCGCCGCGAGGTGCAGCGCCACCAGCGACGACGAGCACGCCGTGTCGACGGTGACGGCCGGGCCCTCCAGGCCGAACGTGTAGGCGACCCGGCCGGAGAGCACGCTGCCCGACGTGCCCGTGCCGACGAAGCCCTCGGCGTCCGGCGGCAGGTCCATCAGGCGGGAGGCGTAGTCGTGGTACATCACGCCGGCGAAGACACCCGTCCGGCTGCCCCGCAGCCGCTGCGGGTCCAGCCCGGCCGACTCGAACGACTCCCACGACGCCTCCAGCAGCAGCCGCTGCTGCGGGTCCATCGCCAGGGCCTCGCGCGGCGAGATGCCGAAGAAGCCCGGGTCGAAGTCGGCGGCCCCGTAGAGGAAACCACCGTGGCGCGTGTACGACGTACCACTGTGCTCCGGGTCCGGGTCGAACAGCGACTCCAGGTCCCAGCCGCGATCGGTGGGGAACTCCGAGATCCCGTCGCCGCCGCCGGCCAGCAACGCCCACAGCTGGTCCGGGCTCTCGACGCCACCGGGGTAGCGGCAGGCCATGCCCACGATCGCGATCGGCTCGTCGGTGCTGGTGGTGAGCACCGCCGTCTGGCGGGCGGTGATCTGCCCGGAGACCTGCTCGTGCAGGTGGTCGACGAGCACGGCCGGGGTCGGGTAGTCGAAGACCAGCGTCGAGGCCAGCCGCAGCCCGGTGGCCGCGTTCAACCGGTTACGCAGGTCCACGGCCGTCAGCGAGTCGAAGCCCAGCTCCCGGAACGCCCGGTCCGCGGGCACCGCCTCCGCGCCACCGTGCCCCAGCACCTGCGCGACCAGGCCCCGCACCAGCACGTCGATCTGGGCGCGCGCCTCGTCGGGCGCCAGGCCCGCGAGTTGGTTGGCCCAGTCGCCGCCCCGCGCGGCCCGTCGCCGGGCCGCCGTCGACCCGATCAGGGTACGCAGCACGGCCGGCACCGGGCCGGCGCCGAGCGCTGCGCGCATCGCCGGTACGTCGATCACGGCCGGCACCAACGTCGGCCGCTCCGCCACCAGGGCGGCATCGAACAGCTCCAGCCCGACCTCGGCGCTCATCGGCGTCAGGCCAGCCCGCGCCGACCGCGCCCGATCCGCCTCGTCGATCGACGCCGCCATGCCGGCGGTGTCCCACATGCCCCACGCCAGGCTCACCGCCGGCAGACCCAACTGCCGCCGGTACACCGCCAACCCGTCCAGGAACGCGTTGCCCGCCGCGTACGCCGACTGACCCGGCGAACCGAGCACACCCGCCACCGACGAGAACACCACGAACAGATCCAGATCCAGACCCGCCGTCGCCTCGTGCAGGAACCAACCCGCCGACACCTTCGGCGCCAACACCCCCGCCAGACGCTCCTCGGTGACCCGCTCGATCACCCCGTCGTCCAGGACGCCGGCCGTGTGCACCACGCCCGCCAGCCGACCCCCGGCGGAAACCTCGGCCACCAGACCGAACACCTGATCCCGGTCCGTCACGTCACAGGCGACCACCCGCACCGACGCACCCAGCGCCGACAACCGCTCCGACAGCTCACCCGCGCCCGCAGCCTCCAGGCCACGCCGCGACACCAGCACCAGCGACCGCACCCCGTGCACCGACACCAGGTGCTCCGCCACCAGCGCACCCAACGCACCCGTACCACCGGTGACCAGCACCGCACCGTCACCGACCGCCGGCGTCTGCGCCGACGCCGGGGCGACCGCGCGCACCAGACGCGGCACAAACACCCCACCCGCACGCACCGCGACCTGACCACCGAACGCCACCGGCTCGTCGGCCACCGTGGCCAGCACACCCAGCAACCCGGTGTCCACGTCACCGTCGACGTCCGCCAGCACGATGCGACCCGGATGCTCCGACTGCGCCGAACGCAGCAGACCCCACACCGCCGCACCGCCCAGGTCCGACACCCGGTCCTCGGCACCCACCGACACCGCGCCCCGGGTCACCACCACCAGCCGCGACTCCGCCAGCGCGTCCGCCGCCAGCCAGGACCGGACGGTCGCCAGCACGGCCGTGGTCGCCGCGCGTACCGCGTCGGGGCCGGCGCTCTCCGGCGCGTCGAGCGGCAGCAGCAGCGCCTTCGGTGCGACCGTCCGGCCGGCGTCGACCGCCTCGACGAGCGCCTCGACGTCGCCGTACGCCGGCAGGTCGGCGGTTGCCGGCGAGCCGACCAGCGCCCACCCGGAGAGGTCCCCGGCGGCGGCGATCTCCTCGGCCTGCCAGGTGAGTTCGAACATCGAGCGGGCCGCCGCGCCCGCCGCAGCCACGCCGGTCAGCTCGCGCAGGGCGAGGGAGTCGACCGAGACCACGGCCGCGCCCGACTCGTCGCACGCGACCAGGCGCACCGCCGAGCCCGTACGCGACAGCCGCACCCGCAGCACCCGCGCACCCGAGGCGTGCACCTGCACACCCTCGAACGCGAACGGCACCCGCGGCCCACCCGAACCCTCCGCACCGGCCAGCAGCCCGATCGGGTGCAGGGCGGCGTCCAGCAGCGCCGGGTGCACGCCGAAGCGCGCCGCCTCCGTCGCCGCCTCGTCCGGCAGCGCCACCTCGGCGTACACGTCATCGCCGGCGGTCCACACCCGGCGCAGCCCCTGGAACACCGGCCCGTACGTCAGGCCGTGCTCCGCAAGCGTCGGGTACCAGCCCGTGACGTCCAGCTCGGACGCGCCGGTCGGGGGCCACTCCCCCAGGCTCGGCTCGTCGGCCGTCGCCGGCTCCAGCACGCCCTCCGCGTGGTGGACCCAGTCGGCCTCCGGGTCGCCCTCGGCCTGCGAGTGCACCGCCACGACCCGGGTGCCGGCCTCGTCGGCCGCGCCGACGCGCACCTGCACCCGTACGGCGCCGGCCTCCGGCAGCACCAGCGGCGCGGCGACGGTCAGCTCCCGCACCCGCGACGCGCCCACCTCGTCGCCGGCCCGGACGGCCAACTCCACCAGGGCGGTGCCGGGCACGATGACCGCGCCGGAGACGACGTGGTCGGCGAGCCACGCGTGGGTGGCGAGGGACAGCCGGCCGGTCAGCACCACCATGTCCGCGCCGGCGACGGTGACCGCCGCGCCGAGCAGCGGGTGCCCGGCCACGCCGAGGCCCGCGCCGGACACGTCGGCGGTACGCGCCTGGCCCGCGCCGAGCCAGTACCGCTGGTGCTGGAAGGCGTACGTCGGCAGGTCGACCCGGGCGGCGCCGGCGTCGGTGAACCACTGCGTCCAGGTCACCGGGACGCCGTGGACGTGCAGGTCGGCGAGGGCGTGCAGCAGTGCCTGCGGGGCGGGACGGTCCCGGCGCTGGACGGCCACCGCGAGCGCGTCCTCGGCGAGCAGGTCGGCGTTCATCGCGGTCAGGACGCTCTGCGGGCCGATCTCCAGGAAGGTGTCGACCCCGGTGGCCCGCAGGGCGGCGATGCCGTCGGCGTAGCGGACGGCCTCCCGCACGTGCCGCACCCAGTACTCGGCGCGGGTGATCTCCTGCGGGTCGGCGAGCGCGCCGGTCAGGTTCGACACCACCGGCAGCAGCGGCGCCCGGAACGTCAGCCCCGCCAGTACGGCGCGGAACTCGTCGAGCATCGGCGCCATCAGCGGGCTGTGGAACGCGTGGCTGACGGTGAGCCGGCGGGTACGCACGCCCCGGTCCCGCCAGGCCTGCTCCACCTCGTCCAGGGCCTCGACCGCACCAGACACCACCACGGCGGTGGGCCCGTTGACGGCCGCGATGCCGACGCGGTCGGTCAGCCCGGCGATCGACTCCGCCACGGCGTCCTCGGCGGCGGCCACGGCCAGCATGCCGCCGCCCGTGGGCAGCGCCTGCATCAACCGGCCCCGCGCGGCAACGAGAGCGCACGCGTCGGCCAGGGACAGCACCCCGGCCACGTACGCGGCCGTCACCTCGCCGATCGAGTGACCGGCCACCACGTCCGGCACGATCCCGAACGACTCCACCAGGCGGAACAGCGCCACCTCGACCGCGAACAGACCGGCCTGCGTGAAGACGGTCTGGTCCAGCAGCTCCGCCTCTTCCGTACCCGCCTCGGCGAACAGCACCTCCCGCAGCGGACGCGGCAGCAACGGGTCGAGGTGTCCGCACACCTCGTCCAGCGCGGTCGCGAACACCGGGAACAGGGCGGACAGCTCCCGGCCCATCCCGGCGCGCTGCGCGCCCTGGCCGGAGAAGAGCACAGCCAGCTGCGTACGCGTCGCGCCCATGCCGGTGACCACGGTGGCGGCCGACTCGCCGGCGGCGAGGGCGCGCAGCCCGGACAGCAGTTCGTCCCGGTCCGTCGCGGTGACCACCGCGCGGTGCTCCAGCACGGCCCGGCTGACCGTCGACGACCAGCCGACGTCGACGGGGCGCAGCGCCTCGTCGCCGGCGATCCAGCGGGCCCAGCGCTCCGCCTGGGCCGCGACGGCGGCCTCGGAGCGGGCCGACAGCAGCACCGGGGCCGGCAGCCGCTCGGCGGCGGGCGTCGGCGCGCCCTCGCCCCGGGTCGGCTCCGCCTCTGCGGGGGGCTGCTCGATGATGACGTGCGCGTTGGTGCCGCTGACTCCGAACGACGAGACCGCCGCGCGGCGCGGCCGGCCCGCCACGGGCCAGTCGCGTGCCTCGGTGAGCAGGGAGACCGCCCCGGCGCTCCACTCGATGTGCGGGGACGGCTCGTCGACGTGCAGCGTGGACGGCAGCAGCCCGTGGCGCATCGCCATGATCATCTTGATGATGCCGGCCACCCCGGCGGCGGCCTGGGTGTGGCCGATGTTCGACTTGATCGAGCCCAGCCACAGCGGCCGGTCCTCCGGACGGTCCTGCCCGTACGTCGCCAGCAGGGCCTGCGCCTCGATGGGGTCGCCGAGGGTGGTGCCGGTGCCGTGCGCCTCGACGGCGTCCACGTCGGCGGTGGTGAGCCGCGCGTTCGCCAGCGCCTGCCGGATGACCCGCTGCTGAGAGGGACCGTTCGGGGCGGTCAGCCCGTTGGACGCGCCGTCCTGGTTGATCGCCGATCCGCGTACCACCGCCAGGACCCGCCGGCCCTCGCGCCGGGCGTCGGAGAGGCGCTGCACGAGCAGCACGCCGACGCCCTCGGACCAGCCGGTGCCGTCGGCCGACGCCGCGAACGACTTGCAGCGGCCGTCGGCCGACAGACCCCGCTGCCGGGAGAACTCGATGAACGTGCCGGGGGTGGCCATCACCGTCACGCCACCGGCCAGCGCCAGATCACACTCGCCGCTGCGCAACGCCTGCACCGCGAGGTGCAGCGCCACCAGCGACGACGAGCACGCCGTGTCGACGGTGACCGCCGGCCCCTCCAGGCCGAACGTGTACGCCACCCGACCGGACAGCACGCTGCCGGAGGTGCCGGTGCCGAGGTAACCGCCCACGCCCTCGGGCAGGTCCTGCACGCCGGAGGCGTAGTCGTGGTACATCAGGCCGGCGAACACGCCGGTCCGGCTGCCGCGCAACCGCTGCGGGTCGAGACCGGCCGACTCGAACGTCTCCCACGAGGTCTCCAGCAGCAGCCGCTGCTGCGGGTCCATCGCGATCGCCTCACGCGGCGAGATGCCGAAGAAGCCCGGGTCGAACTCGGCGGCCCCGTACAGGAAGCCACCGTGCCGGGTGTACGACGTGCCGGGGTTGTCCGGGTCGGGGTGGAAGAGCCGGTCGAGTTCCCAGCCCCGGTCGGTGGGGAACTCGCCGATGCCGTCGGCCCCGGCGGCGACCAGGTCCCACAGCTGCTGCGGGTTCGTCACGCCACCCGGGTAGCGGCAGGCCATGCCCACGATCGCGATCGGCTCGTCGACGGTGGTCGCCCGCACGGCCTGCTGCTGGTCCGCGACCTGGCCGGACAGCTGCTCGTACAGGTGCTCCGACAGGGCGCCGGGGGTCGGGTAGTCGAAGACGAGCGTCGACGTGAGCCGCAGCCCGGTCGCGCCGTTGATCCGGTTGCGCAGCTCGACGGCGGTCAGCGAGTCGAAGCCCAGTTCCCGGAACGCCCGGTCCGCCGGCACCGCCTCGGCGCCGCCGTGACCGAGGACCTGCGCGATCATTCCCCGGACCAGCAGGGCCACCTGCGTGCGCGCCTCCTGCGGGTCGAGCCCGGCCAGCCGGTCGACCCAGGCGCCGGAGCCGGAGCGGCGGCGCTTGGTGCCCGGTCCCACCAGGGCCCGCAGCATCACCGGCACCCGGCCGGCGGCGGTCTGCGCCCGCATGGCGGGCAGGTCGACCACCGCCGGTACCAGCGCCGCGCCGCCGTGGGCCAGGGCGGCGTCCCACAGCCCGAGCCCGACCGGTGCGGTCATCGGAACCAGACCGGCCCGGGTCACCCGCGCCCGGTCGGTGTCGTTGATCGACGCGGCCATGCCGTCCGTGTCCCACATGCCCCACGCGAGGCTGACCGCGGGCAGCCCGCGCTGCGCCCGCAGCACGGCGAGGGCGTCCAGGAAGGCGTTGCCGGCCGCGTAGGCGGCCTGGCCGGGAGAGCCGAGCACCCCGGCGACGGAGGAGAAGAGCACGAACAGGTCGAGGTCCAGCTCGGCGGTCGCCTCGTGCAGCCACCAGCCGGCCGTGACCTTCGGGGCCAGCACGTCCGCCAGCCGCTCGGCGGTGATCCCGCTGACGACGCCGTCGTCGAGGACGCCGGCGGTGTGCACCACCCCGGCCAGGCGGTCCTCGGCGGTGATCGCCCGGACCAGCTCGCCGACGCGCTCGCGGTCGGTCACGTCCGTGGCGACCACCCGGGCGGTCGCGCCCAGCTCGGCCAGCCGCTGCACCAGGTCGTCGGCGCCGGGGGCCGCCGGGCCCTGCCGGGACGCCAGCACCAGCGAGCGCACGCCGTACGCCGTGACGAGGTGTTCGGACACCAGGGCGCCGAGCGAGCCGGTGCCGCCGGTGACGAGGACGGTCCCCCGGCCCAGGGTCGCCGGGGTGCGCGCGTCGCCGGTGGCGCGGACCAGCCGCGGCAGGTACACCGTGCCCGCCCGCACCGCGAGCTGCCCGCCGAGGGCGGGGTCGTCGGCGGCTGCGGCGAGCAGGGCCAGCAGGTCGGCGTCCAGGTCGACGCCCGGTTCGAGGTCGGCCAGCACGATCCGGCCGGGGTGTTCCGACTGGGCCGAGCGCAGCAGGCCCCAGACCGCGGCGCCCGCCAGGTCGGTGACGCGGTCGGTCGTGCCGGTGGCCACCGCGCCACGGGTCACCACGACCAGCCGCGAGTCCGCCAGGGAATCGGCGGCCAGCCAGGCCTGCACCGCGCCGAGGACGTCCGCCGTGACCGACCGCGCCGCGTCGGGCAGGTCCGCCCCGGGCGCCGCCGGAGAGACGGGCAGCAGCAGCGCCGCGGGAGCGGGGGCCGTTCCGTCCGTCACCGCCGTGGCCACCGCCGCGACCTCGGCGTACGCCGGAAGCTGCGGCGCGCCGTCGAGCGGCCGGTCACCGAGCAGGGCCCAGCCGTACGCGCCGTCGGGCGCGGTGATCTGCTCGGGCTGCCAGGACACCTCGAACAGGGATCGGTGCGCCTCGTCGGACGGTGCCGCCATGCCGGTCAGCTCGCGCAGCGTCAGCGAGTCCACCGACACCACCGGCACACCGGTCTCGTCGACGGCGACCAGCCGCACGGAGTTGCCGGTGGCGGTGAGGCGGACCCGGAGCGTCCGGGCCCCGACCGCGTGGACCTGCACCCCTTCGAACGCGAACGGCACCCGGGCGCCGCCGGCCTCGTCGGCGGGCAGCAGCCCGACGGGGTGCAGGGCGGCGTCCAGCAGCGCCGGGTGCACGCCGAATCCCGCCGGGTCCCCGAGCACCTCGTCGGGGAGGGCGACCTCGGCGAACACCTCGCCCTCGGCGGTCCACGCCCGCCGCAGGCCCCGGAAGACCGGCCCGTAGGAGAGCCCGTGCTCGGCCACGGCCGGGTACCAGCCGGTGACGTCCACCTCGGACGCGCCGGGCGGCGGCCACGCGCCCACCGTGGGCTCGTCGGCCGTGGGGGCGTTGACGAGGCCGTCGGCGTGCCGGGTCCAGCCCGACTCGGGGTCGTCCTCGGGCTGGGAGTGCACAGTCACCGAGCGGCTGCCGGTCCCGTCGACGGGACCGACCCGGACCTGTACCCGTACCCCGCCGCCGGTGGCGGGCAGCACGAGCGGGGCGAGCACGGTCAGTTCGCGGACACGGGAGGCACCGACCTCGTCGCCCGCCCGGACGACGAGGTCCACCAGGGCGGTGCCGGGCACGATCACGGCGCCGGAGATGACGTGGTCGGCGAGCCACGGGTGGGTCGACACCGACAGCCGGCCGGTCAGCACGACCATGTCCTCGCCGGCGACCGACACCGCCGCGCCGAGCAGCGGATGCCGCGCCACGCCGAGGCCGGCCCCGGAGACGTCGGCCGACTGGCCGGCCGGCGGCAGCCAGTACCGCTCGCGGTGGAAGGCGTACGTGGGCAGGTCGACGCGGCGCGCACCGGTGTCGGCGAACCACTGCGTCCAGGTCACCGGCACGCCGTGCACGTGCAACTCCGCCAGAGCGTGCAGCAGCGCCTGCGCCTCCGCCCGGTCCCGCCGCTGCACCGCGACGGCCAGCACACCGTCGTCGCCGGGCAGCACGTCGGCAGCCATCGCGGTCAGCACACTCTGCGGACCGACCTCCAGGAACGTGTCCACACCCGCCTCGCGCAGGGCGGTGACCCCGTCGGCGAAGCGCACCGCCTCCCGCACGTGCCGCACCCAGTACTCCGGGGTGCGGATCTCGTCGCCGGCCAGGGCGCCGGTCACGTTCGACACGACCGGCAGCAACGGCGCGGAGAACGTCAACCCGTCCAGGACCGCCCGGAACTCGTCGAGCATCGGCTCCATCAACGGGCTGTGGAACGCGTGGCTCACCGTCAACCGGCGGGTACGCGCACCCCGGTCGCGCCAGATCCGCTCCACCTCGTCGAGGGCCTCGACGGCACCCGACACCACCACGGCGGTCGGCCCGTTGACCGCCGCGATACCGACCCGGTCGCCCAGGCCCGCGATGGACTCCGCCACCGCGGCCTCGTCGGCAGCCACGGCCAGCATCCCGCCACCGGTGGGCAGCGCCTGCATCAACCGACCCCGCGCGGCCACAAGAGCACACGCGTCCGCCAGGGACAACACCCCCGCGACATGCGCGGCGGTCACCTCACCGATCGAGTGACCGGCCAGCATGTCCGGCACGACCCCGAACGACTCCACCAACCGGAACAGCGCCACCTCGACCGCGAACAACCCGGCCTGCGTGAACACCGTCTGATCCAGCAACCCCGCCTCGGGGCTGCCCGCCTCAGCGAACAACACCTCCCGCAACGGACGCGGCAACAACGGATCCAGGTGCGCACACACCTCGGCCAACGCGGCGGCGAACACCGGGAACTCCGCCGACAACTCCCGGCCCATCCCGGCACGCTGCGCGCCCTGACCCGAGAACAGCAACGCGAGTTGGCCGCGCTGAGTGCCCGGGCCGGTGAGCACGCCGGCCGAGGGCTCGCCCGCCGCCACGGCTTCGAGGCCCGCCAGCAGCTCGTCGCGGGTCGCACCGGACACGGCCGCCCGGTGCTCCAGCACGGACCGCGACGCCACCGACGACCAGGCCACGTCGAGCGGGCGCGAGGTCCGGGTGCCGCTGAGCCACTGCGCCCAACGGTCGGCCTGCGCCGACAGTCCGGCCGCGTCCCGGGCCGAGAGCAGCACCGGCAGCACCGACGGCGTCCGCGACGGCTCGCCCTCGACCTCCGGCTCGTCCCCGCCGGTCGGCGCGGACGGCTGCTCCAGGATCAGGTGGACGTTCGTACCGCTGATGCCGAACGACGACACGGCGGCCCGGCGCGGCCGGTCCACCGCCGGCCAGGGGCGCGCCTCGGCCAGCAGGGACACCGCGCCCGCGGTCCAGTCCACGTGGGGGGTCGGCTCGTCGAGGTGCAGGGTCTGCGGGAGCAGGCCGTACCGCATCGCCTGCACCATCTTGATCATGCCGGCGACACCGGCGGCGGCCTGGCTGTGGCCGATGTTCGACTTGATCGAGCCGAGCAGCAGCGGCCGGTCGGCGGGGCGGCCCTGGCCGTAGGTCGCCAGCAGGGCCTGCGCCTCGATGGGGTCACCCAGGGTCGTACCCGTGCCGTGCGCCTCGACGGCGTCCACGTCGGCCGTGGTCAGCCGGGCGTTCGCGAGGGCCTGCCGGATCACCCGCTGCTGGGCGGGCCCGTTGGGGGCGGTGAGGCCGTTGGACGCGCCGTCCTGGTTGACGGCGCTGCCGGCGATCACGGCGAGCACCTGGCGGCCCTGCCGCCGGGCGTCGGAGAGCCGCTGGACCAGCAGCACGCCGACGCCCTCCGACCAGCCGGTGCCGTCGGCGTCGGCGGCAAAGGACTTGCAGCGCCCGTCCGGGGCGAGGCCGCCCTGGCGGGAGAACTCGACGAAGGCGCCCGGGGTCACCATCACGGTGACGCCGCCGGCCAGCGCCATGTCGCACTCGCCGCCGCGCAGCGCCTGGGCGGCCAGGTGCACCGCCACCAGGGACGACGAGCAGGCGGTGTCGACCGTCACCGCCGGGCCCTCCAGCCCGAAGGTGTACGACACCCGGCCGGAGATGACGCTGTGCGCGCCGCCCGTGAGCTGGTATCCGGCCAGCTCCGCCGGGGTGTCGGTCGTGCCGTAGCCCGACGGGGAGGCGCCGACGAAGACGCCGGTACGGCTGCCGCGCAGTTCGTCCGGGTCGATGCCGGCCTGCTCGACGGCCTCCCAGGACGCCTCCAGCAGCAGGCGCTGCTGCGGGTCCATGGCGACCGCCTCGCGCGGCGAGATGCCGAAGAAGCCGGGGTCGAACGTGGTGGCGCCGTCGACGAAGCCGCCCTCGCGGGTGTGCGACACGGGTCGCCCCTCGGCGTCGACGGCCAGCAGCCGGCCCATGTCCCAGTTCCGGTCGTCGGGGAAGCCGCTGATCCCGTCGCGCCCGGTGGCGACCAGGTCCCACAGGTCGTCCGGGTTGGCAACGCCGCCCGGGTACCGGCAGCTCATGCCGACGATGACGATCGGGTCGTCGTCCACCGGCCCGGCGGGGCCCCAGGTGGTGACGGTGTCGACCTCGTGCAGGCGCAGCGTCGCCGACAGGTGGTCGGCGAGGGCGGCCGGGTTCGGGTAGTCGAAGACCAGGGTGGTGGGCAGGGTGAGCCCGGTGGCGGCGCCGAGCCGGTTGCGCAGCTCGACAGCGGTCAGCGAGTCGAAGCCCAGCTCCTTGAACGCCCGGTTCGCCTTGACCAGCTCGGTGCCGGAGTGGCCGAGCACGGCGGCGGTGTGCGTGCGTACGAGGTCGGTCAGGTGGCGGTCCTGCTCGGCGCGGGGCAGCGTCAGCAGGTGCTGCCGCAGCCCGCCGCCGGCGGTGTCCTCCGGTTCGGCGTCGACCACGCGCAGGGCGTCGCGCGCCTCGGCGATGTCGTCGAGCAGGGGGCGGGCGCGGGCGGCGGCGAACGCCGGGGTGAACAGGGACCAGTCGACGTCCGCCACGGTCACCGACGGCACGGCCCGGCCGACGGCGCTGCGCAGCGCGTACACGGCCTGGGCCGGCGACATGGGGCTGAGGCCGCGCCGGGCCAGCAGTTCCTGGCCCTCGCCGCTGGCCATGCCGCCCTCGGCCCAGGGTCCCCAGGCCACGGCGGTGACGGCCAGGCCACGGGCGCGGCGCCGCTCGGCGAGCGCGTCGAGGAAGGCGTTGCCGGCGGCGTACGCGGCCTGTCCGCCGCTGCCCCAGATGCCGGCGATGGAGGAGAAGAGCACGAACGCGTCGAGCGGCCGGTCGCCCAGCAGCTCGTCCAGGTGCACGGCACCGGCGATCTTGCCGTCGAGTACCCCGGCCAGCCCGGCGAGGTCGGTGTCGGCAAGCATGTTCAGCTGGCCCACCCCGGCGGCGTGCACCACCGCGGTCAGCGGCGCCGGATCGGCGTCGACGTCGCGCAGCAGCGCCTCGACGCGGGCGCGGTCGGCCATGTCGGCGGCGACCAGGGTCACCCGGGCGCCGAGCCCGGTCAGCTCGTCGCGCAGCTCGGCCGCCCCGGGAGCGTGCTCGCCCCGGCGGCTGGTCAGCACGACGTGCGCCGCGCCGTTGGCCGCCGCCCAGCGGGCCACGTGGGCGCCGAGCGCCCCGGTGCCGCCGGTGATCAGGACGGTGCCGGACGGCTGCCAGCGCTCGACGGCGCCTACGGCGGCCGGCGTGGCGCGCACCAGTCGGCGCACGAAGACGCCCGAGGGCCGTACGGCGACCTGGTCCTCGGGGCCGCCGCCGGTCAGGACGCCCACCAGGTGGTCCCAGTCGCTCCGGTCGGGGCCGTCCGGCAGGTCGACGAGGCCGCCCCAGAGCTGCGGGTGTTCCAGCCCGGCGACCCGGGCCAGGCCCCACAGGCCGCCCTGGGCGACGCTGCGGACCGGGTCGGCGTCGCCGGTGCCGACCGCGCCCCGGGTCACCGTCCACAGTGGCGCGGCGACGTCGGCGGCGTGCAGGGCCTGCACCAGCGTCATCGTGGCGGCCGTGCCGAGCGGCACCGCCGGCTGGCCGGGGTGCGGTCGGTCCAGCAGGCCCAGCAGGGAGACGATCCCGGTGAACGGGGTGTCCCCCACGGCCTCGGCCACCCGCGCCGTCACCTGGTCGCGCTCCGCCGTCGGGTCCACCGCCAGCCGGGACACCTCGCCGCCGGCGGCGGTCAGCGCCCCCGCGAGCGCCTCGGCCCATTCCGTCGTGGGGGCGTCGCCCGCCGGTTCGACGAGCAGCCAGCGGCCGGACGGGGTGACCGGCGCGGGGGCGGCGGTCCGCTTCCACACCACCCGGTACGACCAGCCGTCGACGACCGCGTCCCGCAGCCGCGCCTTGCGCCAGGACGACAGGACCGGCAGGGCCGGGGCCAGGACGTCCGCCCCGTCGTCGCCGAACTGCGCGGCGAGGGCCGCCACGTCGGAACGTTCCACCGCCGACCAGAACTCGACGTCCACCACGTCCGGGCTGACCGGGCCGGTGACCGAGACCGGCATCTGCTCGGGCCAGTAGCGCTGCCGCTGGAACGCGTACGTGGGCAGGGCGACCGGGGTCGCGCCTGCGCCGGCGTAGAGGGCCGGCCAGTCGACGGGCGCCCCGTTGACGTGCAGCTCGGAGAGGGCGGCGAGCAGGGCCCGCGCCTCGGGGCGGTTGGCGCGCAGGACGGGCACGGCGATGACCGGGGTGTCGTCGTCGGCGTCCGCCGGCTCCTGCCCGCTCAGCACGTCCCGGGTCATCGCGGTCAGTACGCTGCGCGGGCCGATCTCCAGGAACGCGTCCACGCCGGCGGCGCGCAGGGCGGTGACCCCGTCGGCGTAGCGGACGGCCTGCCGGACGTGGCGCACCCAGTAGTCGGCCGTGCGGATCTCGTCGGCGTCGGCCAGCGCCCCGGTCACGTTCGACACGATCGGCAACGCCGGCGCGGCGAAGGTCAGCCCGGCCAGGACGGCCCGGAACCCGTCGAGCATCGGCTCCATCAGCGGACTGTGGAACGCGTGGCTGACCGTGAGCCGGCGCGTGCGTGCCCCCCGGTCCCGCCAGAGCCGCTCCACCTCGTCGAGAGCCTCGACGGCGCCGGAGACGACCACCGAGGTCGGCCCGTTCACGGCCGCGATCCCCACGTCGGCCAGGCCGTCGAGCGTGGCGAGCACATCGGCCTCGGCCGCCGCGACGGCCAGCATCCCGCCGCCCGTGGGCAGCGCCTGCATCAGCCGGCCCCGCGCCGCCACCAGCGCCGCCGCATCCGCCAGGGACAGCACCCCGGCCACGTGCGCGGCCGCGACCTCGCCGATCGAGTGCCCGCCCACGAAGTCCGGTGTGATCCCGAACGACTCCACCAGGCGGAACAGCGCCACCTCGACCGCGAACAGCCCGGCCTGGGTGAACACGGTCTGGTCCAGCAGCTCCGCCTCGGCGGAACCCTCCGGAGCGAACAGCACGTCCTTCAGCGGGCGCGGCAGCAGCGGGTCGAGCTGCGCGCACACCTCGTCCAGCGCGGTCGCGAAGACCGGGAACTCGGCGTACAACTCCCGGCCCATGCCGGCGCGCTGCGCGCCCTGGCCGGAGAAGAGCACCGCGAGCGGGCCCCGGTCGGCGGCCTGAGCGGCGACCACCGCGCCGGACGGCTGGCCGGCGGCGAGGGCGCGCAGCCCGGCCAGCAGGTCCTCGCGGTCGGTGGCGGTGAGGACCGCGCGGTGCTCCAGCGCGGAGCGCGACACCACCGACGACCAGCCGACGTCCACCGGCCGGAGGGTCTCGCCGTCCTCCAGCCACCGGGCCCAGCGGCCCGCCTGCGCCCTCAGCGCGGCCTCCGACCGGGCGGACAGCAGCACGGGCACCGCCGGCAGGGCGGGGGCCGGGCCGGCGTCGGCGGAGGCCGCGGCGTCGGCGGCGGGCGGCTCCTCCAGGATGGTGTGCGCGTTCGTGCCGGAGATGCCGAACGACGAGACGGCCGCCCGGCGGGGACGGTCGGTCACCGGCCACGGCGTCGCCTCGGTCACCAGCGACACCTCGCCGGCCGACCAGTCCACCTTCGGCGTCGGCTCGTCGACGTGCAGGGTGGACGGCACGAGCCCGTGCCGCATCGCCATCACCATCTTGATCACGCCGGCCACGCCCGCGGCGGACTGGCTGTGACCGATGTTCGACTTGATCGAGCCGAGCAGCAGCGGCCGGTCGGCGGGCCGGTCCCGCCCGTACGTGGCCAGCAGCGCCTGCGCCTCGATCGGGTCGCCGAGCACGGTGCCGGTGCCGTGCGCCTCGACGGCGTCCACGTCGGCCGTGGTCAGCCGGGCGTTCGCGAGGGCCTGCCGGATCACCCGCTGCTGGGCCGGCCCGTTGGGGGCGGTGAGGCCGTTGGACGCGCCATCCTGGTTGACGGCGCTGCCGGCGATCACGGCGAGGACGGGGTGCCCCTTGCGCTGGGCGTCCGACAGCCGCTCCACCAGCAGGATGCCGACGCCCTCGGACCAGCCGGTGCCGTCGGCGGCGGCGGCGAACGACTTGCACCGGCCGTCGGGGGCGAGCCCCCGCTGCCGGGAGAAGCCCACGAACGGGGCGGGGGTGGCCATCACGCAGACGCCGCCGGCCAGGGCCAGGTCGAAGTCGCCCTGCCGCAGCGCCTGGCAGGCCAGGTGCAGGGCGACCAGCGACGACGAGCAGGCGGTGTCGACCGTGACGGCGGGGCCCTCCAGGCCGAGGGCGTACGCGATCCGTCCCGAGACGATGCTGGTGGCCGTGCCGGTCAGCAGGTAGCCCTCGTCGGTGCCCTCGACCTCGGTCTGCGGGCCCACGCCGTAGCCGTTGGCGGCGGTACCGACGAAGACGCCGACCTTCTGCCCGCGCATGGACGCGGGTGCGATCCGGGCCTGCTCGAACGCCTCCCACGACGTCTCCAGCAGCAGCCGCTGCTGCGGGTCCATCGCCACGGCCTCGCGGGGCGAGATGCCGAAGAACTCGGCGTCGAAGTCGGCCGCGTCGTAGAGGAAGCCGCCCTCCCGCGTGGTGGAGTGGCCGGCCCGGTCGGCGTCCGGGTCGTACAGGTTGTCCAGGTCCCAGCCCCGGTCGGTCGGGAAACCGCCGATGGCGTCGCTGCCGGAGGCCACCAGGTCCCAGAGCTGCTCGGGGCTGGCCACGCCGCCCGGGTAGCGGCAGGACATCGCGACGATCGCGATGGGCTCCCGGGCGGCAGCGGTCAGCTGCTGGTTGAGCTGACGGAGGCGGCCCGTCTCCTTGAGCGAGGCGCGAAGCGCCTCGACGACCTTGTCTGCGGACGTAGACATCATGAGCTCCGTACTGGGGACAACGGTCAGGAATCGGTTCCGTCAAGCGCCAGCCTGACGAGGGCGTCGGTGTCGAGGTCGTCGAGGTCCAGGTCCTCGTCGGTGGACTCGTCACCGTCGCCGCCGTCGGCGTCGGCGAGGTTGAGCAGCAGGTCCAGCAGCCCGGCCTCCCGCAGGCGGGTCAGCGGGATCGCCGCGAGCGCCTGCCGGACGGCCGCCTCCGCCGGGTCGCCGCCGTCCGCCTGTGCCCCCTCGGGCAGCAGGCCGTCGAGCAGGTTCTCGGCGAGCACGGCCGGGTTCGGGTAGTCGAAGACGAGGGTCGCTGGCAGCGACAGGCCGGTGGCCCCGGTCAACCGGTTGCGCAGCTCGACCGCCGTCAGCGAGTCGAACCCGAGCTCCTTGAAGGCGCGCTGCGGCTTGACCCGGTCCGTGCCCGAGTGGCCGAGCACGGCGGAGGCGTGGGTGCGGACGAGATCGACCAGGTGCCGGACCCGCTCGGGCCGGGGCAGCGTGAGCAGGTGCTCCCGCAGGGCGTCGACGGCCCCGCCGGGCTGCTGCTCCCCGGCCTGGGCGTGCAGCGCCTCGCGGGCCTCGGCGATGTCGTCGAGCAGCGGCCGGGGGCGGGCCGAGGCGTACGCCGGGGCGAAGACCGCCCAGTCGACGTCCACCACGGTCAGCGCCGCCCGGGGCAGGCCCACGGCGTACCGCATGGCGTGCACGGCCTTGGCCGGTGCCATGGCGGTCAGGCCGCGCCGGGCCAGCAGCTGCTGGGCCTCGCCGGTGGCCATGCCGCCGTCGGCCCACGGCCCCCAGGCCACGGACGTCGCCGGCAGGCCCCGCCCGCGACGCTGCTCCGCGAGCGCGTCCAGGAAGGCGTTCCCGGCGGCGTACGCGGACTGCCCGCCGCTGCCCCACACCCCGGCGATGGAGGCGAACAGCACGAAGGCGTCCAACGGCCGGTCGGCGAGCAGCGCGTCCAGGTGCACCGCGCCGGCGACCTTGCCGTCGAGCACCCCGGCGAACGCGGCCAGGTCGGTGTCGGCGATCAGGCCGGGCTCGCCGGCACCCGCCGCGTGGACCACGGCCGTCAACGGCGCGGGGTCCTCGTCCAGCCGGGCCAGCAGTGCCGCCACCTGGTCGCGGTCGGCCACGTCGCAGGCCACGACCGACGCCCGTACGCCCTGCGCGGTCAGCTCATCGCGCAGCTCCACCGCCCCGGGGGCACGCTCGCCCCGGCGGCTGGTCAGCACGACGTGCGCGGCGCCGTTGGCCGCCGCCCACCGGGCGACGTGGGCGCCCAGGGCGCCGGTGCCGCCGGTAACCAGCACCGTGCCGGACGGCCGCCACCGCTCCGCCGTGTCGGGGGCGGCGGGTGCCGCCCGGACCAGGCGGCGGACGAACACCCCGGAGGGGCGTACGGCCAGCTGGTCCTCGTCGCCGGCGCCGGTCACCACCCGCGCCAGCCGGTCCCACGCCGTCGCGTCGACCTGCTCGGGCAGGTCCACCAGTCCACCCCAGAGCTGGGGGTGTTCCAGGCCCGCCACGAGCCCCAGGCCCCACAGCCCGCTCTGGGCGACGCCGTGCACCGCGTCCCCGTCGCCGGTGCTGACCGCGCCCTGGGTCAGGCACCACAGCCGGGTCGTCGCCCCGGCGTCGTGCAGGGCCTGGAGCAGCAGCAGCGTGGCGGCCGTCCCGACCGGTACGGCCGGGTGGGCGGGGTGCGGCTGGTCGCGGAGGCCGAGCAGGGAGAGCACGCCGGTGACGGGCCCGTCGGCCAGCGCGTCGGCCAGCCGGCGGGCGAGTTCCGCCCGGTCGGTGCCGACCGGGTCGACGGTCAGCCGGACCACGTCGGCGCCGACCTCGGCGAGGGCCTTGGTGACCGCCTCCGCGCGGGTGCCGTCCGTCAGGTCGTCCTCCGCCGTCACGAGCAGCCACACGCCGGGCCGCGCCGGCTCGGCGGTGATGTCGGTCCGCTTCCATCCGACCCGGTACGACCAGGCGTCCACGACCGCCCGCCGCGTCCGCGCCCGGTGCCAGGTCGACAGGACCGGCAGGGCCGGGGTGAGGGCGTCCAGGGCGGCGCCGTCGTCGCCGAACTGCGTGGCGAGGGCGCTCAGGTCGCCCTGCTCGACGGCGGCCCAGAAGTCGGCGTCGACGCTGTCGGCCGTCCTCGTACGCGGCCGGCTCGCCGGCTCCGGCCAGTAGCGCTGGTGCTGGAAGGTGTACGTCGGCAGGTCGACCCGCCGCGGCCCGCTGTCGGTGAACCACTCCTGCCAGGTCACCGGCACGCCGTGCACGTGCAGTTCCGCCAGCGCGCCGAGCAGCGCCTGGGCCTGCGACCGGTCCCGACGCTGGGTGGCGACCGACAGGACGTCGTCGTCGTCCGGCAGGATGTCCGCCGCCATCGCGGTCAGCACGCTCTGCGGCCCGATCTCCAGGAACGTGTCCACCCCGGCGGCCCGCAGGGCGGTGACCCCGTCGGCGTAGCGGACGGCCTCACGGACGTGGCGCACCCAGTAGTCGGCCGTACGGATCTCGTCGGCGTCGGCGAGCGCGCCGGTCACGTTCGACACGATCGGCAGCGCCGGCGCGGCGAACGTCAACCCGTCCAGGACCGTCCGGAACTCGGCGAGCATCGGCTCCATCAGCGGGCTGTGGAACGCGTGGCTGACGGCGAGCCGTCGGGTACGCGCGCCCCGGTCCCGCCAGTCGCGCTCGATCTCGTCGAGGGCCTCCACCGCGCCGGACACGACGATCGACGTCGGCCCGTTCACCGCCGCGACACCGACCTTGTCGGCCAGACCGACGATCGACTCCGTCACCGCGTCCTCGGCGGCGGCCACGGCCAGCATCCCGCCACCGGCCGGCAGCGCCTGCATCAGCCGGCCCCGCGCGGCAACGAGAGCGCACGCGTCGGCCAGGGACAGCACCCCGGCCACGTACGCGGCCGTCACCTCGCCGATCGAGTGGCCGGCGACCATGTCGGGCACGATGCCGAACGACTCCACCAGCCGGAACAGCGCCACCTCGACCGCGAACAGACCGGCCTGCGTGAAGACGGTCTGGTCCAGCAGCTCCGCCTCGGGGCTGCCCGCCTCGGCGAACAGCACCTCCCGCAGCGCACCCGGCAGCAACGGGTCGAGGTGTCCGCACACCTCGTCCAGGGCTGCCGCGAACACCGGGAACGCCTCGGACAGCTCCCGGCCCATGCCGGCGCGCTGCGCGCCCTGGCCCGAGAACACCAGCGCCAGCTGGCCCCGGGGCCCACCCGGGCCCGCGAAGACCCCGCCGGAGGGCTCACCCGCCGCCAGCGCCTCCAGGCCCGCCAGCAGCTCGTCGCGGCCCGTCCCGGCCACCACCGCGCGATGTTCCAGCACCGACCGGGACACCACGCTCGACCACGCCGCGTCCAGCGGGCGTACGCCGCCGTCGGCGGCCAGCCAGCTCGCCCAGCGGCCCGCCTGCGCGACCAGCGACGCGCCGTCGCGGGCCGACAGCAGCACCGGCACCAGCGGCGGTACGTTCCCGGCGACGATCTCGCCCTCGACCAGCTCGGCCGGCGGCTGCTCGATGATCACGTGCGCGTTCGTGCCGGAGATGCCGAACGACGACACCGCCGCCCGACGCGGCCGGTCCACAGCCGGCCACGGCGTCGCCTCGGTGGTGAGAGCGACCGCCCCGGCCGACCAGTCCACGTGCGGCGACGGCTCGTCCACGTGCAGCGTCGACGGCACCACACCGTGGCGCATCGCCATGACCATCTTGATCACACCAGCCACACCGGCAGCAGCCTGCGTGTGCCCGATGTTCGACTTCACCGACCCCAACAACAGCGGCCGATCCCCCGGACGCTCCTGCCCGTACGTCGCCAACAACGCCTGCGCCTCGATCGGGTCACCCAGCGTCGTGCCCGTGCCGTGCGCCTCCACGGCGTCCACGTCGGCGGTGGTCAACCGCGCGTTCGCCAGCGCCTGCCGGATCACCCGCTGCTGCGACGGGCCGTTCGGCGCGGTCAGCCCGTTCGACGCGCCGTCCTGGTTCACCGCCGTGCCCCGCACGACCGCGTAGATGCGCCGACCCTCCCGCTGGGCGTCGGAGAGGCGCTGCACCAGCAGCACGCCCACGCCCTCGGACCAGCCCGTGCCGTCGGCCGACGCCGCGAACGACCTGCACCGGCCGTCGGCCGACAGGCCCCGCTGCCGGGAGAACTCGATGAACGTCCCCGGCGTCGCCATCACCGTCACGCCGCCGGCCAGCGCCAGATCGCACTCGCCGGAGCGCAACGCCTGCACCGCCAGGTGCAGCGCCACGAGGCTCGACGAGCACGCCGTGTCGACGCTGACCGCCGGGCCCTCCAGCCCGAACGTGTACGCCACCCGACCCGACAGCACGCTGCCCGAGTTGCCGGTGCCGACGTAGCCCTCGACCTCGCCGGCCAGCTCCATGAGCCGGTTCGCGTAGTCGTGGTACATGACGCCGGCGAACACGCCCGTCCGGCTGCCCCGCAGCCGCGACGGGTCCAGCCCCGCCGACTCGAACGTCTCCCACGACGCCTCCAGCAGCAACCGCTGCTGCGGGTCCATGGCGAGGGCCTCGCGCGGCGAGATGCCGAAGAACGCGGGATCGAACGCGCCAGCGTCGTACAGGAAACCGCCGTGCCGGGTGTACGACGTCCCGGGGTGGTCCGGATCGGGGTGGAAGAGCGTGTCGAGGTCCCAGCCGCGGTCGGCCGGGAACTCGCCGACGCCCTCCCCGCCGGTGCTGACCAGCTTCCACAGCTGGTCGGGTGACTGGACGCCGCCGGGGTAGCGGCAGGCCATGCCCACGATCGCGATCGGCTCGTCGGCGTCGCCGCCGGCCGGCTCGTCGGAGACGACGGCGGCGAGCCGTTCGCCGACCAGTTCCGCGTACACGTGGGCGGTCAGGGCCTGCGGGGTCGGGTAGTCGAACACCAGGGTCGAGGCCAGCCGCAGGCCGGTCGCGCCGTTGACCCGGTTGCGCAGCTCGACGGCGGTCAGCGAGTCGAAGCCCAGCTCCCGGAACGCCCGGTCCGCCGGCACCGCCTCGGCGCCGCCGTGCCCCAGCACCTGCGCGACGAGACCCCGCACCAGCTGGTCCACCTCGGTGAGGCCGTTCTCCTCACTGAGCCTGGCCAGCCGGTCGGCCCAGCCGTCACCGCCCTTGCCCGCCTGGCGGCGGGTGTTCGCCGTGCCGATGAGGACCCGCAGCATCGGCGGCACCATCCCGCCGGAGGCCGCCGCGCGCAGCGCGGGCACGTCGATCACGGCCGGCACCAGGGCCGGCCGGCCGGCGCCCAGGGCGGCGTCGAACAGCTCCAGACCGGTCCGGGCGTTCATGCCCCGCAGGCCGGCGCGCGCCGAGCGGGCCCGCTCGACGCCACCGATCGACGCGGCCATGCCGGCGGTGTCCCACATGCCCCACGCCAGGCTGACCGCGGGCAGGCCCGACTTGCGCCGCCACACCGCCAGCCCGTCCAGGAACGCGTTGGCCGCCGCGTACGCCGACTGCCCCGGCGAACCCAGCACCCCCGCCACCGACGAGAACACCACGAACACGTCCAGATCCGGCGCGAGGGACGCCGTCGCCTCGTGCAGGAACCACCCGGCCGACACCTTCGGCGCCAACACCCCGGCCAGCCGCTCCGCCGTCAGCCCCTCCACGACACCGTCGTCCAGGACACCGGCCGTGTGCACCACACCCGCCAGGCGACCCTCGGCGCCGATCTCCGCCACCAGGCCGAACACCTGGTCCCGGTCCGTCACGTCACAGGCGACGATCCGTACGTCGGCGCCCAGCGCGGTCAACCGCCCGGTCAGCTCGCCGGCGCCCTCGGCCTCCGGGCCGCGCCGCGACACGAGCACCAGCGAGCGCACGCCGTGCACCGACACCAGGTGCTCCGCGACCAGCGCACCGAGCGCGCCCGTACCGCCGGTCACCAGCACCACGCCGTCACCGACGGCCGGCGCCTGCGCCGACGCCGGCACCACCGCACGGACCAGGCGCGGCACGAAGACCTCGCCGCCACGGACGGCCACCTGGCCGCCGGTCGGGTCCGCCGCATAGCGGGTCAGGGTGCCCAGCACGCCGGGGTTCACGCCACGGTCCACGTCGGCCAGGACGATGCGGCCCGGGTGCTCGGACTGCGCCGAACGCAGCAGACCCCACACCGCCGCGGCGGCCGGATCCGTCACCTGGTCCTCGTCGCCGACGGACACGGCGCGTCGGGTGGCCACCACCAGTTTCGAATCCGCCAGGACGTCCGCGGCCAGCCACGCCTGCACGAGGCCCAGCACGTCCGCCGTCATGGCCCGGGCCCGCTGCGCCGCGTCGACGTCGCCGGCGTCCGGCCCGGTCGGCGTGAACAGCAGTCGGCGCGGCGGCGCGGTGCCGGTGTCGATCGCGGCCAGCAGCTGCCTGATCGTCTCGGCGGAGGGACCGCCGGGAACGCCCGGCAGGGCCGGACCGCCCAGCACCGCCCAACCCGACACGTCGTCGACCGGTTCGGTCTCCTCCGCCTGCCAGACCACCTCGAACATCGACCGGGACGCCACACCCGCCGTGGCCGTGCCAGCCAGCTCACGCAGGACGAGGGAGTCCACCGACACCACCGGCGCGCCCACCTCGTCGCACGCCACCAGCCGCACGCCGGCGCCGCTGCGGGACAACCGGACCCGCAGCACCGTGGCACCCGAGGCGTGCACCTGCACGCCCTCGAACGCGAACGGAACCCGTGGCCCGCCCGGCTCCTCGCCCAGCAGCAGGGCGACCGGGTGCAGGGCCGCGTCCAGCAGCGCCGGGTGCACCCCGAACCTGTCGATGCCCGCCGCCGCGTCGTCCGGCAGGACCACCTCGGCGAACACCTCGCCGTCGCCCACCCACGCGCGTCGCAGACCCTGGAACACCGGCCCGTACGCCAGGCCGCGCGCGACGAGCGCCGGGTACCAGCCCGCCAGGTCGACCTCGGTCGCGCCGGCCGGCGGCCAGGTGCCCGTCCTCGGCTCGTCCGCCGTCGCCGGTTCCAGCACACCCTCGGCGTGCTGGAGCCAGCCCGCCTCGGGGTCGTCGTCGGGGCGCGAGTAGACGGCGACGGGACGCTGCGACGAGTCGCCCGCCGACACCCGGACCTGGATCCGCACGGCGCCCGCGTCGGGGAGCACCAGCGGCGTCAGCACCGCCAGGTCACGCAGCCGGGACACGCCCGCCTCGTCGCCCGCGCGCACGGCCAGTTCCACCAGCGCCGTGCCGGGGACCAGCGGCACGCCCGAGACCACGTGGTCGGCCAGCCAGGGGTGGGTGGCCAGCGACAGCCGGCCGGTCAGCACCACCTCGTCGTCGCCGGCGAGGTCGACCGCCGCGCCGAGCAGGCCGTGCCCCGCCACACCGAGGCCCGCGCCGCTGACGTCACCGGCCCGCAGCCGCCCCACCGCCGGCCAGAACCGCTGCCGCTGGAACGGGTACGTCGGCAGGTCCACCGGGCGGGTCGCGGTGCCCGGCAGGAGGTCGGTCCAGGTGACCGGCACGCCGTGCACGTGCAGCTCCGCCAGCGCGTTCATCAGCGACACCGGTTCCGGGCGGCCCGGGCGCAGGCTCGCCACGACGGCCGCCGGGAGGGTTTCGCCGTCGTCGGGCAGGCAGCCGCGCACCATGCCGGCGAGCACCGCGTCGGGGCCCAGTTCGAGGAAGACCCGGACGTTGCGCGTACGCAGGCTGGCGACCCCGTCGGCGAACCGGACGGTCTCGCGCACGTGCCGGACCCAGTAGTCGGGGGTGCCGATCTCGTCGGGGTCGGCGACCTCGCCCGTCAGGTTCGACACGATCGGCAGGGCCGGCCAGTGGAACGTCAGGGTGTCGAGCACCTGCCGGAACTCGCGCAGCATCGGCTCCATCAGCGGGCTGTGGAAGGCGTGGCTGACGTTCAGCCGGCGGGTGCGTACGCCCCGGTCCTGCCAGGTCCGCTCCACCTCGTCGAGGGCCCCGACCTCGCCGGAGACCACCACGGCGGTCGGGGCGTTCACCGCCGCGACGCCGAGCCGGTCGGTGAGCCCTGCCAACGACTCCACGACGGCCTGCTCGTCGGTGCCGACCGCGAGCATCCCGCCGCCCTGCGGCAGGGCCTGCATGAGCCGGCCACGGGCCCCGACCAGCGCGCAGGCGTCGGCGAGGCTGAACAGCCCGGCGACGTGGGCGGCGGCCACCTCGCCGATCGAGTGCCCGGCCACCAGGTCCGCCCGGACGCCGAACGACTCGACCAGCCGGAACAGGGCCACCTCGACGGCGAACAGCCCGGCCTGGGTGAAGACGGTCTGGTCCAGCAGCTCCGCCTCCGGCGTGCCCGCCTCGGCGAACAGCACCTCGCGCAGCGGACGGGGCAGGTGCTGGTCCAGGTGCCCGCACACCTCGTCGAGGGCGGCGGCGAAGACCGGGTGGGCGTCGTACAGCTCGCGCCCCATGCCGGGGCGCTGGGCGCCCTGGCCGGAGAAGAGGATCGCGGTGCGTCCGCCGCGGGCCACGCCGTGGACGACGGCGGCCGAGGGCTGGTCGGCGGCCACCGCGTCGAGGGCGGTGAGCAGGTCGTCGCGGTCCCGGGCCAGCAGCACCACGCGGTGTTCGAAGGCCGTGCGGCGGGTGGCGAGCGCGTGGGCGACGTCGGCGAGCGTCAGGTCCGGCTCGTCGTCCAGCAGGCCCCGCAGCCGGCGTGCCTGCTCGCGCAGGGCGGCGTCGTCACGGGCCGAGAGGACGCCCGCGACCAGGTCGACGGGGGACGCCGCGGGCGGCCCGGCGGGCGGCGGGACGAACTCCGGCGCCTGTTCGATGATCGTGTGCGCGTTGGTGCCGCTGATGCCGAACGACGACACCGCGGCCCGGCGCGGCCGGTCGACGGCCGGCCACGACCGGGCGCCGGTGAGCAGGGCCACCGCGCCGGCGGTCCAGTCGATGTGCGGCGACGGCTCGTCCGCGTGCAGGGTCGGCGGCAGCACACCGTGCCGCATCGCCAGCACCATCTTGATCACCCCGGCGACGCCCGCCGCCGCCTGGGCGTGACCGATGTTCGACTTGATCGAACCGAGCCACAGCGGCCGGTCCTGCGGCCGGTCCTGCCCGTACGTGGCCAGGAGGGCCTGTGCCTCGATGGGGTCGCCCAGCGCGGTGCCCGTGCCGTGCGCCTCGACGGCGTCGACGTCGCCCGGGGTCAGCCGGGCGTTCGCCAGCGCCTGCCGGATGACCCGCTGCTGGGCGGGGCCGTTCGGCGCGGTCAGGCCGCTGCTGGCGCCGTCCTGGTTCACCGCGCTGCCCCGCACGACGGCGAGGACGCGGTGGCCGTTGCGCTGCGCGTCGGAGAGGCGCTCCAGCAGGAGCATGCCGACGCCCTCGGCGAAGCCGGTGCCGTCGGCGCCCGCGCCGAAGGCCTTGCACCGACCGTCGGGCGACAGGCCGCGCTGCCGGGAGAACTCGGTCAGCATGCCGGGGGTGGACATCACGCTCACCCCGCCGGCGAGCGCGAGCCGGCACTCGTCCTGCCGCAGCGCCTGGGTGGCCAGGTGCAGGGCGACCAGCGACGACGAGCAGGCGGTGTCGACGGTGACCGCGGGGCCTTCGAGGCCGAACAGGTACGAGATGCGTCCCGAGGCGACGCTTCCCGCGCTGCCGTTGCCGACGTAGCCGTCCACCTCGTCGGTCGTTCCGGCGGCCTGGGAGGCGTAGTCGTGGTAGATGAGACCGACGTAGACGCCGGTGCTGCTGCCCCGCGCCGAGTGCGGGTCGATCCCCGCCCGTTCGAAGGCCTCCCAGGACGTCTCCAGCAGCAACCGCTGCTGCGGGTCCATGGCCAGCGCCTCCCGGGGCGAGATCCCGAAGAAGGCGGCGTCGAACTGGGCGGCGTCGTGCAGGAAGCCGCCCTGGCGGGGTACGGACGTGTCGTCCCCGCCGCTGGCCCTCAGGTCGTCCAGGTCCCAGCCCCGGTCGGTGGGGAACGGCGAGATGACGTCGGCGCCGGCGGTGACCACCTGCCAGAGCTGCTCGGGGGTCTGCACCTCGCCGGGGAAGCGGCAGGCCATGCCGATGATGGCGATCGGCTCGTCGAGCGCGGCGGCCGTACCGACCGCGGCCGGGCGGGCGGCGTCCGAACCGCCGCCCAGTTCCCGGTCGAGGAAGTCGGCGAGCACCGCGGGGGCCGGGTGGTCGAACGCCACGGTCGCGGGCAGCCGCAGCCCGGTCGCGGCGGAGAGCCGGTTGCGCAGTTCGACGGAGGTGAGCGAGTCGAAGCCCAACTCCTTGAAGGCGCGGTGAGGGTCGACGTTCTCCGCGGAGCGGTGCCCGAGCACGCTGGCGACGTTCGCGGCCACCAGGTCGAGCAGGTGGTTGCGCCGCTCGGCCGGGCTGAGCATCGCCAGGCGGTCCCGCACCGACGCGGTGTCGGCCGTGCCCCGACCCACCGCGCGGCGGGCCGGAGCGGAGGTGCGGACCAGGTCACGCAGCAGGCTGGGCACGGTGCCGCCGGCCGGGCGTGCGCTTGCCGGCGGCAGGTTCATGAGTACGAGGTGGGCGCTGCCGCGCTGCCGTGCCGCCTCGAAGAGCGCGACGCCCTGCTGGTCGGTCAGCGGGGCGCTGGTGGCGCGGATCGCCTTGCGGTGGTCGTTGCCGTGCAGGTGCGCGGTCATCGCGCTGCTGGTGGCCCACAGTCCCCAGGCGAGGCTGGTGGCGGGCAGCCCCTGCTGCCGGCGGTGCTGCGCGAGGGCGTCGAGGAACGCGTTCGCCGCCGCGTAGTTACCCTGCCCCGGCGAGCCGAGGGTGGCCGCCACCGACGAGAACAGCACGAACGCCGACAGGTCCAGGTGCGCGGTCGCCTCGTGCAACGCCCAGCCGGCGTCCACCTTCGGCGCCAGCACCGTACGCAGGGCGGACTCGTCCAACGAACCGATGGTCGCGTCGGCGATCACGCCGGCGGTGTGCACCACCGCAGTCAGCGGGTGCGCCGGGTCCACCAGTTCCAGCAGCCGGGTCACCTGCCGGGGGTCGGTCACGTCGGCGGTGCCGGCGGTGACCCGGGCACCGGCCCGGGTGAGCTCCTCGACCAGGTCCTGGTACTGCTCGGGGCCACGGCGCGAGGCCAGCAGCAGGTGCCGCGCCTGACCGGTGGCGACCAGGTGCCGGGCGAACACCCGGGCGAGGGCGCCTCCCGCGCCGGTGAGCAGCACGGTGCCGTCGGGGTCGGCGGGCGCGGGCACCCGCAGGACGACCTTGCCGATGTGGCGGGCCTGGCTGATGTGCCGCAGCGCCTGCCGGGCCTGGCGCACGTCCCACGCCCGTACGGGCAGCGGACGCAGCGCGCCCTGCGCGAACAGGTCGAGAATCTCGGTCAGCATCTCGCCGATCCGCGGGTGTCCGGCCTCGTTGAGGTCGAACGCGCGGTAGCTGACGCCGGGGTGGTCGGTGGCGACCGTCTCCGGGTCGCGCACGTCGGCCTTGCCCATCTCCACGAACCGGCCACCGCGCGGCAGCAGCCGCAGCGACGCGTCGACGAACTCACCGGCCAACGCGTCGAGCACCACGTCCACCCCGGCACCACCGCTGGCCGCGCCGAAGACCTGCTCGAACTCCGTGGTCCGCGACGACGCGATCCGCTCCCCGGCCACCCCGAGGCCACGCAGCACGCCCCACTTGCCGGGGCTGGCGGTGGCGTACACCGTCGCGCCCCAGTGCCGGGCCAGCTGGATGGCGGCCATGCCGACGCCACCGGCGCCGTTGTGGATCAGCACCGACTCGCCGGACCGCAGCCCGGCCAGGTCGCGCAGCGCGTAGTACGCGGTCAGGAACACCACCGGCACCGACGCGGCCTGCGTGAAGGACCAGCCGTCGGGGATCTTCGCGACGAGGTCGCGGGCGGCGACCACCTCGGGGGCGAAGGCCGGCTCGAACATGCCGAGCACCCGGTCGCCGGGCGCCAGGTCGGTCACGCCGGGGCCGACCTCGACCACGACGCCCGCACCCTCGCTGCCCATCACGGCCGCCGGATCCGGGTACATGCCCAGGCCGATCAGCACGTCGCGGAAGTTCACGCCGGCCGCGCGCACGGCGACGCGCACCTGGCCTGCGTCCAGGGCGACGGGCGTGGCGGGCACCATGCCGATCCCGTCGAGGGTGCCGGGGCTCACCGCGCCGACCTGCCACAGCCCGGCCGGCGCGACGAGTTCCTCGGCGGCCGGACCAACGGGCCGGCCCAGGCGCGGGGTGCGCACCTCGTCGCCGCGTACGGCCACCTGGCCGCCGGTGGCCGACGGGTCATCGGCCACCGCGGCCAGCACCGCGAGGGTCGCCGGGGTGAGCGCGCCGTCGACGTCGGCGAGGACGATCCGTCCCGGGTGCTCCGACTGCGCCGAGCGCAGCAGGCCCCAGACCGTCGCGCCGGCCAGGTCCCGCAGCGCGTCGGCCGGTGCGGCGAGCACCGCGCCGCGGGTCAGGACCACCAGCTTCGTGTCGGCCAGGGCCTCGGCGGCCAGCCAGGACCGCAGCACGTCCAGCACCTGGGCGGTGACCGTGCCCACCAGGTCGGGCAGTCCGGCGTCCGGCGTGTCCGCTCGGACCGGAAGCAGCAGCGCGCGGGGCGCCTCGACCACGCCGCCGGAGATCGCCGTGACCAGGTCGTCGACGGTCGGGAACGCCGGCGTGGACAGGTCTGCCGGCACCTCGGTGTCGCCGAGCAGCATCCAGCCGGTGACGTCGCGCGCCGGCGTGACCCGCTCGGGCTGCCACGTCACCTCGAACAGGGCCCGCTCGGTGGGGTCCTGGCCGGCGGACGCGGTCATCTCCCGCAACGCGAGCGCGTCCACCGACACCACGGGCGCGCCCGACTCGTCGCCGGCCACCAGCCGCACGCGGGAACCCGTCCGGGTCAACCGCACCCGCAGCACCCGGGCGCCGGAGGCGTGCACCTGCACGCCCTCGAAGGCGAAGGGCACCCGCGGCCCGCCGGAGCGGTCCGCCAGCAGCAGCCCCACGGGGTGCAGCGCGGCGTCCAGCAGCGCCGGGTGCACGGCGAACCGGTCGGTGTCGGCGGTCGCCTCGTCCGGCAACGCGACCTCGGCGTACGCGTGGTCGCCGGCGGCCCACAGCCGGCGCAGCCCCTGGAACGACGGGCCGTAGGTCAGGCCCCGCTCCGCCAGCGCCGGATACCAGCCGGCGAGGTCCACCTCGGGCACCCCGGCGGGCGGCCAGGCGCCCACCTCCGGCTCGTCGGCGGCAGGCTCCAGCACACCGTCGGCGTGCCGCGTCCAGTCGGCCTCCGGGTCGCCGTCGGGCTGCGAGTGGACCGCCACCGACCGGACGCCGGAGCTGTCGGCCGCGCCGACGCGTACCTGCACGCGGACGGCGCCGGAGGCGGGCAGCACCAGCGGCGCCGCCACCGTAAGCTCGCGTACCCGCGACGCGCCCACCTCGTCGCCGGCGCGCACCACCAGCTCCACCAGCGCGGTGCCCGGCGCCAGCACCGCACCGCCGACCACGTGGTCGGCCAGCCACGGGTGCGTCGACACCGACAGCCGGCCGGTCAGCACGACCTCGTCGTCACCGGCGAGGCGTACCGCCGCGCCGAGCAGCGGATGTCCCGCCGCCCCGAGGCCCGCGCCGGACACGTCGCCGCCGGCGGAGTGGTCCACCGCCGGCCAGAACCGCTCCCGCTGGAAGGCGTACGTCGGCAGGTCGACGCCGGTGGCGCCGGAGCCGGCGAACACCGCCGCCCAGTCGACGGGCACCCCGGCGACGTGCAGGTCACCGAGGCCGGTCAGGAGCTGGTGCGGCCCGTTCTCGTCGCGGCGCAGCGAACCGACCACGACGCCCGCGTCGACGGCGCCGGTGGCCTTCTCCAGCGCGTCCTGGACCACCACCTTCAGCACGGGGTGCGGGCTGACCTCGACGAAGACCCGGAAGCCCTGGTCGATCAGCTGGTCCAGCACCGGCGCGAGCCGGACCGGTTCCCGCAGGTTGCGGTACCAGTAGCCCGCGTCGAGCTCCGCGGTGTCGATCGGCTCGCCGGTGACCGTCGAGTGGAAGGCCACCCCGGTCGAACGGGAGTCGACCGTGCCGAGCGCGGCCACCAGGTCGTCGCGTACGGCGTCGACGTGGTCGCAGTGTGAGGCGTAGTCGACGGCGATCGCGCGGGCCCGGATGTCCCGCTCGGCGCAGTGCGCGAGCAGTTCGGCGACCGACGCCGCGTCACCGGAGACCACGGTCGCGGCGGCGCCGTTGAGGGCGGCCACGGAGAGGGTGCCCGGCCACTGCGCGATGAGCTGCTCGGTGTCGGCGGCCGGCAGCGGGACGGAGACCATGCCGCCCCGGCCCGAGATGGCCAGCAGGCCACGGCTGCGGGCCACGACGAGCCGTACCGCGTCGGCGAGGGTCAGCGCGCCGGCCGCGCAGGCCGCGGCGATCTCACCCTGCGAGTGCCCGACGACGGCGGCCGGCACGACGCCGCACGAGCGCCAGAGCTGGGCGAGGGACACCATGACGGAGAAGAGCACCGGCTGGACCACGTCCACCCGGTCCAGGGGCGGGGCACCGGGCGCCTCCCGGAGCACGTCGGTGAGGGACCAGTCCACCAGTCGGGACAGCTCCTCGGCGCACTCCCCCATCCGCTGCCGGAAGACCGGCGAGGTCTCCAGCAGGTCCAGGGCCATCCCCTTCCACTGGGAGCCCTGGCCGGGGAAGACGAAGACGACCTTCGACGCCGTGTCCGCGCCGGCCGGCGTGCCGTCGGCGGAGGCGAGGGCGGCCAGTCGGGCGGCCGCGTCGTCCCGGTCGGCGGCCACGACGACCGCCCGGTACGGGTGGTGCGCCCGCTGCGCGGCCAGGGAGAACCCGAGGTGCCGCAGGTCCAGGTCGGCGTCGCCGGACAGCCGTTCGCCGATCCGGGCGGCCTGCGCCCCGAGCGCGCGGGGGCTGCGGCCCGAGACCAGCAGGGGTACGGCGGCGGGGCCGACCAGGCCGGGGAGGTCCCCCGCCGGCGGGGTCGTCGCCGGGGCCGGCTCGTCGGGCGCCTGCTCGATGATGGTGTGCGCGTTGGTGCCGCTGATGCCGAACGACGACACGGCGGCCCGGCGCGGCCGCTGCACCGCCGGCCACGGACGGGCCTCGGTGAGCAGGGCGACCGCCCCGGCGCTCCAGTCGACGTGGGGCGACGGCTCGTCCACGTGCAGGGTGGGCGGCAGCACGCCGTGCCGCATCGCCAGCACCATCTTGATCACGCCGGCCACCCCGGCCGCGGCCTGGGAGTGGCCGATGTTCGACTTGATCGAGCCGAGCCAGAGCGGCTCGGCGGCGGCACGGTCCTGCCCGTAGGTGGCCAGCACCGCCTGCGCCTCGATCGGGTCGCCGAGGACGGTGCCGGTGCCGTGCGCCTCGACGGCGTCCACGTCGGCCGGGTTCAGCCGCGCGTTCTCCAGGGCCTGCCGGATCACCCGCTGCTGCGACGGGCCGTTCGGGGCGGTCAGCCCGTTGGACGCGCCGTCCTGGTTGATCGCGGAGCCGCGCAGTACGGCAAGCACCCGGTGCCCGTTGCGCCGGGCGTCGGAGAGGCGCTCCACGAGCAGCATGCCCACGCCCTCGGACCAGCCGGTGCCGTCGGCCCCGGCGGCGAACGCCTTGCACCGCCCGTCCGGGGCGAGGCCGCCCTGCCGGGAGAACTCGGAGAACATGCCGGGCTGCGCCATCAGCGCCACCCCGCCGGCCAGGGCCATGTCGCACTCGCCGCCGCGCAGCGCCTGGGCGGCGAGGTGCAACGCCACCAGCGACGAGGAGCAGGCGGTGTCGACGGTGACCGCCGGGCCTTCGAGGCCGAACATGTAGGCGACCCGCCCGGAGGCGACGCTGCCGGCCGTCCCGGTGAGCAGGTGCCCCTCGAGGCCGTCCAGGTCGTCACGGCCGCTGGTGGCGTAGCCGGAGGAGGCGGCCCCGATGAAGACACCGGTGGCGGTGCCGCCGAGCGCGGCGGGGTCGATGCGGGCGTACTCGAAGCTCTCCCAGGCGGTCTCCAGCAGCAGCCGCTGCTGCGGGTCCATGGCGAGGGCCTCGCGGGGGCTGATGTTGAAGAAGCCGGCGTCGAAGTCGGCCGCGTCGTAGAGGAAGCCGCCCTGGTCGGTGACGGTGCCGCCGGCCTGGTCGCCGTCGGTGCCGTACAGCCGGTCGAGGTCCCAGCCGCGGTCGGTGGGGAAGCCGCCGATGGCGTCGGACCCGGAGGTGACGAGCTGCCACAGCTGCTCGGGGGTGGCGACGCCGCCCGGGTAGCGGCAGGCCATGCCGATGATGGCGATCGGCTCGTCGGCGTCGGCGGTGACGACGGTACGGACGGTGGTTCCGGCGCCGGTGGCCCGGCCGAGCTGCGCGAACAGGTGCTCGGCGAGCCGGGCCGGGGTGGGGTGGTCGAAGGCCAGCGTGGCGGTCAGCCGCAGCCCGGTGGCGGCGCCCAGCCGGTTGCGCAGCTCCACCGAGGTCAGCGAGTCGAAGCCCAGGTCCTTGAAGGCGCGGGCGGCGGGGACCGCCTGTGCCGAGGGGTGCCCCAGCACCGTGGCGGCCTGGCCGCAGACGAGGTCGACAAGCGCCTGGCGGGCGTCCGCCTCGGACAGGCCGTCGAGCCGCTCCCGCCACGACGCCCCGGCGCTCGGCCGGTCGGTGGCGGTGCGGCGTCGGCCGCCGCCGCGCAGCAGGTGCCGCATCAGCGGCGGTACAGCGCTCGCCTCGCCCGTGACGTGGAGGCGGGCCGCGACGACGACCGGTTGGACCGCCGGCAGGGCGGCGTCGAAGAGTTCGGCGCCCTCGGCCGGGGAGAGCCGGCTCATCCCGACCCGCCGCAGCCGCTGCTGGTCGTCGCCGTCGAGGTGCGCGGTCATCGTGCTGTCGGTGGCCCACATGCCCCAGGCGAGGCTGGTGGCGGGCAGGCCCTGCTGGCGGCGGTGCTGCGCGAGGGCGTCGAGGAACGCGTTCGCGGCGGCGTAGTTGCCCTGCCCCGGGGAGCCGAGGGTGGCCGCCACCGACGAGAACAACACGAACGCCGACAGGTCCAGGTGCGCGGTCGCCTCGTGCAACGCCCAGCCGGCGTCCACCTTCGGCGCCAGCACCGTACGCAGGGCGGACTCGTCCAACGAACCGATGGTCGCGTCGGCGATCACGCCGGCGGTGTGCACCACCGCGGTCAGCGGGTGCGCCGGGTCGATCCCGGCGACCAGCTCGGTGACCTGCGCGGGGTCGCTGACGTCGACGGCCACGGCGGTGACGTCGGCGCCCGCGTCGGTCAGCTCCCGGACCAGGGTGGCGTACCCGTCGTCCCGGCCGGGTGCGCGGCGGGAGGCCAGCAGCAGGCGGCGGGCCTGGCCGGTGGCGACGAGGTGCCGCGCGAGTACGCCGGCCAGGGTCCCGGCCGCGCCGGTGAGCAGCACGGTGCCGTCGGGGTCCACGGGCGCGGGGATGCGCAGCACCACCTTGCCGACGTGGCGGGCCTGGCTGACGTGCCGCAGCGCCTGCCGGGCCTGACGCACGTCCCACGCCCGTACGGGCAGCGGGCGCAGCGCGCCCTGCGCGAAGAGGTCGAGGATCTCGGTGAGCATCTCGCCGATGCGGGTGCTGCCCGCCTCGTTGAGGTCGAACGCGCGGTACGTCACGCCCGGGTGGTCGGCGGCGACCGTCTCCGGGTCGCGCACGTCGGCCTTGCCCATCTCCACGAACCGGCCACCGCGCGGCAGCAGCCGCAACGACGCGTCGACGAACTCACCGGCCAACGCGTCGAGCACCACGTCCACCCCGGCGCCGCCCGTGGCCGCGCCGAAGACCTGCTCGAACTCCGTGGTCCGCGACGACGCGATCCGCTCCCCCGCCACCCCGAGTCCCCGCAGCACACCCCACTTGCCGGGGCTGGCGGTCGCGTGGACGGTGGCACCGAGGTGGTGGGCGAGCTGGATGGCGGCCATGCCGACGCCACCGGCGCCGTTGTGGATCAGCACCGACTCGCCCGCCCGCAGCCCGGCCAGGTCGCGCAGCGCGTAGTACGCGGTCAGGAAGACCAGGGGGACGGATGCCGCCTGGGTGAAGGACCAGCCGGCGGGCATCTTGGCGATGCGCTGGCGGTGGGCGACCGCCTGCGGGCTGAACCCGAGTTCGAACATGCCCATCACCCGGTCGCCGGGCGCCAGGTCGGTCACGCCGGGGCCGACCTCGACCACGACGCCCGCACCCTCGCTGCCCATCACGGCCGCCGGATCCGGATACATCCCCAGGCCGATCAGCACGTCCCGGAAGTTCACGCCGGCCGCGCGCACGGCGACGCGCACCTGGCCCGCGTCCAGCTCCCCGGGCGTGGCCCGGACCGGCCCGATCCCGTCCAGGGTGCCGGGAGTGACGGGGGCGAGGTGCCACGGTCCGGACGGCGGGGTCAGCTCGTCGCCCACGGGCCGCGCCAGCCTCGGCACGAGGGTGCGCTCGCCGCGCACCGCGAGTTGGCCGCCGGAGACCGACGGGTCGACGGCGGCGCCGGCCAGCACGGCGAGGGTCGCGGGGGTCAACTCGCCCTCGACGTCGGCGAGGACGATCCGCCCCGGGTGCTCCGACTGCGCCGAGCGCAGCAGGCCCCAGACGGCGGCGGCGGCCAGGTCGGTGACCTGGTCGTCGTCCCCGGCGGCCACCGCGCCCCGGGTCACCACCACGAGCTTCGTGTCCGCCAGCGGCTCGGCGGCGAGCCAGGACCGCAGCACGTCCAGCACACCGCCGGTGACCGTCCGCACGGCCTCCGGCACGGCGACGCCGGGTTCGCCGGCGGGCACCGTCAGCAGCACCTGCCGGGCGGTGGCCCCGCCCGCCGCCAGGGCCGCCACGTCCGCGTAGACCGGCACCTCCGGCAGCGCGTCCGATGCCGGCCGGCCCAGCGCCGCCCACCCCGGAAGGTCGTCGACGCCGTCGATCTGCTCGGCCTGCCAGGACACCTCGTACAGCGACCGGGCGGCGCCGCTCCGGGTCGCCGTCGCGGTCATCTCCCGCAGCACCAGGGAGTCCACCGACACCACCGGCGCGCCCGAGCCGTCGCAGGCGACCAGCCGCACCCCGGAGCCGTCCCGGGTCAGCCGCACCCGCAGCGTCCTGGCGCCCGAGGCGTGCACCTGCACGCCCTCGAACGCGAACGGCACGCGGGGCCCGCCCGCCGGCTCCGCCGCCAGCAGCAGGGCCACCGGGTGCAGGGCGGCGTCCAGCAGCGCCGGGTGCACCCCGAACGCGCTCGCGTCGCCAGCCGCGCCGTCCGGCAACGCCACCTCGGCGTACGCCGCACCGTCGGCCGTCCAGGCCCGCCGCACGCCCTGGAACACCGGCCCGTACGACAGGCCGTGCTCCGCCAGCGCCGGATACCACCCGGTCAGGTCCACCTCGGTCGCGCCCGCCGGCGGCCACGCGCCGACGCCCGGCTCGTCGGCCGACACCGGTTCGAGCACACCGTCGGCGTGCCGCGTCCACTCGGAGTCGTCGTCCTCCGGCTGGGAGTACACGGACACCGACCGGACGGCGGAGTCGTCGGCCGCGCCGACGCGCACCTGCACGCGTACCGCCCCGGACTCCGGCAGCACCAGCGGCGCCGCCACGGTCAGCTCCCGTACGCGCGACGCGCCCACCTCGTCGCCGGCGCGCACCGCCAGCTCGACCAGGGCGGTGCCCGGCACCACCACGGCACCGCCGACCACGTGGTCGGCCAGCCACGGGTGCGTCGACGCCGACAGCCGGCCGGTCAGCACGACCTCGTCGTCACCGGCGAGGCGCACCGCGGCGCCGAGCAGCGGGTGCCCCGCCACGCCCAGGCCGGCACCCGACACGTCGCCGACGCGCCACGGCACCACCTCGGGCCAGAACCGCTCCCGCTGGAAGGCGTACGTGGGCAGGTCCACGCGGCGCGCGCCGGTGTCGGCGAACCACTCCTGCCAGGCGACCGGGACGCCGTGCACGTGCAGCTCGGCCAGCGCCGCCAGCAGTGCCTGCGCCTGCGGCCGGTCCCGGCGCTGGGCGGCGACGGTCAGCACGTCGTCGTCGGGCAGGGCGTCCGCCGTCATCGCGGTCAGCACGCTCTGCGGGCCGACCTCCAGGAACGTGTCGACCCCCGCGTCCCGCAGGGCCCCGATCCCGTCGGCGTAGCGCACCGCCTCACGCACGTGCCGTACCCAGTAGTCGGCGGTGCGGATCTCGTCGGCGTCGGCGAGCGCCCCGGTCAGGTTCGACACGATCGGCAGCGCGGGCGCGGCGAAGTCCAGCCGCTCGACGATGCCGCGGAAGCGCTCCAGCACCGGCTCCATCAGCGGGCTGTGGAACGCGTGGCTGACGGTCAACCGGCGCGTACGCACACCCCGGTCCCGCCAGGCCCGCTCCACCTCGTCCAGCGCGTCGACGGCGCCGGAGACCACGACCGAGGTCGGGCCGTTCACCGCCGCGACGCCGACCCGGTCGGTCAGCCCGGCGATCGACTCGACCACCGCCGCCTCGTCGGCGGCCACGGCGAGCATGCCGCCGCCCTCCGGCAGCGCCTGCATCAACCGGCCCCGCGCCGCCACCAGCAGGCAGGCGTCCTGGAGGGACAGCACCCCGGCCACGTGCGCCGCGGCGACCTCGCCGATCGAGTGCCCGCCCACGAAGTCCGGCACCACGCCGAACGACTCCACCAGGCGGAACAGCGCCACCTCGACTGCGAAGAGCCCGGCCTGGGTGAACGCGGTCTGGTCCAGCAGCTCCGCCTCGGCGGAACCCTCGGCTGCGAACAGCACCTCCTTCAGCGGGGCCGGCAGCACCCGGTCCAGGTGCCCGCACGCCTCGTCCAACGCGGCGGCGAAGACGGGGAATTCGGCGTACAGCTCCCGGCCCATGCCGGCGCGCTGCGCGCCCTGGCCGGAGAAGAGCACCGCCAGCGGACCCCGGTCCCCGGCCTGGCCCGCGACCACCGTGCCCGACGGCGCTCCCGCCGCCAGGGACTCCAGGCCCGCCAGCAGGCCCGCACGGTCCTCGGCGAGCACCACCGCACGCCGGTCGAGCGCCGAGCGGGACACCACCGACGACCAGGCCACGTCGAGCGGGCGCGGCTCCTCGTCGTCGCCCAGCCAACGGGCCAGCCGGCCGGCCTGCGCGGACAGCGCGGCCGGCTGCGCGGCGGAGAGCAGCACCGGCGCGACGACGGGACGGCGCGACGGCGTGGCCTCGTCGGCAGCCGGGTCGGGCGCCGGGGCCTGCTCCAGGATCAGGTGGGCGTTCGTGCCGCTCATGCCGAAGGACGACACGGCGGCCCGGCGGACGTGGTCGCCGCCCGCCCAGGGGCGCGCCTCGTCCAGCAGGGACACGGCCCCCGTCGACCAGTCGACGTGCGGGGACGGCCGGTCCACGTGCAGGGTGGGCGGCAGCACGCCGTGCCGCATCGCCATCACCATCTTGATGACGCCGCCGGCGCCGGCCGCGGCCTGCGGGTGGCCGATGTTCGACTTCAGCGACCCCAGCCACAGCGGCCGGTCGGCGGACCGTCCCTGCCCGTACGTGGCAAGCAGCGCCTGTGCCTCGATCGGGTCGCCCAGCCGGGTGCCCGTGCCGTGCGCCTCGACCACGTCCACGTCGGACGGGCTGAGCCGGGCGTTCTCCAGCGCCTGCCGGATGACCCGCTGCTGGGAGGGACCGTTGGGGGCCGTCAGGCCGCTACTGGCGCCGTCCTGGTTCACGGCGCTGCCCCGGATCACCGCCAGGACGGGGTGACCGTTGCGCCGGGCGTCGGAGAGCTTCTCGACGAGCAGCATGGCGACGCCCTCGGACCAGCCGGTCCCGTCGGCGTCGGCGGAGAAGGCCTTGCACCGGCCGTCGGAGGCGAGCCCCCGCTGGCGGGAGAACTCGACGAAGGCGCCGGGCGTGGCGAGCACGGTGACGCCGCCGGCCACGGCGAGGGAGCACTCGCCGTCGCGCAGGGCCTGACCGGCGAGGTGCAGGGCGACCAGCGACGAGGAGCAGGCGGTGTCGATCGTGACGGCCGGGCCCTCCAGCCCGAAGGAGTACGCCAGCCGGCCGGACATGACGCTCGCGGCCGTGCCGGTGAGGACGTAGCCCTCCGTGCCCTCGGGCAGTTGCCGCAGCACCGACGTGTAGTCCTGCCCGGCGGTGCCGACGAACACCCCGGTACGGCTGCCCCGCACCGACGCGGCGTCGATGCCGGCCCGCTCGAAGACCTCCCAGGTCACCTCGAGCAGGAGCCGCTGCTGCGGGTCCATGGCCAGCGCCTCGCGCGGCGAGATGCCGAACAGGGTCGGATCGAACAGGCCGGCGTCGCGCAGGAAGCCGCCCCGGTTGCTGTAGGTGGTGCCGGGGTGGTCCGGGTCGGGGTCGTAGAGCCCGTCGAGGTCCCAGCCCCGGTCGTCGGGGAACGTGCCGGTGGCGTCCACCCCGCCCGCGACCAGCTCCCAGAGGTCCTCCGGCGAGGCGACCCCGCCGGGGAACCGGCAGGCCATGCCGACGATCGCGATCGGCTCGGCGTCCTCGTTCTCCAGCTCGGTCAGGCGCCGGCGCGCCAGGCGGAGCTCGGAGGTCACCCACTTCAGGTGTTCGAGGAGCTTGTCTTCGTCCGCCATGACCCACCCGCCCAGAGCTTGCTATCGATCGGAATCTGCCGATTCGTTGACCACACCACCGCCGACGGACCGGCTTCGTGCACAGGTGGGTGGAGACATGGCCGTTCGGCCAACGATCCCGACACCTGCTCCTGATTCCGGTTGTCGTGCCTGCTCAGGCGCCCGCCACGCCGGGCCGTCCCGCCGACACATGCCCGCCACCGTGACTGGACGGTACTGAGCGCCCATCACGCGCCCAACCCCTAGAGAACCCCTGATCGACCGGCCCGTGAGGGCCGTCGCGGCGGGTCCCGGACAAAGCGGTGACCAGCATCGCGACGGCGCTCAGGCGGGCTGTCCGGCAACCGCCGGCAGGATGCGGCGCAGCCGCCCCGGCGGCGTCGAGCGGCGACGCCACTCCCGTGGGTAGCCCACCGAGACCTCTTCGAAGCGGACCCCGTCGTACCAGGTGGTGCGCGGGATGTGCAGGTGGCCGTAGACGGCGACGCGGGCGTCGAACCGGACGTGCCAGTCGGCGGTGGCCTCGGTGCCGCACCACTGCGCGAACTCCGGGTACCGCAGGATCCGGGTGGGTTCGCGGACGAGCGGGAAGTGGTTGACCAGGACGGTGGGCAGCCCGTTGCGCTCGGCGGTGAGCCGGCGCTCGGTCAGGGCCAGCCGCGCCCGGCACCAGGCGTCGCGCGTCGGGTACGGGTCCGGATGCAGCAGGATCTCGTCGGTGCAGACCACGCCGACCTCGTGGGCCCGCGCCAGGGCCTGCTCCTTCGTGTACGTCCCGGCCGGCCGGAAGCTGTAGTCGTAGAGCAGGAACAGCGGCGCGATCAGGACCGGGTCGTCGCCCTGCGGGTCCCAGACGGGGTACGGGTCCTCCGGAGTCACCACCCCGAGCCCGCGGCACAGCTCCACCAGGTGCTGGTAGCGCGCGTCTCCCCGCAGCTGGATCGGGTCCTCGCGGGGGGTCCAGAGCTCGTGGTTGCCGGGGGCCCAGATCACCTTGGCGAACCGGTTGCTGAGCAGTCCCAGCGCCCACTCGATGTCGGCGACGAACTCCCCGACGTCGCCGGCGACGATGAGCCAGTCGCCGTCGCGCTCCGGCCGCAGCCGCTCGACGATCGCCTTGTTCTCCGCGTGGACCACGTGCAGGTCACTGATGGCGAGCAACTGAGGCAGGCCGGATCCGGCCATGCGGACCTCCCGTCCATCCGGGGTACCGCACGCACCCACATCCGTACCGCTCGGCTGCCGGTGGGCAGGGCGAGACGGCCTGACGGGCTCCGACCCTACGGAGCCGGGCCCGCACCGGCACACCCCTAGACGGGATCCGTGCACCCCTAGGCAGCCGCACCTGCCCGACGGCGCCGGTCAGGCGTCCGGCGCCGCCAGGTGTCCCTTTCCCCGGCCCGTCCTGCCCGGGGTCGGGCAGTGTCCGCTCAGGACTTGCCGAACTCCCGCTGGATGATGTCGAAGAGCTCGTCCCGGCTCGCCGACTCCAACTCCTCCGGGGCGGCCGGCGCGGATGCGGTGGCGGCGGGTCGTCCCCGCCACCTGGCCAGCAGGTCCTCCAGCCGACCGACGACCGCGTCGTCGACCTGGTCGCCCGGCAGCCCGCCGAGGAGCTTGTCGAGGCGTTCGATCTCGGCCACGATCGGCAACGCCGGCTGCTCGGGCGCCAACTCGGCCCGCAGGTGACCGGCGAGCGCGTTCGGGGTGGGATGGTCGAAGACGAGGGTGGCGGGCAGCCCGATGCCCGTTGCGGCGGTCAGCCGGTTGCGCAGCTCGACGGCGGTGAGTGAGTCGAAGCCCAGTTCGAGGAAGCCGCGGGCGGGCCTGATCCCGCTCGGCGTGGCGTGTCCCAGCACCGCCGCGGCGGTGCTGCGGACCAGGTCGAGCAGGATGCGGTCGCGCTCCGGCCCGGAGGCGGCGGCGAGCCGCTCGCGCAGCGCCGACGCCGCGCCGCGGTCCTCGCCCTTCGGCGTCTCCTCGGCCTGTGCGGGCTGTGCTTCGGGGATGTCGGTGAACAGACGCGACGGACGCAACGCCGTGAACGACGGCACAAACCGATCCCACCGCACATCCGC
>NZ_JBNCKW010000002.1:822781-882503 GCF_049841735.1 Micromonospora sp. DT46 | reverse complement strand
CCCTCCAGCGCCGATGGTACTGCACTCGGGAGGGTGTGGGAGAGTAGGACACCGCCGGACAATCTTTCAGTTCAGGGCCACCCCACAGGGGGTGGCCCTGAACTGCGTTACGGACCAATTCGAGGCCGAAAGACGCCAGCGCGTCCGTCATGCTGAACGCCGCTCGGCGACTGTGTCAACGATCAGGCCGCGGCGGATCGTCCGGGTGTGCCGGCACAGTCATTCCGACCTGCTCGAACGGGCCGACGATCAGGTGGTACTGCTCAGGCGTGAGCTGCTCCGGCTTCCAGATCGCACGGGCCGCGCTCAGGGTCGCCACGATCGCCTCGCTGATCGCCCCGACACGGTACGCCCAGAACTGCGGGCCGCGGGCGCGCAGGTCATCCCGCACGCGCTTGTCCAGCTTGCTGAACGCCGCAGCGGACAGGTTCGGCTTCGGCTGCCGTCCGTGAGCCCGGCGCACCGCCATCCGCAACTCGTACACCCGCTCCAGGTTCTCGCTGCTCAACTGCGTCGCGACAGTGATGAACCGGTCGACCTCCGCCGTGAACGAAATTGCCATTGCGGCACCGACCTTCCTCTACAGGGCGGACAGCTCTAGAGGACGGGTGCACGGTACCTCCGCACCGCCGCGCGTCCATGCGATGGTCAGGACGGCTCGCGACCGCAGATGAAGCGCGGCTCGGCGGAGTAGCGCCAGGTGAACTTCTCCCGCTTCACGACCTTGCCGTCCTTCTTGAACACCCGGTAGGCGTCCTGGGTGAAGCCCTGGCTGCCGCCGGCCGGGATGCAGGTGGGGCCGGGCTCCAGGTAGACCGTCTTCGGCTGGGTGATGTTGCGGCGGGGGGTGTACTCGGTCTTCACGCTGTCCCAGATCTTCGTGCTCCAGATCGACACGGTGATCGAACTCGACGTGTAGGAGGTGTCGATCAGGACGCCGTGCTCCGTGTTGTTGCGGAACCTGAAGTCGAGGTCCGGCCAGAAGATGGTCGACTCGATGACCGCCGGGTACCGGCTGAACCAGTACGAGTGCGGCTTGTGCTCGACGTCCTCCAGCCCGGCGTAGTACGTCGCGTTGAACAGCGTCGTGGTGAACTGCGAGGTGCCGCCGCCGACTCCCGGGACCAGCTTGCCGTCGAGGATGACCGGAGCGTCCCGGTAGCCCTGGGCGTAGCCGCGCTCGCCGGTGTGCCCGTTGAGGGAGAACGTCTCGCCGGGCAGCACCACCGTGCCGTCCACGTCTTTCGCGATCGTGACGATGTTCTGGCTGCGCGGCGAGGAGAGCCCACCGGTGAAGTGCGTGGTGAAGGTGGAGACCCGCTCCCTGATGCCCAACCCGGCCAGCTTCGCTGCGGTCAGCTCCGGCTCCGCCGGCTTCAGCTCGCCGGTGACCTTCCGGTCGTCCGCCCTCGGCAGGACGGCGAGCAGGTCGCGGCCGAGGGCCGCGCTGTCGAGCTGCTGCCCGGGCTTGCCGTCGACGACCTTCGGCTTGCCGCCGGAGATGGTCATCCGGGCGTCCCTCGGCGGCACCTCGATCGCGGCCAGGTCGCCGCCGAGCGCGGCCCGCAGCCGCTTCACGTCGACCTGAGGCGTCAGCTTGCCGGCCTTGTCGGCCGTGAACCGCAGGCTCCGCGCGATCGCCTTCGGCGGGATCTGCACCGAGCCCTTGCCGGTCGTCAGCGTGACCGGGGCGGCGACGGCCGGCTTCGCCAACTCGGCGACCAGCCGGTCCACCTCCTCGGCGGTGGTCGCCGGGTGGGTCTCGACCAGCGGCACGGTCACCGGCTGGCCGGCGAGCCAGCCCTCCCGTACCACCTGCGCGGAGCGTTCCGGATCGAGGGCGAGGCTCGGCTTCGGGTGCACCGCCTTCGGCGTGGTGCCCTTCCAGGTGATCGCCGGCATGGTCATCTTCCGGCCCTGGGCGCCGACGACCTTCTCGAGGGCGGCGTCGAGCCGGGCGGCGTCCACGGTCACCACCGGCTGCACCGCCCGGGATCCCACGAGCCGGTCGACGGCGTGCGCGTCGGCCTCGGCCGCCGCCGCCACGGTGGCGTCGACGTCGACCGCCAGGCCGACGGTGGCCGGGTCGATCGTGGCGGTCCGCTCGCCGACGCGTACCGACAGCGGGGCGTTGAGCGCGGCGCCGCGGCGTTCGAGCTCCGTCCGCAGCTCCTGGGCGGCGTCCGCGCGGCTCCGGCCGCCCAGCTCCGCGCCGAGCACCGTCGTCCCGCGCGGCACGTCACCGGCGTACGCGTAGGCACCCGCCCCCGCCACGGAGGCCAGCACCGCCGTGGCGGCCCCGGCGGCCAGCAACAGGCGGGTCCGGCGGGACCGTGACCCGCCCGGCCGGCCCGCCGGCGCGACCGGCTCCGGCTCGTCACCGGGCCAGGTCACAGCCTTGACCTGCACGGTGGGCCGGTCGTCGGCGGGTGGAGTCTTCTCGCCGTACAGCGTCACGGTCACCTCGATCGGACGTACCACAACGGGGGAGCGCGCCTCCGCCCGGAAGACACCTACGGTAACCGGCGCCCCGGCGGGTCGGGAGTCAGCGCCCCACCCTTCGCGTCGCGGCGTGTCGCCCGGCGTGTCGGGGGACACCGGCCGGTCGTCGGGCGGGCCGGCGGGCATGGCACGGTAGGGAACATGGGAGCGGACGAGGCGGTCCTGGCGTACGGGGGCGGTTGGCTGGACCGGGCGGGGGAGCTGCGTACCGACCCGGAACGGCTCGCCGCACTGCTGGCGGACCCGGCGAGCACCCTGCTGCCGCTCTGGCGGGACCGCTGCCTGGTCGCGGGGGACGTGCCGGTGCGGCTGACCGGGGAACGGGCGGCCAAGGCGCTCACCGTCGCCGACGAGACCGTCTTCCTGGGCATGGACGAGGGCTCGGCCGTCTTCGCCGTCGACCTCTCCGGGCTGCCCGAGGCCGCCGCCGTCGAGGTGGCGGAGGCGAGCGCCGCCGTGGACGTCCGGGCGCTGGTCGGCCGGCTCGACCCGGCCGGGGCGGCCGTCCAGGCGTACGCGCGGGGGCTGCTGCACTGGCACCGGCAGCAGCGCTTCTGCGGCACGTGCGGGGCGTCGACCGTCGTCCGGGGCGGCGGACACGTCCGGTCGTGCGCGCGGGCGGACTGCGGCCGGCTCCTCTTTCCCCGGATCGAGCCGGCCGTCATCGTGCTGATCGAGGCGCCCGGCGTTCCCGACCGTTGCCTCCTGGCCCGGCACGCGGGCGCGCCCGAGGGGGCGTACTCGACGCTCGCCGGCTTCGTCGAGGTGGGCGAGAGCCTGGAGGACGCCGTCCGGCGGGAGATGGCGGAGGAGGCCGGGGTGACGGTGACCGACCTGGCGTACGTGGGCTCGCAGGCGTGGCCGTTCCCGGCCGGCCTGATGGTCGGCTTCCGGGCCACCGCCGCGTCCGAGGAGGTGCGGGTGGACGGCGAGGAGCTGCTGGAGGCGCGCTGGTTCACCCGGGACGAGCTGCGCCAGCGGGCGGCCGCCGGACGGCCGCTGGGCCGCGCCGACTCGATCGACCACCACCTGCTGCACTCCTGGCTGACGGCCGGGGCCTGACCGGGCCAGCTCCTCCAGCGCGACGTGGTCACCGCCTGTGTCTCAGCGGACGAGCACGGCGACCGGCGCGGACGGCGTGCCGGTGTCGATGCCGTCGGTGGCGGCGACCCGGAACTCGTAGCGGTGCCCGCGGACCAGCAGCACGGCGGTGAAGTCCGTCCCGCCCACCGGCACCGGGTCCGTCCGCCATTCCCCACCGGCCGTGACGTCGCGGACCTGGACGCGGTAGGCGAGGCCCGGCCCCGCCGGCCGCCAGCTCAGTCGGGCCTCGCCGTTGCCGGCCGCCGTCGCCGCCAGCCCGGCTGGCGTGGGCAGCCGAGGGACGGCCCGGACCGGCCTGCTCTGCCGCCCGGCACCGGCCTGGTTGGCCGCGGCGACCACGAACTCGTACTCGTGTCCGTTGCGCAGCTGGCGGATGGTGGCCTCGGTGCCCTGCACGGGCACCTCCTCCTCGGTGAACTCCCGCTCCCCGGCAGTGAGGTCCCGCCGGTAGACGCGGTGCCACCCGCCGGGACTGGTCGAGCGCCAGGTCAGCTCCACCTCGGCCGTGCCGACCTTCGTCACCCGCAGGTCGGTCGGCACCACCTTCGGCGCGCTGAAGGTCGCCCGGGCCCGCACCGGCGGGGAGAGCGGTCCCTCGCGGTCGCGGTCCACCGCGCTGACGGCGAACTCGTACTCGTGGCCGTGCTCAAGGTGGCGGGCGAGGTGGCTCGGCCGGCTCTCGAGTGCGGGCGACCCGAGGCGGCTCTGGCCCGCCGTCAGGTCGCGCCGGTAGACCCGGTAGGAGACGCCGGGACCGAGGTTGGCCCAGCCCAGCCGGATGTCGCCGTCCGGCTGGGCCTGTGCGGTCAGTCGGGCCGGCGCGGCCGGCGGGCTGACCGATGCGGTGGCCCGGACGGGCGTCGAGGGCGGGCTGTCCCCGCCGCCGCCGACCGCGACGACGGTGAACTCGTACGTCCGGGCGTGCCACAGCGAGCCGACGGTGGCGCTGGTGCCGGTGAACGTGCCGACGAGGGCCGGTTCCCGCTGCCCCGCCGTGACGTCGCGCCGGTAGAGCCGGAACACCTGGACGAACGGGATCGGCTCCCAGTGCACCGCGACGTCCCCGGTGCGGCCGGCCGCGGCCCGCACCCCGCTCGGCGGCGGTGGCGGCGGCACGGTGGCGGTCATCCGCGCCACCGGCGAGGGAGGACCCTCGCCCCGCCGACCGACGGCGGTCACCCGGAACTCGTACTCGTGGCCGTTGACCAGGAAGTCGGCCGAGGAGCGGGGCTCGGCGGACGGCTCGCCGATCCGCACGAAGTGGGTCTGCCCGGCGGTCACGTTCCGGCGGTGTACCACGTAGCGCAGCTCGTCATCGACCGGGACGGGACGCCACCGCAGCTCGGCGTTGCCCGCGCCCCGCGCTTCGGCCGTGAGTGCCGCCGGCGCCGGCGGCACGTCGGCCCGGTCCGGCCGGGGGCGGGGCCAGTCGACCTCGACGAAGCTCGGCCGGTAGAGGCCGGCGTCGGCGTAGGTCACGGCGTCGTCGACGTTGTTGACGTTGTAGGAGATCAGCAGCTTGCCCGGACGAGCCAGGTCGGGGTGCAGGTCGGCGTCGTAGACGAGATGCCCGGCGTCCGTCTCGGGCGCGCGGTGCAGGTAGTCCGGACCTTCGAACGGACCCGTCGGCCCACCCGCCGTGTACGCCACCACGTCGGCGCTGAACACCAGGTTGTTCTCGTGGGTCACGAGCACGTACCGGTCGCCGACCCGCTGCACCCCGTACGACGTGCCGACCCCGCTGAGGATGCGGGCGGACTTGTCCGCTGCGGGCGCCCAGCCGGTGCCCGTCCAGAACTCCCACGGGCCGTTCAGGTCGGTCCCGGCGACCCGGGCGACATGCGCGAACTTCGTCTCGCCGCTCGCCTCGGTGCCGTAGATCAGGGTGTGTCCGCCATCGCGGAGCAGGCTGGAGCCCCACGAGATGCGCTCTCCCAGCGGCAGCGGCCGGACCGCGACGGGTGTCATCCCGGGCAGTGCGAAGGTCGCCAGCGAGGTGCCCAGCAGGACGTGGTCCAGCGGGCCGTCGCCCGTCCGGCGGTAGCGGTTGACCAGCATCTGGAGGGTCTCGTCGACGACCTGGGCGTCGCCGATCCAGTAGAACTGGTCGGCGGCCGGGGGCGGTACGAGCGAGGCGGGGTCCTCGGCGGTGCCGCCGTGCACCGTCTCGCGCAGTTCGTCGCCCTGCTGCACCACGGCGGAGTTGTTGATGAACGACGCGGTGCGGGGGCGGGAACCGTCCGGGCCCACAGGGCCGAGAAACGTGTCGGAGAAGAGCCAGAGGAGCCGGCCGTCGGGGAGCCGGACCGAGGCCGTCCGGTCGGCGCCGTTCCATCGGCCGGAGGTGTCGCCGTAGCGCTCGAAGAGGGCGGTGAGCCGGTCGGCCGACATGCCGCCCTCGGCCCGTGCCCGGCCCGGTACGCCGGCCGTCAGGGTGAGCACCAGCGCGGTGGCGTACAGAACGAGCAACCAACGGGCGTGGGTGCGCACCTTCCCTGGACCGGACCCGGTCGTGGCCGTGCTGACGCTCACCAGAAACCCCCGTCTCCTGGTTATCCGTCCCGCACTGTGACATGTCCTCCCGCTTGGGTGGTAGTGGCCGTACGGGTGCGTTTCGACCTGCTGCCCCGCTCGTGGGCCAATGTCAGGAATCCGGTGGCGACGGCGGTGCCCGCCGCCGTCGCCAGGGCGGCCCCGGCGATCCCGGCGACGGTCCGCGGCACGACGGTCGCGACGGCGGCCACGAAGATCACCGTGGACGTCCACAGCGGAGCGGCGGGCCACCGGACCGACGCCGCGACCCGGGCGTTGACCAGGATGAACACGACCGCGTACAGGGCGCCGGTGGCGGCGAAGACCGGGGCGTAACGACCGGCCGCGGCGTAGTCGGGGCCGCCGGCCAGGCGGAAGGCCAGCCCGCCCGCGAGCGCCGAGCCGAGCACCAGCACCGCCCCGGCGCCGGCGACCAGGGCCAGCGCGGCGACCAGGGCCCGCCGGTCCCCCTTGGCCAGGCGGGGCAGCACGATCACGGTCACCACCTGCGGCGCCCACAGCGCCCCCTTGGTCAGCACCGTGCCGACGGCGTAGGTGCCGGAGACGTCCGGCGGCAGGAAGCGGCGGGCGAGCAGGAGGTCGGCGTAGGAGACCACCAGCATCGCCAGGGTGGCGCCGCTGGCGGTGAGCACCGTCCGGGTGGCGAGGGAGGGCACGGCCGGGTCGATGCCGGCACCCCGGTTGAGGCGCACCAGCAGGGCGAGCACCAGGACCGAGGTGAGCGCGCCGGCCAGCAGCGACCCGGTGAGCCCGCCGCCGAGCGAGAGCCCGGCCACCATGCCCCCGTAGCGGCCGGCGCCGAGCAGCGCCATGCCGCCGGCGAGCCGCAGGAAGCGCTGGTCGCCCTGCAACTCGCCGAGCCAGCGGCCGGCCGCCACGACCGCCACGGTCAGCACGCCGAGCAGCAGCACCGCCGGGGCGGTCAGTCGGAGCTGGACGGCGGCCACCGGCAGCGTCAGGGCGAGCAGGGCGGCGGTGACGAGCACCGTGAGCAGGGCCGGCCGGGCGGTGGCGGCGCGACCGTGCCGGGCCCGGTGCACGGCGACCGCGATCTGGAGCCCGGTGCTGGCCACGCCACCGATCGCACCCAGCGCCAGGAGCGTGGCGAGCGCGCTCAGCTCCGCCGGATCGAGGTGCCGCGCACCGAGGACGGGCACCACGTAGGCCAGCCCGTTGACGAACACGCCGGCGAGCGTCACTGCGATGCCGGCGGTGCCGAGCCCGGTCGCCCGGCCGGGCTTTTCCGAATCCGTACCCATCAACCGTCCCGTGTCGCCGGCACTCCCGGCTGTGCAACGGGCGCGCGTACAGTGGCGCCACGCCGGTGCCACGCCCGGTCAGCGTAATGAGGAGGTCAACCCTGCGGGAGAGGTCGATGCTCGTCGGGCTCGGGCTGGCCGTCACCCTGCTGGTGCTGGCTCCGCTGGCGGCACCCGGTTACGTGCTCAGCTACGACATGGTCTTCGTGCCGCACCAGCCGTGGCGCGCCGAACTCGTCGCCCCGTCCGACTCGCTGCCACGGGCGGTGCCGTTGGACGCCCTGGTGTCGCTGGCGAGCCAGGCGGTGCCAGGGTGGCTGGTGCAGCGGCTGGCGCTGGTCGCGGTGCTGCTGCTCGCCACCGTCGGCGCCGGGTTGCTGGTGCCGGCCCGGCACCCGGTCACCCGGCTGGTGGCCGCCGTCGGGTACGTGTGGACGCCCTACCTGGCGGAGCGGCTGCTGATCGGGCACTGGGGTCTGCTCCTGGCGTACGCGTCGCTGCCCTGGCTGGTGCTGGCGGTGATCCGGCTGCGGGCCGGTGGACGACGGGCGCTGCCGCTGCTGGTGCTGGCGGCCGCCCTCGCCGCAGTGACCCCGACGGGCGGCCTCATCGCCCTGGCGGCCACCGTCGTGCTGGTGCCGCGGCGCGGCAGGGGCCGGGTCGGCGCGATCGCGATCGCGGTGGTGCTGCTGCTGAACGCGCCCTGGCTGGTGGCTGCCGCCCTGACCAGGGCGGACGCCCGGACCGACCCCGACGGGGTGGCGGCGTTCGCGGCGCGGGCGGAGAACTGGAGCGGAGCGCTCGGAGCCCTGGCCGGCACGGGCGGGATCTGGAACGCGCAGACCACACCGGTGAGCCGGTCGTCCCCGCTGGCGCCGCTGGCCACCGCCGTCGTGTTGGCCCTGGCGGTCCTCGGCTACCGGGCGCTGCGCCACCGGTGGCCGGACGGGTTCTGCGACCGGCTGGCCGTGCTGGCTGCCGGCGGGTTCCTGCTCGCAGCCCTGGGCGTGCTGCCCGGCCTGGGCGCGTCGCTGGAGTGGCTGGTCGCCACGGTGCCGGGAGCCGGGGTGCTGCGCGACGGGCAGAAGTTCCTCGTCCCGTACGCCCTGCTGGTGGCCGTGGGGTTCGCGCTCGGCGCGGAACGGCTGGCCGGAGCGGCTGGCCGGGTCGGACGGGCCGGCGCGGGCGCGGTGCTGGCCGGGGCGCTGGCACTGCCGGTGGTGGTCCTGCCGGACCTGGCGTTCGGCGCGGCCGGCCGGCTGCGGCCGGTGGCCTATCCGGCGGACTGGGACGCCGTCGCCGCCCGCCTCGACGGCCAGCCGGGCGAGGTGCTCTCGTTGCCGCTGGGCTCCTACCGGGCGTATCCCTGGAACGGCGGCCGGACGGCGCTCGACCCGCTGCCCCGCTACGTCGACGCCGAGGTCCTCGTCGACGACACGCTCTGGGTGGGCACGAGCGAGGTGAGCGGGGAGAACCGGCGCGTCGCGCACGTGCGGCGGGTGCTCGACTCCGGTGCCCCGGTGCGGGCCACCGGGGTGCGCTGGGTGGTGGTGCAACGGGTGGCCGGCGGGCAGCGGACGGACCCGGCGACGCTGGTCGGGCTCCGCGAGGTGTACGCCGGCGAGGACCTGACCCTGTACGAGAACCCGACCACGTGGGGCCCCGGTGCGCGGTGAGCTGCCGAGGGTTCCCGCCGCCAGGCCGGAATCGATCGTCCTCGCGGCCCTCCCCACCGACGCTACTTGGTGGTAACGTCCCGCGCACGCAGCTCACGAGGAGGAAGTCAGCACCATGCGCAGTGCTCTCTCGTTGGTTCTCGCCGGAGTGATCGCGGTCGCTCTCGGCGTCTTCGGGTCGGTGGCGCTGGCCACCACCCTCACCGGCACCTCGTCGTCCGAGGCCGCCAAGGCCGAGCAGGCCGCGCGGACCAGCTCGGACGGCGGTGGCGGCGGCGCCAACAAGCCGCTGGTCTACGGCACGAGGTAGGACGGCTCCACCGGTTCCATCTGCTCCGCCGGCACCACGCTCCGAACGTTCGCGGCCCTCGTCACGAGGGCCGCGAATTTTTCGCCCGAGATCGGCCAGGTGAAGCGGGCCGCGTGCGCCCGCGCCGCCGTGCCCATCGCGGTGCGCCGAGCGTCGTCGGTCAGCAGCAGCCGCACCTTGGCGACGAAGTCGTCGGCACCGTCGGCGAGCAGGCCGGTCTCGCCGTCGACGAGCGCCTCCTCGACTCCGCCGGCACCGCGGAACGCCACCGTCGGCGTGCCGACCGCCCCGGCCTCCACGATGGTCAGCCCCCAGCCCTCCTTGAGCGAGGGGGTGAGCGCGACCCAGGCGCTGGCCAGCAGCTCCCGCTTCTCGGCGTCACTGATGAAGCCGGTGAACCGGACCCGGTCGGTGACGCCCAACTCCTCGGCGAGCTGGCGCAGCTGCGGCTCCCACCAGCCCTGGCCGGCGACCACGAGGGTGAGCCCCGGCAGCTCGCCGGTGAGCCCGGCAACCGCGTGCAGGGCCAGCTCGACCTGCTTGTGCGGCACCAGCCGGCCGAGCACCACCAGGGACGGCTGCGGGGTGCGCGGCACCGGCCCCACCGTCATGTCGGGGGTGCCGTTGTGCACGATGGCGACCCGGGACGGGTCGATGCCGAGGGTGGCCAGTTCCCGCCGGGTGGCCGCCGAGACGGTCACGTACTGGCAGCGGCGGTAGACGCGCGGGGCGAGCCAGGACTCGACCCACCAGCCGAAGCCGGCCAGCCAGCGGCCCAGCACCACCGGCCACTGCTCACGGTGCACGTGGTGCACGAGTGCGATGACCGGCCGGCGGGCGTACAGGGCGGACAGGAAGGGCAGGCCGTTGCCGACGTCCACGATCAGGTCGGGGCGACCGCCCCGGCGCCGGGTCAGCGGCCCGAGGCCCAGGGCTCCGGCCAGGTAGACGAGCGCGGCGCGCAGGTAGACGGTGTGTCGGCCGCCGCGCCGCAGCACGCGTACGCCGGCGGCGGTGATCTCCTCGGCGGGGCCGGCGGAGTGGGTGGCGCAGAGCAGGGTGGCCCGGTGGCCCCGGCGTACGAGTTCACCGGCGATCCGCTCGACGTACACCTCCGAACCGCCGCCCTCCGGGTTCCGGGTGTCGCGCCAGTTGAGGAAAAGTACGTGCCGGGTGGCGGCAGGCGGTGCTTCCACACTTACTCCTACTGCCGAGTAGTCTTCGCGTCGCGTCACACTATGGGCTTCGTCACGGCCCCCGCAATGCCCGATCGGAGGCGAAATGCAGCAGGCGCCGGCCCGCCCGGAGCTGACCGACCGACCGGACGCCACATCGAGAAGGGTGTGGCGTCTACGCTTGGTCGCGGTCTGTCTCGGTTTGTCGGCCCTGGCGTTCCTTCAGGATCCGGGCATGATCGCCATCGACACCAAGGTGGACCTGGCCGTCGATCCAGCCGGATGGCTGAGCCGCGCCCTGCACGTCTGGGACCCGGACGGAACCTTCGGCCAGCTTCAGAATCAGGCGTACGGCTACCTCTGGCCGATGGGCCCGTTCTTCCTGCTCGGCGAGGTGCTCGACATCCCGGCCTGGGTGGTGCAACGGCTCTGGTGGGCGCTGGTCATGACGGTGGCCTGCACCGGCGTGGTCCGGCTGGCCGAGCGGCTGCACATCGGCACGCCGGCCGCCCGCCTGCTCGCCGGGGTGGCCTTCGCGCTCTCCCCCAGGCTGGTCACCGAGCTGGGCCCGATCTCGGTGGAGGCATGGCCGAGCGCCCTCGCACCCTGGGTGCTGGTGCCCCTGGTGGGGCTGGCCCGAGGCGGCTCCGTACGCCGGGCGGTGACCCTGTCCGCGCTGGTCGTGGCGTGCGCCGGCGGCGTCAACGCGACGGCGGTGCTGGCCGTCGTGCCGCTCGCCGGTCTGTGGCTGGTCGGCCTGCACCCGTTCCGGCTGCGGATCCGGGCGCTCGTCGCCTGGGGGCTGGCGGTGGGCGCCGCCACCGCCTGGTGGCTGGTGCCCCTGCTGCTGCTGGGCCGGTACAGTCCGCCGTTCCTGGACTACATCGAGACGGCGCCGGTCACCACGGCCCCCACCGACATGACCACCGTGCTGCGCGGCGCCTCGCACTGGCACGCGTACCTCAACGGCGCGTACGGGCCGCCCTGGTCGGCCGGCTGGCGGCTGGCCACCGAGCAGCCGCTGGTGATCGCCACCCTGGTGGTGGCCGGCCTCGGCCTCGCCGGCCTGGCCCGGCGCGGGATGCCGCACCGGCGCTTCCTGGTCACCGGCCTGCTGGTCGGGCTGGCCCTGGTCGGGCTCGGCCACGTCGGCGCTATCGACGGGTTCGGCGCCCAGACGCAGCGGGACTTCCTCGACGCGGCCGGCGCGCCACTGCGCAACGTGCACAAGTTCGACGTGGTGCTGCGGCTGCCGCTCATCCTCGGCCTCGCCCACCTGCTGGGGCTGGTGGCGCGGGCGGCCCGCGCGGGCGACCGGCCCGACGTGAACCCGGGCCTGCCCCGACTGCTCCAGCCGGTGCGGCTGCGCGCCACGCTGGTCACCGGCACCGCCCTCGTCGCGGTCGCCGGGGTGGCCGCCCCGGCGCTGGCCGCCGGAATGCCCGCCCAGGGCAGCTTCCGGGAGGTGCCCGGCTACTGGCACCAGGCGACCTCCTGGCTGGACAGCAACCTCGGCGACGACCGGGTGCTGGTGGTGCCCGCCGCCCGTTTCCCCCGCTACCTGTGGGGCAGCCCGAGCGACGAGGTCACCCAACCTCTGTTGGAGAGCCCCTGGGCGGTACGCAGTTCGGTGCCGCTCACCCCGCCGGGCACGATCCGGCTGCTCGACGCCGTCGAGTCGGCACTGGCCAACGGCGAGGGTTCCGCCGGGCTGGCCGACCTGCTCGCCCGCTCCGGCGTGCGGTACCTGCTGCTCCGCTCCGACCTCGACTACGGGCGCTCGGGCGCCACCCAACCGGTGGTGGTCCGGCAGGCACTGCAACGCTCGCCCGGCATCCGCCCGGTGCGGGCCTTCGGACCGGAGGTCGGCGGCGGCCAACTGCCCGGCAACTTCGTCGACCACGGACTGGACGTGAAGGTCCGGGCCCTGGAGGTGTACGAGGTCGCCCAGCCGGTCAGCCCCGTCGTCGCGTACGACGTGAAGGGCCTGACCACCGTGGTGGGCGGGCCGGAGTCGTTGCTCCAGATCGCGGCGGCCGGCCGGCTCTCCGACGCCCCGACGGTGCTCGTCGGGGATCGGCCGGCAGGGCTGACCGACGGCCCGGTGGTGCTCACCGACGGGATGCGCCGACGCGAGGTCGCGTTCGGGCAGCCGCACGACAACGCCTCGGCGACCATGACTTCCGCCGACGAGGCGAGGCTCGGCGCGCCCGCCCGGGACTACCTGCCGCCGTGGGGCGAGGGCCAGGCCACCACCGTGCGCTACCTGGGCATCGGGTCGGTCACCGCGTCGAGTTCCTGGTCCGACGCGCAGCCGCTGGTCGGCGGCCGACCGGCGCACCAGCCGTACGCGGCGCTCGACGGCAGCCTCGCCACCGCTTGGCGCTCCGCGCCCGGGACGGTCACCACCGAGCAGTGGCTGGAGGTGGAGCTGACCGAGCCGCAGGTGGTCCGCGAGGTGGGCATCGTCTTCGACACCGGCGCCGACTCCCTGCCCACGAAGATCACCGTCAGCGCCGGCAACCAGCAGGCGGTGGTGGAGAACCCGGGCCAGAGCGTGCAGGTCATCGTGCCCGCCGGCTACCCGACCCGGCGGGTGCGGATCTCCATCGACGAGGTCTTCGACATCCGGGCCGGCTTCGGCGGCGTCGGCATCGCCGAGATCACCATCCCGGGCGTGCGGGCCGAGCGCACCCTGGCCGTGCCGGCGCCCCCGGCGACCGCCGCCCCGGCCTCCGTGGTGCTCACCGCCGCCGCCGGTGCCGCGCCCTGCGTCTTCGACGAGGGGCGGCCGATCTGCGACGGCGGGCTCGTCCGGGAGTCCGAGGACGGCGACCGGATCGACCGGACGCTGAGCCTGCCGGTCGCCGCCGGCTACGACGTCGCGCTGCGGGTGCGCCCACGTGCGGGCGGCGCGCTGAACGCGCTGCTCGACGGCGGTGGCGCGGCGGCCGTCGCGCGCGGGGTCACCCCGGTGGTCGCCGCCTCCAGCGTCGGCGTCTCCCACCCCGCGGCCCGGCCGGGCGCGGTGGTCGACGGCGACCCGGCGACGACCTGGTACGCCGCCAGCTCCGACCGGCAGCCGTGGCTGCGCCTGACCTGGCCGAAAGCCCGCCAGATCGCCGGGCTGAAGGTGACCCTGCCGCCCACCGCGGCGGCGGCCCGCCCGTGGCAGGCGACCGTGATCGGAGACGGCGGCATGCGCGGCGGCGTCTTCGACGAGGGCGGCAGCCTGGTCTTCGACCGGCCGCTCAAGACGGACGAGATCACCGTGCTGATCTCCGACGTGGTGCCGGCCAACACCTTCGACCCGTACCGGCGGCTGTCACAGAGCCTGCCCGTCGGCGTCGGCGAGCTGACCGTGCTGCCGGACGGACCGGTGCCCCGCAACGACCCGGAGGCGCGCGTCACGCTCCCCTGCGGCACCGGGCCCACCGTCGAGGTCGGTGCGGTACGGCGCCGGACGGCGCTGGTGGCCAGCCGGCGGGAGCTGGCGGAGTTGCGCGAGGTGGACGCGCTCCTGTGCGGCGCCGGAGCGAAGGATCCGCTGCCGCTGGCCGGCGCAGAGGTGCGGGTGGTGGCGGCGGCGAGCCGCCTGGCTACGCCCACCCGGCTCGTCCTGACGCCGCACGCCGTGGTCCCGGGGCCCACCGACGGCAGCGCGGCCGGCTCGGCGGGCGTCGCCGGCTCGGCGCAGGTCCCGGACGCCGTGCAGACTCCGGTCCGGGTGGACGGCTGGTCGGCCACCCGCCGGTCGCTGCACCTGGACGGGTACCCGGGTCAGCGGGTGCTGGCCCTGCGCGAGAACGCGAACCCCGGGTGGGAGGCCACCGCGGGCGGCGAGCGACTCACCCCGTTCGTGGTGGACGGCTGGCAGCAGGGCTGGCTGGTGCCGGCCGGGTTCTCCGGCGAGGTGCTGCTGCGGTTCGCCCCGGACGACGGGTACGTCCTGGCGCTGGGCGCCGGCGCGATCGCGCTGGGCGGGGTCGCGCTGGCCGCCCTGCTCCCGAGTCGGGGTGTGCCGGTGCCCGTGCCGGCGGCGGGGCCGCCGCGTCGACGCCGGCACCGGCTGCTCGCCCTGCTGTTCGGCGGGACTGCGCTGCTGCTGGTCGGCGGCCTGGCCGCAGTCGCGGTGGCGCTGCTGGCGGCGGCCGGCGTGGTGGCCGGCCACGCGCTGGCGCCACACCTGCACCCACCGGACCGGCGCGGGCTGCGCCGGCTGTACCGGGTGGCCGGGCGCTGGCTGCCGGTGGCCGGCTTCGGGCTGGCCGGCTGGTACGCGGTGACCCGGGGTGGGCACGCCGACGCGGCGCCTCAGTTGGCGGCGGTCGCCGCCGTGACGGTGCTCTGGTTCTCCCTCGTGCTCCCGCGCCGACGCGGCCGGGGGGCGTTCCAGCGCTGGAAGGGGCGCTCGACGGCGTAGTAGCTGATGGCGGCGAGGACCAGCCCACCGGCGACGGTGAGCAGGAAGATCTCGCCCGTGTCGCCGCTGAAGTTCGGGCGGTCGCCCACGATGTAGACCCCCTCCAGCACGAACGGGTGCCAGAGGAACAGCCCGTAGGACACCCGGCCGAGCCACCGGCCGACCGCGCCGCCGAGGACGGCCTTGGTGCGGGTGGCCGGCCCGAACGCCACCGGCAGCACCACCATCACCGCCACCAGGGCGTACAGCGCCATCTTCAGCCCGAACTCGGCGGCGGTGGGCTCGGCCAGGTCGCGGGGACCCACGATCGGCGTGGTGGCCACGGCCAGGGCGGCCAGCGCGACCGACCAGCAGGCCAGCGGTGCGGCGCCCAGGTCGTCCAGCCACCGCCAGCGGTGACCGGTGCCGGTGCGCAGCGACACGTGGACGGTCGCCAGCGCCATGCCGGCGCCGAACCAGCCGGCGTACGAGGGCAGCCACATGGTGTGCAGGCCCAGGTTGAGTAGGCCCGATCCCATCAGGGCCACCCAGCCGGCGGTGATGGCCAGCCCCGCCGCCACGATGAGGACGGTGGACCGGCCGGGCCGCCAGCGCCGCCGCATCAGCAGCACGGCGAGCAGCGGCAGCAGCAGGTAGAAGGTCGCCTCGGTGGCGAGGCTCCAGGTCTGGCTCAGGCCGTGGCGCAACTGCCGGGGTTCGTAGATCTGGGTCAGCGTCAGGTGCCGCCACCAGTCGCCGGCGGAGGCCGGCTGGTTCTGCGGCAGCACCAGCAGGCAGACCACCACGGTCAGCCAGTAGGCGGGCAGGATGCGGGTCGCGCGGCGCCACAGGTAGCGCCGGGCGGAGGGGGACCGCTGCCCGGTGGCCGACGAGTGGGCGTACGGGCGGAAGAGCAGGAAGCCGGAGAGCACGAAGAAGACGGCGACGCCCACGTCGAGGCGGGACAACCAGCTGCCCAGCCCCGAGTCGCCGGTGTTGGCACCGGTGGCGAACCCGACGTGGTGCCCGACGACGGCCAGCGCGCCGATCACCCGTACGGCGTCCAGCGCGGGCAGTCGGCGGAGGTCGTGATCCGGAGTTGGGGCAGACATCAACCGTCCAGAGGGTCGCGTGAATATGTAACCCGGGAGTAACCTGCGGCCAAGTTTAGGGACAGGACCGCTCGCCGGACACCGGCTGACTGTCTTTGTTAGGAGGATCAGTGAAGGCTCGTCTGGGCGCCGTGCTGTTCGGGATAGGCGTCTTGTGTCTCGTGCTCGCCGCGGGAGCGGCGTTCTTCGTGGCACCGACGGTGACGAAACTGCCGTACGACCTCAAGTTGTGCAACGCGGAGGGCAAGCCCGAGGGCTGCCTGAAGCCGAGCGTCGCGGTGGCGGAGAACGCCAAGTTCCTGCAGCTCAAGAAGGACGCCCCGCCGACCGTGCAGACCGGCAGGCTGGAGTCCACCACCGAGGTGGCGCCGCAGGCCGGGAGCACCGAGGCGGAGATGACCGGCGACCTGGAGGGCAAGTCGGTCGTCTGGGGCGCGTACGGCACGGTGAAGTGGGTCCAGACCGGCGAGGTGATCAGCCAGTACTCCGCGGAGTTGGCCCTGGACCGGAAGACCGCCGCGGCGGTCGACTGGGACAAGCAGTTCCTCCAGGCCGACGGCCCGGAGGGGCCGAGCGAGGTCACCTTCGGTGGTCAGACCTACAAGTTCCCGTTCAACACGGAGCGCAAGGACTACGAGTACTTCGACCGTGACCTGCGCAAGGCGCTGCCGATCCGGTTCGACGGCACCGAGAAGATCAACGGCACTGAGGCGTACCGGTTCCAGCAGGTCATCGAGGAGACCGACCTGGGCATGCCGGCCGAGCGGGTGGGTGGCCTGCTCGGGGCGTTCGCGCCGGGCGCGACCAGCGGCAAGGTGATGTACAGCAACACCCGCACCATCTGGGTCGAGCCGGTCAGCGGCAACTTCGTCAAGGTGCGCGAGCAGCAGAAGAAGACGCTGGTGCCGGACCAGGGTGCGAGCACCCCGCTGCTGGACGGCGACTTCGTCTACACCGACCAGACGATCGCCAACAGCGTCGAGTCTGCCGGGAACAACCGGGACAAGCTGCTGCTGATCGGTCGGACCATTCCGCTCGTGCTGACGGTCGTCGGCGCTCTTGCGCTGATCATCGGGCTCTGGCTGGTGCTGGCCGGACGCCGGGCCACCGCCGCCGCGCGGCACCGCGCCGACGGCGACGCCGACGCTGCCACGGCGCCCGCCCCGCGGGCGTCGTCCGAGCAGGTCACCTCCGGGGCGCCCGTGCACGACGGCGAGGCCGGACGCCGGTAGCGGAGCCACCTCGGCCGGCGTCCAGGTGCGGACGTCGATCACCGGCAACCAGTTGACAGGCCGCCACCGTCGTCCCCGTTCAGGGGCGACGGTGGCGGCCTGTCGTGCAGGGGGCCTCGCCGTTACTGAACCGTAATCTGAATCGCTGCTCGTCACGGACGGTCGTGCTCGAAGGGCGACGTGCCCGGTTTGCGCGAGAATCATTGATCAATGTCCATGGAGCCAGGGGCCCGGTCGCGCTGCCTCACTACTCCGCGTGACCTTGGCTGTGGCGGCCGGCGATCCGGGCCTTGTGGCCTGCGTCTTCGCGCGGCATCATCGTCCCAGTTCCCTACTCGCCGGTAACTGTGGCAGCCCGGTGTGGGGCCGTCGCCGGTCGACCGGCGACCCGCGCGACATCCCTGAGGGGAGGAACCGTGCAGGACCGGTTCGACGACCAGGGCGGCCACCGGTGGCGGCGCTTCGCCGCGCTGCTGGTGTCCGACGGGACGACGGACCCCGTGGCGGTCTCGGGCATCCGCAGCGCCACGCTCTTCTGACCTGGATTCCGGGACCGCGGCGGTTGTGCTCCGTGGTCCCGTTCCAGCTCCGTCCCCTCTGGCCCGCCAGGAGGCGTACGTGACGACCGACGATCCGCAGCCCGTGTGGCGCGGCCGGTTCCGCGAGGCGTGGCACGGCTTCCGCCGCTGGCGGCGGGTGCGACCGTTCCGGGGCGGCCTGCTGACCGCGCTGGCCGATCTGGAGATCTTCGGTACCACTCAGATGTCGCTCGGCAGCCCCACCTTGTCCGCCGTGCCGGTGCCCGCCGAGCCAACCGGCGCCCTGCCTATCGGCACGAAGCCTGCCAATGCCATGCCGGCGGCCGAGTCGATGCAGTACGACGCCAGGCCGCGCGACCTCCGTCCGTACGTGGTGCTGCCGGTGCTGCTCGGCCTTGCCGCCGCCGTGGCGCTCGCCGCGCCCGGCCCGACGCCGGTGCGCGCCGTGGCGCCGCCGACTGCCGCCTGCCCCACCACAGTTCCCGGCCAGGGCGGAACGCAGCCGGCCCCGAGCGGCACGCCGGGCGGAACGCGACCCGCGCCGAGCGGCACGCCGGGCGCGTTGCCGGCCCCGACCGGGACGCCGGGCGCGACGCCGACCCCGACCGCCCCCGGCCCGTTCCCGTCGACGGGCGGCGGAGGCGACGCCGTCCGCGACACCCTCGACGGCATCGGTGACCTCTTCGATCGCGGCCGGCGCGACGACGAGGAGGTGGCCCGCCGGGCGACGCCATCGACCGCGCCGAGCGTCCGTCCCACGGTCACGCCGAGCGTCCGTCCCACGACCGCGCCGAGCGTCCGTCCCACGGCCACCTCGAGCGTCCGTCCAACGGTCACGTCGAGCGTCCGTCCCACAGCCTCGGCCACGGGGCGGCCGGCGGTGCCCGGCCGGGGGTGCGCCCCGGCCAGCCCGACGCCGAGCCGACCCGGGCAGGTGGCGGCGGGCAGACCACTGCCCCGGATCGCAGCCGACCCGGGACAGCCGGTGGTGGCGGCGGTCCCGTCGAAGCTCACCGGTTCGAAGGTGACCATGGACGGGCTGCGGTTCGAGGGCATCGTCGACCTGCCCACCGCCGACGGGAGCCTGAAGGCACTGAAGTTCACCATGGACCGCGCGGACACCGACGATTTCCTGCTCCGTGCGCCCGCGCCGGCCGGCCGGACGATGCGGTTCGCCACGGACCGGCTGACGGTGCAGGGGGACGTCGCGTTCTACGCCACCCGGTTCGTCGGGCGGCTGCTCGGCGTCAAGATCACGCTGACCCCGGGCCTGCCGTTCCCCGACGGCCTGCCGATCACGTCACCCGTTCCGATCACCTTCACCGAGCCGGCCATGGAACTGGCGTTCGTCAGCAGCGACACGCTGACCGCCACGCCGGCGTTGAAGCTGACCCTCTCCTGACCTCACTCCACCACCACCGACGGTGCGGGGCCGGTGTCCGCCGGCCCCGCACCGCCGACCTCAGATGCGGGCGAGCGCCTTGCGCAGCGGGTCGAGCCCCAGCGAGCCGAGGTCGAGCGCCTGCCGGTGGAACTCCTTGAGGTCGAAGTCGGCGCCCTTGCGGGCCTTCGCCTCGTCACGGGCCTGGAGCCAGATCCGCTCGCCCACCTTGTAGGAGGGGGCCTGCCCCGGCCAGCCCAGGTAGCGGTTCAGCTCGAAACGCAGGTTCTCCTCCGGCACCCGGCAGTGCGCCCGCATGAACTCCCAGCCCAGCTCCGGCGTCCAGCGCTCGCCGGGGTGGAAGCCGAACGGGTTGTCCTTCGGGATCTCCAACTCCAGGTGCATGCCGATGTCGACGATCACCCGGGCGGCCCGGAACGCCTGCCCGTCGAGCATGCCGAGCTTGTCGCCCGGGTCCTCCAGGTAACCCAGCTCGTCCATCAGCCGCTCCGCGTAGAGCGCCCAGCCCTCGCCGTGCCCGGAGACCCAGCAGAGCAGGCGCTGCCAGCGGTTGAGCAGCTCGGCCCGGACGGCCGTCTGCGCGACCTGGAGGTGGTGACCCGGCACGCCCTCGTGGAAGACGGTGGTCACCTCGCGCCAGGTGGAGAAGTCGGTGACGCCCTGCGGCACCGCCCACCACATCCGCCCAGGGCGGGAGAAGTCCTCGCTCGGGCCGGTGTAGTAGATCGCGCCGTCGCTGGTCGGGGCGAGGCAGCACTCGATGCGGCGTACCTGCTCCGGGATGTCGAAGTGGGTGCCGTGCAGGTCGCCGATGGCCTTGTCGGCGAGCGCCTGCATCCAGTCCCGGAACGCCTCCTTGCCCCGGATCGTCCGGGCCGGGTCGGCGTCCAGCGCCTCGACCGCCTCGTCGATGGTGGCGCCGGGGCCGACGATCCGGCCGGCCACCGCGCGCATGTCGGCCTCCAGCCGGGCCAGTTCCTCGAACCCCCAGGCGTACGTCTCGTCGAGGTCGACCCTGGCGCCGAGGAAGTACTGCGAGGCCAGCTCGTAGCGCTCGCGACCCGCGGCCTGCTTCTCCCGGCCGAGCGGAGCCATCTCGGTGCGGAGGAACTGGCCGAACTCGGCCGTCGCCGCGGTGGCCGCCGCCGCGCCCCGACGCAGCTCGGCGCCGAGGGTGCCGTCGGCGCCCAGCCGCTCGACCAGCCCGTGGAAGAAGTTGTCGCCGTCCGGGTCGACCCAGATGTCGCACTGCTTGGCGACCTCGACGAGCTGGACCCGGGCACTGACGTGGCCGGCGGCGGCCGCCTCGCGCAGCGTCGCCTTGTAGCCCTCCAGGGTGCTCGCGAAGCGGTTGAGCCGGGCCGCCACGTGGGCCTTGGCGTCGTCGCCCTCGGTCGGCATCAGGTCGAAGACCATGCGGACCTCGTGCAGGCCGCTGGAGATCACGTTGACCTCGCTGCTCGCCTCGCCGGCGTCGTAGCGGGCGAGGTCGAGGCCGAGCCGCTCCTGCATGGCGTCCTTGGCGGTCCGCTCCAACTCCGACTCCGGCTCGGTCACCTCCAGGTCGGTCAGCGTCCGTCGGATCAGCTCCGCGCGGGCCGTGTACCCGTCGGGCGACAGGTCGTCGAGCTGGTCGTCGTAGCCGGCAATGCCGACATAGGTGGCGCCGATCGGGCTCAGCGGCGCCCACTCGGCCACGTAGCGGTTCGCGAGGTCATCGATTCGTCCCACGCTGCGACCCTACGTGAGGGCACCGTCGAGTTGTCGAACGCGTTCTGCGTGTTCAGGGCAGCAGGTCGGCGGGATCGAAGTCGATCGGGAACGGCAGGTCGGCCGAGAGCCGCCGACCGCCGACCGCCTTGGCGACGGTGTCGTAACCGCCGAACTTGCCGAGGGTGAAGAGCTCCGCCTGGGCATGCCCCAGCCGGCGGGAGAGTTCGACCCGCAGGAAGTACGGCACCTGTCCCTCCGCGCACCGCATCGGCTTGTCGACGAAGTCCTGCCGGCGGCTGCCGGGCGAGACGAACTCCACCGCCATCGTGCAGAGGTGGGCCGGGATCCACCGGTCCTCCTCGTCGGTCTTCGGCAGCGCGTGCAGGACGGTGATGTCGGGCTGGATCCAGCGCCGCGGCGAGAAGGTCAGGTTCACCTGCCCGAACACGTAGAACCCGTGGGCCTTCGCGCCAGGCTTCAGGAGATGGGCGAGCTCGATCTCGCCGTAGCTGTTCGTGCCGACCTCGGCGGGCGTCATGACCAACCTCCCGTCGATGCACTCGTAGCGCGCATCGGGTAGCCCCGGCAACGGGAGGTACCGGTCGGCGAACTGGGTCGTCCACATGCCGTCGAGGTCGACGAGCGGGTCGAAACGCATCGGCATCGCCACGGCGTGCACCTCCTCGGGGTGGTCAACGCGTCAACAGCGTAGGCGTTTCTGTGGTGGTCGACACGGCGTGGAAGAAGTCGCGGGACTTCGTCGTACGGCTGCGGCAGAGTGTCAGGGGTGACAGTGGATTCCACTCCTGACCGCGCGGCGCTGCGGAGCTGGCTGCCCGGGTTCCTGGCGCTGGCCGCCATCTGGGGCTCCAGCTTCCTGTTCATCAAGATCGGCATCGGGGAGCTGCATCCACTACACCTCACCCTCTACCGGGTCGCCGCCGGCGCGGTGACCCTGCTGCTGGTGCTCGCCGTGCTCCGCGACCGCCTGCCCGCCGAGCCCCGGGTCTGGGCACACCTGACCGTGGCCGCCGCGTTCGGCGTCGCCGTGCCGTTCACCCTCTTCGGCTACGGCGAGCAGCGCGTCGAGTCGATGCTTGCGGGCATCTGGAACGCCACCACCCCGCTCATCGTGCTGCCGTTGGCCGTGCTGGTGTTCCGCACCGAGCGGCTCACCACGCGCCGGGCAGTCGGGATGGCGCTGGGCTTCGCCGGGGTGCTGGTGGTGCTCGGGGTCTGGCAGGGCGTGGGCGGCGCCCACTTCACCGGGCAGCTCATGTGCCTGGGCGCGGCCGCCTGCTACGGCGTCGCCATCCCGTACCAGAAGAAGTTCGTCGCGGGCAGCGCGCACTCCGGGCTCTCGCTCTCGGCGGCACAGCTCCTGGTCGCGACCGCCCAGCTCGCGGTCGTCGCGCCGTTGGTGGCCGGGGCACTGCCCGCCCCGACCGGCCTCTCGGCCGAGGTGCTCGCCAGCGTGCTCGCGCTCGGTGCGCTCGGCACCGGCCTCGCCTTCGTCATCAACCTGCGCAACATCCGGGTCGCCGGGGCGAGCACCGCCTCCACCGTGACCTACCTGGTGCCGGTGTTCGCGGTGCTGATCGGCGCCCTGGCCCTCGACGAGCGGCTCACCTGGCACCAGCCGGTGGGCGCGCTCATCGTGCTGTCCGGCGTCGCCGTCTCGCAGGGCCTGATCGGCCGCCGCCGGCCCGCACCCGCTGACCCTACCGAGCCGTCCGCGCCCGCCAGCGTGATCGAGTCGACCACGGCCGATGCCGATGCGCCTGCCGCTGTCGTCGCGCCGTCCGGCGTCGCCGCGCAGGCCGCGCCGTCCGTGCCGGCTGCCCGCCGCTGAGCGCTCCCGCCCGTCGCCCGCCCTTCGCCCGTCGCCCGGTCGCCCTTCGCCAGGTCGCCCTTCGCCAGGCCGCCCGGCGCCGCCTGCCGCCTGCCGCCCGGCGCCGCCTGCCGCCTGCCGCCCGTCGCCCGGTCGCCCGCCCGGTCGCCCGGCTGCCGCCCTTCGCCCGGTCGTCCGGCTGCCGCCCGGTCGCCCGGCTGACGGGTGGAACACCATGGGTGTCAACGCCCGCCTTTGACACCCATGGTGTTCCACTCGTGAACGTGGCGGGACATGCCGTGGGCCGGCGACCTTCAGGAGCAGCGCGGCTCGTCGCCCCACCCGCTGCCGCTTCGCACCCGTCCAGGCGCGGTCACCGCTCCGCCGCCCGTCAGTGACGGCCGGGCCGCCTGTTCGGCCGGGCCGCCTGTGATGGCCGGCACTTGTGATGGCCGGCGCTTGTGAAGGCCGGCGCGTGTGGTGGCCGCGCCCGGCGGCCACCGGCGTCCGTGTGATGCGGTCTCATGAACGGGGCAGCTCGACAGCGTCCGTGGTGTCATCCCCTGGTCGGCGGCGTGTTGCCGCGGGGGCCCGGTCCGCCAGGCGAGGCGAGGGCCCGGTGCGCCAGGCGAGCAGCCAGGACGTCAGCGGGCGGAGCGGGCCCAGTCGACCAGCCGGTCGGCGTCCCAGGTGTTGACCACCCGGTCGGCGGGCACCCCGCACAGGGCGGCGCGCTCGCAGCCGAACCGCTGCCAGTCGAGCTGACCGGGGGCGTGCGCGTCGGTGTTGACGGCGAAGTCGCAGCCCGCCTCCAGCGCTCGGCGGATCAGCCGCTTCGGCGGGTCCTGCCGCTCCGGCCGCGAGTTGATCTCGACGGCCACCCCGTGCTCGGCGCAGGCGGCGAAGACGGCGTCGGCGTCGAAGTCGCTCTCCGCCCGGGTACGCGGCCGGTGCGCCCGGTCGCCCGGCCCCTTCACCCCGGCGGGCCGGGACGCCACCATCCGCCCGGTGCAGTGGCCGAGGATGTCCAGGTGCGGGTTCGCGATCGCGGTCAGCATCCGCCGGGTCATCTTCGCCCGGTCGTCGTTCAGGCCGCTGTGCACCGAGCCGACCACCACGTCGAGGCGGGCCAACAGCTTCTCGTCCTGGTCGAGCGACCCGTCGGCGAGGATGTCCACCTCGATGCCGGTCAGGATCCGGAAGCCCTCCGGCAGCGCCTCGTTGACCTTCGCCACGTGGTCGAGCTGCTTGCGCAGCCGGTCGGCGGTCAGGCCACGGGCCACCTTCAGCCGGGGCGAGTGGTCGGTCAGCACCACGTACTCGTGGCCCAGCTCGACCGCCGCGAGCGCCATCTCCTCGATGGGTGAGCCGCCGTCGGACCAGTCGGAGTGGGTGTGGCAGTCACCGCGCAGCGCGGCACGCAGCGCGGTGGCCGCCTCGTCCAGGTCCGTGCCCTCCGTGGCGAGCAGCCGCCGCAGGTAGACCGGCTCCTCGCCGGCGAGCGACTCGGCCACGCAGCGGGCGGTGACGTCGCCGACCCCGGACAGCTCGGTGAGCTTGCCGGTGCGGGCCCGCTCGGCCAGTTCCCTCCCCGGCAGCGCGGCGAGGGCCGTGGCCGCCGAGCGGAACGCCCGGACCCGGTAGGTCGCCTCGTTCGCCCGCTCCAGGAGGAAGGCGATCCGGCGCAGGTCGGCGATGGGGTCCCGGGCGCTCATGCCATGGAAAATACGCCTCCGCGCCGCCGGTCGCGGGACGACCGACGGCGCGGAGGGCCATGGAATCAGCGGAGAGCCACGGAATCAGGAGTGCGGCAGCTTCACCAGCGACCTGTCGCCGATGCCGAGGGTGGTCGGGTTGTTGCCGATCGCCGACCAGACCTCCACCCGCACGGTGCCGTTCGACAGGTTGCCGAGGGCGCCGGTGGCGGAGTGCAGGCCGCTCTGCTGGGTGTAGCGCTCGTACCCGGGAACCGGGTCGGTGGCGAAGTAGCGGTACGTCTCCACCCGCTCCCAGCTGCCGTTGCCGGTCAGGTCGTAGGAGACCCGCACCTGCACCCCGTTGCCGACCGCGTTGCCGGCATCAAGGAACAGGTCGAACGTGGTCTGCCCGCCGCCGTACGCCAGATCCAGGCCCGTGGCGGTGAACACCTGCGGGTTGGTCGGCGTGCCGTCGCGGTTCGCGCCGCCCGCGCCGGCCACCGTGGCGGTCGTCGGGCTGCCGGCCGCGGCCAGCCCGCCACCCGGCAGCAGGTACCGGGTGGGGAAGTCCGACGACGGCGGCGGGGTGGTGGGCGGCGGGGTCGTCGGCGGGGCCGTGGTGGGCGGCGGGGTCGTCGGCGGGGCGGTCGTGGGCGGCGTCGTGCCGCTGACCCCGCCGGTCGCGGTGCCGCCGCTCCAGGTGTACGCCCCGCTGGTGGCCGTCTTTCCGGCGGGCACGGCGAGCCGGGTGCCGTCGGAGAACGTGACCGTCAGCGGCGCGGCGGTGATGTTGCTCGCCACGTAGGTGCGCGCGCCGTTGCGCTGGAACACCGCCGCCAGCGGGTGGTTGGCCGTGACCGGGGTGTGCACCGTCCCGAGGGCCGCGAGGTTGCGGATCCAGTGGAAGGTGTGCGCCCGGCTCTCGCCCTCCTCCGGCGTGTACCCGGGGTTCGCGCGGAGCTTCGCCAGCGCCGCGTCCGGGTCGCCGAGCGCCAGGAACTGCCAGAGGATGTCCTGCCACACCGTCGGTTCGCCGCCGTTGTTGCGCACCAGCTCCTGGTAGTTGGCGCGGTTGGACGCCGGGTGCTGCCCGAGGTAGAGGTGCCCGCCCGTGACCGGGAGCATGTTGATGCCCTGGATCATCTCCGGGTCGGCGCTGAACCAGGTGGCGTACGCGCCGCCGTCACCCCAGACCATGCCGACCGTGGAGTGCCCGAACGCTGCCGGGTAGTTCTCGTTCGTCACGTCGAACCAGTACTCGTGGATCGCCGCGGCCTGGGTGGTGTGGATGAAGATGCCGGCGTCGCGTACGGCGGTGTTGCCGGTCGCCTGACCCCACTGGATGAGGGCGTTGGCGAAGTTCATCCCCTCGGACGAGGACTCCTGGTTGTTGCCGGCGTTGAACGAGCCGTGCCCGGCGGCCCAGTCGTGCCCGGCGTAGATGTCGAAGTCGCGCAGGTACGGGAAGCGGTTGTCCGTGCGGTCGTAGTTGTTCGCGTCCCGGATCAGCAGGTCGATCATGCCGCCGTACTGGTCCTGCCGGGCCCAGGTCGGGTCGAACTTGGCCAGCGTGGCGGCGGCGGCGATGTAGTAGCCGTAGTGGAAGTGGTGGTCGTTGAGTTCCTGGTCGGAGCCGTAGGAGGCCGGGTAGCCGATCAGGGTTCCCCAGTTGCGGTCGTAGTGGAAGACGCCCTCGGTCTCCCCGGGCGTGGCGGTGAGCCAGTCGTTGAGGGTGCCCCGGATGGCGTTCAGCGCGGCGGTACGCGTCTCGGCGTCCCCGACCTGGTCGGCGATCTCGGCGATCCGGGCGGCCCGGCCCAGGCCCTTGCCCGTCCAGTAGGTGTCGGTGCCGCGCTGGTCCATCGGGTTGCCCCGGACCGCCGCCAGGTGGTTGCGCAGCGTCGTCAGGTCCGCCCCGGTGCCGGTGGCGACGGCGGGAACCTCCGGCAGTACGCCGTTGAACTTCATCGAGGTGCGGAACGCGTCGACGCCGGTGAGCACCTTCATCCGGCCGCGCGCCGACGGGTAGGTGAGCGCCAGCGGGGTGGCGCCGGTCAGCGACCGCCACTGGTGCGGGTAGAGGCTGACGACCGTCCGGTTCGCCGTGCCCTCCCGGGCGGTCGTGGTGAACGCGTACGTGGTGTTGACGGTGCTGGTCGCCTGGTCGTAGGCGTACGAGACCCGGGTGCCGGTGACGTGGGCGTGGGCGTACTGGCCGTAGGTGGTGGCCAGCCCGGTGCGGGTGGCGGCGTCGGTGCTCGGGGTGGTGGGCAGCAGGGCGACGGAGAAGTAGCCCTTGCCGGCCAGGGTGGAGGTGATCCGTCCACCGCTGACGGTCCAGGTGGCGCCGGTGGGCGCGTACGCCACGTAGTCGTGCCCCCGGACGGTGAAGCCGATCGTGGCGCCGCTGTTCGACCAGACCGTGGGGCTGCCGCCGGTGGCGTTGACCAGGGCGTTGCCGCCGCTGGTGCGGAAGTACGCGAACGGAAGTCCGTGGCCGATGGTGGCGCGCATGGTCCGGGCGCCGTCGGTCCAGTGCGGGGTGACCGTCCAGTCGGTCCAGCCGTCGACCTTGACGACCGGGGCACTCAGCCCCGCGATGCCGACCCGGATGTCCTCGGAGTACGTGTACTTGAACTCGCCGACGCCGGTCGCGGTGCCGCTGATCGTCGGGGTGGAGGTGGCCGAGATCCCGAGGCCGTCGCCGGCCGGCTGGTAGGAGGCCGGGTGCGCGTGCAGCGGCTCGCTGTAGGAGCAGTTGGTCCGCTTCCACAGCAGCGACGACCACCAGTCGTTGGTGGGTACCGGCCCGGGGGGCGCGTCGGCGGTGGCGAACTGCCGGGGGTTGGTGGTCATGTCTCCGCAGCCGGTGGGCAGGGGGCCCACGCGGTCGGTGGTGTAGCTGCCGGCGCCGACGGTGGCGGCCTGGGCGGGGGTGGTGGTCACGACGGCGAGGCCGCCGAGGGCGAGGGCCAGGGCGGAGGTGGCCGCCACGGCCCAGGTGCGGCGTGTCGCAGGAGGTGTCACAGTGCCTCCGGTCGGGGGGCGCCGGTCGGGGACGGGCGCGTTCTGCGAGCGAATTGTGTGGAAAGTGGTCTCAGAGAGCGCTCTCTTGCGACGGGACGCTAGCCCAGCGTCGAGACTTCCGTCAATGTTTCCCAGCGATGAAGCGCTGATGACGACAAACCGGAGCGGGTCGTCAGGCGGTCGGCGGGGCCTTCGGGCAGCCGTGTCGGCGGTGCCAGGCGGCCACCTCGGCGGCCGGTTCCTTGTTGCCCTTGCGCCGCCACGAGTTCAGGTACGGCGCCGGCCAGACCACGCCCCGGCGGATCCACCAGCCGTCCCGGCCCGTGCACGGCGGGGAGATGCCGAAGTGCAGGTGGCACACGTTGTTCGCGTTACCGGTCCGGCCCACCTCGCCGAGCCGCTGCCCGGCGCGCACCCGCACCCCGACGTCGATGCCGTCGGCGACGCGGCGCAGGTGGGAGCCGTAGTAGCGCACCCCGTCGTCGCCGAGCAGCGACACCGACAGCCCGCCGTTGTGCGGCCCCCGCGGCCCGCGCCTGTCGAACCGGTCGACCCGGCTGACCTCGAGGAGGACGCCGTCGGTCACCGCCACGACCGGCTCGCCACAGTCGGCGAAGATGTCCGTCCCCGGATAGGCCGAGTGGGTCGGGTGGTAGGCGACGTTCGCCGCGCGTACCGGAAAGACGTGCGGCAGCCCGGCGCGGGTCGGCGCGGTCGACGGGCCGGTCGGGGCGGCGGCGCCGGTCGGGCTGGGAGCGCCGGTCGGGGTGACGGCCGGCGGCGCGGGCTGCCCGGCCGTCGCCGGCAGGCTCGGCCGGGGTGCGCCGGGCGTCGTCCCGGGCCGCGTCGTCGCGCAGCCGGCGGCCAGCACCGGCACCAGCACCAGCAGGACCGGGTACGCCGGACGCGCGCGGCGTCCGATCGTCGGCGAGGGCATCCGGTCATCCTCGCAGAGTCGGTACGGTGGTGGAGGTGCGCGGCAGAAGGGGAGGGGTCGATGACGACCGGACGGTACGCCTTCCCGCCCGAGCCGGACGCCGGGTTCCGGCCGGCGCCACGGGTCCCCTCGGGGCTCTTCCCGTCCACGCCGCCGTCCCAGCCCACCTACCGCGAACCGCACCCGGTCACCGGCGCGGGCGTCGCGTCCGGCGCCGCCGTGGCGACCGTCTGGCTGCTCCTGTTCGGCCTGCTGGGCCGCGGCGTGTCCGGGTACGCCTGGTGGACGCTGCTGGCCGGCGGCCTGGCCTGGCTGGCCGCGCTGCTGCTGGTCCGCGTGGGCGACCGGGGCGTGGCCACCGGCATCGCGATCGTCACCGCCGGCGGGTGGAGCATCGCCGCCGCCATCGTCACGGTGCGGTGGGTGTCGAGCGGGGACTGGCCGCTCTGGTGAGCCCGGTCCGGCCCGTCCCGCGACCCGCCTGGCGGCACCCGTTCCGGCGGGCCCGTGGCTGCGCTGCGTCGCGGGCCGGCTGCGCAGCGAATCCTGCCTTGACGTGGCCGCCCGAACTCGGCACCCTCGGCGTTATGGCCTGGACCACTCCGCGGCTCGATCCCGAGCGCAGCCGCCGTCGCCAGCAGCTCCTCGCCGAGTTGGCGGGCGCCCGGGCGGTACGCCAGCGCGTACGGCCGCAGCGGGTGCGCAGCGAGCGCCTGCGGGAGCTGATCGCCACCCGCCGCCGGGTCGCCGGCTGACGACCGGCAGACTTTCCCCAGGATTGACCGGCCCTTCGGGGCGTTGACCGGTCGACTGCCGACCCGACCGGCTAACGTGCACGCGTAACGGGTCGGCCTGCCGAGGCTCTTTTGGGGGAACCGTGTCGTACTTCGCTGCGGCCGTCGTACGTGACGACAGCGGTTGGACGGCCGCCGAGGTGAACCTGCGGGGGGTCACCGACATCGAGGACGTCGCCGACCGGCTGCGCGACGTCGACCCCGACGCCGACCTGTCGCTGCTCTTCGTCGAGGCCGACGACACGTACCTGGTGGTCCTGCGCCTGGACGAGGGGGAGGACCTGCGGGTCTTCGGCTCCGACTCGGCCTACGCGGAGGAGTCCCGGCTGGGCGCCCTGCTGGTCGGGGACCTGAAGACCTCGGTGACCGGGCTCGACGACACCGACGAGCCGCGCCCGTCCGGCCGCGGCGACGACGACACCGAGCAGCCCGCCGTCGACCCCGAGGCCGACCCGGTCGGCGAGGCGGACCTTCTGGCCGACCTGGGCATCCCCGCGCAGAAGCTGCTCAACCTCTGCGCGCAGGAGGGCATGATGCCGGCCGACGTCACCGCCGAGGTGTGCCAGGTGCTCGGCTGCGCCGACGAGGTCGAGGAACTGCGTGAGGTCTGAGCCGTCCGGGCCCGGACGGGCCGGTACGGGCGGCGCCGAGCCGGCCGACGCGACCGATCCGGCGCTGGGCACCGTACGCCCCGGTCAGCCGACCCCGGGCGCGGCGGGCCGGGTCGGGCCCGGCGCCCACGAGGGGCTGGCCGAGCCGGACGGCGCCGGCCGGCGGCAGCGGCACGAGCTGTGGATGCGGCGGGCCCTGGCGGTCGCCGTGACCGGCCCCGACAGCCCCGCGGACGCGGGCCCCGACGCCGCCGACGACATCCCGGTCGGCGCCGTGCTCTACGGGCCGGACGGCACCGAACTGGCGATCGGGCGCAACGAGCGGGAACTGACCGGCGACCCGACCGCGCACGCCGAGGTGCTGGCGCTGCGCCGGGCCGCCGGACGGCTCGGCCGCTGGCGGCTCGACGGCTGCACCCTGGTCGTCACCCTGGAACCCTGCACGATGTGCGCGGGCGCGCTGGTGCTGGCCCGGGTGTCCACCGTGGTCTTCGGCGCCTGGGAGCCCAAGACCGGGGCCGCCGGGTCGCTGTGGGACGTGCTGCGCGACCGCCGGCTCAACCACCGGCCGGAGGTCTACGGCGGCATCCTGGAGTCGGAGAGCGCCGCCATCCTGCGCGCCTTCTTCCGGGTGTGAGGAAGGGCGCCTTCCTGACGTCTGCGGTACAGGAATGGCCCCTTCCTGACCCCTCGGGCGGGCCGCCCGTGCCGGGGTGCCGGGGCTCAGGCGTCGGCCGGGGCGGGCCGGAGCAGGGTCGCGGCCACCGCGCGGGCGGTGTCGGTCCAGGGGGCGGGGCGCAGGGTCGCCGGGTCGACCCGGACGATCGACCGCTGGCCCTCCGCGTGCACGATGCGTCCGTCGACTGAGTGGAACCGGTAGGCGTACCGGGCGCTGCTGGTGCCGAAGTGGTCGAGCCAGAAGTGCACCGCCACGGGGCCGGTCCCGGTGACCGGGGCCCGGTAGGTGATGGTGAACTCGCGGACGGCGTGGAACACGTCCGGTGCGCTCTGCTGGCCGGCCTGGAACGCGACACCGTGGTCCGCCCAGTACCCGGTCAGGGCCCGTTCGAGCAGCACCGCGTACCGGGCGTTGTGCAGGAGGCCGAACGCGTCGAGGTCGTCGAAGTGCACCGCGACGTGCGCGACGTGACCGAACTCGACGGCGGGCTGGTCGACGATGGCGTGGCTCATGAGAGGCCTTCCGGTAGCAGGGTCGGATCGGGGCACAGTGCCCGCAGGCGGTTCAGCAGGCCTTGGCGGGCGTGCCGGTAGGCGGTGTCGGGGTCCAGCAGCCGGGAGCGCATCGCGGCGGTGATCCCGAGGGCGTCGATCTCGTACGCCAGCTGTGCGACGTCCACGTCGGCGGGAAGCTCGCCGGCGGCGACCGCCTCGCGGACGAGCTGTTCGAGGAACGCGGTCCAGCGGCCGAACACCTCGGCGAGCCGGTCCCGGACCGGGCCGGGGCGCGCGTTGTACTCGAAGTCGGCGCTGGCGAAGAAGCAGCCGCCGGGGAGCACCCGGGCGGCGAAGAAGTCGATCCGGGCCTGGTGCAGTGCCCAGAGCCGCCGTACGCCCCGGGGGGCGCGCAGGGCCGGCTCGATGACCCGTTCCCGCTGCTGCTCGACCGCCCGGTCGACCGTGGCGAGCTGGAGCGCCTCCTTGGAGCCCCAGTGCGCGAAGAGGCCGGACTTGCTGACGCCGAGCGCGTCGGCGAGCTGGGCGAGGGAGAGCCCGTGCAGGCCGACCTCGGTGGCGAGGACCACGGCGGCGTCCAGCGCGGCGGTGCGGGTCCGGTCGCCCCGCGCGACGCGTCCGTCGACTGTCATGGGCACAGGCTAATGAATAAGCACGACCGTTCGTATAGTTTAGTGGCGTGACCGTGGTCACGAAACAGCGACGCCGCCCGCCATCCGGGGACGGATGGCGGGCGGCGTCGGGGCCGACGAGGATCAGGCGATGATCGTGTCCAGGGCGATCTCGACCATCTGGCTGAAGGTCTGCTCACGCTCCTCGGAGGTGGTCTTCTCGCCGGTCTTGATGTGGTCGCTGACGGTCAGCAGCGTCAGGGCGCGGGCCTTGAACCGGGCGGCGATCGTGTAGAGCGCCGCCGACTCCATCTCCACCGCCAGCACGCCGTACTCGGCGAGGCTGTCGTAGAGGTCCGGGCGGTCGGTGTAGAAGGCGTCCGCCGCCAGGATCGGCCCGACCCGCATCGCGATGCCGCGCCGCTCGGCCACCTCGACCGACGTACGCAGCAGCCCGAAGTCGGCCACCGGGGCGTAGTCGATCAGCCCGTCGAAGCGCATCCGGTTCATGTTCGAGTCGGTGGACGAGCCGATCGCCGCGATCACGTCGCGCAGCCGCAGGTCCTCGGTCAGTGCCCCGCAGGAGCCGACCCGGATCAGGCTCTTCACGCCGTACTCGTTGACCAGCTCGTGGGCGTAGATCGAGGCGGAGGGCATGCCCATGCCGGAGCCCTGGACGGAGACCTCGACGCCGTTGTGGCGGCCGGTGAAGCCCAGCATGCCCCGGACCGTCGAGTAGCACTGCGCGCCCTCGAGGTAGGTCTCCGCGATCCACTTCGCCCGCAACGGGTCGCCCGGCATCAGGACCCGCTCGGCGATCTCTCCCGGCTTCGCGCCGATGTGCGTACTCATGGCAAGGATCCTGCCAGGCCGCCCCGGGGCGTACCGGTTCGGCGTCCGAACCCGGGGTCATGTACCCTTCTCGGCGGTGGCGTGTCCGAGCGGCCTAAGGAGCACGCCTCGAAAGCGTGTGAGGGTTTACGCCCTCCGAGGGTTCAAATCCCTCCGCCACCGCTCGTGAAGTGCGAGAACGCCCGGCAGATCCGCAAGGATCGGCCGGGCGTTCTCGCATGCACCCCCCCCCGCACCCCTGCCTGCGTCGATCATGCAGTTGTGGTGCCATGCGAAAGGGGCGTCTGGGTAGCTGTTGCCCACCACGAGTGCATGATCGACGTCGAGATGGGTGGGGCGGGGCGGAGGGGCCGGTCAGCGGCGGCTTAGTTCCTTTTCCAGGCGGGTGATGAGGGTCTTGCGGGATTTGCCGTCGCGTTCGCGGCGCAGTGCCGACTTCAGTTGGCCCTTGTCGAGGTCGCGGACTAGCTTGGCCGCCTCGGCGACCGGCAGCTCCGACAGTTGTTCGGCCGACGTGGCGTTGCGGCGGGCGCGTTTGGCCGGTCCGGTGTTGGCGACGTACTGCTTGCCGGACTTTGATTCCTTCCGCTTCTTGGCGTCGGTCGCCCGCTTCTCCTTCTCGGAGAGCTCCTTCCAGGCCTGTTCGGGCAGGTAGCGGCTCGTCTCGTCGCCGTGCCGCGCCCGGGTGTCGCCCTCTTTGGTCTGCCAGTGCTCGCCGCCCCAGCGCTGGAGGGACTTCTGCCGTTCGTCCTTCGGGCCGACGAAGCCCCCGCCGCGCCTCTTGTACTCCTGGGTGACCAGCTGCGACTTGCGTGCCGACCACTGTCCCGGCCGGCCGCCCTTGTCGGAGGCCTTGATCTCTTCCTTGACCTGCTCCCTGAGTTCGGGCTTCGTGTACCGCGCCATGCCGCCGGTTACCCCACCTCGCGGCCCTCACGCGTCAAGCCTGCGCGGGGCTCAGCAGGGGCTGTGGCCCTCGTCGAAGAGGCGCTGGGCCCAGTCGGCGTACCCGGCGATGATCTTCTTCACCGCCTGCCCGTCGTGCAGGAAGAGGTACGCCCGGTCGCCCTGCCGGGCGAGCAGCCCGTCGAGCCGGTACGTCCCCTGTGGAGCGTCCAGCTCCCGGGCGGACGGGTAGCGGGTGCGGACCTCGTCGACCGGCATGCCGGCGGTGACTCCCTGCGGGGTGCGCGTCGCCTCGCCGAGCCAGAGCAGCACCAGCCGGTCGTCGACGAAGATGGGACTGGTCGTGTCGTACCCGGCCAGCGCCGGGCCGCAGGCGTCGATGTCGGAGCGCAGGATGCCCCGCCGGGTCAGCTCGTCCTCGGTGTCGCCGAACTCGACGTCGCGCAGGCCGTTGAGGTCGACCACCTCGACGGCCCCGACGGGCCGGCCGTCCAACTCGCGCAGCGGCGGGTGCACGCCGCTGCCCGAGACCCAGGCAGCCGTCGTCAGCGCGGCTATAAAGCCAAATTGTCGCAATTTCATGGAATCCCCCAGTCCCCAACGGGACCGGGCCGTTCAGGTTGCTGCCCGCCCGCAGATTGCCGGTTTTCCCATTCCTCGGCCAGCTCGTCCCAGTAGTCGGCGCTCAGCCGTCGGCGCCCGTGCGCCAGCCAGCCGGCGGTGCTCCGCTCGACGTGCAGGCCCAGCTCGGCGAACGGGTCGATCCACGCGCCGGGCTCCGCCCCGAGCCGGGCGAGCGCCGCGTTGAGCGGCCACTCCGGACGCGGCCCGTCGAAGAGACGGTCGAACCCCGGCCCCCAGCTCACCTGGCCGCCGAGCCACACCAGCGCCGACTGGTAGCCGGCGCCGCCGAAGAACTCCGCCTCCAGGTACGCCACCGGACCCGACCGCGACCAGCGGGCGAGGACCTCGGCGAGGGGTGCCGAGAGCACCAGGTGGAACGGCTCCTCCGGGGACCGCTCCGTCGTCGAGTAGTCGGGCGGCGCCCCGGTCAGCTCCTCGACCAGTTGCGGGGTGACCGGCAGCAGCGCGAACTCCTGGCGCAACTCGCCGAGGACCGCGTGGTCCAGGTCGGCGGTGTGCTCGCGGAGCAGCTCGGCGTCCGCGACGACCGCGCTGAGCTGGTAACCCATGGGAGCCCTCCGCCGTCCACAGCCTGTGGATGGAACATGTGTACGACGAGTCCCGCCTACGCCGTTCTCCGCACCGTACCCAATCGTCCCCTTCCGGCACCGCCCCGCAATGCCGCACTGCCGGCCCTCCTCCGGGCGTGGCGCGGCCTCCGGCGAGGGTCGGTCGGGCAGGGCGGAGAGGCAGGAGGTGATCCCTGCCGCCGCCAAGGGCGGGTGGAACGACACGGGTGCATCCCGCGTCGGGAGGCACCCGTGGTGTTCCACCCGCGCCTTGTGTCGGGGGTACCTCTGCCGTGGGCGGGCTCGGTTCAGGGGCGCTCGGCGATGGTGGCGACAAACGCGCGCCACGCCGCCGGCGCGAAGGCGAGCGCCGGGCCGGCCGGGTCCTTCGAGTCGCGCACCGCGACGACGCCGGGCAGGTTGTCGGCGACCTCGACGCAGTCACCGCCGTTGCCGCTGCTGCGGCTGCTCTTGCGCCACCGCGCGCCGTTCAGCTCCATGTCTCCGCCACTTCCGTGATGAGATCGACCGACTGCCAGTGGGACAGCGCCTCGTCGCGCACGTTCTCCCACGCAGCCATCATGGCGGCGATGTCCGGGGCGGGGCGGGGCGACAGGACGGGCTGGGGTCGGCGCGGGGGTCAGAGCAGCAGGTTTACCAGGGCGGCGAGCCCGACGACCACGATCATGGCGCGCAATGCCATCGGCGGGAGCCGGCGTCCCCATCGGCCGCCGGCCAGGCCCCCCAGCACGGAACCGACCGCGATCAGCAGCGCCGGCTGCCACGCCACCGATCCCACGGCGACGAAGAGGACCGCCGCGACCCCGTTCACCAGGCCGGCGAGCACGTTCTTCACCCCGTTGACCCAGCGCAGGTCGGCCGAGAGCAGCACGCCGAGCAGCCCCAGCAGCAACACGCCCTGGGCGGCGCCGAAGTAGCCGCCGTACACGCCGGTGCCGAAGACGCCGGCCAGCAGCAGCGGCCCCGCCCGCCGTACCTCCGGGCCGCCGGACGACGCCATGCCCGCGCCCTCCGGAGCCGGCCGTCGCCGGGCCAACGCCCGCGCCAGCCGCGGCTGCACCACCACGAGCACCAACGCCAGGACGATCAGCGCCGGCACGATGGCCCGGAACGCGCCGGGAGGCAGGACCAGCAGCAGTACGCCGCCGGTGATCCCGCCGAGCACGGCTGCCACCCCCAGGCGCGTCAGCAGCCGGCCGTGCCCGGCCAGCTCCCGGCGATAGGCGTACGCCGCGGAGAAGGAGCCTGGCACCAGCCCGACGGTGTTGGACACGTTCGCCACCACGGGCGGGTAGCCGAGGGAGAGCAGGACCGGGAAGGTCACCAGCGTGCCCGAGCCCACCACCGCGTTGATGGCTCCCGCCGCGATCCCGGCTGCGAGGACGGCCAGCCCCTCGACGACGTTCAGCGTCGCGTTCACTCGTGTCTGCGCTCTCCCCGGGCCGATCGTCGCCCGCAGGTCGCCGCCGCCCGGTTGTCTCGCTGGTCCTGTGCGGCTGTCAGCGTAGGGTCCGGTCCGGGCTAGGTGACCGCCTTGCGGCGCGGATCACCTCACGTCCGTGGTCACCCGACCATGGCGGCGACCGGCCGGCTGCCTGTCCTTCGTCGCCGTCCCAGGGAAGCCGCCCAGTACAGCGCCATTCCGGCTGCCCCCGCACCCGGCGATGATTTCCAGCGGTCGGTCGAATCCGGAGAAGACCTGTCCGAGAAACGTGCAGCACGCCGCACCCCGCAGGGCGCCCAGAGCTGCCGTTGAATTATTAGGCGGCTTGGTGAAGATTGGTGCTCACGAAGGCGAGCAGTAGCCGGCCGGGGCATGAAAGTCGGGTCACCGCCGCTCGGTACCCCGGCCGCCGAAGAACTGGAAGCCGCGGTCCGTCATCAGTTGAGGCCCGGTCAGCCGAACCTCCGCGTTCGGCGCCGCCCGGCCGACCTCCTTGACGAAGTCGACAAGGCCCTCGCCCGACAGGATCTTCCACGACCGCCCGTCGCGCCGGACCACCTGGACTACGTTCCTGCCGGCCGGCGCTCCGATCTCCGCCAGCTCATCGAGTGCGATCGAGGAGGACGCCAGCAGTGCCCGCAGCCGCAGATGGGTGTCGGTGAGCTCCATCCGATAGACCAGGCGCGCCAGATACCACCAGCTCAGGGGAATCCCCACCGCCATGAAGAGCAGCCGTTGCCACCACGTCATGTGGTCGAAATTCACCAAAATTATCGGCACTGCGATCGTGAGGCCCAGCGTCAGCAGGATCATCAGAACCATGGAGCGTTGCCGGTACCGCGCCCTGACGGCCTCGCGTTCCATCGTCCACCCTCCTGTCACCGGCTGTGAAAGCCCACTACCCCCGGGATAATCCGCCAAACGGCCATCAATACCTGAGTCCACCGAAGTGCTTGGCAGAACCCCAACCCAGCCCCGACACCGGGCAGCGGCCCGGGGCTCTGCGCCACGCCACGGGACGCGGCGGCCCGTGCGGCGGGCAGCCAGCGGAGCCGGTGTAGGGCAAGCGAGACGGGAGCGCGTAAACGAATCAGGGCCGGTCCCGTGAGGGCCGGCCCTGTCGTTCGTGCTGCTCAGCGAGCGGAGGATACGAGATTCGAACTCGTGAGGGTGTTAACCCAACACGCTTTCCAAGCGTGCGCCCTAGGCCTCTAGGCGAATCCTCCGCAGACGAGGATACAGGTCCCCGGCGGGTGGGCCACCCCACCACCCCCTGAAGATCGACGCGGCGTCGGGTAGGGTTGGCGGTACCTCCCGTGCGGCGGTATCTCGTGAACCTCCCCAGGGCCGGAAGGCAGCAAGGATAAGCGGGCTCTGCCGGGTGCACGGGAGGCCTTTTTGTCTCCGGGTCCCGGTAACGTCCCTGCGGGTCAGGTCACGGGGTGGTGGGTGGTCACCCGCGCCCGACCGGCGCAGAATGGCTCGGTCGAGAGGAGGCGGGACGAGTGGCACTGGCGCTCTACCGCAAGTACCGGCCGCGTACCTTCGCCGAGGTCATCGGGCAGGAGCACGTCACCGAGCCGCTGTCGCAGGCGCTGCGCAGCGGGCGGCTCAACCACGCCTACCTCTTCTCCGGCCCACGCGGCTGCGGCAAGACCTCAAGCGCCCGGATCCTGGCCCGCTCGCTGAACTGTGAGCAGGGCCCGACGCCGGAGCCGTGCGGGCAGTGCGACTCCTGCCGCGAGCTGGCCACCGACGGCGGCTCGATCGACGTACTGGAGATCGACGCGGCCAGCCACGGCGGCGTCGACGACGCCCGCGAGCTGCGCGAGAAGGCGATCTTCGCGCCGGCCAAGAGCCGCTTCAAGATCTACGTCATCGACGAGGCCCACATGGTCTCGTCGGCCGGCTTCAACGCCCTGCTCAAGCTGGTCGAGGAGCCGCCGGAGTACGTCAAGTTCATCTTCGCGACCACCGAGCCGGAGAAGGTCCTCGGCACGATCAAGTCGCGGACCCACCACTACCCGTTCCGGCTGATCCCGCCGAAGGTGCTCCGGCCCTACCTGGAGCAGCTCTGCGAGGCCGAGAACGTCGCCGTCGAGCCGGCGGTCTTCCCGCTGGTGGTGCGCGCCGGCGGCGGCAGCGCCCGGGACAGCCTCTCCGTGCTCGACCAGCTCATCGCCGGGGCCGGGCCGGAGGGAGTCACCTACTCCCGGGCCGCCGCCCTGCTCGGCGTGACCGACGCCGCCCTCATCGACGAGATGTGCGACGCGCTGGCGGCCGGGGACGGCGCGACGGCGTACGCGACCGTCGACCGGGTCGCCGAGGCCGGGCACGACGCGCGCCGGTTCGCCTCCGACCTGCTGGAGCGGCTGCGCGACCTGATCGTGCTCCAGCAGGTGCCGGACGCCGCCGCCAAGGGCCTCATCGACGGCCCGGCCGACCAGATCGAGCGGATGGCCGCCCAGGCCCAGCGGCTCGGCCCGGCCACGCTGTCCCGCTGCGCCGACATCGTGCACAACGGCCTGGTGGAGATGCGCGGCACCACCGCGCCCCGGCTGCTGCTGGAGCTGATCTGCGCCCGGATGCTGCTGCCCGGCGCCGACGACAGCACCGGCGGCCTGCTCCAGCGCCTCGAACGCATGGAGCGCCGGCTCACCCTCGCCGGCACCGACGCGCCGCCGGCCGCCGCCGGCCCCGCGCCGGCCGCCGCCCCTCCTCCCGTACGCCCCGAAGCTCCCGCCCCGACCGCGGCTGCCGCCGCGCCCGACCCGTCGCCCGCCGGCCCGCCGGCGGCTGCCGGCGCCCAGTCCGGCGCTGCGGCTGCCCGCGCGGCGGCCCTGGCCGCCACCGGCTCCCGTCCGGCGCAGGCAGCCCCGGGCGCCACGGAGCCGGTGGGCGCGCCCGCCAGTGGGCCGCCCGCTGATGCTCCCGCCCACCGTCAGGTGCCCCCCTCGGCGGTGCTGCCCGACCCGGCCACCCCCGCCCCGCCCCGCCCCGGCGCGGCTGCGGCGGGCCCCCTGGACGCCGTCGCGGTGCGCCGGGTCTGGCCGGACATCGTCGCGAAGGTCAACCGGATCAAGAAGCCGGCCGCCGCGCTGATGCGCGACGCGGTGGTCCGTGACGTGGATGGCGACACCCTGGTGCTGACCGTCAAGTCGCCGGTGCTCGCGCAGATGATGGGCAACCACACGTCGGTGCTGGCCGAGGTGCTCTACGAGGAGTTCGGTGGCCGCTGGCAGATCCGCTGCGAGGTGGCCGGCGAGCGGGGTGGCACGTCACTCGGTGGCTCGTCCCGTCCCGCCGCTGCGGCCCGCCCGGCATCCCCGCCGTCGGCAGCCCCCGCCCACCAGGACCGGACCGGCGCCGGCCCGTCCGGCGCCGGCCCGTCTGGTGGCGGTGCGTCCGGTGGTGGCGCGGGCGGCGGCGGCATTTCCGGTGGCCCGACCGGCCCAGGCAGTGCGAGTGGCCTGGCCGACCCAGGCGGCCCGAATGGCCTGACCGGCTCGAGCGGTCCGAGCGGCCCGGGCGGTCCGAGTGGGCTGGCCGGTCCGAGTGGCCCGGCCGGCGCGAGTGGCCTCAGCGGTGCGACCGGCGGGCCTGGTGGCGCGAACGGCGCGGGTGGTGCTGCGGGCGGTCAGGGCGGGGCGACCCGACCCACCTCCGGCGCTGGTGCGTCGGGCAGCGGAGGTGCTCCCGCCGCTGCCGGCAGCGCCGAGGACTGGCCCGAACCGGCCCGCCCGGGTAGCGCGGCCGGAGGCGGCGACGACTGGCCCGAGCCCGCCCGCCCAGGTGGCGCGGCGGGGGGCGGCGACGACTGGCCGGAACCGGCTCGACCGGGTGGCGCGTCGGCCGTCACGTCGACCAGCGGTACGGCAGCCGCTGCCCCGGCGGCGACCGGCCTGCCCGGCGCAGGGGCGACCACCCGGCCGGCGACCGCCGCCACGGCGTCGGCGACCGCCGCGCCCGCCGTACCGAAGCCCGCCGGTCCCTCGGGTGCGCCGCAGCAGGCCGCGCCTGCCAGCCCCCCGGTGAGCAGCGCGATCGCGGCGGCGCGGGCGGCTGCGGCGGGACGTGGTCCGCGTACCGGCCAGCCGGTCCGGAAGACCGCGGACGCCGACTGGGCCGGCGAGCCGCCGTACGACCCGGACTTCGACGGCCCGGTGCGCGGCGGCGGGGGACGCCCCGGCGGTGCCCGGCCGGCGGCCCCGAACTTCGAGGGCTTCGACCCGGGTGACGAGCCACTGGATGAGGTCATCGACGAGCAGACCGCGCGGGAGTCCAGCGAGGAACAGGCGGTACGACTGCTCCGCGAGGCGTTCGGCGCAGAGAAGATCGACGAGGTCGACGCCCGATAGCCCTCCCCGACGCCGACACCGACGCGGAGGGCACGCCTCGCCGGACACGGCGAGGCGAACCGCGGCAGATCTTGGTAGGAATCGGCCCCTCCAGGGGCACTCCGGTACCAAGATCTCTGGCGACGACGCACCGGACGCGGTGGGCGCGGTGGCGAGGGAGCGGCGGCGCAGGGCAAGGGCGCAGGTACCCCGGTCAGGGCAGGCGATCAGGGCCGCCGGATGGTCGGCGGCGCCCAGGAGCACGTCGACCGGCTCATGCCGATTTTAGGCGGGTCGGGCCGGTCAGGGTGCGGGGTCAGGCGGGCCAGGCGGGGAGGCCGTGGGGGTGTGCCTCGGCCAGCAGGCGTTCCGGGCCGGTGCCGAGCCGGGCGCGGAGCTGGAAGTCGTTGCGGGCCTCCCGCGGGTGCGGCTCGAAGGACAGGTGGGCGACCGGCGCGTCGGTGCCGCCGGCGGCGGCCAGCCGGTCCAGCTCGGCGGTGACCCGCGCCCACTCCTCGCCCGGGACGTACTGGCGCATCACCGAGTGCCACACCACGGTCAGCGTGCCGGGGCGCGGGGTGGTCCCGGCGAGGAAGTCCGCCGCCCCCGCCGCGACGACCCGGGCCGGCAGTCGCCCGGCCAGCTCCAGCGCGCCGGCCAGCCGGGCCGCGCGGGCGGTGTGCTCCGGCCAGAGGTACGCCCGCAGCGCGAGCGCGCCGTCGGGGTCGCCCGGGTCGAGCGGGCTGACGTCGCAGCCGAGCCGCTCCACCACGGTCAGCTCGGGGTACGCCTCGGCCGCCGCCCGCAGCCAGTCGGGCGCCCCGCCCCGCCAGGCTTCCGGCAGGCGTACCGGGGAGTCGGCCGGTCCCCAGGCGAAGCCGGCGGCCTCGATGCGGAACCGGTCGGCGCGCAGGTTCAGCCCGGCGCTCGCGCCCAGCTCGACGAGGCGTACCGGCAGCCCGCCCACCTCGTGGACGGCGTGCAGCAGGCCGGCCAGCAGCAGGTTGGCCCGACCGACCTCGTTGGTCTGGGGCGGTCGGCGCAGCCAGCCGCGCAGCGTGTCGTGCTCGGCCCCGACGACCGCCCGGAACGCGGCCCAGCAGGCGGGGGCGTCCGCCGCCCGGTACGCCCCACCCGTGCTGGGGTAGAACCGGGCCAGCTCGGGCGCCCGGCCGGAGAGCACCAGGGCGTGCACCCCGCCGAGCAGGCGTATCGACACGAGGGCGTCGGCGTCGCTGTCCTCGTACCCCTTGATGACGGTGGCGCACGGGCCGCCGGCCCGCACGTCACCGGCGGCGCGCGCCAGCAGGTGGGCGTAGAGGGCGGCATCCATGTCGGCGCAGGCCCGGGCCTGTCGTTCCATGGCCGCCGCGGCCTGTTCCCGGGACATCCGCCACCTCCGTCCGGTCGGTCCCGTGATCCTGCGCCCGGACCCGGCGCGAGGGAAGCACCGGGCGGGGCGAGGCTGCTCACAGCCGATAGGCTGAGCGGCGGCCGAGCAGACGAGTGCGAGAAGGAGCCATCCGTGCGCCCAGGTGGACAGCCGAACATGCAGCAGATGCTGAAGCAGGCGCAGAAGATGCAGCAGCAGATCGCCAAGGCGCAGGCCGAGCTCGCCGAGGCGGAGCTGACCGGCACCGCCGGCGGGGGCCTGGTCACCGCGACCGTCGCCGGCAGCGGCGAGCTGAAGTCGATCAGGATCGACCCGAAGGCGGTGGACCCGGAGGACGTGGAGACCCTGGAGGACCTCGTCGTCGCGGCCATGCACAACGCCGCCGAGGCGGCGCGGGAGCTGACCGAGCAGAAGATGGGCCCGGTCACCGGCGGCATGGGCGGCCTCGGCCTGCCCGGTTTCTGAGCGGCAGATGTACGAGGGCGCCATCCAGGACCTGATCGACGAGTTGGGGCGGCTGCCGGGCGTGGGCCCGAAGAGCGCCCAGCGGATCGCCTTCCACGTCCTGTCCGCCGACCCGGCCGACGTCAACCGGCTGGCCGGGGCGTTGCGCAAGGTCAAGGAGCTGGTGCGGTTCTGCACCAGTTGCTACAACGTGGCCGAGTCCGACCGGTGCCGGATCTGCCGCGACCCGCGCCGCACGGACGAGGTGCTCTGCGTGGTCGAGGAGCCGAAGGACGTGGTCGCGATCGAGCGGACCGGCGAGTTCCGGGGCCGCTACCACGTGCTCGGCGGGGCGATCAATCCGCTGGAGGGGATCGGGCCGGACAATCTGCGCATCCGCGAGTTGATGGCCCGGCTCAGCGACGGCACCGTGCGGGAGCTGATCCTGGCCACGGACCCGAACACCGAGGGCGAGGCGACCGCGACGTACCTGGCGTTGATGGTCAAGCCGATGGGCATCTCGGTGACCCGGTTGGCGAGCGGCCTGCCGGTCGGCGGCGACCTGGAGTACGCCGACGAGATCACGCTCGGCCGCGCCTTCGAGGGCCGGCGCGCCGTCTGACGTTTCCGCAATGGTCGGCACCCGATTCGGGTGCCGACCATCGCCGTACGGGCACTGTCGGATCCACTGTGGGGTCTGACATCGGAGCGAAGCAGGCGACGATCGATGTAACAAATCGGCATCGGCCAACCCGGACATAGCGCCCCTTTGTCGGCGGTCCGGAACGGCCGCTGAGGCGGTGCGCATCGGTTAAGACACGATCCGGTACCAACCGGTTCCGCGACGGTTTCCCGCCGGTCCGAACGGCGGCTAAGGTCACGGCGATCGGTGACCCCTGTCACCACGATTGTCCGTAACCCCAAGGACGAGGTGAAGCACCCATGCGTGCATCCAGGCCGAAGGTCGCCCTCGCGGCCGTCGCGGTCGCGGCCCTCGCGGTAGCAGGCTGCGCCGAGAGCAACCGCGATGACAGTTCCGGCGGTAGCAAGAAGGACACCCTCGTCTTCGGCGTAGCCGGAGATCCGAAGGTGCTCGACCCGAGCTTCGCCAGCGACGGTGAGTCGCTGCGCGTGGCGCGTCAGGTCTTCGAGACGCTGGTCCGTCCGGAGGAGGGTGGCACCAAGGTCACCCCCGGTCTGGCCGAGACCTGGACCCCGGACGCCGCCGGCACCACGTGGACCTTCAAGCTGCGCTCCGGCGTGAAGTTCCACGACGGCACCGAATTCAACGCCGAGGCGGTCTGCAAGAACTTCGACCGCTGGTACAACGCCAAGGGCCTCATGCAGAGCCCGGACGTGACCCCGTACTGGCAGGACGTCATGGGCGGCTTCGCCAAGAACGAGAGCGCGGACCTGCCGCCGAGCCTCTTCAAGTCGTGCACCGCCAAGGACGCCACGACCGTCGACCTGGCCTTCACCCGGGTCTCCAGCAAGATCCCGGCCGCGCTGATGCTGCCCTCGTTCTCGATGCACAGCCCGACCGCGCTGGAGAAGTACGACGCCAGCAACGTGGGCGGCACCGCCGAGGACATCAAGTACCCGGCCTACGCCACGGCGCACCCGACCGGCACCGGCCCGTTCAAGTTCAAGTCCTGGGACGTCGCCAACAAGACGCTCACCATCGAGCGCAACGAGGACTACGCCGGCACCAAGGCGAAGCTGAAGACCCTCATCTACAAGACGATCTCGGACGAGAACGCGCGCAAGCAGGCGCTGCGCTCCGGCGACATCCAGGGCTACGACCTGGTCGGCCCGGCCGACGTCGAGCCGCTGAAGGGTGAGGGCTTCAACGTCCTGACCCGCCCGGCGTTCAACATCCTCTACCTGGCCATGAACCAGAAGGGGAACCCGAAGCTCGCCGACGTGAAGGTCCGCCAGGCCATCGCGCACGCGCTGAACCGGCAGGCTCTCGTCGACTCGAAGCTGCCCCCGGGCGCCAAGGTCGCCGACAACTTCATGCCGGACACCGTCGAGGGTTGGAACGGCGACGTCACCAAGTACAACTACGACCCGGCGAAGGCGAAGGCGCTGCTGGCCGAGGCCGGCGCGACGAACCTGACCCTGCGGTTCCACTACCCGACCGAGGTCACCCGGCCGTACATGCCGAACCCGAAGGACATCTTCGAGCTGCTCTCGGCGGACCTCAAGGCGGTCGGCATCAACGTCCAGGCCATCCCGCTCAAGTGGAGCCCGGACTACCTGAACGCCACCACCTCGGGCAACAAGCACGACCTGCACTTCCTCGGCTGGACCGGTGACTACGGCGACGGCTACAACTTCATCGGCACCATGTTCGACCGGACGAAGGCCGAGTGGGGCTTCACCAACAAGGCCCTGTTCGACCAGTTCAAGGACGCGGACAGCACCGCCGACGTGGCGGCCCGGACCGAGAAGTACAAGGCCCTGAACAAGGCCATCATGGACTTCCTGCCCGGTGTCCCGGTGTCGCACTCGCCGCCGGCGATCGTGTTCGGCAAGGACGTGACCGGGGTCAAGGCGAGCCCGCTCACCGACGAGCGGTTCTCCACCGCCGAGTTCAAGTCCTGATCTGACGCTCCGAGTCGTGGGGGGGGGGGGGGGGGGGGGGGGGCCCCCCCCCCCCCCCCCACGACCCTCCGTACCCCTTTCGAGGCCGCCGTGTTCCGGTTCATCGTCAGACGCCTGCTTCAGCTGATACCCACGCTGTTCGGGCTCTCCCTCCTGCTGTTCATCTGGCTCCGCCGACTGCCCGGCGGTCCCGAGACCGCCATCCTCGGTGAGCGCGGGACGCCCGAGATGCGCGCCGCGATCCGGCGCAACATGGGCCTCGACGAGCCGATCCTGGTGCAGTACGGCCGGTTCGTGCGGCGGCTGATCCGCCTCGACCTGGGCACGTCGACCTCCACCAAGCGGACGGTGGTCACCGAGTTCGTCGAGCGCTTCCCCGGCACGGTGGAGCTCTCCGTCACGGCGATGCTGATCGCGGTCGGCGTCGGCATCCCGCTGGGCTACCTGGCGGCCCGACGCCGCGGCCGGATGCTGGACCACCTCTCGGTCGGCGGCTCCCTGATCGGCATCTGCATCCCCGTCTTCTTCCTCGCGTACGTGCTCAAGGCGATCTTCGCGGAGAACCTCGGCTGGTTCCCGGCGAGCGGCCGGCAGGACCCGACGCTCGGGGCGACGCGGGTCACCAACTTCTTCGTCCTCGACGGGATCATGACCCGGGAGTGGGACGCCGCCGCCGACGCGCTCTGGCACCTGGTGCTGCCGGCCGTCGCGCTGGCCAGCATCCCGCTGGCGATCATCGTCCGGATCACCCGTGCCAGCGTGCTGGAGGTGCTCAACGAGGACTTCGTACGCACCGCCGAGGCGAAGGGCCTGACCGAGAGCACGGTCCGGCGCCGGCACGTGCTGCGCAACTCCATGCTGCCGGTGGTCACCTCGATCGGCCTGCTCACCGGCGGCCTGCTCTCCGGCGCGGTGCTGACCGAGACCGTCTTCGCCTTCAGCGGCATCGGAGCCTTCATCTACGAGGCGATCAGCCAGCGTGACTATCCCGTGCTGATGGGCTTCATCCTGATCATCGCGGTGGTGTACGTGCTGGTGAACCTCCTGGTCGACCTCTCCTACAGCCTGATCGACCCGAGGGTGAGGGTCCGATGACGATCACCGGCGGCACCAAGAAGGAAAAGATCGACCGGCTCGCCGAGTTGGCGGCCCGGGAGGACGAGCGCGGCGTCAGCCTCTGGAAGGAGGCGTTCCGCCGGCTGCGGCGCAACCCGGCGGCGATCGTCGGCGCGGTGATCCTGAGCCTGTTCCTGCTGGTCGCCGTCCTCGGGCCGTTCTTCGTCCCGTACGCGCCCGACGCCCAGCTCTGGAAGAGCGAGATCCGCCTCGGCGACTTCCCCGGCTTCCGGGGCGAGAACTGGTTCGGCGTCGACCACATCGGTCGCGACGAGTTCAGCCGCATGATCGTCGGTGCCCGGCAGACCCTGCTGGTCGGCGTGGTCTCCACCCTGATCGGCCTCGCGGTCGGCTCGCTGATCGGCGGGGTCGCCGGCGCCGCCGCCGGCCTCGGCGGCCGGTGGGGCCGGGCGGTCGACAACGTGCTGATGCGTTTCGTCGACATGCTGCTGGCCATGCCGAGCCTGCTGCTGGCGATCAGCATCGCCGCCCTGCTCGGCGCCGGTCTGACCACGGTCATGATCGCGGTCGGCGTGGTGTCGGTGCCGGTCTTCGCCCGGCTGCTGCGCGGCTCGATGATCTCCCAGGCCAACAGCGACTACGTCCTGGCCGCCGTCTCGCTGGGCGTGAAGAAGCCGAAGATCGCGCTGACCCACGTGGTGCCGAACTCGCTCGCCCCGGTCATCGTGCAGGCCACCCTCACCCTGGCCACCGCGATCATCGAGGCCGCGGCGCTCTCCTTCCTCGGGCTCGGCAACAACGACGCCTCCATCCCCGAGTGGGGTGTGATGCTCGCCGACGCGCAGCAGTACCTCGACTCCGCGCCCCGGCTGGCGATCCTGCCCGCCCTCGCCATCATCGTCACCGCGCTGGGCTTCACCCTGCTCGGCGAGGCGATGCGCGAGGCACTCGACCCGAAGCTGCGGAAGTAGGGCCGGTGAGCGCGAGGAGTGAGCTTGCGAGCCCCGCAGTCGCGAACGAAAAGGCCAGCACGGTGAGCGCGAGGAGTGCGCTGACGAGCCCCGCAGTCGCGAACGAAAGGCGGGCCCGACATGGCTCTGCTTGATGTCGAAGATCTCTCCGTCACCTTCGCCCGGCGCGGTCAGCGCGCCGTGCACGCCGTCGACGGGGTCTCCTTCTCCGTCGACGCGGGCGAGGTGGTCGGCCTGGTCGGCGAGTCCGGCTGCGGCAAGAGCGTCACCTCGCTGGCGATCATGGGTCTGCTGCCCAAGCAGCCGGGCCTGCGCGTCGGCGGCAAGGCCGTCTTCGACGGCACGGACCTGCTCCAGCTCGACGACCGGTCCCGCCGGGACATCCGGGGCCGCGACGTCGCGATGATCTTCCAGGACCCGCTCTCGTCGCTGAACCCGGTGATCCCGATCGGGTTGCAGGTCACCGAGGTGCTCACCCGGCACCGGGGGATGAAGGGCGCGGCGGCGGAGAAGGAGGCGGCGGCGCTGCTCGACCGGGTCGGCATCCCCGACCCGAAGCGGCGGCTGAAGGAGTACCCGCACCAGCTCTCCGGCGGCATGCGCCAGCGCGCCCTGATCGCGATGGCGGTGGCCTGCCAGCCCCGGCTGCTGATCGCCGACGAGCCGACCACGGCGCTGGACGTGACCATCCAGGCGCAGATCCTGGAACTGCTCAAGGAGCTGGTCCGGGACTCCGGTACCGCCCTGGTGATGATCACGCACGACCTGGGTGTGGTCGCCGGCCTGTGCGACTCCATCAACGTGCTCTACGGCGGCCGGGTGGTGGAGACGGCCCGCCGTCGCCCGCTGTTCCGCGAGCCCCGCCACCCGTACACCGTGGGGCTGCTCGGCTCGGTGCCGCGCCTGGACGCCGGGCGCGGCGAGCGGCTGAACCCGATCCCGGGCTCGGTCCGCGACCTGCTGCCCTGGACGGACGGCTGCGCCTTCGCGCCGCGCTGCACCCGGCGGGTTGACGAGTGCGTGGGGGAGCCGCCCGCGCTGGTGCACGCCCACGACGGGCGCAGCTACCGTTGCGTCAACCCGGCGCCGGTGCCCGGCACCGTGCCCCGGCCGGCCGCCAGCAGCAGCACTGCGCCTGCGGCGGCGCCGGCCGCCACCAGCACCGCGCCGGCGGAGGCACCGGCCGCCACCGCCCCGGCGGCGGAGGCGACCGCGGGCCAGGTGCCCGCCCCGCGCGAGGAGGAGAAGCCGTGACCGAGAGCGAATTCCTCGTCGAGGTCCGCGACCTGAAGGTGCACTTCCCGATCCGCACGGGGGTGATCTTCGACCGGACGATCGGCCACGTGAAGGCCGTCGACGGCGTCGACCTCAGCATCCCGCGCGGCAAGACGTACGGCCTGGTCGGCGAGTCCGGCTGCGGCAAGTCGACGCTGGGGCGGGCGCTGCTCCAGCTCACCCCGCCCACCAGCGGCGAGGTCCGGTTCGACGGTGTCGAGCTGACGAAGCTGCCGGCGGGCAAGCTGCGGTCGATGCGCCGCCGGATGCAGATGATCTTCCAGGACCCGATGTCGAGCCTGGACCCCCGGCAGAACGTCGAGTCGATCCTCACCGAGGGCCTTCAGGCCCACGGCATCGGCGGCAACCGGGACGAGCGGCGCCGGGTCATCGGCGAGACCCTGGACAAGGTCGGCCTGCCCCGCTGGGCGCTCTCCCGCTATCCGCACGAGTTCTCCGGCGGCCAGCGGCAGCGCATCGGCATCGCCCGCGCGCTGGTGCTCGGTCCCGACCTGATCGTCGCCGACGAGCCGGTCTCCGCGCTCGACGTGTCGATCCAGGCCCAGGTGGTGAACCTCCTCGACGACCTCCAGGACACCCTCGGCCTGACCTACCTGGTGATCGCGCACGACCTCGCGGTGGTCCGGCACATCTCCGACACCGTCGGCGTGATGTACCTGGGCGCGCTGGTCGAGGAGGCGCCGAGCGACCGGCTCTACACGGAGCCGATGCACCCGTACACGCGGGCGCTGATGTCGGCGGTGCCGGTGCCGGACCCGGACGTGGAGGACCGCCGAGAGCGCATCCTGCTCGCCGGCGACCTGCCCTCGCCGGCCAACCCGCCGGCGGGCTGCCGGTTCCACACCCGCTGCCCGTGGGCGCAGCCGACCCGCTGCGCGGACGAGCGGCCCGCGCTGCGGGATGTCGGCGGCAGCCGGGTCGCCTGCCACTTCGCCGAGCGGATCGCCAGCGGGGAGCTGCGCCCGCACAAGGTCAGCGTGCAGCTCACCCGCCCGCTCGGCGAGGGCGAGGAGCCGCACACCGTCTCCGCCCCCAACGAGCCCGGCTCGTACGTCTGATCCGCGTCGCGGACGCGGTCCTCGTCGAGGGGGCCGCGTCCGGGCGGTCGGCGGGTCAGCCCTCCGGGCGGTGCAGGAGCGCGACCGCGATCCCGTGCACCGCGTCCAGCCCGGCCGGGTCGGCCAGCGCGACCGTGCCGCCGGTGACCCTGTACCACTCGTCGGCGTCCCGGTACTGCACCGTCAGCGTCACCTGGCCGTCGGCGTACGCGGTGCGCAGGGTCAGCTCGCCGGTGACCACCCCGACCTCGTCGGTCATCACCCCGCCCGGGCCGGGCACCACGTCGGCCGTACGCTCCCGCGCCGCGGTCGACGTGCCCTCGGCGTCGGCGGCCATCCCAGCCCCCGGCACGCCGGTGGTCGTGCCGGCCGCGCCGTCCGCCGTCATGCCGGCCGTGGTCGGCCCGGGCGGCGCGCTGCCGGTGGCCGCCGCCGCGTCCTCCCCGGTGGCGTCCGGCGTCTGCTCCGGGGCGGGGGTCGCCCCGGCTCCGGTCACGGCTTGCTCGCCCATGTGCAGCCCTCCAGCATGTCGGTCAGGGCGGCCTTCTCGGCACTGGTCACCGTCAGCCGCCAGTGGTGCTTGACCGTCACCCAGTTGTCGGCGTACTGGCACCAGAACGACCGGTTCGCCGGCTTCCACTGGGACGGGTCCTGGTCACCCTTTGCCCGGTTGGAGGACGCGGAAACCGCGATGAGCTGCGGCCGGTCCAGGTCGTTGGCGAACTCGCCACGCTTCGCGTCGTCCCACTCGTCGGCGCCCGAGCGCCACGCGTTCGCCAGCGGCACGGTGTGGTCGATGTCCACGTCGGACGGGTCGGTGAACGCGCGGTCGTCGTAGACGCTCTCCCAGCGGCCGCCGACCACGTTGCAGCCGGAGAGCTTGATGTCCTCCCCGTCGCGTTTCAGCACGCTGTCGCGTACATCGCAGTTCTTGCCGGTGTCCCGCCAGTGCGGGAAGCGGCTGCGGCTGTAGCCCTTCATCGACCCGGCGGTGGCCACGGTGAGTTGGGTCAGCTTCTGCGCGGCGTTGCCGCCGCTGCCACCGCTGCTCGGCGCGACGTCCGGCTCGTCGACGGCGACACAACCGGCCGCGCCGAGCGCCAGCGCTGCGGCGAGCGCGGCCGTCACTGCGGCGCGCGGTCCTGATCTGGTACGCACAGACGACACCTCTCCAGCTTGCGGGCTCCCGGCGATCCCGCACAGTACCCGGGCCGGGTTTCGGCGATTCGTGGCGTCTCTCATATCGTGCGGGGCAGATTGGACGCCATGACCGAAACCACGCCCGCGCTCCGGCTGGGCACCGCGCACGGGCGGGGCACCCTGCTCGCCGCCGTCCTCGCCTCCGGCATGGTCTTCCTCGACACCACCGTGGTCAACGTGGCGCTGCCCCGCCTCGGTGCGGACCTGGACGCCACCGTCGCCGGTCTCCAGTGGACGGTCAACGGGTACCTGCTGATGCTGGCCGCCTTCGTCCTGCTCGGCGGCGCGCTCGGCGACCGCTTCGGGCGGCGGCGGGTCTTGCTGCTCGGGGTGGTCTGGTTCACGCTAGCGTCGCTGCTCTGCGGCCTGGCCCAGGGCACCGAGTGGCTGATTGCGGCCCGGTTCCTCCAGGGCGCCGGGGGCGCGCTGCTCACCCCCGGCTCGCTGTCGGTGCTCCAGGCCAGCTTCCACCCGGACGACCGGGGTCGCGCCATCGGCGCCTGGTCGGGGCTCTCCGGCGTCTCCACGGCGCTCGGCCCCTTCCTCGGCGGCTGGCTGGTCGACGCGCTCTCCTGGCGGTGGATCTTCTTCCTCAACCTGCCGCTGGCCGTGCTCGTGGTGCTGGCGGCGCTGCGCTGGGTGCCGGAGAGCCGGGACGAGGCCGCGTCCCGCACCGGGGGGCCGGGACGTCACCGCCGCCGGTTCGACGTGGCCGGCGCGCTGCTCGGCGCGCTTGCCCTGGCCGGCGTCACGTACGCGCTGATCGACGCCCCCGTCCGGGGCCTCGACTCGGTGCCGGTGCTCGTCGCCGTGCTGGCGGGCGTGGTCGGCGCGGTTGCCTTCGTGCTGGTCGAGCGGCGCCGGGGGGACGGCGCGATGCTGCCCACCGGCCTGTTCGGCAGCCGGCTCTTCTCGGTGCTGAACGTCTTCACCGTGCTCGTCTACGCGGCGCTCGGCGGCTTCACGTTCTTCCTCGCCGTCTACCTGCAGAACGTGGTCGGCTGGTCGGCGCTGCTCACCGGGGTCGCGCTGCTGCCGATGACGGTGCTGCTGCTGGTCGGCTCGGCGCGGGCGGGCGCGCTGTCGGCGCGGATCGGGCCGCGGCTGCCGCTGACCGTCGGGCCGGTGGTCGCCGCCGCGGGGCTGGTGCTGCTGCGCGGCGTCGGCCCCGGCGCGTCGTACTGGCGGGACGTGCTGCCCGGGGTGGTGCTCTTCGGGATCGGGCTGACGCTGGTGGTGGCGCCGCTGACCGCCTCCGTGCTGGCCGCGGTCGACGACCGGTTCGCGGGCGTGGCGAGCGGCTTCAACAACGCGGCGTCCCGGGCGGGCGGCCTGCTGGCGGTGGCCGCGCTCCCGCTGCTGGTCGGGCTCTCCGGCTCCGGCTACGCGCAGCCGGCCGCGTTGACCAGCGCGTACCGGGGCGCGATGCTCTGGTGCGCCGGCCTGCTGCTGGCCGGGGCGGCGATGGCGGCCCTGCTCATCCACCGCCCACCGAAGCGGTAGGAAGGGCACCCTGCCGCAACCGGATGCCCTTCCTCGCCGCGTCAGGCGCGGGCGCGGTTGACGGCGCTCGTCACGGCCTTCACGGAGGCGGTGACGATGTTCGCGTCGGTGCCGACGCCCCAGACCGTACGGCCGTCGACCTCGCACTCCACATAGGCGGCGGCCTGCGCGTCCCCGCCGGAGGAGAGCGCGTGCTCGTGGTAGTCGAGCACCCGTACCGCCACGCCCACCGACTGGAGCGCGTTGACGTACGCGTCGATCGGGCCGTTGCCGACGGCGGTCAGCGAGCGGGGCTCCCCGCCCAGGCCGACGCGGGCCTCGATCTCGACCTTGCCCTCGGCGGTGCCGATGGCGTAGCCGTCCAGGGCGAGCGCCGGGTCGACCTGGTGGTCGATCAGGTAGTGGGTGGCGAAGATCTCCCACATCGTGCCCGGGTCGACCTCGCCGCCGTCGTGGTCGGTGACCTGCTGCACCACGCCGGAGAACTCGATCTGGAGCCGGCGCGGCAGGTCGAGCTGGTGCTCGCTCTTCATGATGTACGCGACGCCGCCCTTGCCGGACTGCGAGTTGACCCGGATGACCGCCTCGTAGGTGCGGCCCAGGTCCTTCGGGTCGACCGGCAGGTAGGGCACCGCCCAGGTGTGCTGGTCGATCGGCACCCCGGCCGCCGCCGCGTCCTTGGCGAGCGCGTCGAAGCCCTTCTTGATCGCGTCCTGGTGGGAGCCGGAGAAGGCGGTGTAGACGAGGTCGCCCGCGTACGGGTGGCGCTCGTGCACCGGCAGCTGGTTGCAGTACTCGACGGCGCGCCGCACCTCGTCGATGTTCGAGAAGTCGATCATCGGGTCGACGCCCTGGGAGAAGAGGTTCAGCCCCAGCGTCACCAGGTCGACGTTGCCGGTGCGCTCGCCGTTGCCGAACAGGCAGCCCTCGACCCGGTCCGCGCCGGCCAGCAGCCCCAGCTCGGCGGCGGCGACGCCCGTGCCCCGGTCGTTGTGCGGGTGCAGGCTCAGCACCAGACTGTCGCGGCGGGGCAGGTGCCGGTGCATCCACTCGATCGAGTCGGCGTAGACGTTCGGCATGGCCATCTCGACGGTGGCCGGCAGGTTGACGATCAGCTTGCGGTCCGGGGTCGGGTCGATGACCTCGATGACCTTGGTGCAGACCTCCAGCGCGTACTCCAGCTCCGTGCCCGTGTAGGACTCGGGCGAGTACTCGTAGTGGATGTCCGTGTCCGGGGTGTGGATCTCCGCGTACTTGCGGCAGAGCCGCGCGCCCTGGGTGGCGATGTCGGCGATGCCGTCGCGGTCCAGCCCGAAGACCACCCGCCGCTGGAGCGTGGAGGTCGAGTTGTAGAAGTGCACGATCGCCCGCCGCGCGCCGCGCAGCGACTCGAAGGTGCGGTCGATCAGGTGCTCCCGGCACTGGGTGAGCACCTGGATCGTGACGTCCTCCGGGATCAGGTCCTGCTCGATGAGCTGGCGTACGAAGTCGTAGTCCGTCTGGCTGGCCGAGGGGAAGCCGACCTCGATCTCCTTGTAGCCCATCTGCACGAGCAGCTGGAACATCCGGCGCTTGCGCTCCGGCGACATCGGGTCGATCAGCGCCTGGTTGCCGTCGCGCAGGTCCACCGCGCACCAGCGCGGCGCGGCCTCGACGTGCCGGGTCGGCCAGGTGCGGTCGGGCAGGTCGAGCCGGAACTGCTGGTGGTACGGCTGGTAGCGGTGGTACGGCATCCGGCTGGGGCGCTGCCGGGCGATCGGGTCGGTCTCAGCGTCGGCGATGGGTTGAGCCATGACGGAGTGCTCCCTGGAACATGTGGCGTCAGCAATCGGAAGGTGTCGGCCAGGTGCCGGGCGACGGTGCCCGGGCGGTTGCCGATGGGAAGTTTCGGATGTGCTGGACGGCGCGGTTCGACTCCGCGACGAGGTGCCGGCCTTCAGGCCTCGTCGCGGCGACCAAGGAGAAGGTACGCCCGCCACATGACCAGGTAACCCTACGTGGCGGGCCGGGGTGCGGGAAGGCGGGTCCGGACTATGAGACGCACTTCGCAGCCTGGCTGGTCAGCAGGAGTTCGGCCAGGGGGAGCCGGCGGCGCAGGCCGGTCTCGGAGCGCAGCAGGTCCGCCGGGAGGCTGAGCGGGTCGCCGAGCTGCCCGACGGCCGCCACCACGTGCGGTCGTACGCCCGCCGGCAGGTCGAGGTCGGCGGCCAGACCGGCGTGGTCAAGGTCGTGCAGTTGGCGTACGTGCAGGCCGAGCGCGGTGGCCTGCACGGTGAGGTGGGCGACGGCCTGGCCCAGGTCGTACGCGTGCCCGGCCGATCCGGTCCGGTGCGCGCCGAGCAGCAGGGCGGCGGCGCGCTGCGCCCACCGCTGATCAGCCTCCGGCAGGTTGACCAGGATCCGCTTGAACGTCTCGTCGTCGCGGTGCCCGAGCGCGAACCGCCACGGCTGGGCGTTGCCGGCCGAGGGCGCCCAGCGGGCCGCCTCCAGCAGCGCGGACGCGTCCTCGCGGGACAGCTCCGCCACCGGGTCGAAGGACCGAGGGCTCCAGCGGAACGCGAGCAGCGGGGTGAGGTCGGCCATGGGCCAAGTGTCCCGTAAGGGCGATTCAGCGGTTAAAGGTGGGATGTCCGAATGTGGCGAACGGCACCCGTAACGTCACGGACGGTCACGGCGTTCCCGTGCTCGGGCTCGTGGTCGCCTCTGCGGTCGGATCAGGAGCCGCCGTGCCGAGCGGCTCGGCGTCGACCACCGGCCCGGCCAGCTGCACGGTGGCCGGGGCGGGCGCGGGCGTCCCGGCGAGGACCAGCGTGCCGGACGCGGTGCGCACCGCCGTGGGCGTGCCGTCGGCGTCGTAGCAGTAGATCCCCACGTCCAGCGGCGCGTTGATCGACGCCGAGGTGGTCTCGACCGAGTAGCAGGTGCCGGACGCGCCGGGCGGCGGCTCGGCGGGGGAGACGGCGAGCGGGGCCCGGCGGTCGGTCAGCACGTCCAGCCAGTCGGTGAACGGGTGCTGCACCCGGGGGTCGAGCCGGCGGGGCACGGCCTCGTCCCGGTCGCCGAGGCGTACGCAGGTCGCCGGCTCGGGCCGGGCGGCGGACGGCAGGGCGCACTGGAACAGCCCGTCGGCGGTGGCGGCGAACGAGACGTCGGCGGTCCCGCCGAGCGCGCCGCCCGGCACGTCGACCCGCCAGCTCCCGTCGTTCGCGCTGGTCACCAGGATCGTCCGGTCCGGGGACTCCGGGGCGCGCAGCGTGTAGCTGGCGACGAGGTGCCGATCCTGCGCGGCGGCCGCCAGCGCCGCCAGCTCGTCGCGCGCCGCGTCCACCCCCGCCGGCACCGGTGTCGAGGTGGGCGTGGGCCGGGTGGCCGGTTCGTCGGCGGTGCAGGCGACGAGGAGCGCGGGCAGGGCGAGCGCGAGCGGACCGGCCAGGCGTCGAGCCGGGCGCACCGGCGGGCGCGCGGGCTTCGCGGGAGGGCCGGCCGGGCGGAGATGGGCGTGCACGGGGCCATTCTGCGGCCCGGAAACGACGCGTGGGGCCCCTGCCACGCGCGGCGCCCCGGCGTGTCGCGCACCACCCCGCCCCGGGCCGCCGGGCCGGATCGTGGGATCACCTGACCCGGCCGAGTTGCCCGACCGATACCCTGGGTGCGTCTGACACGCGCCGCCGGCCCTGATCCGGCGGCGTCGGCACGCTCAGGGTCGTCGCTGGGAGGGAGTGCACCGTCGTGGCACTCGTGGTGCAGAAGTACGGCGGGTCCTCCGTCGCCAACGCGGAGCGGATCAAGCGGGTGGCCGAGCGCATCGTGGCCGCCCGCAAGGCCGGTGACGACGTCGTCGTGGTGGTCTCCGCCATGGGGGACACGACCGACGAGCTGCTCGACTTGGCCAACCAGGTCAGCCCGTTGCCGCCGGGCCGCGAGCTGGACATGCTGCTCACCGCCGGGGAGCGGATCTCCATGGCGCTGCTCGCCATGGCCATCCACAACCTGGGGTACGAGGCCCGCTCGTTCACCGGCTCGCAGGCGGGCGTGATCACCACGTCGGTGCACGGCCGGGCGCGGATCATCGACGTCACGCCGGGGCGGCTCAAGGGCGCGCTCGACGAGGGCGCGGTGGTCATCGTCGCCGGCTTCCAGGGCGTCTCGCAGGACACCAAGGACGTCACGACGCTGGGCCGGGGCGGTTCCGACACCACCGCCGTGGCGCTCGCCGCCGCGCTGCACGCGGACGTCTGCGAGATCTACACCGACGTGGACGGCGTCTTCACCGCCGACCCGCGGATCGTGCCGAACGCGCGGCACATCACCCAGATCACCTACGAGGAGATGCTGGAGCTGGCCGCCTGCGGCGCCAAGATCCTGCACCTGCGCAGCGTGGAGTACGCCCGCCGGGCGGGGTTGCCGATCCACGTCCGTTCGTCATACTCGACCAACACCGGCACGATGGTCACCGGATCGATGGAGGACCTTCCCGTGGAGCAGGCACTGATCACCGGGGTAGCGCACGACCGCAGCGAAGCCAAGATCACGATCGTGGGGGTGCCCGACGAGCCGGGCGCCGCCGCGCGGATCTTCGACACCGTGGCCGGCGCCGAGATCAACCTCGACATGATCGTGCAGAACGTCTCCACCGAGGGCACGGGCCGCACGGACATCTCCTTCACGCTGCCCAAGGCCGACGGCCCGACGGCCATGGCCGCCCTGAGCAAGATCCAGGAGTCGGTCAAGTTCAAGGGCCTGCTCTACGACGACCACGTCGGCAAGGTCTCGCTGATCGGGGCCGGCATGCGCTCGCACCCCGGCGTCGCGGCCGGCTTCTTCGCCGCCCTCGGCGCGGCCGGGGTGAACATCGAGATGATCTCCACCTCGGAGATCCGGGTCTCCGTGGTCTGCCGCGACACCGACCTGGACGCCGCCGTACGCGCCATCCACGAGGCCTTCGACCTCGGCGGCGACACCGAGGCCGTCGTCTACGCGGGGACGGGACGGTAGCCACCGTGTCGCCGCTGCCCACCCTGGCCGTGGTCGGGGCGACCGGTGCCGTCGGCACGGTGATGTGCGAGCTGCTCAGCGGCCGCAAGAACGTCTGGGGCGAGATCCGGCTGCTCGCCTCCGAGCGCTCGGTCGGGCGGCGGCTGCGGTGCCGGGGCGAGGAGTTGACCGTCCAGGCGCTGACCCCGGAGGCGTTCGACGGCGTCGACGTGGCGATGTTCGACGTCCCGGACGAGGTCTCCGCGCGGTGGGCGCCGATCGCGGTCGACCGCGGCGCCGTCGCGGTGGACAACTCCGGCGCCTTCCGGATGGACCGCGACGTCCCGCTGGTGGTGCCGGAGATCAATCCCGAGCAGGTACGCAACCGGCCGAGGGGGATCATCGCCAACGCCAACTGCACCACGCTGGCGATGATCATCGCGATCGCCCCGCTGCACCGCGAGTACGGGCTGCGCGAACTGGTGCTCGCCTCCTACCAGGCGGCCTCCGGCGCCGGCCAGAGCGGCGTGGACACCCTGCACGCCCAGCTCACCAAGATCGCGGGGGACCGGGTGCTCGGCTCCCGCCCCGGCGACGTACGCCAGGCGGTCGGCGACGACGTGGGCCCGTTCCCCGCGCCGCTGGCGCTCAACGTGGTGCCCTGGGCGGGTTCCCTGGCCGACGCGGGATGGTCGTCCGAGGAGATGAAGCTGCGCAACGAGTCGCGCAAGATCCTCGGGCTGCCCGACCTGAAGGTCTCCGCCACCTGCGTACGGGTGCCGGTGGTGACCGGCCACTCCGTCGCGGTGCACGCGGTCTTCGCCACCGAGGTGGCCGCCGAGGGCGCCCGCGAGGTGCTGCGGAACGCGCCCGGGGTGATCCTGGTCGACGACCCGGCTGCGGGCGAGTTCCCGATGCCGATCGACGCGGTCGGCACCGACCCCTCCTGGGTGGGCCGGATCCGCCGCGCCGTCGACGACCCCCGCGCCCTGGACTTCTTCGTCACCGGCGACAACCTCCGCAAGGGCGCCGCCCTGAACACGGCCCAGATAGCCGAACTCCTCGCCAAGGAACTCACCCCCCGCTGAGCCACCCCGGCACGTCTCACGGCGGCGTGCCGAGGCGCTGCCGCGAGGGTTTGCTCTCGTGGCGCTCCGTCGCGCGGAACACGAGGCGACGAACCTCGGCGCCGAGGCGCTGCCGCGCGGTGCGACGATGCCTCTGCCCGCGCTGCGTGCCGAAGGTCTGCCCGCCCGGCGTTCCGGGGCACTGCCGCGCGGCCTGCCGAGGGTCTGCCCGCCCGGCGTTCCGGGGCTCTGCCGGCGCGGTGCGACGATGCTCTGCCGCGGGGTGCGCCCACGCCCCGTCCGGAGCCGACGTGCCCGACTGGAAAGAGCGCCGGGCGGCGCCGAAAATGGTCCGCCGGCAACTGCGATCTCGAAGTGTGCAATTTTCAATCGTGGAATTTCCATGGTCGGTCTGCCCGCCGCTCGGCGCCCGCGTCGTGATGCCGACAGTCGCGCGCGTTGCTGCCCGAATCGCCGCGCGGGCGCGCCATGTCGCGCAGTGCGGCAGCCGATGTTGCAGCGGCGACACGCCGGAGCGGGAGGATTTTTCGCCGGCTCCGGCCAGCGCGGGCGGCCGGGATCGATCGTTGGGCATCGATGGGTCCCACCGGTCGCCCCCCGCCCCGTCGCCCGCCTTGGGAGCGCCGGCCGGCTCACCGTTTGCGCTAAGAAAGCGGCATTCGCCGGTATCGATTGCAGATGCTCCAGGTGTCGCCAGTTCGGCATCGGTCGTTGCCCCCGAGGTGGAGCTACCTGCCGGTAATGTCCTTTTGGCTCCCGGCCGTCGGCACTCCTGGCGGGCTGTCAACTGACTGTCGAATAATCCTGGACCGTCTCCTCGTGAAACCTCACGTTCGGGGGATCCGGTTCGGGCTGTTCGGGCCATCGGTGTCAACGTGACCGAGTGTCGATCGGACTCTCGGTCGCCGTGTGATCACGCTGGGATGAAACTTTCTCCGGACGGAGCTGGTGGATCAACCTTCAAAAGGCTTAAATGGGACGAAGGGCCGAAGGGGTGGGGCATTGCCTCATGTTCGTGCTTCGATGTGTTTCATCCCGTTGCAGGTCCGGCTCCGTGGGTTGAGGTATCCCGCCCGATCGGGAAACCTGTAGCCGACTCGGCTGCCAGTGTCGGCCGATCAGCGCTACCGGTTTTCTCCATCGGGAAAACCTCCGAGTTGCTGCCTGCTGGTCCGGGCCGGATTTCGGAAGAAGCGCAAATGGAAACCCCCCGTTGCAGCGGGGGGTTTCTGTTTTTCGGTGCGTATCGACAATTCCGTTCGCGTCGCGGGTTCGCGCAGGACGGACGTACGGTTTTCTGCGCCGGTTCCGCGCATTGACGACAACGGTGTCCGGCGGCGGCCGTCCCGGCGTTTCAGCTTGGTTCACGCGCTTCAGTTGGGCCGGTTCCGTGCCCGATGATGGTCGGGTACCGCCGGCCACTGGCTGCAACCAGGGGCGGTACGCGGGCCCGCGTCGCGGGCCCGCGCTGTGCGCAACAACCGACTCCCCCGGGAGGCCCGGACCAGCACCACCGGGGCGGAGGCGCTGCCTCCGCCCCACCCGCCGGGGCGGACGCCCGCCCCGGTCAACTCGGCGGCGGCCCCGCCGCCCCCCCCACCCAAGGCGGTGCCCGCCCGTTTGCCCCACCACCCACCCCCCACCCCCCCCCGGCCGCCGGTCCCAGCCGCCACCCCG
>NZ_JBNCKW010000002.1:789227-822771 GCF_049841735.1 Micromonospora sp. DT46 | reverse complement strand
GACTACCCCCGGCGTGTGGTTTAACCGCCCCGGGGCGCGCCCCCCCCCCCCCCCGCGGGGGCGCCCCCCCCCCCCGGTCACCGCGGCGGCGGCCGCGCGGCCGCCACGACCGAAGGAGTTCCGAGCCGGATGACCGAACAACCATCCCTCGACCCCCGCCGGGCGGCCGTTCCATGCGGCCTCCCGGCAACCCGGCGACCGGCCCCGCAGCCGGGGGCCTGGTGGCCCGGCGTCATCGTGATCGTGATCGTGATCGCCACGTCGGTGGCCCTGCTGTTGTCGGGGCGCGCCCTGGACGAGACCCTGCTGACGGCGGGTGCGGTCGTCCTGCTGGCCGGCGAGGTGGCCCGCCGGACCGTTGGCGTCCACGGGCCGCTGCCCACGGCACTCGTGACTGCGGCGGTCGCCGTCCTCGCGGGTGCGGTGCTGCTGACCGGTCGGCCACCGACCGAGGTCGCGCTGGCGGTCTGTCTGACCGGCGCCGTCGCCGGCCGGGTCTCCACCTGGCTGCTCGGGGCGCCTGGCCCTCGGTGGGGGGTGTAGCGCCGACGAAGCGCGCCGGTGCCGGACCCGCGTCCGGCACCGGCGACCACGGCGCGCCGCCGATGTCCACGAACACGAACAACGCCGGGCGTGAGGGCCCAGGCTCCGATACCGGCAGCCCTCACCTCACCGAACTCGTCCGTCAGCTGAAGCTGACCTACCGGCAGGCGGGGAACCCGTCCTACCGCACGATCATCCGGACCACCTCGATCGGCCTGTCGACCTCCACGATCAGCCGCATCTTCACCGCCAGGAAGCCGCCGAAGTGGGAGAACCTGACCGAGCTGCTGCTCGCGCTCGGGGTCTCCCGGGAGGACATCAAGACCACGTGGCACCGGCTCTGGATGCTCGCCGACAACGAGGCCAACCCGCTCACGGGGACCGACAACGCCGCCGGGGAACTGCTGCCCGCGGGGCGGCGGCCGAAGGACGTCGAGGTCTGCCACCGGTGCGGGGCGTGGATCGCGGACACCGCGCTGCACACCCGGTGGCACGCCGGCGTCGCCCGGGTCGAGATGCCCCCGAACGAGCAGAAGCCGGTGAACGTCGCCCGCCGCCGACGGTGACCGGACGGAGGCGGTCAGGCGGGGGCCAGGCGTACGCCGTCGCGGCCGTGGTGTTTCACCGCGTAGAGCGCCTGGTCGGCGCGGCGCAGCGTGGCCTCGGGTGACTCTCCCGGGCGGGGAAGGGCCACCCCGACGCTGATCGTGCGGCCGATCTGCCGCGCCGCCTCGGCCAGGCGCTCGGCGATCCGGACCGCCTCCTCGGGGCGCCCCACCTCGATCACCGCCACGAACTCGTCGCCGCCGATCCGGTAGAGCTCGTCGCCGTGCCGCAGCGCCCCCTCCAGGGCCCGGGCCAGCCGGACGAGCACCCGGTCGCCGGCCTGGTGGCCGTACGTGTCGTTGACGGCCTTGAAGCCGTCGACGTCGATCGCCAGCAGGGCCGTACGCCCCGGGGTGGCCACGGCGATCCGCTGGCCGAACGGCCCCGTGTGCCGCAGCCCGGTCAACGGGTCCGAGTTGGCCTGCTCGCGCAGGCGGGCCAGGGTACGCAGCCGGTCGAGGCAGCTCCACGCCTGGCCGGCGAGCAGCTCCAGCAGGTTGACGGTGGTCGGGTCGGGGCGCAGCAGTCGTTCGTCGGCCACCAGCAGCACCCCGCCGTCGTCGGGCCGGCCGACGGGCACGGCGACCAGCGTGCGCACCCCGGCCCGGGTCAGCGGCCGGTGGTCGGGCACGGGCGGGTGTCCCGCCTCGCCGAGCGTGTAGCCCACGCCGTGGCGGTGGGCGCGAGCCACGAGTCCGTCCAGCGCGGCGGGGTCCGCCTCGGTCAGCTCCGCCCGGATCCGGGCCTCCAGCTCGCCGGGGGTGGCCGGCGGCGTACCCAGGCGGGGCCCGTCCGGGCCGGCGAGCACCAGTACCGCCGCGGAGAGCGTGGACACGTCCCGGGCGGCGGCGATCGCGGCGGCGAACAGGTCCCACTCCGTCGACGCGGAGGTCAGCGCGGCGGCGTGCCGTAGGAGCTTCTCGCTGCGGCTCTCCGGCGGTGGCCCGCCGAGCGCCACGATCCGGGCCCCGAGGCGGGCCGCCAGCCGTTCGGCGGTGTCGCGCCACGGGCCGAGGTCGGCCGGGCCGCACCACTGGAGGTCCAGCACCCCGATGGGCCGGCCCGCCGGGTCCAGCACCGGTACGCACACCTCGGCGGTGACGTCGGGGCGTACCGGGATGTAGTCGGGGTCGGCGGCGACGTCGGGCACCACGGCGGTCTCGCCGGAGGCGTACACGCGGCCCACGATCCCGGTCTTCGGCGGCACGGTGGAGAAGACCTGCCAGGAGCCGGTGGCCGCGACGCAGCGGAGCCGGTCGTGGACGTGCAGCAGGACGGAGATGGTGGCCGGCGCGTGGCGGGCGAGCGCGGTGACGGTCCACCGGCACGCCTCGACGACGGTCGACGCCATGGGGAGGCGGACCGTGACGTCACGGATGACTCGCTCGTGATCCACTCGGCACGTCGTTCCAGGTAGGGAGGGCCGCGACCGGCGGGCGGGCCCGCGATCAAGCGTACTCAGGCAGGCGCGGGACCAGCGGGATTCAAGATCGTCGAGACTTTCGTACACATGTGCCATCCACAGGCTGTGGACAGGGCCTGTGGGTACGGGCGGGCCGCGCGCCGGGGCCCGCGGCGATAGCGTGAGGGTCCCGGTCGAGTGGAGGCACCGATGCTCATCGCCCAGCTCAGTGATCCGCACCTGACCACCGGCGTGCTCGCCGCCGAGCCGGCCGCCGGCCTGCACCGCGCCCTGGGCCGGGTGCTGGCGCTGAACCCACGGCCCGACTGCGTGGTGATCACCGGCGACCTGGTCGACCGTGGCCGCCCCGACGAGTACGCGACCCTGCGCGAGGTCATCGGCCGGTTCCCGCTGCCGGTGCACCTGGTCGCCGGCAACCACGACGACCGGGAGTCGCTGCTGGACGCCTTCGGGGGCACGCCGTGGCTCGGCGGCGGCTTCTCGGCGCACTACCACGTGGACCACCCGGAGGCGACTGTCGTGGTGCTGGACTCCCTGATGCCGGGCGGGGGCGACGCCGGCTGCCTCGGCGAGGACCAGCTCGGCTGGCTGGACGGGGTGCTGGCCGGTCGACCCGAGGTGCCGGCCGTGGTCTGCCTGCACCACCCGCCGGCACCGGTCGGCATCCCGTTCCTCGACGACATCCGGCTGACCGACGGCGACGAGCTGGCCGAGGTGATCGCCCGCCACCCGCACGTGGTCCGAGTGGTCGCCGGGCACGTCCACCGCCCGGTCACCGTGACCTTCGCCGGCACGGTGCTCACCACCGCGCCGAGCACCTGGCGACAGAGCTCACTCACCACCAGCGCCGACGACCAGTTCGGCTGGGTCGTCGAGCCGACCGGCTTCCTGCTGCACAAGGTCACCGGGAGCGGTTGCGCCACGCACCTGGTGCAGGCCAGCCACGCCGCCGGCATGACCTGCGGCTTCTGACCGCCGGGACCGGTCGGCCGTGGTGGGCGAGGTCTGGTACGTCGCGTACGGGTCGAACATGCACGCCGCCCGGCTCGGCTTCTACCTGGCGGGAGGCTGCCCGCCCGGCGGGCGGCGGACGTATCCGGGCTGCCGGGACCCGCGACCCCCCAGGCGTACGGTGCCGGTGTCGCTGCCCGGCGGCGTCTACTTCGCCGGCGAGTCGCGGGCCTGGACCGGCGGGATGGCGTTCTACGACCCGGCGCTCCCCGGCGAGGCGGCGGCCCGGGCCTACCTGCTCGACGTCGGGCAGTTCGCCGACGTGGCCGCCCAGGAGATGTACCGGGAACCCGGTGCCGACGCCGGCCTGATCGCCGAGGCCGTCGCCACCGGGAGGGCCACCCTCGGCCCCGGCCGGTACGAGACCCTGCTCTGCCCCGGCCGGCTCGACGGGCTCCCGCTGCTGACCTTCACCGCCCCGTGGGCGGCGTCCGAGGTGCCGTGGCAGGCCCCGGCCCCGGCCTACCTCAACATGATCGCCCGTGGCCTGCGCGAGTCGCACGGCTGGGACGCCGACCGGATCGCCCAGTACCTGCTGGCTCGGCCGGGGGTCGCCGGCGCCTGGGACGCCGCAGCCGTCGCGGCGCTGCTCGCCGGGACGCACCGGCGCGAGGGGGCCGGGCTGACCACGGACGGGCGCGAGGGTGCCGGGCTGACCACGGACCTGCCCGAGGTGCCGGGCTGACCGACGCACCGTACGGCCTCCGACGCCGAACGCGGGCGGGGGCGGGACGCTCGGTGGCCGCCGTCGCGCCGCACGGTGACCCCGGCGGTCGGTCGGACGAGCGGCGCACGTCCCGCCGGCCGACAGCGGATCAACCGGGCGGACGCAATCGCCCGGGGCGGCCGTTTCACCGTCCACAATCACCGCAGGAGATCGATAACCTCGGCCGGCCGTGCGCGGGTACGGCTCATCCGCCGGCACCACGACCGGCCGTCTGTGTGGGGGAATCGCATGAGGAGAAGGCTGATCGGTCTCGCGGTGGCGCTCGCCGTCACGGTGGGCGTGTCGCTGACCACCGCCGGCCCGGCCCAGGCCGCCACCCCGGCCGTCCAGATCACCAAGGCCTACTACAACTCGCCGGGCGCCGACAACCGCTCGAACTCCAGCCTGAACGCCGAGTACGTCCGGCTGACCAACCGGCGCTCCACCACCGTCAACCTGAAGTACTGGACGCTGCGCGACCAGTCCAACCACGTCTACAAGTTCTCCGGCGACTTCCGGCTGGCCCCGGGCGCCAGCGTCTTCGTGCACACCGGGAAGGGCACCAACAGCTCGACCCACCGCTACTGGGGCTCGGGCGCCTACATCTGGAACAACACCGGAGACAAGGCGTCCCTGCGCAACTCGTCCGGCACCCTGATCGACTCCTGCTCGTGGGGGAGCAAGGGCAGCTACACGTACTGCTGAGGCGGGCGGCCGGCCCCGGGCAGCCGGGGCCGGCGGCACCCCTCCGCCGGCCGGCGCCCAGGCTGCCGGGCATGTCGGAAACGCCCGTCCGGACGGTCGCCGGCCGCGAGTTTGCGCAGGTCTGCACCCCCGCCCCGGTCGACCGGGGCGGGCGACGATGAGAGGCTGTCCGCGACGCGGCGGCGCTCGGCCACCCTCGCCACCGCGACCGAACCTGTCGACGGCGCGGCCCGCCCCCGGGGTGGACCGTCACCCGGGTGCCCGCGCCGGCTTCCCACGAGGAGTTCCATGTCCATCCCCGGGATGCGCCGGGCCGCCATCGGCCTGACCGCGCTCGCCGTGACCGCCTTCGGCGCGGTCACGACCACCCCCGACCAGGCGGACGCCGGCCCGAAGCCGGTCGCCGTCAAGCTGCTCGCCCTCAACGACTTCCACGGCAACCTCGAACCGCCGTCCGGCTCCAGCGGCAGCATCGCCGGGCAGCCCGCCGGCGGGGCCGAACACCTCGCCACCCAGCTCGCCGAGCTGCGCAGGCACGCCAAGAAGCAGAACACCATCACCGTGGCGGCCGGCGACCTGATCGGCGCCTCCCCGCTGCTCTCCGCCGCGTTCCACGACGAGCCGACCATCGAGGCGCTCTCGCTGGCCGGGCTCGACTACGCCAGCGTCGGCAACCACGAGTTCGACGAGGGCGCCGACGAGCTGCTGCGCATCCAGAACGGCGGCTGCCACCCGGTCGACGGCTGCGTCGACGGCACCCCGTACGAGGGCGCCGGCTTCCAGTACCTCTCCGCGAACGCGTTCAAGACCGCGACCGGCCAGCCGCTGCTGGCCCCGTACGCCATCCACAAGGTGCAGGGCGTCAAGGTCGGCTTCATCGGCATGACGCTGGAGGGCACCCCGCGGATCGTCAGCCAGCAGGGCGTCGCCGGCCTGACCTTCGCCGACGAGGCGCAGACCGCCAACCGGTACGCCCGCGAGCTGCGCCGCCAGGGCGTCGAGACCATCGTCGTGCTGCTGCACGAGGGCGGCACCCAGGACGCGACCGGCGGCATCAACGACTGTAAGGGCATCTCCGGCCCCATCGTGGACATCGCCAACCGGATGGACCCGTCCATCGACGTGGTCGTCAGCGGCCACACCCACCAGGCGTACAACTGCGACATCGCCGGCAAGCTAGTCACCAGCGCCAGCTCCTTCGGTCGCCTGGTCACCGACATCGACCTCTCCATCGACCGGCGCACCGGCGACGTGATCAGCGCCAAGGCCGAGAACGTGGTGGTCACCCGGGACCTCCCCAAGGACCCGGCGCAGACCGCGCTGATCAACCGCTACAAGACCGTGCTCGGCCCGGTGGCCGGCCGCGAGGTCGGCCAGACCACCGAGGAGATCAAGAAGACCCAGGAGACCCTCTTCGGTACGACCCTGGGCGAGTCCCCGCTGGGCAACGTGATCGCCGACGCGCAGCTCGCCGCCACCGACGACGAGCAGGGCGCCGTCGCCGCCTTCATGAACCCCGGTGGCGTACGCGCCGACCTCGACGCCGGCCCGGTCACCTACGAGGAGGCGTTCACGGTGCAGCCGTTCGGCAACAACCTCGTGACGCTCGACCTCACCGGCGCGCAGCTCTACTGCATGCTGGAGCAGCAGTTCGTCACCGGCCGGACGCTCTACCCGTCGTCGACCGTCCGCTACGTCGTCGACCCGGCCGGCACCACCGGCACCGTCGCCGACGCCTGCACGGGCACCCGGGTCGTCCGGGGCAGCCTCACCCTCGGCGGGGTGGCGGTCACCGCCGACGCCACGTACCGGGTGACGGTGAACAACTTCCTCTCCGGCGGCGGCGACGGCTTCACCGTCCTCACCGGCGGCACCAACGCGGTCACCGGCATGATCGACCTGGACGCGTTCGTGGCCTACCTGACCGCCGAGTCCCCGGTCTCGGCGCCGGCCCTGGACCGCATCCGGACCACCGCGGAGGTTCCCACCGCCTGACGGCAGCGGTACGCACCCGACGGGCCCCGGAACATCCCTGGCGGATTCCGGGGCCCGTCGCCGTCCGCGGTTCGCGTGCGCGGCGGGGCGGTCAGGCCTGCACGGGGGCCGGTTCGGTGGCCGGCGGGGCGGCCGGCGCGCGGCCGTCCTGGGCCGGCGTGAGCAGCCGGCGTAGGGAGAGCGCGATGAGCGAGGCCACCAGGCAGCCGCTGACGACCACCACGACCCAGATCCGGCCGTCGGCCGCACCGAGCAGCGGGCCCGCCGTGACGGGACCGATCACGCCACTGATGCCGAAGATCATCGAGCTCATGGCGTTGTACCGGCCGCGCAGCGCGTCCGTGGCGAGCGCGTTCGTCAGCGCCGGCATCACCGGCGACAGCAGCGTCTCGCCGAAGCCGAAGATCGCCGAGCAGGCCACGACGCAGAGGGCGGCAATCAGTGCGTTGCCCGGGCCGACCACGCCCCCGGCCCCCAGGACCAGCCAGGCGATCGCGAAGACCGCGCCCACGACCGCCAGCCCGCCCGTGCGGCTGCGCCCCTCCATCCGCCGCAGGACCAGCAGTTGGGAGAGCACGATCATCACCGTGTTGCCGGCCAGCGCCCAGGCGACCACGCGCGGCGTCACCTCGGCCACCCGTATGGCGTAGGCGGTGAAGCCGACCTCGATCTGCGCGTAGCCGCAGGTGGTCAGGACGAGGCCGAAGATGACGAGTCGGCGGAACGGACGGTCGCGCAGCACGGTGAGGTAGCCGCCGGCCGACGTCCGTTCCCCGGCCGGTCCGGCGGCGAGCCGGTGGCCCACGTGCGGCAGGGTCAGCAGGATCAGCGCGGGCATCAGGTAGCTGATCGCGTCGAGCACGTAGATCGCCTGGAAGGTGACCTCGCGGGCGGTGTCGACGATCGCGCCGGAGGTCAGGCCGCCGACGCCGATGCCGAGGTTGAGCAGGGCGAAGTTCAGCCCGAAGACCCGCTGCCGCTCGTCGGCGTCGGTGAGCGAGGCGAGGATCGTGTTCTGCCCGGGCCAGATGACCGAACTGCCCATCGCCACCAGCGTCATCACCCCGAACGCCGAGGCGCTCGAGTCGACCAGGGCCAGCGACCCGGTGCCGACCGCCTCGATCAGCAGGCCCGACAGCAGGATCCGGCGCGCGCCGAACCGGTCGATGAGCGCGCCGCCGATCGGCGAGAGCGCCAGGGTGATCACGCCGTACCAGCCGATCACCAGGCCGGCGCGGGTGTCGGTGAGACCCCGGACGTCGGTCAGGTAGATGAACAGGAACGGCAGGGTGAGGCCGCGCCCGATCGCCGACAACAGCGTGCCGATGAGCATCCGCCGGGCTTCGGAACGGCGGGGCAGGGCGCGACTGAGCATCCCCCGATTCTGTGTGCTGGGTGTGACACGGCGCGAGGCCTTTTCGCGCCGAGTTTCCCGTTCGCCGTGTGCGCGGGGTCACACCGCAGGCGCGGCGGCGGGGCGTCGTACCTCTCTGCGATCCTGGTCGGGATGACCACAGCCTGGCGACACCTGCCCGCACCGGCGCGCGAGATCGCCGCCGCCACCACCGACGCGGTCGCCGCCGCCCGCGAGCGCGCCCCCGAGGCGTACGACGTCGCGGTGGCCCGGCTCGCGGCGGCCGAACGGTCGGGCCTGGTGCTCGGCGCGGTGGTCCGGCTGCTGCTGGAGGAGACCCACCCCGACGGCCTCGACGGCGACGACGTCCGTCAGGTGCTCGAAGGCTGCGTCCGCGACGCCGCGCAGTGGCGGCCCGACGTCGACCCGCACGTGGTCCTCGTCCTGTTGGCGGGCGCCCTCGGCGTCTACGACCCCGACGGCGACGAGTCGCCGCCGGACCCGCCCGCCGTGGCGCAGCACGCGCCACTGCTCGTCGCCGACCTGCTCACCGTCACCGGCCGGCCCGTCGAGGGCTACCTGACCGACGCGTTCGCCGAGATCGCCCGCACCGAACAGCAGGACTGACCGGCGCCGTCGTACGTGACGGAGGGCCCGGCAGGTGCCAGGCCCTCCGTCACCTACGAGCAGGGCTCAGGAACTGGCCGCCACCTCGAACGAGTACCAGTTGCCGTACTCGCTCAAGGTGCCGTCGGGCTTGACGGCGTACACGGTCAACAGCACCCAACCGCTCGTCGTCGGCGTCCAGGTGACCGTTGCGCGACCATTGGCATCAGCCGCGATCTCGGTCAGCTCCTCGCCGTCGACGAAGGAGTACCGGTAGGCCACGGTGTCCGTCCAGCCCGGCGGCGGGGAGAAGGTGAAGGTGCCTGCGACTCCCACTCCGCCGACCGGCGAACCGTCCGGCGGCTGGACGTAGACGTCCGACTTGACGCCCGGGCCGGGGTAGAAGTAGGTCGACCAACTGGCCTCTGTGGAGACGAAGCCGTTGTCGCTGTTGCTGCGTACCCGCACCGAGTGCCCATGCGGATTGCCGGCGATGAAGCTGAAGTGCGCGGTGCCGTCCTCGGCGGCCTGCCTCGTCTCGCGATCCCCGTTGTCCAGGACGATCTCGTATTCGCGGACGCCGGTGACGCCGGCCGCCGGGGCGAACTTCAGCACCACCTCCTGTCCCCACTGCGGATCTCCGTTCTCGACCCGGACATCCGGCGCGGACCAGGGAATCATCGTCTTGTAGACGGTCTCGGCCGAGATGTTGCCGGCGAGGTCGAGCGAACGCACGGTCAACTGCTGCGGCCCGGCCCCGGTCGGGTTCAGCGTCACGGTCGCCGAGCCGCCAGGGACGTCCGCCCTGACCGTGTTCGGCAGGCTGAACGGATCGCGGCAGACCAACTGGCCCAGGTCGCCCGTGGCCGCGCACGTGTTCACCCCGAGGCCGTTCCACGAGTACTGGAAGCCCGCCACGTCCTTGCTGCCGCCGCCGGAGAAGGTGAAGACGCCCGGCACACCCGCCGGGGCCTGCTGGCCGGTGTCGGTGGCCGGGTAGTTCGCGGAGGCAACCGTCGGTGCCGTGGGGCTGGTGTCGTCGTAGGTGAAGAAGCACTTCTTCGACCAGGCCGAGAAGTCCGCCCCGTCACCCACCCGGGCCTGCCAGGCGTACGACTTGCCGTCGACGAGCGTGCCCGCCGGCAGGTTGGCCGTGTGCACCCGACCCGAGATGGCGTGCTGGCTGGTGAAGACCTGTCGGGCCGCCGCATCGCCCGTCGGCCAGATTGCGAACTCGCTGGTCAGGCGGTACTCGTCATCCGGGTCCGCGTCGGTGCCGAGGGCCTGGAGCACGTTGGCGAAGCCGGCCAGCCGTGGGTACGGACGGAACTGGGTGCACGGGAACCCGCCGTTGTAGAGGTGGGCGTTGTCGCCCTTCGGCACCGAGTTGTACTGCGTGGTCAGGCCGACGCTGCGGTACCAGTTGAGCCGACGACCGTAGGCCGGGTCGCTCTCGTTGGCTTCCGGGACGCGGATCTCGAACGTGATCCGGCGCTGCTTGCGCGCCACAGCGTCCTGCACGGCGGCACCGACGTCGAACGACAGGGTCGCCTTCGGGCACCATTCCGGGGTGAGGACCTCGTCCAGCTTGGTCAGCGGCTCAGGAGCGCTGTTCCAGGTGGGCGTGGTGCTCACCGGCTTGGTGCGCCAGATCTCGATCGCCCGCTTTCCGCAGTCGGCGGCGCTGTACTCCTCGATGAAGACCGTCCCACCGTAGATCTTCCGGCCCTCGTAGGCGGACAGATCGAAGGTGGCGTAGACCCGGGAGGTGTGGCTGACACCCGCGTCGTCCACGGACGTGCCGAGCGGCATGTGTGTCTCGTCGTTCCACCCGTACGCCTTGCGCGGCGTGGCGGAGTCGGTCCAGCCGATCTGGATCGACGGAGCGCTTTCGTAGTGCGGTGCCGCGACGGCGGGACTGCCGGTCGCGACGAGGGCGATCCCGCTGACGCCCAGCGTCAGCGCGAGCGCGCCGATGAGGCCACGACGTGGCCAGGTAACTATCACAGTGGATGGCCCTCCCCGTATCCAGCCGGGATCGTCCGGCCGGAAAGTTGTGGACATCAAATCGTGCAGGCTCGATGGGCGGCAACAGCCTTTCGGGCGCTGCTGCACGCCCCAGACGTCTTGGTCATGGTCGATCCGGTGAGGTCATGGCCGGTCCGGTTGCCGCTGATCGCAGCAGCAGGCAGGGGGCCGTCCGCAGCATCATCGGGTGCCGGTGTTACAGGGGGTGAGATCCCCAATCGCCGGATGAGGCCACAACTGAGACCAGCCCAGCCGTCGATGCCGCTTCTGCTCCGCTGGAAAGCCGGTCGATTGCCCGCCTTGACGCTCAAACCACACCCTTGTGGGCTGTGGTCTTCATCCGGTGAAACATCGGACCGGGTTTCTGGCATAGACCAGGTGCAAGCGCCACGGCCTGGAGGTTCACGTGCCAATGAATGAACAACGAACTCCGCAGATTGCCCCGGTCAGCAGGAGTCGTCGCCGACTGTCGCGGGCCGGGTTGATCACAGCGATTACCGCCGGAGTGGTTGCGGCCGGTGCCGGTACGGCGGCCGCTGTCGCATACCTCACCGAGGAAACCGTGGCCAGCGGCATGCCCGGCGCTGCCGTGATCTTCGAGGGCACCGACCCGTCGTGCACCACGACCGACCACGTCGTTTTCGACTGCACTCTCAGCCGCGCGCCGAAGTCAGACGTGCTGCCCAATCCCGCTAAGCGGGAGAAGGTAAAGACGGCACCTCGGCCCGCAGCGACCGATTACACCGACGTCAAGCACGCGTTCGTTGACGATCAGGGCAATATCGCGGGCGGATGCAAGGGTGTGGACGCCACTGGGCTGCACTGGGTCTGCTACGCCGGTCAGCGAGCGGTCACGGAAGGGGTCACCGCCCAGCGCCTGCTCGGGGAGCACCTGGACTCGCCCGCCCGCGGCTAGGGCGTGTCTCGAAGTGCGTGTAGCCATTTGTTGATGGCGGTGACGTGAATGGTGGCTTCGTAACGTACGGCTAACTTGTCGTACCGGGCGGCCACGGCGCGGTGGCGTGGGCAACCGAGCTGGACCAGCGCTTGGCCCCGGCGACCGTCCGGAAGTGCTGCCGCCGCTGCGGGCTGTGCTGGCGCTGGCCGTGCGGGATCGCATCATCGCGGAGAACCTTCAAGCCCTACCCGAAGTCCCGCGCGGCCCGGCTACACGCACGCGTTCGAGGCCGGCGCGGACCGGGTGCGGGAGTCGTTCGCTGACTCCCGACGAGAACGACGACCAAGGCGGCGGGACGACAGTGGCGTAGCTCAACGAGCTAGATCAAGCCGGATGTGGCAAAAGGCCAGGTGAGATGACATCTCACCTGGCCTTGCCCATCTCGGTCGGGGTGGCCGGATTCGAACCGACGACCTCTTCGTCCCGAACTGGCTGCATCGTGGTCGGGTCAGGCTGCTCCCGAGGTCACGGGCTCTGCTGAGGCTCGGCTTGGCCTGGTTCGGCTGACACGGTTGCTGTACTTCGCTGCTGTACTGCTGGCGTCAGATGAGGCGCTGGATGCGGACCTTGGGCTGCTCGTTTCTCAGGTGGCCTTCCTTGTGCTGGCGGACCTGCTCGTTCCAGACCTCCTGGTCGTAGTCGGGGTCGGGTGGGATCCACTTGTGGGAGCCGTCGCTGTAGTGGAACTTCTCGTCGCCGGGCCGCAGGATGCTCATCGGGTCCAGCCGAGGAATCGGTGGTGCAGGTTTCCGGCGGGGATGTGGGCCAGGTCCTGGGCGGCGTCGACGAGCTGGGCGGCGAGGTAGAGGGCCAGCGACACCGGGGCGCGGTCGTACTCCGCTCGTAGTTCGCGCCGTCTGGGCTGGCAGGGCCAGTCGGCACCGCAGCCGCAGCACGTCCAAGCCGGTGTGACCGGGAGGTGTGTCGTCATCGCGGCGCATCCTGGCTCGGCCAGTGGCCCCGGTTGATCGGGATGGGATGACGGCTTCGGCACGGCAGGTCGCTTCCACAGCGGCAGATACGCCGCCAGTGCCGCCATGACCAGACAGGCCGGTGCCGGCGGGCGAGCGTCAACGCCGCCGCCAAGACGTACTCGTCGTAGGACACGCGTCGCCGGCTGTTGTTCTGCCTCTGGTGGTAGCCGGTGTCCCGCACGGGACCTGCGGTCGAACCAGTTGCATCGTTCGGTCTGGTCATCACGCCTCCCGCCGACGCTGGGGTCCCGTGGGTGCCCGGTCAGCCGTGTCCGGAGACAGGGCACCCACGGCAGGACGACCCGGCCGCCAAGCTGGGTAGCTCCACCAGCAACTTAAGACGCAATGTGCGCAGGGTCAACAGCTACGACACATAGCGTTGTAAGTCGAGCCGGAGGTGTGGTCTGCTTGCACCAGCCGCCAAGCTGGGAGCACCACCTATGTCTGAAGCTGCCTACCTACAGGTCGCCCGGGAGATCCGCGAGCAGGTCAGCTCCGGCCAGTTGAAGCCGGGCGACAAGTTGCCCTCGTTCGCCGCCCTCTGCGAGCACTACAAGGTCAGCAACACCGTTATTCGCGCCGCCATGCTCCTACTCAAGGCCGAAGGCCTGATCGACGGCCGACAAGGCAAGGGCGTCTACGTCGCCAACCCGCTTCCCCGGTAAGCCGGGGTCGCTTTCCGAGGCACGACGCCTCGCTTACAAGAACCGTGCGGTTCGTCTGCCTGCGTCCGCATCCGTCGCCCGCCTCGACCGACCGTCCACGCGACGCCGGGCGTGGGCGTCTTTGTTCCGGCTCGTAGCTGTCACCGTTGCTGTCGACAGTCCGCGCGGGCCAACGCCAGCGCCGATGAGGTGATTTCATTCGATCATGGTGCAGCCCATACGCCGTGGCGCCTACCGGCTCTACACCCGCCGCCTCCGCGCCCAGCTGGCCGGGAAGTCGCTGCCACGGCACGTAGCAATGGTGATGGACGGGAACCGCCGGTGGGCCAGGCAGGCGGGCTTCGATGACCCCGGGATAGGCCACCGGTACGGCGCGGAACACGTCCACGAGGTACTGGGCTGGTGTGCCGACATGGGCATCCATCACGTCACTCTGTTCATCGCCTCCGTCGACAACATGCGTAAACGGGCATCCGAAGAGGTGGAGAACCTGATGCGGATGATCGAGGAGGTCGTCGCGGAGCCGCTCCTCCGCCCGGCCAATCCCTGGCAGCTTCACCTGGCCGGCCGCGCCGACGTCCTACCCGACTCGACACGCCACGCCCTGAAACTCGCGGAAGACGCCACCCGCGAACGCGGTGCCGAGTTCCATCTCACAGTCGCCATCGGCTACGACGGCCGCGAGGAAATCGTCAGTGCAGTTCGTTCCCTGCTGGAACAGGAGGCACGAGCGGGCGCCACACTCGACGACGTCGCACAACGACTAACCGCCGAGGCTCTCGCGGCGCACCTGTACACCGGCGGCCAACCCGACCCTGATCTGGTCATCCGCACGAGCGGAGAACGCCGCATGTCCGGGTTTCTGCTCTGGCAGGCCGCCTACTCCGAACTGTACTTCTGCGACGTGTACTGGCCCGGCTTCCGGAAGATCGACTTCCTGCGCGCCCTGCGCTCCTACTCGGCCCGCAGTCGACGATTCGGAGCGTGACAACCACATCCCCCTGCTCCCGGTTCCGTGGCACAACCGCAAAGACCGGCGACCATCAGACGTTGAAGCGGAACTCAGGTGCGCCCTGCCGTGGCCTGCGGCAGCCTGGTCGCCGCGCTGGTCACGTCCCGTTTTGGGCTCACCTTGGACCGCTACACGCACTCGACTCGAGACCGGGATCGCAGGGTGCTCGCGTCGTTCGCTGCCTTCGAGAAAGCAATGATCGTCAGAAACGAATCAAGGCCCCTCGTTGGAGGGGCCTTGACCTGCTCTTACCTCTGGTCGGGGTGGCCGGATTCGAACCGACGACCTCTTCGTCCCGAACGAAGCGCGCTACCAAGCTGCGCCACACCCCGAGGCGTGCCGACAAATAGTAGCCCACCCCCGTCGGTGGTCCAACTCGGTACCCCCACCGCCCTGCGGGTCCTCCCGGACCGTGCGGTACCCGCCGGGCGCCGACCCCGTCTGGCGCCTGATGTCGTGAACGACTCAGCTCGACAGGGCGAACACAGCCAGGTCCCCGGACGGATCCGACGCTCACCCTGCACGGCTGCCTGCCGGCAGCCAATTCCGCCTCGCTCGTCAACCGGCCGAGCCGCCGAGCCGCCGAGCCGCCGGGCCGCCGGGCCGTAGGCGGCAGCCCGGCGGATCACCGGCGCAAGGGTCAGCGAGGGATCAGGGTGAGCACGCTCGCCTCCGGCGGACAGGCGAACCGGACCGGCGCGGTCGGGTGGGTGCCGAGGCCGGCGGAGACGTGCAGCCACGAGTCGGAGCCGGGCCAACGGTGCAGGCCGCGTGCCATGGAGCGGGGCAGGCCGCAGTTGGTCACCAGGGCGCCGACCCCCGGTACGCAGACCTGGCCGCCGTGGGTGTGCCCTGCGAGCATCAGCCCGAAGCCGTCGGCGGCCATCCGGTCGAGGACGGCCGGCTCGGGGGAGTGGGTGAGCGCGATCGACAGGTCGGCGGTGGGCGACACCGGCCCGGCGACCGAGTCGTAGTCGTCCCGTTCGACGTGCGGGTCGTCCACCCCGAGCAGCTCGACGACCCGGCCGCCGGCCTTGACGGTGGTGCGGGCGTTGTTCAGGTCCGCCCAGCCGGCGCCGACGAAGACGTCCCGCAACTCCTCGTGCGGCAGTTCGACGCCCTCGGTGTACTCCCGGTCGGGCAGGAAGTAGGTGAACGGGTTCTTCCAGACCGGCCCGGTGTAGTCGTTGGAGCCGAAGACGAAGGCTCCCGGGAGGTCGAGCAGCGGCTGGAGGGCGTGCAGCACGCCGGGCACGGCGCCGGGGTGCGCCATGTTGTCCCCGGTGACCACGACCAGGTCGGGGTCGAGGGCGGCCAGCGACGCCACCCAGCGCTGCTTACGCCCCTGGTCGGGCATCATGTGCAGGTCCGACAGGTGCAGGACCCGCAGGGGCTCCGCGTCGGCCGGCAGGACCGGCACGTCGTACCGCCGCAGGGTGAACATGTTGCGCTCGACGAGTGACGCATAGGCCAGGGTCGCCGCGCCGAGCGCGGCGGTCCCGGTCGCGAGCCGGAATAGTGTGCGCTTTCGCATGCCGTTCAGGGTAGTTTCACCGACCATGAGCACGCTGAAGGACCGTCTGACCGCCGACATGCGCGCCGCCCTGAAGGCGCGCGACGAACTGACCACCTCCACGCTGCGGATGGCGCTGGCCGCCGTCGGCACCGCCGAGGTCGCCGGCAAGGCCAAGCGCGAGCTCACCGACGACGAGGTGCTCGCGGTGCTGACCAAGGAGGCGAAGAAGCGCCGGGAGGCCGCCACCGCCTTCGGTGACGCCGGCCGCACCGAGCAGGCCACGAAGGAGATCGCCGAGGGCGAGGTGCTGGAGCGCTACCTGCCGAAGCAGCTCCCCGACGCCGAGCTGACCGAGCTGGTCTCGGGGGCGCTCGCCGCGAGCGGCTTCACCGGCAAGTCGCAGATGGGCCCGGCCATGAAGGCGGCCCAGGCGGCGGTGGCCGGCCGGGCCGAGGGCGGTCGCGTCGCCGCCGAGGTACGCCGCCAGCTCGGCCTCTGACCCCGGCCGCACCGACCCGCGTACGCGAAACGGGCGGGCACCCCGCGAAGGGTGCCCGCCCGTGGCGTTCGTCCGGCCGGCTCAGCCGCCGGATCGACCCGGCGGTCGGCCGGGGGTGTTCGGCCGGTTGTTGTCGGGCGTCGTGCCCGGGGCGGTGCCGCCGCCGGAGCTGATCTGGATGGTGACCACGCCGCCCTTGATGGTCCGGCCGTCGGGGCTGGTGCCGGCGGCCTTGCCGGCCGGGCAGCTCGACGGGACCTTGATGTCGGAGATGATCGCGTCGAAGCCCTCCGCCTTGATCCGGGACTTCGCCTGCTCCGGGTCGAGGCACTTCACGTCGGGGATCCGGCGCTGGTCGCCCTCGGAGATCTTCTTGCCCGGGGGCTCGAAGTTCTTCCGGTCCTTGCCCTTCATGGCGTCGCGCAGCGTCTCGTAGACCGGCGGGTTGATGCCGTCCTTCTGCTTGTGCTTCATCTTGACGTTGGTCTGCGGCCAGTCCGGGTCGGCCATGATGCCGGCCACCGCGTACTGCTTGGTCATCGCGACCAGGGCCGCGCTCTTCTCCGAGTCGGTGGTGCCGGACTTGCCGGCCACCGGCGCGTCGACGACCTGCTTGACCTCGGCCGCCGTACGGCTGCCGCCGCACTTGCTGGTGGAGGAGTTGTCACCGACCGGGCAGCGGGCGGCGTCGACGGCGGCGCGGGCCACCTCGGTGCTGACCCGCTTCTCGCAACGCGGGTTGGCGATGTCGAGCTTCTTGCCCTCCGGGTCCTTGATCATCTGCACCGGGATGGGCTCGCAGTACTTGCCGTCCGCCGCGAGGGTGGCGTAGGCGTTGGCCAGCTCAAGCGGGGTGGTGCTCGAGACGCCCAGGGTGAACGCGCCCCAGTCGTGCGCGGCCGCCTTGTTGTTGGCCCAGTCGTTCTCCCTGCTGACCCGGAACTGGATGCCGAGCCGCTTGGCCACGTCGACCACGTTCTCCGCGCCGACCTGCTGCTGGAGCGGCACGAAGTAGGTGTTGATGGAGGAGGAGAAGGCGCTCCACATGTTCTGCACGCCGCCGGCCTTCTTGCCGGAGTTGGTCGGGCAGTACTTGTTGGTGCCCGGGCAGGCGGCCTGGCTGCCCGCCTCGACGATGTATTCCGACTTGAACGCCTGCGGGGCGTTGATCGTGTAGCCGAGCGGGATGCCCTTCTCCAGCGCCGCCACGATGGTGAAGATCTTGAAGGTCGAGCCGGCCTGGTAGCCCGTGATGCCGTCGCCGCCGGTGAGCAGCGGGTTGACGGTGTTCGGGTAGTTGCCGCGCTTGCCCTTCTTGCGCTGCTTGGGGTCGCTGTGCTCCTTGTTGGCCGGCTTCTTCGGGTCGTCGAGCTTGAAGTTCCGGTTCACCGCCAGCGCCCGCACCCGGCCGGTGCCCGGCTCCACCACCGCCACCATGGCGGCTTCCTTGCTCTTCTCCGACTTGGCCTTGCGGACGGCCTTGTCGGCGCCCCGCTGGGCCTGCGGGTCCAGGGTGGTGATGACGGTGTAGCCGCCGCTCTTCAGCCGCCGCTCCCGGTCGTACGAGGTCGAGCCGAACGTCTCCTGCCCCATCCACCAGCGGTAGAAGTAGTCGCAGAAGAAGCCCCAGCCCTTCTCGTTGGTCGAGACGCAGCCGTTGGGGGCCCGCTTGCCGGTGACCACGAGCTTGGTGGCCTTCGCCGCGTCCGCCTCCTGCTGGGTGACGGCGCCGGTCTCGACCATGTTCTGGATGACGTAGTTGCGCCGGGCGAGGGCCGCCGCGTGGCCGCTCTTGGTGGTCGGGTCGTTGGTGCTCGGCGCCTTCACCATGCCGGCGAGCATGGCCGCTTCCTCGAGCTTCAGCTTGCTCGGCGGCTTGTTGAAGTAGACCTGGCTGGCGGCGTAGATGCCGTACGCGCCGTTGCCGAACGCGGCGATGTTGAGGTAGCGCTCCAGGATCTCGTCCTTGGAGAGTTCCTTGTCGATCTGGATCGCGTAGCGCATCTCGCGCAGCTTCCGGGCGCTGGTGTCCTCGGTGGCCGCGACCACGTCCGCCGGGTGGCTCGCCGAGTAGGCGATGGCGAGCCGGACGTACTGCATGGTCAGCGTCGAGGCGCCCTGCTGGCTGGACGCGTTGGACTGGTTGTTGACGAACGCCCGGGCGATGCCGTTGAGGTCGACGCCGTTGTGCTTGTAGAAGTCGTGGTCCTCGGCGGCGATGATCGCCTTCTGCATGACGGGCGCGATGTCGGCCAGCTTCACGTCGCGACGGTTCTCGTCGTACATGGTCGCCAGCGGTGTCTTGCCGTCGGAGGCGAGAAGGTAGCTGATCTGCGGCGCGCGGGCCACGGTCAGCTCCTTGGGCAGTGCACCGAAGGTCTCGGCGCCGGCCTTCGCGGCCAGTCCGGACATCGCCACTGCGGGGAAGGCCGCCGCCGCGACCACCACGCCGGCCAACAGGCCACAGATGAGTAGCGATGCGGCGTTGGTCAGCACATTGTGGTCACGTTTCCGCATCCAGGTCACCTCGACAGGGTACGCGAGTAGGGAACGAGGGGCGCCGGGGCGTTCTTTCCCCATTTCCTGCGCGCGCCGACCTCGTTGTGCTAAACGCACGACCCCCGGTGCGAGGTTGCGTGAATCCGCCGCCGAGTTTCCCTCCTGACGGAGGGGGCCCGCAGCGTTTTCACGGACCCCGACGGGGTAACCGGCGGTCGCGAAGCCCGGGAAGCCGGGAGTGTCCGGAATGATGGATTTCGCCGACAACGTTGCGTAATCAGGCGACTACAGAGCATGATGGTGGCGGCGACAGCGCCACATGTCGTCCGTGCCGCCTTGGGGAAGGCGGGCAGGGCGATCGGGGGGATTGCCGGCTGGTCCGCGACGGGGTCGGTAGGTACTGCAAGGGGGGACGTGTACAGATGGGCATGATCACTGACTGGCCGTCGCTGGCGGCGTGTCAGAACGGGGACCCGGACGCGTTGTTCGTACAGGGCGCCGAACAGAACGTGGCGAAGCGGATCTGCCGGAGCTGCCCAGTTCGGTACGAGTGCCTGGCCGACGCGCTGGACAACCGGATCGAGTTCGGAGTGTGGGGCGGCATGACCGAACGCGAACGTCGCGCGCTGTTGCGCCGTCACCCACAGGTGGCGAGCTGGCGCAAGATGTTCGAGGCCGCGATGAAGAAGAACGCCAAGGACAAGACCGGCAAGGACAAGATCCTCGTCACCACCGCCGGCTGAGCACCGTCACGGCCGGCTGATCGCCGCGCCGATCGTCCGCAGCCCGTCGACGTCGTGCACGTCGGCGGGCTGCGCCGTCACCGACACCGCCGGCACCGCCGGGAACGCCTCGGTGAAGCGGGCCGCCACCTGCCGCTCGCGTACCGCCTGCTGGGCCAGCGTCGCGTGGGCCCGCAGCACGTCGACGGTGCCCTCGTGCCCGCCGAGGCCGGCAAGCCGCTCCGCGGCGGCCAGGCTCTCCGCCGCGTCGATCCCGGGCACCGCCGAGCGGTGCACCCGGTTGAGCACCAGGCCCGCCAGCGGCATCTTCTCCTCGCGCAGCCGGCCCGCGAAGTACGCGGCCTCCCGGACCGCGTCCGGCTCCGGCGCCGCGACCAGCAGGAACGCCGTCTCCCGCGCCTGGAGGATGCGGTACGTCTGCTCGGCGCGCTGCCGGAAGCCGCCGAACATCGAATCCAACGCGGCGACGAAACCGGAGAGGTCGGTCAGCAACTGGGCCCCGAGCACCTTCTGCACGACCTTGGAGAACATCCCGAACGAGGCCGTGACCAGGCTGAACATGCTCCGCCCGCCGGTCCGCGCCGGGGCCAGCAGCAGGCGCAGCATCCGCCCGTCGAGGAAGCGGGACAGGCGGGCCGGTGCGTCCAGGAAGTCGAGCGCCGAGCGGGACGGCGGGGTGTCCACCACGATCAGGTCCCACTCGCCCCGGGCGTGCAACTGGCCCAGCTTCTCCATCGCCATGTATTCCTGCGTGCCGGCGAAGGTCGAGCTCATGGCCTGGTAGAAGGGGTTGGCGAAGATCTCCGCCGCCTTCGCCGGGTCGGTGTGCTGGAGCACCACGTCGTCGAAGGTGCGCTTCATGTCGAGCATCATGGCGTGCAGCTCGCCGCCGCTGGCCTCGACGTCGATCCCCTTGACCTGGCGGGGGGTGTTGTCCAGCTCGGTCAGCCCGAGCGACTGGGCCAGCCGGCGGGCCGGGTCGATGGTGAGCACCACCGTGCGCCGGCCGTGTCGCTCCGCGGCGCGCAGCGCGAGCGCGGCGGCCGTGGTCGTCTTCCCCACCCCGCCCGCCCCGCAGCACACCACGATCCGGACGCCCGGATCGGCGAGGATCTGGTCGACGTCCAGCTGCGGCGCCGCGTCTTCGGAAGGCACCAATCGAGCGTATCGGGCCGGGTCGGTCCGTGCGCCCGGGCCGGTCGCAGGTGTGAGTCAATCCGCCCGGACGAGGGTCGCGGCGAGCTGGTCCAGGCCGGCCCGGTCCACCCCGTCGGGCAGCAGCGGCAGCTCGGTCATCGGCAGCCCCAGCTCCACCAGGTCGGCGCGGAGCGAATCCTCCAGCTCGCGGCGGATGGCCTGGTCGCGCGCCTCGGCGACGAGCCCGGCGACGGTGTCCCGGTCGGTCGGCAGCCCGGCGGCGCGCAGCCCCCGCTCCAGCTCGGTGGCGGCCACCACCCGCCCCGCGGGCAGCGGGGGGCGGGCGCCGTTGACGATCACCCGTCCCACCGGGAAGCCGAGCTGGGTCAGCTCGGCGATCGCGTCGACCGTCTCCTGGACCGGCATCTCCTCCAGCAGGGTGACGACGTGCACGGCGGTGATCGGGGAGCGCAGCAGCGCCGCGACCCCCTCGCTCTGGGTCTTGATCGGGCCCACCTTGGCCAGCCGGGCCGTCTCGGCGGTGACGTTGAGGAACCGGCCGATCCGCCCGGTGGGCGGCGCGTCCAGCACCACCGCGTCGTACGCGCGCCGCTGGCCGGACGTGCGGGTGGTCGCCTCCTTCACCTTGCCGGTGAGCAGGACGTCCCGCAGGCCGGGGGCGATGGTGGTGGCGAAGTCGATCGCCCCGAGCTTGCGCAGCGCCCGGCCGGCCGCGCCGAGCTTGTAGAACATGTCGAGGTACTCCAGCAGGGCCTCCTCGGCGTCCACCGCCAGGGCCCGCACCTCCCCGCCGCCCGGCGCGTCGGTCAGGTGCCGCTCCTCGTACGGCAGCGGATCGGTGCCGAAGAGCTGGGCGATGCCCTGCCGTCCCTCGACCTCGACCAGCAGCGTGCGCCGGCCGCCGGCGGCCAGCGCGAGGGCCAGCGCCGCCGCGACGCTGGTCTTGCCGGTGCCCCCCTTGCCGGTCACGACGTGGAGGCGGGCCGGCCACTGGGTGCCGGCCGGGTCGGCCGGCGACTCTGCTGCGCGCACCCGTCGAGCCTATCCAGGCCGTGGGCTCAGGCGACCTCGCAGACCCACCAACCCGTCTTCTTCACCACGGTGAACCGCAGGTCCTGGTCGGCCACCTTCTCGTCCGCGGTGGTCATGGTGACCTTGGTGGTGACCGTGGCGCGGTCGCCGGTCTGGTTGTCCACCTTCGGGGTGCTCCACCGGAACCGCGGGTTCTGGTGGGCCGAGACGTGCTTCTCGACCTCGGCCACCTTGGCGGCGATCTTCTTCTCGTCCCGCGACGACGAGCAGACCAGGCCGGCCGCCCGGTCCGCGTCGCGCTCCTGGTAGACGGCCTTGAGGAACTCGTCGACCGCGACCGTCGGCTCCTTGGCCCCCGTGCCGCTGTCGGCGTCGCGCAGCGTCAGGAACGCGACGACGCCGCCGCCGGCGCAGAGCAGCAGGATCACGGCCAGGGCGATGGAGGCGATGAGCACGCCGCGCTTCTTCTTCGGCGCGGCGGGCGGCTGGTAGGGCGGGTACCCGACCGGGGCCGGCGGGATCGACGGGTCCGGGGCGACGGCGGGGCCGGGCGGAGGAGCGACGGCCGGACCGGGCGGAGGGGCGGCAGCCAGGCCGGGTGGGGTGGCGGGACCGCGTGGGGTGGCCGGACCGGGCGGAGGAGCGGCGGCCGGGCCGGACGGGGTGGCCGGATGGGGCCCGGCGGCAGGGCCGGATGGGACTGCCGGGCCGGATGGGGTCGCCGGGTCGGGTGCGGCGGCCGGGCCGGGAGCCGCCGGGGAGCCGGGCTGGTCGGCCGGCGGTCCGACGGGGCCACCGCTGGGTGGTTGGGTCATCTCATCCCCCGGGTTGCGGCGTCGCCGCCTGACCGGGCGACGAGCGTGATCGAGCTGGCGGCGAGCCGGCGGAGCGCCCGTCCGACCGGAAGGGTAACGGTCGGTTCCCCGCTCCGGGGGGCGGCGGGTGCCGTCAGGTTCCTTACCGATGGTGTGTCGTATATGTGACTTTGGGTGATCGTCTGCGCGCGTCCGGTTGGCGTGTCTGTCGCCGCCGACCTACGTTCTCAGCGGCGCGGGGGCGGGCCGGGCGGAGGGCCCGGACCCGCAAGCGATGACCTGACCAGGTACGACGTCCGGAGGCAAGGCATGCGCGACGTGGACAACAATCCTCGGGCACAGTTCCCGGTGGGCGACCGGGCGCGGCGGCCCGGCTTCCCGGGGGAGGCCGAGGGCGGCGTCGGCCTGCCCGTCAACGAACGGTCGTACCGGCGGCTCGCCGAACCCGTCGAGGTGGTGCGCGTGCCCGCCCGGCCGGGAGCCCGGGACGAGGAGGAGCCCGGCTTCGTCATCCACCTGCCGATCCGGGTCGCCGACCTGAGGGCGGCCACCGCGCTGGCCGGAACGGTCGCCACCTCGCTGAGCTTCCTCAGCGAGCTGGACGCCGGCGAGACCACCGTCTCCAGCACCGACGACCAGAACAACCGGCACCGGGTCTTCTGCGACCTGCTGCTGCCGGACCGCTCCCGCTGCCCCCAGCCGTACGAGCACGGCGGCTCCTGCGGGGAGGTGCCGGCGCCCCCGGAGCAGCGTCCCGCGCCCCGCCCGTCCGCCGGACCGTAGGCTGTGCGTCGAGAAGTCGAACTCCAGCCAAGGGAGCCCTCCACCGATGCAGAAGTGGGAATACTCCACGGTCCCGCTGCTGGTCCACGCGACCAAGCAGATCCTCGACAACTGGGGTGAGGACGGGTGGGAACTCGTCTCCGTGGTTCCCGGTCCCAACCCGGAGCAGCTCGTCGCCTATCTGAAGCGGCCGAAGGCATGAGCGAGCGGAGCGAGCGAATCATCCTGACCGGCGCGTCGAGGGCTCATGACGCCGCCGAGCGCAGCGAGGTGGCGGCATGAGCAACGGTCCGCACGCGAAACTCGCCGAACTCGGGCACACGCTGCCCGAGGTGGTCCCGCCGTTGGCCAGCTACGTGCCGGCCGTCCAGTCCGGGCAGCACGTCTACGTCTCCGGGCAGCTGCCGATGGTCGAGGGGAAGCTGCTCGCCACCGGCAAGGTCGGCGCCGGCGTCTCCGCCGAGCAGGCCAAGGACCTGGCCCAGCAGTGCGCGCTCAACGCGCTGGCCGCGATCGACTCGCTGGTCGGCCTGGAGAACGTCGTCAAGGTCGTCAAGCTGACCGGCTTCGTCGCGGCCTCCTCGGGCTTCACCGCCATCCCGGGCGTGATCAACGGCGCGTCCGACCTGTTCGGCGCGGTCTTCGGTGAGGCCGGCCGGCACGCGCGCAGCGCCGTCGGCGTGGCCGAGCTGCCCCTGGACGCCCCCGTCGAGGTCGAGGTCGTCGTCGAGGTCTCCTGACCCGCACCACCTCCCCGCGATCTTGCGTTCGGTGCCCGGCAAAAGCCGTGAACCGGTACGTATCAGAGGCGGAGCCTGCAAGATCGCGGGGAGTGGCCGGCGGGGCCGTACGATCGCAGCCATGACCGGGCACTTCACCGCGCCGGCGGCGGCGCTCGCCGACGGGTTGCCGGGTTGGGTGACGCTGCTGCGTGCCCCGAACCCCGGGCCGATGACGCTCGACGGCACCAACACCTGGGTGCTGCGCGCCCCTGGCCGGGAGCACGCCGTCGTCGTCGACCCGGGCCCGGCCGACGAGGGGCACCTGGCGGCGATCGCCGCGCAGGGGCCGATCGGCCTGGTGCTGATCACCCACGGCCACCCCGACCACACCGACGGCTCGCGCCGCCTGCACGAGCTGCTCGGCGGAGTGCCCGTACGCGCCGCCGACCCGGCGCACACCATCGCCGGGGAGCCGCTGACCGGGCCGGGCGGGGAGCTGGACGGCCACGGGCTGGGCGTCCGACTCGTGCCGACCCCCGGGCACACCGGCGACTCGGTCTGCTTCCTGGTCGAGCACGGCGACGAGCGGGTGGTCCTGACCGGCGACACGATCCTGGGCCGGGGGACCACCGTGGTCGCCCACCCGGACGGGCACCTCGGGGACTACCTGGCCAGCCTGGAACTGCTCTCGACGTACCGGGGGATCCCGGCGCTGCCGGGGCACGGTCCGGCACTGGCCGACTGCGGCGTCGCCGCGGACTTCTACCTGGCCCACCGCCGGGCCCGGCTCGACCAGGTCCGGGCGGCGGTCGCCGCGGGCGCCTCCACCGCCGCCGAGGTGGTCGCGACGGTCTACGCCGACGTCGACCGGTCGCTGTGGTGGGCCGCCGAGTGGTCCGTCCGGGCCCAGCTGGAGTACCTGGGCCGGGAATCCGGCGGAGGTGCCGCAGGGTTGGAGCAAGCGTGACCTGCCCGGTGTGTGGAACCGTCGCCGTGCCCGGCGCGCGGTTCTGCCACAACTGCGGCGCCGCGCTGCCGGCCGCCGCGACGCTGCCCGCGGCCGAACGCCGCGTGGTGACGGTGCTCTTCGGCGACCTGTCCGACTTCACCTCCTGGTCCGAGGACCTCGACCCGGAACGCGTCGGCGCGGTCACCGACCGGGTGCTCGCCGCGCTGGCCGGCGCGGTGAAGACGTTCGGCGGCCACGTCGACAAGCTCACCGGCGACGGGATCATGGCGGTCTTCGGGGCGCCGGTCGCGCACGAGGACGACGCCGAGCGGGCCGTGCGGGCCGCGCTGTCGATGCAGCGGGCGGTCCGCCGGGTGCTCGACGACGAGCGGGGCGGCGGCGCGCCGCTCGGCCTGCGCGTCGGGCTGAACACCGGCGACGTGATCGCCGGCATCCAGGCCGCCATCGAGTACACGGTCATCGGCGACACCGTCAACACCGCCGCCCGGCTGGCCGACGCCGCCGCCGTCGGCGCGGTCTACGCGGGGGCGCGGACCTCCGCCGCCACCCGGCACGTGGCCTCCTGGCGGGCGTTGCGCCCGCTGCGGCTCAAGGGCAAGCGGGAGCCGGTCGAGGCGTACGAGCTGCTCGGCCTCCTGGACGCCCCGGGCACCCGGTCCGGCCTCGGCGACGAGGCGCCCTTCGTCGGCCGGGAGACCGAGATCGGCCGGGTCGCCGGCCGGCTCGCCGAGGTGATCGACCGCGCCGAGCCCCGGGTGCTGCTGATGACCGCCGAAGCCGGGATCGGCAAGTCGCGGTTCGCCGCCGAGGTGGAACGCCTCGCCGCCGGCTACGACGTGGGCGCCGGCCGGTACGCCGCGCACACCGGCGCCCGGGTGCTGTCGGTGCGCTGCGCCGCGTTCGGCGAGCGGCGCCGGCTCGCGCCCCTGGCCGACCTGGTCCGGGCGGCGGTCGGCCTGCCCAACGACGCCGCCACCGCGCTCACCCGCCCGGCCGTCGAGGAACGCCTGCGCCGGCTCGGCCAGCGACTCAGCCGCACCGGCACGCCGGCGCCGGTCGCCATCGACCAGCTGCTGGCCCTGCTCGGGTACGCCGAGCTGCCCGGCGGCGGCCCGGCCGACCAGGGCGAGTGGGGCACCGCCCAGCCCACCGACGCCGACACCGTGCCGAACGCGGTCGCGGACCTGCTCACCGCGCTCGCCGGGGAGGCGCCCCTGGTGGTCGTCGTCGACGACCTGCACGACGCCACTGCCGAGACCATCGAGGCGCTCGGGATCACCCTGTCCCGGCTCGCCGGCCCGGTGCTGGTGCTGCTGCTCGGCCGGCCCGAGCTGGTGCGTACCGCCGGGGCGCTGACCCGGGTCGCCGACGCCGAGGTGCACGCGCTGCCGCCGCTGCGCGGCGCCGACGCGGCCCGGCTGCTCACCACCTACCTCGGCGGCGGCAGGCTGCCGCAGTCCGACGCCGACCGGCTGCTCGCCACCGCCCAGGGCAACCCGTTCTACCTGGCCGAGCTGGTCACCCTGCTGATGGAGCGGGGCGCGCTGACCACCGTCGCCGAGCGGAACTCCCCGAGCCCGGGCGGCTGGCGACTGGTGCCCGGCTCGCTCGGCAGCCGCCTGCTCTCCCGCGACCTGGCCGCGGTGCTCGCCGCGCGCATCGACGCGCTGCCGGCGGAGGCCCGCTCCGTGCTGCGGGACGCGGCCGTCGTCGGCGACACGGTGCCGGACGGTGCGCTGGAGGCGCTGCGCGAGCAGCGGGCCGGCCGCGACGGCCGACCGGCGGCGGTGGTCGCCGTCGAGCTGGAACGGGCGGTCGAGGAGCTGCTGCAACGCCGGATGCTGCACCGCACCCGCGCCGGGTACGCCTTCGCGACCCCGCTGATGCGGGAGGCCGCGTATGCCGGGGTGAGCAAGGCCGAGCTGGCCGAGCGGCACGCGGCGCTGGCCCGGTGGGCCGCGGCCGGCCCGTCGGCAGGTGCGGGCGCGCCGGGCGGCTTCGCCGAGGCGGCCCGGGACGTCTTCGTGGCCCAGCACGTGGAACGGGCCGCCGCGCTGGCCGACGCGGTCGGGCTGCGGCCGGACGCGCCGGCGCGGGCCGTCGTCGGTCTGGGCGTCACCGCCCTCGGCGGGGCCGCGCGCCGCTCGTTGCAGGCGGGTGAGCCCGCGCTGGCCGTGGAGTACGCCGAACGCGCGGCCGAGCTGGCCCGGGACGGGGTGCCGGCGGCCGACCGGGTGGTGCACGCCCGGGCGCTGCTCCAGGTCGGACGCCCCGCCGACGCGCTCGCCTTCGCCGAGAAGATCGCCGCCAACGCCGGCGACGAGTCCGCCGTCCGGACCAGCGCGCTGCTGCTCGCCGGGCAGGCCCACCAGACCATGGGCGACCAGGCGCGCGCGGTGGGCTGCTGGCAGGAGGCGTTGCAGGTGGCCACGGCCGGCGGGCTGCCGACGCTGCGCGCCTCGGCGATGCGCCGCCTCGGCATGGCCGACTTCGTCGCCGGGCGGTTGGGGCAGGCCAGCAGCCGGCTCGCCGCGTCGTACCAGGTGAGCCTCCAGTCGCAGGACCGCCGGGGGCAGGCGTGGTCGTTGCAGAACCTTGCCTGGGTGACCACGACCCGGGGCGACTTCGCCGGCACCGACGCCGTGCTCGGCCGGGCCGCCCGGCTCTTCGCCGAGCTGAAGGACCCGTACGGGCGGGCCTGGCTGCGCGGCACCACCGCCTTCGCCCGGCTGCTCGCCGGCCGGCTGCGCGAGGCGTGCCGGATGGCGCAGGTCTTCCTGCCGTTCGGCGAGCGGGTCGGCGAGGCGTGGGCGGTGGGCACGCTGCGCGCGGTCGAGGCGTTCGCCACCGCCGAGCTGGGCGAGCTGGGCGAGGCGGACCGGGGGGCCCGTCGGGCGTACCGCGAGTTCGCCGCCGCCTCCGACGACTGGGGGCGCGGGTTCGCGCTGGTCGTCCGGGGCGTCGTGGCGCGCGGGCTGGGCGAGCCGGGGCACGCCGCCGACCTGCTCACCGACGCGCTGTCGTACGCGGAGCGGACGTCGCACCCGTTGCTCACCGGGATGGCCGGCACGCTGCGCGGGTTCGTGGCGCTGGACCTGGGTGACTGCGACACGGCCGAGCGGGACGCCCGGTCGGTGCTGACCGCCGTCGAGCCGCACAACCCGCAGGCACCCGCCCAGGTGGGGCCCCGGGTGCTGCTGGCCACCGCCCGGCTGGCCGCCGGCGACTCCGCGACTGCCGTGGGGCTGCTCGCCCCGGTGGCCACCGCCGCCGCCACCGTGCCCTCGCTGCTCTTCTCCCGCCGCCAGACCATGGCCCGGTACGCGTCCGCCCTGCTCGCCCACGGCCAGTGCGAGCAGGCGCTGGACTGGGCCCGGCGGGCCGTCGCTGCCCCGGCGGAGGACGTGCGCAGCCAGGTGGTCGCCGCCCGGGTGCTCGCCGAGGCGCTCGCGGCCTGCGGCCGGCCCGTGGAGGCGCTCGCCAGCGCCGAGGAGGCGGTCCGCCTGGCGTACGCGACAGAGCAGCGCAGCGAGCGCGCCGCCGCCGACGCCCTGCGGGCGCGCCTGACCACCCCCTAGTCCCGCGAACCCCGGAACCGGAAGGTCTGGCGGTTCTGGGGATGCGGTGTGTCGGGGATGGCCGATAGCGTGTCAGGTCCGAGGGGCGGTCGGTCGTGCGACCGCGTCGGGTCTGGGGAGGGCCGTGATGAGGTTGCCGCGTTCGGCCGCCGGATGGACGATCGCGGTCTTCGGCGTGCTGGCCCTGCTCATGGGCGCGGTCGGGCTGGTCTGGCCGGAGGCGCTGCTGCGAATGCTCGGCTTCGAGGTGCCGGCGACGCGCGCGGCCGGCGACCACACCGGCACCTTCCTGATCGCCTCCTCGATGGCCTCGTTCAACATGGGGGTCTACTACCTGCTCGCCACCGCCACCGAATGGCGGTCGTTCTTCCGCTTCACGGTGGTGTTCCGGCTGGTCACGTTCACGGTGTTCAGCATCGCGGTGCTGGCCGACATCGCGCCCGGGAGGTTCTTCGGGGTGGCCGCCTGGGAGGGCCTCGGCGCGGTGGCGACCGCCGTCGGGCTCTGGTGGGACAACCGTCGCGCGGGCCCGGGGGCGGTGGGCGGCGGAGGCGATTCCGCAGCCGGTGCCGTTCCGGCCGCTGATGCGGTTCACTGAGCCGTCGGTCCGGTTGGGTATTTTCGAGCTGTGACCGCGACCCCGCCCGGCGCCCTGCCGGCGCCCATTGTGCCCGGTCTGACCGATCTGCGCGTGTTTGCCAGGGGAGGCTACGCGACGATCTACAAGGCGACCCAGATCTCGGTGGGGCGCGAGGTCGCGGTCAAGGTGGAGAATCGCACCCTCGACAGCGAGCACGACCAGGCCCGCTTCCTGCGCGAGGCGCGGGCCGCCGGGCGGATGTCGTCCCACCCGCACGTGGTCGACCTCTTCGACGTCGGGGTCACGGTCGACCAGCATCCCTATCTGATCATGGAGCTCTGCGACGGCTCGTACGCCGAGCGGATGCGGACCTCGCCGCTCGGGCCCGCCGAGGCGCGCGACCTCGGGGTCAAGATTGCCGACGCCATCGCCCACTCGCACGCCGCTGGCGTGCTGCACCGCGACGTCAAGCCGGCGAACATCCTCTACTCGCACTTCAACTCGGCGGTGCTGGCCGACTTCGGGCTGGCCGTGGTGGCCGAGATGCGTGACGCCTCGGTCGCCCTGGAGGTGCTCACCCCGGCCTACGCGCCGCCGGAGATGTTCAACCACAGCCCGCCGTCGCCCGCCGTCGACGTCTACGCCCTCTGCGCCACCCTCTACGCGGTGATGCACGGCCGCCCGCCGCGCTGGCAGTCCGAACGCAACCCCAGCCTGGTCACCGTGCTGGAGATGTTCCACCAGCCGGTTCCCGGCCTGCCCGGGGTGCCGGCCGAGATGATCGACGTGCTCCGGGCCGGCATGTCCAACGATCCCGGCGAGCGTCCCTCGGCCGTCGAGCTGCGCGACCTGCTGGTCGGCCTGCCGCTCGGTCCCGCCGGCGCCCAGGCGGGCGGCACGGGCATCCCGGGTCCGGTCAGCGGCGTGCCCGGCCCCGTCGGCCCGTACGGCGTGGACCACGTCTCCCGGCCCGCTCCGCGACCGCCGGTGGAGGACCTCCACCCCACGGTGCCCACCGCCCGCCAGCGGCGTCGGCGGCGCTGGTTTCTCGGCGGCGCCGGGATGGTCGCGTTGGCCGCCTCGGCGGGCGCCGGTGCCTGGCTGGCCGGCGCGGTCTCCAGCCCGGGCCCGTCGCCGACGGCCGGCGTGGCGGCGACGAGCACGGTGCTGCCCGCCTGCGCCCTGACGACCGCGTTGCCGGCCGGCGCGGGCTGCGCCGACGAGTTGGAGTGCTTCGGGCCGATGGAGGTGCGCGGCGCGCGGACCCGGGCGCCCCGGGTGCCCTGCGACGGCCAGCACACCTGGGAGAGCTACGCCGAGGGCAAGCTCCCCGACACCCTGGTCGGCGCCGGCCACGACCAGGTCAGCGCGGACGCGGCGGTACGCGGGGTCTGCAACGAGACCACCTTCCGGCTCACCAGCGGGATCAGCTACGCGGACGGCTGGAACCTGGAGGTGCTGCCCCCGGCCGGGGCCGACGCCGACCGGACGTACCGCTGCCTGGCCGGGCGTGGGCTCGACGCGCTCGTCTCACCCACCCTCACGGGCCGCTGAGCCGCCGCGTCCCCGGTGGCGCTCGCGCATGGCGCGGACGGCCTCCCGGTGGTCCAGCGACTCCAGCGTGTCGGCGTCGACGCCGTACAGTCCCCCGACGGGCTGCCCCGGGCCGTTCGGCGTGACCGCCGGTTCCGGCCCGTCGTCCTGCCGGGCCGCCGCCACGGACACCGCCGCGATCATCGTCGCCAGTACGCAGAGCAGCGCCAACGTCACGCCGACGAGATCCTGGCGCCCCCACACGATCAGCGTCACCAGCAGGGAGGCCGCCACCAGCGCGGCTGCCACCGCCTTCGCCCGTGCATCGGGCCTCGCAAGTCTCACCCGTCCAGGATGTCCGAGCGGGGCCCGCTGTCAACCGGGTCGCCGGCACCGGATGACCGCCGGTGTGGATGGCCGGCATCAGGTGAGCCGGCGCGCGGGCTGACGCCGGGCCACTGCGCCTGGCCGCCGCCAAAAGCGTCGACGGTGAACAATTCGTTACATCGGTCAGCGGTTTGTCGGATATGCGGCCGTTCGCCGGCCGGTAATCCTGGTCCGCCGTTCCTAGAGTGACGGAGGTCGAGCCACGGCTCGACCGTCCTGTCGCCCACCGGAAGGCGTCCACATGCCACGACGAAACCGGTCCCTCGCCGCCGCGGGAATCGCCGGCGTGCTCCTCGCCGGCGCCGCGGTCGCACCCGCCGCCGCCGCACCGTCCCCCGCCGGCGGGGACCGTCCGGTCACCTCCGACCGGACCAGCCCGCAGGAGGCCCGCCGGGTCGACCGGGTGCCCACGCCCGCGCTGGACTGGTACGCCTGCTACGGCTACGCCGAGTGCGCCACCGTCCGGCTGCCCCGCGACTACGACAAGCCGAACGGCCCGACGACCGAGGTCGCCGTGCTGCGGGTCAAGGCCCGCGACCAGCAGCGGAAGATCGGCAGCCTCTTCGTCAACCCGGGCGGCCCCGGCGGCTCCGGCACCGACGTCGCGCTCGCCGCGCCGTACTTCCTCGGTGACGAGGTGCTGGACCGCTTCGACATCGTCGGCGTCGACCCGCGCGGCGTCGCCGCCAGCCAGCAGGTCAGATGCTTCCCCTCCGTCAAGGAGCAGACCCGGGCGTACGCCGGGCTGAACGTGGCGTTCCCGTGGACGAAGGCCGAGGAGAAGGCCTACGTGGCCTCCTCGAAGGCCGTCGGCAAGGGCTGCTCCACCACGGGCAAGCCGCTCATCGGCGCGATGTCGACCGCCGAGGTCGCCCGCGACATGGACGTGCTGCGCCGTGCCGTGGGTGACCGGAAGCTCACCTTCCTCGGCTTCAGCTACGGCAGCATCCTCGGCCAGTACTACGCCAACATGTTCCCGGACCGGGTCCGCGCCCTGGTGATCGACGGCGTGCTCAACCCGAACGAGTGGGTCGGCCAGGGCAGGGCGCGCAACCTGTCCCAGGAGGACCGGATGCGCAGCGCGCAGGGCGCGTACAAGGCGCTGCGGGAGATCCTGGTGCGCTGCGACAAGGCCGGCGCGGAGGCGTGTGCGCTGGCCGAGGGCGATCCTGTCGCGTCGTTCGACCTGGTCGCGAAGCGGCTGCGGGCCAAGCCGGTGGTCATCGAGGACCCCGACCTCGGCCCGGTCACCATCACGTACGCCGACTTCGTCGCCGCCAACCTCAGCATGCTCTACGGCCCGACGGGCTACGCCGAGGTCGTCGACCTCACCGCCGCCCTGCTGGTGCTCACCGACCCGGCGTCGTCGCCGGCCGCCCGCCGCCCGGCGACGGCGGACGTGACCCGCCAGGCCGCCAAGGCCCGCGAGCAGGCCCGACGGTACGACTTCCCGTACGAGAACGGGTTGGAGACCTTCCTCGGCGTGGACTGCACCGACGCGTACCACCCGAAGGACGCCGGCTCGTTCCCGGCGCTGGCCGCGAACGCCGACAAGCGCGACCCGTACTTCGGTCGGCTGTGGACGTGGGTCACCTCGCCGTGCGCCCGCAAGAGCTGGACCGTGCGGGACGAGGACGCCTACACCGGCCCGTTCAACCGGCGGACCGCCGCGCCGGTGCTGGTCGTGGGCAACTACTGGGACCCGGCGACCAACTACCGGGGCGCGGTCAGCTCGGCCCGGCTGCTGCCGAACAGCCGCCTGCTCAGCAGTGACAGCTGGGGGCACACCGCGTACGGGACGTCGGCCTGCGTGACCGGCGCCGTCGACGCGTACCTGCTGCGCGGGGCGCTGCCGGCCAACGGCAAGGTCTGCGTGGGCGACGTCCAGCCGTTCGCCGAGCTGCCGGCCGAGCCGGAGGCGACCCGGCGGGCGGAGGCGTCGAAGGGCGCGCTGGCCGCCGAGGGCGCCCCCGGGCGGGGTGAGCCGAAGCGGCTCCCGCCGGTGGTCGCCCCGCTGCCGGCGGTCGGCTCGCTGACCGTCCGCTGAGGGCCCGGGGTGGGGGGGGGGGGGGGGGGGCCCCCCCCCCCCCCCCCCCCCCCCCCCCCCCCCGGCGCCCCCCCCCCCCCCCCCCCCCCCCCCCGG
>NZ_JBNCKW010000002.1:724774-789219 GCF_049841735.1 Micromonospora sp. DT46 | reverse complement strand
CGGGGGGGGGGGGGGTGGGGGGGGGGGGGGGGTGGGGGGGGGGGGGGGGGGGGGGGGGCGCGTGGGGGGGGGGGGGGGGGGGGGGGGGGGGGGGGGGGGGGCCCCCCCCCCCCCCCCGGCCCGCGACAGCGCGCGCAGGAGATGCCCGAGCGAGGCGGAACCGCGGCAGGTCGTGGTCGACATGGGCTGGCTCGGCGACGCGGCTGAGGATCCTCATCGTCGTGCCGAAAATGCCGACACCCGAAATCGATCGACGAATCCCTATGCGATTTGTGGTCCTGCGGCGACTCTGTCCCTACCGGTTCCATCACCCGCAGGGGGCACGCATGATCCAGATCCGCGCCGGACATCGACGCGTTGCGGTCGCGATGGGCGCCGCGCTGATCCTCACGGCCGCGCCGATCGGCACCCCACCGGCGTACGCCGACAGCCAGGTCGAGGCGTACACGATCGGCACGGGCTACGGCCTCTACAAGTCCACCGGCGGCGCACCAGCCCTGGTGCACGGTGAGCACGTCGCGCCGCCCGGGGCCGGCATCGCCACCATCCGGCCCGCATCCGGCAGCGTCACCGCGTTCGCGATCGGCCTGAACGGCGGTCTCGTCATGTCGCGGACCCTGCCGCTCGGCCCCGGCCCCGCCGTCACCATCGACGGCCCCTCCGGCCTGGCCCCACCCGGGGCCCCGACAGCCGCCGCCGGCCTGGACGTCTTCTTCGTCGGCCGCAACGGCGCGGTCTTCAACAGGTCATACCTGAGCAGCGCGCCGGTCGGGCCGCGGCCGATCACCGTCGCCGGCATCGCCCCACCCGGCGCGGTTGTCGCCGCGATCCCCGGGACCACTCCCGGAGTGGCGTTCGTCGGCACCGACGGCGCACTCCGCGTGGTCCGGTCGAACAGCACCGGCACCTGGACGACGGCACCGGCCAGCCCGCCGAACTTCGCCACACCCGGTGGCGGGCTCGCCGCCATCTCCGCCCTCGCCGGGTTCGTCACCGGGCTCGACGGACGGATCTGGCAGGTGAGGCTGACCGGCGGCCCGATACCGGACCCGTGGCAACCGGTCGCCGTCGCCGGTGCCGGGACCGCACCGGCCGGGGCGCACCTCGCCGCGGCGCAGTTCGCCGGCGGCCCGGCCATCGTCATGTTCGCCGGCCACGACGGCGCCGTCCGGGCCACCTCGAACGTCGCCGGAACCTGGCACGAGCCGACGGCCGCCACCGCATCCGGCGTCGCCATCCCCGGAAAGCCGATCGCCACCACCATCCACGGCGACCACCTCGACGGCGACTGGTGCGGCAACAGCCTGGCGTGGCAGATCCGCATCCCGAAGCCGAGTCCGCCGTCCGGCCCTCATCCCGAGCCGTGGAACGCTGTCGTCTCCTCGTTCCAGGCCCCCAGCATCCAGGCCGGCGGCCACATCGCCAACGTCCTGCGCTAGCACTACGCCATCGGTCGGATGCCGTCACGGCTGACCTGCCGGCCGCCGCCCAGTCGCGCCGGAGGGCTCGGGGCGCGGGGCACCGGGGCGCGGGGCGGGTGATCAGGATCCTATGGACGTCATCCGGCTGCTTTGAGGTCCATGGCGTCCTGATCACCGGGGCGGGCGCTCACGCGGAGGTGTCGTCCTTCACCGGCGGCCAGTGGGCCAGCTTCGTCCAGGACATCAAGGGCGGCAGGTCCGACGCCCGAGCGACGATGTCGGGTGTGGTCGTCGGCTGCACCCGGCTACCGATAGCTCCGTCGCCCGGCCAACGTTGTCAGACGAAACATGGCCCGCTGCGTCAGCCCTGCTGAGTGGAACGATGGACCGATGAGCGATCTCGGAAGATGGGAGCCGGAGACTCCTCGACAAGTCGTGGACCGGTTCCGCCGCAGCGACGTCCGACAGCCGTGGTGGATCGCCGGCGGCTACGCGATCGAACTGTTCGCCGGCCGCAGTCTTCGCCCCCACGGTGACATCGATGTCCTGATCCTTCGACGTGATCAGTGGATGGTCCACCACGTCCTACCCGGCTGGGACATCCAAGCCGCCGATCCGCCCGGGCAACTGCGTCCCTGGAGAGAGGGGGAGCTGCTTCCCGAACACGTCCACGACATCTGGTGCCGAGAAGATCCCACCTCGCCCTGGCGGATCCAGTTCATGATCGACAACGCCGAAGGGCAGCATTGGCACTCGCGACGCCACCCGGCGGTGACACTTCCTGTCGACCGCCTCGGTCGACGCACCCGCGATGGCTGGCCGTACCTTGCTCCAGAGGTCCAGCTCCACTACAAGGCGAAGCCGGCAAACCAACTGGCCAAGGATGAGATCGACTTCGCCGCAGCCCTGCCGCTTCTCAGCCAACCAGCCAGCCGATGGCTCGACGATGCCCTGGGAACCACCCTTCCTGACCACCATTGGCGGCGAGCGCTGAAGACCTACACCGCCCATCCACGATGAGCGGTGCTCCCCGCCGTCAGAGCCTGCCTCAACGGGTGGATCCCGTACCTGGCACGGGGCGAGCCGGAATCAGTAGGACTTGTCCTGACCGAGGACGTGCTGGGCGACGAAGTTGAGGATCATCTCGCGGCTGACCGGGGCGATCCGGCCGGCGCGCACCGCGCCGAGGAGCGTGGCCACGCCGTACTCGGTGGTCATGCCGGCCCCGCCGAGCACCTGGACGGCCGTGTCGACCGCCAGCGCGGCGGCCTCCCCGGCGGCGTACTTGGCCATGTTGCCGGAGACTCCGGCCTCCAGGTCGCGGCCCGCGTCATAGAGGGTGGCCGCCTTGTGGATCATCAGGCGGGCCAGCTCGACCTGCACGGCGGCGTGCGCGAGCGGGTGGGCCACGCCCTGGTGGGAGCCGATGGTCCGGCCGCCCCAGACCTTGCGGGTGGCGGTGTACTCGCTGGCCCGCTCGATCGCGTACCGGCCGGTGCCGGCGCCCATCGCGGCGACCGTGATCCGCTCCGGGTTGAGCCCGGCGAAGAGCGCGGGCAGGCCGGCGTCCAGCGACTCGCCGACCAGCGCGTCGGCGGGCAGCCGCACGTCGTCGAGGTAGAGCAGGAACTGGTTCTCCGGGGAGACGATCTCCATGTCCAGCTTGGAGCGGGTCAGCCCCGGCGCGTCGGTCGGCACGATGAACAGCGCCGGCTTTAGTTTCTGCGGAGTGGCATCCCCTGTGCCGGCCTGGCCGTCTTCGACAGCGACGCGGGCGACGACCAGCACGTACGACGCCTCGTCGACGCCCGAGATGTAGCACTTGCGACCGGAGAGCAGCCAGTCGTCGCCGTCGCGGCGGGCCACCGTGCCGAGCCGGTGGAAGTTGGAGCCGGCCTCCGGCTCGGTGATCGCGAAGACCACTTTCAGCGAGCCGTCCGCGAAACCGGGCAGGAAGCGCTTGCGCTGCTCCTCGGTGCCGTGCCGGGCGATCACCGTGGCCGCGATGGCGGGGGAGACCACCAGCAGCAGCAGCGGGCAGCCGGCCGCCGCCAGCTCCTCGCAGACGATGGCCAGCTCGGTGATCCCGCCCCCGCCGCCGCCGTACTCGGTGGGGATGTTGACCCCGAGGTAGCCCAGCCGGCCGGCCTCGTCCCACAGCTCGGTGGTGTGCTCGCCGGATCTCGCCTTGGCGACGAAGTATTCGTGGCCGTACCGGCGGCCCAGGGCGCGCACGGCGTCGCGGAGCTGGTCCTGCTCGGGGGTGAGGTCGAAGTTCATCGGGGGGCCTCCAGGATCACTCGGGGTTGACCACGGCCAGCACGGCGCCCGTGTCGACCTGCCCGCCGGCCGCGACCGGAAGCTCGGCGACCACACCGTCGGCCGGGGCGAGCACGGGATGTTCCAGCTTCATCGCTTCGAGGGTCAGCAGCAGGTCGCCGGCCGCCACCCGCTGGCCGACCTCGACGTGCACCCGGGTCACCGCGCCGGGCAGCGGCGCGACCAGCGACCCGGCCGCCAGCTCCGCCGTGGGCTCGGGGAAGCGCGGCAGCTCGGTCAGGCTCGCTGCCCCGTCCGGGCCGTCCACGAAGACCTCCGAGGACACCCGGTGTACGCGGTACGCCCGCCGCACCCCGTCGACGTCGAGCACCACCCGGTCCGGGGTGGCCTGGACAAGGCTCACCACGGGCGTCGGCCCGCCTGCCGGGGCCGCCTTGTCCGGCGACGACCCGCTGGCCGGGGCCGCTCCGTCCGGGGCCAAACCGTCGGTGCGGGCGGTGGAGCCGGCGCCCGGCGAGGCCGACCACTCGGCGAGGCCGCCCGAGCGGTCCAGCCGGTAGCGGACCTCGATCTCGCCGTCCGGTCCCGCGTAGCGGGTGACCTGCGGGAAGGCGGGCACGTTGCGCCAGCCCGACGGGAGGCCGGCGAGCACCGGCGCGGCGGCGCGGCGGGCGGCGGCGGTGGCCAGCGCGGCGGCCAGGGCCACCAGGGGGAGCTGGTCGGCCGGCAGCAGCGGGGCGAAGACCTCCCCGTGCCGGTCCAGGAAACCGGTGTCGATCTCCACGGCGCCGAACTCCGGGCTGCGCAGGATGCGGACCAGCAGGTCCCGGTTGGTGGCCACCCCGTGCAGCTCGGCCCGGGTCAGCGCGTCGGCCAGCAGCCGGATCGCCTCGGCGCGGGTCTGGCCCCAGGCGATCACCTTCGCCAGCATCGAGTCGTAGTGCACCCCGACGGTCGAGCCGTCCACCACGCCGGAGTCCAGCCGCAGGCCGATCGCCCGGAGGTTGCCGAACTCCCGCGCCACCCCGGGGACCGCGAACCGGTGGAGGGTGCCGGTGGCGGGAAGCCAGCCCTGCGCCGGGTCCTCGGCGCAGAGCCGCACCTCGATCGCGTAGCCACGCATCCAGTGCGGGTCAATGGCGTTCTCCGGCAGGGGCTGGCCCTCGGCGACCATCAGTTGCAGCCGGACCAGGTCCAGCCCGGTGCAGAGTTCGGTGACCGGGTGCTCGACCTGGAGGCGGGTGTTCATCTCCAGGAAGTAGATCTCCCCGTCGGGCGCGAGCAGGAACTCGACCGTGCCGGCGCCCACGTAGTCGACCGCCCTGCCGGCGGCCACCGCCGCCTCGTGCAGCCGTTCCCGGACCTCGTGCGGGAGGACGCCGGGGGCCTCCTCGACGATTTTCTGGTGCCGGCGTTGGATCGAGCAGTCCCGCACCCCGAGGGCGGCCACCGTACCGTGCGTGTCGCCGAAGATCTGGACCTCGACGTGCCGGCCGCGCTCGACGTACCGCTCGACGAAGACCGTGCCGTCGCCGAACGCCGCAGCCGCCTCGCGGCGCGCGGAGGCGACGGCCTCGGCGAGGTCGGCGGCGCCGCGGACGATCCGCATGCCGCGCCCGCCGCCGCCGGCGGACGCCTTCACCAGCACCGGGAAGTCGGTGATCTCGTCGGCGTCGGTCCAGGTGGACAGCATCGGCACGCCCGCCTCGGCGAGCAGGGCCTTCGCCGCCACCTTGTCGCCCATCGCGGCGATCGCCTTGGCCGGCGGGCCGACCCAGATCAGCCCTGCGTCGGTCACCGCCGCGGCGAACTCGGCGTTCTCGGCGAGGAAGCCGTAGCCGGGGTGGACCGCGTCCGCACCGGCCCGGCGGGCCGCGTCCAGGATGAGATCGATGCGCAGGTACGTCTCGGCGGGCGTGTTCCCGGGCAGCCGCACCGCCTGGTCGGCCTCGGCGACGAACGGCGCGTCGGCGTCGGCGTCGGAGTGCACGGCCACCGTCTCGACGCCCAGCGTCCGACAGGTGGCGAAGACCCGGCGGGCGATCTCGCCCCGGTTCGCCACCAGAAGTCTCGTGATCACTGAGTCTGCCTTTCGTTCGCGACTGCGGGACTCCGCTTCGCTGCGTTCCTCGCGCTCACATGCGGAAGACGCCGAAGCCGTCGGCGCCCCTGACTGGTCCGGTGTGGATCGCCGACAGGCAGAGCCCGAGGACGGTACGGGTGTCGCGGGGGTCGATCACCCCGTCGTCGTAGAGCCGGCCGGAGAGGAAGAGCGCGCCGGACTGCGACTCGATCTGCTGCTCGACCATCATCCGCATCGCGGCGTCGGAGTCCTCGTCGTAGTCCCGGCCCCGGGCGGCGGCGGCCTGCCGGGCCACGATGGACAGCACGCCCGCGAGCTGCGCCGGCCCCATCACCGCCGACTTGGCGTTCGGCCAGGTGAAGAGGAACCTCGGCTCGTACGCCCGCCCGCACATGCCGTAGTTGCCGGCGCCGTAGGAGGCGCCCAGGTTGACCGTCAGGTGCGGCACGGTCGAGTTCGACACCGCGTTGATCATCAGGGCGCCGTGCTTGATGATGCCGCGCTGCTCGTACTCGGTGCCGACCATGTAGCCGGTGGTGTTCTGGAGGAAGATCAGCGGGGTGTCGGCGGCGTTGGCGAGCTGGATGAACTGGGCCGCCTTCTGCGCCTCCTCGCTGAACAGCACGCCCCGCGCGTTGGCCAGCACCCCGACGGGATAGCCGTGCAGCTCGCCCCAGCCGGTCACCAGGGCGGTGCCGTAGGCCGGCTTGAACTCGTCGAACTCGCTGCCGTCGAGCACCCGGGCCAGCACCTCGCGCGGGTCGAACGGCACCTTCAGGTCGGCGCTGGCGATGCCGAGCAGCTCCTCCGGGTCGTACTTCGGCGGAGCCGGGAACGGGTTGCGCGGCGGCGGGCCCTGCTTGCGCCGGTTCAGCCGGCGTACGCACTGCCGGGCGAGCCGGATGCCGTCGGGCTCGTCCTCGGCGAGGAAGTCGGCCAGCCCGGACGTGCTCGCGTGCATGGCGGCCCCGCCGAGGGACTCGTCGTCGGTGACCTCGCCGGTGGCCATCTTCACCAGCGGCGGCCCGGCCAGGTAGACCTGCGACCGGTCCCGGATCATGATCACCTGGTCGGACATCCCCGGCACGTACGCGCCCCCGGCGGTGGCGTTGCCGAAGACCACGCTGACGGTGGGGATCTTCGCGGCCGAGAGCCGGGTCAGGTCGCGGAACACCCGACCGCCCGGGATGAAGATCTCCGCCTGGGTGGGCAGGTCCGCGCCCGCCGACTCGACCAGGTTCACCATCGGCAGGCGGTTGGCCAGGGCGATCTCGCCCGCCCGGCGGGTCTTCGCCAGCGACCACGGGTTCACCGCGCCGCCGCGTACCGTCGGATCGTTCGCGACGATGAGGCACTCGACGCCCTCGACGACGCCGATGCCGGTCACCACGCTGGCGCCGACGGGAAAGTCGGTGCCGTACGCCGCCACCGGCGACAGCTCCAGGAACGGGCTGTCCGGGTCGAGCAGCAGTTCGATCCGCTCCCGGGGGAGCAGCTTGCCCCGCTTGTGGTGCCGGGCCACGTACTTCTCGCCGCCGCCGGCGCGGGCCTGGTCGAGGGCGGCGTCCAGCTCGGCGAGGCGCTCCAGCAGGGCCTCCCGGTTGGCGCGGTACCCCGGCGAGGACGCGTCGACCGCGCTGCGCAGTGTCGTCATAGGCCCATGCCCTTCGCGATGATCTCGTTCATGATCTCGGTGGTGCCGCCGCCGATGCCGAGGATCCGGGCGTCGCGGTAGTGCCGCTCCACCTCGGCGTCGCGCAGGTAGCCGTAGCCGCCGTGCAACTGGAGCGCCTGGTCGACCACCTCGGCGCAGGCGGCCACCGCGACGTTCTTCGCCATCGCCACCTCGGTCACCACCGGCTCGCCCGCCGCCACCCGGGCCGCCACCTGGTGCACGTACGCGCGGGCCGCCTCGGTGCGGGTGTGCATCTCGGCCAGCCGGTGCCGGATCAGTTGCCGGCTCGCCAGGGGGCGGCCGAACGTGGACCGGTCCCGGCACCAGCGCACCGCCAGCTCCACGGAACGCTGCGCGATGGCGTACGCCTGGGTGGCGAGGGAGAGCCGCTCCGCGGCGAAGTTCTGCATGATCGCCAGGAAGGCGGTGTCCTCCGCGCCGACCCGGTTCGCCACCGGCACCCGGACGTCGACGAAGGACAGCTCGGCGGTGTCGGAGCAGTGCCAGCCGAGCTTCTCCAGCCGACGCCCGACCGTGAAGCCCGGCGTGCCCTTGTCGATCACCAGCAGGGTCAGGGCGCCGGTGCCCGGCGGCAGGGTGCAGACGGCGGTGGTCACGAAGTCGGCCCGTACGCCGCTGGTGATGTAGGTCTTCGACCCGTTGACCACGTAGTGGTCGCCGTCGCGCTGGGCGTGGCTGCGGATGCTCGCCACGTCCGAGCCGCCGTCCGGTTCGGTGATCGCCAGCGCGCCGATCATGGTGCCGGCCAGCGTGGGCCGGACGTACCGGTCGATCAGCTCCGCGTCGCCGGAGGCGACGATGTGCGGCAGGGCGATGCCGTGGGTGAACAGCGCCGCGATCAGTCCGGACGAGCCGCCGGAGCGGATGATCTCCTCGGTGACGATGACCGAGTCGAGCAGGTCGCCCCCGCTGCCGCCGACCGATTCCGGGAAGCCGATGCCGAGCAGGCCGAGCTTGGCGGCGGTGGCGTGCAGTTCCCGGGGGATCTCGCCGGCCCGCTCCCAGCCGTCCAGGTGCGGCAGCACCTCCCGGGTGACGAAGGCCCGGGTCAGCTCCCGCAGTTGCCGGCGCTCCGGCGTGTCCACGATGGTCATCGGCCCTCCCGGGGCGTCGCGCCTACGGCCGGGGAGTCCGGGCCGGGCGTGAGTTCCGCCGGCAGGTCGACGAGCCGGGACCGGAGCAGCTCGCCGAGCGCCTTGGCCTGCGGATCGAACCGGGTGGAGGCCGCCACCCCCTGCCCGAGCAGGCCCCGGACGACGAAGTTGACGGCCCGCAGGTTCGGCAGCTCGTACCGCTCCACGGTCAGCGGCGCGGTCTCCGGCAGCAGCTCGCGCAGCCGCGCGGTGGTCAGCCAGCCGCGCAGCCACCGCCAGGTGGCGTCCGTGCGGGCCCAGACGCCGAGGTTGGCGTCGCCGCCCTTGTCGCCGGAGCGCGCCCCGACCAGCTCGCCGAGCGGCGCGCGCCGGACGGGCCGGTCGGCCGCCGGGGCCGTCCCGTCGGGCGCCGTCCCGTCGGACGCCGTTGCGTCGGGTGTCGGTCTGTCGGGTGTCGTTGCATCAGGCGGGCCGGCGGGGGATCCCGGCTCGTCGGGCGGGCCGGCGGTCCGCGCCGGCGGCGGGATCGACACCCGCTCGCCGGAGGGGAGCACCGCGACGTGCGGCACCGCGTCCTGCGGCACGGAGTCGGCGGTGAACACCCCGTAGGGCGTCGCGTCGCCCGGCAGCGTGGTCAGCGTGCAGCCGGGGTAGGAGGCCAGGGCCAGTTCCACCGCGGCGGCCGAGAAGGCCCGCCCGGCCCGCGCCTTGTCGCCGTCGCGCAGGTGTACGTGCAGCAGCGCGCTCGCCGCCTCGGTGTCGACCGCGTCGGCGTGGTCGGTGCGGGCCAGGGTGAACGCCAGCCCTTCCGTGCCGACCGCCGCCTCGACCTGGCTCCGCACCAGGGCCGCCTTGGCGGGGATGTCGAGCCCGCACAGGACGAAGGTCATCGAGTTGCGGAAGCCGCCGAGGTTGTTGACGCCCACCTTGAGCGTGGCTGGCGGGGGCGTACCCCGGACGCCGCTCACCCGTACCCGGTCCGGCCCGTCGGCGCTCAGGGTGACCGTGTCCAGCCGGGTCACCACGTCCGGCCCGAGGTAGGCCGGGCCGCCGACCTCGTAGAGCAGCTGGGCGGTGACCGTCTCCACGGTGACCGCGCCGCCCGTGCCCGGGTGCTTCGTGATCACACAGGAGCCGTCGGGGTGCAGCTCGGCGACCGGGAAGCCGGGGCGCCGCCCGCCGTCGGGCAGCTCCGTGAAGAAGCTGAAGTTGCCCCCGGTCACCTGCGCCCCGCACTCGACCAGGTGACCGGCGACGGTCGCCCCGGCCAGCGCGTCCAGGTCGTCGCGCCCCCAGCCGAACCGGGCGATCGCCGGCCCGACCACCAGTGACGCGTCGGTCACCCGGCCGGTGACCACCACGTCCGCCCCGCCGTCGAGGCAGGCCGCGATGCCGTACGCCCCCAGGTAGGCGTTCGCCGTCAGCGCGTCCGGGCGGGCGAGGGCGTCGCCCTCGACGTACCCGACCCGGACGGTCAGGCCGAGCCGGTCGGCGAGGGACCCGATGGCGGCGGCCAGGCCGGCCGGGTTCAGCCCGCCGGCGTTTGTCACGATCCGTACGCCCCGGTCCAGCGCCGTGCCGAGGCAGCCCTCCAGCTGGCGGAGGAAGGTCTTCGCGTAGCCGAGGGAGGGGTCGCGCAGCCGGTCCCGGCCGAGGATCAGCATGGTCAGCTCGGCGAGGTAGTCGCCGGTCAGCACGTCCACTTCGCCGCCGTCGAGCATCTCCCGCCACGCCGTGAACCGGTCACCGTAGAAGCCGGAGGCGTTGCCCACCCGCAGCACGTCGCTCACGCCGGCACCCCGCCCGCCACGCCGGTCCAGCCGGCCGCCCCGGCAGCGGGGACCGCGTCGGTCGTGTTGGCCGCGTTGGCTGTGTCGGGTGCGGGAGCCGTCGGCGGGCGGCCGGGACCCGGTGGGCCGGCGAAGGCCTGCGCGACGTCCAGCCAGGCGTCGGCGACCGGGCCGGTCGCCGCCAGCGCCAGGTCCGCGCGGTGCCTCCGCTGGGTGACCAGCAGGCAGAAGTCGAGCGCGGGACCGGTGACCCGGTCGGCGGCGTCGGCCGGGCCGTACGCCCAGGTGTCGCCGTCCGGCGCCGCCAGCTCGACCCGCACCGGCGCCGTGGGCACCGGCCGGCCGTGGGCGGCGAAGCTGTGGCCGAGGGTACGGAAGCCGAGGTGCGCCACGTGCCGCAGTCGGGCCGTGCCGGGGCGGGTCACGCCGAGCGCGTCGGCCACGTCCGTGCCGTGCGCCCAGGTCTCCATGATCCGGGCGGTGGCCATCGAGGCGGCCGACATCCGGGTGCCGAACCAGGGCAGCTTCCCGCCCGCCGGCACGCGCGCCAACGCGTCGGCGAGCGCCGCCCGGCCGGCCCGCCAGCGGGGAAGCAACCCGCTCGGCGGGGCGAGGAACTCCGCCACTCCGACGTCGACGAGCCGGGCCGGGTCGGGGGCGGCGAGCACGACGGCGAGGAACGCCTCGGCGTCGGTGGCGGCGAGCAGTGCGACGTGGTCGGTCCAGGCGAGGTGGGCGATCTGGTGCCCGACGCTCCAGCCCGGGGACGGCGTGGCGCGCTCCCAGTCGGTCGGCGGGCCGGTCACCAGGTCGTCGAGCTGCTGGGATTCGTCGGCCAGGTCCGCGAGCAGGTCCTTGAGGTCGACCATGGTGCCTCCGGGGGCTGGGCGGGCGGCCAGGGCGGGCCGGTCGGGGCGGGCGGTCAGGGGGTGAGCAGGGTGGCGAGCTGGCGCTTCCAGGTGTGCAGCAGGGCGGCGCGGCGGGACGAGTCGTCGTTGAGCAGGTTGGCCACGCCGAGCCCGCGGAGCAGGTCGAGGGTCGCCTGCACCGCCTCGCGTACGCCCGGACGGCGTTCGTCCACGTCGAGCAGCGCGACGGTGAGCCGGTGCATCTCGCGGCCGACCCGGGCCTCCAGCGGCACCAGGGCCTCGCGCAGCTCCCGGTCGGTGCGCGCGGCGACCCAGAGTTCGAGGGCGGCGACGAAGAGCGGGCCGGTGAAGGCCGCGCCGAGCAGGTCGATCACCCGGTCGAGCCGCTGGGGGCCGGGCGGCAGCGCCTCGGCCTCGGTGCGCAGCTCCTCCGCCCGCCGCTCCGCGAGGTGGGCGACGGCGGCCGTGACCAGCGCGGCCTTGGTGGGGTAGTGGTGCAGCTGGGCGCCGCGCGAGACGCCGGCCCGGGCTGCGACGACGGTGGTGGTGGTGCCGGACCAGCCGTGCTCGACCAGGCACTCGACGGTCGCCTCCAGCAGCCGCGCCTGGGTGGCGCGGCTGCGTTCCTGCTGAGGGACGCGGGTCGATGCGGACATGGAGACAGCGTGCCGCCGCAGAAACAAACAGTCAAGACTGACTTTTTCTCGGCGGGCGACTCGACCGCATGCCTCGCCGGTCCCGGTGCTTGCAAGCCCGCCATCCGCGCCACCGCGATGGCCCGCGGACAACGTGGCGGGCAGGGCGCCGGGCAGGGCGGCGGATGACCTACGCGGCCCTGTCGAACTGATGTCGTAGCCGACTCACGCGACCGCGCCTTCCTGCGGCGACCGTAGAGACGCGGCGCCGGATTCCTCTGATGTCGTAGGCGATTCAGTTCGACAGGGCGGTGGCCGGGTTCTTCCTCCGTTCATCCTCCGCGTCCTTGTCCCGTCGCCCTCCGCGTCCCTCGTCCCGCCGTCCTCAGCGGCCGTCGCGCGGGGCGAAGACCGCGAGGGCCGCGGCGTCGCTGTGTCGGGAGCGCAGGTACTCGTCCGCCCAGTCGGCGGCGTCGGGAAAGCCCGACTCGGCCGCCACCCGGCCGCAGGCGGCGTCCACGTCGAAGGGGGTACGCCGCAGGTCCACGCCGGGCCCGAGGAGCGCCCAGAAGGCGCCGGGGCCGCCGTAGGGCATCCCGATGCTGCCCGGGTTGACGATCAGCCGGCGGTCGGCCAGCCGGGTGAACGGCATGTGGGTGTGCCCGCAGACCACCGTTCCCACCTCGGCGGGGACGTCGGCGAGCACCTCCGCCCAGCGTTCCATCCGGGAGTCGACGAGCACGACCTCCTCGTCGTCGCGGGGGGTGGCGTGGCAGAACAGCACCGGACCGAGGCCGGCGATCTCCAGGGTGACCGTCAGCGGCAGCGCCGCCAACCGGGCCAGCTGGTCGTCGCGCAACTGCTCGGCCGCCCAGTTGGAGACGTCGACCGGGGAGAGGTGCCCGGCCCGGGCCTCCACCAGCTCACGGTCGGCGTTGCCGCGGACCCAGCAGGCCCGGTCGCCGAGGTCGGCGAGCACGTCCAGCACCTCGACCGGCTGTGGGCCGGCCGCGATGTCGCCGGTGAGCACGATCAGGTCGGCGGCGGCGACGTCCGGCTCGGCCAGCACGGCCTCCAGCGCCGGCAGCGCACCATGGATGTCGGAGAGAACGGCGACCCGGTTCAGCATCGCTCCACCGTGCCCACCGGCCCGTGCCGGTGTCCAGCGGTTCTGCCCCGGGCAGACAGGGCCCGGGGCAGATCAGCGGGTGCGTCAGACGCGGGCGCGGCGGGCCAGGCGCTCCGGGTCGAGGATGATGATGCTCTTGCCGTCCAGGCGCAGCCACCCACGCGAGGCGAAGTCGGCCAGCGCCTTGTTGACGGTCTCCCGGGAGGCGCCGACGAGCTGGGCGATCTCCTCCTGGGTGAGGTCGTGGGTCACCCGCAGCACGCCGCCGTCGCGGGTGCCGAAGCGGCCGGCCATCTGGAGCAGGTTCTTGGCGACGCGGCCGGGCACGTCCGTGAAGATCAGGTCGGCCAGCGAGTCGTTCGTCCGCCGCAGCCGGCGCGCGAGTACGCGGAGCAGCTGCTCGGCGATCTCCGGCCGGTTGTTCAGCCACGGGCGCAGGGCCTGCTTGCGCAGCCGCACCAGCCGGGTGTCGGTCACCGCGGTGGCGGTCGCCGTGCGGGGGCCGGGGTCGAAGAGCGACAGCTCGCCCACCATGTCCGACGGGCCCATCACCGCGATCAGGTTCTGCCGGCCGTCGGCAGCCCGCCGACCCACCTTGATCTTGCCGGACAGCAGGATGTAGAGACTGTCGCCGGGCTCGCCCTCGTTGAAGACGATCTCGCCCTTGCGGACCTCGAGCGTCTCCATCTCCTTGGCGAGCGCCTCGGCAGCCTCCGGGTCGACGCCCTGGAAGATCCCGCTGCGGGCCAGTACCTCGTCCATCGCGCACCTCCGCCTGCGCGTGCCGTCCGTCGGCCGGGTCCGCCGTCCGCTGATCCCTCGCGCGTCGCCAGTCTAGGCGCACGTGAGCAGCAATCAGAGGTGCACCCCTGGAAACTTGATCGTTGGGCGTAACCTGCCGGGCCTGATCAAGCAGTAAAATCGCGCGCCCTCCCGGACGCCGATCCTGCCCCCGACACCCGGGTCGTAGGGTCACCACGTGCTGAGTGAACCCGTGCTGACCGCCCGCCAGGAGGACGGTCGGGACGTCCCGCTGCTGTTCTGGCGCGCCGACCGCCCGCTGCGCGCGGTCAGTTCCGCGCCGCTGGGCGGCGGGATCGGCGTCCGGCACTGGGTCGTCAACGCGACCGTGCCCATGTCGTACGACCGGGACGACCCCGCCGACCACCTGGCCGAACTGGCCGACCGGCTCGACCTCGACGGGCCCGGGGTGGGCCTGCTGACCGGGGTGGACGTCGCCGAGGTGGTCGCCCGGACGGACACCGGCGTGCGGGCCTGGGCGACGGTCGGCCTGGGCACTCCGGTCCGGGCGGCGGAGCCCGCCCCCGCGGCGCTGGCCCAGCGGGTCGGCACCGTCAACATCGTGGTGTACGTCCCGGCGCGGCTCGGCGACGCCGCCCTCGTCAACGCGGTGGCCACCGCCACCGAGGCGAAGGCGCAGGCGATCGCGGAATTGGGCGTGCCGGGTACCGGCACCCCGACGGACGCGGTCACCGTGCTCTGCCCGGTCGACGGCCCCGAGTCGGCGTACGGCGGACCGCGCTCCACCTGGGGCGCCCCGCTGGCCCGGGCCGTGCACGCCGCCGTGACGGCCGGCGGGGCGGGCACCGTGGTCCCGTGGTCGGACCGACTGGCGGGCTGAGACTCCGTCCGATCGGCCCTCGTTTCGGCGTTGCCCAGCCGATAAGGTCGCGCTCGATGTACGCTGCCGCCTCCTCTCCGCGTCGCCGGGCCGCACTCGCCCTCGGCGGACTCCTCGCCGTCCTGCTCACCGCCGGCTGCGGAGGTCCCGGATCCGGGTCCGACGCGGTCTGGCAGCCCGGCGCGGGCGGCGGCAACACCGGCGCCCCGGTCCGCTCCGGCGAGCCCACGAGCACCACCCAGCCCGCCGAGCAGGCGATCTCGCTCTCGGCGACCGGCGACATCATCATGGGCAACGCGCCGAACCGGCTGCCCCCCAACGGCGGGAAGGGCTTCTTCGACTCGGTCGAGAAGGCGCTCGCCGCCGACCTGGTGATGGGCAACCTGGAGGAGCCGCTCACCGTCGACACCGGCACCGGCAAGTGCGGCCCGAACTCGACCCGCTGCTTCCAGTTCCGGGCCCCGCCGGAGTACGCCGCGCACCTGCGCGACGCGGGCTTCGACCTGCTCAACCAGGCCAACAACCACGGCTACGACTTCGGGCCGAGGGGCTACGAGAACACCCAGAAGGCGCTGGAGAAGTACGAGCTCGCGCACACCGGGGCGCCCGACCAGATCACCGTGGTCGACGTCAAGGGGGTCAAGGTCGCGGTTGCCGGCTTCTCGTCGTACGTCTGGTCCAACAGCCTCACCGACATCGCCGCCGCGAAGAAGGTGATCACCAAGGCGGCCGGCATGGCCGACATCGTGGTGGTGCAGGTGCACATGGGCGGCGAGGGCTCCGAGAAGACGCGGGTGCGGCCCGGCACCGAGATGTTCCTCGGCGAGAACCGGGGCGACCCGGTCAAGTTCTCGAAGGCGATGATCGACGCCGGGGCGGACCTGATCGTCGGGCACGGCCCGCACGTGCTGCGCGGCATGGAGTTCTACAAGGGCCGGCTGATCGCGTACAGCCTGGGCAACTTCGCCGGCGGAGGCAACTCGCTGAGCAACGCCGGCCGGCTCGGCTGGGGCGGGGTGCTGAAGGTCTCGCTGAAGCCGGACGGGAGCTGGGCCGGCGGCTCGTTCGTCTCCACGTACATGAACTCCATCGGCAAGCCGACCATGGACAAGGACGACCGCGGGCTGGGCCTGATGAAGCAGCTCACCAAGAGCGACTTCCCGGAGACCGGGGCCGACTTCGACGACTCGGGCGCGATCAGCGCGCCGCAGGGCGGCTGACCGGGGCGGCACGGCGCGTGGACCCGGCCGACCGTCGGCCGGGCGACGTAGGCTGGCCGGCGTGACCACGAGTTCCTCCGGCTTCACCGAGACCGACCTCGGGCGCACCCGTCGCGCCCGGCGGATCGGCCGGGCGCTGACCGACACCCACCCTGACGCGCACTGTGAACTGGACCACTCCAACGCCCTGGAGCTGGCCGTCGCGACGATCCTCTCCGCGCAGTGCACGGACAAGAAGGTCAACGAGGTCACCCCGAAGCTCTTCGCCCGCTACCCGAGCGCGGCCGACTACGCGGGGGCGGACCGGACGGAGCTGGAGGAGCTGATCCGGCCCACCGGCTTCTACCGCAACAAGACCGACTCGCTGATCAAGCTCGGCCAGGCCCTCGTGGAGCGGTACGACGGCCGGGTCCCCGGCAAGCTCGCCGACCTGGTGACGCTCCCCGGCATCGGCCGCAAGACCGCCAACGTCATCCTCGGCAACGCCTTCGACGTCCCCGGGATCACCGTCGACACCCACTTCCAGCGGCTGGTCCAGCGCTGGCGGCTGACCGCCGAGACCGACCCCGTCAAGATCGAGCACGCGATCGGGGCGCTCTTCCCCCGGCGCGACTGGACCATGCTGTCGCACCGGATCATCTTCCACGGCCGGCGGGTCTGCCACGCTCGCAAGCCGGCCTGCGGGGCGTGCACCCTGGTGAAGCTGTGCCCGTCGTACGGCACCGGCCCGACCGAGCCGGCGGCGGCCGCGAAGCTGCTCAAGGGCCCCCGGGCCCGGGACCTGGCGGTGGCGGCCGGGGTCGACCCGGAGCTGGTGCCGGTCCAGGCCGTCGTGGCGGAGGCCCCGTGAGCGCGAGGAGTGAGCCGGTGTTGCGAGCCCCGCAGTCGCGAACCACGGTGAACCGATGAGCGCGAGGAGTGAGCCGGTGTTGCGAGCCCCGCAGTCGCGACCGGTGAAGCGCCGGCTCGTCGCCCTGCTCGTACCCGTGCTGCTGGCCGTCGCGGGGTGCACCGCCGGCACCGAGGAGAAGGACCCGGGCCCCACCGACCGGCAGAAGGCCGCCGCCAGCCGGCCGTCGCCCTTCCAGGACTGCTCCGCCCTCGGTACGCCGCCCGCGTCCGCCGCACCCGCCGCCCCGGCCGGGGGCGGGGGCCAGGCGTTGCCCGAGCTGACCCTGAACTGCTTCACCGGCGGCGCCCCGGTCGCCCTGCGCGCCCTGCGCGGCCCGGCGGTGATCAACGTCTGGGCGTCCTGGTGCCCGCCCTGCCGCAAGGAACTGCCCGCCTTCCAGCGGCTCAGCCAGCGGGCCGCCGGCCAGCTCCAGGTGGTCGGGGTCAACAACCAGGACGGCCGCGAGGCGGCCCAGGCCATCGGCGAGGACTTCGGCGTCCGCTTCCCGGTCCTGGTCGACCAGGGTGAGCGCCTGAAGCGGGAGCTGAACCGCAAGGCCATCCCCCTGACCGTCTTCGTCGACGGGCAGGGCCGCATCCGGCACGTGGACTCCAGCGGCGCCCTCGACGACGCCCGGCTGGCGGACCTGGTCCGCCAGCACCTCGGCGTGACGGTGCCGGCGTGAGCCGTCCGACACGCGCGACGGGGCGCGGGGGTGCGGGCACGGGCCACCGGCAGGACGCGGGAGTGTCGGCGTGAACCGGCGTCCGCCGGGCTGGTTCGACCCGCTGCTGACCCGGCTCGGTAGTGCGCGCAGCGAGGACTTCACCCGGCTGGTCACCCCGGAGAGCGGGGGGCGGGAGAGCGCGGTGCTGGTGCTGCTCGGCGAGGAGCCCGGCGCCGGCCCGGACGTGCTGATCCTCCAGCGGGCGGCCACCCTGCGCAACCACGCGGGGCAGCCCGCCTTCCCCGGCGGCGCGGCCGACCCGGAGGACGCCGACGCCCGGGCGACCGCGCTGCGCGAGGCGAACGAGGAGGTCGGCCTCGACCCGACCAGCGTCACCGTCCTGGCGGAGCTGCCGAAGCTCTGGATCCCGGTCAGCGACTTCGTGGTCACCCCGGTGCTCGCCTGGTGGCACGCGCCGCACCCGGTGCATCCCCGGGAGCCGGCCGAGGTGGCGCACGTGGCCCGGCTGCCGGTCGCCGAGCTGGTCGACCCGGCGAACCGGATGCGGGTCCGCCACCCGAGCGGCTGGATCGGCCCGGCCTTCTCGGCGCGCGGGATGCTGGTCTGGGGCTTCACCGCCGGGGTGCTGGCCGCCCTGCTCGACATGGGCGGCTGGGCCCGGCCGTGGCCCCGCGACCGGGTCGTGGACCTGCCGCCGACCGGGGCCACCCCGGCGCCCTCGGCCGGCACCGACGCGGTCGACGAGACCCCGGTGCGCTGACCGGACGGTCACCTTCCGCAAGCGATGGTCATCTCGCGAGCCCGGTGCCCGTACGCTTGACGCGTGTCCGCCGTGGATCTCGTACTGCTGCTGCTCATGCTCGTGTTCGCGATCAGCGGATACCGCCAGGGCTTCGTCATCGGGGTGCTGTCGTTCTCCGGCTTCTTCCTGGGCGCGTTGGTGGGCCTCCAACTGGGGCCGCTGCTGGCACAGCAGTTCGTCGACAGCGGCACCCGGGTGCTGATCTCCCTGGTGGCGATCTTCGGGCTGGCGGTGGTCGGCCAGGCGCTCGCCGGCTGGCTCGGTTCGCACCTGCGCAAGACGATCACCAATGACGTGGCCAAGCGGGTCGACGACGTCGGCGGGGCGTTCGTCTCGCTCTTCGCCGTGCTGCTGGTCGCCTGGCTCGTCGCGGTGCCGCTCGGCTCGTCGTCGCTGCCCTGGCTGGCCTCGTCGGTGCGCAACAGCGCGCTGCTCACGGTGGTCGACCGGGTCCTGCCCGACCAGGCGCAGCAGCTCTCCACGGCGCTGCGGGACACCGTCGACACCAACGGCTTCCCTGACGTCTTCGGCGACCTCGCGCCCACCCGCGCCCGTCAGGTGTCCCCGCCGGATCCGGCGCTCGCCGGCTCGCAGGTGGTGGTCAACAGCCAGCGTTCGGTGGTCAAGGTGCTCGGCTCCGCCCCGAGCTGCTCGCGCCGGATCGAGGGCTCCGGCTTCGTCTACGCCGACGACCGGGTGATGACCAACGCGCACGTCGTCGCCGGGACCCGGTCCACCGTCGTCGAGCTGAACGGCGAGCGGTACGACAGCAAGGTGGTCGTCTACGACCCCGACCGGGACCTGGCCGTCCTGCACGTGCCGGGGCTGCCCGGCCCGTCGATGCGGTTCGCCGCCGGCAACGCGGGCAGCGGCGCGGACGCGATCGTGCTGGGCTTTCCGCTCGACGGGCCGTACAACGCCCAGTCCGCGCGGATCCGGGACGTCAACCGGATCACCGGGCCCGACATCTATTCCGGCGGCAACGTGACCCGGGAGGTCTACACGATCCGGGCGCTCGTGCAGAGCGGCAACTCCGGGGGCCCGCTGGTCTCGTCGAACGGGCTGGTGCTCGGGGTGATCTTCGCGGCGGTGGCCGACGATCCGAACACCGGCTTCGCGGTGACCGCGGCCGAGGCCCGCCCGGTGGCCCTGGCCGGCGCCGAGCGCACCCGCGCCGTCGGCACCGGCGAGTGCACCTGACCGGTCAGCTCCCCGTACCCGCCGCCGGCCCGTGACCCGTGGGCGGCGTCGGGCGGCCCGGCGGGTCGGCCCGCCAGACGGTGAGGGCGGCGGCGGTCGCGGCCACCACGGCCGCGCCGAGCAGCCAGCCGGCCAGCACGTCGCTGGTCCAGTGCACGCCGAGGGCCACCCGGCTGAACCCGGTCACCAGGGCGAGCAGCAGGGCGGCCGTCCACACCACCCGGCGCCCGGCCGGCCGGGCGTACGGGAGGAACACCACCAGCAGCACCCCGGCCGCGAGGGCGGCGTTGAGCGCGTGCCCGGACGGGAAGGCCAGGCCGGGCGCCTCGGCCACCGGGTCCGGCAGGTCCGGCCGGGGCCGGCCGACGAGCAGCTTGAGCAGCGGGCTGAGCAGGCCGCCGACCGTCATGGTGACGGCCACCCAGACCGCCAGCTGCCGGGCACCCCGGCGGACCAGCCAGAGGACCAGGACCAGGGCGCCGACGCGCAGCGGCATCGGGGCGAACACGTCGGTCCAGAGGGTCATCAGGCGTACCCACGCCGGGTGGTCGGCGGCGTAGCCGACCAGCGTGTCGGTGACCGCCGTGTCCAGCCGGCGCAGCGGGGACCAGTCCCCCAGGACCAGGACGGCCAGCAGCGTGAACGGCACCGCCACCAGGAACGCGGCCGCCGCGGCGAGGGTCAGCCGCAGACCCCGGGCGTGGTCCGGGTGCAGGCGGCGGCCCCGCCACGAGGAGCGCGGCGGGGCGGTGAGCGTACGCGGGCCGGACGGGCTCATGACCGTGCTCCTACCCGGGACGCGGCCCGGTCAGACCCGATCCGGGGCGTCCACCCGGGGCCGGTTGCCCGGTCGGGGCGCCGGCGGTTCCTCCCGCGAGGGCGACGACGACCGGGCCGGCCGGTCAGGGCGCCGGCGGGCGACGCCACGTCCCGGTGCTGCGCCGGGGCGAGGCCAGCGGGGTCCACTGGCGGAACCGGCGCACCATCAACGCGGCCCCGGTCAGCAGGGCGACGAAGAACGCGGCCCCGGTCCACAGCTGCTCCGGAGTGGTCTCCTCCTGCGCGCCCGCCGGCTGCGCCGCCCACCGGGACTGCTGGCGCGGCACCGTGAAGCCGCGCGGGTCGCCGCCGACCCCCGCGACGTCGGGCTGCGTCGCCCCCGGGGCCGGGCCGAAACCGACCACGCCCGGCGAGGACTCGTCGTCCAGTGGGTTGCGGCCCACGGGGCTCACCTCGGCGTCCAGCGCGGCGACCGGGTTCACCATGCCGTACCCGAAACGGTCGTCCCGGCCGGTGGGGCCGATGTCGCGGGCGGTGGCGAGCAGCCGGTTGACGACGTCGCCGGCGGGCATCTCCGGGTAGCGGGCCCGCACCAGCGCGGCGGTGGCGGCGACCAGCGGCGCCGCGAAGCTGGTGCCCTGCACCCGCCAGTAGCCGCCCGGCCGGGCCCCGACCAGGCCGGTCGCGGGGGCGGTGAGCACGGTGGCCCGCCCGGTGATCGAACCGGACCAGAGGTTGTCGCTGTCGCGCTCCGACCCGGCGACCGCGATGACGCCCGGCTCGCGGGCCGGGTACCAGACCTTCGCGTTGGACGAGTTGCCCAGGTTGCCGGTGCAGGCGACCACGACGACGTCCCGGGCGAAGGCGTAGTCGAGCGCCGCCGCCAGGGCGGGGCTGTCGCCGCTGCCGCCGAGGGACAGGTTGATCACGCGGGCGCCGTTGTCGACGGCCCAGCGCACGCCCTTCGCGACGATCAGGGCGTCGTCGTAGCGGTTCTCGGCGTCGAGGACGCGCACCGGGAGGATCCGGGCGTCCGGCGCCAGGCCGACGGCCCCCCGCGCGTCGTCGTTGCGGCCGGCGATCAGCCCGGCCACGGTGGTGCCGTGGCCGACCGGATCGGGGTCGCCGGCGGCGCCCCGGGGCGCGACCAGGTCGAGGCCGGGCAGCACCTGGCCGGCCAGGTCGGGATGGGCGGCGTCCACGCCGGAGTCGATCACCGCGACGGTGACTCCCCGCCCGGTCGAGCTGCGCCACGCGGTCTTCGCCTGCAACACGTCGAGCTGCCACTGCTCGTCGCGGACCTGGTCGGGGCGGTTCTTGCTGTCGGGCGCCGCGAGCGCCACCGGGACGACGACGGCCGGCGGGTCGAGGACCGGCCGGGCGGCGGGCTGCGGAGGGGCGGCGTCGGCCGCCGTGACCGGACCCGCGACCGACACGACGGCGGCCGCCAGACCGAGCAACGTACGTCCGGCGATCCGCCGAGCCGCTGGCGGACAGCTGTGCCGCACGGTCGTCACATCCTCAGGGATTCATCGCGACGCAAACATGACGATCGGAGATTACCGGTTCCTCGCCGCCTTGCGGGGCGTTCCCGGGACACCGGTCACGGCGGCGGCAGATGGGCCAACTGGACGAGGCGTACGCCCTCGCGCCTGGTGACCAGCCGGCCGCGCCCCGGGGGCAGCGGACCGGGCCGGACCGGGCCGACCAGCGCCCCCTCCTCCGGGCTGCCCGCCATCACCAGCCCCGAGGTGGAGAGCTCCCGCAGGCGCTGCACGAGCGGCTCGTACTGGGCCCGTCCGGCGCCGCCCGAGCGGCGGGCGAGCACCAGGTGCAGCCCGACGTCCCGGGCGTGCGGCAGGTGCTCCTCCAGGGCGCGCAGCGGGTTGGACGGCCCGCCGGCGACCAGGTCGTAGTCGTCGACCAGCACGAACAGTTCCGGCCCGGACCACCACGACCGCTGCCGCAGCTGCGCGGGCGTGACGTCGGGCCCGGGCACCCGCCCCGCCATGTAGCCGGCGGCGGACTCGACCAGGTCGGTGGTGTGCGCCGCGGCGGAGCCGTAGCCGATCAGGTGCGGCGACGCCGATTCGGTCAGGTCCACCAGGCTGCGGCGGTAGTCGACCAGGATGACCCGGGCCTGCTCCGGGGTGAACCGGGTCATGATCGAGGTGGCCAGCGCGCGCAGGAACGACGACTTGCCGCACTCGGCGTCGCCGAAGACCACGAAGTGCGGCTCGGTGCCGAAGTCCAGCACCACCGGGCGCAGGTCCGCCTCGGCGATCCCCACCGGGATGCGCAGTCCGGTGGCCGCGGCCAGGTCCAGCTCGGCGTACGGGAGCACCGGCGGGAGCAGCCGCACCGGGGGCGCGACCGGGCCGGCCCAGCCCCCGGCGGACTGCTTGACCAGATCCGTGGTGTCCCCGCCGGAGGCGGCGAGCTGCGGCAGCGCGGTGAGGAAGTGCAGGCTCTCCGCCGTGACGCCCCGGCCGGGGGTCTTCTCCGGCACGTTCGCCGCCGCCCGGCGGGCCACCAGCGAGTCGGCCGGGTCGCCGAGGCGCAGCTCCAGCCGGGAACCGAAGAGGTCCCGGATCGCCGGCCGGAAGTCCAGCCAACGCACCGCCGTCGCCACCACGTGCACCCCGTACGACAGCCCCCGGGTGGCCAGGTCGGTGATGAGGGGCTCCAGGTCGTCGTACTCGCCGCGCAGCGTGGCCCAACCGTCCACCACCAGGAACACGTCGCCGAACGGGTCGGCCCCGGGCTGGCCGGTGCCCGCGAGCGCGGCCCGGCGCTGCCGCCAGGCGGCCATCGACTCCACGCCCAGCTCGGCGAAGCGCTGTTCCCGGTCGACCAGCAGGGTCGCGATCTCGCCGACCGTACGCCGGACGGCCGTCGGGTCGGCGCGGCCGGTGACCCCGCCGACGTGCGGCAGGTCGCGCAGCGCGGCCAGCCCGCCGCCGCCGAAGTCGAGGCAGTAGACCTGTACCTCGGCCGGGGTGTGGGTGAGCGCCAGGGCGCAGATCAGCGTGCGCAGCGCGGTCGACTTGCCGCTCTGCGGGCCGCCGACCACCGCGACGTGGCCGGCGGCGCCGTCCAGCGCCAGCCAGAGCGCGTCGCGGCGCTGCTCGAAGGGCCTGTCGACGACCGCGACCGGCACCTGGAGCGCGCCGTGCAGCTCCGGGTTGCCGAAGGTGAGACCGCGCGCCGGGTCCACGCCGACCGGCCCGAGCAGCTCGTCCAGCGCGGGCGCCCGGCCGAGCGGGGGCAGCCAGACCTGGTGGGCCGGCGGCCCCTGCCCGGCGAGCCGGTCGACCATCAGCTCCAGCAGGCTCTCCGTGCCGCCCTCGTCGGCCGTCGCGGGCAGGGCGGGCGGCCCGACCGGCTCCGGCTTGGGCACGAGGTGGGTGGAGAAGGCGAGCAGGCGCGGGGCCCCGGTGCCGCCCGCGCCGGGCGCCGCACCGCGCCGGCGCAGCGCCCCCGAGACGTACGCGGCTTTGAACCGCACCAGCGGCTCGGTGCCGAAGCGCAGGTAGCCGTGGCCGGGGGAGCGGGGCAGCTCGTGCGCGTCCGGCACCCCGAGCACCGTGCGGGACTCCAGCGCCGAGAAGGTCCGCAGCCCGATCCGGTACGACAGGTGGGTGTCCAGTCCGCGTAGCCGCCCCTCCTCCAACCGCTGGCTCGCCAGCAGCAGGTGCACGCCGAGCGACCGGCCCAGCCGGCCGATCTGCACGAACAGGTCGATGAAGTCGGGCTTGGCCGAGAGCAGCTCGGAGAACTCGTCGCAGATCAGCAGCAGCGACGGCAACGGGGCGAGCGGGGTGCCGGCGGCCCGGGCCCGCTCGTAGTCGCGCAGGCTCGCGAAGTTGCCGGCCCGGCGCAGCAGCTCCTGGCGGCGGACCAGCTCGCCGTTGATGGCGTCGACCATCCGGTCGACCAGCGGCAGCGCGTCGGCCAGGTTGGTGATCACCGCGGCGGTGTGCGGCAGCCGGTCGAACGAGGCGAAGGTCGCGCCGCCCTTGAAGTCGATCAGTACGAAGTTGAGCTGCTCCGAGCTGTGCGTGGCGGCCAGCCCGAGCACCAGCGTGCGCAGCAGCTCGGACTTGCCGGAGCCGGTCGCCCCGATCAGCAGGCCGTGCGGCCCCATCCCGTCCTGCGCCGACTCCTTGAGGTCCAGCTCGATGGCGCCGCCGTCGGTACCCACCCCGATCGGCACCCGCAGCCGCTCCCGGGCGGACCGGGGCGCCCACCCCTGCTCGGCGGTGAAGCTCTCCGGGTCGCCGAGACCGAGCAGCTCGGGCAGGCCCAGCTCCGCGCCCGGCGGGGCGTCCGGGCCGCGTGCCGCCGTGGCCAGCCGCAGCGGGGCCAGCCGCCGGGCGACGGCCTCCGCGTCGACGAGGTCCAGCCGGTCCGCCGTACCGACCTCGGCGTGCCCGTCGGCGGAGTGGGAGTGCAGCCGACCCCCGCGCTGCTCCAGCAGCAGCGCGAACCGGTCCAGCAGGCGCGGCGGCGGGGTGTCCAGGTCGATGATCGTGACCGCGTCGATGCCGCCGTCGCCGGTCAGGTCGGTGGCGCCGGTCAGGTCGCCCCCGTCGAGCACCACCACCACGTGCGGGCCGTCGGTGGCCGGGCCGGCGGGGCTGAACCGGGACCGGCTGGCCAGCACCTCGTCCAGCAGCCCCTCCAGCTCGACCCCCGCGCTGGTGACCAGCCGGATCAGGCCGAGCGCGTCGGTGCGGGTGGGGTGGTGGGCGTGCGGCAGCCACTTGACCCACTCCCAGGCGGCCCGCCGTTCCGGCCCGGCGCAGACGGCGACGAGCAGCTCGTCCGGGGCGTGGAAGACCGCGAGCTGGGCGAGCATCGCCCGGGCCAGGGCCTGGGCGGCGGGTCCGTCGCCGTCGTCGGCCGGGCCGGCGGCCCGTACGAAGACGCGGGCGAAGCTGCGCAGGGAGAGCGCCACCGGCAGGTCCGGCACCACGGAGTACGCGTCCAGGAACCGGCGCAGCGAGCCGGCGGTCATCGGTTCCAGCTCCTCCAGCGGGCGGGTGACCGGGGGGACCAGCGGGGTGGCGAGGGTCTGCGGGCCGACGGCGACCCGGACCACCCCGAAGTCGGGGTCGGTGGGGCGGCGTTCCCAGACCCGGTGGCTGTCGACGGTCGACCAGAGCCGGCCGGGATCCGGGTGCCGGTAGTAGAGCCCGGCACGCTGCTGCCCGGCGGTCTGCCGGACCCGGCGCCGCAGCACGGTCAGGTGCCGCAGGTAGTCCCGCCGGGCGGCCATCATCTCCGACTTCTTCGGCGTGCCGGAGGCGCTGCCCCACGAGGTCACCAGCATGGCCAGCGAGGAGAGCCCGAACATCCCGCCGACCACGTACGAGTAGGCGCCCCCGCCGCGGCCGAACATCATCGCCATCGCCACGGTGCCGCCGAGCATGGGCAGCACCATGAGCAGCTGCTGCCAGCGCCCGCCGGCCACGGCGGGGATCTCCGGCGGCGCGTCCACCGGCAGCTCACCCACCGGGATCTCCGGCGCCGGTCGGCGGGGCGGCCGCTTGATGACGACAGTGGACACTCGACCTCCTGACAGCGCTCGGTAACCCGAGCCTGGCTCATGGTAGGTAAAGTCCTGTCGTCCGCGCAGCCACCAACCCCGCCGAACATGGAGATCAGTCGATGACGATCGGGCTGGCCCGGGTCACCATCAGCGCCCCCCAGCGGCGGGTCGACGTCGCACTGCCCGAGCAGGTGCCCCTGGCCGAGCTGCTGCCCGAGGTGCTGCGGCACGCCGGCGAGGGGCTCGCCGACGACGGCGAGCGGCACGGCGGCTGGGTGCTGCGGCGCACCGACGGCGCGGTGCTGACCACCGCCCAGGCCCTGCTGCCGCAGGGGGTCCGCGACGGCGAGGTGCTGCACCTCGTGCCGGCCCGCGCGCAGTGGCCCGAGCTGGAGTACGACGACGTGGTCGAGGCGATCGCCGACGGCGCCCGGCGGCGCGGCGGGGCGTGGTCACCCGCCGCCACCCGGGCCGCCGCCCTCGCCGGGGCCGCCGTGCCGCTGGCCGTCGGGCTGCTCGCCGTGACGGCCGGCGGTCCGGCGTACGGGACGGCCTGGCCGGCCGCCGCCGTGGTGGCGCTCCTGCTCACCCTCGCCGGGGTGGTGGCGTCCCGTGCCCACGCGGACGGGGCCGCCGGCGCGACCCTGGGCGGCTACGCCCTGCCGTACGCGGCGGCGGCGGGCGCCCTGGCGGTCAGCTCCGGCGATCCGGTCGGGCCGGTCCCGGGGCTGCGCTGGGTCGGCGCGCCCGAGCTGCTCGCCGGGTCGGTGGCGCTGCTGCTGGTGTCGGTGCTCGGGCTGGTCGGCGTCGCCACCCGGCTGCGGGTCTTCGTGGCGGGCGCCACCGCCGGGTTCGTGGGCGCGCTGGCGGCCCTCGGCGGACTGCTGCTCAGCCCGGCCGGCACGGCGGCGATTCTGCTCTGCGTGCTGGTCTTCGCCGTGGGGGCGGTGCCGCTGCTGGCCATCCGGCTCGGGAAGGTGCCGCTGCCCCCGATCACCCTGCCCACCGGCGAGCCGGGCGACGCCGACCGGGTCCGCGACCTGCCGGACCGGGACCGGGTCTACGCGGCGGTGGCCCGCACCGAGGAGATGCTCACCGGGATGCTGCTCGGGCACGCCGTGCTGGCGGTCGCCGCCGCGGTGGTGCTGGGCCTCTCCGGCGGGACGGCCGGCCGGCTGCTGGTGGCGGTGGCCGCGGCCGTGCTGTTGCTCCGCTCCCGGCTGTTCGTGTCCCTGCGCCATCGGGTGTCGACCGTCGTCGCCGGCCTCGCCGGGTACGCCGTGCTGGGCGCCGTGCTCGTCGACCGCTCCGGCCCGACCGGCCGCCTCACGCTGGTCGTCGGCGGGCTGGCGCTGGCCCTGGTGGCGGTGGTCGCCGGCACCACGTACGCCCGCCGCCCGGTCTCCCCGTACGTCGGCCGGATCGCGGACCTGACCGACACCGCCCTGGTGGTGTCGGTGGTGCCCGTCGCCTGCGCGGTGCTCGACCTGTACGAACGGGCCCGGGGGCTGCTCGGCTGAGCGGCCCCCGGGCCCGTCGGTGGTCTGTGCCGGGTCAGTGCGTGGACTCGCCGCGCGCCTCGGCGTCCCGGGCGCGCTGGTACGACGCCACGATCTCCGCCTCGGCCTCGATCCGCCCCACCCACGTGGCGCCCTCGACCGACTTGCCGGGCTCCAGGTCCTTGTAGACCTCGAAGAAGTGCTGGATCTCCAGCCGGTCGAACTCGCCGAGGTGGTGGATGTCGCGCAGGTGCTCCTGGCGCGGGTCCTCGTAGGGCACGCAGAGGACCTTGTCGTCGCCGCCCTTCTCGTCCGTCATCCGGAACATGCCGATGGTGCGGCACCGGATCAGGCAGCCCGGGAAGGTGGGCTCGGGGACCAGCACGAGCGCGTCCAGCGGGTCGCCGTCCTCGCCCAGTGTCCCCTCGATGAAGCCGTAGTCGGCCGGGTACTGCGTGGAGGTGAAGAGGGTACGGTCCAGCCGGATCCGGCCGGTCGCGTGGTCGACCTCGTACTTGTTGCGGTGACCCTTGGGGATCTCAACCGTCACGTCGAAATCCATCTGCACGCTCCCTCGTTTGCCCACGCTGGCCAACGGAAACCAGCGGCACGCCGCTCCCGCACGGGTGAATGCCCACCCGCGGGCTCCGGCCGCCGCATAGTGTTCGGACCGAAGTAGTGTCACCCAAGCAGATTTTCACGGGGCGAGGAGGGGGCCGTGGGGAGGGAAGATTCACACTACCGTCCGGATGCCGACGCTGGACGGGGTACCGGGGGATCTGCTTCCGGCGAGGCGACCGGGCGGTTCCCGGTGCCCGACGCCTACCTTCCCCACCCGCCCGCGTCCCCGGGCGACCCTGCTGTGACGCGGGTCCCGTCCCCGGGCAACGACGCCCCGGCCGGTGCCGACGCCGCGACCGGTCCTGACGGTCCGACGGGTCCCGGCGCCTCGGCCGGTCCGGCCGGTCCGGGCGCCCCGGCCGGTCCGGGCGGCCAGCCCGGCGCAACGGGCCCGACCGGCGCGGCCGGTCCGGATGCCTCGTCGGGCTCGACCGACCTCTGGGCCGCCGCCGCGAACCGACCCGCCGGTGGTCCATCCGGCCCCGGTGGTCCATCCGGCCCCGGCGGCCCCGACGCGTCGCCCGCGCCGGCCTCCCGCCGCCGCCGGACCCTGCCCGTCGTGCTGGCTGCGGTGCTCGTGCTGGTGCTGGCCGCCGTCGGGATCGCCGTGGTCCGTCCGGGACCGGTGGCGGACTGGCTGGGCACCGAGCCCGCCGAGCGGGGGGCCGCCGAGACGGCGGCGGAACCGGCGCCCGTGGCGGTGCTGGCCGGCGTGGACGCGAACGCCCCGATGCCCACCCCCGAGGGCGTACGCGCCGCGCTCGCCCCCCTCGTCGGCGTGCCCGCCCTCGGCGACCGGGTCCACGTCTCGGTGGCCGACGTGACCACCGGCCAGCCGCTCTTCGGCCGGGGCGAGGACGACGGCACGGTGCCCGCCTCGGTGACCAAGCTGGTCACCGGGGTCACGGTGCTCGCCGCGCGCGGTCCGGCGTACCGCATCCCGACCCGGGCGGTGGCCGGCGCGTCCCCGGGCGAGGTGGTGATCGTCGGCGGCGGGGACCCCACGCTGGCGGTCGACAAGAACGGCTTCTACCCGGGCGCGGCTCGCCTGGACGACCTCGCCAACCAGGCGCGTGACGCCCTCGGCGGCACGAAGCCGACGAAGGTGACGGTCGACTCGTCCCTTTACTCCGGTCCGCTCTTCGAGCCGGGCTGGGACGACGACATCCCCACCGGCGGCTACGGCGGGGCGATCTCGGCGCTGATGACCGACGGGGCCCGCAGCGACGTGACCCGCGCGAAGAAGGACGAGGCGGCCGGCAACCACTGGGCCGAGCGGGTGTCCCAGCCCGACCTCGCGGCCGGCAGGGCCTTCGCCAGGCTGCTCGGCGTGCCGGCCGGCGCGGTCGCCCGCGGCACCGCCCCCGCCGGCTCCACCCCTGCGGCCGACGCGGGCACCACCTCCGCGGCCGCCCCGGGGCCCGGCGCGGAGCTGGGCAGGGTGGAGTCGCTGCCGATGGTCCGGCTGGTCGACATCATGATCAGCGACAGCGACAACATCGTCGCCGAGGCGCTGGCCCGGCAGGTCGCGTTGGCCCGCAACCAGCCGGCCTCGTTCGCCGGCGCCGGGGCGGCGATGGACGCCGTGGCCGGGGAGCTCGGCCTGCCGGCCGACGAACTCACCCTCGCCGACGGCAGTGGCCTGTCGCGCAGCAACCGGATCAGCCCCTCGCTGCTCACCGACCTGATCGCGCTCGCCGGCGACGGCAGCCGCCCCGAGCTGGCCGCGATCTTCGGCGGCCTGCCCGTCGCCGACTGGTCCGGCACCCTCGCCGACCGCTACGAGACGGCGGCGACGAAGGCCGGCGCCGGGGTGGTCCGGGCCAAGACCGGTACCTTGACCAAGGTGCACGCCGTCGCCGGCCTGGTCAGCACTGCCGACGGTCGGCTGCTCACCTTCGCCGTGCTCACCGACGCGGTGCCCCCCGACGGGCTGACGGCCGCCCGGGGGGCGCTGGACCAGATCGGCGCCGCCCTGGCCGGCTGCGGCTGCCGCTGACCGCCGCCTGGCGGGACGGGCGGCGCGTGCCGGCCTGAGCGGGACCGGCGTCACGTAGTGCCGGGGCCGGACGGGGACCGCGTCGGACGGGACCGGCGTCGATCGCCGGGCGCGAGCCCGGGCCGGGGTGTCGCGGCGCGGGTACGGTGGGGTGCATGGCGCAGTTCGTGGACTGGGATCTGGCCGCCGCGACCGCGGGGGCGCTGAGCAAGTCGGGCCCCCGGGTTTCGTACACCGAGGCCACCGACGTGGTCAGTGACCTGCGGCGGTTGACCGACGAGGCGGCGGGGCACGTCGCGGACTACACGGGTCTCCGCTCGCAGGTGTCGCACCCGCCCGTGCGGGTGGTGGACCGGCGGGACTGGGCGGCGACCAACATCGCCGGGCTGCGCGAGGTGATCACCCCCCTGGTCGGCCGGCTCACCAAGGACAAGCAGCCAAGCGCGCTGACCGAGGCGATCGGCTCCCGGGTCACCGGCGTACAGGCCGGCACCGTGCTGGCCTACCTCTCCGGCCGGGTCCTCGGCCAGTACGAGGTCTTCTCCGCCGACCCGGGGCAGTTGCTGCTGGTCGCGCCGAACATCGTCGAGGTGGAGCGCAAGCTCGGGGCCGACCCGCGCGACTTCCGGCTCTGGGTCTGCCTGCACGAGGTGACCCACCGCACCCAGTTCACCGCCGTGCCGTGGATGCGGGCGTACTTCCTCAGCGAGGTGCAGGCCTTCGTGGACGCGTCGTCCAGCGGCGGCGAGCACCTGCTGGAGCGGCTGCGCCGGGGCGTCGCCACGCTCTCGGACGCGGTGAAGGACCCGGAGAGCCGCACGAGCGTGCTGGACATCGTCCAGACCCCGGGGCAGCGGGCCGTGCTGGACCGGCTCACCGCGCTGATGACCCTGCTGGAGGGGCACGCCGAGTTCGTCATGGACGGCGTCGGCCCGCAGGTCGTCCCGAGCGTGGATCGGATCCGGGCGGCGTTCAACCGGCGCCGGGAGGCCGGCAACCCGCTGGAGAAGGCCATCCGCCGGCTGCTCGGCATCGAGGTCAAGATGCGTCAGTACGCCGAGGGCCGCAAGTTCGTGCACGGCGTCGTGGACCGGGTAGGCATGGCGGGCTTCAACAAGATCTTCGACTCGCCGCTCACCCTGCCCCGGCTGGAGGAACTGGGAGACCCGGACGCCTGGGTGGCGCGGGTGCACGGGCCGGTCGGCCCGGCCCCGACCGCCGGCTGACCGTACGCCCGTGGCCGCGCTCGCTCCGCCGGTGGCCGCGATCCGGGTCGCGGTCCGCCGGGCGCTGGCCGACCTGCCGCCCGGAGGGCCGGTGCTGGTCGCCTGCTCGGGCGGCGCGGACTCGCTCGCGCTGGCCGCCGCCACCGCGTTCGTGGCGCCCCGGCTGGGTCGCGCCGCCGGCCTGGTGACGGTCGACCACGGCCTCCAGGAGGGCTCGGCGCGGCGGGCCGCGGCGGTGGTGACCTGGGCCCGCGAGGTCGGCCTGGCCCCGGTCGAGTCGGTGCGGGTGGAGGTGGCCGGGCGCCCGGGCGGGCCCGAGGCGGCCGCCCGCGAGGCGCGCTACCTGGCGCTCGCCGAGGTGGCCGGCCGGCTCGGGGCGATGGCCCTGCTCACCGGGCACACCCGCGACGACCAGGCGGAGACCGTGCTGCTCGCGCTCGCCCGGGGCGCCGGCCCGCGCGGGCTGGCCGGGATGCCCGCCCGACGGGACCTCGACGGGGTGCCGCTGCTGCGCCCGCTGCTGGAGGTCGGCCGGGAGCAGACCCGCACGGCGTGCGCGGTGCTCGGGCTGAACCCCTGGGAGGACCCGCACAACGCCGATCCGTCGTACGCCCGGGCCCGGGTCCGGGCCGACCTGCTGCCCGCCCTGGTCCGCGCGCTCGGGCCGGGGGTGCTGGACAACCTGGCCCGGACCGCCCGGCTGGTGGCGGCGGACAACGCCGTCCTCGACGAGCTGGCCGACGCCGCGCTGGCCGACGTCCGCCATCCCGACGGCGGGCTCGCGGTGCGGGCGCTGGCCGAGCTCCCGCCGGCGGTACGCGGCCGGGTGCTGCACGCCTGGGCCCGGGAGTTGGGCGCCTCACCCGCCGCCCTGTCGCACCGGCACGTGACCGCGCTGGACACGCTGGTGACCGGCTGGCGGGGGCAGGGGGCGGCGCACCTGCCGGGCGGGCTGCGGGTGCTGCGCCGCGACGGCCGGCTCGCCGCCATCGGCTCCCGCTGATCCGCTCCGCCGGACGGTGACCCCGTGGCCCGGGCGCCGGTCCGTCGGCCCGGGGCCCGGTTCCGGGGCCGCGGGATCCGCCGGGAGGCGGTAGACATGGCGCATGGCGTACCCCCGACAGCCGCTCTTCGCGCCGCACGGCGCGGTGGCGACGAGCCAGCCGCTGGCCGCGGCGGCCGGCCTGGCCGTGCTGCGACGCGGCGGCAACGCCGTCGACGCGGCCCTCGCCACCGCGATCACCCTGACCGTGGTGCAGCCCCCGTCCAACGACATCGGCGGTGACCTGTTCGCGATCGTCTGGGACGGCGAGCGGCTGCACGGCCTCAACGCCTCCGGCCGGTCCCCGGCGGCCCTGACCCGCGAGCTGGTGCTCGCCGCGACCGGGGGGTCCGGCGCGGCCCCGGTCGACGCCCTGGGCGGCGCGCAGCGGGCCGGGCCGGCGATGCCCGCCCGGGGCTGGCTGCCGGTGACCGTCCCCGGCGCCCCGGCTGGTTGGCGCGACCTGCACGACCGGTTCGGCTCGCTGCCCTTCGCGGATCTCTTCGCCGACGCGATCGGCTACGCCGAGCACGGTCATCCGGTCTCCCCCGGCGTGTCGGGGATCTGGTCACGTGCGCTCGCCGCACCCGGCCCGACCGGCGCGGAGTTCGCCGAGTTCGACCGCGTGTTCGCGCCCGGCGGCCGGGCGCCCCGGGCCGGGGAGCGCTGGCGCAACCCGGACGCGGCGCGGACCCTGCGGCTGATCGCCGACACCGGGGCGGAGGACTTCTACCGGGGCGGGATCGCGGAGGCGCTGGCCGCGCACGCGGCCCGCACCGGCGGCCTGATCACCGGCGACGACCTGGCCCGGCACGCCTCGACGTGGGTGACCCCGGTGTCCGCCCGCTACCGGGGCCACGAGGTCTGGGAGTTGCCGCCCAACGGGCAGGGCCTGGCGGCGCTGCTGGCGCTGCACATCCTCGACGGGGCCGACCTCGCCGGGCTGCCGCTCGCCGAGCGGCTGCACCGGCAGATCGAGGCGATGAAGCTCGGCTTCGCCGACGCGCACGCCCACGTCGCCGACCCGGAGCGGGTGCCGGTGCCGACGGAGGCGCTGCTCTCGCCGGCGTACGCGGCGGCCCGCCGCGCGCTGATCAGCGAGCGGGCGGGGGAGCCGACGGCCGGCGACCCGGAGCGCGGCGGCACGGTCTATCTCTGCACCGCCGACGCCGGCGGCATGATGGTCAGCCTGATCCAGTCGACCTACCTGGCGTTCGGCTCCCGCGTGGTGCTGCCCGGGCACGGCTTCGCCCTGCAGAACCGGGGGCTCGGGTTCCGCCTCGACCCCGCCCACCCCAACGTGGTGGGGCCGGCGAAGCGGCCTTACCACACGATCATCCCCGGCTTCCTCACCCGCGATGGGCGGCCGGTGGGCCCGTTCGGGGTGATGGGCGGGCACATGCAGCCGCAGGGGCACGTGCAGCTCGTCTCGGCGACCCTGGACGGCGGGCTCGACCCGCAGGCGGCGCTGGACGCACCGCGCTGGTACTGGCACGCCGGCCGGTCGGTGCTGGTCGAGTCGGAGCTGGTCGCCACCGCCGAGGGGCGGGCCGCGGTCGACGAGCTGCGGGCCCGGGGGCACGAGATCGCCGTCGCGGAGGAGACGGGGGTCTTCGGGCACGGGCAGGCGATCTGGCGACTGCCGGACGGCGGCTACGTCGTCGGCTCGGAGCCCCGGGTGGGCGGGGGGATGCTCGGCTGGTGACCGGAGCCCCGGGCGTGCCGTCGGCCCCGCTTCCGGTGCCGCGGTCCGACGTCGCGGGTCCGGGGCTCAGGCCTCCACGCGTTCGCGGAACGTGGTCCGGTAGGTGTGGGGCGTGGCGCCGACCCGGCGGGCGAAGTGGTGCCGCAGCGCCGCCGAGTCGCCGAAGCCGGCCCGGTCGGCGACGGCCTCGACGCTGAGCCCGGTCTCCTCCAGCAGCCGCCGGGCCAGCAGCACCCGCTGGTTGGTCAGCCAGTCGTGCGGCGTGGTGCCGGTCTCGGCGCGGAACCGCCGGGCAAACGTGCGCGGCGACATCTCCGCCCGCGCGGCCAGCTCGTCGACGGTGACCGGGCGGTCCAGGTGCCCCATCAGCCATTCCAGCACCGGCTCCAGCGTCGGCGCCTCAGGGGTCTCGGGGATGGGTGCCTCGATGTACTGCGCCTGTCCGCCGTCGCGGTGCGGGGGCACCACCATCCGGCGGGCCAGCCGGGTGGCCGTCGCCGAGCCGTGCTCCTGGCGGATCAGGTGCAGGCAGGCGTCGATGCCGGCGGCCGTGCCGGCGCTGGTGAGCAGCCGGCCGTCCTGCACGTAGAGCGAGTTGCAGCGGACCCTGGCGGTCGGGTGACGGCGTTGCAGTTCGTCGACGTACCGCCAGTGGGTGGTGCACTCCCGGCCGTCGAGCAGGCCGGCCTCGCCCAGCACGAACGCGCCGGAGCAGACACTGAAGACGTACGCCCCCCGGTCGGCGGCGCGGCGCAGCGCGGCGAGCACCGTGCCGGGCACGACGGTGCCGTGATGGGCCGGGACGGCGACCAGGTCGGCCTCCTCCATCGGGCCGAGGTCGGCGTGCGGGGTCAGGTGGAAGCCCGACGAGGTGCGCACCGGGGCCCCGTCGGGGCTGCACACGTGGAAGCGGTGGTCGGGGAACCCGTCGGCGGTGCGGTCGGTCCCGAAGACCTCGGCGAGGACCCCGAGCTCGAACGTGGCGACCTGGTCCAGGGCGAGGACGGCGACCGATCTGAGCATGTGACGAGGGTAACCGCACGGGTGGCAGGAAATCGAGGGTGCGTGGCATTCCTGCCACTGTCCGGGTGGCGGTGGCCGGCGGAGACTGGTTCCAGTCCGGTGCGCACCGGCGGCGAAACCGACAGCAACCATGCGAAAGCGAGCGCCGCCATGGAGATCCTGCTCTTCCTCTTCTTCTTCGTCCTCCTGGCCCTGGCCTCGGCCGCCGGCCTCACCGTCGACAGCCGGGACTCGGCCGACTGGAAGCCGTCCGACGACGGTCGCCGCTGGCGGTCGCGTGCCTGCTGAGGTGGTTCGCGGCCTTCGTCAGGGTTCGTCCGGGGTGGGACCGCGCCCAGAAGGGGCGGCCCCGCCGACGGAGGCCATCCGGCGTACGGCAGGCTAGGAGCCATGGCTGACGGCTCCTGGTACGACGCCGACATCGACCACGTGATCATCTCCGAGGCGCAGATCCGCGAGAAGACCGCGGAACTCGCCAAGCAGGTGTCGGCGGACTACGCCGACGTCGATGACGGGCTCCTGCTGGTCTGCGTCCTCAAGGGCGCGGTGATGTTCATGGCCGACTTCGCCCGGGCGCTGGGCCGCAGCGGGCCGCCCGCCGAGCTGGACTTCATGGCCATCTCCTCCTACGGCCAGGGCACCACCTCCTCCGGCGTGGTCCGCATCCTCAAGGACCTCGACCGGGACATCGCCGGCCGGCACGTGGTCGTGGTCGAGGACATCGTCGACTCCGGCCTGACCCTGTCCTGGCTGCTGCGCTACCTGGAGTCCCGCTCGGCCGCGAGCGTCGAGGTGGTGGCGCTGTTCCGCAAGCCGGACGCGGTCAAGGTGCCGGTGCCGGTGAAGTACGTCGGCTTCGACATCCCGACCGAGTTCGTCGTCGGCTACGGCCTCGACTTCGGCGAGCGCTACCGCGAGCTGCCCTACGTCGGGGTGCTCAAGCCTGAGGTGTACGCCCGCACCTGAGCCCTCGCCGGCCCGGTCACATCGGCACCGGTCGAGCGGACGTTCAGCGGGCTCTCAGCGATTCGGACTACGGTAGAGGCCGGTGGCGTGGAGGCATCCTCCACGCCCGACCCCTCGAACCGCGGGACCGGGCGGACGGGAGGCCGGGCGCGGAGCTCCCGTCACGCCGGCTGGACCCGGTTCGCCCTACGCGTAATTGTTGGGCTCGCAAGCGCGCTCCACGCGCGCACGATGATCGGATCGTGCGCGATGTCGGGGTTCGCAAGCTCGCTCGGTGCGCGCACAGCTGTTCCCTTTGTGCGCGACTGCGGGGCTCGCAAGCTCACTCCTCGCGTGCACGGTGTACCGTCGAATGACCGCGGCGCGGCAGTTTCGTGCCTCGGGGTCGAGCCGGCCCGCACGGCGGCTCCGGCCGCCGCCACAGGCGGCGACACCATCAGACGGTCAGGACGTCGATCAGGAGGATGCGGGCGCCTCGGCGCTCGACAACAGCATGGAACGTACGCGTTTCTTCCGCCGACCGGTGGTCTGGATCATCCTGGTCATCCTCGGCGCCGTTGTGCTCAGTCAACTGTTCACCGCTGGTCCCAGCTACCACCGGGTGGACACTTCCATTGCGCTCGACCAGCTCAACAAGGGCGGCATCGACAAGGTCGTCTTCCAGGACAAGGAGCAGACGCTCCGGCTCGACCTGAAGGACAAGGCCAAGTTCGGTGACACCGACACCGACCGGATCGAGGCGCAGTTCCCCTACGAGGTCGGCGACGAGGTCTGGAACGAGGTCCTCGAGGCCAAGGCGAACAACCGGGTCACCGGCCCGGCCAACGTCGAGGTGTCGTCCGACAGCATCTGGGTGAGCCTGCTGGTCAACCTGCTCCCGATCGCCCTGCTGGTGCTCCTGCTGCTCTTCTTCATGTCGCAGATGCAGGGCGGCGGCTCCCGGGTGCTCAACTTCGGCAAGTCCAAGGCGAAGATGATCACCAAGGACACGCCGAAGACCACGTTCGCGGACGTGGCCGGCGCCGAGGAGGCCGTCGAGGAGCTGCACGAGATCAAGGACTTCCTGCAGAACCCGGCGAAGTACCAGGCCCTGGGCGCCAAGATCCCGAAGGGCGTCCTGCTCTTCGGCCCGCCCGGCACCGGTAAGACGCTGCTGGCCCGCGCCGTCGCCGGCGAGGCCGGGGTGCCCTTCTACTCGATCTCCGGCTCGGACTTCGTGGAGATGTTCGTCGGTGTCGGCGCCAGCCGGGTCCGCGACCTCTTCGAGCAGGCCAAGGCGAACGCCCCGGCCATCGTCTTCGTCGACGAGATCGACGCCGTCGGCCGCCACCGCGGCGCCGGCATGGGCGGCGGTCACGACGAGCGCGAGCAGACCCTCAACCAGCTGCTCGTCGAGATGGACGGCTTCGACACCAAGGGCGGGGTCATCCTGATCGCCGCCACCAACCGGCCGGACATCCTCGACCCGGCGCTGCTGCGCCCGGGCCGCTTCGACCGGCAGATCCCGGTGGACGCCCCCGACATGGAGGGCCGCAAGGCGATCCTGCGGGTGCACGCCAAGGGCAAGCCGTTCACCCCCGACGTCGACCTCGACGCGGTGGCCCGGCGTACCCCGGGCTTCAGCGGTGCCGACCTGGCCAACGTGATCAACGAGTCCGCGCTGCTCACCGCCCGCAAGGACCAGCGGGCGATCAGCAACGACTCCCTGGAGGAGTCGATCGACCGGGTGATCGCCGGTCCGCAGCGCCGCACCCGGGTGATGAGCGACCAGGAGAAGAAGATCACCGCGTACCACGAGGGTGGGCACGCGCTGGTCGCCTGGGCGCTGCCGCACGCCGCGCCGGTGCACAAGGTGACGATCCTGTCCCGCGGTCGGTCGCTGGGCCACACCCTGGTCCTGCCCACCGAGGACAAGTACACCCAGACCCGCGCCGAGATGGTCGACACCCTGGCGTACGCGCTGGGTGGCCGGGCCGCCGAGGAACTGGTCTTCCACGAGCCGACCACCGGCGCCGGCAACGACATCGAGAAGGCCACCCAGCTGGCCCGCGCGATGATCACGCAGTACGGCATGAGCTCCAAGCTCGGCGCGATCAAGTACGGCACCAGCGGCGACGAGCCGTTCCTCGGCCGCAACATGGGCCACGAGCGGGACTACTCCGACGTCGTCGCCGCCGAGATCGACGGCGAGATGCGGGCGCTGATCGAGCTGGCCCACGACGAGGCCTGGGAGATCCTGGTGGAATACCGGGACGTCCTGGACAACATCGTGCTGGAGCTGATGGAGAAGGAGACCCTCTCCACCGCCGACATGGCCCGGATCTGCGCCCGGGTGGCCAAGCGGCCGCCGATGGCGCCGTACAACGGCTTCGGCAAGCGCCAGCCCTCCACCGAGCCGCCCGTGCTCACGCCGGCGGAGAAGGACGCGCTCAAGGTGCAGGCCCAGGCCGACGGCGCCCAGGCGACGGTGGGCGGCGGCACCTCGAACAACTCCAACAACTCGGACGGTACGCACTGAGCACGGACCCGACGGCCAGTTCCCGGGAGCACCGGGGACTGGCCGTCTCCGCGACCGAGCCGGACGGCGACGACACCCTCGACTACGTCGCCGCGCGCCTGATCAGCGGCAAGCTCACCGGTCGGCCCGTCGAGGAGACCATGGACCTCGGGCGGATCGAGAAGGCGGTCCGCGAGATCCTCATCGCCGTCGGGGAGGACCCGGACCGCGACGGGCTCCAGCAGACGCCGGCCCGGGTCGCCCGGGCGTACGCCGAACTCTTCGCCGGCCTCCGGGTCGACCCGGCCCAGGTGCTCAGCACCACCTTCGAGGCCAACCACGAGGAGCTGGTGCTCGTCCGGGACATCGACGTGATGAGCCTGTGCGAGCACCACCTGCTGCCGTTCCGCGGCAGCGCCCACATCGGCTACATTCCCGGGCCGGACGGCCGGATCACCGGCCTGTCGAAGCTGGCCCGGCTGGTCGAGGTCTTCGCCCGCCGGCCGCAGGTCCAGGAGCGGCTCACCTCGCAGATCGCCGACCTGCTGATGGAGCGGCTCGCGCCGCGCGGCGTGGTGGTGGTGCTCGAATGCGAGCACATGTGCATGGCGATGCGCGGCATCCAGAAGTCGGGTGCCAAGACCATCACCTCGGCCGTACGGGGCACCCTCCAGCGCGACGCCAAGTCGCGCGCCGAGGCGATGGCGCTGATCATCCCCCGCTGATTGCGACAGACCGGCCGGCCGAACCCACACCCGGGTCGGCCGGCCGTCGCGCGTCAGCCGGCCAGCATCGCGAGCAACAGGCCCGCGCTGACCAGTACCGCCGGGACCAGGCACACCAGGGCGCCGAGCCGGGCCGTGCGCTCCACCCGGCCACCCGCCGGCGGCGGAAAGAGCCGCCCGACGCCGATCCAGCCCGCCACGAACGCCACCGCCGGCATCGGCAGCCCGCAGACCAGCGCGGCCACGCTCGCCGCCCCGGTGCCGGTCGTCACGAACAACACCAGCTGGATCGCCGGCACCAGCAGCGCCAGCGGCCCGTACACCAGCAGGTTCCGCAGGCGCGGCGGCCAGGCGGCCAGGCGGGGCAGCCCACGCGCGGCGAGCGTCGCGTCCGCGGCGTCCGCCCGGCCCCGGGCGGTGCGCAGTGCGGCCAGCACCGCCGCCGGCCCGCCCGCCATCGCCCGGGTCGCCTCGGTCAGCTCCGGCGGCGTCGGGACCAGCGAGATCGGCGGTACGCCCCGCTCGTGCAGCCGGGCCTCCTGCGACGCCAGCCGGGTGCGTACGGCGGTCAGTTCCTCGCGGGCGGCCTGCACCGACCGGGCCTGCTCGCCGGCGGCGGTGGCCGCGTCGCGGCGTACCCCGTCGAGCTGGCGGGCGGCGGCGAGGTACTCGGTCCACGCGGCCCGCACCGGGTCGACGCCCCCGACGCTCTCCGCCTGCCCGGCCGTGTCGGCGCGTTCCGGCGTCGGGTCGGCGCCGGAACGCTGCCGCCCCGGCGCGGCGTGCCCCGTCGTGGTCCGTGCCCCGCCACGGGTCATCCGGGCTCCCCCTCCTCGCCGAACGGGACCAGCACGGTGCCCTGCTCGCCGGGACCGTCCCAGAGCACCGCCCGGCCGGGGCGGGGCCGCCACTGCACCTGCCGCCCGAAGACCGACGTCAGCTGCGCACCCGGCAGGTCCACCACGGCCACGGCGGCGAGCTTGTCCACCTCGCCCTCGGGTTCGAGCAGCGCCGCGAACGACGGCACCGTTCGCCAGCGGCCCAGCAGGTGCCGGCCGGCGGGCGGGCCCTCCAGCAGCCGCGCGCGCAGCCGCTCCGGAGGCAGCTGCTCCGGGGTCGGCACGTCCAGCCCGAAGACCACCAGGTAGGCCGGCACGGCGTCGTCCACGGCGGCGAGCAGGCCGGTCAGGTCCACTATGTCCACCGGATGCCGCCCGGCCAGCTCGGTCGCCAACGCCTCGGCCACCGGCCGGCACTCCTCGTCCGGCGCGGCGAGCACGAAGCGGGCGGCCCCCGGCGCGTGGTGCACCGCCACGCTGCGCGCCGCGGTGACCAGCAGCCGGGCCGCCTCCGGCCCGGGACCGAGCACGGCCAGGTTCCGCCCCGGAGCCGGCCCGAGCGACACGGCGACGGTGCTCCGGGGCACGTCCACCGCCCGACCCAGCAGGGCGGCGGGACCGGGCGCCTGCCCAGCGAGCGCGGCCCGGTGCCGGGGATCGTTGCGCAGGAGCGGGCGGGCGTAGCCGGCGAAGACCACCGGCGGGGTGGCCCCCTCCGGGCGGGCCGACCAGAGCCGGTGCCGCAGCGCCTCCACCGTGTCGGGGTGGTCCTGCGGATCCGGGAACCGGACCATCCGCTCGTGCCCCCGGATCGCGCCCCGGGGCCCGCCGAGCCCGCCTGCGGTGTTCACCACCGCGCTGCCCACCGGCAGCCCGGCGGCAGAGTCGTTCGTCGGCTCCAGCACGGCGCCCCCACCGGGCAGCGCCACCCGCACCGGGAACTGCCCCAGCACCGAGTCCCGGTCCGTACGTGAGCCCAACCCCAGGTCGCCCTCGCCGGCCAGCACCAGGTGCACCCCGTACGCGCGCCCGGTCCGGGCCAGCGCGTCCAGCCGGGCGGTGGCGTCGGCGGCCAGCCGGTCCCGCTCGGCGAAGAGCAACGGGAGATTGTCGAGCACACACACGATCCGGGGCATGGCTTGGTGCTGCCGCAGCTCGGCGAAGCGCTGCCCGCCGGCCCGGGCGCCCGCCTCCTCGCGCCGGCGTACCTCCGCCACCAGCTCGTCCAGCAGGCTCAGCACGTACTCCCGGTCGGCGGCCATCGCGGCGGCCCGCACCTGCGGGATCCACGACCGGTCCCGCTCGGTCTGGAGGAACTCCACGAAGGACTCGGCGTCGGCGAGATCCGCCAGGTAGAGAGCCAGCTCCTCGGGGCCGTACCTGGCGGTCAGGCCGAGCAGCGCGGTGGTGAGGAACGTGGAGCGACCCGTGCCCGAGCGGCCGCTGACCAGCCAGTGCGGCGTCAGCTCCGTGAAGCCGAGCGACACGGGACGGCCACCGGCGTCCCCGACGGTCGTGGTCAGCCCGCCCACCCCGCTCGCCGTCCACAGCTCCTCGTCGGCCGCCGGCAGCAGGTCGGTCAGCGCCAGCCGGGAACCCGCCTCCACCTGCGCGGCCAGCCGATGGCAGACCGCATCGACGAGTTCGGCCGGCGGATCCGCCTCGATGAAGACCGGCGAGTTCAGCCCGCCCGGCGGCTCGGCGCCCGGGCCGGCGAACGACCCGCCCGGCGGGTCACCCAGCAGCGCGTACGCGGTCCGGACCGCCAGCGCCGTCGCGCGCGGCAGCGGCTTCCGGTCGCCTGCCGGGGGCCAGCCCGCCACCACGAGGTGCAGCCCTGCGGACCGGCCCGGCTCGGCCAGGGCCTCGATCCGGGCCAGGTCGGTGGGACCGGTCGACTCGGGCAGCGCGGCGATCACCAGCAGTAGCGTCCGGTCGTGCCGGCGTCGCCCGCTCGACCCCGGGGTCACCCACTGCTCGGCCTCGGTGAGCACGGCCCGCAGCCCGGCCACGTCCACCGCCGGGGGCGGCAGCAGGCCCGCGTCCGCGAGCGGCGCGAACGGCGCGAGGGCCGAGCCGGTCGCGTCCACCGCGCGGACCAGCAGCGCCCCGGCCGGGGTCGCCGCCAACAGCCGCAGCAGTACGCCCCGCAGCAGCCCCGCCACCCGGGGATCCCGGGCGTCCACGTCCACCGAGAGGTGACCCGTGCCGAGCAACGGCACCAGCGCGGGGAACCGGGCGTCGTCCAGCGGTGCCGCCGTACCGACCCGGACGAAGGGAGGCGGCCCCTCACCGGCCGGTGTGGCCGGTGCCACCGTCTCCAGGGGAGCGCCCGCCCAGCCGGGGGCCAGCACCGCCGCCGCGGACCGGAGGCGGTCGGCCAACTCGTACTGGCGGCGCTGGTCGGCGGGAACGGGCCGGGTGTCGTCGAGGACGCTCGCGGCGGCGGTCGCGGTGGCGGCGGCCCGCCGGTGCAGTGCGGCGGCGCGGTTGGTGCGTGCCTTCGGACCGGCCACCGCGTCCACCCCCTCCGCCCGAGGTCGACAACCCCTCCCCGCGCAGAGACCGTAACCCAGCCGGGCCGACTCGTCCGGGATGCGCGGCGGCACTGCGCCGGGGATGTCGTGGATCTCACCGATGGGGAGTGGTCCGTCACGATCCGCTGGATCTGGGGCATTGGGTCTACCGCGTCCAGCCGCTAGCCTCAGAGGGTGGAATCAGTGCAGCCCCCCGCCGGTTCCCAGGTCTCCCGCGTACCGGCGCAACGGCCCCCCTCCGACCACCTGGCGCCGCCCTCGCCGGCCCCGGTGCCGGAGCGGCCACGGCGGCGGCTGCGCACCATGGTCACCGTGGTCGCGAGCGTTGTCGCGGCACTCTGCCTCGGCGGAGTGGCCGCCGGATTCGTGCTCTACAACCGGGCTGCGGCCCCGGACCGTGGATCGCCGGACGTTGCTGTCGTCAGCTACTTGCAGGCCGCGCTTGTTTCGCGTGACCAGAATCGAGCTCTGCTCTTCACCTGCGCCGGCCCACTACAGTCGATCGAGGATCTGCGGACTCAGATCGAGCGACGTGAACGGGAACTCGGTACAAGCTTTTCGATCAATATCGAGAACATCGTAGTGGTCATGAACGGCTCATCAGCGGCCACGGTGACGGCCGTCATTCGTCGTAGCGCCACCGTAGACGGGGTGCAACAGAGCCTGACCGACCCTTGGCGCTTCGAGGCACAGGACAAAGACGGGTGGCGGGTCTGCGCCGGAACGCCGGAGAGTTGAGTCCTCACTCAATCCAGAGCAGATGCACTGGAACCTCCAGTGTGGTGGGTGACTGGCCTCGCCAGGCCCAGCGGTACCACTCCACCTCCGGCGCAACCCGGACGCAGATGTCGCCCTCCGCGCCGGAGTAGGTCTCGGTGACGGCTCGCAGGTCCCGGTGCTCGACGGAGTCGACGACGTGCACCACTCGGCGGCCCGTGACGGCGTGCGACTCGAAGACCGGGGTCGGGGCGCGGTGCGGCGGGGCGTCCAGCGAGACCAGGCGGACGCCCGTCTCGCGATCCATCGACGCGTCCGGTCGCCGGGCTCCCACCGTCTCCACCCACACCCGCTCGACCGGGACCAGCGGGGCGAAGACCTCTACCTGGTCGAACTCCGCCCTGTACCACTCGTGCTCGGGGATGACCGGCACGTAGGTTCGACTGCCCTGTACCACCCGGTCGTCGGCCCGAAGATCAGCGCGCCAGCCCAGCCCGGGCAGGCCGACCAGCACGCGCTGCCCACGCAGCTCGACGCGTCCGGTGGCCGGCACGATCTCGATCGGCCGGGGCGGTCGGGGCGCCCAGTCCGGATGGTCGGCGAACGGGTCGGGAAGCGGGTCGCTCATGACGGCGAGCGTCTCATCCCGCGCCCTTGAGTGGCGCGCCACGCGAGCGCATGAAGGGCACCGGATCGATGGCGCCGCGGCTGCTCCGGTCCTCATCCTCGTGCACCTCGAAGTGCAGGTGCGGGCCGGAGGAGTTGCCGCTGCTGCCCACCTCGCCGATGACCGTACCGGCCTCGACGAGTTGGCCGACCTTGACCCGGGGCTTGCTGACCATGTGGCAGTAGCGGGTGATGAACCCACCGGCGTGCAGGACGTCGACGAACCAGCCACAGCCGCCCTTGTTCGGCCAGCCGTCGACGTTGCATGTGCGCCGGCCGCTCTTGTCCGGGTCGCACCGGGAGATCAGGACGCGTCCGGTGGCCGCTACCCGGATATCGGTGCCCTTCGGCGCGGCGATGTCGACCCCGTTGTGCGTGGGACGGCTCGCCGTCTGGAAGCCCGAGCCGACGCCGCCGGGGATGGGAGCCGTCCAGCCGGAGGCGGCGATCTGTCCTCCGGCGGCGCGGTCGCAGGCCTTCCTACCGTCGATCAGCGCGATCCGGGCAGCTCCGCCGGCCAGCGCGTTGACGATCTGGCTGGCCACGTCCTCGTGTTTGGCGTACGCGTCCGGGAAGGCGCTGATCTGCACGGCCTGCGCGGCCCGGGTGAGCGGCATCGTCTCCCAGCCCTGCACCTTGACCAGCTTCTCGTAGAACTTCCGGGAGGCGTACTCGGGCGTCATCCGCTGCGCCACGGTGCCCCAGCCGGCTCGCTGCTGAAAGAGACCGACCGAGTCGTGGTCGGCACCAATTCCTTCGTTCGGCAGATTCCCGGACTCGGCGACGGTCCGGTTAGCCAGGTTGAGAAGTCTGGATTCCTGCATGGCGGTCGCCACAGCGATTACCCACCCGCGGGGTGGCACCTTCATCTCCTGCCCTACCTTGATGATCCTCGCGGCATTGCGGAGCTGACGCTCGCCGTACTGGGATATCCGGGGCATGTCGCCCACCACGTTTACCTGGGATTCCTCCTTACAGTCCTGACTGGCGAACTTCATACCGCTGCCCGCCTCGCCACCCAGTTCCGTGAGGAAGAAGGCCCCAGCACCGCCGGTGCAGCAGAGCAGGGCGAGCGTCGCCGTCAACGCGGCGGCCAGTGCGCCGAGTCGGAGCTGCCGACCGCGCGGTCGCGTCCCGTCGCTCATTTCTGCTCCCAGTCCACGGCATCCACCAGCCATCGCCCGTCGGGCGCCACGAGTTCGAGGCGGAGCTGACCCGTGTCGAGCGGAACCAGCACCTCGACGAAGTTCTCGGCCCGGGACCGGAGAGTGACGTCGCCGTCGACCTGACCGGTCGGCACCCCGGACGGGTCGGCGCCGGCCAGCTTGTCGGTCAGCACCGGGGTGGAGAGGGGACGTAGGCCCTCCTGCCACTGCTCCGCCGTGGTGCCCGGCTTGCCGAGCCAGGCGGCGACGAAGCGTTCGGCGGTCTGCTCGGGCGTCAGTTCGCCGGGGCGGGTGACGGGGGAGGGGGGAGCGCCCGTGGAGAACGCCCCGTCGTCGCCGGCGGTCGGGTCGACCGTGGTGATCGGTTGGTTGGGGCGGTTGCTGAGCCCGGAGGTGGGGTCACCGGGCCCGGAGACCAGCCGTGCCGCTCCGATGATCCCGAACACGAGGACGGCGATGCCGATGGCGACGCCGAACCGGGACCGGAGGACCCGGGTCACCAGGAATTCGATCGCCCGCCGCACCGCGCTCACCGCGCCTCTGAGCGGATCCGGGGAGTGGGCCGGTCAGGCTCGCGGTCCGTGGACCCGGGACGGTAGATGACGAACGAGGGGTTCTCGTCCGGCACGTCCGGCTCCGTCCAGGTGGCCGGCTGCCGCCGCCGGGGTCGAGGGGCGACCGGGCGGGAGGCATCCTTTTCCTCGGAGGGCGCCCCCTTCTCGGCGGCCGACTCGCGGCCGTCGGGCCGCTGCCGCTCCTCCCCGCCGGGTTTGGCGGCATGCCCACCGCGGGTGGCGGCGTGCGCTGGATCCTCCCGCCGGGCCTCGGGCCGGAGGGTGGGCTGCTCCGCCACGACAGCCCGACGCCGGCCCATCGCCGGCTCGGCCGTGCCGCCGGGTTCAGCGACGTCGAGCCGGGCGGCGGTGCGCATGTCCCGGAAGAATCGCCGGTGCCACGAGCCAGCCGAGCTGACCGCCTCGCTGCTGTCCTTGCCGCCCAGCTGGGTGATCCGTCGATAGGGACGCAGCAATAGCCAGCCGACCACACCGCAGAGCCATACCAGCACCACCTGGAGCCAGCCGGGCAGGGTCGGCGTGCTCATGATGAGGTCGACCGCGAAGAGATAGATGGCGGCACCGGTGCCGAAGATGGCGATGTTGAAGACGGCGGCGACCACCGCGTTCGCCAACCGCCGCAACCCGGCGCTGGCCGGCCGCATCAGGCCCACCGTGCCCAGGATCGGCGCGGCGATCACCGCCCAGCGGAAGATCAGGAAGCCCAGCAGCACGAGCAGCGAGGCGGTCAGGTCGAACATCGCGAAGAGAACCGCGGCCAGTACGGCGATGAATCCGGCACCCACCCGGTCCATGTCCCGGACGCCCTGGAGGTACTCGTACGCCTCCGGGTCTTCCTCCTTGATCTGCTCAGCAACCTTCATCCACTGCTGTTGCTTCGCCTCGATGGTGGCTCGACGTGTCGCCGGATTGGCGCGGATCGACTGCGCCTCGCCCCAGGTCAACGACCGGGCGTCGTACAGGGCCTGACCGTATTTCTTAGCAGTCTCGCTGTCCGCCGATCCAAGGACTCCCCGCAACCAGTTCCGGTACAGCATGGATTCGGTGGCGGTGTCGCTGGCTCGGACGGCGGGCTTACGGTTGTCCTTGCACCGTTCCGGGTTTGGATCGATGCACCGGCCTGGACCAGGCTCCTTCATCTGTGGCCCCACGGCGTCGTGTACCACGCCCAGGGTGGTGACGAGGGTGCCGTCGGCGATGTTGGCCGACTTGACCGGCCAGGCAGCCAGGGCGGTCACCGCCACCATCACCAGCAGGGCCCAGCCCGCCGTGGTCATCGCGTTGCTCATGTCCGACTGGCGGGAGCGCCAGAGCAGGTACAGGCCGACCACGCAGAGGGTGACGATCCCGAAGACGCTGAACACCTTCTGATAGACGGCCTTGGTCGCCTGGTCCACCAGCGGATCGGCCCAGCCCCACATCGAGCGCGGGTCCCAGGCGCGTTCCCGCAGGGCGTTGGAAGCGCCGATCACCGCAGTGGCAATCATGAATTCGCCGTTTGCGACGGTGGTCGTGAACTTGTAATCCGGGTGGAGGACTGTGGAGGCGCAACCGATGTCGTACGTCGTGTAGCTGTACCCGGCGTATCCATAGAGGCTGTATCTGCCGGTGACGCCGGTAGTTGCTTCGGGCGGCGAGCTGGCGAACCAGCCAGCCAGACCTGCATCGGGAGCGCCAGGCGTTGGTGGCTCGAGACACTCTGCCCGGGCTGCTGACACGTCCTTCAGTTTGGCGACGCAGGCGCGGAAGTCGGCCTGCCACTCCGGCGTGGTGCAGAGCTCGGCCTTCGCCTGGGCGGTCAGCGGTGCGGGGGCGGCCGCCATGGCGCCGACGGCCGGCCAGCCGATCGTGGCCCCGGCGAGTACGCCGAGCGCGAGCAGGAACGCCGCCAACCGTGCCCGGGCCCGCGCCATGTCACGCCTCCATGTTCGGCAGGATTGCCGGCAGCACCCCGGCCGCCGTGGCGATCGCGGCGGGGGTGGTGTCGAGGTGGTCCAGCAGCCCGTCGACGTACGAGACGTCGACCCGGACCTTCTGCACCCGGCCGTCGACGTCCCGCATGACGAATTCCCGGAAGCCGAGCCGGCTCGAACTGGTGGCGTCGGCGGTGGAGAGGGAGGCCAGGGTGGCCTCGTAGCCGTCGTTGACCGGCACCCGCAGCAGGCGGAGCGCTTCGGAGGCGATCTCCGCGTCCTCGGCGATCCGGCCGACGAAGACGGTCGAGACCAGGTTCTGCACGTCGAGGCCGAGGATGTCCCGCGGGTTCTGCGAGGCGACCAGCGCGGCGAGGTTCCACTTGCGGGAGTCGCGCGCGAGCCGGACCAGGAACGACCGTCCGGAGCGCCACCCCTCCATGAAGTGCGCCTCGTCCAGGCCGACCAGCTTCCGCGACGACATCGAGCCGCCGTAGCAGCGGCGTACGGCGAGCCGGTGCGCGGTGTGCAGCATCGGCAGGGCCAGCGCCTCCTCGGCGGACCAGTACTCCCGCTCGATCTTCAGGTCGGGCAGTCGCAGCCCGGCCATGGTGATCACGGTGAGGGCGGCGTCCGCGCCGAGCAGTCCCTCCGGCGGGCGGCCGAAGAAGAGCATGGCCAGCGGCATCTCGGCGGTGTCGAGCAGCAGGTTGGCCAGTTCCTTGCCGGCGTCGTCGTCGAGCTGGCTGAGGCAGGCGACCACGTCGTCCAGGGTGGAGGTCTCCTCCGCCGGCACCTGGCGTACGGCGTGCCGGAAGAGGGTGGCGGTGGACGCCTCCCGGGCGACCTGCGGGGGCACCAGCATCATGCAGATGTCCTGCACCAGCATCCGCCGCTCGGCGCGGGCGTTGGAGACCGCGATCTCGAACTCCCGGTCGCCCGAGGCCCCGGTGCCGAACTCGCTGCGCAGCGGCGTCGGGATGAGCGAGTACGGGGCCAGGGTGCCGTGCTCGGAGCCGGTCAGGTTCAGCACCCGCGCGTACGGCCGCAGTTCCGGCATGGCGCAGAGCCGGGCGAGCGGGCCGGACGGGTCGAGCAGCGTCACCTGGACCCCGCGTCGGGCCGCGAGGTAGCCGAGTGCGCCGAGCAGGGTGGACTTGCCGCCGCCCGGTTCGGCGACGAAGACGGCGAGCCCGGAGCGTTCGCGTACTTCCATCGGGAAGTGCAGGTCGAGGAAGACCGGCCGACGGCAGGTGCCGGCGGTGCGCCCGATGAGGTCGCCGCGCCGGTCGCCGACGGTGGAGGCGGCCTGGGGGAGCGCGGCGGCGAGCAGGTTGACCGGCATCCGCCGGACGTAGCCGGTGTTGGCGATCGGCTCGCCGGGGATGAACTCGCGGGCCAGCCAGTCCTGGTTCTTCGGGTGTTGCAGCGAGATCCGCAGCTCGCGGGAGTAGAGCTGGATCAGCCGGCGGGCCCGCTCCAGGCACTCCTCGCGGTTGCGGCCGCCGACGGCGATCCGGTGCCAGCCGTGCGCGCGGGCGGAGTCGACCGGCAGCCCGGTGGTCATCTCGTCGCCGATGACCAGGGCGCGCTTGGCCAGCCGCTCCAGCTCGGGCGGGGCGTCGATGCCGTGTTCCGCGTAGTCGAGCTGCTGGGAGCGGATCATCCGCAGCCGGTGCTCCAGGTTACGGAAGGAGTCGCCGGAGCCGAGGATGTCGACGCGGGTGGAGAGCTCCATCGGCCACGGCAGCCGCTCGTGGAAGTGCAGCCAGGGCTCGTGCCGCTCGGGGATCTCCAGGGGCTCCATCCGGCCGACCGCCAGCACGGCGACGTGCCGTTCCTCGCCGGTCATCCGGTTGACCAGCTTGACCGTCGAGCCGTACGGGGTGCGGTAGCGCTCGACCTGCTCAGTGAGGGCGAGCAGGTCGCCGCGTTCCCACTGCCCGTCGGTGAGCGGGGAGAGCTGACCGGGCGGCGCCATGCAGAGCGCCACCGAGCGGTAGAGCAGCCACTCCAGTTCCTGTGCCGTGACCCGCCGGCCGCGCATGCCGAATGCGCCCAGCACCTCGTCGAACTGCTCGACGGTGCGGCCGAGCTTGCGGCGCTCGCCCTCGGCGACGCCCCGGCCGAAGGTGCGCAGCAGCCGTTCGGTGAGCGAGTCGCCGAGGGCGCGCCGAGCGAAGGTTACGCCGAGGTAGGTCTGCCCCTCGGCGTGGTTGACCGAGAGCAGGTGCCGCTGCGCGGCCACGAGGTGGTCGCCCCAGCCGGCGGTGCCGGGCACGTCGGGCAGCGGCGCGGCGGTGTGCGCGTCGATGATGCGGGCCCACTCGTCGGCCGGGAAGGGCCGCGTGGTGCGCCGCAGGTGCAGGCGGAAGCCGGCCAGGCCGGCGTACTGCTCGGAGATCGCCGAGAGCAGCGCCTCCCGTTCGGCGTCCGGCCGGAACGCCCAGCGCACCTCGGGCAGCCAGTACCAGGCGGTGACGGTGTTGGGGGTGAAGGTCAGGTGGCCGGCGATCTCGGTGATGGCCAGCTCGACCGCCGGGTCCCGGTCCCCGAACTTGATTTTCGGCGGCTTGACCCGGGTGGGCTTGGTGGGCTTGACGGGCTGGTCGCGCCGGCCGGCGGAGCGCTGGCGCGGCGGCGCCACCTCCCGGCCGGCCCGCTCCGGCGGGCGCTCCCCGGTGCGGCGGGACGTCGGCTCGGACGCCGGGTCCGACGCGGGCGGGCCGAGCGGTGCCGCGTGCTGGCGGGGCGCCGGATGGGACGTCGGCGGTGCCGCCGCGACGGGCGGCACGTCCTCCGCCTCCGCCGGTGGGCGGAGCGTGGGCAGCCGGTCCCCGGACTGGTGCGGTACCCGGGACCTGGCCGCTCGGGCGGGCGGCTCGTACGCGTCGGCCGGGGGCTGGTCGGCGGCCGTCACCCCCGGGGCTGTCCGGTGGGCCGGCTGGCCGGTCCGGGGAGCCGCGTCGGCCGGGTGGCCGGTCCGGTGGGCGTCGGCCCCGTGACCCGCGCGTGGGGGCGGCGGAATGGGGGCGGGAGCCGGCGGGAGCGCCGCCGGGGCCGGCGTGGCGGCGGGCGGCTGCTGGCCGATGGCGGGTTGCTCCCGCCCGCCGGCCCGCTGCGGGGGCGCCGTCGGCCGGGTCGCGCCGGGGCGCGTACCGCCGAACAGGTCGAGGAAGGGCGAGTCGATGTCGGCGCTGTCGGCGGGTTGCGGCTCGGCCGGCGGCGGCGTCCGGCGTGGCGCCGGCCGGGGGGCCTGGAAGACGCCCACGCCACCGTGCCCGGGTGTCGTCACCAGGGCCGGGTCGAGGGAGACCTCGTCCGTCTCGGGATCATCAGGGTAGTCGAACGACCGCGCACGGTTACCGTGCGGGACGGCCGGACGCCCTGCCGGGGAACCCGGCGTGGAACTGCGATTCATACGACCGCCTCATCCGCGTCGTTCGACTGCCTGGTCGGGGTGCGACCGGTCATGCCAGTTCCTCCCGGATCCTGATCCGACTGCCGACCAGGCGGGGGTCCCGCTGCTCCGCGGCCGGCTCCCGGGTCCGTCGCCAGTCGGTCAGCGCGGTGCGGATCACCATGCGCGCGGGCCGGTCCGGATCGACGTACCGGAAGATGAACGAGGTGCTCACGATGGCGAGCGCGATCTCCCAGGCGGGGAAGAGCTCGACCTGCAACGTGAACAGCCAGTGGATGAACATGTAGAGGGGAACGAGCAGCATGAACAGCCCGTACTGGGCGTACGGCAGGTGGACGGGAAGGGTGTAGCCGGGCGGCCCGAGGTAGACCAGGCGAGCCCGGTAGATGTCGTCGTCGGTGCGCAGCCGCATCTCGTGCCCGCGCCTATTCGAAGATCAGGTCGATCAGGTAGTCGCCGATGAAGAAGAGTGTGGCGGCTCCGGCGATGAAGGCGAGCCCGACGATCGCGATCGCCGAGCTGGTGAGGACCTTGGAGATCTCACCCCGGCTGGCGCGCCCGATGAAGATGACGCCCAGCACGGCCAGCAGGATCGGAGCGATCTTGCTGGCGAAGAACGTGACGACACCCTCGGTGTCGATGCCCTTGGGCGCAGGCTCGGCGAGTGGAGTCGACGCCAGGGCGGAGAGCGTGTGGGCGGCGGCGGACGTCGCCGTCTCCATCAGCTCGATGGCGATCACTGGAACCTCCCCAAGTCGCGGCCGGCGGCGCCGCGGTGGTGCAGTAGTCATGCCTGGCGGGAACGGTGCTCCCTATGCGCAGCGTCGGCGACCCTGCGTTCGTTACCCACCACGGAGGGTGGTGGGCTTTGGGCGGATTCTCCCGCTTCGGCCCTCCCTCCAGGCTTCGCCATCTCGATGCCGGGCAGTTCCAAAGCGTACGGGCACCCACTGTTTGCGACAAGCCGCGAAGAGTCTGCCCGATCCGACCGGGACGACCGATCGTACACCCGTTCGAATGCGCATGTCATCGCCCTCGACCCGGTCCGTCCGGGGCGCTCCGGCCGACCGGTACCGTCTAGCCGTGACCGATCTGGTACGGGCCTCGGACCCGGTGGTGATGGGCGTCCTCAACGTCACGCCCGACTCCTTCTCCGACGGCGGACGGTACGCCGACCTCGACGCCGCCGTCGGACACGGCGTGCGGCTGCGGGCCGACGGCGCCCACCTGGTGGACGTCGGCGGCGAGTCCACCCGGCCGGGCTCCGACCGGGTCGACGCGGCGACCGAGACGGCCCGGGTGGTGCCGGTGATCCGGGAACTGGCCGCCGCCGGCGTGCCGGTCAGCATCGACACCACCCGCGCACGGGTCGCCGAGGCGGCCCTCGCCGCCGGCGCGGCCGTGGTCAACGACGTCTCCGGCGGCCTCGCCGACCCCGACATGGCCCGGGTCGTCCGCGACGCCGGCTGCCCATGGGTGCTCATGCACTGGCGGGGCCACTCCCGGGAGATGGGTGAGCTGGCCCGCTACTCCGACGTGGTCGCCGACGTGCGCGCCGAGCTGGGCCGCCGCGTCGACGAGGCGCTGCGGGCCGGCGTCGCCGCCGACCGCATCGTCGTCGACCCGGGGCTCGGCTTCGCCAAGACGGCCGCGCACAACTGGGAACTGAGCACCCGCCTGTCCGAGCTGCTGGACCTCGGCTTCCCGCTGCTCTTCGCGTCCAGCCGCAAGTCGTACCTGGGGCGGCTGCTGGCCGGCCCCGACGGCACCCCCCGCCCCACGGACGGCCGCGACGTGGCCACCGTCGCCACCAGCCTGCTCGCGGTGGCGGCCGGCGCCTGGGGCGTACGCGTGCACGACGTCCGGGCCACCGTGGACGCCCTCGCCGTCTGGCAGGCCACGGGCGCGCCCCGCCTGGCGCCCGCCGCCACCGGTGGGGCCCGGGCGGCCCACGCCGGCGCCGGCCGGGCGGACCGCACCGCCGACCACGGAGGAGACCGATGACCGACCGGATCCAGCTGACCGGCCTGCGGGCGCACGGCCGGCACGGGGTGTACGACTTCGAGCGCGCCCAGGGCCAGGACTTCGTGGTGGACGCCGTCCTGGAGATGGACCTCGCCCCGGCGGCCCGCTCCGACGAGGTGGGCGACACCGTCCACTACGGCGAACTGGCGGAGCGGCTGGTCGCGGTGGTGACCGGCGAGCCGGTCAACCTGATCGAGACGCTCGCCGACCGGCTGCTGGCCGTCTGCCTGGCCGATCCCCGGGTCGAGGCCGCCACGGTCACCGTGCACAAGCCGGAGGCGCCCGTCCCGCACGCCTTCACCGACGTGGCCGTCACGATGACGCGGCGGCGGGACCGGTGACCCGCGCCCTGCTCTCGCTGGGCAGCAACCTCGGCGACCGGCTCGCCCACCTGCGCTCCGCCGTCTCGACGTTCGGCGACAGCGTGCTCCTGGTCTCCGGCGTCTACGAGACTCCACCGTGGGGGGACGCGGACCAGCCCGCGTACCTGAACGCCGCGCTGCTCGCCGAGGACCCGGCCGCGACCCCGTACGACTGGCTGGAGCGCGCCCGGGCGGCGGAGCGCGCCGCCGGGCGCACCCGCGACCCGCAGCGGCGTTTCGGGCCGCGCACCCTGGACGTGGACGTCATCGCTGTGTGGGCCGACGGCGACGAGCCGGTGCTCAGCGACGACCCGGAGCTGACCCTGCCGCACCCCCGGGCCCACCTGCGGGCCTTCGTGCTGCGGCCGTGGATCGACCTCCAGCCGTACGGGCGGCTGCCCGGGCACGGCTGGCTGACCGACCTGCTCAACGCTCCTCCGGTGGCCGACGACGCGCTGGATCTGCGCCCCCGGCCGGATCTGGCGATAGAGTCGACGGCATGACCAAGTGGAGCCGGCCGGCATGACGCAGGCGCAGTCCCCGCGACCGGGCGGGACGGGCCCCGAGCGGTCCCGGATGGGCCCCACCCGGATCTCCACCCTGGTGGTGGCCGCCCTCGGCGCCGCCGCGGTGGCCTGGTTGCTGATCAGCACCCTCTACTACGACTACCTGCCGGAGCTGCCCTGGCTGCCGGTGGTCACGCTCGCCACGCTGGCCGTGCTGGAGGCGTACGCCGCCGTGAACACCCGGGGGCGCATCGAGCGCAGGCCGGGCCGCGAGCCGGTCAATCCGCTGCTGGTGGCCCGGTTCGTGGTGCTCGCCAAGGCCTCCGCGCTGGCCGGCGCGATCTTCACCGGGTTCTACGCCGGGCTGACCGGTTGGCTCTTCGTGGAGCGTACCGACGCCGCGATGGGCGACCGGCCGATCGCCGGCGCCGGCCTGCTCGCCGGGTTGGCGCTGACGGGGGCGGCGCTCTGGCTGGAGCGCTCCTGCCGGGTTCCCGAGCAGGAGGACGACGAGGACCGCGAGCCCGGCGGCCGGGAGGGCCGCCCCGGCCCGCGCTGATCCCGGGGGGTTACGCCCGGCCTCCCGCGCGGGTACGGTGCCTGCGACCGGAGAGCAACGCCGCCCCGGTCCGCCCGCGCGTCGGACCAGGCTGGACGGCGGCCACGTGGGAGGCGGCGTCATGCGGTACGACGAACCGGGGCGTGAGCCGTCCCCCGAGCCCTCGTCCGGCATCCCCGCCTCCGTCCTGGAGAACGTCTTCGACGACCCCGCGCACGGTGAGCCCGGCCGCGACCGGTTCGCCGTGCACGTCGTCTGGGAGCTGCTGCTCCTGGCCGCGTCGGTCGTCCTGGCGTACCTGCTCTGGCGGGAGGAGCCGGCCGCGCTGCGCGGCGACGGGCTGCGTTCCCTGCTCCTCGACGCGGTCGTGCTCGGGCTGCTGGCGCTGGCCGCCGGGCTGACCCTGCGTACGGCCGCTGTGAACCTGGCCGTCGGCCCCGTGGCGGTCGCCGCCGCGCTGCACGTCGCCGAGCAGGGCGACCGGGGCGTCAGCGCCGCCGCCGGCCCGGCCCTGCTGGTCGCCGCGCTGGGCGGGATCGCCCTGGCGCTGGTCGTGGTGGTGCTGCACGTGCCCGGCTGGGCCGCGTCCCTCGCCGCCGCCGCCGGGGTGGTCGTGTACATCCAGCAGCGCTCGGCGTCGGTCCTGCCGCAGGGCGACTACGACCCGGAGCGCGGCGCGCTGCACCTCTTCGTCGGGTTCGCGGCCGTCGCGGTGCTCGGCGGTCTGTTCGGCTCGGTGCGGGCCGTCCGCCGGGTGGTCGGCCGGTTCCGCCCGGTCGTGGATCCCGCCCGCCGTCGGGGCGCGGTGGCGGCGGTGGTCACCTCCGGTGCGCTCGTCGGCTCCACGGTCCTGGCCGCGCTGGCCGGCATGCTGACGGCCAGCCGGGACACCGCCCCGGTCGCGCCGGACCCGGGGCTGGACTGGACGGTGCTCGCGGTCGGCCTGGCGCTGCTCGCCGGCACCAGCGCCTACGGCCGGCGGGGCGGCGTCTTCGGCACCCTGCTGGCGGTCTGCCTGGTCACGGTCTTCTCCGCGTACGCGCAGGCGCGGGGCTGGACGGTGAGCCGGTGGGCGGTCGGCGCGGCGGCGCTCGGCGTCGGGCTGCTGGCCACCCGGCTGGTCGAGGCGTACGGGCGGCCGGCGACCGGCGCGGCGGCGGAACCGGTCCCCGCCGGGGACGGCCGGATCGGCACGGGCTGGACGGCGCCCCCGGCGGACCCGGTCGGCGACTGGCCGCCCGCCGTGCCGAGGCGGTCCCCCGAGAGCCCGGTGGACCCGTGGAGCGACCCCGGCTGGGAGAGCGGCCCGCGCCGGTGGGACGCCGGCGAGCGGTGAGCCCGCGCCGCGTCCACCGGGCCGGGAGTGATCTCGCCGGTTAGGCTCGGCGGCATGACCGACACACCATCGTCCTCCGCCGGCCCGTCGTTCGAGGAACTCGACGCGCTGTCCACCGAGGAGCTGCGGGAGCGGGCGTTCGCGGTCGCCCGGGAGCGCCACGACGTGCGCTTCTTCTGGTCCGTGCTGCGGCACCTGCCGAACGCGGACGAGGCCGCCGTCCTCGACGGCGCGCCCAACTCGGTCGGGCCGACGATCGACGAGGCCGCGGCGCTGTGGCGCGAGCTGACCGGGCACGGCTACGAGGAGTCGGCGCCGCTGCTGCGGGCCGCGTTCATCGACTACCTGATGAAGCACCCGCGACAGTGACGGCGACCGCCGGCCCCAAGCAGGTTTGCCCCCCGCGGTCCGCCGGGAACTGAGCCGATCATGGCGCTCACCAACCCGTCACGCACCGGCGGTCGCTACGGGACGGCGGCGGGCACGGGCGCGCTCGCGGCGCTCCTCCTGGTCGCGGTCTGCGGCAGCCCGGCGTACGTCGGCTGGGCCGCCGGCACGGACCCGAACTCCGCCGGCGGCTGGTACCTGCAACTGCTCTCCTGGCCGGCGTGGCTCTTCAACGGCGACGGGGCGACCGGCAACCTGCTCGTGGCGAACCTGCGGGCCGTCCTGCTGGTCATCCTCGCGGCGCTCTTCCTCTACCTGCTGCCCACCTCGCAGGTGGCCCGGGTGCAGGGGTCGGGGACGCAGTTCTTCTCCGGCTGGGCCGCGTACGTCCTGGCCGGCGGCTTCGCCTCCCTGATCGCCGCCTTCCTCGGCCCGGAACCGTCGCTGCTCACGGCGATCCAGGCGGGCGGCGCCGGCGCGACCTACGGTTTCCTGTCCGGGTGGATCATCGGCGTGGCCAGCCTCGGCGGGCGCGCCTGACCGGGCTGCGCCTCACCGCTCGGGCGCGCCCAGTTCGAGCAGCCGCGCCCGGCTGAGCACGCCGACGGGCCGCCCCCCGTCGGTCACCACGACCCGGTCCGCGGCCGAGGTCAGCAGCACACCCAGCGCGTCGTACGCCGAGCCGCCGAGCGGGATCGTCGGCAGCTCGGCCACCCCGGTCTCGGGCAGCGGTTCGACGGCCTCGCCGGTGACGGGGGTGACCGCCAGCCGGCGGATGCCCCGGTCGGCGCCCACGAACTGCCGCACGAAGGGCGTGGCGGGCGCGCCGAGCACGGCGGCCGGGGTGTCGAACTGCTCGAGGCGCCCGCCCTCGGAGAGCACCGCGATCCGGTCGCCCAGCCGGACCGCCTCGTCCAGGTCGTGGGTGACCAGCACGATGGTCTTGCGCACCTCGGCCTGCAACCGGAGGAACTCCTCCTGCAACCGGGTCCGGGCGATCGGGTCGACGGCCGAGAACGGCTCGTCCATCAGCAACACCACCGGGTCGGCGGCGAGGGCCCGGGCGACCCCGACCCGTTGCCGCTGACCGCCCGAGAGCTCGTGCGGGTAGCGGCGGCCGAACGTGGCCGGATCGAGCCCGACCAGTTCCAGCAGCTCGTCGACCCGGCTGCGGCTGCGCTGACGGGGCCAGCCGAGCAGCCGGGGCACGGTGGCGACGTTGGCGCTGACCGTCTGGTGCGGAAAGAGCCCGACGTTCTGGATCACGTAGCCGATCCGGCGGCGCAACCGGACCGGGTCGACCCGGGTGACGTCCTCGCCGCCGAGCAGGATCCGGCCGCCGGTCGGCTCGATGAGGCGGTTGACCATCCGGAGCACCGTGGACTTGCCGCAGCCCGACGGTCCGATCAGCACCGCCAGCTCGCCGGCCCTGATGTCCAGGCTCAGCTCGCGTACGGCCTCGGTGCCGTCCGGGTACTGCTTGCGGATGCCCTCGAGCGTGATCGACGCCGCGCGCGGTTCGGCGGGGGCGGTGCCCTCCGGGGTAACGTCCACACATGTCCTTCCGCCTGAGCTACCGGGCCGACCCGGGTAACCCGTGGTTCTCCTGGCAGTACGTGCGGGACAACTCTGACACGATCCTCGCCGCCGTGCGTGAGCACACCTCGCTGACCGCTCGCGCGGTGCTGATCGCCGCCCTGATCGCGCTGCCGCTGGCGGTGGCCGCCTACTGGTACCGCTCGCTCGCCGGGCCGGTCCTGGCCCTCACCGGGGTGCTCTACACGGTGCCGTCGCTGGCGCTCTTCGCATTCGTCGCCCCCTACCTGGGCATCGGCGCGGCGACCGCGCTCAGCGTGGTGGTCCTCTACGCGCTCCTGGTGATCGTCCGCAACGCCGTCGCCGGGCTCAACCAGGTGCCCCCCGAGGTCCGCGAGGCGGCGGAGGGGATGGGGTACGGCCGCTGGGGCCGGCTGTTCCGGGTCGAGTTGCCGCTGGCACTGCCGGGCATCCTCACCGGCCTGCGGTTGGCGACCGTCTCCACGGTGGCCCTGGTGACCGTGGGCGTGGTGATCGGGCGCGGCGGCCTGGGGCAGCTCATCTTCGCCGGCTTCCAGAACAACTTCTACAAGGCGCAGATCATGACGGGGACGCTGCTCTGCGTCCTGCTCGCCCTGGTGCTCGACCTGGTCCTGGCCGGTGCGGGCCGGCTGCTGACCCCGTGGCTGAAGGGGCGGTCCCGGTGAATCCGGTCGAGGCGGCGGTGGTCTGGCTCAACGATCCGCTGAACTGGACGAACCCGGGTGGCGTCCTGGAGCGGCTCGGCGAGCACCTGTCGATGTCGGCGGCGGCGGTGGCGCTCGGCTGCCTGGTCGCCTGGCCGATCGGGCTCTGGCTCGGGCACACCGGCCGGGGCGGCGGCCTGGTGGTGCTGGTGTCCAACGTGTCGCTCGCTATCCCCACGCTCGCCCTGCTCACCATCCTGCCGCTGACCTTCCTCGGTTTCGGCCGGCCGTCGGTGGTGGTCGCGCTGGCCGTCTTCGCCGTGCCGCCGCTGCTGGCCAACGCGTACACGGGGGTGCGGCAGGCCGATCCGGAGGCCCGGGACGCGGCGCGCGGGATGGGCTTCTCGGGGTGGCAGTTGCTGCGCCGCGTCGAGCTGCCGCTGGCGGTGCCCTACCTGGCGGCCGGGTTCCGCACGGCGGCGGTGCAGGTGGTGGCGACCGCCGCGTTGGCGTCCTTCGTCAACGGCGGCGGACTGGGCCAGATCATCCGGGCGGGCTTCGGCCTGGACATCGCCGCCGGCGGCGGCCAGATCATCGCCGGCGGCGTGCTGGTGGCCGGGCTCGCCATGCTGCTGGAACTGGTGCTGGCCCTGGTCGAGCGGCTGGTCACGCCGCGCCCGCTGCGGGCGGACCGCCGTCGGGCGCGCCGCCGGGCGGCGCAGGCGGTGGCCGGCGGCTGAGCGTCGGCCGCCCACCCGGATTCCCTCGCCGGGTGGGTTGCGTGGCCGTACCCGGCCACCGTTGCACGGGGACCGGAACACCTGGACGCCACGGACCCCGGAACACCTCGATGACGGGGTGGCGCGGCTGACTTCCGGTGACGATCCGGTGACAAACCTCGCCTCGGGTTGTCGGTCCCGCGTGGAAGATGTTGGGGTGGGAAACCGGGCGGCCGCAACGCGAGCCGCCCGTGGGACACAGCGGGCGGCCGGACGGAGATCGCCCGTCGGACACGCGGCCGGCCCGGCAGGGTCGCGCCGGGACACGGAAGGCGGGCACTGATGCGCGCTCGTACACGCCTGGCCGTCGGTGCGGTGGGAGCCCTCGCCGCGGCGGGGCTGCTGACCGGCTGCGGCGACGCCGGCTCCTCCGGCACGGACGCCCCGGAGCAGGCGGCCTCGGGCGCCGGCTGCGCGCCGGTCGCCGGTGACCAGCTCGTCGTCCTCGACGACGACAAGAAGCTCCAGAACACCGACAACGTCATTCCGGCGGTCAACGCCGACGCGGCCAACCCGCAGTTGATCGCGGCGCTGGACAAGGTCTCGGCCGCGCTCGACACGCCGAAGCTGATCCAGTTGAACAAGGCGGTCGACGTCGACCGCAAGACGGCCCAGAAGGCGGCCGAGGAGTTTGCGGCGGCCAACGGCGTCACCGCGGGCATCGCCAAGGGCCCCGGTGGGCAGATCGTGATCGGCGCGGCCAACTTCACGGAGAACCAGATCCTGGCCGAGCTCTACAAGATCGCCCTGACGGCCGCCGGCTACGACGCCAAGGTGCAGCAGATCGGCAACCGCGAGCTCTACGAGCCGGCCCTGGAGAAGGGCGAGATCCAGGTCGTCCCGGAGTACGCGGCGACCATGGCCGAGTTCCTCAACACCAAGGCCAACGGCAAGGACGCCCAGCCTGTGTCGTCGCCGGAGCTGGAGAAGACCGTCGCGGCGCTCAAGGCGGCCGGCGACAAGGCGGGCCTCGTCTTCGGCACGCCCGCCGCCGCGCAGGACCAGAACGCCTTCGCCGTGACGAAGGCGTTCGCCGACAAGTACGGCGTCAGCACGCTCTCCGAGCTGGCCGCCAAGTGCTCGGGCCAGGCCACGGTGCTGGCCGGGCCGCCGGAGTGCCCGCAGCGGCCGAAGTGCCAGGCGGGGCTCGTCCAGGTCTACGACTTCAAGGCCGGCTCGTTCAGCTCGCTGGACCAGGGCGGCCCGCAGACCAAGAACGCGCTGAAGACCGGGGCCGCGAGCGTGGGCCTGGTGTTCTCCTCGGACGGCGCACTGGCCGTCGGCTGATGCCCGACCGGCCGCCGGTGGCCCCGTGCCACCGGCGGCCGACGGGCGGCCGCCGCGGTCAGCGGTCGACGGCGCGTGGGGCGATCGGCGGCGAAGATGCCGGATGCCCCGTTCACCCTTTCCCGGGCGGGGCAGCTCTCGGTAGGCTCCGGACCCATGCCAGCCCCGGTCGCCCCCGCCGACAAGCGCAGTCCGTCACTGCTTACCGTGCTCTTCTGGATCGGTGTCGCCCTGGCGCCGGTGGCGGCGTTGATCCTGCTCGTCGCCGACGGCAACGGCCCGCTGCGGTTCGCCGCCGTGCTGGCCATCCTGGCCGTCGTCCTGATCGGCCTGTCGATCGCGTTGCGCGCCGACGGTGCGGGCCCGGCCCGCACCGACGAGCTGCTGGACGAGATCGAGGAACTCCGCCGCGAGTTGCGCGGGGAGATCGTGGCCGCCGCCCAACGCGGCAACCAGGCGCTCGACCACGCCCAGCGGGCGCAGGACGAGGTCGCCGCGCTGCGTCGGCGGCTGGACGCGAGCAGCGCCGCGCTGGCCGGCGTCGACGCCCCGGCCGGCGCCGGCCGGGCGCGGGCGTCCGTCGACGACGCGGTCCCCGGCCGCCGGCAGGTGCCGGACCAGGACGACGCGGTGCACCGCCGGGGACGCGCGGACCGGGACGACGAGGAGCCCGCCGGCAGGCCGCAGCCGACTCCGCGTGCCGCGCGGCCCGTGGCCGCCCCGGCCGCCGGGTACGGCACGGACGGGCCGGCCCCGGGCACGGCCGGTGGGTACGGCCCGGACCGGCCGGCCGCCGGCGGAACGGCCGGGGTGTACGGGGCGGCCCGGCCGGCGGAGCCGACGAGCCAGCCTTCGGCCCGTTCGCTCGGGGTGGTGCGGCACACCGAGACCGTGCACGTCACCACCCGGCACACCATCGTGGACGGCGCCGCGTCCGTCCCCGGTGACCGAGGGGCCCGCTACGGCGGCGGGTACGCGGGACGCTGGTCGCCGGAGCAGGAGGAGCGGCCGTGGCCGGGTGAGCCGGACGACCGTTCCTGGGCCGGTCACGGGCGCGGCGAACCGGACGACCGGTCCCGTCACGACGACCGGCCACGCCGGGAAGACGACGTGTCGCGGCCGGGCCCCGGGGCTGCCCGGGACGACCGGCCCCGGCCCGCCCAGCCCGGCGGCCGGGAGCGATCCGGCGAGCGCGACGAGCGGGAGTGGCCGGGGCGGCACGACGAGCGCGGACAGCAGCGGGCCGACCCGGGTCGGGGCGGCGCGGGGGCACCGGGCTGGGATGCGCCGGTCGAAGCGCGCGGGCACGGCCGGGCGTACCCGCCGGACGAGGCGGGGGCGGAGAGCGGGGAGTACTGGTCGCAGTTGCGCGCCGGGGACCGGTGGGCGGCCGTGCGCGACGACGACCGGGGCCGGGAGCTGCGGGTCGGGGAGCGGCGTGCCGAGGTGCACGCGGACGCCACCGGCACCGAGTACCGGGTCGCGGACCGCTGGGCGTCGGTCCGGCGGGACGAGCCGCGCCGGGGTCCGGACCGGGCGGACGACGGGTGGCGCGGCGGCTGGTCGGAGCCGGACGGCGCCCCGGCCCTGCCGGCCGGCGGGGTGCCGGTGCCCGACGAGTGGCGTGCGCCCCGTCAGCGGGGACAGCAGCCCGAGGCGCGGCACGACGCCGGTCAGCCCGAGGCGCACCGCACCCGTCGGGCGGAGCCCGAGCCGCAGCGGTACGGCCGGCGGCAGGAGGAGCCCTACGGCTACCCGCCGCAGGACGACGAGCCCCGCGCGGGCGGAGCCCGCAACGCCGACCGCTGGCGCTGACCCCGGACGGCGGTTCCGACCGGGCAGCCGCCGCGCCGCCCGCCGCGACCGGACGGGCGTACGCGGCCGGGTCACTTGTCGATGTCGCCGACCACGAAGAACATCGAGCCGAGGATGGCGATCAGGTCCGGTACCAGGCAGCCGGGGAGCAGGGTGGCCAGCGCCTGCACGTTCGCGTACGACGCGGTGCGCAGCTTCAGTCGCCACGGCGTCTTCTCGCCCCGGGAGACCAGGTAGTAGCCGTTGATGCCGAGCGGGTTCTCGGTCCAGGCGTAGGTGTGCCCCTCGGGGGCCTTGAGCACCTTCGGCAGTCGGGTGTTGACCGGCCCGGTGAGCCGGTCCACCCGGTCCAGGCACTGCTCGGCGAGGTCGAGCGAGGCGTACACCTGGTCGAGCAGCACCTCGAAGCGGGCGTGGCAGTCCCCGGCGGTCTTCGTCACCACCGGCACGTCCAGCTGGTCGTAGGCCAGGTAGGGCTCGTCGCGGCGCAGGTCCAGGTCGAGGCCGGAGGCCCGGGCGACGGGCCCGGACGCGCCGAACGCGGCGGCGTCCGCCGCGGAGAGCACCCCGACGCCGACCGTACGGGCCAGGAAGATGTCGTTGCGCCGGATGAGGTTGTCCAGGTCCGGCATCCGCCGGCGGACCTCGGCGATGGCGGCCCGCGCCCGGCCGGTCCAGCCGGCGGGGATCTCCTCCTTGAGCCCACCGACCCGGTTGAACATGTAGTGGATCCGGCCGCCGGAGACCTCCTCCATGACCGCCTGGATGGTCTCCCGTTCGCGGAACGCGTAGAACATCGGCGTGATCGCGCCGATCTCCAGCGGGTAGGAGCCGAGGAACATCAGGTGGTTGAGCACCCGGTTCAGCTCCGCGAGGGCCATCCGCAGCCAGGTGGCCCGCTCCGGCACCTCCATGCCCATCAGCCGTTCGACGGCGAGCACCACGCCCAGCTCGTTGGAGAAGGCCGAGAGCCAGTCGTGCCGGTTGGCCAGCACGATGATCTGTCGGTAGTCGCGGACCTCGAAGAGCTTCTCGGCGCCCCGGTGCATGTAGCCGACGATCGGCTCGCAGGCCACCACCCGCTCGCCGTCGAGCACCAGCCTGAGCCGGAGCACGCCGTGCGTGGAGGGGTGCTGCGGCCCGATGTTGAGCACCATGTCGGTGCCGAGCTGATCGCCGCCGGCCCCGGTGCCGACGGTCAGCTCGCGGAGGTCGCCAGCGTCCGTGGTCATGGACGTCATCGTGCCATGAACCGCGCGGGGTCGACGCCGACCGGTTGCCGCAGCCACCAGTGCCCGCCCAACCCGGCCGGGTCGGTCAGCTCGGCCACCGCCGACGCGGCGGCGAGCGCCCGCACGTACCCGGCCGGGTCGCTGGCGGCCAGGCTGAGCGGGGGTCGGCCGCCGTCGGCCCCGAGCGCCCGCAGCGCCTCCCGCTGCGACACCAGGTCGTACGCGCACCGCGCGACCCGGGCGCCGGCGGAGGCGACCGAGTCGACGGCGACGTGCGCGGTGACGTCGCGGCTCCCGTCCGGCACCGGGGGCACCTGCCGCCCGCCCCGGTACCCGGTCAACGTCCCGTCCACGGGCCGGCCGTCCCGCAGGTGCCCGTAGTCCACCGCCAGCGCCAGCCCCCGGTCGAGCTTTCCCACCGCCTCGGCCCAGGCCTCGTCGCGCGTCCGGCCGATCTCGGCTCTGACTGCTGTCAGGGGTTCCAGGCGGTCGCTCCGGGCGGTCAGGTTTGATCCCTCCGCCGATCGGGCCGTCCGGAGCCCCGACCCGGCCGGGCCGGTCCCGTCGATGTCGGCCGCCGGCACCGGCCACCACCGGGTGAGCCAGTCCGCGTCGGCGGGGTCGACCGGGTCGTCCACGGTCTCCTCGCCGGTGGCCGGGTCGACCAGCAGGTAGCGCCACCCTTCGGCGGTGTGCACCGCCACGTCGAGCGGCACGTTGTCCAGCCACTCGGTGGCCACCAGCAGCCCGGTGATCCCGTCGGGGATCTCGTCGAGCCAGTCGATCCCGTCGGGCAGGTCGGCCGGTCGGGGAGCCTTCTCGACCGCGGTGAGGCGTACCCGGGAGGCGAGCGGAACCGACGCGGAGGGCGCGGGACCGGCGGCCGGCGGGCCGGAAGAGGCCGAGGGCCGGGCGGCGGCCGGGGGAGTCGGGGGGGGGGGGGGGGGGGGGGGGGGGGGGGGGGGGCGGGGCCCCCCCCCCCCCCCCGCGGGCGCCCCCCCCCCCCCCCCCCGGCACCAGAAA
>NZ_JBNCKW010000002.1:120647-724764 GCF_049841735.1 Micromonospora sp. DT46 | reverse complement strand
GGGGCGGGGGGGGGGGGGGTGGGGGGGGCGCCGGTGCGGGGGGTCAACCTCCCTCCCCGCCCGGAGCGGGCGGGCTCCCCGGCAACCCCCAGCGCGGCGGAGAGCGCACGCAGCAACTCGCCCCGCCCCGCGCCCACGTCGACCACGCGGAGGTCGGCGGGGTGGCCGAGGGCGGCGTCGACCTGCTGGACGAGCCGCAGCAGCGCGTCGGCGAAGGCCGGAGACGCGTGCACGCTGGTGCGGAAGTGGCCGGCGGGGCCCGACCCGGAGACGAAGAAGCCGCCCGGCCCGTAGAGGGACCGTTCCATCGCGTCCCGCCAGCGCTCCGGCATCAGTTCGTTCCTCCCGAGCTGCCTGTCCTGCCCGCCACCGGCCGGCCGTACGGCGTGCGTCACCGGCCCGACCCTACGGTCAGCCGGTCGGAGCGGACGTTCCATCCCCGGGTGTGCCGCCGGTGCCGCCGGTGAACGTTTTCACACATCCTTGTCCCGCTTCCGTAACCCCGGCGCATACTTGCCATCGACCGGTACCCCTTCTCGAGGACTGGATCGTCGCCCATGAGCGCACCCCCGCGCCCGCGTTCGGCCGCCCCCCACGGGGCCGCCGTACCGCCGGCCGCCACCCCCCGTCTCCTCACCGTCGGCGTCGTCGGCTCCGGCCGGGTCGGCACCGTGCTGGGCGCCGCACTCGCCGCCGCCGGCCACCGGGTCGTCGCCCTCACGGCCGGCTCCGGCGCCTCCCGGGCCCGGGCCGCGCTGCTGCTTCCCGACGTGCCCCGCCGCTCCGCCGCCGCCGTGGCGCGGGCGGCCATTGACCTGCTGCTGGTCGCCGTGCCCGACGACGCGCTCGCCGGGGTGGTCGCCGCCCTGGCCGACGGCGGCGCGCTGCGCCCCGGCCAGGTGGTCGCGCACACCTCGGGCGCGCACGGGCTGGCCGTGCTCGCCCCCGCCGCCGCGGCGGGCGCCCGCCCGCTCGCCCTGCACCCCGCGATGACCTTCACCGGTACGCCGGACGACCTGGCCCGGCTGGCCGGCATCTCGTACGGGGTGACCGCCCCGGCGGAGCTGCGCCCCCTGGCCGCCCGGCTGGTCGCCGACCTCGGCGGGGTGCCGGAGTGGGTCGGCGAGGCGGACCGGCCGCTCTACCACGCGGCGCTGGCGCACGGCGCCAACCACCTGGTGACCCTGGTCAACGAGGCGGCCGACCGGCTGCGCGACGCCGGGGTGGCCCAGCCAGAGAAGGTGCTCGCCCCGCTGCTGCGGGCCGCCCTGGAGAACGCGCTGCGCCTCGGCGACGACGCGCTGACCGGGCCGGTGTCCCGGGGCGACGCCGGCACGGTCGAGCGCCACCTGGCGCGGCTCGCCGCGACTGCCCCCGAGTCGGTGGCGCCCTACCTGGCCCTGGCCCGGCGTACGGCCGACCGGGCCATCGCCGCGGGCCGGTTGCGGCCGGTCGACGCGGAGTCGCTGCTCGGCGTGCTCGCCGGCGACCGGCGCGAGGTGGCGGCGTGACCGGGCCGACGGTGGACGGAGGGGGACAGGTGACGGAACTGGTGCACACCCGCGCCGAGCTTGCGGCGGCGCGCGACGGGCTCAAGGGCACCGTGGGCGTCGTGATGACCATGGGCGCGCTGCACTCCGGGCACGAGACGCTGCTGCGGGCGGCCCGGGAGCGCGCCGACCACGTGCTCGTCACGATCTTCGTCAACCCGTTGCAGTTCGGCCCGAACGAGGACTTCGACCGCTACCCGCGCACCCTCGACGCCGACCTGGAGATCTGCCGGCGGGCGGGCGCGGACGTGGTCTTCGCCCCCGCCGTGGCGGACATGTACCCGGACGGCCAGCCCCGGGTGCGGGTCAACCCGGGCCCGCTGGGGGAGGACCTGGAGGGGCAGAGCCGCCCCGGGTTCTTCCACGGGGTGCTCACCGTGGTGCTGAAGCTGCTCCAGCTCACCCGCGCCGACCTGACGTTCTTCGGCGAGAAGGACTACCAGCAGCTGACCCTGGTGCGGCGGATGGCCCGGGACCTCGACGTGCCGGTCGAGGTGGTCGGCGTGCCGACCGTACGGGAGCCGGACGGGCTGGCCCTGTCCAGCCGCAACCGCTACCTGTCCCCGGCCGAGCGGGAGGCCGCGCTGAGCCTGTCCGCGGCGCTGCGGGCCGGGGCCGCGGCCGCCGACGAGGGCGGTGACGCGGGGGCGGTGCTCGCCGCCGCGCACGCGGCCTTCGGCGCCGGTACGCCCGGCGCGCGCCTCGACTACCTGGTGCTCACCGACCCGGACCTGGAACCGGGGCCGGTCTCCGGGCCGGCGCGGCTGCTCGTGGCCGCCTGGGTGGGCGCCACCCGGTTGATCGACAACGCGGCGATCCGGCTCGCCCCCCGTTCCTGAACCCCGCCCCCGCCACCTTCCGCGAAAGGCATCCCGATGCTGCGCACCATGCTCAAGTCGAAGATCCACCGAGCCACGGTGACCCAGGCCGACCTGCACTACGTCGGCTCGGTGACCGTCGACGAGGACCTGCTCGACGCCGCCGACCTGATCCCCGGCGAGCAGGTGGCGATCGTGGACATCACCAACGGGGCGCGGCTGGAGACGTACGTGATCCCGGGCGAGCGGGGCAGCGGCGTGATCGGCATCAACGGCGCCGCCGCCCACCTGGTGCACCCGGGAGACCTGGTCATCCTCATCTCGTACGGGCAGATGGACGACGCCGAGGCCCGCGCCTACCGGCCGCGGGTCGTGCACGTCGACGCCGACAACCGGGTCGTCGAGCTGAACGCCGACCCGACCACCGCCGCACCCGGCACCGCCGGCGCCCCGATCCCCAATCCCCTCGCCGCCGCCGCCGTCTGACCCGCCCGTTCCCGCTTCCGCCCGCTCCTCCGGCGGCATTCTGTGGGCTTTTGTGCCCTTCGTGACCGCAGGACCCTGTCGGTGCGGGAAGCAGGCGTGCGTGCGGTCTGTCACCGGAAGGTCATCCCTGGGTAATCTGGTTGCCCGTCGAGAGACGCGGGTGGCTGGGGGAGGCCGCTGTGCGCCGTGCGATGACCACCCTGCTCGCTGCCGTCGCCACGGCCGCGCTCCTGGCCGGCTGCGCCGACGCCGGCGGGCTGGACGGTGACCTGGTCGACGACTGGGCGGCCCCGCCCGCCGTAGGGCCCTTCAACCCGGCCGCCGGGGTGTGCCAGGTCGCCGACTTCGTCGACGTGGTGACCCTGGCGGCGTACGCGCCGGTGGACTGCGCCGCGCCGCACCGGGTCGAGACCGTGCACGTGGGCGCCTTCCCGGCCGGGCGGCCCGCCCCGCCGCCGGGCGGCTCGGCCGAGCTGCGGGGCGCCTTCGCCGACTGCGACGCCCGGGCGACCGGGCACGTGGGCACCGACTGGCGGGCGGGGCGGCTGCGGCTGGCGGTGGCGGTGCCGTCCGGGGCGGGCTGGACGGCGGGCGCCCGCTGGTACCGGTGCGACCTGACCGAGGTGAGCACCGTCGAGGCCGCCGCCACGGTGGTGGTCCGCACCGGCAGCCTCCGGGACGCGCTGCGGGGGCCGTCCCCGCTACGCCTCGGCTGCCAGCAGGCCCGCTCCCGGGGCGGGTCGGTGCGGACGCTGCTCCCGGTCGACTGCGCTGCCCGGCACGACGCCGAGTTCGTCGGGGTGTGGCGGGCGCCCGACCGCCCGTACCCGACCCGGGCCGCCGACTGGGCCCCGCTGTACGCCGGTTGCCGCTCGGTGCTCAGCCGCTACGTGGGGGTGCCCGACGACGCCGACCTGCGCTTCCGCAGCGGGGTGGTGGTCCGTCCGCCGGGAGCGGGCCGGTGGCGCGTCGGCGACCGGGGCGTCCGCTGCTACCTCTGGCTCGACGACCGTACGGTGACCGGCTCGCTGCGGGGCGCGGGCCCGGCGGCCCTCCCGGTCCGGACGCGGTAGCGCGCCGGCCCACGCAGGCGGTCCCACGCGTGGCGCCGGCCGGCCTGCCCGGCTCGGGACCCCATGGCCCAAACCACTCGTCCCGCCCCCGCCGCCCCCCGCGAGGACCCTTCGGGTTGACTGTGGGTATGGACCTTCCGACCGTCGACCTGCCGGCGCTGCCCAGACTGCTGGCCGCCCCCGCGCCCGGCTGGGTGGAGACCACCGACGTGATCGTGGTCGGTTCCGGGGTGGCGGGCCTGACCGCCGCGCTGCACCTGCGCGAGGCGGGGCTGCACGTCACCGTGGTGACCAAGGTCGACATAGACGAGGGGTCGACCCGCTGGGCGCAGGGCGGCATCGCCGCCGTGCTCGACCCGCAGGACACGCCGACCGCGCACGCCTCGGACACCGAGATCGCCGGCGTGGGGCTCTGCGACCCGGCGGCGGTGCGGGTGCTGGTCGAGGAGGGCCCCACCCGGCTGCGTGAGCTGATGCGGATCGGGGCGGAGTTCGACCGCAACCCGGACGGCTCGCTGATGCTGACCCGGGAGGGCGGGCACCGGGCCGACCGGATCGTGCACGCCGGCGGCGACGCCACCGGTGCGGAGGTGCAGCGCGCCCTGCACGCCGCCGTGCGCCGCGACCCGTGGATCCGGCTGGTGGAGCACGCCCTGGTGCTGGACCTGCTGCGCGCCCCCGGGGACTCCCCGGAGGGCCTCGGCCAGGCCTGCGGCATCACCCTGCACGTGCTCGGCGAGGGCAGCGAGGACGGCGTGGGCGCCATCCTGGGCCGGGCGGTCGTCCTGGCCACCGGCGGGATGGGCCAGATCTACGCGGCCACCACCAACCCGGCCGTGTCGACCGGGGACGGGGTGGCCCTCGCGATGCGGGCCGGCGCGGCGGTGACCGACGTGGAGTTCGTCCAGTTCCACCCGACCGCGCTGATCACCCCGGCCGGCGCCGGCGTGCCCGGCGCCGGGCACGCCCAGCAGCCGCTGGTCTCCGAGGCGTTGCGCGGCGAGGGCGCCCACCTGGTCGACGGCGACGGCAAGCGGTTCATGGTCGGGCAGCACGAGCTGGCCGAGCTGGCGCCCCGGGACGTGGTGGCCAAGGGCATCCACCGGGTCCTGCTGGCCACCGGCGCGGACCACGTCTTCCTCGACGCCCGGCACCTGGGCGGTGACTTCCTGGCCCGGCGCTTCCCGACCATCGTCGCGTCCTGCCTGGCCATCGGGGTCGACCCGGGGACCGACCTGATCCCGGTCGCCCCTGCCGCCCATTACGCCTCCGGTGGCGTCCGCACGGACCTGCGCGGCCGCACCTCCATCCCCGGGCTGTACGCCTGCGGCGAGGTCGCCTGCACCGGCGTGCACGGCGCGAACCGGCTGGCCAGCAACTCGCTGCTGGAGGGGCTGGTCTTCTCCCGGCGGATCGCCGAGGACATCGCGGCCGGGCTGCCCGAGCAGGCCCAGCCGGCGGCGACGGGCGCCTGGGTGGGCGGCGAGGGCTGGGTGGTGCCGGCCGAGGCGACGCCGACGCTGCAACGGGCGATGACCCGGGGCGCGGGCGTGCTCCGCTCGGCGGAGACCCTCGCCGGGACCGCCGGCGTGCTGACCGGGCTCGGCGAGGGCCGGGGCCGGCCCCGGACGGCCGACTGGGAGGCGACGAACCTGATCACCGTGGCGTCGGCGCTGGTCGCCGCCGCGTACGCCCGCCGGGAGACCCGGGGCTGCCACTGGCGGGAGGACTTCCCGACGGCCGACGAGCGGTGGCACGGCCACCTGGTCGGCGCGGTCGGGGCGCAGGGCCGGCTGACGCAAACGTGGGAGGGAACCCGATGACGGAGTCGACGGAACGGGCACTGCGGGACGCCGGCCTGGATCCGGCGCAGGTGCGGCGGACGGTCGAGGCCGCGCTCGCCGAGGACCTGGGCCCGGATCTCCTGGACGTCACCAGCGTCGCCACCATCCCGGCCGGGCAGACCGACACGGCCGACCTGGTGGCCCGCGCCGACGGCGTGGTGGCCGGGCTGGCCGTGGCGGCGGCCGTGTTCGAGCTGGTCGGCGAGGCGACCGGCGCCGGTCGTACGGTCGAGGTGTCGGTGGTGGCCCGCGACGGCGAGCGGGTGGCGCGCGGCGACGTGCTGGCCACGGTGACCGGCCCCACCCGGCTGCTGCTGACCGCCGAGCGCACGGCGCTCAACCTGCTCTGCCGGATGTCCGGGGTGGCCACCCACACCCGGGCCTGGGCGGACGCCCTGGCCGGCACCAAGGCGATGGTGCTGGACACCCGCAAGACGACCCCGGGCCTGCGCGCCCTGGAGAAGTACGCGGTCCGCGCGGGCGGCGGCACGAACAAGCGGATGGGCCTGCACGACGTCGCGATGATCAAGGACAACCACAAGTTCGCGGCGGGCGGCATCACGGCGGCCTTCCGCCGGGTCCGGGAGACCTTCCCGGACGTGCCCGTGCAGGTCGAGGTGGACACGGTCGCCGAGGCGGTGGAGGCGGTCGAGGCCGGGGCGGACTTCCTGCTGCTGGACAACATGACCCCGGAGATGCTCACCGAGGTGGCCGCCCTGGTGGGGGACCGGGCGGAGCTGGAGGCGACCGGCGGGCTCACCCTCGACGTGGCGGCGCGGTACGCGGCGACCGGCGTCGACTTCCTGTCGGTCGGGGCCCTGACGCACTCCTCGCCGATCCTCGACATCGCCATGGACCTGCGCACCGCGTGAACCGGCGGCCGGGCGTTGTCTAGGCTGCGAGCGTGCTGCTCTGCATCGACATCGGAAACACCAACACCGTGCTGGCGACCTTCGACGGCGACAAGCTGGTGCACTCCTGGCGGATCAAGACCGATGCGCGGGCGACGGCCGACGAGCTGGGCCTGAAGTTCCGGGGCCTGCTCGCCGCGGACGCCGTCGAGATCACCGGGGTCGCGGCCTGCTCCACGGTCCCGGCCGCGCTGCGCTCGCTGCGCAACATGCTCGCCCGCTACTACGCGGACCTGCCGAGCGTGATCGTCGAGCCCGGCGTGCGCACGGGGGTGCAGCTCGCCATCGACAACCCCAAGGAGGTGGGCGCCGACCGGGTGGTGAACACCCTGGCCGCGTACACCCTCTACGGCGGGCCGTCGATCGTGGTGGACTTCGGCACCACCACCAACTTCGACGTGATCAGCGCCCGGGGCGAGTTCCTCGGCGGCGCCTTCGCCCCGGGCATCGAGATCTCCTTCGACGCGCTCGCCGCCCGGGCCGCCCAGCTGCGCAAGGTGGAGGCGGCCAAGCCCCGCTCGGTGATCGGCAAGAACACCGTCGAGTGCCTCCAGTCCGGCCTCTACTTCGGCTTCGCCGGGCAGGTGGACCGGATCGTCGAGCGGATGATCGAGGAGATCGGCGAGGTGAGCGCGGTGATCGCCACGGGCGGGCTGGCCTCGCTGGTGATCAACGAGTGCCACACCATCACCCATCACGAGCCGATGATCACCCTGATCGGCCTGCGGATGGTCTACGAGCGCAACCTATGAGCGTGGCGGTGGCTCAGCGGCGTCGGGCGCGGAAGACGAACGTGCGGTAGGGGAGTTCGACGGACTCCCGACCGGCCAGGTCGGGGTGGCTCGCGAAGAGTTCGCCGAGTTCCCGGTCGATCCTGTCCTGTTCGTCGATGGACGCGGTCAGCCAGAAGGAGCGGGTGTGCAGCATCGCGACCACCTCGTCGGGGGTGAGCGTCGTGGTGTGGGCGAATTCCCCCAGCTCCGTCGGCTCGAAGGCGGAGCCGAAGTCGCCGTACTTCTCCACCACGCTGCCCGCGTTGTCGCCGAGGTGGGCGATCCGGCTCAACTCGGCGACCCAGTCGATGCGCTCGTCCCGGGTGTTCCAGATCGGGGCGAACGTCCCGCCAGGCCGGAGCAGCCGGGCGACCTCGGCGTGCGCCCGCTCCCGGTCGAACCAGTGGTACGCCTGCCCGACGAGCACCGCGTCGGCCGTGCCGTCGGGCAGCGGCACCGCCTCGGCGCTGCCGGCCAGGGCAGTCGTGCCCGGGGTGGCTACCTCCAGTTGGGCGCGCATCGCGGGGTCCGGCTCCACGGGCACCACCTCGTGGCCGAGAGCGAGCACGCCCCGGGTGAGGATGCCGGTGCCGGCTCCCAGGTCGGCGACGCGGGCGGGCGCCTCCACCCCGGCGAGCGCCCACCGCAGGGCGGCCTCCGGATAGCGGGGTCGAAACCGGTCGTACTCGCGTGCGGCGACCCCGAACGACAGGGCGGGAGTGGGGTCCGTCATGGCGGGCAGGTTATCCCGTAACACCTCGCTGGGGCCTTGAGTACGCTCGGGGCCTGACCCCGCCCGAAATCTCCTTCTGAGGAAGCGTGCCGTGACCGAGCAGAACCCCGTGCCAGTCGATCCCGCCGACGACCTTCCCGAGCAGATGAAGGTCCGCCGGGAGAAGCGGGACCGGATGCTCGCCGAGGGCGTCGAGCCGTACCCCATCGGATTCCCCCGGACCAGCACGCTGGCCGAGATCCGCGAGAAGTACGCCGAGCTGCCCACCGACACCGCCACGGGGGACCAGGTCTCGGTCACCGGCCGGGTGATCTTCGTACGCAACACGGGCAAGCTCTGCTTCGCCACCCTCCGGGACGGCGACGGCACGGAGTTGCAGGCCATGCTCTCCCTCGACCGGGTCGGCCCCGACCGGCTGAACGACTGGAAGCGCCTGGTCGACCTCGGTGACCTCGTCGGCGTGACCGGCGAGGTGATCACCAGCCGGCGCGGCGAGCTGTCCGTGCTGGTCGAGCAGTGGGCGGTGACGGCGAAGGCGCTCCGCCCGCTGCCGGTGGCACACAAGCCGCTGAGCGAGGAGGCGCGGGTCCGGCAGCGCTACGTGGACCTGATCGTCCGGCCGCAGGCCCGCCAGATGGTGCGTACCCGGGCCACGACCGTGCGCAGCCTGCGCGAGACGCTGCACGGCCGGGACTTCATCGAGGTGGAGACTCCGATGCTCCAGCTGCTGCACGGCGGCGCGGCGGCCCGGCCATTCGTGACCCACAGCAATGCGCTCAGCACCGATCTGTATCTGCGAATCGCGCCGGAACTGTTTCTCAAGCGGGCCGTCGTCGGCGGCGTCGACCGGGTCTTCGAGATCAACCGCAACTTCCGTAATGAGGGTGTCGACTCTTCGCACTCGCCCGAGTTCGCGATGCTCGAGGCATACGAGGCGTACGGCGACTACGACACCATGGCCGAGCTGACCCGGAATCTCGTGCAGCAGGCGGCGATCGCCGTCAGCGGCTCGACCGTGGTGACGCACGCCGACGGCCGGGAGTTCGATCTGGGCGGCGAGTGGCCCTCGGTGACCCTCTTCGGGGTGCTTTCCGAGGCGCTCGGCGAGGAGGTCACGGCACGCACCGAGCGCGCCCGCCTGGTGGAGTACGCCGACAAGGTCGGTTTGGCGGTCGACCCGAAGTGGGGGCCGGGCAAGCTGGCGGAGGAACTGTTCGAGGAACTGGTGGTGCCGAGCCTCCAGACGCCCACCTTCGTCCGCGACTACCCGGAGGAGACGAGCCCGCTGACCCGGGCGCACCGCAGCGAGCCCGGGCTGGCCGAGAAGTGGGACCTCTACGTGCTCGGTTTCGAGCTGGGGACCGCGTACTCCGAGCTGGTGGACCCGGTGGTGCAGCGGGAGCGGCTGGTGGCCCAGGCCCAGCTCGGCGCCCGCGGCGACGACGAGGCCATGCGGCTGGACGAGGACTTTCTCCGGGCGATGGAGTACGGAATGCCGCCGGCCGGGGGTATGGGAATGGGAATCGACCGGCTCTTGATGGCGCTCACCGGCCTGGGAATTCGGGAAACCATCCTCTTCCCCCTGGTTCGCCCGGAGTAGCCGCGCATCTCCACCGGGTCGTTACCGCATCCTATTGACGCGGCAAGCGCCGCGCGGGTTATTGTGCTTACAGTTTGCAGGAGCACCCTGCTCGAAAGGAATGTGGGACGTGGCCAAGCAGATCATTCATAAGCTGGTCGATGACCTGGACGGCGGGGACGCTGACGAGACGGTCAAGTTCGCGCTCGACGGCGTTCAGTACGAGATCGACCTGTCTAGCTCCAACGCCGAGAAATTGCGCGACGTATTCGCCTCGTACATCGCCCACGGCACCAAGGTGGGCAGGGGCGGCGTCGTCGTCGGCGGCCGGGCCGCGCGCGGCCGGGGTGGCGCCACCGCCGACCGGGAGCAGAACAAGGCGATCCGCGCCTGGGCCAAGAAGGCCGGCAAGGACATCTCCGACCGGGGCCGGATCCCCCAGGAGATCGTCGACGAGTACCACGCGAAGGCCGGTCACTGACCGGGACCGCCGACGGGCGACACCGACGCCGGGCCGGAGCACGACTCCGGGCCGGCGTCGCCGTATCCGCCCGGGGTCGCGTCCGAGGGGGAAGAATTCCGTCCCGACGGTCGTTGTCCACAGCCGGTGGAGAGTCTGTCCACAGCCTGTGGACAACTCCCGAACGGCTCGGATCCGGGCCGCGTCGGCACCGGCGCGACCCGCACGACGGGTCCGGGACCGGGGTCGAATTTCGCTCTGCGCGTACAGGCAGGGGTACCGGAACACCCCCTGAGCGCGGACGGTTGTGCAAAACGACGCGTACACGGCTTCCGACGGGGACACACGACCTCAGCGGAGTCGGTCCGCGGCGATAGAGTAAGGAGGCACGGACGCCCGTCCCGGTCGTCCGCGCACCGGCCCCGCCACGACTTCTTGACCATCAAGATCGAGTGCGCACGGCACGTGAGGAGCACGAGGGCATGTTCGAGCGGTTCACCGACCGAGCGCGACGGGTTGTCGTCCTGGCCCAAGAAGAGGCCCGGATGCTCAACCACAACTACATCGGTACGGAACACATCCTGCTGGGCCTGATCCACGAGGGTGAGGGCGTCGCCGCCAAGGCTCTGGAGAGCCTCGGCATCTCCCTGGAGGGTGTGCGGCAGCAGGTCGAGGAGATCATCGGCCAGGGTCAGCAGGCGCCGAGCGGGCACATCCCGTTCACGCCGCGGGCCAAGAAGGTGCTGGAGCTGTCGCTGCGCGAGGCGCTGCAGCTCGGCCACAACTACATCGGCACGGAGCACATCCTGCTCGGCCTGATCCGCGAGGGCGAGGGCGTCGCCGCCCAGGTGCTGGTCAAGCTCGGCGCCGACCTCAACCGGGTCCGCCAGCAGGTGATCCAGCTGCTCTCCGGCTACCAGGGCAAGGAGCCGGCCGCGGCGGGCGCCACGCCGGGCGAGGCCGCGCCGTCCACCAGCCTCGTGCTGGACCAGTTCGGCCGCAACCTGACCCAGGCCGCCCGCGAGGGCAAGCTCGACCCGGTCATCGGGCGCGAGAAGGAAATCGAGCGGGTCATGCAGGTGCTCTCCCGCCGCACCAAGAACAACCCGGTCCTGATCGGTGAGCCCGGCGTCGGCAAGACCGCCGTGGTGGAGGGGCTGTCCCAGAAGATCATCAAGGGCGAGGTGCCCGAGACGCTGAAGGACAAGCAGCTCTACACGCTCGACCTCGGTGCCCTGGTCGCCGGTTCCCGCTACCGCGGTGACTTCGAGGAGCGACTCAAGAAGGTGCTCAAGGAGATCCGCACCCGCGGCGACATCATCCTCTTCATCGACGAGATCCACACCCTGGTCGGCGCGGGTGCCGCCGAGGGCGCGATCGACGCGGCGAGCATCCTCAAGCCGATGCTGGCCCGTGGCGAGCTGCAGACCATCGGCGCGACCACGCTCGACGAATACCGCAAGCACCTGGAGAAGGACGCCGCCCTCGAGCGCCGCTTCCAGCCGATCCAGGTGGGTGAGCCGTCGCTGGCCCACACCATCGAGATCCTCAAGGGCCTGCGCGACCGCTACGAGGCGCACCACCGGGTCAGCATCACCGACGCGGCTCTCGTGGCCGCCGCGACGCTGGCCGACCGGTACATCTCCGACCGCTTCCTGCCGGACAAGGCGATCGACCTGATCGACGAGGCCGGCGCCCGGATGCGGATCCGCCGGATGACCGCGCCGCCGGACCTGCGCGACTTCGACGAGCGCATCGCCCAGGTGCGTCGCGACAAGGAGTCCGCGATCGACGCGCAGGACTTCGAGCGCGCCGCCCAGCTGCGCGACAAGGAGAAGCAGCTCCTCGGCCAGAAGGCCCAGCGGGAGAAGGAGTGGAAGGCCGGTGACCTGGACGTCGTCAGCGAGGTCGACGACGAGCAGATCGCCGAGGTGCTCGGCAACTGGACCGGCATCCCGGTCTACAAGCTGACCGAGGAGGAGACCTCGCGCCTGCTGCGCATGGAGGACGAGCTGCACAAGCGCGTCATCGGCCAGGAGGACGCGGTCAAGGCGGTCTCGAAGGCGATCCGGCGTACCCGGGCCGGCCTGAAGGACCCGAAGCGTCCGTCGGGCTCGTTCATCTTCGCCGGCCCGTCCGGTGTCGGTAAGACCGAGCTCTCCAAGGCGCTCGCCGAGTTCCTGTTCGGCAGCGAGGACGCCCTCATCCAGCTGGACATGTCCGAGTTCCACGACCGCTACACGGTCTCCCGGCTGGTGGGTGCCCCTCCCGGCTACGTCGGCTACGACGAGGGCGGCCAGCTGACCGAGAAGGTGCGGCGTCGGCCGTTCTCGGTGGTCCTCTTCGACGAGATCGAGAAGGCCCACCCGGACGTGTTCAACACGCTGCTCCAGATCCTGGAGGACGGTCGGCTCACCGACGGTCAGGGCCGGATCGTGGACTTCAAGAACACGGTCATCATCCTGACCACCAACCTGGGCACCCGCGACGTCGCCAAGGCGGTCTCGCTCGGTTTCCAGGCGTCGGAGGACTCCGAGTCCAACTACGACCGGATGAAGCAGAAGGTCAACGACGAGCTCAAGCAGCACTTCCGGCCTGAGTTCCTCAACCGGATCGACGACACCATCGTCTTCCATCAGCTGCGCCAGCTGGAGATCCTGTCGATCGTCGACATCATGATCCAGCGGATCGAGGGCCAGCTGCGGAACAAGGACATGGGTCTGGAGCTGACCGACAACGCCAAGAAGTACCTGGCGAAGAAGGGCTTCGACCCGGTCCTCGGTGCGCGTCCGCTGCGTCGCACGATCCAGCGCGACATCGAGGACAACCTGTCCGAGCGGATCCTCTTCAACGAGCTGATCCCGGGTCAGATCGTGGTGGTGGACTGCGAGGGCGATCCGGAGGACATCGACAAGTCCAAGCTCATCTTCACGGGCGCGGACCGGCCGGCCACCGTGCCGGACGCCGTCCCGGCCGACCTCGGTGGCACCGCCGCCGCAGGCGCGGACGAGTAGGACCGAAACAGCACGAGGGCGGCGGCCCGGTGGCACCAGCCACCGGGCCGCCGCCTTCTTTCCACCCACCCCCGCTCACCGGCCCCCCACACCCCCGCCCGCCCCGCGCCCGGCCACCCCCGCCACCCCTGCCCGCGGCCACCCTCGCCACCCCCTGCCCGCGCCGATCATTCAGTCGTGGTGCCGGGTAACTGCCCATTCAGGCGTTTTACGCACCACCACACCTGCATGATCGCCCGCCGTCAACGCCGCCGTGACCGACGTCCACGCCGGCATCCCCGACTGAGGCGTCCGGTCGTCGGTAGCGTCGGCGAGTGCCGGGCGGGCTCCGGAAGCTCCGGCAGGTGACGGCCCGGCGCACGGCGCGCTCGGCGGAAGTGACGGCCGGTCTGGGGCGCGCGTCCGGTTCGTGGCGGCGTCGGTGGCGGGGCCGATCAGATCATCGTCCGTTTCGTGGCGTTTCAGGGTGGCCGACGCCACGGATGCGGTGGGCATGGGTCGGGGGGCCGGGTCGTTGTAACCACCGTGAGCGCGTAACCCCGGGCCCCACCCCTGAGCCCCCCGGGATGGCCGGGGTCGCCGGTCGGAATGCCGGCCGGGCCCGTGTCGTTACATCCCCCCGGACGCGCCCCACCCTCTCGTCGAGGGCGTACCTGGTTCGACCTTTCCCTCAGCCCGCGACGCCACCCGTCCCCCGCGGTGTGTGTCGCGTACCCCCGATCGAAAGGTGCTGCCATCATGCGTACCGACATCCTGCGTAAGACCGCCCTGACCGCTGCCGGGCTCGCCTTCACCGGCGGCGCCATCGCCGGCCCCGTCACCACCGCCCTCGCCGCCCCCACCACCCCCGTGTCGGCCTCGGTCGCCCAGGACCGCAAGGGTGGCGAGCGCGAACTCGGCGTGCGCTACGAGGCACAGCCCAACTTCTACTACTGCGGCCCCGCCGCCGCCCGCAACGCCCTCAGCGTGCAGGGCAAGAACATCGACGTCGACGGCATGGCCCAGCGCATGGGCACCACCGAAGCCGGCACCAACTCCATCAACGACATCACCCCCGTCCTCAACAAGGAAACCGGCAAGGACGCCTACCAGTCCGTCGAGATCCCCGACGCCAAGGCCGACGACAAGCAGACCGACAAGCTACGCGGCGACATCGTCACCGCCATCGACGAAGGCCACGCCATCGTCGCCAACATCGCCGGCACCGCCACCGACACCGACGGCACCACCCACTCCTTCGAAGGCGGGCACTACATCAGCGTCGTCGGCTACCGCGACAACGGCAACACCGTCACCATCGCCGACTCCGCCAACCCCAACCAGGCCTCCTACCGCATGAGCGTCGACAACCTCGCCGACTGGATCGCCACCCGCGGCTACACCGCCTGACACACCACACCCAACGACAAGGGCCGGCCCCACAAGGGGGCCGGCCCTTTCGTCACGCCCCGGCTGGCCCACGCCGACCCGGCGCCGCCCAGCGTCCGCGCCGGGTCAGCCCACCGGGACGGGTGGCCCGTCGCCGACGAGGCGGAACGAGGATTCGCCGACCGGTTCCACGAGACCGTCCCGCACCAGTCCGGCGAGCGCCCGGGACCGCTGGACGTCGTCGGCCCACACCTGGTCGAGCCGCTGGTGCGGCACCGGCCCGGCCGTCTCCCGTAGTACGCCGAGCAGCAGCCCGCGTACCTGGCGGTCGGTGCCGGCGTACCGCTGGGGGCGGCGGGTCGGACCCGCGGGCGCCTCGCGGCCGGACGCGCGCCAGGCGCAGACCGATTCGACGGGGCAGACGCCGCAGCGGGGCGACCTGGCGACGCAGACCACCGCGCCCAGCTCCATGAAGGCCGCGCTGGCCAGGGCGGCGGCGGCCGGTTCGACGGGGAGCAGTTCCTCGGTGGCGACCAGGTCGGCCGGGCGGGTCGCCGGGCCGGCGTCCGGTTCGCCGGCGATCGCCCGGCAGACCACCCGCCGCACGTTGGTGTCGACCACCGGGTGCCGCTGACCGTACGCGAACGCGGCCACCGCCCGGGCCGTGTACGTGCCGACGCCCGGCAGCGCCAGCAACTGGTCCAGCCGGTCGGGGACCTGCCCGCCGTGCCTCTCGACGATCGCCAGCGCGCAGTCGCGCAGCCGCACCGCCCGACGGGGATAGCCGAGCCGCCCCCACATCCGGATCGCCTCGGCGGGGCTGTCCGCCGCCAGCGCGGCCGGTTCGGGCCAGCGCGCCAGCCAGGCCTCCCAGGCGGGGAGCACGCGTACGACAGGCGTCTGCTGGAGCATGACCTCGCTGACCAGGATGGCCCACGGGGTCACGTCGGGTCCGCGCCATGGCAGGTCGCGGGCGTTCTCCTCGTACCACCGGCTGACCAGGGTGGCGAAAGTGGGCTCAGACATCGCGTCGCCGATGATGTCACGTGTCCCGTCGCCGGGGCGGTGCGGGCGACGGTGCCACGACGGGGCGCCACTACCGTCCCGCTGGCTGGGCGGTCCGGGCGGGGCGCTGCCGCGGCGGCGGACGGATCGGGCAGAATGCCCGGATGAACGAGCTCGCGATCACCGTCATCGGCCGGGACCGGCCAGGCATCGTGGCCGACGTCGCCGAGCTGCTCGCCCGGCTCGGCGCGAACCTCACCGACAGCACCATGACCCGGCTGCGGGGGCACTTCGCGATGACCCTGATCTGCGTGGGCCCGGCCGCCGCCGACGTCGAGGCCGCGCTGGCGCCGCTCTCCGCCGACGGTCAACTGCTGGCCACCGTACGCGCGGTCACCCCCGACGGCGAGACGGCTCCCGCCGGCGAGCCGTACGTGCTGGCGGTGCACGGCGCGGACCGGATGGGCATCGTGGCGGCCATGACCCGGGTGCTCGCCGACGCCGGCGGCAACGTCACCGACCTGAGTACCCGCCTCACCGGCTCGCTGTACGTGGTGGTCGCCGAGGTGGAGTTGCCGCCCGGCACGGCCGACGGGCTGGCCGGGCGGCTGGCGGCGACGGCCGAGGAGTTGGGCGTCGGGGTGACCCTCCGGCCGGCCGATCCGGACCTGCTGTGACCGGCGCGGGGCGCGGACCGGAGATCGAGGCGTACGTCGGCCTCGGCGACTGGACCCCGGAGTCCCTGGCCGTTCCGGGGGAGGTGCGGCCGGTGGTGTGCGCGCCGGAGCAGGTGCTCAGCCGCTCCGGCGGCGAGGTGGATCCAACGGCGCCGGAGACGGTACGGCTGGCCGCCGACCTGATCGCCACCATGCGGGTGTCCCCGGGTTGCGTGGGGCTGGCCGCCCCGCAGGTCGGCGTGGGTGCGCAGGTCTTCGCGGTGGACGTGACGGGCCACCCGAAGGCGCTCACCGTGCACGGCACCTTCGTGCTGTGCAACGCCCGGGTCGTCGAGGCGAGCCGGTGGAAGGTGGCGCGCGAGGGGTGCATGTCGGTGCCCGACCTGACCGGGGACGTCAAGCGGGCGAGCCGGCTGGTGGTGGAGGGCGTCCTGCCCGGCACCGGTCGGCCCGTACGGCTGGTGACGGACGGGTTCGAGGCGCGGGCCCTCCAGCACGAAATCGACCACTGCGCCGGCCTGCTCTTCCTGGACCGGGTCGCGGGTGCCCACGCCATCTACCAGCGCAAGGTGTACCTCTGAGTGCCGGCGGCGCGGCGACCCAGCGTCGCCGGCGGGACACGGTCGGCAGCCGGAGCCGTCGCATGTGGAGGGTCGGTGCGCTGAGCGGTGGGCGACTCGGCGCGTCGTGCGGGGCTGGCGTGCCCCGCGCCGCTACGGTGGGGACATCATGCGTCTGACGGTCGGCCCCCTGTCCCCCGCCGTGTACTGGCGGCGTCGCGCCGTCGTACTCGGAGCCGGGCTTCTCTTCCTGATTGTCCTGCTCTATTCGTGCACCGGATCGGACCGGAACGCGAAGAAGGGCGGTGACGCGCAGCCCACTCCGGGCGCGACGTCGTCCGGTGCCTCGCCGGAACCCACCGGTTCGGTGCTCGCCCCGCAGACCGGGGGGCCCTCGCCGGGTGCGGCGGACGGCCCTGACGCCGACGATCCGTCGGGCGAGCCGGTCACCACCGACTCGCCGCCGGTGGCGCCCGTCGTGCCGGCCGCCGGTGACGGCGCCTGCACGGACGCCGAGATCACGGTGACCCCGGTGGCCCAGCCCGCCTCGGTGGTCCGGGGGGCCGTGGTGGACCTCCAGCTCAAGATCAAGAATCGCTCCGAGCGGACGTGCAGCCGCGATGTCGGCGCCTCCGTGCAGGAGCTGTTCATCAAGTCGGGGGCCGAGAAGGTCTGGTCGTCCGACACGTGCGGCACCGCCCAGGGTTCCGACGTGCAGTCCTTCACCCCGGGCTTCGAGCGCGCCTACCAGGTGGGCTGGAACGGCCGCGACACCACCAAGTGCGCCAACGGGGTGGCGGCGGGCCCCAACCCGCCGGCCGGCACCTACCAGGTCTACGCCCGGGTCGGCACCAAGCTCAGCGAGCCGGTCAAGCTCACCGTCACCGACTGACCACCCGTGGGCCGGGCGGCCAGCCGGACACTGGGCTGCCGGACAGACCGGGCCGCCGCGCGGTCGGTCGGCCGGGCCGGGATCGCCCGACGGATGGCGGTGGCGGTGTGGCCCCGGAAGCTGTGACCGTGTGGGCCGGGCCGGCGGCCGGCGTACGGCCGGGTCAGACGTAGCGTTCGAGGATCGACGCCTCGGCGAGCCGGGACAGCCCCTCGCGGACGCCCCGGGCGCGTGCGTCGCCGACCCCCTCGACGGCCTGGAGATCCTCGACCGTGGCGCCCAGCAGCCGCTGGAGACTGCCGAAGTGCACGACGAGGCGGTCGACCACGGCGACCGGCAGCCGGGGCACCTTGGCCAGCAGCCGGAACCCGCGCGGGCTGACCGCCGCGTCGAGCGCGTCGGACGCGGCCGGGTAGCCGATGGCCTTGGCGACCGCGACCAGGTCGATCAGCTCGGTGGCGCCGAGCAGATCCAGCTCCACCAGGGCCTCGTCGAGGGTGCGGGACTTCCGGCCGGCCGGCAGGTAGTCCCGGATCACCAGGGTGCGGTCGGCGTCGACGCCGGCCATCAGCTCGTCGAGCTGGAGGGCGAGCAGGCGACCGTCGGTGCCCAACTCCACCACGTAGCCGGCGATCTCGTCGGCGATCCGGCGGACCATCTCCAGCCGCTGCACCACCGCGACCGCGTCCCGTACGGTGACGAGATCCTCGATCTCCAGGGCGGAGAGGGTGCCGGAGACCTCGTCGAGCCGGAGCTTGTAGCGCTCCAGCGTGGCGAGCGCCTGGTTGGCACGGGACAGGATCGCCGCCGAGTCGTCCAGCACGTGCCGCTGGCCGTTGACGTAGAGGCTGATGATCCGCATCGACTGGCTGACCGAGATGACCGGGTAGCCCGTCTGCCGGGCCACCCGCTCCGCCGTGCGGTGCCGGGTGCCGGACTCCTCGGTCGGGATGGTGGGGTCGGGCATCAGGTGCACGGCGGCCCGCACGATGCGGGTGCCGTCGCTGGAGAGCACGACCGCGCCGTCCATCTTGCACAGCTCCCGTACCCGGGTGGCGGAGAACTCGACGTCGAGCGGGAACCCACCGGTGCAGAGACCCTCGACCACCTTGTCGTAGCCGAGGACGATCAACGCGCCCGTCCGGCCGCGCAGGATGCGCTCGAGGCCGTCGCGCAGGGCGGTGCCCGGGGCCATCAGGGCCAGGTTCGCCCGCAACGGGTCACCGGCGCCCCCGGCGCCGCCGGTCACGGTCACGCTGATCGCGCGGGCGGGGGAGCCCACGGCGCCGGTGCGGGCGTGGGGTGTCGCGCCAGCAGGCTTGGCGGTGTCGCGGTCGATCGGCACGGACACAGTCTACGGACTGCCCTGCGGTGGGTGCTGTCGTGGTTACTGTGATGTGTCACGATGCCCCACCTCGCCCGGACCGTGGGCTGGCGTCCGGGCTGTCCGGTATCGGACCGGACGTTCCGCCGACCATTCTCGGCGGTCACTCGGCGGAGGCCCGGGCGACGGCCTGGAGCGCCGAGCGTACGTCGGTCACCTCGATCACCCGCATGTGCTCCGGCGTGACGCCGGTGCTCTCGGGGCCGCAGCCGGTCGGCACCAGCGCGAGCCGGAAGCCGAGCCGGGCCGCCTCGGCCAGCCGGCGCGGCACGGCGCCGACACGGCGCACCTCCCCCGTCAGGCCGACCTCGCCGATCGCCACCAGGTGCGGCGCGATGGCCAGGTTGAGCCCGCCCGAGGCGACGGCGAGGGCCACGGCGAGGTCGGCCGCCGGCTCCACCACCCGGATGCCGCCGACGGTGGCCGCGAAGACCTCCCGGTCGTGCAGGGTCAGGCGTTCGGTGCGTCGCTGGAGCACGGCCAGCACCATCGCGAGCCGGGCCGAGTCGAGCCCCGAGACCGTCCGCCGGGGCGAACCGGCCACGGTCGCGCCGATCAGCGCCTGCACCTCGGTGACGAGTGCCCGGCGCCCCTCCATCGCCACCGTGACGCAGGTGCCGGGCACCGGCTCCGAATAGCGGGTCAGGAAGAGCCCGGACGGGTCGGCCAGGCTGCTGATGCCGCCCTCGTGCATCTCGAAGCAACCCACCTCGTCGGCGGCGCCGAACCGGTTCTTCACGCCGCGCACCATGCGCAACGAGGAGTGCTTGTCGCCCTCGAAGTGCAGCACCACGTCGACCAGGTGCTCCAGCACCCGGGGCCCGGCCACCTGGCCGTCCTTGGTGACGTGGCCGACCAGCACGGTGGCGATGCCCCGCTCCTTGGCCACCGCGACCAGGGCGGCGGTGACCGCCCGCACCTGGGTCACCCCGCCCGACACGCCCTCGGCGTTGTTGGTGGAGATGGTCTGCACCGAGTCGAGCACCAGCAGGCCCGGCTTGACCGCGTCGAGGTGACCGAGCACCGCGGCGAGGTCGCTCTCGGCCGCGAGGTAGAGCTGGTCGTGCAGGGCGCCCATCCGCTCCGCGCGCAGCCGGACCTGGCTGACCGACTCCTCGCCGCTGACCACCAGCGAGGGGCTGCCGGCGCCGGCGGCCCACTGCTGGGCCACGTCGAGCAGCAGGGTGGACTTGCCGACCCCCGGCTCCCCGGCGAGCAGCACCACCGCGCCGGGGACCAGGCCGCCGCCGAGGACGCGGTCGAGCTCGCTGACCCCGGTGGGGCGGGCCCTTGCCGGTGCGGCGCTGATGGTGGCGATCGGCCGGGCCGGCTCGGCCGGCATCCGGGAGCTGACCACCTTTCCGGAGACCGTCGGGCCGGTGACCGTGCACTCGACCACCGAGCCCCACTCGCCGCACTCCGGGCAGCGCCCGACCCACTTCGGCGGCTGGTGCCCGCAGGCGTCGCACTCGTAGGCCGGCCGGGGCTCGCGAGCGGCGGCCCGGCCGCGCCCGCCGGCCCCGCCGGCGCGGGGGGAGCTCGATCGGGAGGTGGTCACACCGGGACGTTAGTCCCCCGGTATGACGAAGACACCGCCGGCGTGGCGGTCACCACGCCGACGGTGTCGTCGGAAACAGCGGGGCGGAGGGTCAGTGACCGCCGCCCTCGTTCTCCTCGTAGCCGCCCAGGCGCTCGACGATCTTCGACGGGGGCGCGGCCGGGGTGAGCGGCACGGCGACCGGGGCCGGGCCGGTGACCGTGGCACCGTTGCCGAAATCGAAGGTCAGGGTGACGTTCTGGCCGGAGCGCAGCGCCTCGTTCAGGCCGATGAGCTGGAAGACCCGGTTCGACTGGGCGCTGAGCTGCACGTAGCTCAGCGGCGGAATCTCGATCCGGGCCGGCTCGCCGGCCGGCGCGGCCGGGCTCTCGGGGGCCGGGCTCTCCGGGGCACCGGGGCTGACCGACTCCGACGGGCTCTCGGAGGCGCCCGGGCTGGCCGATCCCGACGGGCTCTCGGGGGCGCCCGGGCTGGCCGACTCCGCCGGCGAGGGCGACCCGGACGGGGCGGGCGACTCCGACTCGCTCGGGGACGCAGACGGGCTGGCCGAGGCGCCGGTGCCGGTGATCACCACCTCGCGCGCGCTGTCGGTGGTCACGGTCACGGTCACCGGGTTCGGCGAGTCGTTGTAGATCACGGCGCTCAGGACGGCGTTGGCACCCGCCTTGTAGCCCTCGGTGCCGGGGAACTCGACCAGCAGGCCGCGGACCGCGTAGGAGCCGTTGCCGGCCGACAGGTTGACGCCCTGGACCGACGGCGCCTTGTTGGCGGTCTCGGAGACCTGGCCGGCGCCGCAGCCGGACAGCAGCAGCCCGGTCGCCGCGGCCATCCCGGACAGCAGCAGGGCCGCCCGCCGGGAACCCCTGATCGAGCGCGTCACGTCGGTCCTCCTCGTCACGATCCCACCCGGTGCTCACGCCGGGCATGGTGGCCATGCCCGCGCAGACCGCGCTCCAGGGTAGTTGGGCCTGATCCACGCCCGCACGCCGACCCGGAGATGGCACCCGGGGGGACGCGCGTCACACCAGTCGGCCGCTCGTGACGAGCAGGACGACGTCGATGAGGGCGACCAGCATCACGGCCCGGAAGGCGGCCACCTGCCGGCCGCCGGCCCGGGTGGTGGCGCGTCCCGCGTACCAGCTCAGCGGCGGCACCACGACGGCGGCCACGACCGCGGCGAGGCCGACCCCCGACGGCGGCCCGGGCGGCCCGAGGACCAGCGTGGCGGTCGCCGCGAGCAGCAGCAGCGCGGCGGCGGCCCGGCTGCCGGCCGGACCGAGCCGGTGCGGCAGCCCACGCACCCCCGTCCGGGCGTCGTCGGCCAGGTCGGGCAGGACGTTGGCGAAGTGCGCCCCGGCGCCCAGGCAGGCCGCGGCGGCGACCAGCCAGACCGGCGGCACCACCGCTCCGGGCAGCGCCAGCACGACGAAGGCGGGCAGCGAGCCGAAGGAGACCGCGTAGGGCAGCACCGAGACCGGGGTCGACTTCAGCGGCCAGTCGTAGAGCAGCGCGGAGACCAGCCCGAGGGTGGCGCAGAGCGCGGCGGCCGGGCCGGTGGCCAGCGCCAGCGCCGGGGTGGCGAGCGCGGCCACCGCCGCGGCCACGGCCGTGGCGCGCCGACCGACCGCGCCGGCGGCGACCGGCTTGTCGGTACGCCCCACCGTGGCGTCCCGGTCGGCGTCGAGCGCGTCGTTGGCCCAGCCGACGGCGAGCTGGCTGGCCGCCACGGTGAGCACCACGGCGAGGATCCCGCCCGGCCGGTGCCCGACGCCCCACGCGAGCAGCCCGGCCACCGTGGTGACCGCGGCGGCCGGCTCCGGGTGACTCGCCCTGACCAGCCCTAGCACCGTTGGCGACATGAGGAAAGTCTGGTCGTTACCGGGCAGTCGTGCCACGCTCGGTCCATGCCAGACGCGGGCCGCACCCTGCCACGCAACGATCCGCGCCAGTACGACGACCTGGCCGGCGAGTGGTGGCGGCCGGACGGCGCGTTCGCGATGCTGCACTGGCTGGCTGAGGCCCGCGCGGCGCTCGTGCCGTCGGCGTCCCGCCCCGGCGCCCTCCTCGTCGACCTCGGCTGCGGCGCCGGGCTGCTCGCCCCGCACCTGGCCGGCAAGGGCTACCGGCACGTCGGCGTCGACCTCACCCGGTCGGCCCTGGCGCAGGCCGCCGCGCACGGGGTGACCGTCGTCAACGGCGACGTGACCGCCGTACCGCTGGTCGACGGCTGCGCCGACGTGGTCGCGGCGGGCGAGTTGCTGGAGCACGTGCCGGACTGGCGGCGCGCGGTGGCCGAGGCGTGCCGGCTGCTGCGGCCCGGCGGCCTGCTCGTCCTGGACACGTTGAACGACACGGCGCTGAGCCGCCTGCTGGCCGTGCGGATCGCCGAGCGGCTGCCCACGGTGCCGAAGGGCATCCACGATCCACGGTTGTTCGTGGACGCCCGGGCGCTGGTGGCGGAGTGCGCCCGGCACGGGGTCGACCTGCGCCTGCGGGGCATCCGGCCGGGGATGCCCGGCCTGCTCGGCTGGCTGGTCCGCCGGATGCGCGCCGCCGGCCGTCCGTACGCGGTCCCGACCGACCGTCCGCACGCGACGGTCGCCGGCCCGCCGCCGCGGATCGTGCCGACCTGGTCGACGGCCGTGCTCTACCAGGGGCGTGGTACGCGGAGCGGATAGCGGTGCCCGTCCCTGGGTAGGGAGAGGGCCGAGAAGGGGGCTGTATGACGCAGCACGCGTTGGAGGCGGCTCGCCGCCTGGCACCGAGGCTGGCCGCCCGGGCGGCCGAGCACGACCGGGACGGCTCGTTCCCGGTCGAGGACTTCCGTGACCTGCGCGAGGCCGGGCTCTTCGGCCTGATGGTTCCCGCCGCCCTCGGCGGGATGGGCGCCACCTTCGCCGAGTACGCCGCGGTCGCCACCGAGCTGGCCCGGGGCAACGGCGCGACGGCCCTGGTCTTCAACATGCACGCCTCGGTCACCGGCGCGCTCGGCGCGGTGACCGAGGAACTGGCCGAGGCGCTCGGCGTCCCGGCCGAGGCGCTGGCCGCCCGGGACCGGCTGCTCACCGCCGCCGCCCAGGGCTCCTGGTACGCCGTGGCGATGAGCGAGCGCGGCGCCGGTGCCCGGCTCTCCCAGCTCAGCACCGTCTACGAGCCGGCCGACGGCGGTTGGCACCTCAAGGGCAGCAAGACGTTCTGTTCCGGGGCCGGGCACGCGGACGGTTACCTGGTGGCCGCCCGCAGCGCCGTCGACCAGTCGGTGGTCTCCCAGTTCCTGGTGCCGGCCGGCGACGGGCTGACCGTCGAGCCCACGTGGGACTCGCTCGGCATGCGCGCGACCTCCTCGCACGACCTGCACCTGGACGTGACCGTGCCGGCCGACCGGCTGCTCGGCGGCGTGGAGGGGCTGGCCCTGGTGGTCGCCCAGCTCATGCCGCACTGGCTGGTCGCCAGCTACGCCGCCGTCTACGTGGGGGTGGCCCGGGCGGCCCTCGACGCGGCGGCCGAGCACCTGAACGCCCGCAACCTCGCCGGCCTGCCGGCGGTCCGGTCCCGCCTGGGTCGGGCCGACGCGGCGGTGGCGGCGGCCCAGTTGGTGGTCGCGGAGGCGGCCCGCCGGGTGGACGAGGCGCCGGGCGACGCGGAGACCAACCGCTGGGTCTGGCGGGCGAAGCTGCTCGCCGGCACCACCGCCGCCGACGTGGCCGCGTCCGTGCTGGAGGCGGCCGGCACGTCCGCGACCCGGCGGGGACATCCGCTGGAGCGGCTCTACCGGGACGCCCGCTGCGGCTCGCTGCACCCGGCGACGTCGGACGTCTGCGCGGACTGGCTGGGCGTCGCCGCGCTGGGCGGTGACCCGGACCGCGACGGAACGGTGCCTCGTTGGTGAGCGTGGGGGGTCCGCCGGGTCGGCGGACGCGCGGGCGCACGGCCCGTCCAGGGGCGGGTTCGACCGCCCGGTGCGCAAGGCCGGACGAGAGGTGGGCATGGTGGCCGTACCGGTGATCGCGGGGCTGGGGACGGCACACCCGCCGTCGGCCGCGCAGGACGACCTGTGGGAGGGCTTCTTCTCGAAGCACTTCTCCGGCAGCACGCGGGCGCTGGCGCAGCGGATCTTCGCGCACTCAGGGGTCACCCACCGGCAGGCTGCCGTGAACCCGTTGCTGGAGGACGTATCCGACTGGCCCACGGAGCGGCGGATGCGCCGCTACCTGGTCGAGGCGCTGCCGCTGGGCAAGGAGGCGGTGGGTCGGGCACTGACGGCCGCCGGCCTCTCCGCCGGCGACGTCGGGCTCTTCGTCGTCTGTTCGTGCACCGGGTACGCCACCCCGGGGCTGGACATCCTGCTCGCCCGGGACCTGGGCATGGCCCCGGACACGCAGCGCCTGTTCGTCGGGCACATGGGCTGCTACGCCGCGCTGCCGGGCCTGGGCGCGGCGAGCGACTTCGTCACCGCCCGGGGCCGGCCCGCGCTGCTGCTCTGCGCGGAGCTGACCAGCCTGCACATCCAGCCCTCCAGCGCCCGGGTGGACACCCAGCAGATCGTCTCCCATGCGCTCTTCTCGGACGCCGCAGTCGCCGCCGTGGTCGTTCCCGGCGGCCGGGGGTACGCGCTGCGCGAGGTCACGTCCGTCACGGACACCTCGACGGCCGACCACATGACCTGGGACGTCACCGACACGGGTTTCCGGATGGGGCTGTCGCCGAAGGTGCCGCAGGTGCTCTCCACGCACGTCCGGGGCCTGGTCGAGGGGCTGCTGGCCCGGCACGGCACGACGCTGTCCGAGGTGGACGGCTGGGCGGTGCACCCGGGCGGCCCGCGCATCCTGAACGTGGTCGAGCGGGAGCTGGCCCTGCCGCCGGAGGGCCTGGCGGCGTCCCGGGCGACCCTGGACGAGCACGGCAACTGCTCGTCGCCGACGGTGTTGCTGATCCTGGACCGGCTGCGCCGGGCCGCGTCGCCGCCGCGGCGGGTGGTGATGCTGGCGTTCGGCCCCGGCCTGACCCTCTTCGCCGCGTTGCTGGAACGGACAGGAGTGAGCGGTTCGCCCGGCACGGTTACCCTCTGATGATGGACGCCGATGCGGCAGACCGGCCGGAGACCGGGCCGGACGCGGGTGGGCACACGGCTGGCGTCGGGGCCGACGATCGGCTGCGCGGCGCCGTACTGGCCGTGGCGGGGCTGGCCGCGCTGGTCGGCGGCGGCTGGTGGTGGCAGGCCGAGGCGCCCCGCACCGGCCCCGTGCCGGACCTGTCGAACGTCGCACCGGCGGACCGGGTCCGGTTCGCCGCCCCGCCGGACGCCCACGTCCGGTTCGTCGTGCCCGCTGAGGGATCCGGACGGCCCGCCAGCTTCTGGCTCGTCGACCCGCGCAGTGGCGCGACGGTGCGGACGGATCCGCGTGGCGGCGCGACGGTCCGGACGGAGACGCGTGAGGGCACGACGGTGCGGGTGGACGTCGAGGACCCGGAGCAGCGCCGCGCCGGGGACGACCCGCTCCAGGCGGGCGACGGGCGTCGGGGCAGGCTGGCCAGCTTCCCCGACACGGTCTGGACCGCCCGGGCCGTGCTCAGTCCGGCGGAGGGTCTCGTCAAGAGGGCCTCCGCCGAGGGCGGGGCGCGTCACCTGCTCCAGTACCGCTGCGTCGGCCCGGGAGAGCTGCTGATCGTGGTCGAGGGGGCCTGGGCGGCCGACCCGATCACCAGCGCCTGCGACGGCTCGGTCACGTCGACGGAGGTCACCGGCAGGGGCGGGCCGTTCCAGGTCTCGCTGTCGAGCGCCAACGCGGAGCCGCTGCGGGTCGATGCGCAGCTGGTCGCCCTGCCCTGACCACCCTGGCGGGGCGGCTCAGGCGGCGAGGCGGGTCAGGTCGGCGCGGTAGTCCTCGGCGGAGTGGATCTCGGGGACCACCTTGACGAGGACGCCGGTCCGGTCCACCAGCAGCGCGGTGACGGCGCCGGGGCGGGCCGGCAGGTGCAGGAAGGAGCGCAGCCCGCCGGCCGGGTCGGCGAGCGGTCGCACCGTGGCCCCGGCGGGCGGCGTGGCGCGTGCGGGCCGGGTGCCGGCGACGGTGACCACCGTGACGCCGGCCGGTGCCAGGGTGGCGGCGGTGGCCACGTCGGCCGGGCAGGGGCAGCCGTCCACGAGGATGATCATCGCTGGCACCAGTCCGCGCAGGGGCACCGGTGACTGGCCGGCGTCGACCAGGTCCAGCGCGGGCAGCGGTCGACCGGCCGCCCCGGCCGGCGGCGCGTACGGGGTGGGAGTGGGCTCCGGGGTGGACCGGCCGGGCCGGGGCCAGGTGACCGCCGCGAGGCCGGCGAGGGTGGTCAGCACCGCCACCAGCAGCACCAGCAGGGCGAGGGCGAACGGGGACCGGGCCGGCGGAGGCGGGACGGCGTGCCGGGGCGTGCCACCCAGCTCGCGGCGGAGCTGTTCGGCCTCGGCGGCGAGCGCGGAGGCGTCGTCCGGCACGACCACCCGGCCCCACTCGGGTGGCAGGTCGGGCAGTCCGGGGCCGTCTGCGTCGGGCTTGCCCATCGGACCCCCAGGACGTCTCGGCGAGCGGACAGCGGCTCGGTCTCCAGCGTCCCGCACGGGGCGGGCTGCCGCTACACCTGGGCGCGTACCCGGCCGGCGGGCTACCATGGGAGGAGCGCATAGCCCTTGATCTCGACGTTCGCGTCACTCGTACCGGGACGTCATCCGAGCGTTACGGAGCGTGGTCAAACCACTGGTTTGGCGGTCTGTCAAGCTGAAGAAAGACCTCTCACAGGGCCCCTGAGCTGCGCCAACGGTCAGGACAGCGGTGAGACATCGGTGCCTGAGCGTGTTACCCTAGACACAGCGAAAGGGGTTTCGAACCTATGGTTTTCAGTGTCGGCGAGACCGTTGTTTACCCCCACCACGGGGCCGCACTCATCGAGGCAATCGAGACTCGGGTGATCAAGGGCGAGCCTAAGCAATACCTCGTCTTGAAGGTCGCGCAGGGTGACCTGACGGTCCGGGTGCCCGCCGAGAACGCCGAGATCGTGGGTGTGCGCGAGGTGGTCGGCGAAGAGGGCCTCGGCAAGGTCTTCGACGTGCTCCGTGCACCGCACACCGAGGAGCCGACCAACTGGTCGCGGCGTTACAAGGCGAATCTGGAGAAGCTGGCCTCCGGTAACCCGCTGAAGGTCGCCGAGGTCGTCCGCGACCTGTGGCGTCGGGAGCGGGAGCGGGGTCTCTCCGCGGGTGAGAAGCGCATGCTCGCTAAGGCCCGTGACATTCTCGTCGGCGAGGTCGCGCTGGCCGAGAAGAGCACCAAGGACGAGGCGGAGACGCTGCTCGACAAGGTCCTGACCGAGGCCTAGTCCCCGCAGCATCGTCGTACCCGATGCGTAGCGAACAAACCACCGAGGACCGCGACGTGACCGCGCAGCTCAATCCGTGCGGTGACGTCGCGGTCCTCGTGCCTGCGGCCGGTGCCGGCGTGCGGCTCGGCCCCGGCCGCCCCAAGGCGTTGCGCCTGCTCGGTGGGGAACCCCTGCTGGTGCACGCGGTCCGCCGGCTCGCCGCCGCGCCGTCGGTGCACACCATCGTCGTGGCCGCCCCGGCCGCCGAGGTGGCGGCGGTACGTGAGCTGCTCGCCCCGGTCGCCCCGGTGACCGTGGTGCCCGGTGGCGCCGAGCGGCAGGCGTCGGTGGCCGCCGCCCTCGCGGCGGTGCCCGCCGGCCCGGAGATCGTCCTCGTGCACGACGCCGCCCGGGCGCTGACCCCGCCCGACCTGGTGGAATCCGTCGCGGCGGCCGTCCGCGCCGGACATGACGCGGTGATCCCGGTGCTGCCCGTCGTCGACACGATCAAGGAGGTCGGCGCCGACGAGGTCGTCCTCGGCACCGTCGACCGCTCCGCCCTGCGCGCGGTGCAGACCCCGCAGGGCTTCCGCCGGGCGGTGCTGACGGCCGCGCACGCCGCCGCCGGTGACCCGCTCACCGACGACGCCGGCCTGGTCGAGAAGCAGGGCGTCCCGGTGTCCTGCGTCCCCGGCTCCGAGTACGCGCTGAAGGTCACCCGCCCGTTCGACCTGGCGCTGGCCGAGCATCTGCTCGCCACGGGCGCCTGACGCGTACCCTCTTCTCATGATCGTTCCCCGGGTGGCCATCGGCACCGACGTGCACGCCTTCGAGGCGGGCCGGCCGTGCTGGGTGGCCGGCCTGCACTGGCCCGACCAGGACGGCCTGGCCGGGCACTCGGACGCCGACGTGGCCGCGCACGCCGCCTGCAACGCGCTGCTCTCGGCGGCCGGCCTCGGGGACCTGGGCGCCAACTTCGGCGTGGGCCAGCCCGAGTGGGCGGGCGCGTCGGGCGTCGCCCTGCTCACCGAGAGCGCCCGCCGGGTGCGGGCCGCCGGCTTCGCGATCGGCAACGTGTCCGTGCAGGTGGTCGGCAACCGGCCCAAGATCGGCCCGCGCCGTGAGGAGGCCCAGCGGGTGCTCTCCGAGGCGGTCGGCGCGCCGGTGACCGTCTCCGCGGCCACCACCGACGGCCTCGGCTTCCCCGGGCGCGGCGAGGGGCTCACCGGCATCGCGGTGGCCCTGGTGTACGAGGCTCCGGCCGCCTAGGCTCGCCGCGATGTCCAGCGACGCCACCTCAGACCGCTCCGCCGCCGACGGCTACCTCCAACGCGCCCAGCTCCTCGCCGAACTCGGTCGCTACGACGAGGCCGCGGCTGAGGTCTCTTACGCCGTCGCCCTGGACCCGGCCGACGCCGGGGCGCTGACCATGCTGTCCCGGGTCCACCTCGCGGCCGGGCGGCCGACGGAGGCGCGCACCGCCGCCGACGCCGCGGTCGCCGCCGCCCCCGACAGCGTTCCGGCGCTGGTCGCCCGCGCCCTCGCCCTCGGCGATCTGGAGGAGTACGCCGAGGCGGCCCGGACCGCCGACCGGATCCTGGCGCTGGGCCCCGACGACGCGTACGCGCAGAGCAGCGCCGCCGCGATCCTGGCCGGCTCGCGCAACGGGCAGCCGGCGCTGAACGCGGCCTGGCGCGGGATCGAGCTGGCACCCGAGAATCCCCAGGCGCACCTGGTGCTCGGGCTGGTGGCGGCGAACATGCAGATGTTCGACCTGGCCGAGCGCGCCTACCGGGAGGCGTTGCGGCTGGACCCGCAGCTCGCCGAGGCCCGCCACGACATCGGCGTGCTCCGGCTGGAGCAGCGGCGCTGGAGCGAGGCGCTGGAACACCTCGCCGAGGCCGCGTCGATGAGCCCCGGGCGGGTCGACTCCGGCCGGACCATCTCGCTCGGCCTGCGCCAGCTCGTGGTCTACGGCGCGGGCTGGACGATGATCACCGCCGTGCTGATCGCCTGTATGGCGCCGGGCAGCGCCGGGCTGTCCCGCGTCGCGGCGACGTTCGCGGCGCTCGGCGGGGCGCTGGTGGTCTGGCGCTTCGCCGCCCGGCTGCCCGGCCTGTCCCGGACCATCCTGCCGAGCCTGCTCCGCTCCGACCGCACGCTGGCCCTGGCCGTCTACGCGGCGGCCGCCGCCCCGGCCCTGATCCTGCTCTACGCCCTGGTCGGCACCCCGTGGCCGCTGGTGCTCGCCATCCTCGCCGCGGTCGCCGCCGAACTCGCCGTGCTGTCCCGCACCACGGCGTGAGCCGGCACCGGCCGGTCGGCACCACCCGATCCGTCGGCTGGCCGGTCGGGGCCACCTGATCCGTCGGCTGACCCGTCTGCACCACCCGATCCGCCGGCTGGTCCGACGGGGACCGCCCGGTCCGTCGGCTGGCCCGCAGGACCCGCCCTCAGCCGAGGGCGAGGGCGTAGAGGGCGCTGGCGTCCAGCCCGTCGAGCAGCAGCAGGTGGTTGAGCTCGTCGTCGAAGAATCCGCCGAGCGGGGCGGCGGAGAGCCCGAGGGCCGTCGCGGCGAGCAGCAGGTTCTGGGCGAGGTGGCCGGTCTCCATGGCGGAGAACCGGTAGCCGCGCAGCCCGTACCGGGCCCGGGCCCGGCGGAGGTCCGCGACCACGAACAGCCAGAGCGGCACCGTCTCGACGTCGAGCCCGTCGGCGCCGGGGACGACGTCGGGACCGGTGGGCGCGAACTGCGGGGCGACCCGGGACAGCCGGTCGACGCCCGGATCGGGTGCCACCCGCCGGAGGGCGTGCCGCTCCGGCAGGTACTCGTAGAGTGCCGCCCGCACCGAGGCGATCCGGCGGGGAAGCACCAGCAGCCGGGTGGTCGCCAGGGCGCCCGGCGTCGGGTACGCCAGTCGTCGCTGACCGTCGGCCGCTGGCGCGGTGTCACCCGCCGCATAGCGCAGCAGCCGGCCCAGGTCCGCCACGCCGGTCTCCGCTCGGCCGAAGTCGTACCGGGTGCGGCGCTCCAGCAACACCGTGGCGAGCGTGGTGTCGGCGAGCGCGCCCGGCGTCGGCTCGGGCAGTGCCAGGGTCACGGCGTCGGACGGGAGGGGGCGACCCGGTGCGGGCTCGACGGTACGGGGACGCTGGCTCGGCCACCGCGTACGGACGAACTTCGACCCCTGGTGGTACGCGCGGTCCGGGGCGTCGATCCCGTCGGCGTGGAAGTCCGGCGCTGCGGGCGGTGCGCCGTACGCCAGCGACGCGAGCCAGGCGAGGTGGCACTCGGCCGGGATGCTCAGCCCGAGGCGGTTGTGCAGCATGTGCAGCTGCGACGCGAGGATGCCGGGCACCGTGCCGTGCAGCCGGCCCTGCCCGTCGAGCGCCCGTAGCCGCTCGACGTAGGCGGCGACCTCGTCCGCCCAGTAGTTCACGGAGGTGGCGGCGCCCCTGCCGTGCGTGACGATGTCGGCGATGAGCCGCTGCCGGGCCGGGTAGACGGACGCGTCGGCGTGGAAGTCGCGTTCCGCCGCGATCAGGGCCAGGCCGAGGTCCTGACCGTTCGCCTCGGGCACCAGCGTCCACCCGTTGGCGTAGCCGCGCAGGAACCGGACCGCCTCGTGCCCGGTGAGGCCGCTGGCGGTGAGGAACCCGAACAGCAGGTCCACGGCCGTCGACCGGCGGCGGGCGGGTGGCGCGCCGAGCACAGCCGCGGCGACCCGGCTGGACGCGGCGAAGAGTTCCTCGGCCGCGTCGATCGCGTCCGGGCCGCCGTACCGGTCGACCTCCGGCCGGTACGACTGCTCGACCACCGTGCCGTGCGGCTGCCAGCCCAGCTCCGGCCCACTGCCGGCCCCGTGTCCCACGCCGGCCCCGTGTCCCACGCCGGTCTCTTGCCCCACGCCCGGCCGGTCGGGCCGGTCGGTCCCGTCGGGTTGGTCGGTGTCGTCGGACTGGTCGGTCTCGCCGGGCCGGTCGGTCCCGTCGGACCGGTCGGAGGTGTGCACTCCGAACTGGGCGTACCAGTCCGCCGGGCGCAGTTCCCGGGCCGGTGGCGGCAGCGCGGCTACCGCTTCGACCAGCCCGGCGCGCATCCGCCGTACCGTCTCCGGCGTCGCGCCGGCGACCCGCCAGCGCAGGTGCGGGCCGCCCTCCCAGTACCGGACGAAGAACCAGGAGGAGATCTCGCCCCGGGCGAGCAGGTCCGTCGTGGTCGGCACGATGTGCTCCCGCAGCACCGTCTCGGTGCACTCGGAGCCGGCGTGCAGGTGGACGTGCAGGGCGGACCAGCGAGCCATGCTCGGCTCTCCTTCAGGGAAACGGGTGGGGCAGGATCAGGTGGTCGGGGGCGGCGAGCCGGGCCTGCCGCAGGCGGGGCAGGTCGACCCGCCGGTTGAGGTGCCCGAAGGTCATCGGCACGGCCCCGGGCGCGAGGACCTTCACGGCGGCCAGGCCGAGGCGTCGTTCGGCCGCCCCGGTCTGGTCCACCACCAGCGGCGGCGTCCCGGCGGCGGCCATCGCGTCGACGACCCTGCGCAGCACCTCGGTCAGGTCGGGGTGCAGCCACCGCTCGCGCCAGCCGGCGAAGTGCTCGTCGAACGGTCGCGCCGGGCCGGCGGCGGCCTCCCGCAGCGCGAAGTCGAACCGGGGCAGGGCCTGCGGCAGCAGGTGCAGCGCGGCGTGGTCCCCCAGTTCCCCGACCAGGTCGGCATCGGCGAGCATGGCGAGCAGTCGGTCCCGCGGCGGGCGGGCCACCTTCGGCGCGACGGTCACGTTCACGCCGACCTCCAGGACCGCCGCCGCGGCGGCCCGGCGGGGATCGGGATGCGCCCCGGCGGCGGAGAAGGTCGCGCCCCGGTCGGGTCGGTCGGTGACGGCGAGGGCCCAGACGGCCGGTATCCCGACGTCGCTGGTGATGTCGAGCAGGTGCAATCGGTAGCCCTCCGCGGCGATCCGGTCCGCGAGGTGCCGGGTCAGCGGATCGACGTCGGGCGGCAGCGCCAGAGCCGGCGGCGTACGGCCGGCGTACCAGGTGAGCAGGAAGGCGTCCCGCTCGATCGTCTCCAGGCAGGCGTGCAGGATCGCCTCCTCCAGGCAGCCACCGACGGCGCAGCCGCTGGAGGACTCGTAGAGGAACCGGGCGGCCCCGGTACGGTCCACCCCGTAGTAGGCGGCGTGCTCCGGCACGAGGACGGGCCGATCACCCGCCAGGTCGTACGCCCACACCCAGGACGTCACCGTGTCCGGGGTGAAGGGGTCCAGCCGGTACCCGGGGTGGCGGACCGCCTCGGGCTCCGGCAGGCCCAGCCGGGCAGGATCGACGGCGTCGGCGGCGAGTTCCCGGTAGCTGCCCAGCGTGGTCGTCCGGCGGGCCTGCGGGTAGCGTCCGGCCTCCCGTTCGACCGCCTCCAGCAGGGCCAGCACCCGCGCGGTCGGTTGGTCCGCGGCTCGCCCGTATCCACCGACCCGACCGGAGCGGCCGGGGACGGGTATCTCGGCCGCCGCGAGCGCGAGCGGGCCCTGCCGGTCGGTGTGGACGTGCGTCACCGGCCCGTAGCGGGGATCGACCAGTTCGGCGCGGAGCACCGCCAGGTCTGGCGGTCCCGGACGGACCCGCAGGCGGTCGGGTGCGGCCTGCCGGCGGGGGCGCAGGGCGATCGTGGCGGCCCCGGCCGAGTCGGGTGGCAGGGCACCGCAGTCTGGACAGTCCGGCACCGCTCGGATCAGGTGCCGACTGATCGCGCCGTCGCGCACCGCCAGCACGCTGGCCAGGCGCGGGTCGGCGTCGTCGGCGAGCTGGCCGGCGACCAGCTCGCCGACCAGCCCGTGCCAGTACGGCGGCAGCGGCAGCGGCCGGCCACCGGCGAGCAGCGTGGCGGGGCTGCCGGCGCCGAGGACGGCCTCCTGCCGGGCGTCGGCGCACCGCAGGCAGCCGCCGACACCGGGGCGGCTCAACGGGCCGACCTCGATCGCCGTCCCGCGCGCCCGCACCGGCAGGTACGCCCTGCCGGCCGCGTGGGCGGCCCGCTGCTCGGCCAGGTGCCGGGCCACCGGCCAGCCCGCCGCGACGCCCACCACCACGGGCCGATCCGTCCGCCGTACGGTCGAGGCGCCGACGGCGATCGCCCGGACCAGGCGGTCGTCGTCCCCGATGACCCGCACCGGAACGTCCTCCGCTGCGCCCGAACCGAGGGACGCGGTGTCGAGGCCGACCGGTGGGCGGGCCGGCACCGCTCCCGCCGTCGGTCCGGTGCCCGGCGCCCCGTCACCGGCGAGCGCTCCGGTCCGCGTGGCGGGTGCCCCGGTCCGCGCGCCGGGCGCCACGGTCCGCGCGGCCGGCGGCCAGGGCTGTGAGTCGGTCGGCTCGCCGACGCGCTGGACGACCCCGCCGCGCAGTGACAGCGCCGTGCCGTCGGCGAGCCCGGCCAGCACGCGTACCACCTCGTGTGCCACGAGGAACGGCAGCAGCCGGTGGTCGGTCGCCGACCCGGCCGGACCGGCGTCCGTGGCTGCGGCGGTCTGGCCTGGGGCGGTCTGGCCTGCGATGGCCTGGCCTGCGGCGGCGGGGTGACCGGCCGGGTCCAGCGGGCCGATCAGCGCGCCGTCCGGACGGATCGTCACCGGCAGCACCGCGGGCCGCAGGGAGCCGGGCTGCCGCGGAGCCGCCCCCGGCCACGGGGGAACGGGCGGCTCCCGACGCTCGCCGGGGTCCTCCGTCCGGACCCACACGACCAGGTCCGCGCCGCCGCCGTCCCCGGGCACCTCCCGCAGGGCACGGAGAGCCTCTCCAGGCGCGGTGGAGAGCCCGGAGGCGGTCAGTGCCGCCCGTACGGCCGGTGGAAGGTCGCCCTCGCCGGTGACCGCGACCGTGCACCACGACACCGCGTCCAACGCGGCGGTCGGATCCTGCGCGAGCCCCGCCAGCCAGGCCGCCAACGGATGGCCGTCCAGCGGCACCCGGACGTCGACCAGGAGGTCGTGCTCGGCGAGGAGACCGAGCAGCCAGCCCACCGCCCTGGCGGTCCGGTCGGGCAGTCCCAGGGTGGCGGTCGCCGGGTCGAGCCCCCGGCGGAGGGAGGGCTCCAGCCGTTGCCACAGCTCGCCGGCGACCGGCGGGCAGGTCACCACCGAGCTGGCCCGCCAGCCGCTCACGAGGAGCCCGCCCTCGACCGCCCGGACCAGGGTGCCCGGTCGCAGGGTCACCTCACCCACGTCGCCTCCACCCGGGTCACCCGGTGCGGGCGGTGAGGGCGTCCTGCCATGTCACGCCGTGGATCTCCTGGGTGGCCTCGGCGAGCAGGTGGGCCCCGAGGTACCGCTCCAGCGGCGCGACGTCGCAGAGCGTCAGCAGTTGGTAGAGCATGTTCGTGCAGAACCGGTAGACCTGGAACTCGCGGCTCGCGGCGATCCGTTGGAAGCCCGACGCCTCCAGCGCCTGGTGGTAGGCGCTCGCCCCGCGACGGCTCAGGTCCCACCGGATCGCGGTGGCGTCGTCGAACGAGGTGGTGCGCCGCCGGAACTCGGCGGAGAACGCCCCGTCGAGCGCGCCCGCGTCGTACGCCCGCTCGGCGATCCGCCACGCCGCCGCGCTCCACGCCCGCCACGCCGCAGCCACCGGCTCGGCGGTGTCCGGCGTGGACGCCTGGCGGACCAGGTCGTGGTACCTCCCGCCGGCCCGGTCGGCGAAGGCGGCGAAGCGCGGACGCAGGAGGTCGTTCCGCTCGCCGAAGAGGAAGTCCTCCAGGTGCGACAGGAAGGTGTGGTAGCCGGACAGCAGCCGTCCCGGCCAGGTGTCGGCGTGCGCGGCCATGGCGGTGACCACGACGCCCACCCGGGCGGCCTGGGCGTCCCCGACGAGGGCGAGCTGGTCGAGCGACACCCGCACCGGAGCCAGCCCGGCGGCGAGGACGTCGGCACGGCACTCGACCGCGCCCGGCGTGCCCAGCAGCGCGGCCAGCGCACTCTGGTCGCCGGCGGTCACCAGCACCGTGTTGTCCGGGTGGATCGGGTCGTACGGGGGCGGTACGAGTTCCGCCGGGCCGGCCGCCTCGGACCGGCGCAGCAGCAGCTCCTCGTCGAGCCCGGCCCGGGACGGCGCCACCGCCAGGTGACCACGCAACCGTTCGGCGGCCTCGGCGGCGGCCGTGGCCCGTTGCGCCTCGGGGCCGCGTAGCCGCAGGCGCACGTGCGGGCCGTGCAACCAGTGCCGTTCCAGGTGGACGGCCAGCCCGGCACCGCGCAACCGCTCCGCGACGGGCAGGACGGCGTCGCGCAGCAGCGATGCCTTGGCCTCCTCGTGGTAGTGGCACACGACGTCGGTGGTCGGAGCCAGTCCGGTCGTCCTCGGCTCGGTCATGGCTGGACTCCACTCGGCTCGGTGGTGCGGTCGCACGCCGGCGCCCGGCCGGTCACCGGGGGGCCGCCGGCAGGTAGGTCTCGACGACCAGCTCGGTGACCCGGTGCGGCCGGTCGTGGCCGGCGGGGCGGGGCAGCGCCTCCTCGACGACCAGCCGGCCGGTGATCCGCCCGAGCCATCGGGGCACGCAGCGCAGGTGCAGCGGGCTGGCCAGGTCGACGAACTGCGGCTTGGGCCGGGCGACCGCCTCCCGGAGCCCGGCGATCGCCGGGGGAGGCGGCGGGGCGGACGGACGTTCCGACGGCTGCCGGGCCTGGGCGCCGGGGTGCTGCGCGGCGTGGCCCGGTGCGGGCGGCTGCCCGTCGCGCCGGCTGCCCTGGTTGAGGAAGACCTGGTCGGGCAGGTCCCAGCCCGCCCGCAGCGCCGCGGCGGCGGCGACCGACGGCGAGCCGAGCTCGCGAAGGTGCTCTTCGGCCCCGTCGTCGAAGCGCCAGCTCCGGCGGGCGAGGACGACGCGGCCACAGCGGAGCCGGTCGGAGACGACGGCCTGCCCGCCCGGACCGGCCACCGTCCGGGTCGCGGCCAGGTGGCGGAGCCCCACCTCGCCGCTGCCCAGGTCGCCGAGCAGCGCGGCCACCCGGGCCGGCAGCGCCGGCGGCGATAGGAACCCGAGGTACAGCACGTCGAGCAGGTCACCGGTGGCCGGATCGCGCAGCCGGATCTGGTCGCCGGCCAGGTCGTGCACCAGTTCGACCGAGGCGAGGTCGAGCCCGCCCAGCCGCTGGTCGTCGCCGATGTCCTCGCCGAGCAGCAGCGGGTGCAGGTTGGCGTTGAAACCGTGCACCGGCCGGAACTGGGCCACTCGGCCGGGCAGCACCCGGCGGAGCTGGGCGGCCACCGCGGCGCGCATGCCGCTGTCGCCGAAGAGGTCCAGGAAGCGACTGGTGAACCGGCCCCAGCCGCCGTAGACGTGGTTGAGGTGCAGCGACCCGTCCGGGCCGTGCTGACCGAAGAAGGCGTACGACACCGGCCGGGCCCGCAGCCAGCGGGGCAGTGCCGCGGCCACCTCGGCCACCAGGTCGGCACCGATGACGGTCTCCACGCCGTCGTTCCCGCCGTCGGCGCGTACCGCCCGGACCACCTCCTGCCGCAGCGTGGCCAGCTGGGCCAGCTCGGGCACCCGGGCGATCGGACCGCCCGCCAGGGCCCCCTCCTGGGTCACCGTCGGCAGGTCGTCGAAGCCGGCGCCGATCTCGGCGAAGAACTGGCCGAGGTCGGCACAGCGGGCCCCGGGACCGTAGCGCTCGACGAACCGGTGTCGCAGGAGCCGGCGCAGCACCTGGTCCTCGTCGAACAGCAGCGCGAGGCTGGTCAGCGCGGTCAGGTCGGCGGTGTCCGCGGGCCGGCGGGTCAGGCGTACCGGCCCGGATAGCACGACATCCTCGGTGACGGGCGCCTGGGCCGGTGCGGTGGCCCCGAGCTGCCGCAGGGCCTCGTGCCAGCCGGCGTCGATCCGACGTACGAGCTGGCCGCGCCGCGCCGCGTCGACGTCCGCCAGCGACCGGATGTCCCTGTCGAGGTGCCGTACCTGCTCGGCGAGGGCGGGGGCACCGGTGTCGCCGAGCCAGTCGGCGATCGCCGCCAGCGCCGCCGGGTCGTGCTCGGTGGTCGGCGGTACCGGGATCAGCAGGCGTTCGTCGCAGAGCTGGGTGACGAGACGCTGCGCGAGCCGCTCGGCCTCGGCGGCGTCCGTGGCGGGGCGCGCGGCGCCTCGGCCGAGGGCCGCCACGAGCGCCGCCGGCGGGTGTCCGTCGGGTGCGGCGCGGAGCACCCGGATGATCGCGGCCAGTGCGGGCCGCAGCGGCATCCGGACCCGTTCCTCCCGGATCACCGGCATGCCGTCGGCGCCGGTCGTCGGGTGCTCGCGGTAGAACACGACGTGCCCGTCCTGCACGCGGGTGCCGGGCGCGAGCCGGTGCGGGGTGCGCAGCATCTGGTCCGGGCGGCTGGTCCCGGCCAGGAAGAGGCTGGCGACCAGGCTGGCGGGAGGACGGGTCACCGCCACCGGTTCCCCCGCCGCCGTCACGTCCAGACCCGCCGCGAGGTCCAGGTGGGTCGGCGGCGCCCCATCGGGCGGGGACGCCAGCGGGGCGGGGACGGCTTCCGCATCCGGCCAGGGGGCCCAGCCGACGATGGTGAACCAGGAGAGCGGGCTGGTCCGGGTGGTGGCCCGCAAGGCGTAACGGAGCACGGTGGGTTCGGACTTGCGACCCCGGGCGTCCGGCTCGCCGCCGCGCGCCGCCGTCCGCTGCACCGCTGCCAACAGCTCAGGGCTGGTCAACGCGACCGCCCGGCCGAACGGCTCGCTGCCGCACAGGGCGGCGAGTGCGACGCGCTCCTCGGCCAGCGCCGCAGCCGACCCGGCGTCGACGGCGCCGGTGAGCCGGTCGATCTCGGCCCGGGCCCGCAACCAGCGCCCCAGCGCCGGCAGTCGGTCGGGCAGGTCGCCGAGCCGGTCGCGCAGGTCGCTGGCCGGCGACCGGTCGTTGTGTACGTCCCGCCGCAGCGGTAGCAGGACCGAGCGGCGGTACGCCGTCGGGGCCTGACCGCCGAGCCGGTACAGCTCCTCGGTGAGTTCGGGGCCGAGGGCCCGGCACTCGACCAGTCGATCGACGAGCTGGTCCTGGAGGCGACGCAGGTGCCGTCCGGCCGGACCGGCAGCCGGCAGGTCGACCGCCGTCCTGCGGATCAGCACGTACGGGGCGACCTGGACCTCCGGCGCGACTCGGCCGCCCGGTGCCGGCGACACCGGCGGGGCAGGGGATTGGCGGGTGGTTGTCACGGTCTCCTCCGTACGCGGTCGTCGGCACCGACCCCGGCCGAGCCGGTGAGGCCGCGAAACGCCGGTGTCGGCGTCCCCGGCCCCACCGGTCAGCCCCGGTCCGGTACGACTACTGGGGAAGCTGGGCGGCGCAGGACGAGTAGCCCAGCCACTGCCAGACGGCGGAGGTGCTCGCCGAGGCACCGGTCTCCGGCAGGGCCACCGCGTCGCGCACTGCGTGCACCTCCAGCAGGTCGGACACCTCCAGGTCGGCCAGGTTGAGGTCTTCGAGGTCGGCCAGCGTGGCCGTCATGTCGCGCATCGTGTACTCCGGTTCCAGGGGGATGTCGTCGACGAACAAGCGCACTTGTCGATGACAAGATGGACAGTGCGCAAGATGTTAGTCAGCTCCGTCCACGAACTATTCGTCCGAGCGTCCAGTCGCCGATGGCCGTACGACGGCTGTGGACGGACGATGAGAAGGAAGTGCGCTCCCGCGGCTGATGCGCGGGAGGCCGGAGGCGCTGCGGACGCGGCTGCCGGAGCGCGGTCGACGCCCGCCCGCCCCCGCGCGCACGAAGGTGCCGCAGTCCGCCCCTGCCGGACCGCGGCACCGCTCACCCGGAACCGTCCGCCTAGGGGCGGCGGGCCCAGGTCCAGGCGTAGCCGTCGTCCTCGCACGCGGTCGCGGCGTCGCAGAGGTCCAGCGGCCGGAAGGTGTCGACCATGACGGCAAGTTCGTCGAAGAAGTCGGCGCCGATGGAACGCTCGGCGGCGCCCGGCTGCGGGCCGTGGGTGAAGCCGGACGGGTGCAGCGAGATCGAGCCCTGTTCGATGCCGGAGCCGCGCCGGGCCTCGTAGTTGCCGCCGGTGTAGAAGAGCATCTCGTCGGAGTCGACGTTGTGGTGGTTGTACGGCACCGGGATCGCGTCCGGGTGGTAGTCGACCTTGCGGGGCACGAACGAGCAGATCACGAAGTTGGGGCCCTGGAAGGTCTGGTGCACGGGCGGCGGCTGGTGGATCCGGCCGGTGATCGGCTCGAAGTCGTGGATGGAGAACGCCCACGGGTACATGTGCCCGTCCCAGCCGACCACGTCGAACGGGTGGTGGGCATAGGTGTAGCGGGTCCAGCCGCGGCGGTGCCGGACCAGCACCTCCACGTCCTCGCCGTCGACCAGCAGTGGCGCGTCCGGCCCCCGGACGTCGCGCTCGCAGTAGGGCGAGTGCTCCAGGAACTGGCCCCGCACGGAGAGGTAGCGCTTGGGCGGGCCGATGTGCCCCGCCGCCTCGACGGCGAGCAGCCTGGTCGGCGCGTCGCCGGTGGGCACCAGCCGGTGGATGGTCGAGGTGGGGATGACGACGTAGTCGCCGGGCACCGCGTCGAGCACGCCGAACGTGGACTCGACCCGCAGGGTGCCCGACTCCACGTAGAGGCAGTGGTCGCCGGTGGCGTCGCGGAACAGCGGGGACGGCCGGTCCGCCAGCACGTACGCGATGCGCACGTCGTCGTTGGCGAGCAGGTACTGCCGGCCGAGCACCGGGTCAACGCCGGTGCCGTCGAGCTTGTGGGTGCGCAGGTGGCGGGGCTTGAGCGGAAGGTTCGGCACCCGGGTGAACGCCGGCGGGGTGAACTCCTCGGCCGCCACGATCGCGGTCGGCGCGTGCCGGTGGTAGAGCAGGGACGAGTCGGAGGAGAAGCCCTCCTGGCCCATCAGCTCCTCGGCGTAGAGGCTGCCGTCGGGCTGGCGGAACTGGGTGTGGCGCTTGCGCGGCACCTCGCCGACGCTGCGGTAGTACGGCATCTCGCCTCCCGGTTCGTCCCGTTCACCGATCCAACAGCGTCCGATAATCGGACGCTGTTGTCCGTTACTTGTAGCGTCCCGTACATTCTTGTCTCGTGTCAACGCAGGTGCCCGCGCTCGTCGACGGCCTCGTCGACGACGCCGCCGTCTTCCCGCCCGGCAGCGCGCCGCTGCCCGACGCCGTCGCCGCGCACCGGCGGCACCGCACCTCCTGGTACGCCGACCTGGTCGGCCCGCTCCTGGTCCCGGCCACGAGGCTGCCCGAGGTGGCGGGCCTGCTCGGCGCCGACGAGCGGATCGCGGTCGGGGTGATCGGCGACGTGCCCCTCGACCGGCTCGACGAGGTGCGGGCCACGGCCGACCCGCGCATCCGCGTGCGCCAGGTGGAGGCGGCGGTCGCCAAGCGCGGCGAGGACCCGCTGCCCGGCCTGACCGAGCTGGTGGCGCTGGCCCGCCGCGCCGGTGCCGGTCCAGCCACCCTCGACGCCGTCTACGCCGAGCTGCCGCTCACGTTCGGGCTGATGGGGGCGCTGGACGCGCTCGCCGCCGCCCGCGCCGACGGCGTGCCGATCGCCGCGAAGTTCCGCACCGGCGGGCTGGCCGCCGAGCTGTTCCCCACCCCGGCGGAGCTGGCCGCCGTGATCTGCGCCTGCCGGGACCGGGACCTGCCGTTCAAGCTGACCGCCGGGCTGCACCAGGCGGTCCGGCACCTCGACCCGGAGACCGGCTTCACCCACCACGGCTTCGTCAACGTGCTGGCGGCGACGCTGGCGGCCGCCGGGGGCGCCACCGTGGAGTCGGTCGCCGAACTGCTCACCGCGACCGACCCGCGCCCGCTGGTGCAGTACGCCGAGGCCGGGCTGGACGGCCCGCGCCCGCTGTGGATCGGCTTCGGCTCGTGCAGCATCCTGGAACCACTGACCGATCTGATCCGGCTGGGGCTGGTGAACGGGGGCTTTCAAGCATGACCTGGGTGACGGGTGCCGACGGTTCGTCGTACGGGGTCGCCAACCTCCCGTACGGGGTGTTCCGCCACGCGGAGGGCGCGCCGCGCGTCGGCGTACGCATCGGTGACTTCGTGCTCGACCTGGCCGGCGCGGAGGAGGCCGGCCTGGTGCTGGCCGCCGGGACGCTGGGTCGGCCCACTCTCAACGACTTCATGGCCCTCGGTCGTCCACAGTGGACGGCCGTCCGGCAGCGGGTGACCGAGCTGCTCACCGACGCCGCCCACCGGCCGGCGGTGGAGCCGCTGCTGGTGCCCCTGGCCGAGGTGCGGATGCAGCTGCCGTTCGAGGTCGCCGACTACGTCGACTTCTACTCCTCCGACCACCACGCGTCCAACGTCGGCCAGATCTTCCGCCCCGGTCAGCCGCCGCTGCTGCCCAACTGGAAGCACCTGCCGATCGGCTACCACGGTCGGGCCGGCACGGTGGTCGTCTCCGGCACGCCGGTGGTGCGGCCGAGCGGGCAGCGGGCCACCCCGCAGGGCCCGGTCACCGGCCCGTCCGTACGCCTCGACATCGAGGCCGAGGTCGGCTTCGTGGTCGGCGTGCCCAGCCCGCTGGGCGATCGGGTCTCCGTCGACGACTTCGCCGACCACGTCTTCGGTGTCGTGCTGGTCAACGACTGGTCGGCCCGCGACATCCAGGCCTGGGAGTACCAGCCTCTCGGCCCGTTCCTGGGCAAGTCCTTCGCCACCTCGGTCGCGGCCTGGGTGACCCCGCTGGACGCGCTGGGCGACGCCTTCGTCCCCGCCCCCGACCAGGACCCGCCGGTCGCCGCCTACCTGCGCGACGTGCCGCACCTCGGGCTGGACCTGCGCCTGTCGGTGGAGTGGAACGGCGAGCGGGTCAGCGAGCCGCCGTTCGCGACCATGTACTGGACGCCGGCCCAGCAGTTGGCCCACCTCACGGTCAACGGCGCCTCGCTGCGCACCGGCGACCTCTACGCCTCGGGCACCGTCTCCGGGCCGGAACGGGGACAGGTCGGCTCGTTCCTGGAACTCACCTGGGGCGGCAGCGAGCCGGTGAAGTTCGCCGACGGCGGGACCCGCACCTTCCTGGAGGACGGCGACACGGTGACGATCACCGCCACCGCGCCCGGTCCGGACGGCACCACCATCGCCCTGGGCGAGGTGACCGGGAAGGTCCTCGCCGCCCGCTGACCCACCTTCCGATCATCGACGGTCCCCGGTCGCACAGTTGGTGCGACCGGGGACCGTTGCTTGCGCGTTGATCGTCGCGGATTCCGTCGCCATGCCGCGCCGGGGCCGGGCCGGACGACCCCTTCCGGTCCCGGCCCGGCCGCCGTTTGGCGTACCGACGACAGGAAGGTGACGACGATGAACGATCTCCCGGGCGCGGTCTGGCGTACCAGCAGCCGCTCCAACGACCAGGGGCTCTGCGTGGAGGTGGCGGACAACCTGGTCGACGCCCTCGGCGTGGTGGGCGTACGCGACTCGAAGGACCAGGCGGGCCCCACGCTGGCGGTCAGCCCGCCGGGGTGGGCGGCCTTCGTCGGCGCGATCCGGGCCGGCCAGTTCGGTCGCTGACGGGTCGATCGCTCCGGATCGGGGCTCCCGGCGGTGGAAAATCCGCTCCGGGGGCCCCGATCCGCGCTCACCCGGCGTACCGTCGAGGCCACGGGAGGTGGCATGTCGACGGTGGCGGTCACGGAGTTCGTGGAGGCGCACGACGTCGACCTCTGGCGGCTGCTGACCGACCTGACCACCCGCACCCGGCGCTTCACCGGGCCGGTGGAGGTGCTCACCCCCGGCCCGTTCGGCCCCGGCACCGTGTGGCGGGAGACCCGTTCCCAGCCCGACGGCACCGCGCTGGTCGAGGAGTTCCTCGTCATCGAGGCCGAGCCGCCCCGACGGTTGGTGCTCGGCTCCCGGGGCGCCGGCGTGGACTACCGGATCACCTGGGCGCTGCGCCCGGTCGAGCGGCGTCGCCGGGGCTGCACCGCCGTCACGGTCGAGCAGGAGGCGGTGCCGACCGCCCCGTACAGCCGGGTGGTCGCGCTGCTGCTCGGCGGGCTGGCGGCCCGGGCGGTCGAGCGCGCACTGCGGCAGGACCTCGCCGACCTGGCCGCCGCAGCGGCCACCAACGCGACCGAGGCGGCCTGAGGCGCACGCCGGGGAGGTCCGAGAGGCGCACGCCCGACGGCCTGAGGCGCACGCCGGGCTGGCCCGAGGCGAATGCGGGGCGGCCTCAGGCGCCTGCCGGACGGCCCGAGGCGCACGCCGGGTGGTCCGAGGCGCATGCCCTGGGCGGTCCGTGGATGCCCTGGGCAGGTCACCGCCGGAGCGCCCGGGCGCCGGTGACCTGACAGGGCCCTGACCGGCTCCGCTGGGTAGGGTGCCGGGCGGAGGTGCGGCATGGGGTTCCCGAACGGCCGGCGGCGGATCGCGGTGGCGGTCGCGGCGCTGCTCGGCACCGTCGCCGTCGCGGCGACGGTCTACCGGGTGCTCGCCCCCGCCGAGGTCAGCACGCCCGCGCGGGCCGGGTACCCGGCTGCCGCGGCCCCCTCAGCCGGCGTGATCGGCCGGCTGCCCGTCGCCCCGCTCGTCGTGGACGGCCGGCTGCGGGTCTACGTGGCCCACCGTCAGGTCTACGCCGACCGCCCGGTCGACGGCCGGCACCGGACGACCCCGTACTGGTCGTACCGCCGCTGGCCGGCGGCGCTCGACGGGGTCGTGGCGAGCGGGACGACGGTGGTCACCCGCTGGTCCGACGGGCGGCTCGTGGCGCTGGACGCGCGGACAGGCCGGGTCGCCTGGCGGGCGGACGGGCCGGCGCCGGTCGGGGAGGGGGCGGTCCGGCGCACCGGCGCGGCGACGGTCTGGGATCCGCAGGGGATCTTCGTGGCCCCCGCGCCCGACGGGCGGCAGGTGGTGGTGGCGGCCGGGGCGGAGTGGGCGCGTGCCGTGGACCTGGCCGACGGCCGCGAACTGTGGCGGTCGCACGTCACCGTCACGCTGCCGCCGGGCGACACGGTCGCCGGGTGCCGGGACGCGCTCGGCACGACCGCGTCGGGACACCTGATCACCGTCGACTCCTGCGCGGGGCCGGCGACGGTGGAGTTCCGCGACGCCGCGACCGGGGCGGTGGGCCTGCGCTGGCGGCCGCCGGATGCCGGCGACGAGCTGGTGGCGACCCTGGTGGGCTGCGGCACCGGCCGGACGGGGTGCACCGGGTTGCGGACGGCGAGGCCGGGCGACGACGCGGGCCGGGGCTGGCTGCTCGGCGCCGGGGAACCGGTCGCCGCCCCGGCCCTGGACCGGCCGGACGCCGAACTCGTCGGCGGGACGGCCGTGGCGGTCGTGGACGGGGTGGCGGTCGGCCGCTCGGCGCGTACGGGCGCGGAGCTGTGGCGCCGTCCCGGCCTGTCGCAGGCGCGGCTGCTCGCCGTCCAGCCCGACCGGGTGCACCTGCTGACGGAGACGAACGACCTGCTGACGCTGGACCCGGCGACGGGGGCGCAGCGGTCCTTCTTCGCGCTCAACGTGGGCTCGGACGGGATCGGCTGGGTGCCCGGCGCGGTGTACGCGGCCGGCGGGTTCGTGGCCGTGGAGCGGCTCCGCAAGCCGGTCGACCCGGCGGCGGACGACCAGCGTTACTACCTGACCTCGGAGCCGATGGTCTTCGCGGCGACGTGAAACGCCGGCCCGGCTGCTCGACAAAACGGACATAAGTTACTTAGAGTTCATTTGTGCGTTTCTTGGTCGCCCTGTTGGGCGCGATCCTCATCCTCGTCACCGCTTCGCCGGCCGACGCCGCGCCGACCGGCCCGGTCGGCGTCGTCCACCAAGATGCCGACACCCGTCCCGCCGCCTGACGGGTGCGGCTCCGGGCCGGTGGCGGTCGCCTGAGAGTCCGGTCCGGTCCGCAAGGGGATGGCGGACCGGACCGGCACCCGCCTCAGGCCAGCGCGGTCTCCGCTGCCGCCAGGAAGGCGTCGTTCTCGGCCGGGGTGCCGATGGTGACCCGGACCCCGTCGCCCGCGAACGGCCGGACGATCACGCCGCGCGCCTCGCACGCCTTGCCGAAGTCCACCGCCCGGTCGCCCAGCGGCAGCCAGACGAAGTTCGCCTGGCTGTCCGGCACGTCCGGGACGAGCTTGCGCAGCGCCTCCGTCACGCGGTCGCGCTCGGTCACCACGAGGGCGCACCGCCGCCGTACCTCGTCCTCCTGGGCCAGCGCGGCGAGCGCGCCCGCCTGCGCGGCCATGTTGCTGGAGAACGGCGTCACGACCTTGCGGATCGCCGCCGCCACCGCCGGCTGGGCGACCAGGAAGCCGATCCGCAGGCCGGCCAGGCCCCAGGCCTTGGAGAGCGTGCGCAGCACGACCACGTTCGGCCGGTCGAGGTAGGTGAGGCCGTCCGGCACGTCCGGGTCGGTGACGAACTCGCGGTACGCCTCGTCGATCACGACCAGCACGTCCTCGCCGACCGTGTCCAGGAACCGGTCCAGCTCCGCCCGGCGCACCGACGTCCCGGTGGGGTTGTTCGGGTTGCAGACCACGATCAGCCGGGTCCGGTCGGTCACCGCCGCCGCCATCGCCGCCAGGTCGTGCCCGTGTGCGGCGTCGTTGGGCACCCGCACGCTGGTCGCGCCGCTGGTCGCCGCGATGATGGGGTACGCCTCGAAGGAGCGCCACGCGTAGAGGAACTCGTCGCCGGGCAGGCAGGTGGCCCGGACGAGGTGCTCGGCCAGCGCCACCGACCCGCAGCCGGTGGCGATCTGGTCGACGTGCACGCCGTACCGCTCGGACAGCGCCTCGCGCAGCGCGAGCGCGCCCATGTCCGGGTAGCGGTGCACCCCGGCGGCGGCACCGGCGACGGCCTCCACGACGCCGGGCAGCGGCCCGTACGGCACCTCGTTGCTGGCCAGCTTGATCGCCTCGGGGAGGCCGAGCTCGCGGGCCAGGTCGGCCGGGCTGCGGCCGGGCACGTAGTTGGGCAGCGCGTCCAGGTCGGGGCGGGTCAGCCGCAGCTCCGGCTGGTGACGTCCGGGGTCGGTCATGGGGTGTCTCCCGAGGGGTCGGTGCGGTCGTCGGGGGTGCGGTCGTCCGTGGTGGTGGGCTCGCGCGTGCTGGTGCGGTCGTCCGGCGTGCCGCGCTCGCCCGTGGTGCCGCGGTTGCCGCGGGGGAGCTGGACCACCACGGTCTGCGCCCGCTTGTCGTGCAGCGCCTGGCGCAGCGGGTGGTCGAAGAGCGGGGAGAGCGCGTCGACGAGCTGGAGCAGCAGGCCCAGGCCGCAGCAGTACCAGAGCAGGGTGGGCAGGCCGAGGGTGTTCCACCGGCGCAGCGCCCGGCCGAAGCCGAGCGGCTCGTCCGCGCTCACCGGCAGCACCTTGACGCCCACCAGCCGCTTGCCGAAGGTCTGCCCGCCCGAGGCCGTCGTCGGCACCTCGTACGCGAGCCAGAGGGCGGTGGCGATCAGCAGGATGACGACCTGGAGGCCGCCGGCCTGCTCGCTGGGCTGCGGCAGGTTGTCGGTGGAGCTGTCGCCCGCCATGGCCCGCCGGAACACCTCCCGCCAGTACGGCGTGACCTCCTCGACCAGCCGCCAGACGAACCAGCCGTTCACCACGGCGTTCAGCGCGAAGACGACCGTGAAGTCGATCAGCCGGGCGACCAGCCGGGCGCCGAACCCTGCCAGCGGGAGCCCGTGCGGGCGCGGCTCCGGCGGCCGTCCGGGCCAGCCACCGGGCGGCCAGCCGGGCGGCGGACCGCCACCGGGCGGCCAGCCGGGCGGCGGTCCCTGCGGGTGGCCCGGCCCTTGCGGGTGGCCGTGCCCCTGCGGCGGCTGCCAGGGGTAGGGCTGCCCCTGCTGCGGCTGCCCGGGGTGTGGCTGACCCGGGAGGGGTTGCCCGCCGGCGGGGGCGCCCGACGCGGGCACCGGGGCCGCGGGTGACGTCGGCTCGGGTGCGGGTGGCGGCTCGGCCGGCGGCGGCCCCTCGGGCGGGGTGGCGTCGACGGGGATCGGTGCGCCGATCCAGCCCTCGCCGTCCCAGTAACGTCGGGTCTCCGGATCAGCCGGGTCGACGTACCATCCCGGTCCGACACTCATGGCCTGGCCTCGCTGCGCTCGCTCACGCAGACACCTTAACGACGACGGTGCCGGCGAACTTGTCGTGGAGGCACTGCTGCCAGGGCTTGTCCCACAACTGCCAGAGCCCGTCGAGGTAGCTGAGGCCGGGCAGGAACATGGCGGCGACGTACTGCACGGCGTACCGCTTGCCGGCGATCCGCCGGTCCAGCGTGGCGGCCGGGTCGAGCGGCACGACCCGCAGCTTCATCACCCGCTTGCCGTACGTCTGCCCGGTGCGCTTCATGTACTCCACGTGGTAGAGCCAGTAGAGCCCGAGCATGACCACCATCAGGCCCAGTTCGAGCAGCAGGATCGGCAGCATGAAGTCGGTCAGGAACGACGCGGGGTCGGGATCGGCGAGGGTGCCGTCCGGGTTGGTCCGGGTCAGGTCGTCCATCATGTTCCAGATCAGGATCAGGAACGGCGGCAGGAAGAGGACCATCGCCACCGCCGTGCTCAGCGCGACGTCGATCAGCGCGGCGAGCAGCCGGTCTCCGAAGCTGGCGAGCGGCTGGCCGCCCGGCCCGAGCGCCGGGGCCGGACGGGGCGGCCCAGCCCAGCCCGGGGGCGGCGGCCTCCAGCCCGGGGGCGGGACCTGACCGGGCGGCGGGGCGTGTTGCGGTGGCACCGCGTACCCCTGACTGGAGGGACCGGAAGGCGGCGCGAAGCCGCCGGCGGCGGGCGGAGGCCCACCGGCCGGCGGCGTCGGGTACGTCGGAGGCTGCGTCACGCTCGTCAGTGTTACAGGTTGCCGCGCGCTTCCTGCTCCCGCTCGATGGCCTCGAAGAGCGCCTTGAAGTTGCCCTTGCCGAAGCCGAGCGAGCCGTGCCGCTCGATCAGCTCGAAGAAGACCGTCGGGCGGTCCTGCACCGGCTTGGTGAAGATCTGGAGCAGGTAGCCGTCCTCGTCCCGGTCCACCAGGATCTTGCGGGCCTTCAGCTCCTCGATCGGCACCCGCACCTGGCCGATCCGGGCGCGCAGCTCCGGGTCGTCGTAGTACGAGTCCGGGGTGTCGAGGAACTCGACGCCGGCGGCGCGCATGGCGTCGACGCTGGCCAGGATGTCGTTGGTGGCCACGGCGATGTGCTGGGCGCCCGGGCCCTGGTAGAACTCCAGGTACTCGTCGATCTGCGACTTCTTGCGGGCGATCGCCGGCTCGTTGAGCGGGAACTTCACCTTGCGGGTGCCGTTCGCGACGACCTTGCTCATCAGCGCCGAGTAGTCGGTGGCGATGTCGTCGCCGATGAACTCGGCCATGTTCGAGAAGCCCATGACGCGCTTGTAGAACTCGACCCACTCGTCCATCCGGCCGAGCTCGACGTTGCCGACCACGTGGTCGACGGCCTGGAAGAAGCGCTTCGGCTGGAGGCCGGCGTCGATCATCGGCTGCCGGTCCACGATCGGCTTGCGGGCCACGAAGCCGGGCAGGAACGGGCCGGTGTAGCGGGAGCGGTCGACGAGCGTGTGCCGGGTGTCGCCGTACGCGGCGATGGAGGCCATCCGGACGGTGCCGTGCTCGTCGCTGACGTCGTGCGGCTCGGTCAGGCCGGTGGCGCCCTGCGCAATGGCGTGCGCGTACGCGGCGTCGACGTCCGGCACCTCCAGCGCGATGTCGGAGACGCCGTCGCTGTGCCTGGTCACGTGCTCGGCGCCCTCGGCGTCCGGGCGGACCGCGCCGGTCAGCACGAACCGCGCCGAGCCGCTGGTCAGCACGTACTGGGCGTGGTCCCGGTAGCCCTGCTCGGGGCCCCGGTACGCCACGCAGGTCATGCCGAACGCGGTGGAGTAGTAGTGCGCGGCCTGCTTGGCGTTGCCCACCAGGAAGTGCACGTGGTCGAGGCCCTTGACCGGGAACGGGTCGCGGCTGATGTCGTGGTCGACGGCGCCGACGAGCACGTCGACGTCGACGTCGTCGGACGCCTGGGGTCGGTCGATCGCCTGGGTCATCGCGGTCTCCCTCAAGTTCCGGTCGGCCCCGTGGCCGCCGCCGTCGGTCATGTGCGTGGTGCGGTGGTGCTGTGGCGAGGATCGCGGGGAAGGGCCGCACTGGGCAACTGTCGCGCCTATGCCTGGTCAGGTTGCGCATTCAGTAGGGTGATATGCCATGAGTACTGGTCAGGGTGTACAGCTCGACGCCCTCGACGCGCGGTTGATCGAACTGCTCGCCGAGGAACCGCGGATCGGGGTGCTGGAGTGCTCACGGCGCCTCGGGGTCGCCCGGGGCACCGTGCAGGCCCGGCTGGACAAGCTCGTCGAGCGGGGCGTCATCTCGGGCTTCGGGCCGGAGATCTCCCCGGCGGCGATCGGGTTCGGGGTGACCAGCTTCGTCACCCTGGAGATCAGCCAGCGGGACGGGCACGACCTGGTCGCCGCGCACCTGGCCGCGATCCCGGAGGTGCTGGAGGCGCACACCATCACCGGCTCCAGCGACCTGCTCTGCCGGATCGTGGCCCGCTCGAACACGGACCTCCAGCGGGTGATCGACCAGATCGTCTCGTACGAGGGCATCCGCCGCGCCTCGACGATCATCGCCCTGGCCGAGCAGATCACCTACCGCACCCTCCCCCTGGTCCGCTCCGCCGCCCAGCGCTGAGCAGGTGAGGGTGCAAGGAAGGGCCCCTTCGTCTACAGAAGGCGATAGGAAGGGGCCCTTCCTTGCACCCGGGGCGCGCGAGAAAGGGCGGCGACACGGCGGCGCGGGACGGCGGCGGCGCGGCGGTCGTCGCTACCGTGTCCGTGTGGCGAAGGCGGGCGGCCTCGGGGGGTGGCGTGGCGGGCTGCTGCTCGCGCTCGTCCTCGTCGTCGCGCTCGCCGCGACCGGAGTGTGGAACCCGTTCCCCGGGATGTGGGACTGGGTGAACCGGAGCCAGCCCATCTCCGAGCCGGACGTGGTCTGGCAGCAGCGCGTCGGCGGCACCCCGCGCAGCGTGACCATCGCCGGCGAGACAGTCGTGGTCGAGCAGCGTACCCGCGTGGAGGCGCGCAGCCTGGCCACCGGCGCCCAGTTGTGGGAGCGCAAGGCCGACTGGGCCGCGGTGGCCGGCGGCGACCGGGACTCCGTCGTCGTCGTGGGCAAGCTGCTGGTCAAGGGCTACGAGGTGCTGGACCCGACGACCGGCGCCACGCGGCGGCGCAACGGCGACGCGGTGGCCGTCTGGACGTACCGCAACATGCTGCTCGACGCCCGTTGCGTCGAGGCCACCGACTGCACGGTGAGCGCCTGGGACGCGCGCGGCACCGCCCCGCTCTGGACTGCCTTCGTGCCCGGGGTGCGCAGCGGGCTGCTCGGCGACAACCCGGGGCTGCTCGACACCCGCCGGCTCGACGCCGTCCGCATCGACGACGAGGTGGCCGGCCCGGAGCCCGTACCGCCGCTGCTCGGCTTCCCCATCGACGGCCGGGTGCACGTCCTCGACACCGCCACCGGGCGGGTGCTCCAGGACGTCGAGCCCGGCCGCGACGAACGGCTGTCCGTGGTCGGCGGCCGGCTGTTGCGGATCACCGCCCGCTCCCAGGACGGCACCTGCTACTTCGCCATCTCCGGCCGGGACGCGGCGACCGGCCAGGAGACGTGGCAGCGGGCCGGGATCAACCTGCGGACCGCCGACAACGCCGGCTGCGTGCAGCGGGAGGACCCGCACGGCGCGCGCAACGTGCTGATCGGGGTGGCCCCGGACGCCCGCGAGGCGGTCCTCGACGGCTACGACGGGCGGCTGCTGCTGGTCACCTCCGCCGGGGAGAAGCTGCTCGCGGTCGACGACCGGTACGCCCTGGTCCGGCCGGCCGACAAGCGCGCGGTGGTCGGCCGGGAGTTGGGCGCCGGGCGCGTCCGGTGGACCCGCCCGACCGGGCCGAAGGCCGGCGCGGCGCTCACCCCGTACGCGGCCGTGATCGCCGACGAGAAGCCGTCCCGGCTGATGGCGCTGGACCCGCGTACCGGGCGGGAACTGGCGAGCCTGCGCACCTCCGCGAACGCCCTCGCGGTCGGCCCGAGCGGCATGATCATCGGCGAGGGGCGGGAGATCGGCTACGTCCGCTTCGGCGGCGCGCGGGGCGCCCCCGTCCCGCCGCGCGACGGCGGCGTACCCGGTCCCGGCGGCACGGCGGGCGTACCCGGGCCGGAGGACAGCTGCGGCCCGAAGCGGGAGCTGTGCCCCGGGTGAGAGCGACGTCCCAGGACCCACCCGGCGGGTGGGACTGATCGACCCTTCTGCCCTAGGCTTTCCGCTCATGAGCAGTGCCGCCGCGTTCTCGTACGCTCCCTTGCTGCCGACCGGCCCGGACCAGACGGAATACCGCCTGGTCACCGACGAGGGCGTCGACGTCGTCAACGGGCCGGGGGGTCGCCGGTTCCTCACCGTGGAGCCGACCGCGCTCACCGCGCTGACCGCCGAGGCGATGCACGACATCGCGCACTACCTGCGCCCCGCGCACCTGGCCCAGCTGCGGGCGATCATCGACGATCCGGCGGCCTCGCCGAACGACCGGTTCGTCGCGCTCGACCTGCTGCGCAACGCCAACATCGCGGCCGGCGGCGTGCTGCCGATGTGCCAGGACACCGGCACCGCCATCGTGATGGGCAAGCGCGGCCGGCACGTGCTCACCGACGGCAGCGACGCCGAGGCCGTCTCGCGCGGCGTCTACCAGGCCTACACCCGGCTCAACCTGCGCTACTCGCAGCTCGCCCCGCTGACCATGTGGGAGGAGCGCAACACCGGCAGCAACCTGCCGGCCCAGGTCGAGCTCTACGCGGAGGACCCGGACGGGCAGCCCGACGCGTACAAGTTCCTCTTCATGGCCAAGGGCGGCGGCTCGGCGAACAAGTCGTACCTCTACCAGGAGACCAAGGCGCTGCTGAACCCCACGCGGATGATGCAGTTCCTGGAGGAGAAGCTGCGGCTGATCGGCACCGCCGCCTGCCCGCCGTACCACCTCGCCATCGTCATCGGCGGCACCTCCGCCGAGTACGCCCTGAAGACCGCCAAGTACGCCAGCGCCAAGTACCTCGACGCGCTGCCCACCTCCGGCTCGATGACCGCGCACGGCTTCCGCGACCTGGAGCTGGAGGCGGAGGTGCTGGAGCTGACCCGCAACTTCGGCATCGGCGCGCAGTTCGGCGGGCGCTACTTCTGCCACGACGTGCGGGTGGTCCGGCTGCCCCGGCACGGCGCCTCCTGCCCGGTGGCGATCGCCGTCTCCTGCTCGGCCGACCGGCAGGCGGTCGCCAAGATCACCCCGTCGGGCGTGTGGCTGGAGCGGCTCGAGACCGACCCGGCGCGCTTCCTGCCCGACGTCACCGACGAGACGCTCGACGCGTCCGAGGTGGTCCGCGTCGACCTCAACCGGCCGATGGACGAGATCCGCGCCGAGCTGTCGAAGTACCCGGTGAAGACCCGGCTGTCGCTGACCGGCCCGCTCGTGGTGGCCCGCGACATCGCGCACGCCAAGATCGCGGAGCGGCTGGACGCCGGCGAGCCGATGCCGCAGTACCTGCGCGACCACGCGGTCTACTACGCCGGCCCCGCCAAGACCCCGGAGGGCTACGCGTCCGGCTCGTTCGGTCCGACCACCGCCGGCCGGATGGACGCGTACGTGGAGAAGTTCCAGGCCGCGGGCGGCTCGCAGGTCATGCTCGCCAAGGGCAACCGTTCCGCCCAGGTCACCCGCTCCTGCCAGCAGCACGGCGGCTTCTACCTCGGCTCGATCGGCGGCCCGGCCGCCCGGCTCGCGCAGGACTGCATCAAGCACGTCGAGGTCCTCGAATACGCGGAGCTGGGCATGGAGGCGGTCTGGAAGATCGAGGTCGAGGACTTCCCGGCCTTCATCGTGGTCGACGACAAGGGCAACGACTTCTTCGCCGAGGTCACCAAGCCGGTGCTGACCGTCGGTCGCCGCTGATCCACGCGTACGCGAAGGGGCGCCGGGCCACTGCCCGGCGCCCCTCGTCGTCTTCCTACGTCAGCTCGCCCGGCTGACGTAGAACGTGCCGCTGAAGGTCTCCGACACGGTCCCGTCGCCGGTCCGCGTGTAGACGGTGACCCGGCGGATTCCGGCGGTCATGGGGGTGTAAGCCACCGACGCCGACCCGTCGGCGCCCGCCGCGACCGTCTCGGCCGGGCGGCCGTCGAGGGAGTAGACGAACTCCGTCGCCCCGGGCATGCCGGCCTCGAAGACGAACGTTCCCGGCGTGCCGGCGACCGCCCCCTGGAACTTGTTGATCGGGTACTCGACCGAGCTGACCGTGGGCTTGGTCGCCAGGTGGAACCGGTAGCTGCCCTCGCCGGACGGCAGGTCACCGGCCGTCCGGCTGCGCACGTACACGGTGGTGTAGCCCGGCTTCGCCGGCGTGATCGTGACCGTGGCCGTGCCGTCAACGGCCGCCGGCACGGTCTGCTCCGGCCCGTCGTCGAGCCGGTACGTGTACTCGACGACGTCTTCCATGCGGGGCGCGAACGTCAGGGTGCGCGGCTGGCCGTACCCGGCCGTCGGGTTGGCGTCGGTGATCGTCGGGCTGGTGGTGCGCACCCGGAACACGTAGCTCGTGGCGGGGGAGCGGTTGCCCGCGAGGTCCATCGCCTCGACGGTGAGCGTCCTGGGTCCGTCCCGGTCCGGGGCGATGGTGACGGCCGCCGAGCCGCCCGGGACGTCGGCCGCCACCTCGGTCGTCGGCTGCCCGGACAGGCTGTAGCGGAACTTCACCGTGTCGGTGTCGCCGCCGGCCGAGAAGGTGAACTGGCCCGGGATGCCGGGACCGCCGTACCAGCCGTCGTCGGCCGGGTAGTCCGTGGAGCTGACCGTCGGCGGGGTGGGGCTGGTGGTGTCGACGGTGAACCGGCACTCCGCCGACCAGGCGGAGGTGTTGCCGACCCCGTCCGTGGCGCGGACGGCGAAGGCGTACCTCCCGTCGGCCATCTGACCGGCCGGAACGTCGTACCGGAAGATCGACCCGGCGGCCTTGGCCGGGGATGTCCACTCGGTCCGCATGGTGGGGTCGTCCACCGGCCACCAGGCAAAGGTGGCGGTCACCGGCTCGGTGTTCGACGGTGCCGCGTCCGGGTCGGTGACCTTCGCCGCCAGGTACGGCGTGGTCGTGCCGATCTGTAACTCGCAGGCGTACGGGTACCCGTTGATTCCCAGCTCGGTCGGTACGTCCGGCGGCGTGTTCGCCTCGATGGAGATGCCGAGTTCCCTGATCCAGCGGCCGTAGGGCAGCTTGCTCTCGTGGTGGCCGGCGATCCGTGTCATGAAGGTGATCGAGGTCTGTCCGGCCTCGACCGCCTGCCGTACCGCCTCGGTGAGCAGCACTTCCAGCTGGCCCTGACAAGGAGCGCTCGGCGCGATGTCAGCGACCTTCTCTCGAACCGCCGGTGACGTCTCCCAGGTCGGTGCGCTGGTCGGTACGTCGGTCCGCCACAGCTCGATCTCGCGTGGCTTCGAGCAGTCGTTGACCGCCGTCTCCTCGGTGACACCGAGGGCACGGATGATGTGCTTGCCCTGGAACGGAGCAAGGTTGTAGGTGAAGTAGGCCCGCGAGGTGTGTTTGTCGTCGCCGGACTTCCAGGTGCCGACCGGCACGGTGCCGTCGGTCTCCACAGTGGCGGTCGACGGCTGGTGGGCGTCGGTCCAACTGCCGCTGGTCGGCAGGATGAACCGGCTCGGCCCGGCGGTTGCCGGCGCGGCCGTCACGACCAGGACGCTGGTGGCGGTGAGCAGGGCGGCGAGGCCGGTGGCCAGGAGCCGGCGCGGAGCGCGCTTGCGGCGTACGGCGGGCACGCCGGTGGAACCCCGTTCTTCGTGCAAGGTGAAAGGCCCTCCGATGGGAGTGGAGTCGATTCCACGATCCTAGGCGTGTGACCACGCGGAACGCGCTCCACTTTCGAGCGCCCGGTACGAGCAGGCCCGGGCGTTGGACGGGATCGCCCGCCGCCTGCGGGCGGACGACCCGGCTGCGGCCCGGTCGCACTGGACCCGGGCGCTCGCGTTGTTCCGGCAGATGGAGGCGCCGGAGCGGCACGAGGTTTCCCGGATGCTGGCCGAGCTGCGCTGACCCGGCTCGCCGCGATCATCTGCACGTCGGCGCGCGGCGCGGCAGGATGGTACGCGTGACGACTCCAGAGGCGACGGGTTACCGGATCGAACGCGACTCGATGGGCGAGGTGGAGGTGCCCGCCGAGGCGCTGTGGCGGGCGCAGACCCAGCGTGCGGTGCAGAACTTCCCGATCTCCGGCCGGGGCATCGAGCCGGCCCAGATCCGGGCGCTGGCCCAGATCAAGGGGGCGGCGGCCGAGGTCAACGGCGAGTTGGGCGTGATCGACGCGAACGTGGCCGCGGCCATCGCCGCCGCCGCCGCGCACGTGGCCGGCGGCGGCTACGACGACCAGTTCCCGATCGACGTGTTCCAGACCGGTTCCGGCACGTCGTCGAACATGAACACCAACGAGGTCATCGCCACGCTGGCCAGCCGGGAGCTGGGCCGGGACGTGCACCCGAACGACGATGTGAACGCCTCGCAGTCCAGCAACGACGTCTTCCCGTCCTCGATCCACCTGGCCGCCACCGAGGCCGTCGCGCGGGACCTGCTGCCCGCGCTGGCCCACCTGGCGGAGGCGCTGGAGGGCAAGGCGGCGGAGTTCGAGACCGTGGTGAAGGCCGGGCGTACGCACCTGATGGACGCCACCCCGGTCACCCTCGGGCAGGAGTTCGGCGGGTACGCCGCCCAGGTCCGCTACGGCATCGAGCGGTTGGAGGGGGCACTGCCCCGGCTGGCCGAGCTGCCGCTGGGCGGCACGGCGGTGGGCACCGGCATCAACACCCCGCTCGGCTTCGCCGCGAAGGTCATCGAGAAGCTGCGTGGCTCGACCGGGCTGCCGCTGACCGAGGCGCGCAACCACTTCGAGGCGCAGGGCGCCCGGGACGCGCTGGTGGAGACCTCCGGGCAGCTGCGTACGGTCGCCGTCGGTCTCTACAAGATCGCCAACGACATCCGCTGGATGGGCTCCGGCCCCCGCGCCGGCCTGCGCGAGCTGCGCATCCCCGACCTCCAGCCCGGCTCGTCGATCATGCCGGGCAAGGTCAACCCGGTGGTCGCCGAGGCGGTGCGGCAGGTCTGCGCCCAGGTCATCGGCAACGACGCCGCCGTCGGGTTCGCCGGCTCCCAGGGCGACTTCGAGCTGAACGTCATGCTCCCCGTGATGGGCCGCAACCTGCTGGAGTCGGTCCGCCTGCTCGCCGCGTCGAGCCGGCTCTTCGCCGACCGACTGGTGGTCGGCCTGGTCGCGGACGCCGAGGTCTGCCTGGCGTACGCGGAGGGCTCGCCGTCGATCGTCACCCCGCTCAACCGCTACCTCGGGTACGACGAGGCCGCCTCCATCGCCAAGGAGGCACTGGCGAAGCAGGTATCGATCCGCGAGGTGGTCGTCTCCCGGGGGCACGTCGACTCGGGCAGGCTGAGCGAGACCCAGCTCGACGAGGCACTCGACCTGCTCCGGATGACCCACCCCTGACCGCGCGCCCGGTGCCGCCGGCTGGTCCGGCCCGGTGGGGTTCGGCACGTCGGCGGCGCTGCGGAAGGCGATGCCGGCGGGGCCGGGCCGAGGCGAGCTGGCGGCGACCTTGATGCCCAGCGGGGCATGCTGCCGCGAGCCTTTGGAGCTGAATCGTCTACGACATCACGGCCCTCGCGTCGCCGACGTGTGGTGCCGTCCGGTGTGCTCTCGCCCTCGGCGCCTGTTGTCGATCCAGCGTGAGTCGTCTGCGACATCAGTTCCACAGGTCGGGGCAGCCGGTCCCGGGCCGTGCCGTAGCCGCCCTCCCACTTGAGCGCGGCGGCGACCATGTCGTCGATGTCGCTGACGAGTCCCCGCTTTCGGTTCAGCGCCCGTCCGCGGCCTTGCGGGCGCGGTAGGCGGTGACGGCGGCGCGGTTGCCGCAGCCCGCGTCGCAGAACCGTCGGGACCGGTTCTTGGACAGGTCGACCAGCACGTTCTCGCAGTCCGGGTGGTCGCAGATCCGCAGCCGGCGCAGCTCGCCGGTGCGTACGAGATCCGCCAGCGCCATCGCCGCCTCGACGGCCATCCGGGTCGCCAGCGGCGCGTCCCGCGGCACGGCGTGGATGTGGTACGGCTCGTCGTCGTGCGTGATGAGCTGGGGCAGCGCGTCGTTTTCGCGCAGCAGCCCGTTGACGATGGCGACGATCCCCTCGGTGTCGGCGTACCAGAGGCGGCGCAGCCGGGGTCGGAGGTCGCGTACCGCCCGCAGTTCGTCCTCGCTGTGCTCGTGCCGCCCGCTGTAGGTGTGGGCGACGAAGAACGCGTCCAGGGCGGCGACGTCGGGCAGGCCCTCACCGGCGCGGCCGTCGGTGTTGACCAGCGCGGCCACGGCAGTCAGGGAACATTCCGTGTCATGGGTGAAGAGCAACTTGACTCCTGTCGTGGCGCCCGCTTAGCGTCATGAGCATAGTGGCAGTTTACCAATGACAGTGGGAGTGGATCGATGCGTCAACCACCCGCCGCCGGGCTCGGTCTCGGCCTCGCCCTGCTCTCCGCAGTCACCTTCGCCACGTCCGGCACGTTCGCCCGGTCCCTCATCGACGCCGGCTGGTCGGCCGAAGCCGCCGTGGCCGCCCGGGTCGGCGTCGCCGCGCTGGTCGTGGCGGTCCCGGCCGTGCTGTCCCTGCGCGGCAGGTGGGGTGTGCTGCGCCGCAACCTCGCCGCGATCGGCGTGTTCGGGCTGCTCGGGGTCGCCACGGCCCAGGTCTGCTTCTTCAACGCGGTCCGCTACCTGCCGGTCGGCGTCGCGCTGCTGCTGGAGTACCTCGGGATCGTCCTGGTGGTGGGCTGGATGTGGCTGGTCCACCGGCAGCGTCCCCGCCGGCTGACCGTCGTCGGCTCGGTGGCGGCCCTCGCCGGCCTGTTCTTCGTCCTGGACCTGACCGGCGCCGGCGGGCTCGACCCGGTGGGCGTGCTCTGGGGGCTCGGGGCGGCGGTCGGCCTCGCCGGCTACTTCGTGCTCGCGGGGCGGGTCGACGAGGAGTTGCCCTCGGTGGCCATGGCCAGCGGCGGCATGGCCGTCGGAGCCGCCATCCTGCTGCTGCTCGGCGCGGTCGGCGCGCTGCCGCTGCGGGTGTCCCTCGGCGAGGTCACCTTCGCCGGGCAGCGCACCAGTTGGCTGGTGCCGGTGATCGGGCTGTCGCTGGTCGCCGCCGTGGTCGCGTACCTCGCCGGGATCGCCGGCACCCGGATCCTCGGCGCCCGGCTGTCGTCGTTCGTCGGGCTGACCGAGGTGATGTTCGCCGTGCTGATCGCCTGGCTGGTGCTGGGCGAACTGCCCACCGTGGTGCAACTGCTCGGCGGCGCTCTGATCGTCGCCGGTGTCGCCCTGGTGCGCGTCGACGAGCTGCGCGCTCCCCGTGCTGACGACCCGCGGCCGGAGGTCGCCGAGCCCGCCCTGCCGTGACTCGAACGGGCCGTCCGACGGCGCCCACCACGGATGAAAGACAGATTCACGCCACAGCCGACGTTGCTATGGCGGAAAGTGCCGCGGTGTTGTCTGATGGCTGCCACGTCCCTCAACGAGAGGATCCGATGTGGTGAGCAAGCGCTTCACCGCCGGTGCCGTCGCGTCCGCGACGGCGCTGGCACTTGCGGTGACAGGCATGAGCGTGCCGGCCAGCGCCGAGCCGAGCAGTGCCCGTACCTTCACCGTCGTCGCCGAGGACGGCGTCTCGGCGGACGCCGCGATCGCCGCCATCCGGTCGGCCGGCGGCACGGTGGTCTCCCGCTCCGACGACGTCGGCATGTTCCGGGTGACCAGCGACCGGGCCGACTTCGCGACGAAGGCCACCGCCGCGACCGCGCTGATCGGCGCCACCGAGCAGAGGGCCATCGGCCGCAAGCCCAAGCTGGACCGGGTCGAGCAGGAGCACCTGCTGGCCGCCGCCGCGGCCAAGGGCGCGGGCGCCAAGCGTGGCAAGAAGATGGATCCGCTGGACGACAAGCTCTGGGGCCTGGAGATGATCCGGGCGGACCAGGCCCGCAAGGTCGAGCCGGGCGACCGCCGGGTCACCGTCGGCGTGCTGGACACCGGCGTCGACGCCAGCAACCCCGACATCGCGCCGAACTTCAACTGGGCGCTGTCCCGCAACTTCGCCCCGGACATGGTGGACGTCGACGGCCCGTGCGAGGTGGCGAGCTGCCTCGACCCGGTCGGCACCGACGACGGCGGGCACGGCACCCACGTGGCCGGCACGATCGGCGCCGCCGCAAACGGCTTCGGCCTCTCCGGCGTCGCCCCGAACATCTCCCTGGTGGAGCTCAAGGGCGGCCAGGACTCCGGCTACTTCTTCCTGGAGCCGGTGGTCAACAGCCTGCTGCACGCCGGCAAGGTCGGCCTGGACGTGGTCAACATGTCCTTCTACGTCGACCCCTGGCTCTACAACTGCACCGCCAACCCGGCCGACTCCCCCGAGGACCAGGCCGAGCAGCGGGCCACCATCAAGGCCATGAAGCGGGCGCTGAACTTCGCCCACGACCGGGGCGTCACGCTGGTCGGCGCGCTGGGCAACAACCACGAGGACCTGGGCGCCCCGCGCACCGACGTGTCGAGCCCGGACTACGGCGACACCGCGCCCTACCCGCGCGAGATCGACAACGACAGCTGCTGGGACCTGCCCACCGAGGGCCCCAACGTGATCAGCGTGTCGGCGGTCGGGCCGTCGGGCAAGAAGTCGGACTTCTCGAACTACGGCACCGAGCAGACCGCCGTGGCGGCACCCGGCGGCTGGTTCCGTGACGGCTTCGGCACGGACACTTTCCGCACCGACGCCAACATGATCCTCTCGACGTACCCGAAGAAGGTGCTCCAGGAGGAGGGCTCGGTCGACGCGAACGGCAACATCGTCGCCGGGTTCGAGGAGACGGTCTTCAAGCAGTGCAAGGCCAACGGTGAGTGCGGGTACTACACCTACCTGCAGGGCACCTCCATGGCGGCCCCGCACGCCTCCGGCGTCGCCGCGCTGATCGTCAGCAAGCACGGCAAGAAGGAGCGGCACGGCGGCTTCGGCATGGCGCCGAAGCTGGTGGAACAGCACCTCTACCGGACGGCGGCCGAGCACGCCTGCCCGGAGCCGCGCCTGCAGTCGTACGCCAACGAGGGCCGGGACGCCGAGTTCGACGCCTACTGCGCCGGAGGGCTGAACTTCAACGGCTTCTACGGTTACGGCATCGTCGACGCGTACGCGGCGGTGAAGACCCCGCTCAAGCCCAACGCCCGCCCGTAGGGCAGGACGGCAGGGGCCCGGCCGACTCGTTCGGCCGGGCCCCTCGCATGTCCGGCGGTGGGCGGCCGACCCGCCGGACGGTGGCGGAAGCGCCCCGGTCACGGGCGCCAGCCCCGGGCCCCGAGCGCGGCGCGAACCTCGCGCAGGACACCGGGAAAGTCCTGACGCAGTCGCCTGCCGGTCACGGGCAGCACGAGCCAGCCGGCACCGACAAGTGTGGCGATCCGGTCGAGGTGCCCGCCACCGGCCTCGGCGTGCTGCCCGTCCTGGGCGACGGCGACGCGGTACGCCGGCCACGCCAGGTCGACGTGCAGCACCAGCCCGGAGGCGACCCGGACGGGGTGCCGGGCGGCGGGGCGCGGCAGCCCGGCCAGCACCAGCCGCACCCGCAACTCGGACTCGGCCGGCGACCGGGCGCCCGGATCCGCCAACCCGAACACCCAGCGCGCCCGGCGGCCGCCGGGCCGGTCGGCGTTGCGGTCGGCGACGTCGGCGAGGGCCTCGCGGCTGGTCGACCCCTGCCGGAGCAGCGAGTCGACGATGCCGACCGCACGGAGCGGTTCCAACCAGACCGCCGTCTCCCACGCCGCCGAGGTCGGATCCGTGGCGACCGGCACGCCGGCGGTCCGCAGGTCCGCCACCCGCAGGCCGCCCGGGGACGGGCGGACCGCGGTGCGCCGGCTGCCCGAGGGCTGACGGACCGCCGGGCCGCCTTCAGGCTGACGGATCGCCGTGCTCGGGCGGCCGTCGGGCGGGCGGGCTGCCGTGCTCAGGCTTCCAGCGGCCGGGCGGACCGGGACGTCCCGGTGGACGGCGGGCTGGCGGACCGCGACGCCCAGGCCGTCTGAGGGCCGGCCGAACGCCGTGCCCAGGCTTCCAGCGGGCTGGCCGACCGCCGGGCCCGGACCGCCGCCCGCCTTTCGGGACCGGGCGGACGCGTACGTCGGCGAGGTGGCCGGGCCCGTGGAGTGCACGCGCAGGCCCCGCTGCGGGCCGAGGCGCATCGCCCTGGGGACGAGGACGTGCACGTCGTCGGCGAAGGAGGCGGCGTGCTCGACGCCGTGCAGGTAGGCCGCCGAAGGGCCGGCGACGACCGCCTCGGGCGGCAGCCGCAGGGCGGCGGCCCGGCAGGCCAGGGCGTGGTCCCGGTCCAGCCGGGCGTCGGCGTAGACGTCGTGGCGCAGGCGCAGCCAGGCCGAGCTGCGCAGCTGGTGCTCGGTGACCAGTCCCTGTCGGATCGCGTCTGAGCCGCGGAAGACCTGCCAGGCCAGAACGCCGGGCCGGTGCGGTGGAGGTGGCATGTGGGCAGCGTGCCCGCCGTCCGGTCCCGCCCGACAGCCCTGTGGACAACCGGGGCCGCCCCGAGGAATGCCGCCTGTGGACAACCGGCACGGCGGGGCGCGGATGTGGTAGGGCACCCGTCCGCGCCCGAGGGCGGGCGGTGGCTCGGAAAGGGCCGGGGGCTCCGAACAGGGCGGTGGCTCAGGACAGAGTGACGGCTCAGGAGAGGGCGGTGGCGATGGCGGTGGCGGCGGTGAGGACCTGCGCGCCGACCACCTCGGCGTCCAGCGGGGCCAGCGCCACCACCCCGACGCTCGCCTCCAGGCCCGGCACGCCGAGCACCGGGGCGGCCACGCCGTACGCCCCGGATTGCAGTTCCCCGGCGGTGCTCACCAGGCCGGCGGCGCCCGCCCGGCCGGCGAGGATGGCCCGCCCGGCCGCCCCGCGCTCCAGCGGGTGCCGCGCCCCCGTCCGGTACGCGACGTGGAACGACGTCCAGCTCGGCTCGACCACGACGAGCGCGACCCCCTCGCCGCCCTCGACCACCGTCAGGTGGGCGGTCGCGCCGGCCTGCTCCGCGAGGCGGCGCAGCGCGGGCAGCGCCCCCTCGGCGAGCAGCGGCTGGGCCCGCCGGGCCAGGTGCAGCACCCCGGCGCCGAGGCGCAGGCGGCCCTCGCCGTCGCGGCGCAGCATGCCGTGCGCGGCGAGCGCGCCGACCAGCCGGTACACCGCCGCCCGGCCGACGCCCAACCGGTTCGCCGCCTCGGTGACCGTCAGCCCGCCCGGCGCGTCGGCGACCAGGTGCAGCAGTCGCAGCCCCCGGTCCAGGGTCTGCGCCGTCTCCCCGCCCCGCGCCGTCGTCTCCACGCCCAGCAGCGTACGACCCGGCTCCGGACAACCCAGGAATGCGGGGACGGCTACCCTTGTACGGTGACGCTACGCCTGTATGACACCGCCACCCGATCGGTGCGGGACTTCGTCCCGCGGGAAGCCGGCAAGGTGGGGGTCTACCTGTGTGGTCTCACCCTCCAGGCCCCGCCGCACATCGGTCACCTTCGCTCCGGCGTCAACTACGACGTGCTGCGCCGCTGGCTGCTCGCCGCCGGCTACGAGGTCACCTTCATCCGCAACGTGACCGACATCGACGACAAGATCCTGGTCAAGGCGATGGAGCGGGGCCAGCCCTTCTGGTCGATCGCGTACACCAACGAGCTGATCCTGGCCGAGTCCTACCGGGCGCTCAACGTGCTGCCCCCGACGTACGAGCCGCGGGCCACCGGGCACATCCCGGAGATGCACGAGCTGATCGCCAAGCTCATCGCCGACGGGCACGCCTACCCGGCCACCGACGACTCCGGCGACGTCTACTTCGACGTCTGCTCCTGGCCGGCATACGGATCCCTGTCGGGGCAGTCGCCGGACGCGATGCAGTCGGCCGGGGACGCGCCCGACCGGGGCAAGCGCGACCCGCGCGACTTCGCGCTCTGGAAGGGCGCCAAGCCCGACGAGCCGGCGGACGCCTACTGGCCGTCGCCGTGGGGGCGTGGCCGGCCGGGCTGGCACATCGAGTGCTCGGCGATGTGCCGGCGGTACCTCGGCGCCGAGTTCGACATCCACGGCGGCGGACTGGACCTCACCTTCCCCCACCACGAGAACGAGATCGCCCAGTCGCAGGCCGCCGGGCTGCCGTTCGCCCGCTACTGGGTGCACCACGGGCTGCTCAGCATCGGCGGCGCCAAGATGGGCAAGTCGCTCGGCAACGCCCTCGACCTGACGTACGTCGACTCGCTCGGGGTGCGCCCGGTGGAGCTGCGTTACTACTACGCCGCCGCGCACTACCGGTCCCGGATCGACTACTCGGAGGACGCGCTGCGCGAGGCCGCCGTCGCGTACCGCCGGATCGAGGGCTTCGTGCAGCGGGCCGTCGAGCGCGTCGGCGCCGGCCAGCTCGGCGAGCTGCCGGGCGCGTTCGCGGCGGCCATGGACGACGACCTGAACACCTCCGCCGCGTTCGCCGTCCTGCACGAGGTGGTCCGCGACGGCAACACCGCGCTGACCGGCGGCGACGATGTGACCGTCCGCACGGCGCTGGCCTCCGCGCGCGCCATGCTGGATATCCTCGGGGTCGACCCCCTCGACCCGGCGTGGACCGGTGGCGGCCGCACGGACGACCTGCGCGGCGTGGTGGACTCGCTGGTCGCGCTGGCCCTGGAGCAGCGCGCACAGGCCCGCGGTCGCAAGGACTGGGCCGCCGCCGACGCCGTACGCGACCAGCTCAAGCAAGCCGGCGTGGTGGTCGAGGACACCCCCCAGGGCCCCCGTTGGACTATTGGAGAGCAGGACTGATGGCCGGCAACTCGCAGCGCCGTGGCCGGCGTCTGACGCCGAAGGCGGGAGCCCCGAAGGGCTCCGGTGGCAAGAACAAGGACTCCCTCGCCGGGCGGGGCAAGACCCTGCCCGCCGACGAGCGGCCCTGGCACAAGGCCTACTCGGGCACCGAGAAGCTGCCCCAGCGCACCGCATGGAAGCAGGACAAGGAGCGCCGGGCGGCGGCCGAGGAGGGGCGCGCCCCCAAGATCGGCCAGCCGGGCAGCAAGGACACCACCTGGGGCAAGGGCGGTGGCCGGGGCGTGCCGACCGGCGGCGGGCGCGGTACGGGCGGCCGGGGCGCCAGGCCCACCGGTCGCGGCGGCCCCCGGGTCGCGCCGGGCCGCAAGTCCAACCCGTCCAAGGACACGCCGGAGCTGCTGGTCGGGCGCAACCCGGTGCTGGAGTCGCTGCGCGCCCAGGTGCCGGCGACCGCGCTCTACACCGCCCAGGGCATCGACGCCGACGACCGGATCAACGAGATCGTCCGGACGGCCGCCGACCGGGGCATCGCGATCCTGGAGGTCAGCCGGGCCGAGCTGGACCGGATGACCGGCGGCGTGCTGCACCAGGGCATCGGACTCCAGGTGCCGGCGTTCGCGTACGAGCCCTTCGAGGACCTCGTCGCGGCGGCGCTGGAGCAGACCGCCCCGCTGCTGGTGGCGCTGGACGGGGTGACCGACCCGCGCAACCTCGGCGCGGTGATCCGGTCCGCCGCCGCCTTCGGCGCGCAGGGTGTCTTCGTACCGGAGCGGCGGGCGGCCGGGATCACCGCGACCGCCTGGCGGACCAGCGCCGGTGCGGCGGCGCGGGTACCGGTCGCCCAGGTGACCAACCTGACCCGGTCGCTGAAGGCCTGTCAGGACGCCGGCTTCCTGGTGGTGGGCCTGGACGCCGACGGCGAGACCGACCTCTACGACCTGGAGGCCGCCGTCGGCCCGCTGGTCGTGGTGGTCGGCTCCGAGGGTCGGGGGCTCTCCCGGCTGGTCGGCGAGACCTGCGACCTGACGGTCAGCATCCCGATGGTCTCCGACGTCGAGTCGCTCAACGCCAGCGTCGCCGCGGCCGTCACCCTCGCCGAGGTGGCGCGCCGCCGGGCCGCCGAGGGCTGATCCACAGACACGAAGAAGGGGCGGTCCGCCGATGGCGGGCCGCCCCTTCGCCTGTCCGGGGGCCTTCAGCCGGAGACGACGATGGGGGCGCCCGCCGATCGGCGGGCACCCCCATCTCGTCGTACGTCAGATGCGGTGGCCGGTGCTCGCGTTGAAGACGTGGCTGCGGCCCTCGCGCGGCTTGACGAACACGGTGTCGCCCATGTTCGGCATGGTGCGCCGGTCGGTACGGACCACGAAGCGCTCGTTGCTGCCCTCGAGCGCGGCGTGGCCGTAGATGTTGGCGTCCGAGCCGAGGTCCTCGACCAGCTCGACGACGACGGGCATGCCGCCCTCGGTCGGGCTGACCAGGTCGCAGTCCTCGGGGCGGAAGCCGACGGTCACCTTGTTGTCGCCGCCGTCGGCGCGGGCCGCCTCGACCTGCTCACGGGTGAGCGGGATGTGGAGGTCGGCGAAGGCGGCGCCCCGCTCGTTCAGCGGCACGGTCTTGATGTTCATGGCGGGGGAGCCCATGAAGCCGGCGACGAAGACGTTGGCCGGGGTGTCGTAGAGCGCCCGCGGGGTGTCCACCTGCTGGAGCTCGCCGTCGAGCATGACCGCCACCCGGTGGCCCATGGTCATGGCCTCGACCTGGTCGTGGGTGACGTAGACGGTGGTGACGCCCAGCTTCGCCTGGAGCGACGCGATCTGGGTACGGGTCTGCACACGCAGCTTCGCGTCGAGGTTCGACAGCGGCTCGTCCATGAGGAAGACCTGCGGCTCGCGGACGATCGCCCGGCCCATGGCCACCCGCTGGCGCTGACCGCCGGAGAGGGCCTTCGGCTTGCGGCCCAGGTACTCCTCCAGCTGGAGCAGCGCCGCCGCCTCCTTGACCCGCCGGTCGATCTCGGCCTTCGAGGTCTTGCGCAGCTTGAGCGCGAACGCCATGTTCTCGTACACCGTCATGTGCGGGTAGAGGGCGTAGTTCTGGAAGACCATCGCGATGTCGCGGGCCTTCGGCGGCAGGTGGGTGACGTCCCGGTCGTCGATGTGGATCGAGCCCTGGTCGACGTCCTCCAGGCCGGCGAGCATGCGCAGGCTGGTGGACTTGCCGCAACCGGAGGGGCCGACCAGGACGAGGAACTCGCCGTCGCCGATCTCCAGGTCGAGCTGGTTGACGGCGGGACGCTCCGTGCCCGGGTAGATCCGGGACGCCTTGGAGTAGGTGACCGTAGCCATGATGGGGTGCTTCCTTTCACCGGCAGGAACGTGCCGGACGATCCGAGTGAAGGAGCGGCCGGCACGGGACGCGCCGGCCCACGGGCAGCCTCTCGGTGATCGAGATGTCGTCCGTGTCACTGCACGGTAAACGGCTTTCCGCCACCTGCCAAGGCGGGGCGCACGGGATGGGACGGACCGCATAGACATTCCGGTCACTCGGGCACGGGCGGACATCAATCGACCGTCAATGTCGGTCCGCCGCAGGAGGGCGGAGACGTTTCCGGTGGTCGGGGGGCCTGCCGCGGCGGAAATCCGGACGTCAGTCGCTATGCTGGCGTCGGCACCACACGCCCCTGTAGCTCAGCTGGCCAGAGCACTCGCCTTGTAAGCGAGATGTCGCCGGTTCGATCCCGGCCGGGGGCTCCAAATTTCATCAGGCATCTCTTGCCGGGCACCGTCGCGAGCCGGCCGGTTGACCGTCGCCGTCGGCGTGCCGTCGGTCTGCGCGGATCTCGCATCAGGGCGTCGTGTCGAAGTGGACCTCCACGTCGTAGATCAGGCGGAGAGGCTTGCCGTTGGTGACGCCGACGAAGACCGGCTCGGCGGCTGGCGTGCGGCCGTGCCGCCAGACCTCGCTGCGGGCGGCGTCCCGGGACTCGTGGTGGTGCTTCCCTGCCCGGTGCAGGGCCAGGACCCGGCGGGCGGTCGTCGGGTCGGTGTCTAGATGGATCCGCATCAGGGGCATGCCCAGGCCTCCTCTGTGGCGCCGTCACCTAACGCGTGTCGAGCAACTTACCACCGTTAAGTCGCCCGAGCACCGTAATAGAGTGGTCGGGTGACCACCAACCGATCCGGCCGGACGCCGCGCGAGGAGCCGGCCGGCCGGCCCGATGCCGTCAGCTCGGTGTGGCTCCGTGCGGAGTCCGCCCGTCCGCGCCGTACGCCGCCGCTGAGCCGGCAACGCATCGTCGACGCCGCAGTGGCCCTGCTCGACGGGCACGGCATGGACGGCCTGACGATGCGTCGCCTCGCCCAGCAACTCGACGTCACGTCCACCGCGCTGTACTGGCACGTGAAGACGAAGGACGACGTGCTCGACCTGGCCGTCGACCAGATCTTCGGCGACGTCCGGCTCCCGCACGAGGTGGGCGACTGGCGGGACGACGTACGCGCGCTGGTCCGGGACTGGCGGACGGCCATCCTCCGGCACCCCTGGGCGGCGAGCCTGATCGGGCGACCCATGCTCGGCCCCAACGTGCTCGCGCGCACCGAGTTCCTCCAGTCGGCACTGGTGCGCGGCGGCTTCTCGGGCCGTCGACTGGCGGTGGCGACCCGCCTGCTCGCCAACTACGTCATCGGCGCCGCGCTCACCGAGGCGACCTGGCGGCGGACCGCTGATCCGCACGCGCGCGGCGAGGCCCGGCGGCACATCACGGCGAATCCCGCCGCCTATCCGACCCTCATCGACTCCGGTCACCTCGACGACGCCCGATGGAGCGACGACGAGCTGTTCGACCAGGGCCTCGACGCGATCCTGGCGACCGCACCGAGGTAGCGGGGTCCGGCGTGACGGCACCCTATGCTGGGCGGTGTGAGCAGGGCGACGGAGGAGTCGAACCGGGCCATGCTGCGCGCCCGGGACGCGATGGACCGCGCGTACGACCAGCCGCTCGACATCCCCGCCCTGGCCCGGATCGCGTACGTCTCCGAGGCGCACTTCATCCGCACCTTCCGGGCGACCTTCGGCGAGACCCCGCACCGCTACCTCCAGCGGCGCCGGGTGGAGCGGGCGATGTACCTGCTGCTGCACACCGGCCGGGACGTCACCGACGTCTGCTACGCGGTCGGCTTCGCCAGCCTGGGCACGTTCAGCCGCACGTTCCGACAGATCGTCGGGGAGTCGCCGTCGGAGTACCGCCGGCGCAAGGCACCGACCGCCGCCGTGCCGGTGTGCTTCACGAAGGCCTGGACCCGGCCCAGCAGCTTCGGACAGCAGAGGTCAGTTTTGGATAAGCAGCAGGTCAGGGGAGCCCCGTAGCGTTCCGGGCATGACGATGAACGCGATCAGCCGCTCCCAGATCTACGTGCTCGACCAGGACGAGGCCCTCGACTTCTATGTGGGCAAGCTCGGCCTGGAGGTCAACACCGACCAGGACCTCGGCTTCATGCGCTGGTTGACGGTGAACCTGCCCGGCGACCCGGAGCGCGAGATCCTGCTGGAGAAGCCGGGCCCGCCGGCGCTGGACCCGGCCACCGCCGAGCAGGTCCGTGAGCTGCTCACCAAGGGGGCGCTGGGCGGGTACCTCTTCATGACCACCGACGACGCGCAGAAGACGTACGAGGACCTCGTCGCCAAGGGCGTCGAGATCACCGACGAGCCGATGGAGCGCCCGTACGGGATCGACTTCGGCATCCGCGACCCGTTCGGCAACAAGATCCGCATCGGCCAGATGTTCCCCAGGGGCTGACCTGGCGGCAGGGAGCCATGATCGGGAGGCGTGCCGCCGGTGGCACGCCTTTCGATCGCGTACGAGGGGGGACGACGTGGGGACCCGCCTGCTCTACCTGGCCCGGCACGGCGAGCAGGACCGTCCGCCGGGCACCCCGCCGGGCGTCGACCCGCCGGAGACCGGCCTGTCCGACCGGGGCCGTCGGCAGGCGACCCTGCTCGGTGAGCGGCTGCGCGGCGTGCCCGTCGACGCCGTCCACCACGGCCCGCTGCGGCGCGCCGTCGAGACCGCCGAGATGGTCGCGGCGTCGCTGCCCGGGATCGGCGTGGACGCCGCCGAGGAGGTCGGCGACCACCTGCCGCACGACACCGATCCGACCGGCCTGCCGCCCGCGTACGCCCGGCTGCTGGCGGGTTTCTCCCCGGCGGAGCGGGCCGACGGGCCGCGACTGACGGCGGCGGCCGTGCGGCGGTTCGCCACCGCCCCGGACGACGGCGAGCGGCGGGATCTGGTCGTCACGCACACGTTCCTGATCGCCTGGTTCGTCCGGCACGCGCTCGACGCGCCGGAGCGGCGCTGGCTGGGCTTCAACGCGCACCACTGCGGGCTGACGGTGATCCGCTACGGCCCGGGCGGTCCGCCGACGCTGCTCGCGGTCAACGACGTCGCCCATCTGCCGCCGGAGCTGCGCGCCACCGGCCTGCCGGAGGACTACCGGTTCTGACCCCGACCGACGGGCCTGTGCTCGCTCAGCCCGTGGCCCCGAGCAGGAGTTCCACGACCGCACGGGTCGCGGCCGGCGCGGCACCGTCGGCCGGGCAGTCCACGTAGCCGGTCTCCACCTCCCCGATCGTCAGCCGGTAGCTGAAGGCGTCCTGGCAGGCGGTGGGCGCCGACGGGCGGCCCGCCTCGGCGGCGAGGGCCGGGTCGACGACGAGCCGGCGCAGCCGGTCGAGATCCGCGCTGGAGAGCCGGCCGGTGCGTGGGGATCCGGTGCGGTCGACGACCGTCCACCGGCCGTCGTGCTCCACCGTCACGGTGTCGCCGCGTCCGGCGAACCCGCCCGACCGGGTCAGCATGATCCGGGCCGCCGTGGCCGCCGGCCCGGGGGAGCGCGGCGCGGTCGTCGGCTGCGGGGACGGCGCGGCGGTCGTCGGTGTGGCCGGCGTCCGCGCCGGACCGGGCGGGACGGCCGGGTCCGCGGGTCCGGTCGGCGCGCAGCCGGCCAGGAGGGTCGCCGCGAGCGCGATCCCGGCGCCGGCCATCGAAGCTGATCTCATGTTCGTCGGACGCTCGGGGTGGCGATCCGGTTCCCACCAGCGTCGATTCCACCGAACGGCCATTGTCTCAAGCGGAAATCCGATCAACCCTTCTCTTTTTGGCTGGCGCATCGTTGTATTTACATGTGTGACTACCCCCGTCACGCATTCCTGTCCAGGAGGGCACGTGAAGAGACCCCTTGCCGCCGTCGGTGCGGCCCTGCTAGCCGGCGGTCTGCTGACCGGCGTCGGTACCCCGACGCTCGCGGCACCTGCTGCCGCCCCCGCCCCGGGCGGCCCCGCCGCCGCGGCGGCGAGCGTCCTGCGGGCCAACCCCGGTGCCGTCCAGGGCACCGGCGCCGAGTCCTACCAGGTGCACAGCACCAAGGTGGACGCCAACGGCGCCGCCCACACCCGCTACACCCGGACCTACCAGGGCCTGCGGGTGTACGGCGGTGACTTCGTCATCCACACGACCCCGAACGGTGGCTACGCCGGCTCCTCGGTCGGTCTGGACGCCCCGCTGACCCTCCCCACCACGGCGAAGGTCTCCTCCGCCGCCGCGAAGAAGGCCGCCCGCGCCGAGTTCTCCGGCACGCTCACCGCGGTGGGCACCCCGGAGCTCTTCGTCGACGCCAGCTCCGGCAAGGGCCGGCTCGCCTGGGAGACCGTCGTCACCGGCTGGCACCCGGACGGGCAGACGCCGTCGCGGTTCCACGTCGTCACCGACGCCACCACGGGCAAGGTCGTCGGCTCGTACGACGAGATCGAGGCCGTCTCCGGCACGGGCAACAGCGTCTACTCGGGCACCGTCACCGTGGACACCACGCTCTCCGGCAGCACGTACCAGATGATCGACCCGCTGCGCGGCAACGGCTCCACGTGCGACATGAACAACGGCACGTCGACGTGCACCACGTTCACCGACGCCGACAACACCTGGGGCACCGGCGCCGCCTCCAACCGGCAGTCCGCCGCCGTGGACGCGCACCACGGCGCCGCCAAGACCTTCGACTACTTCAAGAACGTGCACGGCCGCAACGGCATCTTCGGCGACGGCCGGGGCGTGCCGAGCCGGGTGCACTACGGCAACAACTACGTCAACGCCTTCTGGGACGGCTCCCGGATGACCTACGGCGACGGCAGCGGCAACTCCCGGCCGCTCGTCTCCATCGACGTGGCCGCCCACGAGATGAGCCACGGCGTGACCGAGAACGTCGTCCCCGGCGGCCTGACCTACTCCGGCGAGTCCGGCGGCCTCAACGAGGCCACCAGCGACATCTTCGGCAACATGGTCGAGTTCTACGCCAACAGCTCCGCCGACCCGGGCGACTACCAGGTCGGTGAAAAGATCAACATCAACGGCAACGGTACGCCGCTGCGCTACATGTACAACCCGTCCCTGGACGGTTCGAGCGACAGCTGCTGGTCCACCTCGACCAGGAGCAAGGACGTGCACTACTCGTCCGGTGTTGCCAACCACTTCTTCTTCAACCTCGCCGAGGGCACCGGGGCCACCTCGTACGGCACCTCGCCGGTCTGCGGCTCCGCCCCGGCGGTGACCGGCATCGGCCGCGCCAAGGCCGAGAAGATCTGGTGGCGGGCGCTGGACGCGTACTTCACCTCCAACACCTCGTACGTCAACACCAGCAACCCGGCCAACACCGCCCGGGCGTACAGCCTGCGCGCCGCGACCGACCTGTACGGCAGCTGCTCCACCGAGTACAAGACCGTCCAGGCGGCCTGGACCGCGGTGAACGTGGCCGGCAACGACGCGCCGTGCTCGACCGGCAACGACTTCTCGGTCTCGCTCTCGCCGACCTCCGGCGCGGTGAACCCGGGCAGCTCGGTCTCCACCACCGTGGCCACGGCCACCACCAGCGGGTCGGCGCAGACCGTGACGCTGTCGGCCTCCGGCCTGCCGAGCGGGGCGACCGCCTCGTTCAGCCCGGCCTCGGTGACCTCGGGCGGCTCGTCGACCCTGACCGTCGCCACCACGGCCGCCACGGCGCCCGGCACCTACACGGTCACCGTGAACGGCGCCGGCTCGGTCACCCGCAGCGCCACCTACACGCTGACGGTGAACGGCACCGGCGGCGGCTGCACCAGCCCGGGTCAGAAGCTCGCCAACGCGGGCTTCGAGTCCGGGGTCACCGCCTGGACGCAGTCCTCGGGCGTGATCGGCCAGCACGGCACCGCGCAGCCGGCCCGCACCGGCACGTGGAGCGCGTGGATGAACGGGTACGGGACCACCCGCACCGAGACGCTCTCCCAGTCGGTGAGCCTGCCGGCCGGGTGCACGTCGTACAACTTCAGCTTCTGGCTGCACATCGACTCGGCGGAGACCACCAGCAGCACCGCGTACGACACGCTGCGGGTGCAGGTGCTCAACTCCTCCGGGACGGTGCTGGCGACCCTCGCCACGTACTCGAACCTGAACAAGGCCGCGGGCTACAGCCAGAAGTCGTTCTCGCTGGCCGCGTACAAGGGCCAGACCGTGACCCTGAGGTTCACGGGCACCGAGGACGTGTCGCTCCAGACGTCCTTCGTCGTGGACGACACCGCGCTCAACGTCTCCTGACGTAGCCGTACCGTCGCCGGCCCGGCGACCACCCCGCCAGGGTGGTCGTCGGGCCGGCGCCGTTATGGTCGCCGCACGCGTCGCCGCTCCCGGCGGCCGGGCGGGACGTCGAAGGGGTGGTGACGGTGGCGGACGCGGAACTCCTCGTCGAGGTGGCCGGGCCGGTGGCGACGGTGGTGATCCGTAATCCGGCGCGGCGCAACGCGATGACCACCGCCATGTGGCGACGGCTGCCGGAGCTGCTCGACGGGCTGGAGGCCGACCCGGCCGTCCGGGCGCTGGTGCTCACCGGCGCGGGGGACACCTTCTGCGCCGGCGCGGACCTGGGCGACCTGGACGAGCTGCTGGACGCCGGTGACGCCAGCATCGCGGTGGCCGCCGAGGAGCGGCTCGCCGCCTTCGCCAAGCCCACCGTCGCCGCCGTCCGGGGCGCGTGCGTGGGCGGCGGCTGTCAGCTCGCCGTCGCCTGCGACCTGCGGGTCGCCACCACCGACGCGCGGTTCGGCGTGCCGCCGGCGCGGCTGGGCCTGGTCTATCCGGCGCCGACCACCCGCCGGCTGGCCCGGCTGGTCGGCCCGGCCGCGGCCAAGCACCTGCTCTTCACCGCCGAGCTGATCGACGCCGAGCGGGCGCTGCGGGTGGGCCTGGTCGACGAGGTGCTGCCGGGCGACGGGCTCGCCGCCCGGGTGGACGAGCTCACCGCCGCCGTGGTCGCCCGGTCGCAGCTCAGCGTCGCCGCCGCCAAGGAGATCGTCGACGGGCGGGCGGACGAGGACCGGATCGCCTGGTGGCACGGGCAGGTCCGGGCCAGCGGCGAGGCCCGCGAGGGCGTTGCCGCCTTCCACGAGCGCCGCCCGGCCCGTTTCGGCTGGGCCCCGCCCGCCCGGCCCTGACCGCTCCACCTCCCGTACCGCCAGGCCGGGTGCCGCCCGGCAGGGACACGGCAGGCCGGGACCCGGCGGGTAGGTGCCGAGAGGTGAGGGGCCGACGGGTGCCGCGCCGAGGGCGTACCCCCGACGCGGCCCCCCGTTCCCGCCGGCCGGTCCGTCACCGCCCCGCCAGCGCCGCCCAGCTCGGCACGGCCGGCTCACGCCGCAGCGGCATGCCCGCCTCGGCCGGCGTCCGGTCGCCCTTGTGCTGGTTGCAGCCGTAGCAGGCGGCGGTCGTGTTCCGCCAGGTGTTCCGGCCGCCGCGCGAGCGGGGCAGGATGTGGTCGATGGTGCCGGCCGGCCCCCCGCAGTACGCGCAGCAGCGCCCGTCGCGGCGCAGCACGCCGGCGCGGGACCAGGCCGGGCCGGCGCTGAACCGCCACCGGGTCACCACGTAGCGGACCAGGCGCACCACCCGGGGCATCGGGAACACCCCGATGACCCGGTCCGGCTCGGCCTCGTGGATCTCGGCGACCCGCCGGCAGAGCATCCGGATCGCGTGCTGGACGGTGACCCGGTGCAGCGGGCCGAGGTCGGCGTTGACGACGAGGACGGCGTCCACCGGTGTCTCCCTTCGTGGCGGTGACGATCTGGACGGGCCGGAGCGCGAAAGAGCCGCCCGGTCCGGGTTACGGACGGGCGGCTCGACGTCGTGCGGGCACGCGTCAGTCGGGCCGGCCGCCCCCGGGGTCTTCGGCACGGTGACGACCGCCGCCGGCCGGCGATGCCGGACGCGTGGGCAGGCACGACGGCACACCGGTGACGTGCGACATCGACATGACCAGCTCCCGCGGCGGTGGTTGACCTTGCGCGATCACGGTAGGTCCGCGGGGGACAGAGGGGCAACGGATTTCGATCGAGGCCCCGGCTCGTCGGGGCGACGCTGCCGGCGGGCCCGGCCGGCGGCCCGCGCGGCGGCCAGCGGCCGGTCGATGCGTACGGCCATCCGCGCCGTCAGCTCGCTCTCCAGCAGCGGCCGGTTGACCTCCCCGGCGACCGCGAGCGCCGGCCCCGAGACGGTGCGCCAGATCGCGGCCAGCCCGGCGCCCAGCCCGAGCAGGGCCACGGCGGCCCGGGTCACCGGCGGACCGGCGGCGGCGAGCGCGCTCACCCCCACCACGGCGAACAGCACGGCGAGCAGCGGTACGAGCACCGGCCAGAAGATCCCCCGGACGGCCTGCACCACCAGCCTCCGGTCCCGCACGATCAGGTTCCGGGCGACGATGGCGTAGTCCTCCTCGTCCAGCAGGTCCCTCGGGTGCAGCCCGCCGGTGAGCACGCCCTGCCACAGCTCGCCCTGGTTGCGCAGCTCGCGGGCCAGCTCGGGCAGCCCCGCCTCGGTCGGGTCGCCCACGCCCGCCCTGGTGACCGCCGACGCCCACGCCGACAGCGAGTGGCGGACCACCGCGGCCGAGTACGGGGGCAGCACGCTGGCCAGCTCGCCCAGCCAACGGCCGATCTCGAACTGCCGCCCGCCGAAGCGCTGGGCCACCTGCCCGGCGTCGCCGTTCCGCACGGCGTCGCCGTACCGGACGGTGTCGGCCAGCGAGCGTCCCAGCCGGTACGCCAGCCCCACCCGCTGGTTGGTGGACATCGTCCAGCGCAGCAGTTCCACGTTCAGGTCGTCGAGGGCGAGCAGCAGGGCGTCGGCGGACCCGTCGGCCACCCGGCCCCGCGCGTCGGCGGTGGCGGGCACGGGGCCGACGCGCCGGGTCAGCTCGGCGATCTGGGTGAGGGCGACCTCCACGCCGTCCAGGTACATCTGCATGCGCCGCCGCCCCGACATCTCGGTCAGGTTGGAGAGCTTCGCCGGTGCGCCCGCCGGCCGGTCGGCTCCGGGGTCGCGCAGCTCGGCGGTCCGCGCGTGGTGGTAGGCGTCCGCCATCCACCAGCCGAGCCGCAGGGCGGTCACGACGCAGGCCCGCTCGTCGCGAATCAGCGGGTACGCGTCGTCCCGCGGCACGTCGGCGACGAGCGGGCCGTCGTCCGTGCGCGGCGACAATCCGACCTCCCGGCTCACCCCAGACGATCAGCCTAAGTGAACCGAACGGCCGATTTGCCCGGTTTGCTCCTCGTCGCTGGGCGGGCAGGCCCCGGGCCGGTCAGCCCGCCCGGCGCGCAGACCTCGGACCGGTCAGCCCGCCCGGCGCGCAGACCTCGGACCGGTCAGCCCGCCCGGCGCGCAGACCCCCGGCCGGTCAGCCCCGTCCGGCGAGCAGGCCTCGGGGCCGGATCGAGCAGACCCGTTCCGCCGCGCCGCCCTCGGCCCGCAGGACGTGGTTGGCGGCGATGATCCCGGTCGCCGCCGACCGCTCCATCAACGCGCTCGGGAAGTCCGTCCGGATGCCGTCGCCGGCCAGGTAGAGCCCGTCGGCGTCGGTGCGTACCCCCGGCCGCCAGGCGTGGCTGCCGGGCGTGAACGCCGGCGCCTGCGCCTCCACCCGGGCGCGCAGCTCGCGGACCCGCAGCCGGGCCGCCTCCGGCCAGAGCGCGGTCAGCTCGACCCGCATCCGTTCGGCCAGCTCCTCGGCGGGCACACCCGCGTCGCAGGCGTACGCGTGCAGCTCCACGACCGAGCCGCCGGTGCGCTCGGCCCAGCGGCGGGACTCGTGCTCCAGCCGGTGGTAGAGGGTCACCGAGTCCAGGGTGGGCTGCCGGGACACCCCGCTGAACACCGCCCGGTCGGCGGAGACGTCCCCGTCGCACCAGAAGCGCGCCACCGCGTACGGCGGGCCGGGCCGGCCGAACGCGGGCATCCGCGCCGCCAGCCGGGGCGCGTGGTCCGCCAGGCCGGGCGAGGCGGCGACCAGCGCGGCCAGGGCGGGCGGGTCTACGGCGAGCACCACGTGCCCGGCCGGGTACGACGTGCCGTCGGCGGTCGCCACCCGCCAGCCCCCGCCGTCGCGGGTCACGGCGGTGGCGGCGGCGCCCGTCAGCACCCGGCCGCCGTGCTTCTCCACGTGCCGCGCCAGCGGCTCCCAGATCGCCGTCGCGTAGTCCTCGTCGGGGCAGTCGAAGGCCAGCCCCTCCGGATTGCCCAGCAGGTAGAAGTGGAACTGGGCGATCATCTCCGCCGCCGACATCTCCGCCTCGTGGTTGAAGAACGAGTGGGAGAAGACCTCGAAGAGCATCGCGCGGGCCCGGTCGGGCAGCCGCAGCGAGGCGAGCAGCGCGTCGGCGGTCGTGTCGTCGAACTCGGCGTAGGTGCGCCCCGGGTCGTAGGTGAGCAGCGGCAGCGCGGCGTCCCGGTCCATGCCCCGCAGGTCGCGCAGGCGCAGGCTGGGGCTGCGTAGCAGCAGCGCCAGCAGGTTCATCGGCGGCGCGGGCGGCAGCCTGCCGAACTCCTCGGTGGGCCACTGCTCGCTCAGGATCGGGTAGCCCGGGACCGGCTTGAGGAAGCCCAGCCCCGGGTCCGCGCGGCGCAGGATGGACCGCCAGTTGTAGTACTGCCGGAAGAACGCGTGGAAGCCGTGCTCGTTCATCTGCCGGCTGCCGTCGGCGAGCGTCTCCGGCCAGGCCCCGAGCCGGCCGCCGAGCGTCGGCGCGGCCTCCAGCACCGTCACCGCCACCCCGCGCTCGGCCAGCACCACCGCCGCCGACATGCCGGCGATCCCGCCGCCGACCACCACCGCCTCGACCCGGCCCGGCACGCGGGGGGCGCCACCACCGCCCGGGTCCACCTCGTGCTCGCGTACGCCGATGAGTCGACCGACCACTTTCGACAGCGCCATGTGCACCTTCCCGCCGGGTGGGTCTCCAGTCTGCCCGCTCAGCCATCGCGGGAACCCTTTCTCGCGGGAAGCGCCTGACGTGCCCCGCCATCACTCCGGCGGCGGGAGGCAGCGCCGTTCCCGGTCGGAGGCGGGCCAGACGTACTCCAGGTCGGGCGGGACGTCGTCGCCGAAGAGCGGCCCGTAGTGGCCGGGGTCCTTACGCAGCAGCGACGAGCGGTGGCTCAGGTGCAGGTCGTCGCGGCCCAGCCAGGGCGGCAACTCCCCGGCCTCGGCCAGCTCGACCTGGGTGCGGACCCGGGTCAGGCCGCAGGCGGCGGCGAGGTCGGCGGTCATCGTGGTCGCGCACGTGTCGGCCCGGCCGGGCTCGCACCAGACCGCGCAGACGTCCAACCCGTACCGGGTGAGGGCCTCCTCGTACCCGGCCCACATCTTCACCGCCGGGTGGTTGCGCCAGCCGTACGTGGGCCAGGTCAGCCCGCGCAGCACCTGGATGGTCTCCACCCGCTGCTTGCCCAGCCGCTTCTGGTCCAGCGTCCGGGCGCTGGCCAGGAAGTCCGGGTACGGCAGGAACGTCTGCATGCCGGTGCTCTACCCGTCGCCGGAAGGGACATGCCGGCGCGACCAGCGTTCATGATCACGGGGCTGCGTCCGGCGCGACCGGCTGACTACGATGCGGCACATGGCGGAGCCCCTGCTGGATCGTGCGCGGCGTGCCGGCCGGCGGCTCCGGGTCAACGGGGACGCGCGGGCGCACTACGTGATCTGTGGTCGCGACGCCCTCGCCTACTGGGTGGTGCGGGCGCTGCTCGCCACCGAGCTCCAGGCCGGCCGCGTCCGGATCACCCTGGTCGTGCCCGAACGACCGCGCTCGGACGAGCCCGACGGGCGGGACCTCCAGGGCGTCGAGGTCGTCCGCGCCGACCGGCTGGACGAGGTGACCTTCCGTCGGGCCGGGCTGGCCGGCGCCGACGGGCTGGCCCTGCTGCACCAGGACGACGTCGGCAACATGCACGCCGCGCTCTGCGCGCAGGAGGTCGAGCCCCGGCTGCGGCTGGTGGTGCGGATGTTCAACACCGGCCTCGCCAACGGGGTGCGGCAGATCTTCCCCGACTCGGCCGTGCTCTCCGACGCCTCCATGGCCGCCCCCGCCTTCGTGGCCGCCGCGTTGGGCGAGGTCGCCCCCACCCACTTCCGGCACGGCGGGCGCACCCTCTACGTGGCCCGCCGCGAGGACGTACGCCCGCCCGACGTGGTCTGCGGGGTCGCCGACACCCGCGACCCGCAGCAGGTCCGGCTGCTGCCCGCCGACGAACGCGCGGCCGACCTGGTGATCGCCGAGGCGACCGGGACGCCGCCGGGGACGGAACTGGCCGCCCGCCGGCTGGTGCGGGCCCGCCGGCGCCGCCGCCCCCTGACGGTGCTGCTGCGCGCGGTGCGCAGCTTCGCCACCCGCAAGATCGGCGTCGCGGTGATCGTGCTGCTGGCGGTGATCGGGGTGCTCGGCTCGCTCAACGGCTACGCCGCGCACGAGGACTGGGCCGACTCGCTCTACCTGACGCTGGTGACCACCCTGACCGGGCAGGATCCGAACCCCGACAAGTCGGCCGCCGAGCAGGTCATGCAGGTGGTGCTCAACCTGGCCGGGCTGGCGCTGATCCCGCTGATCACCGCCGTGGTGGTGGACGGCATCGTCAACGCCCGGCTGGCCCTGCACTCCGGCCGCATCCAGCCCGAGCGCTCCGGGCACGTGGTGGTGGTCGGGCTGGGCAACGTCGGCACCCGGGTGATGGCCCAGCTCTGCGACTTCGGCGTCGAGGTGGTGGCGATCGACAAGATGCCCGAGCCGCGCGGTGGCGCGCTGGCCCGGCGGCTCGGCGTGCCGCTGATCGTGGGCGACGCCGCGCTGGAGGAGACGCTCCAGTCGGCGTCCGTGGGCGGCTGCCAGGCACTGGTGGTGGTCTCCACCGACGACGAGACCAACCTCCAGGCGGCGCTCATCGGCCGGGCCGTCAACCCGGAACTCCAGGTGGTGCTGCGCCTCTTTGACGGCCACTTCGCCGAACGTATCCAGCAGGCGTTCGGCATCGGCGTCTCGCGCAGCGTGTCGTACCTCGCCGCGTTCTCGTTCTCCGCCGCGCTGCTGGACCGCGCCGTGATCGCCACCATCCCGGTCGGCCGGCACGCGCTGCTGGTCACCGAGGTCTCCGTCGCCGCCGGGTCGTCGCTGGACGGCAGGCCGCTCGCCGCCGTCGGGCGGGCCGAGAGCGTACGCCTGCTGGCGCACGCCCGGGCCGGCCAGCGCCTCGACTGGGCGCCCGATGCCCGGCTGGTGATCGTCGCGGGCGACCGGCTGACGGTGGTAGCCCGCCGGGCCGGCCTGAACGCCCTGCTCCGCGAGGCCGCGCCCCCGCCGGAGGACCCGGTCACGCCCGTGCCCCGCCAGCCGGAGGAGTGACGGCGCCCGGTCCGCCGTGCTGCGCGTCCCGGGAGCGGCGTCAGGCCCGGCGCGGGCGCAGGGCGTACCAGAGGGCGCCGACGGCGAGCACGGCGACGCCGGCGAGCACGCTGGCCGGCGGCAGGTTGACCGCGAGCAGCAGGCAGCCGGCCAGCCCCAGCACGGCCAGCGCCCGCACCGGCAGCCGCCGGCCCGGGTCCCGGCCCAGCGTCAGCGCGGCGGCGTTGGTGATCGCGTAGTAGACCAGCACGGTGCAGCTGGAGAAGCCGATCGCACCACGTACGTCGCCCAGCAGCACGATCGCCACCACCACGGCGGCCACGGCCAGCTCCGCCCGGTGCGGCACCCGGTGCACCGGGTGGACGGCGGCGAGCGCCCCCGGCAGGTCGCGGCGGCGGGCCATCGCCAACGCGGTGCGCCCCACCCCGGCGAGCAGGGAGAGCAGCACCCCGGTCACCGCCACCGTCGCCCCGGCCCGCACCAGCCACGCCAGGCCGGGCAGCCCGGCGGCGGTCACCACGTCGGCCAGGGGCGCGGCGGAACCGGCCAGCCGGTCGGCCCCGAGCACACCGACCGTGACCACGGCGAGCACCAGGTAGACCGCCAGCACCACGCCGAGGGCCAGCGGGACCGCCCGGGGGATGGTCCGCGCCGGGTCGCGTACCTCCTCGCCGAGGGTGGCGATCCGCGCGTATCCGGCGAAGGCGAAGAAGAGCAGCCCGGCGGCCGTGAGCACGCCCCGACCGCCGCCGCCGAGGTCGCCGAGCCGGTCGAGCGAGACGTCACCGCCGGCCGCGCCGGCCACCGCGACCAGGGCCAGCACCGCCAGCACCACGCCCACCAGGACCTTCGTCGCGGTCGCGGTCCTGCCGATGCCGCGCAGGTTCACGGCGGTCACCGCCGCCACCGCGCCGACGGCGACGAGCCGGGCCTGCCCCGGCCAGAGGTACGCCCCGATGGTCAGCGCCATCGCCGCGCAGCTCGCCGTCTTGCCGGCCACGAAGCCCCAGCCGGCCAGGAACCCGGCGAACGGGCCGAGCCGCTCCCGCCCGTACACGTAGGTGCCGCCGGACTCGGGGTAGCGGGCCGCGAGCCGGGCCGAGCTGGTCGCGTTGCAGAAGGCGATGAAGCCGGCCAGCACCAGCGCCGCCAGCAGGCCGGCCCCGCCAGCCGCCGCCGCGGCGGGCGCGAAGACCACGAAGACGCCCGCGCCGAGCATCGACCCCAGGCCGATGACCACCGCATCCCGTACGCCCAGCCGGCGTGCCAGTCGATCCACGGCGGGACCCTAGGGGGCGGAGATGAACGGACGGTTCCAGTCCCGCAGCGCTCCCGGCAGCGGCAGGTCGTCCCACGGCACCCGGTGCACCAGCCGGTCGAGGAGAAGCCCCAGCAGCAGCCCGGCGACCGAGTCGGTCAGCCAGTGCCAGCCGAGGTAGGTGGTGGTGCAGAGCACCACCACCGGCGGCACGACCCGGACCACGGTGACCAGCCGGGGCGGCACGGTCCGGCCGTACGTGCGCAGCAGCGGGGCGAGCAGCAGCGCGATGACGCCGTACCAGAGGATCGCGTTCGCGACGTGGCCGGACGGGTAGGACTGGGCGAACTTCAGCGGCAGCTCGTCCTGGAACAGCGGGAGGGTCTGCTCGGCGGGGAGGAAGGGTGCCTTGACGCTCGCGCTGGGCGCGGGCCGGGCGGTCCACACCTTGAGCGGGCCGATGGTCAGGTAGCTGAGGGCGAAGGCGAGCACCGGCGGCAGCACCGGGCGGACCGACCGCAGCCGCACCGCGAGCAGCACCCCGAGCCCCAGGGCGATCAACGTCAACGGGGTGCCCTGGCCGAGATAGTTGAGGACGACCGCCGTCCAGTGCGCGGCCGTGGGCCGGTGCGCCTGCGACCAGTCGGCGATCGCGCGGTCGATTCCGAACAACCGCTCGCCGGCGAGGGCCACGGTCAACCCGACGAGTGCGGTGAGCAGCAGCGCGTCGAACCACCAGCCGGCCGGCCGGACCGGCCGGAGCTGCACCTTTGCCCGTACCGCCGTGGTCTCCCGCACCCCGACCACGCTACCGGCCCCGTTCGGCGCCGGACCGGGACGGGCCGGGGTCGCCTGTGTGCCGAGCCACGAAGGGAGGCGCTCGGCGGGGGGTACCCGTCAGACTTGTCCCCGTGCGGATCACCTCGGCCCTCGTGGACCCGGCGCTGCTCGACCTACCCTGGTCGACCCCGCTGGAGGAGTGGCCTGCGCAACACCTGGTGGCGCTGCCCCAGGGCATCTCCCGGCACATCGTCCGCTTCGTCCGGCTGGGTGAGTACGTCTACGCGTTCAAGGAGACCCGCGAGCGGATCGCCGAGCGGGAGTACGACCTGCTCCGCGCCCTGGAGCGGATCGACTTCCCGTCGGTCGAGGCGGTGGCGATCGTCGCCGACCGGCAGACCGACGACGGGGAACCCCTCGAGTCGGTGCTGATCACCCGGCACCTGCAGTTCTCCCTGCCCTACCGGGCGCTCTTCTCGCACACCCTGCGCCCGGAGACGATGGGCCGGCTGCTCGACGCGCTGGCCGCCCTGATCGTCCGGATGCACCTGACGGGCTTCTTCTGGGGCGACTGCTCGCTGTCGAACACGCTGTTCCGGCGGGACGCCGGGGCGTTCGCCGCGTACCTGGTGGACGCCGAGACCGGGGCGCTGCACCACTCCCTCTCCAACGGCCAGCGCGGCGAGGACCTGGAGATCGCCCGGGTCAACATCTTCGGCGAGGCGCTCGACCTCCAGGCCGCCGGGCTGCTGCACGAGTCGATCGACCCGGAGGTCGTCTGCGAGGAGGTCGTGCAGCGCTACGAGCGGCTGTGGCACGAGATCACCTACGAGCAGCAGATCGAGCGGGAGGCCCGGCACGACATCGAGGGGCGGATCCGCCGCCTCAACGAGCTGGGCTTCGACGTCGCCGAGGTGGCGATGTCCACGATCGACAACGGGCGCTACCTGGTCCGGCCGAAGGTGGTCGACGCCGGCTACCACACCCGGCGGCTGCTCCGCCTCACCGGCCTCGACGCCGAGGAGAACCAGGCCCGCCGGCTGCTCAACGACCTGGACGCCTACCGGGCGGAGAGCTACCTGATGGACGAGCAGCAGGCCGCGCACCGCTGGCTGACCGAGGTCTTCGAGCCGGTGGTCCGGGCCGTGCCCGCGCACCTGCGCCGCAAGCTGGAGCCGCAGGAGCTCTTCGCCCAGATCATCGAGCACAAGTGGCTGCTCTCGGAGCGGGCCGGCCGGGATGTCGGGATGGCCCCGGCCGTGCAGTCGTTCCTCTCCGACGTGCTGGTGCACCGCCCCGACGAGCAGGCGGTGCTCGGCGACGTGGTGGCGGGCGGTGATGGTCCTTCCGGCGGACTCTCTCCGCGACCGCTGTCGAGCTGATGTCGTAGACGATTCGGCCTGTGCGCCCTGTGTGATGTCGTAGACGATTCAGCTCGACAGCGCGGACGTGAGCCCCTCCGCCCGGGTGGGCTGTCGCCTCGCTGCGTCACTCCAGCCAGGAGCCGCCGCGCATCACCCGGACCACGTTGAGGTCGTCGTCGAGCACCACCAGGTCGGCCCGGAGTCCGACCTGGAGCGCGCCCAGCTGGTCGCCGAGGCCGATGGCACGGGCCGGCGTGGTGGCCGCCATCCGTACGGCGTCCGCGATCGGGATCCCGGCGCCCACCGCGTGCCGCAGCGCGGCGTCCATGGTCAGGGTGCTGCCCGCGATCGCGCCGTCGCGGGCCAACCGGGCCACGCCGTCCGCCACCGTGACCGTCTGGCCGCCCAGGTCGTACTCGCCGTCGGCCATGCCGGCGGCGGCCATCGCGTCGGTGATCAGGGCGGACCGCTCGGGGCCCGCCGTCGAGGTGGCGAAGGCCAGCATCCCGTCGTGCAGGTGCACGCCGTCGGCGACCAGCTCGCAGACCACGTTCGGGGCGTCCAGCAGGGCCACCACCGGGCCGGGCTCGCGGTGGTGCACCGGCCGCATCCCGTTGAACAGGTGGGTGCCGACGCTCGCGCCCGCCGCGACGGCGGCGCGGGTCTCGTCGTACGTGGCGTCGGTGTGGCCGACCGCGGCGACCACCCGGTGCGCGGTGAGCAGCTTGATCGCCTCCAGGGCGCCGTCCCGCTCGGGGGCGAGGGTGACCATCCGGACCGCCCCGCCGCCCAGCTCGATCAGCTCGGCCAGCTCGTCGGTGGACGGGTCGCGCAGGTACTCGGGGTTCTGCGCGCCGCAGCGGGCCGAGGAGAGGTACGGGCCCTCGAAGTGGATGCCGGCCAGCACCCCCTCGGCGACCAGCGGGGCGAACGCCTCGGTGGCCGAGCGCATGAGCACGAAGGGCGAGCTGACCAGGCTGGCCAGCAGGGTGGTGGTGCCGTGCCGCAGGTGGAAGTCGGCGGCCTGTCGGGCCTGCTCGGCGTCGCCGGTGGTGAAGGTGTGCCCGCCGCCGCCGTGCGTGTGCATGTCGACGAAGCCCGGCACGATCCAGTGCCCGTCGCGGACCGACGGGTACTCGGCCACCGCCCGGATCCGACCCTCGTCGACCTCCACGCAGCCCTGCCGGATCACGCCGGTCGGGGTCACCACCTTGCCGTTCACCCGAAGAGCCATCACTTCTCCAGACTGTCGAGGGCGAGCAGGGCGGCGCCGAGGCAGCCGGCCTCGTCGCCGAGGGCCGCCGCGACCAGGCGCGGCTCCCGGTGGAACGTCATCCGCTCGTGCAGCGCGGCCCGCAGCGGGTCGAACAGCAGCGCGCCGGCCCGCGCCAGCCCGCCGCCGATCACGACGGTCTCCACGTCGAAGAGGGCCTGGCCGGTGGCGAGGCCGTCGGCGAGCGCCTCCACGGCCTCCCGCCAGACGTCCGCCGCCAGCGGCTCGCCGGCCGCCGCCCGGTCGGCCACCTCGGCGGCCGTCGCCGGGACGCCGGCCCGCGCCGAGTAGAGCCGGCCGATCGCGGAGGCGGAGGAGACCGCCTCCAGGCACCCGGGACGGCCGCAGCCGCAGCGCGGCCCGCCGGGGCGTACCAGAATGTGGCCGATCTCGCCGGCGGCGCCGTGCGCGCCGGTGGCCGCCGTGCCACCGACCAGGTGCGCGGCGGCGATCCCGGTGCCGATCGCGACGAAGAGGACGTGCGCGGCGTCGCTGCCCGCGCCGAGCCGGGCCTCGGCCAGACCGCCGGCGCGCACGTCGTGGCCGACCGCCGTCGGCAGTCCGAGCCGCGCCTGCGCCAGGTCCCGCAGCGGTACGTCCCGGAAGCCGACGTTCGCCGACCAGACGGCGACCCCGCGCGCCTCGTCGATCACCCCGGGTACGGCGATGCCGATCGCGACCGGGTCGAGCCCGTCGGCGCGGGCCTTGCCGGCCAGCCCCTCGGCGATCCCCAGGACCGTGTCGACGACGGCGTCCGGGCCGCGCTCCGCGTCGGTGGGGTGCCGCTCGGTGTGCAGCACGGCACCGTCGGCCCGGACCAGGGCGCACTTCATCCCGGTGCCGCCGACGTCCAGCGCGACGACGACGTCGGCTGGCCTCACGCGAGGACCACGGAACGGGTCAGGTGGCGGGGCGCGTCCGGGTCGAGGCCTCGGCTGGTGGCGAGCGCGACGGCGAAGCGCTGCGCCAGGATCAGGTCGGCCATCGGGTCGACGGGCGTACGGCCGGCGGCCCAACTGCCCAGCACCGTGCGGCAGCCGTGGGTGCGGCTGTGCACGAACGCCGCTCCGGTCGCCGCCACGTCCTCCGGCAGCCCGTCGGGCAGTTCGCCGAACGCCCAGACCAGCCGGCCCGGTGCGGCGATCGAGATCGGCCCGTGCCGGTAGTCCATCGCCGGGTACGCCTCGGCCCAGAAGGTGGCCGCCTCGCGGCACTTCAGCGCGGCCTCCTGGGCGAGCCCGACCGTCCAGCCCCGGCCGAGGAAGGTGGCCTGCTCGATGCGGGTCGGGTCGATCGGCAGCGGGGCGCGTACGGCCACCTCCGCGTCGGCGGCGAGCGCGTCGATGTTGTCGCCGAGGTGGGCGCGGAGCAGGGCCAGGGCGGTGGTCGCGAAGCGGGTCTGCACCACCGAGCGCTCGTCGGCGAAGGGCATGGTCACCGCCGCGTCGGCCAGCGCGACGGCGGGGGAGTCGGGGTCGCCGACCAGGACGGTGCTCGGCACCCGCCCGCGCAGGGCGGCGATCAGCTCGGTGACCTCGGTCGTGGTGCCGGAGCGGGTGATCGCGACGAGCCGGTCGTAGCGCCGGCCGGCGGGGAACTCGGAGGCCTGGAAGGCGTCGGTCTCGCCCTGGCCGAGGTGCTCGCGGCGGGCCGCGTACGCCATCGCCATGAACCACGACGTGCCGCAGCCCACGACGGCGACCCGCTCCCCGGGGCGGGGGAGGTGGTCCGTCGCGGTGGCGGCGAGTCGCGCCGCCTCCCGCCAGCAGTCGGGCTGGCTCGCGATCTCGGCGTCGACGTACGACATGAGAACTCCTACGCAGGGGAGCGGTGCGCAATACGGCTCGTTAGAGCCGCCTTTCGCGCGTTATTCTGCGCGAAAGCGGCTGGCTGTGGCAACCAGCCCCGGCATCGCGCAAGACAGGGTTTTGCGCCCTCGTAGTTTCGCGCACTACTGTGCACGCAATCAATCACCGACCGCGCAGTAACTGGAGGGCCCGGGTGGACCGGTACGCCAGATGGAACGCCCTGCTCGAGATGCTGACCGACAACGGCCGCGTCAGCGTCGAGGAGGCGGCCGAGCGGCTGGACGTCTCCCAGGCCACCATCCGGCGCGACTTCGACCAGCTCGCCCAGCAGCAGATGATCACCCGGACCCGGGGTGGCGCGGTCGCCAACGGCGTCTCGTACGACCTGCCGCTGCGCTACAAGACGGCCAAGCACTCGGCGGAGAAGCAGCGGATCGGCGCCGCCGCCGCGGCGCTCGTCTCGCCGGGCACCGTGGTGGGCCTCAACGGCGGCACGACCAGCACGGAGGTGGCCCGGGCCCTCGCCGTCCGGCCCGACCTGAACACCAGCGCCGAGGGCGCCCAGCTCACCGTGGTCACCAACGCGCTGAACATCGCCAACGAGCTGCTGGTCCGCTCCCGGATGAAGGTCGTGGTGGCCGGCGGCGTGGTCCGCCCGAAGTCGTTCGAGCTGGTCGGCCCGCTGGGCGGGGCGCTGCTGCGCGAGGTCACCCTCGACGTCGCCCTGCTCGGCGTGGACGCGATCGACCCGCAGCTCGGCGCCGCCGCCCACCACGAGGGCGAGGCGGCGATGAACAACCTGATGGTGGCCCGGGCCAAGCGGGTCGTCATCATCGCCGACTCGTCCAAGTTGGGCGGTCACGCCTTCGCCCGGATCTGCCCGGTGGACCGGGTGGAGACGCTGGTCACCGACTCCGGAGCCAGCCCCGAGGTGGTGGAGGCGTTCCGCGCCGCCGGCGTCACGGTCATCTGCGCCTGACGTTGAAAGGAAGGGCACCTTCCTGACGTCTGGTGCACAGGAAGCGCCCCTTCCTTTCACGCGTTCGGCGCGTCGCATGCATACCGGGTATTGCGGGGATCTACATACCGCGTATGGTGTCGCGTGTCATACACCCATCGGGGGAGGTGCAGCTTGCCAGCTGTCCTGGAGATCGAAGGTCTCCGCAAGACGTACAAGAGCCGTCGGCGCGGCACCCGCAACGCGCTCGACGGTTTCGACATGCGGGTCGAACAGGGGCAGGTGCACGGCTTCCTCGGCCCCAACGGGTCGGGCAAGACCACCACGCTGCGTACGCTGCTCGGCCTGATCCGGCCCAACGGCGGCCGGATGACGATCCTCGGCCACGAGGTGCCGGCGGCGCTGCCCGCCGTCGCCGGTCAGGTCGGCGCGATCGTGGAGAGCCCGCAGTTCTTTCCGCACTTCACCGCGCGGGACACCCTGTCCCTGCTCGCCGGCGCGGGCGACGTGCCGCAGCACCGGGTCGACGAGGTGCTGGAGCTGGTCGGGCTGCGCGACCGCGCCGGCGAGCGGGTCAAGACCTACTCGCTGGGCATGAAGCAGCGGCTCGCCGTCGCCTCGGCCCTGCTGAAGAACCCGAAGCTGCTGATCCTCGACGAGCCGGCCAACGGCCTCGACCCGGGCGGCATCCGGGAGATGCGCACCCTGACGCGCAACCTCGCCGAGTCGGGGATGACAGTGGTGCTCTCCAGCCACATCCTCGGCGAGATCCAACTGATCTGCGACTCGGTCACCATCATCTCGCTGGGCCGGCGGGTGGCCTTCGGCCCGGTCGAGCAGGTGCTCGCCCAGCACTCCTCGGGCGCGGTCCGGGTGCGGCTGGAGGCGGTCACCGACCTGCCGGTCGCCGCCGACGCGCTGACCCGGGCCGGGATCCGGGTGGCGGGCCAGGCCGACCACCTGATGCTCGCCGGGGTCGACAAGCCGGCCACGGTGACCCGGCTCCTCGCCGAGCAGGGTCTCTACGTCAGCGAGCTCGCCCCGGTCGCCGTCGACCTGGAGAGCGTCTTCCTCGAACTGACCGCCACCGCGCCGGTACCCGGCCAGCACCGGCAGGTCGACCAGTCCACGAAGGTCGGTGGCGCCGGGCAGCCCGGTCCCACCGGGGGAGGGTGGGGCGCGTGAGCCTCTACCGTACGGAGTTGCGCCGGCTCGCCAAGCGGCGCTTCACCCGCTGGATGGGCCTGCTGGGCCTGCTGGTGCTCGCGGCCGTGGTGGTCGGCGTCTTCTTCACCAACGAGAAGATCGACGCCAACGCGCTGGCGAAGGCCGAGCGCGCCGCCGAGCAGCAGTGGCAGCAGGACGTCCGCCACAACACGCAGTACCGCGCGGAGTGCGAGAAGGCGAAGGCGGCCGGCACGGCCCAGTCCGGGGAGTTCCCCGACGACTGCGCGATGATCCAGCCCCCGCCCCGGGACGCGATCCAGGCGGACTGGTTCCTGCCCTCCACGTTCGACTTCCGGGAGAACTTCGGCGACACGCTGCTGCCGCTCGCGGCGATCCTGGCGCTGGTCGGGTTCGTCGTGGGGGCCTCGTTCGTCGGGGCGGAGTGGAACACCGGCGGCATGATGAACCTGCTGCTGTGGCGGCCGAAGCGGCTGACCGTACTGCTGACGAAGCTGGCGGCGCTGCTCACCGGGCTGGTCGCCCTGGCGGTGCCCACGACGGCGCTCTGGTTCGGCAGCTTCTGGCTGGTCGCCACGTTCCGTGGCAGCACGGCGAAGATGACCTCCGGGGCGTGGCAGTCCTTCGCCCTGACCGGGCTGCGCGGGCTGGTGCTCGCACTGGTCACCGCGACCATCGGCTTCGCGCTCGCCTCGCTGGGGCGGCACACCGCGATGGCCCTGGGCGGGGTGATCGCCCTGATGGTCGTCGGCCAGTTCGGCCTCGGCATCCTGCTGGCGATGGCCGGCGTGCGCTTCGCCGAGGCCTGGCTGCTGCCGACCTACGCCCTGGCGTGGATGCAGAAGAAGGTGACCCTGGAGGACTGGAACACCTGCCAGGCCACCTACTTCGGCGAGTGCAAACCGGACACGCTGGACATCACCTGGCAGCAGTCCTCGGTGATGATGGCGGTCGGATTCGTGGTGATCCTGGGCGCGGCCCTCTGGGCGATGCGCCGGCGGGACATCTCCTGACCGCCGGCGGTGCGACCGGCGGCTCTCCCCGGCCCCGGTCGCACCGCCCAAGCCTGGCCCGGGGATGACGAACCGGCATAATCAGGGCAGAGCGTGGTGGGGTTCGCGGGCCGGACACGACGTGAACCGGAGCGGTCACGTTCCGGCACTGTCGTCCGATGCGAACCGGGTCTGCCCTGGTTAGGCTGGGGTCCCCCCACCGGTCGGCGTCGTGGTGTGCCGCCCGCCAGCCCCACGAGGAGCGCCATGCAGCCCGCCGACGCCGCCCCGGCCGCCACCGAGCCGCCCGCGCCGGGCCGGCCCGGCGAAGCCGGCGCGACCGTCGGGGCGGACCCCACCGGGGAGGCGCGGGACACCGGCAGCGTCGTTCCCCAGCCGCGTACCGGTCCGGGCGCCGGGACGCCGACGGTCCCGCAGCCCCGCTCGGCGCCGGAGCCGGACGCCGCCGTGGCGGCGCCCAGCGAGGCCGGCGCCCCGCCGAGCGTGGCCGGCACCGACGCCGACGCCCCGGCGGACGCCCGGCCCGAGAGTGGCCTCACCGAGCGTGAGCGCGGCATCCTCGCCTTCGAACAGCAGTGGTGGCGGCACGCCGGCGCCAAGGAACAGGCCATCCGGGACACCTTCGGCCTCTCGGCCACCCGCTACTACCAGTTGCTGAACGGGCTGCTCGACAACCCGGCCGCCCTCGCCGCCGAGCCGGTGCTGGTCGGGCGGCTGCGCCGGCTCAGGTCCTCCCGGGCCCGCAACCGCCGCCGCTGACCGCTGTCGTACTCCCCGACCGGTCCCGGCCCCGCCGACCCCGTTCCGACCGACCGGTCCGGTGCCGTCCGCGTGCCGGCACGCCCAGGCGGCCCGCAGCTCCTACCCCCGACGCCGGTACGGAATGTCGGCGATCCGCGCGGGTACGCGGCTGTCGTTCCGGGCCGCATCTCGCGGCCGGTTCACGTTCCGGGCCGTGTGACCTGCGGCCCGGGGCCGACGGAGGGAGCGGGCGATGACGCAGATCAACCCGAGCCGGCCACCGGACGGTGCGACCGGCACCGCACAGCAGACCCGGCAGGAGGCGTCCCGGGTCGGGCACCAGGCGGCCCAGACCGGCGGACACCTCGCGCACACCGCCGCCGAGAAGGGCGCACACGCTGCGCACACCGCCGCCGAGAAGGGCGGACACGTCGCGCACGCCGCTGCGGAACAGGGCGGACACGTGGCGTCGGAGGCCGGGCGGCAGGCGCGCCACCTGACCGGTGAGGCCGGCACGCAGTTGCGCGACCAGGCCCGGGCGCAGCAGCACCGGGCCGCCGACGGGCTGCGCGGCATCGGGCGCGAACTCAGCTCGATGGCGGAGCGGAGCGAGGACTCCGGAATGGCCGCCCAGGCGGTCCGCCGGGCCGCCGACGCCGCCCAGCAGGCGGCCGGCTGGCTCGACGAGCGCGAACCCGGGGCGATGCTCCACGACGTGCGGTCGTACGCGCGCCGGCACCCGGGCACCTTTCTGGCCGGTGCGGCCCTGGCCGGCATGCTGGTCGGGCGGCTCACCCGGAACCTGACCGCGTCGGGCGACGGGGCGCGGGGCGAGGGCCAGCCGTCGATGCCGCCGACCGGGCCGGGTACCGCGCCCACCGGGCCGACCGCCGCGTCCACCACGGCCGGGTCGCAGCCGTACGAGCGGACGGCCGAGGCGCCGTACCTGCCCGAGGGGGCGTACACCGGGACGGCCCGGGTGCGCAACGCCTCGCCGTCGGGTCGGCAGGGGCCGGACATCCCGGGCGGGGTGGCGCCGTGAGTGCCCCCGAGAAGGAGCGGACGCAGTCGGTCGGCGACCTGCTGGGCGACGTGACCCGGGACTTCTCCGTGCTGGTCCGCAAGGAGGTCGAACTGGCCAAGGCGGAGCTGCGCGAGGAGGCGGGTCAGGTCGGCAGGCTCGCCGGCATGTTCGGCGGGGCCTCGCTGGCCGGTTTCCTGACGGTGCTGTTCGTGTCGTACGCGCTGTGGTGGGGGCTGTCCAACGTGATGGACCAGAGCTGGGCGGCGCTGATCGTGGCCGTCATCTGGGGTGCCGTCACGGGTGTCCTGCTCGCCAGGGCGCGCAAGGAGAAGGAGCAGCTCCGCTCGGTGCTGCCCCGCACGAGGCAGACCGCACGGGAGATACCGGACGCGGCACGCGGCCGGTGAACCAGCCGGGAGGGAGCAGATCATGTCCAACGATCCGGACCGGATCCGGTGGGAGATCGAGAACACCCGGAACGAACTGAGCAGCGACGTCGACGCGCTGGCCGACAAGGTCAACCCGCGGCGGATCGCCGGTGAGCGCGTCGGGCAGGCCCGTGGCGCGTTCACCCGGGCCAGGGAGAAGGTGATGGGCGTGCAGTCTGACGGGCACGGCGCCGCACAGCGGATGTCGCAGGCGACAGGTCAGCGGATGTCGCACGCGGCCGATTCGGCGCGGGAGTTCGGCGGGCAGTCCCGCGAACGGGTGTCACACGCGGCCGATTCGGCGCGGGCGCTCGGGGAGCAGTCCCGGGAGCAGATGTCGCACATGGCCGGGTCGGTGCGGGAGGAGGCCCGCTCGCTCGGGCAGCAGTCCCGCCAGCAGGCGCAGGGCAACCCCCTGGCGGCCGGCCTGATCGCCTTCGGCGCCGGGCTGCTGGTCTCGTCGCTGATCCCGCCCAGCCGCCCCGAACGGCACTGGGCCGGGCAGGCCAAGGACATGGTCGGCGAGCATTCCGACCAGCTGCGGGCGCAGGCCAGACACCTGCGGGAGCAGGCCGGCGAGGTGGGCCGCGAGATGGGCCACGAGGTCAGCCACAACATGCGCGGACCGGCGCAGGAGGCGGCCCGGGCGGTCGGTTCGACGGCCGCCAGTGGCGCGTCCGCCGTCCGGGATCAGGGCCGGTCGGCCGCCCACCAGATGCAGGGGCAGGCGCATGAGACCGCCGACGACCTCCGTCGCCGCTGAGGCGACCCGGGTGGTCGGGGCGGCGCGGACGATGCGGGTACGCTCCGCGTCCGCGCCGCCCCCCGGCCGGGCGGTCAACGAGGACCTGGTCCTTCGGTTCGGGCCGCTGGTCGGCGTGCTGGACGGCGCCAGCGTGCCGGAGGGCTTCGACACGGGCTGCGCGCACGGCACCGCCTGGTACGTCCGGCACCTCGCGGCCCGGCTCGGGCTGGCGGAGGCGGTCCGCCCGACGGCGACCCTGATGAGCAACCTGGCGGCGGCGATCCTCGCGGTCCGGGCCGACCACGGCGACGAGTGCGACCTGGACCATCCGGGCACCCCGTCGAGCACGGTCTGCCTGCTGCGCGACGGGGGTGACCACCTCGACTACCTCGTGCTCTGCGACAGCCCGCTGGTGCTCGACGCCGGCGGTCGGATCAGCGTCGTCACCGACGACCGACTGGACGCCGCCACGGCGGAGCTGCGGGCCATGGTCGAGGCCCTGCCGGCCGGCGGGGCCGATCGGGTCGCCCGGATCCGGCAGGCGGTCGACATGCAGCGGGCGCGGATGAACCGTACCCACGGTTACTGGGTGGCGGCCGCCGACCCGGACGCGGCGTTCCACGCGGTGACCGGGACCCTGCCGCTGCGGGGGCCGGGCGCGGTACGCCGGGCGGCGCTGCTCAGCGACGGCGCGTCGGCCCTGGTGGAGCAGTTCGGCGTCCTCGACTGGGCGGGGCTGCTGGACGTGGCGACCGCCGAGGACCCCGGCGCGTTGATCGACCGGGTACGCGTCGCCGAGCGGGACCATCCGGACCGGTTGCGCCGGCACAAGCCCGCCGACGACGCCTCCGTGGTGCTCTGCGAGTTCGACGCCGAGACATCCTGACCGGCCCGCGGGCAGGCGGTCCGCCAACCCGTCACCCCGGGTCGGCCGGGCGGTTGACAGCGGAGCGTGAGGCAGAACACGATGCGGGCCGACCGGCCGGTACCTTCCGCCGGACCGCCAGTCGGGGCCCGATGGGGTGGACTTGGGCCGGTGGGGCCGGCAGACTGCGGCACGTGGCGGGAACGGTGCGGCTGGAGCCGGTGGACGAGCAGAACCTGGAGCCATTGCTCTCCGTAGCGGCTGCGGAAGCGGAGCCCGGCGACGTGATGCCGCCGGTGGAGGCCCCTGCGGGCTGGTCGTGCGCCCGGCGGGAGGCGTTCCGGGAGTTCCACCGGGCGAGCTTCGGAGGTCTGGACGGCCCGACCGGCACCTGCATGTACGCGATCCTGGCCGGCGGCGAGGTGGTCGGCATGATCCGGATGACCCGCCGTGACGAGCCGGGCACGGTCGAGACCGGGATGTGGCTGGGTCGCTCCGCACGGGGCCAGGGAATCGGCGCGGGCGCCCTGCGCGAACTGTTGAACGAGGCGGCGGCGGCCGGAATGCGACTGGTCGTCGCGGAGACCACCGTCGACAACCACGGTGCCGTTTCCGTGCTTCAGAAGTGCGGCGCAAAATTGCGCGAGAGCGGCAGCGTGGTGCACGCCGAGATATGCCTCGATTCGACGCTGCCGGCCCTGTGACGGCCATTCCGCAATTATTTCCTTCCTGAGGTTCTTACTGCTCAGCGCTGCCTTGGTGTCGGCTTTGCGCGTTTTATGAGGGCACGCGCCCCGACCCCGGTGAATGGCGTCGACAACGCGCGGGAGTGTTTCGCCGATAGGCCAACGGGTACTGCCCGTCGGGTCCGATCAAACGGGACACCTGATGTGCGGTCCGGCGCGTGCTGATCCCCGGCGGCCATTCTTTCGACCATTGCCGTCAGGTGTCCGGCGCTCCGGGGAGCGAAGGAGAACTGATGAAGAGCGGAGCACGAATCGGGCTCGCGGTCGGCTTCGGCTACCTGCTGGGCCGCCGGCGCAAGCTGCGTACCGCCCTCACCCTGGCCGCCGCGGTCGCGGCCGGTCGGGCCAGTCGGGAGCCCGGCGGACTGCTGAAGGCGGGCGGCAACCTGCTTCAGTCGTCTCCCCACTTGAGCAACCTCGGCCGCCTGGGCGGCCCGCTCGCCGCCGCCTCGAAGGCGGCCGCGACCGCCGCCGCCGGCAGCGGCATCGATGCCATCAGCGGCAAGCTGCGCGGTTCGGCCGACGCGCTGCGCCGAAAGGGCGGGACCGGCGCCGGCGGCGCCGGCGACCGGCCGGACCGGGACACCGACGCCGAGCACCAGGAGCGCGACGACGGCGGGCAGGACCGCGACGACGATGGCGGGCAGGAGCGTGACGACGACGGCGGGCGGGACCGCGACGACGACGGCAAGCAGCGGAACCGCGACGCCGGCGACCAGCGGCGGGGGCGGTGACCATGCCGGACACGACGAACCCCGGTGGACTCGGGGACAAGGTCCGGGGTCAACTCGCCGGCGAGGCGCGCAATCTGGCCAGCGCCATCGGCGAGCGCGCGATGCGGGTGGTGACCGAGCGGATCACGGGCGCGACCGGCCGGCTCAGCGACTACGCGAAGCAGGGCGGCGGTCCCGGCCTGATTGCCGCTACCACCGGCGCGCAGAAGCTCGCGGAGGGCGGTTCACCGGTGAAGGCGATGGTCCATGCCGGGCTGGCCGGCGGTAAGGAGAAGATCATGTCGGCGCTCGGCAAGGGCGGCAAGGGCGGCAAGGGCGGCGGCAAGAAGGTCAAGGTCACCAACATCGTCGAGGCGATCGAGGTCGGCGTGCCGGTCCGGGTCGCGTACGACCAGTGGACCCAGTTCGGCGACTTCCCGAGCTTCATGAAGAAGGTCGAGAACGTCGACACCGAGTCGGACGAGAAGCTGACCTGGAAGGCGCAGGTCTTCTGGTCGCACCGCACCTGGGAGTCCACCATCGTCCGGCAGATCCCGGACAAGCTGATCCACTGGCGCTCGCAGGGCGAGAAGGGCTCTGTCGACGGCACAGTCAGCTTCCACGAACTGTCGCCCGACCTGACCCGGATCCTGGTGGTGCTGGAGTACCACCCGCAGGGCCTCTTCGAGCACACCGGCAACCTGTGGCGGGCCCAGGGCCGCCGCGCCCGGCTGGAGCTGAAGCACTTCGTCCGGCACGTGATGACCCGGACCGTCCTCGACCCGGATTCGGTGCAGGGCTGGCGCGGCGAGATCGAGGACTCTCGGGTGGTCCGCGACCACGAGACCGCGCTGCGCGAGGAGCAGGAGGAGCGCGAGAAGCAGGAGCGCGAGGGGCAGGAGGAGCGCGAGCAGCGCGGCCGGCGGGAGCCCGAGCCCGAGGAGGAGGCGGAGGAGGCCGAGGAGGAGCCGCGCGAGAAGCGCAGGCCCGCCGAGCGTGGCCGCCGCCGACCGCCGCAGCGCCGTCGCCCGGCCGAGGACGAGGAGTACGAGGACGAGTACGACGAGGGCGACTACGCCGAGTACGAGGAGGAGGAGCCGGAGGAGGAACAGCCCCCGCCGCGCCGCCGCGCCCCGGAGCGGGCCCGCCGCCCGCAGCCCCGCGAGGAGCCGCGTTCCCGTGAGGAGCCCCGGGCCCGCCGTTCCCCGGAAGCGCCCCGGCGACCCGTGGTCCGCCGTCGACGGGAGGAGCGGGAGTGACCATCGCGACGAGTGAGGGTCAGGGCGGCGGCGCCCTGCAACGCGGCGGAGGGGGCTCCGGCCTGGCCGATGTCGTGGAGACCGTGCTGGACAAGGGCGTCGTGATCGACGCCCAGGTTTCGATCGCGGTGGTCGGCATCCAGCTGATCGAGATCAACGCCCGGATCGTCATCGCCAGCGTGGAGACCTATCTGCGCTTCGCCGAGGCGGTCGACCGGTTCGACATCACTCCAAAGGGCCAGAAGGGGCTGCCCGACCTGGTCGAGGGAGCCTCGGGGGCGGTCGGCGCCGGCAAGGCGGTCTCCGGGGTCGGCAAGACGGTCGGCGCGATCAAGGACGCCGTCGGCGAGCTGGGCTCGGACGACCAGGACCGGGACCGCGATCGGGACCGGGACCGGGATCGCGACCGGCCCCGGCGGCGACGTGACGAGGAGCGGTGAGCATGGCCGAGGAGACGGGACTGTTCATCTACGGCATCGTGCCCTCCGACGTGGAGCCGACCCCGGACGCCGCCGGGGTCGGCGACCCGCCCGGAGAGGTGACGGCGGTGCGGCACGAGGACCTGGCCGCGCTGGTCAGCGAGGTGAGCCTGACCGAGCCGCTCGGCCGGCCGGCGGACCTGACCGCGTACCAGGAGCTGGTGGACGGCACGGCGGCGGTGGCGCCGGTGCTGCCGGTGCGTTTCGGCACGGTCGTCACCGGGCCTGACGCGGTCGCCGACCTGCTGGACGCGCACCACGACCGGTTCGTCGCCGCGCTCGACGAGTTCGAGGGGCGGATCCAGTACACGGTGCACGGGCGCTACGACGAGGCGAACCTGATCGCGGCGGTGCTGGCGGAAAACCCGGGCGCCGCCGACCTGGCGGACCAGGTGCGTGGGCAGCCGGAGGCGGCCACCCGGACGCAGCGGATCCGACTCGGCGAGATCATCAGCCAGGCGGTGGAGCTGCGTCGGGAGGCGGAGAACCGGCAACTGGTCGACACCCTCGGTCCCCTCGTCGTGGCGAGCGCGCCCCGGCCGCCGAGCAACGAGCTGGACGCGTCGAACGCCGCCTTCCTGGTGGAACAGGACCGGGAGGACGAGTTCGTCTCGGCGGTCGAGGAGTACGCCGAGCAGCGCCGGGAGCTGATCCGGATGCGGCTGCTCGGCCCGCTCGCGCCGTACGACTTCGTCAGCGCCCACCAGTTGATGGGGTGACCGGTGGACATCCTGTGGACGCTGCTGACCCTGCCGTACGCGCCGGTGCGGGGGCTGACCGCGGTGGTGAAGGTGATCGCCCGGGAGGCGGAGTCGCGGCAGCGCAACCCCGTCGACGTCCGGCGCGAGCTGGAGGCACTGGACGCGGCGGCAGCTGCGGGCGAGATCAGCGCCGCGGAACGGGACCGGGGGCAGCAGCAGGTGCTGGAGCGGCTGACCGGCGGCGTCCAGCGGCCGGCGCCCGCCCAGAGCCGGGCTCCGGCCCGGGACGGCCCCGGGTCCCGTCGGGAGAACGGCGGGACCCGGCACGAGCCCGGCGCGGACCGGGCGCGGCAGTCCGCTTCCGGCCGCCGCCGGCAGTCCGGCGCGGAACGAGCGTCGCGGTCCGGCGAGGGCCGGGCGCGGCGAACCGGTACGGAACGGGCGCGGCAGGTCGGCACCGAACGCTCGCGGCGGGTGTCGCGCGGCGGCGGCGAGGGAGGTGAGCGCGATGGGGGGTCTGATCCGCGGCGACGGCGATCGGGCGCGTAGGAGCGAGCCCGTCGACGACGACCGGTACGACGACGAGGAGGAGTACCTCGAACCCATCACGGCCGCCGAGGCGGCGCGCGAGGGGATGCGGCAGATCGTCGAGTTGACCGGCCGGGATCCGGTGGGGACCACCTCGCTGAAGTCGTCGCGGGACGGCTGGCTGATCGGGGTGGAGGTGATCGAGGACCGGCGCATCCCCAGCTCCACCGACCTGCTCGGCCTCTACGAGGTGGAGCTGGACCTGGAGGGTGGCCTGCTCGGCTACCGGCGGGTGCGGCGCTACCAGCGCGGGAAGGGCGAGGTGGGTTGAGGTGAGCGTGCAGCCGCCCCCGGTGGTGCAGAACTCCGGCCAGGTCCTGCCCGCCGGGCACGAGCCGGCCAATCTCGGCGACATCCTGGAACGCGTGCTCGACCGGGGCATCGTGATCGCCGGCGACATCCGGGTCAGCCTGCTCGACATCGAGCTGCTGACGCTCAAGCTGCGACTGGTCATCGCCTCGGTCGACACGGCCCGGCAGATCGGCATCGACTGGTGGGAGCACGACCCGTGGCTCAGCTCCCGGGCGAGGCCGCCGGTGGAGCCCGGCCCACGGGACCCGGAGCAGGTGGAGGCGGAACGCCGCCCCCGGGTCGCCCGGACGGCCGCTCGCAGGGAGGAGCGGGATGAGTTCGACGGCTGACCTCGCGCCCGCCACCGGGCCGGCGAGCCCCGGCGTCGGGGTGTGGCTGCACGGCGTGGCGCGGGAGGTCGATCCCGCCCTGCTCGCCGCGACTGCCGGGATGGACGGCGCTCCGGTGCGCGCGGTGCGGGCCGCCGGCCTGGTCGCCGTCGTCAGCGCCGCGCCGCTGTCCGAGTACGGCGAGGAGGCGCTGCGCCGGAACCTGGAGGACCTGGCCTGGCTGGAGCGGGCGGCCCGGACGCACCACGCGGTGGTCGCGGCCCTGTCCCGCGACGGCGCCGTGGTGCCCGCCCGGCTGGCCACCGTCCACCACGACGACGCCCGGGTGGCGGGGCAGCTCACCGCCCGCCGGGTCGAGCTGACCACCGTCCTGGACCGGCTCGCGGGCCACGACGAGTGGGGCGTCAAGGGGTACGTCGTGCCGGGCGCGACGCCCCGCACGGCGGAATCCGTTGGGTCGGGCGGCGCCGGGGCGGCGTACCTGCGGCGGCGCCGGGCCCAGCTCACCGCCCGCGAGGAGGGGCAGCGGATCGCCGCCGACGCCGCCTCCGCCGTGCACGAGGCACTGGCCGGGCACGCGGTGGCCGTCCGGCGGCACCCCCCGCAGGACCGCCGGCTCTCCGGTGCGCCCACCGCCATGGTGCTCAACGGGGCGTACCTGGTCGGCCAGGGGTCGGTCGCCGGATTCCGCCAGCTGGTCGGCGCGCTCGCCGGTCGGCACCCGGAGATCCGGCTGGAGCTGACCGGCCCGTGGCCGCCGTACTCCTTCGCCGAGGAGCGGCCCGCTGAGCCGGCGCTCACCGTACGGGAGTCGGCGTGCTGACGGCCCGGGGGCCGGCGTGGTGACCACGTCGCTCGCCCCCAGCAGCGCCGACGACCCGCTGGCCTACCGGCCGGTGGCCCTGGTCGACCTGCTCGACCGGGTCCTCGCCACCGGCGTGGTGATCAGCGGCGACATCACCATCGCCATCGCCGACATCGACCTGGTCCGGATCTCCCTGCGCGCACTGGTCGCCTCCGTCGGCGCGCTCGCCCCGCCGGAACTGCGGGATGCCGCCCCGGGCGCCGCCGCCGGGACGCCGGGGACGTGGCCGTGAGCGCCCCGGACGGCCGCCCGGACGGCGCGACCGGCCCGGGCCGCGGGGGAGTGGGCGTGGGCAGACCGGGCGGCGGTGGCACCTGCCGGGCCGAGCCGGGCGGCGGTGGCGGCCGGCGGGACGAGGCGGCCGAACTCGCCGCCGCGCTCGGCGACACCCGGTGGCAGCCGCCCCGGGTGACGCCGCTGGACCGCCGGCTCGCCGTCGACCGGGACGGCGTCGAGCGGGGGCTGGCCAGCCTCGTGCTCACCGTGATCGAGCTGCTGCGGCAGCTCATGGAGCGACAGGCGCTGCGCCGGGTCGACCTCGGCGACCTGACCGAGGAGCAGATCGAACGGATCGGCACCACGCTGATGGCCCTGGAGGAGCAGATGGCGGGGCTGCGCGACTACTTCGGCCTCACGCCCGAGGACCTCAATCTCGACCTCGGGCCCCTCGGCCCCCTCCTGCCCACCGACTGACGAGTCGTCCACGACATCAGCCCGACAGCGCCGGTCACCCCGGGGCGCGGGCGCTCAGCCGGCCCGCTTCTCGGCGTACGCGGCGAGCCAGGCGACCTGGGTCGGGTCCAGGGACGGGCGGACCCGGGCGCGGGCCGCCGCCACGTGCGCGGCCGTGACGGTGGACGCCGTCAGCGACTCCCGCATGGCGGCCAGGGCCGCCTCGCGCACCAGCGCGGCACAGTCCGCCGCCGAGAAGCCGTCCAACTCGCCGCCCAGTTCCACGAGGTCCACCTCGGGTGCCAGCGGCACGTTCCGGGCCGAGGCGCGCAGGATCTCCGCCCGCGCCGGCCCGTCCGGCGGCGGCACGTAGACCAGCCGTTCCAGCCGTCCCGGGCGCAGCAGCGCCGGGTCCACCAGGTCGGGGCGGTTCGTCGCGCCGACCACCACCACGTTGCGCAGCGTCTCCACGCCGTCCAGCTCGGTCAGCAGCGCGGCCACCACCCGGTCGGTGGTGCCGCCGTCGCTGGCCTGGCCGCGTACGGGGGCGAGCGCGTCCACCTCGTCCAGGAAGATCAGGGTGGGCGCGGCCTCCCGGGCCCGGCGGAACAGCTCGCGGACCGCGCGCTCGCTCTCACCGACCCACTTCGACAGCAGCTCCGCGCCCTTCACCGAGAGCACGTTCGCCCGCCCCGAGCCGGCCAGCGCCGTGACCAGGTAGGTCTTGCCGCAGCCCGGTGGGCCGTAGAGGAGCACCCCGCGCGGCGGCTGCACGCCGAGCCGGGCGAAGGTGTCCGGGTAGGTCAGCGGCCAGAGCACCGACTCGGTCAGCGTCTCCTTGACCTCCGTCAGGCCGCCCACGTCGTCCAGCGTCACCGAGGCCAGCTCCAGGGTGGAGGCGGCCATGGTGGTGGGGCGGACCACCTCCAGCGCGGCGGTGAAGTCGGCCATCGCCACCGTCGGCGTCTCGGCCGACTTCTGGCGCAGCGCCGCGCGCACCCCGGCCTCGCGGAGCAGCGCGGCCAGGTCGGCGGCGACGAAGCCGGGGGTACGCCCGGCGACCTCGTCGAGCCGCACGTCGTCGGCGAGGGGGACCTGCCGGGTCAGCACCGTCGACTGCTCCCGGCGCAGGGCCGCGTCCGGCAGCGGCACGCTGATCCGCAGCGAGAGCAGGTCCGGGGCACGCAGCGCGGGGTCGACGGCCTCGGGCCGGCCGGTGGTGCAGACGACCGCCGCCCCCGCCCGTACGGTCTCGGCGACCACCTGCCGGAACACGGTCGCCACCGGCCCCGGCCCGTCCGCCGGGGCGAGCGCCTCCACGTCGGTGACCAGCAGCACCCCGGGGCCGTCCGCGCGCGCCTCGGCGGCGGCGGCGCGCAGCCGGTCGGCGGCGGCCTGGTTGGTCAGCGCGGCCACCTCGGGAGCCCAGAGCGGGCTGACCCGGGCCCCGACCCGGGCGGCCACGGCCCGCACGAGCGCCGCCTTGCCGGAGCCGGCCGGCCCGGCGATCAGCACGCCCAGCGAGACGGTCGTGCCCAGCCGGCCGAGCACCTCCCGGTGGTGGAAGCCGAGGTCGAGCAGCTCGGTCAGCTCCTCGGCCTGCGACCGCAGCCCGGGCAGCTCGTCCACCGCGGGCGGCGCCTCGTCGACGCTTCCGGCGGTGTGTCCCGTGGCGTCCACGGCGCCCGGGAGGCGTACGCCCCCCGTGGCAGCCGCCCGGCTCGGGGCGGTCCCGTTGGGCGTCGGGCCCGCGTCGAGGCGGCGCCCCTGCGGGGCGGGTCCGGTGCCGGCGGAGCCGTGGGTCGCCTGGCCGTGCTCCCAGCCGACGACGGTGTCCATGGTGACCAGCGAGCCGGTGTCGGGCTCGGCGGCGACCACGGCGAGCAGAGTGCTGGTCCAGGCGTACCCGACGCTATTGGAGAGGCTGCGCCGGGCGGCCTCCACCAGGCTGCGCACCGAGGCGTCGGGCAGCACGTCCTGCGGTAGCAGCGACACGTCGTCCCCGGTCGTCACCACCTTGCCGAGCAGGGCCAGCCGGAGCATCTCGGGCGAGACCACGGCGGCGATCTGCGCCGGACCGGCGAGCAGCACCCGACGGGCCGGCGTGACCGGCAGACGGCTCACCGTCACCTGGGCGCCGTCGCGGATGCCGAGGTTGCCCAGCATGAGGTCGTCGGCGTAGAGCAGCGAGGTGCTGGCGGTCGGCTCGGCAGGCGCGACGATGCCGGCGCTCACCCGCCGGCCCGCCAGCCGCACCGGGTCGCCGGGTCGCAGCGCCAGCGCGGTGAGCACCTCCGGGTGCAGCCGGACGACGCCCCGTCGGGCGTCGAGGGCCGCCGGCCGCAGGCTCGCGGTCAGGGTCAGGTCGGGTTCCGCCACCGCCCGACCCTAGCCGCCGTGGTCACGCCCTGCCCCCTCCCGGGGCGTTCCGTGCTCCGCGAGGAGCGTCACCGTCCCCCAGCAGGGAGGAGTCGCGGCGGATCAGCTCGGCCAGCCGTGCCGCCGGGTCGGGGGTCAGCCCCTCCTGGGCCGGCGTCCAGGCCGGCACCGTCTTGACCGACATCGGCCACGCCGGCGGCGGCGCGGGGGCCTCCGCGTCGACCGTCACGCCCGCGTCGGTCCAGGCGACCCGCAGCGGGTACGCCTGCCCGTCGTGCTCGACCCGGATGCTGACCGCGGTGCCGGGGTGGCCGGCCACCACGCGACGGACCGCCTCGGCGACCTCCACCACGGGGTCGCGGTGTTCCGCGCCCCGCCGCGCGTCGACCCAGCCGGGCCCGGCGTTGCGCCCCTCGCCCCGGACGTCGGCGCGCCCCGGCTCGGATCCGCCCCGCGCCTCCGGCGCCCCGTCGGCCTCCCCGCCCGCCGGCTCCGCCTCGGCGGCCCGCCGCCGCAACGCCTCCTCGCGGCGCGCCATCCGGGCCAGTGTCTCGTCCAGTCCACCTCTCATCACGAACCACCCCTTCTCGTGAAACGGGTCGAACCGCCGCAGCGGTTCAGGACCTTCCCTCCCGGGTGGCCCGCTCGAGTGCGCGGTCGAGGACGACCAGCAGGGCGTCCCGCACCGAGAGCCGGTCCCGGGCGTCGAACTGCACCAGGGGCACGTGGTCGCCGACGGCCAGCGCCCACCGGATCGCGTCGAGGTCGTGTGCCAGCCGCCCGTCGAAGGCGTTCACGCCGACCACGAAGGGCAGGCCGGCCCGCTCGAAGAAGTCGATCGCCGGGTAGCAGTCGTCGAGCCGGGCGCTGTCCACCACGACGAGCGCGCCCAGTGCCCCCCGGGCCAGGTCGTCCCACATGAAACCGAACCGGGCCTGCCCCGGCGTGCCGAACAGGTACAGCTTCAGGCTGCGGTCGATGGTGACGCAGCCGAAGTCCATCGCCACCGTGGTGGTGGTCTTCGCGGAGCGTACGCCGGGGTCGTCGACGCCGATCCCGGCGGTGGTCATCTCCGCCTCGGTGGTCAGCGGGGCGATCTCGGAGATCGCGCCGACCGTGGTGGTCTTGCCGACCCCGAAGCCGCCGGCGATGAGGATCTTGACCGGGATCGGCGGTGCGGCGGCCGGCGTGGGCCGGGGCACCGCGGCAACACCGGTGGCCGGCGTCCGGTGCGGCGGCGGAGCGGACGCGGCGGGTTGCGGTCCCGTCGGGGAGCCGTACCGGGTGGCGGCGCTGTTGGCGGCGATCCCGCCCAGCGGGGCGACCGGCCATTCAGGAGATCGCACGGAGTCCATCCATCACTCGCAGGATGATGTCGGGGTCGAGGGCGTCGGCGCCGTCGTGCACGTCGAGGTGGCCCGCGGCGCGGAGGTCGCCGACCAGCACCCGGGTCACGCCGAAGTGCAACCGGGTACGGGCGGAGATCTCGGCGACCGAGATCGGCTCGTCGCAGAGCGAGACGATCGCCTGCAACTCGGGTGCCAGCCAGGTCAGCGACGCCGGCCGGTCGGTCGCCGGTCGGGCGGTCACCTGCGTCTCCAGCCCGATCGCCGGGTCGGCGCCGGCCACCCGCCCGGCGGTGAGCACGAACGGGCGCGGGCCGGCGGGCCCGTCCTCGGTCGCCGGCGCGGCCGGGGTCGCCGGCAGGCCGGGCCGCGCGTCGTGCGGGGACGACGCGCGCAGGTAGGGCCGGATCCGGACCGTGGGTTCCGGGTCCGGCCCCTCGCCGGCGACCTCGGGGGTCACTGCTGGGCGGCGTTCTTCAGTTCGGCGATCAGTCTCGGGGTGAGGGCGCCACCGGCCCGCCCGGCGAAGAGCGTCATCTCGTAGGCGACGGTGCCGAGGTTCGCCGAGCGGTCGGCGACCACCCCGAGCACGGAGCCGCTGCTGATCGCGCTGATCAGCAGGTAGCCCTCGGCCATGTCCACGACCACCCGGTTCAGCCCGCCGAGGGCGTACCAGCTCGCGGCGCCGCCGGCGAGGCTCGTCATGCCGGAGACCACCGCGGCGAGCCGTTCCGCGTTGGAGCGGTCCTTGATCGCCGACATGGCCATCAGCAGCCCGTCCGACGAGACGGCGATCGCCTCCAGCACGCCGGCCGTACTGGAGGTGAAGGAGTCCAGCAACCAGTTGAAGGTGCGCGCCTCCGGGCTCAGGTCCCCGGCGCCCGGGTTCTGGTGGTCGACGTTGTCGTGCGTGAAGGGGCTGGTCACCGTGATGTTCCCTCTTCGTAGCGGCGGTCTTGGCTGACTTCGTGCAGAGCGCGGGCGACGCCCGCCTCGAACTCGGTGAGGAGGTCGCGGACCTCGTCCGGGTTCTCCGGGGGGCTGTCGGGCTGACGGGCCGGGGTGGCGGTCAGGTTCGCCCCGGGCACCCGCCGGGTCAGCCCGGCCGGCGCGGTGCCGTCCGGGGTGCCCCGGCCCAGTTCGGCCCGGCGTACGCCCGACTCGACGGCCTCGACGAGGGCGCGGGCGGCGGCCGGGTCCGCGTCGGTGACCGGCACCGGCCCGCTCACCGGCGGGGCGGCCGGCGGCCCGGCCGGGCGCAGGGTGGCGCCGGGCACCCGCTGCCGGATGCCCGGCGGGGCGGCTGCGGCCGGTGCCCGAGGCTCGGTGCCGGCCGGTGCGCGCAGCTCGACGCCGGCCGGCTCGCCACTGGAGCTGAACGCGTCCCAGGAGGCGCCGGACTCCAAGCTGCGGGTGGCGCGGCTCAGCAGCACCGCGTCGAACCCGGACGGCGCAGCCTCCGCCGCCGCGCCGACCCCGGACGGTGCCGTGCCGACCGCCGCGCGGGGCCGGGCGGCCTCCGGCTCGTCGGGCGAGCGCCGGTCGCGGGCGGGTACGGCGGCCCGGGCCACGGTCACGCCGGCCCGCTCGGCGCGGTGGACGACCAGCGACGTCTCCGGGACGTCCAGGTGCGCGGTCACCCCGCCACCGGCGGTCGGCGTCAGCCGCACCTGCCAGCCGTGCCGGCGGGCCAGGCGACCCACCACGAAGAGCCCCAGCACCTCGGTCGGCGCGAGGTCGAGCCGTTCCCGCCGGGTGAGCCGGGCGTTCTCCTCCGCCAGCCGCTCCGGGGCCATGCCGATGCCCCGGTCCACCACGGTCAGCAAGGCGCCGGAGCCGGTCGGCTCGCCGCCCACGGTGACCCGGGTGTGCGGCGGGGAGAAGACCGTCGCGTTCTCCATCAGCTCGGCCAGCGCCAGGACGAGGTCGCCGACGGTCCCGGGCGCCACCGACACGCCGGGCGGGACCTGCACGTCGACCCGGGTGTAGTCCTCGATCTCGCCGAGCGCCAGCCGGACCACGTCCGCGAGCGGCACCGGCGCCACGTGGGGGTCGGCGCCGGCCGAGCCGGAGAGCACCACCAGGCTGCCGGCGTTGCGGCGCAGCCGGCTGGAGATGTGGTCGAGCCGGTACAGGTGCTCCAGCCGGCCGGGGTCGGTCTCCTGCCGCTCCAGCCGGTCGATCAGCGCGATCTGCCGGCCCACGAGGTTCTGCGTACGGCGGCCGACGTGGCCGAACATCTGGGCCACGTTGCGCCGGCCGGCGACCTGCCGTTCCACGAGCCGGGCGGCGGTGCTCTGCACCCGGTCGAACGCGCGGGCCAGGTCGCCGATCTCGTCGCGGGCCCGTACGTCGACCGGGTCGAGGCGTACCGGCGCGGCGCCCTCGGTCTCGTCGTCGGCGACCCGGGTCAGCTCCGCCTCGGCGACCCGGGCCACCCGGTCGGCGGAGCGGGTGAGCCGGGTCAGCGGCCGGGCCACCGTCCGGGCGACGGCCGCACTGAGCAGCACCACCACGGCGAGGATCAGGGTGACGATCCCCGCCACCAGGTACGCCTCGGTCAGCGCCCGGCGTTGCTGCCCGGTCACCTCGGCGATGACGTCGGCGACGAGCTTCTTCTCGATGAACTGCCCGAAGGTGATCATCGAGCGGACCGACGGGAAGAGCGCGTCCAGCGGGATGTCCCTGGTCGCGCCGGCCGGGTCCAGCGCGCTCCTGGTGAGGAAGTCCGCGCTGGTCCGGGCGGCCACGGCCGCGTCGTTCAGGGTCACCAGCTTCAACTGCTCCGGCGTGATCAGGCTGCGGAACCCCTGGTTGTCCGCCCGCAGCCCCGCCATGCAGGCGACGTACGAGGCACTCACCCGGGGCGAGCCGGTGGCCTTGACGAGCACGATGAGGGTGGCGCAGGCGCCCATCGCCTCGTCGACGCGGAGCAACCCGTCCAGGGCCAGCACCTGCCGCCCGGCCGCCGTGTCGGTGTCCACCCCGAACGGCAGCCGCAGCGCGTCGATCAGTCCCGTGCTGACCGGCCCGTACGCGGCCATGATCTGGTCCGGGGTGGCGGTGCCGGCGAGCACCGCGACACGCACGTCGGTCAGCCCGCGTACGCCGTGCAGGGCCTCCGTCACCTCCGGCGGCAGCGGGCCTGCCGAGGTCGCCCGCAGGTCGGCGACCCGGTCGTCCACGCCGGCGGTCCGCTGCATCAGCTCGCTCCGGGTGACCCGGCCGAGCAGCAGCCCGACCGAGAGGACGCGTTCCTGTTGCAGGTCCTGCACGAGGCTGCCGATCCGGCTGGCGACGCGGACCCGGTCGGCGATGTCGCCGGCCCGTTGCGCGGCGGCAACGCGGTCGAGCACCGCCGGCACGGCCAGCGCCACCATGCTGAGCAGCGGGATGACCACGAGCAGCGCGAGCTTGCCCCGGATGCGGAGCCTAGCGAGCAGCATCGAAGGGCCCCCACTGCGCGCCGCCGGGTTCGCGGGCCGACCCCGCCGGCTGGAGCTGACGCGGTTCGGCACCCCGGCCGGCGGCCGGCTGCCACGGCGTGTCCTCCGGCGGGGCGTCGGCGCCGTACCGCTCGCGTCGGGCCTGTGCCGCGCGCCCCGGGGCCCGGCGGGCGGCGGCGAGCCACACCGCGCCCAGTGCCGCCCACAGCAGGACGGCCAGCGCCCCGGCCGCCACGGTCAGCCAGCGGTCCCGGTCCAGGTCGCGGGAGCGTCCGGCGAGGAGCGCGTCGAGTTCGTCCAGGATGACGGGCTGGAGCTGTTCGGCGGCGGCCTGCGCGTTCAGCCGTGCGCCGGCGATCCGCGCCTGGTCGGTCTTCGCGTCGCGACCGGTCGGCGCGGAGTGGGCCGCCAACGTCTCGACGGCCCGCTGGTAGGTGTCGAGCGGGTTCAGCACGCTCGGGCCGAGGTCGGCGCTCTCCGAGCTGTCCACGGCGGCCCGGAGGTCGGTGACCAGGTCACCGGCCGGGGTGAGGACGCCCACCCGGAGGGCGGCGATCTCGACGGCGGTGCGGTTCCGGTCGCTGGCGGGCCGGCGGTCGGCGAGCACGGCCAGGTCGGCCAGCCGGCCGGCCGCCACGACCGCCTCGGGCAGGTCCCGGCTCGCGTGCTGGAGGAAGAAGGAGTCGGGCCGGGGGTCGCGGACGAGCCCGGACGTCTCCCGGACCTTGCCGTGCAGGGCCAGCAGCAGGTCGGTGGCCTCGCCGTACGCGGTGAAGGCCGCCTCCGGGTCGGCGGGGCCGCGGGCGCCCAGCGCCTCGATCCTGGCCCGCAGGCCCGCCCAGCGTTCCTTGGTGCGCAACTCGTCGCCGGTCCGCGCGTCCACGGAGGCGGCGGCCTCGACCGCGCGGGTCAGCGCCTGGCTGGTGACGGGCCGGGCGGCGACGGCGGCGGACTGGGCCTCGACCAGGGCGTGGGTGACCGGGGCGAGGGCGCGCAGGTACTCCACGCCCAGCCGTTCCCGGCCGGCCAGGTCCCGGTCGTCGGCCGTGAGCCGCCAGGTCTGGACGAACAGCAGGGTCATCGGCGCGAGCAGGGCGACGAGGAGCAGCAGCGGCAGTACGCGGCCCACCGCGGTGGGCCGCCGGCGGGCCGGCGGTGCGGGGACGGTCATGTCTGTCTCCTCCGGCGGGAGCACGGGATCGGCGGGGGGTCGGGGGTCGACGGCGAAGTCCCGTGCACCGGACCGGAAAACTAACCGACCAGCGGGGACCGTTCCGGCCGCCGGACGGTCAGCTTTGCGTCACGAAGCCCGAAGTAACCGCAGGGTCACTCGTTAGGCACCGTCCGTGCCGGGCCGGAGAGTGACAAGGATGGATCGGAGTGGATTTCCGACGAACATCGGAATTCACATGATCCGAATTCATCTCCGTGAGACGGTCTGGACCGCGCCGGTGCGACGCCGATCGGATCAACCGGACGGACGTACGGAGGATCTCAGCCAACGCTCAGGATCCGGGCCGTACCGTGTGCCCAATGAGATCGCCGTTGTCGGCCGCGTGGATCCGGCGTGCCCTGCCCACCCGCCGGCGCGCCGTCGCCGCGACGGTGGTCGTCGTGCTGCTCGCCGCCGCCGTGACCTGGGCCGTCCTGCCGCAGGGGCCGGCCATCCGCACCGAGGCGGCGTTCGTGAACGTCTCCTCCGGGCCGACCGGGGACGAGCCCGTCGTCCTGGACACGACCTTCTACCTGCCCGAGGACGCATCGGCGGCGGACAAGGTGCCGGCGGTGCTGCTGGCGCACGGCTTCGGTGGCACGAAGGAGTCCGTCCGCGCCGACGCCGAGGAGTTCGCCGGACGCGGCTACGCGGTGCTCACCTGGACCGCGCGGGGCTTCGGCCGCAGCGGCGGGCAGATCCACCTGGACCACCCGGACTACGAGGTCCGGGACGCCGAACGGCTGCTGGACTGGCTCGCCGCCCGGCCCGAGATCCGTACCGACGCCGCCGGTGACCCGAAGGTGGGCGTCGTCGGCGGCTCGTACGGCGGCGCCCTGGCGCTCCTGCTCGCCGCGCAGGACCAGCGCGTCGACGCGATCGTGCCGATGATCACCTGGAACGACCTGTCCCGCTCCTTCCTGCCGGAGAGCAGCGGCAAGGAGCCCACCGAGGGCGTGTTCAAGTCCGGCTGGGCCGGGCTGTTCTTCGGCGGCGGCGGCAACGTCGGCTCCGGGCCGGCCGGGCTCTCCGGGACCAGCGCCGCGCAGCCCGAGGGGGCGCCCGCCTCCGCCGGCCCGCCCAGCCCGGGTCCGGGCGCCGGTCCGGGGACGGGTCCGGGGCGCGCGCCGGCCGGGGCCGGTGACCCGGCGTGCGGCCGGTTCGCCGCCGACATCTGCGCCGCGTACCTGCGCATCGCCACCACGGGTCGGGCCGACCAGGCCGCCGTGGACCTGCTGCGCCGCTCCAGCCCGGCCGGGGTGCTCAACCGGATCAAGGCGCCGACCCTGCTCGTGCAGGGCGAGGCGGACACCCTCTTCCCGCTCGGCGAGGCGAACGCGAACGCGAACGGCATCGCCGCCGCCGGCACGCCCGTGCGGGTGGCCTGGTTCACCGGCGGTCACGACGGCGGCGAGGGCCCGAAGACCGACTCGGACCGGGTGAAGTTCCTGACCGTGCAGTGGCTCGACCACTACGTCAAGGGCGAGGGCGAGGCCCCGGGCGACGACTTCACCTGGTCGCGGATCGCCGGCTTCGACGCCCTCGACCGGGGGCTGGTGGCGACCGGCTACCGCTACGCCGACTATCCCGGCGTCGCCGGCACGGCCCGCCGGAGCGTACCGGTGGCCGGCCCCGCCCAGCCCGTCGCCAACCCGCCGTCACGCAACCCGGCCGCCATCTCCTCGGTGCCCTTCGCCGGTGAGCTGTCGTCGCTGCTCGGCGGCGTGGCCGGCGACATTCCCGGCCAGCACGCCCGCTTCGAGTCGGAGCCGCTGACCGAGGCGGTGGACGTCGTCGGCGCCCCGACCGTCGACGTGCGGGCGGCGTCGGCCACGGGGGAGGCCGTGCTCTTCGTCAAGCTCTACGACGTCGACCCCAACGGCGCGGCAACCCTGCCCAACGGGCTGGTCGCCCCGGTCCGGCTCACCGGCCTGCCGCCGACCATCGACGCGGCACGCCCGGTCACCGTCACCCTGCCGGCGATCGTGCGCCGGATCGAGGCCGGGCACCGGCTGCGCGTGGTGGTGGCGACCTCCGACCAGGCGTACGCCACCCCGGTCGAGCCGGCCGTGCACACCGTCGCGGCCACCGGCGCGGTCAGCCTGCCGACCGTCGCCGGCGACCCCATCCCCACCTCCGCCACCGTGTGGCGCTGGGTGCTGGCCGGCCTGGTCGCCGCGATCGTCGTCGGGCTCGTCGTGGTCGTCGCCGTGGTCCGCCGCCGGCACCGCCGCCAGGACAGCTCCATCCACCCGGCGTACGCGGGCGTCCCGCTGGCCGTGCGGCAACTCCGCAAGGAGTACGCGGACGGCTTCGTCGCCGTCTCCAACGTGGACTTCGAGGTGCACCCCGGTCAGGTCGTCGGCCTGCTCGGCCCGAACGGCGCGGGCAAGACCACCACGCTGCGGGTGCTGATGGGGCTGACCCAGCCCACCGCCGGCGAGATCTACGTCTTCGGGCACCGGCTGGTGCCCGGGTCGCCGGTGCTGTCCCGGATCGGCGCGCTCGTCGAGGGGCCGGGCTTCCTGCCGCACCTGTCGGGGCTGGACAACCTGAAGGCGTACTGGCGGGCCACCGGCCGGCCCGCCGAGGACGCGCACTTCGAGGAGGCCCTGGAGATCGCCGGCCTGGGCGACTCCGTGCACCGCAAGACCAACAACTACAGCCACGGCATGCGGCAGCGTCTCGCCATCGCGCAGGCGATGCTGGGCCTGCCCGAGCTGCTGGTGCTCGACGAGCCGACCGACGGGCTCGACCCGCCGCAGATCGCGGAGATGCGCCGGGTGCTCCAGCGCTACGCCACCGACGGCCGGGCGGTGCTGGTCTCCAGCCACCTGCTGGCCGAGGTGGAGCAGACCTGCACGCACGCGGTGGTGGTGAACAAGGGCCGCATCGTCGCCTCGGGACCGGTCGAGGAGATCGTCGGCGAGTCGCCGAGCGTGCTCTTCGACGTGACCGACCCGGAGGCTGCCCGGGCGGTGCTGGACGGCCTGCCCGGGGTGCGGGTGCTCCCCGACGGCGAGGGGCAGCTCGTGGTGGACACCAACGGCACCGCCCGCAGCGAGGTGGTCGCCGAGTTGGTCCGGGCCGGCATCGGGGTGGACCGGGTGGTGCCGCGGCGCCGCCTGGAGGACGCGTTCCTCGCCCTGGTGGGCGACAACTCTCGGGGAAGCGGAGACCGATGATGGCGGGTACGTCACCCACGGTGGGAGCGGCGGCCGGCTACCGGCCCTCGGCGACCCTGCCGTTCGGCGCCGAGTTCCGGCGGCAGGCCTCCCGGCGGCGTACGCAGCTCGCGCTCGGGTTCATGGTGCTGCTGCCGTTGATCATTTTGATCGCGTTCCAGTTCGACACGGGCGGCGACGACGACAACGGGCGCGGGGAGTTCGGCAGCCTGGTCGAGTTCGCCACGTCGGGCGGGCTGAACTTCACGCTCTTCACCATCTTCGTCTCGGCGTCGTTCCTGATGGTCGTGGTGGTGGCGCTGTTCTGCGGGGACACGGTGGCCAGCGAGGCGAGCTGGGGCAGCCTGCGTTACCTGCTGGCGGTGCCGGTGCCCCGGGCCCGCCTGCTGACGGTGAAGCTGCTCGTCGCGCTCGTCTACTCGGCCCTGGCACTGCTGCTGCTCGCCGGCACCGCTCTGCTGATCGGCACCCTCCGCTACGGCTGGGAGCCGTTGCGCAGCACTGTGGCGGCCCAGCTCGAACCGGGCGAGGGGCTGCTGCGGCTGCTGGGCGTGCTCGGCTACCTGGCGGTCGTACTCCTGGTGGTGGCCGGCCTGGCGTTCCTGCTGTCCGTGGTGACGGACGCCGCGCTGGGCGCGGTCGGCGGCGCGGTGCTGCTCTGGATCCTCTCCAGCATCCTCGACCAGATCACTGCCCTGGGCGCGCTGCGCGCGTTCCTGCCGACGCACTACAGCACCGCCTGGCTGGGGCTGCTGTCGACGCCGGTGCAGACCGACGACGTGGTACGCGGGGCGATCTCGGCGATCAGCTACGCGACGCTGTTCTGGGGCCTGGCGTTCTGGCGCTTCACCCGCAAGGACGTCACCAGCTGAGACGCCGGGCGCCTCACGGCAGCGGCCGGGGGCTGCTCGGCGCCGACCTGCTCGGCACCGGTCTGCCCGGCCGGGCCGGCGTCGGTGCCGGGTCGGTCGCCTTCTTCCAGGCGCTGACGCCGATCCGGCCCGTGTTGCCGAGGTCGACGGGCCCGTCCAGGCCGACGACCTGCGCGGCCCCGCCCACTTCGGGCGCGACCTCCAGGCGCTCGCCATCGGTGGCTACGACCGTCGGATCGGTGACCAGATTGCGCCAGAGCACAGCGGCGCCGGCCCGCTCGCCGGGCTGCAGGGTCAGTGGCCGGGGCGGGTCGTCGAAGCCCGAGGTGATCTCCCTGGCCCCGTGGACCACCCGGACCGGGATGGTGTCGCCGTCGCCGTCGAACAGGCGCAGCACGGGGTAGCCGTTGAGCCGGTAGGGCTTCGTGCCGCAGTTGACCAGTTCCAGACCGAGCGCACGCAGACCCATCGCGGCGCTGCTGCCCGGCGAACTGATCCGGACGCCGGCGGCCGGGCACTCGGTCGTGGGAGTGGCCCAGAACGCCGTCGCCGACGCGGTCGCCGTCGGCATCGTGCCGGGCATCGTGGTCGGCGCTGATCCGGCTGGCGGCAGGCCGGCCGGCGGCAGGTCAGCCGACGGCGGGTCGATCGCCGGCGCACAGGCACCGAGCAGGACGAGGCCGCCGATCGCGAGCCCGACCGCCCGTGCCGGACCTGCAATGCCGTCGCGAGGACGCGGTGCGAGTCCGCCCGCGGGTCGGCCCCCGAGTCGGACCGTAGGGCGGCGTGCGGGTCGGGGTGCGGGGAGGGCCATCGCCCGATCATCGCACCGGCCGGTGCGCCGCCGATCCTCTGACACCCGCCCGTGGGGATCCGGTGGCGCTGTCGAGCTGCCTCACCTGCGGGGCCGGCGGGCCGGGGCACCCGGGCGGTGCCTGTCGAGCTGAATCGCCTACGACATCACCCGGCCCGCGCCACCCGGGGCGAAGCTCCTGACTCGACACCGCCCGGGCGCATTCTGTGATTGCATGGCGCCTGTGAGTGAGAATCGGGTATGGCCACTCCGCCCGCCGGGCCGCCACCCGAGCCGCCGACCGAGCCCTCGTCCACGTCTCTGCCCGGGCCACCGGCTGAGCCGCCGTCCGCTTCCCCGCCCGTGCCACCACCGGAGCAGCCGTCCGAGCCGTCGTCCAGGTCGAAAGCCTGGGCCGTGCTGGCCGATGAACGCCTGCCCGGGTTTCGCGGGCTCCCGCCGAAGCAGCGCGCGGTGTACGCGACCGTCGCCGCCGTCGTCGTCGTGGTCGGCGCGCTGTTCGCCTACCAGGCCAACTTCCTCCTGGACCGGTCGACGGCCACCGAGCGGGCCCGCTCGGACAAGCAGGCTCAGGAAGCGGTCGACCGTGAGCAGCCCGCGTTCGTGTCCACCGTCACGCCCCTGGACTACGACCGGGACCTCCCCGAGGCCTTCCGCGTGCTGCTCGACCGGCCGCTGACCGAGGGCGAGCAGGCCACCCTCACCGCCCTGAACGGTGATGCGTCGCGGGTGTGGGAGTTCATGAAGCCGCTCGGCGGCCGGGTCGTCGAGATTGCGTCCTACGTGGCGCCCTTCGAGGACGGCAACGAGAATCGCGGCGGTGCCCAGACGTTCGACCTGAACCTGAACAGCGATCGCGTCGCCGGACTCACGATCAACAACATGGTCGCCGTCAAGGACTCGTGCCACGCACCCACGGCGCAGACCGTCGTCACCATCCCCCCGGGGGGTGCCGAGTCCCGGCAGGGCCTGCTGTGGGACCTGACCGGCGGGCCGACGGACAAACCGCACGGCCCGTACGTCCTGGACGAGGGCGAGCCGCAGGAAGGCCAGCTGTACTTCCGCCGCAACGTCGTCGAGCTGGGCAACGGCCAGTCGAACATGGCGTTCCGGGTCCAGCCGGAGGTGACGACCCACACCTGCCAGTGGCACATCGTCGCCTCGTACACCGACACGACCGGTTCCCACGAGCAACGCATCCCGAGCGGTGCCGGCACGTTCACCACCGAGGCCGTTCCGTCGCAGCCCGTGCAGTACTTCGAGCGCGTCCCGACCTCAGGGTGGGGCTGCCTCGGCGAGGTGAGTCAGCAGGGCTGCACGGCCACCGGAATGATCCGGCTACCGAGGCCGCCGACCCACCGACCGGTCCCCGACTGAGGCGGCCCGGTCGCGGGGACGTCAGCGGGAACGGGGCCTGCGCTTGCGGGTGGGGGAGTCGGGGGAGTCCGGCGCGGTGCCCGAGTCGGCGGTGTCCCCGTCGCCGGACGCGGCGGTCACCCGGGCGTCGGTGTGGCTCAGCTCGGCCAGCGCCGCGCCCCTGAGCTGGTAGACGGCGGTGCGCCGGATGCTCAGCTCCGCCATCGGGCCGCCCGCCGGTCGGGTCAGGTAGACCACCGTCGCCCTGCCGTCGCGCACGCTGACGCTCTCCACCGGCGTACGGTCGCCGAGGTCGACCTGGGCCTGGTAGTCCGGCTCGCCCCTGACGTTGCGCCAGGCGGCGAGGGTGAAGAAGCGGCCGGTGCCGCCGCCGTCGAGCACGACCACGCCGATCGCGTCGCCCGCGCCGTCGCCGTCGAGGTCGCCGATGCCGCACGGCCGCTGCAACTCCACCGTCGTGCCGTCCCGGTCGGCCCACCGGCCGTTGGAGAGGCGGAGCGGGGCGGCGTACCCGCGGTAGCGGACCTTCCGGCTGCCGATGCGGGTGTCGCGCAGTTCCAGGCAGGTGAGCTGGTCGCCGGTGCGGCGCGGGGTGGGGGTCGCCCGGGTGGTCGCCGGGGTGGCGTCGACGTCGTCCCGCTTCGCGGCGGTGCCGGCGGTCCGGTCGGCGGACCGGTTCCGCTTCTTGCGGTTGCCGGTGGAGCAGGCGGTGGTGAACGCCAGCAGGCAGGCCATGGAGAGCGCCACCATCGGGACGAGCTTGCGACGCATCGCGCGTTCCTTTCCGTCGATGTGCCCGAACCGTAGCGGGCCCGCGCCAACGCCCTCGTGAACGGTTCGCCGCCGCCGATGGGAGCGTTCCCACAGAGGGGGAACCAATCGACATCGTCAAATGTCCGGCGGCATTCTGGTGTCGTCCCCTCATTCTGACCGGAGGTGCCCTGATGCTCGCTGACCGGATCGGCGGCCCGGCCCTGTCCCTGTTCCGTGCCGTCGTCGGCCTGCTCTTCCTGTGCCATGGCCTGGCCTCGCTGCTCGGGGTCCTCGGTGGCAGCCGGGGCACCGGCGAGGCGGTTCCGCTCGGCGAGTGGCCGGGGTGGTGGGCCGCGCTGATCCAGGCGGTCTGCGGCGGGCTGGTGCTCGTCGGGCTGTTGACTCGCGCGGCGGCCCTGCTGGCGTCCGGCTCGATGGCCTACGCGTACTTCGTGGTGCACCAGCCCGACGCGCTGCTCCCGCTGCGCAACGGCGGTGAGCTGGCCGTTCTGTTCTGCTGGTCGTTCCTGCTGATCGCCGTGTTCGGCCCCGGCGCGTGGGCGGTCGACACCGCGTTGCGGGCCCGACGCCCCGCAGATTCCCGCTCGGTGACCGCCTGAATCCGTACCGTCGAGGAAGGCCCCCCGGTCGCCCGACGACGGCTGCGGGATCGCTCACAGCGTGGGATCTCGCGTCGATCCGGGCGGCGTCGGTGCTTAGACTCGACGGCACAACTGCATACCTCATCCAGAGGGGCTGAGGGATACGGCCCGACGACGCCCCGGCAACCACCCCGCGCGCTCATCGCAGAGCGACCGGCGGGGCAGGTGCCAATTCCGTCCCCGCCGCAGGGTGCGATGCGGGGAAAGATGAGAGGACCCGCGACATGACGTCGACGTTCGCCCCCTCCGGCATCGACACCACCGCCAGCCCCGCCCGCGCCCTGGTCTGCCGCGCCTGTTCGGCGCGCTACCCGCTCGCCGCCCAGCACGCCTGCTACGAGTGTTTCGGCCCGCTGGAGGTCGACTACGACGTCGCCGCGCTCGCGACGGTCACCCGGGAGCAGATCGAGGCGGGCCCGCAGAACATCTGGCGGTACGCGGCGCTGCTGCCCGCCGGCCAGGACCCGGCCACCCGGGTCACCCTCGACCCCGGCTTCACCCCGTTGGTGGCCGCCCCGCACCTCGCCGCCGAGCTGGGCATCACCGCCCCGCTCTGGGTCAAGGACGACAGCGCCAACCCGACCCACTCGTTCAAGGACCGGGTCGTCTCGGTGGCGCTGACCGCCGCCCACGCGCTCGGCTTCAGCCGCTACGCCTGCGCCTCCACCGGAAACCTGGCCAACTCGGTCGCCGCGCACGCGGCCCGGGCCGGCGCGCCGTCGGTGGTCTTCATCCCCGGCGACCTGGAGCAGGGCAAGGTCATCACCACCGCCGTCTACGGCGGCGAGCTGGTCGCCATCGACGGCTCGTACGACGACGTGAACCGGCTCTGCGGCGAGTTGGTGGAGACGGACGAGTTCGAGGACACCGCGTTCGTCAACGTCAACGTGCGCCCCTACTACGCCGAGGGCTCGAAGACGCTCGGCTACGAGGTCGCCGAGCAGCTCGGCTGGCGGATCCCCGCGCAGGTGGTGATCCCGATGGCCTCCGGCGAGCTGCTCACCAAGATCGACAAGGCGTTCGCCGAGCTGGTCGAGATCGGCCTGGTCGAGGCGCCGGCCGGCGGCTGGAAGGTGTTCGGCGCGCAGTCGGCCGGCTGCAACCCCATCGCCACCGCCCTGCACGCCGACACCGACACCATCACGCCCGTCAAGCCGACCGGCATCGCCAAGTCCCTCAACATCGGCGACCCGGCCGCCGGCATCTACGCGCTGGAGGCGGTGCGGCGCACCGGGGGCTGGATGGAGTACGTCGACGACGACGAGATCCGCGCCGGCATCCGGCTGTTGGCCCGGACCACCGGCGTCTTCGCCGAGACGGCCGGCGGGGTGACCGTGGCCGTGCTGCGCAAGCTGGTCGAGTCCGGCCGCCTCGACCCGACCGCCGAGACCGTCGTCTTCAACACCGGCGAGGGCCTCAAGACCCTCGACGCGGTGGCCGGCGAGGTCGGCCCCACCCACCGCATCAAGCCCTCGCTCCGCGCCGCCCGCGACGCCGGCCTCCTCGGCTGACCCCGCCCCGCACCCCTGGTCCTCCCCCGCCCCTCCGCGTCGATCATGAGGTTGGCGGCGAAGTTGATCGCGAACAGTGCCGCCAGCCCCGGGCCTCAGAGGGCCGGGAGCTGGCGTGTCGAGGGGGTCGCGGGCAGGAGAGTGGGGGATTCGGCGGGTAACTGGGATTTCGCTGTGAGTGCGGAAAACGCGCCGACAAGGACTTGACGGCAGGAACCGGACGGCGCAAGATGCTCCGTGCGGGAGGGCGTTTCGCCGGAGACTTTCAGTTCTTGCGACCCAACGCCGGAGGCGTTGTGCGAGCGTCCCTCCCGACCAACTTCCGATCGGGCCAGCGGTTGATCCGCTGGCCCGATCGTCGTCGTGCAGCACACCCACGTCAAGCGGGCTGAACGAGCGCGTCGATCCCCACCGCCGACCTGACCGCGACCACCGGGTCGCGGTGGGGTCGGGGGAGGTTGGTCCGGCCCGGGCTGGCTGCCGATCGGATCGGGGCCGGGCGCCCCTGCGGTGTCCGCCCGAGCTAGGACACCGTGGTGTCCTGGTTCGCCACCGCCTGGGTCCAGACGTGCACGCTCGCGCCGGTGACCGGTGCCAGGGTCGGGGTCAGCACCAGGACGTGTTCGTCGGACCCGTTCCGGCTGGTGAGGGGCAGGACGTACGCGGAGCCGACGGCGAGTTGCTGGACGCCCTCGACCGTCCAGGTGTCCTTCCCGCGGGTTCCGCCGAGTTGGTCGACGAGAATGGTGTCCTCGACGTCGCCCTTGAGCTTGTCGGAAACAGCGACCTTGAAGATGGTGTGGGGGGCGCCGCGCTCACCCTGGCGTACCTCCGCGACGCCAGTGACGGTCCCGACCACGACCGCATCGGCGTAGCCGGCGACCTTGGCGCGGTTGGTGGTGTCGAACGCGAAGCTCACCGAAACCGGGTGGGTCTGAGCCGGGCGAAGCTGTTGGTAGGTGAACCAGCCGCCGACGGCCAGGACAAGGGCGACCAGCCCGACGAACGGGGCCTTCAGCCGGTGGTTCATCTTCAGTACCCCCATTTGCTGTGATAGGTGCTGATGTCCCACGATTGCAAATTGTTGTTCATGTTCGGGTTGTAGTCGGTCGAGTAGGGGTCCATGACCGCAACTTCAGGACCGTGGTCGAGACCGATGGCGTGCCCGAATTCGTGGGTCATCGCGGCGTGATCACGTGAGGTGCTGTAACTGTCGAGATAGTGGGTGTTCATGACGATGTCGTCCGCGCCGGCTACGCAGGAGTAGTAGGCGACCGTGCCGTTCCCGCCGTCATTGCTGTCGCTGACGTCGACGTCGGAGTAACTCCAGGCGTCGTCCGCTCTGACGTCGATGGGATTGAGCGCGTTCCACTGGTTGACCGCGTGATTGAGCGAGTCGTTGTACTTGGTGAAGTCATCGTAGACGAGTTCCCCGCCGTCGACCGCGTTGCAGGCGCTTCCGGCGATTCCCACGTCAGCCGCGGCAGGGGTTGCGAACAGGGCCGACGCGGCGAGCATCCCGGACACCATCAGCGTCGACCAGGCCGGCCGGCGACGGAAGGCAGACTCTCGTTGCTCCACAGAACCTCCTCGAATATAAATAGAAGGTTGTCACTGTAACCGACCCGGGGCATCCGATGTGGACCCGAATTCCCCGGACCCCGGTTCGCCCGAGGGGGGTGCGGGCGTGCGGCGACGCCGCCGCTGCCTCGGCGGCTGGACGGACTGGCAGCTCACGATCCGAGTTGTGACACGGCCCTACTGATCTGAGGGGTTCCTGTTGCATGATGGCGGGCATGACGGAGACCCCGCACCCCCTGTACGACAGGCACGCCGACACCCTCAACCGGGCGCTGACCGCGATCACGGAGCGCGGGTACTGGTCCGCCTACCCCGAGTCGCCCAGCCCCCGGGTCTACGGCGAGACCGCCGCCGCCGACGGCAAGGCCGCCTTCGAGGCGTACCTCGGCGGTGACTTCCCCCTCGACCAGCCGGGCACGGCCGACCGGGTCGCCACCGAGAGCAGCCCGTTCGGCGTCGAGCTGAACGTCCGTTACCCGCACGCCGGCGCCGACGAGCTGGTCGCCGCCGCCACCACGGCCCTGCCCGGCTGGCGCGACGCCGGCCCGCAGGCCCGGGTGGGGGTCTGCCTGGAGATCCTCGACCGGCTGCACAAGCACATCTTCGAGCTGGCCAACGCGGTGCAGTTCACCAGCGGCCAGGCCTTCGTGATGGCCTTCCAGGCGGGCGGCGCGCACGCGCTGGACCGCGCGCTGGAGGCGGTCGCCTACGCGTACGCGGAGATGACCCGGCACCCGGGGACGGCGGGCTGGGAGAAGGCGGCCGGCAAGGGCGACCCGCTGCGGATGACCAAGACCTTCCACGTGGTGCCGCGTGGCGTGGCGCTGGTGATCGGCTGCAACACCTTCCCGACCTGGAACTCGTACCCGGGGCTGTTCGCCTCGCTGGTCACCGGCAACCCGGTCGTCGTCAAGCCGCACCCGCGCGCGGTGCTGCCGCTGGCGATCACGGTGAAGTACGCCCGGGAGGTGCTCGCCGAGGCCGGCTTCGACCCGAACCTGGTGCTGCTCGCCCCCGAGGCTCCCGGGGAGAAGCTCGCCTCCACGCTGGCCCTGCACCCGGCCGTGAAGATCATCGACTTCACCGGTTCCACCGAGTACGGCGACTGGCTGGAGGCCAACGCGCGGCAGGCGGCGGTCTACACCGAGAAGGCCGGGCTGAACACGGTGGTGATCGACTCCACCGACGACTTCGCCGGGATGTGCCGCAACCTCGGCTTCACCCTGAGTCTCTACAGCGGCCAGATGTGCACCACGTCGCAGAACATCCTGATCCCCGGCAACGGCATCGAGACCGACCAGGGGCACAAGAGCTTCGACGAGGTGGCGGGCGGGATCGCCGCGGCGGTCGCCAAGATCACCGCCGACCCGGCGCGCGGGGTGGAGATGACCGGCGCGATCGTCAACGACGGGGTGCTGGAGCGCCTCGACGAGGTCACCAAGGTCGGCGAGGCGGTGCTGGAGTCGCGTACGGTCGAGCACCCGGCCTTCCCCGGCGCGGTGGTCCGCACCCCGACGGTGGTCAGGCTGGCGGCCGACGACACCGCGACCTACTCGAAGGAGTGGTTCGGGCCGATCTCGTTCGCCATCGCCACGGACTCCACCGCGCACAGCCTGGAGATCCTGCGCGCCACGGTCGGCGAGAAGGGCGCTCTCACCGCGGCGGTCTACTCCACCGACGAGGCGGTCCTCGACGCGGCCGAGACCGCGGCGATCGAGGTCGGGGTGCACCTGTCCTGCAACCTGACCGGCGGGGTCTTCGTGAACCAGTCGGCGGCCTTCTCCGACTTCCACGGCAGCGGCGCCAACGCGGCGGCCAACTCGGCGCTCACCGACGGCGCCTACGTGGCCAACCGGTTCCGCATCGTGCAGTCCCGCCGGCACGCCTGAGGTGCCCGGCTGCCCGGGTCGGCCCCGCACCGGCCGCTCCGGGCAGCCGATCCGGTTCTGGCGGAACGGGTCACCGGCGCGGGTCAGGCCGGGCGGCGCATCTGGAGCTCGGTGAGCGCCGGGACCGTGGGGTGCGGGACGCGTACGCCGGTGTCGACGAAGCCCAGCCGCCGGTACGCGCGGTAGGCCCGGTCGTTGCCGACCACGACCTCCAGCATCAGTTCGGGGCGCCCGCAGGCGCGGGACCAGGCCGCGACCGCGTCGACGAGGTCGCCGAGGAGGCCCGTGCCCCGCCAGGGCGGGGTGACGTAGACGGCGTACACCACGGTCAGCCCCGGCTCCCCGGGGGCCACCGTGCCGCCGGCGTGCCCGACGAGCCGGCCGCCCGGGTCCGCGACGAACTGGGCGGTGCCCGCCCCGACGGAGACGGACGCGATCCTGGCCGCGTAGTCGGCGTGCGACCGGGCCGCCGCGTCGGCGAGGGTCTCCAGGAAGGCCAGCGGGGCGTCGGCGAGCATCTCCAGCCGCAGCGCCCGCATCCGAGCCGCGTCCGGGGGGCGGACCCGCCGGATCTGCGCCCGCCGCGTCGGCCCCGGACCGTCGGGCGTGCTCGTCATGCCGAATGCCTATCACAACGATGACGGCCGATGGCGTTCGATCGGCGTATGTCCGATTTGTGGTCGTGCGGTGTCGTCACGCTTCGTGTAGCGTGCGATTTCGGTCACCGTTTCAGCGGCCCTCGTCGATCGCCGAGCCGGTGGTCCTCCGGTGCCGGCCCGCCCGGCCTCCGGGGTCGTGGAACGCCGCGCAGAGTGAGGAAGTGCACCGTGGCAGAGGGCACCGTGAAGTGGTTCAACTCCGAAAAGGGCTACGGCTTCATCGCCGTCGACGGTGGGCAGGACGTCTTCGTCCACTTCTCGGCGATCGAGATGGACGGCTACAAGGCGTTGGACGACGGCCAGCGGGTCGAGTTCGAGATCGCCCAGGGCCAGAAGGGCCCCCAGGCCGAGCGCGTGCGCGTCATCGCCTGACGGGCGTCCCTCCCGCGCCCCCGCGCCGACCGACCTCCCGACCACCGGTCGTGGGGCGCCGGCCGGGGGCGGCCTGGTGGTCCGGGCGGTCGTCGGCCGGTCCGCTGCACGGGGCCGGGCAGTCTGCCGGTCCGCTGCACGGGGGCGGGCTTCGGCGCGGTTGCGTCGGCAGGGAAGGATCGTGAGCCGTTCCAGCCATCGCTGAGGAGGGTTCATGTCCGACCAGCCACCCCAGGCCGCACCGCCCCCGGGAGAGCCCGAACCCTCCGCGACGCCACCCGTCGGCCCGGGCGGTGCTGCGCCGACGGGCCCGCAACAGCCGCAGGACTGGGTCTTCCCGCCCACCGGCGGGTACCCGGCCGGCTCCGGCCCGTACGGCGGGCAGCCGTGGTACCCGGGCGCCCCGGTCGCCTATCCCGGGCATCCGGGCGCCTATCCCGGGCAGCCGGTCCACGGGTGGTACCCGCCGGGGCACGGCCTCGACCCCGCCGACCTGCTCGTCACCCCGCCCGGCGCGGGCGTCAACGGCTGGTTCGGCCGGTGCGTCGGCGCGGTGCGCCGGGGCTGGCGGCTGCTGCTGCCGATCCTGCTGCTCACCCAGGCGCTGCCGGCCCTGGTGGTGTCGATGCTCTCGTTGGTCGTCGACCCGAGCGCCAAGTGGGAGGAGTCGATGGCCGACGACCCCGCCGCGCTGCCCGACACCTTCCTGACCGACACGGGCGTCCTGCTGTTCGTGGTGCTCGGCAGCGCCCTCGTCTTCGGTTTCGTGCAGAGCCTGGGCTGGGCGGCCGGCACCTGGGTGGTCACCCGGCAGGCGGCCGGTCAGCCGGTGAGCGTGGGCGCGGCCCTCTCCTACGGGGCGCGTCGGGCGCTGGGCCTCTGGGGCTGGACCCTGCTGATGAGCGTGATCATCGGGCTCGGGGTCTGTTTCTGCGTGATCCCCGGCATCTACTTCGCCTTCGCGCTGAGCATGGCCGGCCCGGTCTACCTGTTCGAGCGGCAGCACCCGATCGGCCGTTCCTTCCGCATGTTCCACGACCGGCTCGGTCTGCTGCTCGGCCGGGTGGCGCTGGTCGCGGCGGCGGTGATCGTCGGCAGCGGGGCCGCCGGCATGGTGGAGGGCATCGGCACGCTGCCGTTCGGCACCACCCCGCTGGAGTCGCCCGGCACGGCGGTCGGCGTGCTCGTGGTGACGCTGGTGGGCGCGGTGCTGGCCCTGCCGACCCACCTCGCCCAGCTGGTCGGCCTGGTCGTCACGTACGCCGAGCAGCGCGCCCACGAGGGGCCGGTGGACAGCGCCCGGCTGACCGGTGAACTCGGCTGACCGGGGCGATCGTGCTTGCACTCGGCAGGGGAGAGTGCTAAACAAGTCATTGGCACTCGCATACCGTGAGTGCCAATGGTCGGGGCGGTAGGGCCACGGTCGTAGCGGCGTCCAGACGCGGCTGCGGCACATGGCCGGTCGTCGCGGGCTATCCGGCCCGGCCGAGGAGACGTCGTCGTCGCCAGGTGGCGACGTCCCAAGGTGCGTACACCAGGCGGCCCATCCGGGACACACACTCCGGGTGGCCCGTGAGTGTCCAGGAGGACAACGCCGTATGGCCAAGATGATCGCGTTCGACGAAGAGGCGCGCCGCGGCCTCGAGCGGGGCATGAACCAGCTCGCCGACGCCGTGAAGGTGACCCTCGGCCCCAAGGGCCGCAACGTCGTCCTCGAGAAGAAGTGGGGTGCCCCCACCATCACCAACGATGGTGTGAGCATCGCCAAGGAGATCGAGCTCGAGGACCCCTACGAGAAGATCGGCGCCGAGCTGGTCAAGGAGGTCGCGAAGAAGACCGACGACGTCGCCGGTGACGGCACGACGACGGCGACCGTCCTGGCCCAGGCCCTGGTCCGCGAGGGCCTGCGCAACGTGGCCGCCGGTGCCAACCCGATGGCCCTGAAGCGGGGCATCGAGGCCGCCGTGGCCAGCGTCTCGGAGGAGCTGCTCAAGCTCGCCAAGGACGTCGAGACCAAGGAGCAGATCGCCTCCACCGCCTCCATCTCCGCCGGTGACACCAGCGTCGGCGAGATCATCGCCGAGGCGATGGACAAGGTGGGCAAGGAAGGCGTCATCACCGTCGAGGAGAGCAACACCTTCGGGCTGGAGCTGGAGCTCACCGAGGGTATGCGCTTCGACAAGGGCTACATCTCGGCCTACTTCATGACCGACCCGGAGCGCATGGAGGCCGTCTTCGACGACCCCTACCTCCTGATCGTCAACAGCAAGATCTCGTCGGTCAAGGACCTGCTCCCGATCCTCGAGAAGGTCATGCAGTCGGGCAAGCCGCTGCTGATCATCTCCGAGGACATCGAGGGCGAGGCCCTGGCGACCCTGGTCGTCAACAAGGTCCGGGGCACCTTCAAGTCCGTCGCCGTCAAGGCGCCGGGCTTCGGTGACCGCCGCAAGGCCATGCTGGCCGACATCGCCATCCTCACCGGTGGCCAGGTCATCAGCGAGGAGGTCGGCCTCAAGCTGGACGCCGTCGGCCTCGACATGCTGGGCCGCGCCCGCAAGGTCGTGGTGACCAAGGACGAGACCACCATCGTCGACGGTGCCGGCGACGCCGAGCAGATCCAGGGCCGGGTCAACCAGATCCGGGCCGAGATCGACAAGAGCGACTCCGACTACGACCGCGAGAAGCTGCAGGAGCGGCTGGCCAAGCTGGCCGGCGGCGTCGCGGTGATCAAGGTCGGCGCGGCCACCGAGGTCGAGCTCAAGGAGCGCAAGCACCGCATCGAGGACGCCGTCCGCAACGCGAAGGCCGCCGTCGAGGAGGGCATCGTCCCGGGTGGTGGCGTCGCGCTGGTGCAGGCCGGCAAGACCGCCTTCGACAAGCTGGACCTGGTCGGCGACGAGGCGACCGGTGCGAACATCGTCAAGGTCGCGCTGGACGCCCCGCTGCGGCAGATCGCCGTCAACGCCGGCCTCGAGGGCGGCGTCGTGGTGGAGAAGGTCCGTAACCTGAACCCGGGTCACGGCCTCAACGCCGCCAACGGCGAGTACGTCGACCTGCTGGCCGCGGGCATCATCGACCCGGCCAAGGTGACGCGTTCGGCGCTGCAGAACGCCTCGTCGATCGCGGCGCTCTTCCTCACCACCGAGGCCGTCGTGGCGGACAAGCCGGAGAAGACCCCGGCCGCCCCGGCTGGTCCGGGTGGCGGGGACATGGACTTCTGAGTCCAGCTCCGACAACGCCGTGAGGGGCGGGCCGCGTCAGCGGTCCGCCCCTTGCGCTGTCACGTCGGCAGTGGCCGTTGGTTGCGTCTCTTCTGCGCCCGGTCGTACGGCTGCGGGATCTGCACCGGCTCGTCGACCAGCGTCACCGGCTCGTCGGCCGGCTCGTCGACGCCGGCCATCTCCGCCTGCTGCTCGGCGTCGCCGTAGTCGAGCCGGTCGAACGGCAACGGGCCGGGGCGTTCGTCGTCCGTGGTCATGGCTGCCTCCTCTACCGGAAACGGTAGGGCGCGACGATCACCAATGCGGGCGAATGGCGTTATGAGGGTCTATATCCCGTTCGCCCCGTTGTCAGTCGCCGAGCGTCCTGCGGTACAGGAAGAAGACGCGCTCGATCCGGGCACCCGCGCTGCCCGAGTAGAACGGGACCGGCCCGACCCAGCCGATCTGCGCAGCCGTCACGCCCGCCGCCCGCTGCTCGCGCAGGCAGCGGCGCAGCAGCACCCCGCCGATCCCCGAACCCTCGGCCGCCGGGGCGGTGCCCATCGGGCCGAACCAGCTCGGCCGCGACGACCCGTACGCGGCGAAGCCGAGCACCACGCCGTCGCGCTCGGCCAGGTGGCAGCCCGCCCCCTCCCGGCCCACCGAGCCGGCCAGTTCGGCGTCCCAGGCCCCGCCGAAGGTGGCGCGGGCGAACTCCGCCAGCGCCGGCAGGTCACCCGCCTCGGCGCGCCGGACCGTGACGCCCTGCCCGGCCAGCCGCGCCTCCGCCGGCTGCGTCGGGCGCAGCGCGGGCGAGCCGTCGTACGACAGGTCGGCGGTCATGTTCCACGCCGTCCGGTCCTGCCGGTAGCCGAGCGCCAGCGCGGCGCAGACCGCCGGGGTGTAGCGCACGTCGATCCCGGGCCAGGCGTAGGACGGCGGATTCCCGGCGAGCAGGACCTCCACCGCGCCGAGCTCGGCGAGCCGCGCCTCGGCGGTCGCCAGCAGGGCCCTTGCGACACCGTGTCGCCGCTCCTCCGGTGCCACCGCGACCAGGTCGACGTGACCACGGGCGTCGCCGTCGCCGGCGGCGAGGGAGCCGATGAGCACACCGACGAGGCGCCCCTGCCGGTGCGCGCCCCACGCGAACACCGGGCGGTGGGCGGCGGCCCGCGCCCAGAGGGTGTCCACGACGGCCGGCGCCTCGGCCGCGTCCTCCGGCAGGTCCAGTGCCCGCCCGCAGAGCTCCACCACGGCGGGCCGCCGGTCGGGTCCCAGCTCGACGATCTTCAGGTCCATGGACGCCGACCCTAGGTCACCGGAGCGCTTCTGTTAAGCAGAGCCCCTGCTGGCGCCTGGGAAGAGCCCCCGTTGGCGCCGCCCGGCCGGCGGACCACGCCGGCGACCAGTCCACGTGCGGCGAGGGCTCGTCCACGTCGGTCCGCCGTGGCGTGCCGCGACCGACTCGATCGCCTCAGCCGGCCGGCCCGGGTTTCGGCTCGGGCTCGGGCTTCGGGTCGGGCTCGCGCTCGGGAAGGGTCGGCGCGTCGGTGGGGTAGAGGCCGGCGACGAACCCGTACACCTGGTCGCCGGACCGGGGGATCTGGGCGAAGCGGCGGGCCAGCGCCTGCACCTCGGCCCAGAACGCGCGTACCTCCTCGATCGGGATGCGGGCGTGCACGAGGGTGCAGCGCAGGTCGTCGGCGGCGTGGGCGGCGGCCGATTCGGCGACGGCCTCCGCGAGCCCGTTGACGGCGGTCGCGACCTGTCTGTCCTCGGGACGGGTGAGCGCGCCGATGTAGAGCGTGCGGGCGACCCGGCCGTAGTACCGCTCGTCGATCGCCCGCACCCGCCGGGTCCGCACCACCTTGAGCAGGCCGGCGTCGACGAGCGCGGTCACGTGGTAGGCGACGCTGCTCTTCGGCCGGTCGACCGCCCGGGCCAGCTCGGTCACCGTGGCGGCCCGCTCCAGGAGCAGCTCCAGGAGGGTGGCGCGCAGGGGATCGGCCAGCGCGCGAAGCTGCGCGGGCGCGGTGACCACGAGCAGCTCGTCGAGGTCGTAGTCCGGGATCCGCTCATTGCTCGACATTTCTCGACCGTTCTAGAATCATGGATCATTCGATCGTTGTCGTCTGTTGACAGGAGTGTAGAGATGGCCGACGTGGTCCTGTTCCACCATCTGCACGGGCTCACCGAGGGGCTGCGCGAGTTCGCCGAACAGTTGCGGGCGGGCGGGCACACCGTGCACACCCCCGACCTGTTCGACGGTGAACGCCCGGCGACCCTCGACGAGGGCTTCGCGCTCACGAAACGCATCGGGCGTGAGGTGCTGCGCGAGCGCGCCGACCGGGCCGTGGCCGAGCTGCCCGACGGGCTGGTCCACGCGGGCTTCTCCTGGGGCGCCGCCACCGCCCAGCGGCTCGCCCAGACCCGGCCCGGCGCCCGTGGCGCGCTGCTCTACGAATCCTGCCTGCCCGTCACCGGCGAATGGGCCGTCGGCCCCTGGCCCGCCGGGGTTCCGGTGCAGATCCACGGTATGGACGCCGACCCGTTCTTCGCCCTGGAGGGCGACATCGAAGCCGCCCGCGAGCTGGTCGGCATCGTCGGCCCCGACCTCGGCGAGCTGTTCGTCTACCCGGGCGACCAGCACCTGTTCGCCGACAGCACGCTGCCGTCGTACGACGCGGAGGCCACGGCACTGGTGCTGCGGCGCTCGCGGGAGTTCCTCGACCGGCTGGGGTGAACCGGCGCTCCGCGCCGACCCTCACCCCCGCGCGGCTTGGACGGCGGCGTACGCGTCGACCAGGCCGGCACCGGTGATGTTCCGGTCGCCCCCGCAGGTCTGCGTCCGGGCGGCGTACGTGGCCACGGCCGGGGTCGCGGTGTCCCGCAGGATCTGCCGGGTGCGGGGCAGGTCGCCGACCAGCGCCGGGTTGGCCGACCACATCAGCGCCACCACGCCGGCCACCTGCGGCGTCGCCATCGAGGTGCCGCTCAGGACGGCGTACCCGCCGCCCGGCATCGCCGACAGCACCTCGTCGCCGGGCGCGACCAGGTCCGGCTTGGCCGCCCCCGGCACCGGTCCCCGCGACGAGAAGAGGGTGACCTTGCGCTGCCGGTCGACCGCGCCGACGGTCAGCACGTCCGCGTACGGGGCGGGCGGGTCGTCGATCGAGCCGCAGTACGGCCCGGTGTTGCCGGCCGCTGCCACCACCATGACGCCGGCGGCGTCCAGGGCGGCGGTGGCCGGCCCGAGCACGCCCGGGTCGCAGCCTTCGAGCGCCGGGCAGCCCCACGAGTTGGTGAGGATGTCCGGCGCGCGTGCCGGGCGCCCGTCGCTGAACGGGTCCCCGCCCACCGGGAAGGGCGCCAGCATGAACTGGAGGCAGTCGAGGTAGTACGCGGGATTGCCGAGATTGCGGTCCAGGTTGACGCAGCCGGCCCACCGGGCGCCCGGGGCGACCCCGATGCCGCCCCGGCCCACCGCGCTGCCCGTCGTGTGGGTGCCGTGCCCGCCCTGGTCGGTCGGCGCCCGGGTGCCGTTCCACGGGTCGTGCCAGGAGTCGTCGCCGCCCCGGAAGCCGCCCGCCAGCGCGGGATGCCCGCCGTCCACGCCCGAGTCCGAGCTGCCCACCACGATCCCGGAGCCGTCCACCCCGAGCTGGGACCAGACCCGGTCCGCACCGAGCATCCGGACGTTCCACTCGGGGCCGGCGGGCGCGGGCGCGGTGCCGCGACTGCGGCCGGCCGGCGCGGGCAGCGGTCGCACCCGTTGGCTGACCAGCACCCGGGCGACCTCAGGACGGCGCGACAGCCAGGCCCGTACCGCCGGCCCGCCGTCCACCTCGACGGCGTTGACGAGGTAGTAGGGGGTGTGGTCGAGCCGCAGCCGGCGCAGGTCCCGGCGCAGGTCGGCCTGGGTCCGCTCGGCGGTCGCGACCAGCCGCCGGTGGACCTCGGCGACCCGGGCGTCCCGGCCGGCCCGACCGGTCGTCGCCGGGACGCCGGCGAGATCGGCCTGCTCGCGGAGCACCACGAACAGCCGCTCGCCGTGCAGGCCAGGCTGCCCCGCGCCGACGGCCACCGCGCCGACCGCCAGCAGCAGCGCGGCGGCGGTCACCCCGGCCACCCGCCGGCTCGGCCGCCGGCCCCGGCCCAGCAGCACGCCGTACGTCACGGCGAGGACGACCGCGACGGCGAGCCCGGCGCCGGCGGCGGCGGCCACCCAGAACGGCACGTCGCGGGTGCTGGCCAGGAGGAGGGTGATCTCCTCGGGATCGGTGAAGGCCAGCGGGCCGAGCACGCCGAGCCCGACCAGCCAACGGGCCGCGGGCCGCAGGGCGCCCGTCCCCGGTCGCCCGGTCGGGGCAGGGCGGCGGGCCGCCGCGTGCAGGGCCGCCAGCGCGAAGCCGGCCGGCGGCAGGATCAGCAGCAGAGGAAGCTGGGCCCCGGACTGGCCGACCCCGGCGGCGAGCAGCAGCAGCGCGACCCCGGCGACCAGCCCGCCGACCAGCACCAACCGGGTCGGCCGGGGCGGTTCGCCGACGGTGAAGCGGGACCAGAAGGCGTCGTCCAGCAGCGCCCCGGCCAGCACGCCGAGCGCGGCAGCGGCGACCCCGGCGAGCACCGTCTCCAGCAGCCCACCGAGGGCGCCCAGCCAGGCCCAGGGCAGCAGCAGCGCCAGCCCGCCGGCCACCCCGAGCAGCGTGGCGGCCGACGTGGGCGCCCGGCGCGGGGCGGCCGACGCGGGTGCCCAGGGCGGGGCGGCCGACGCGGGCACCCGGGGGGTCGCGACCGCCGCGCGGCGGGCCAGCGCCCGCAGGACGAGGGCGGCCAGGCCGGCCGTGGCGGCCAGCGCGGCGAGGTACGCCTCGTGGTGCACCGGCGGCATCGCCCGGAGCAGCCCCAGCGCGCCGAGCGCGAGCGCCGCCGCCAGCCAGGTCCGGCCGGTGGTGCGGACCGCCGCCGAGCGGGGCAGCAGGGCCAGCGTCAGCGCGGGCGCCCCGACCAGCAGCACGGTGAACAGCACCGTCGCCGGCCAGAGCCAGACCACGCGGTCCAGCCCGGAGGCCAGCAGGACCTGGTCGGCCAGCCAGCCGCCGAGCTGGCCGACGACGACGAGCCCGACCGTCCAGCAGCCGGTCACCGCCGCCGCCACCACCGCCCAGGGGCTCGGCGGGCCCGGCGTGGCCAACGGCCTTGGAGCGGGTTGACCAGCGGGGAACGGGGGGCCGACCTCCATCCCCAGACAGTACGGCGCGGACGGGCTGTCCCGCCGGGTGGCGGCGGCGGTTACCGTGGACGGGTGCGTGACCCCAACGTGTCCCGAACGAAGGCCGGCCAGCTCTCCCCCGAGCGCCGGGCCGCCGACCTGCGCCGCCTGCGCACCGAACGCTTCGACGTGCTGGTCATCGGCGGTGGTGCGACCGGGGCGGGTGCCGCCCTGGACGCCGCCTCGCGAGGGCTGAAGGTGGCCCTGGTGGAGGCGCGCGACTACGCCGCCGGCACCTCCAGCCGCTCCAGCAAGCTCATCCACGGGGGCCTGCGCTACCTGGAGCAGTTGGAGTTCCACCTGGTGCACGAGGCGCTCACCGAGCGCGGGCTGCTCGCCACCCGGCTGGCCCCGCACCTGGTCCGGCCGGTGCCCATCCTGGTCCCGCTGCCCGACGGGCGGGGCGTACGCGGCCTGCCGGCCCGGGTGTTCCGCCGCTCCTACTACGGCGCCGGCGTGGCGGCGTACGACGCCTTCGCCGGGGTCTTCGGCGGCGGGCGCGGCATGCCGCTGCACCGGCACCTGACCCGCGAGGGCGCCCGCCGCGTCTTCCCCAGCCTGCGCGCCGACGCGGTGGCCGGCGCGATCCGCTACTACGACGGGCAGGTCGACGACGCGCGGCTGGTGGTGACCCTGGCCCGCACGGCGGCCAGCCTCGGCGCGACCGTGGTGAACAGCACCCGGGCGGTCGGGCTCATCCGGCAGGCCCGCGAGGTGACCGGCGTCCGGGTCCGCGACCTGGAGGCACCCGCCGGCTCCCCGGACGCCGAGTTCGAGGTACGCGCCCGCACCGTCATCGCCGCCACCGGGGTGTGGAGCGACGACATGTCGCGGATGCTGAACGACGTCGGGCTGCGCCCCGGCATCCGCGTCCGGGCCTCCAAGGGCGTGCACCTGGTGGTGCCCCGCTCGGCGATCACCGGCGAGGCCGGGCTGATCCTGCGTACGACCACCAGCGTGCTCTTCGTCATCCCGTGGGGCGGGCACTGGATCATCGGCACCACCGACACCGACTGGCGGCTGGACCGGTCCCACCCGGCGGCCTCCGCCCGGGACATCGAATACCTGCTGGACCAGGTCAACACGGTGCTCGACCGGCCGCTCACGACGGCCGACATCGAGGGCGTCTACGCCGGGCTGCGGCCGCTGCTGGCCGGCGAGGCGGACTCCACCTCCAAGCTGTCCCGCGAGCACGCCGTCTTCGAGCCGATGCTCGGGCTGCTGCTGGTCGCGGGCGGCAAGTACACGACGTACCGGGTGATGGCCTCCGACGTGGTCGACCGGGCCGCCCACCGGCTCGGCGCCGTACGCCCCTCCCGCACCGCCGACCTGCCGCTGCTCGGCGCCGACGGCTACCCGGCGACGTGGCGGGACCGGGCGGACCTCGCCCGCCGGCACGGGATGCCGGTCGGGGTGGTCGAGCACCTGCTGGAGCGCTACGGCACCCTCACCCGCGACCTGCTCGCGCTGATCGACGCGGACCCGCTGCTGGCCTCCCCGCTGGCCGGCGCACCGGAGTACCTGGCCGCCGAGGTGACGTACGCGGCCCGGGCCGAGGGGGCGCTGCACCTGGAGGACGTGCTCACCCGGCGGACCCGGATCTCCTTCGAGACGGCGCACCGGGGCCTGGAGTCGGCGGGCCACGCGGCCGAGCTGATGGGCGCGGTGCTCGGCTGGGACGAGGCCACCCGGGCCCGCGAGGTGGAGCACTACCGTGCCCGGGTCGAGGCGGAACGCGAGTCCCAGCTGATGCCCGACGACGCCACCGCCGACGCCGCCCGGCTCGGTGCGCCCGACGTACGGGGCTTCGCGGCGGACCGCGGCGTGGACGACGACCAGGCCGAACTGCCGTCCTCGTCCCGCTGACCGGCCCGGCCCCGGTCACCCCTACATTCGCCCGCCCCACCCCGGAGAGCGGTTACGGCCCTCACCCACGGTGGGATAGGTTCCGGCCCGTGCCCTCCGCTTCCTGGTTGCGTCCGGTCCGCGTGTCCGTGGCCGCCCTGTTGGCCGCCGCCCTCGCCGGCTGCTCGCTGCCCGGAAGTGCCGACGACGTGCCCGCGCCGGGTCCGGCGGGCACCGGGCTGTCGCAGCCGGGGCCCGGCGGTGCGGCGACCGCCGGAAAGGGCGAGGTCAGCCTCCTCCAGCGGGTCGGCACGGACGGCCCGCTGCGCACGCTCAAGGTGGAACCGGACGGCAGGTGGGAGTGTGTCGACTGCGCCGGCGACGGCGTGACGTCGACCGGGGTGCTCGGCCCGGAACACGTCGCCCGGCTCCAGAAGCTGCTAGCCGACCCGGGCCTGGCGAAGGAGACCGACCAGGTCCGGCGCTACCAGGTCACCTGCATCGACGCGTTGACCTCCAGCCTGCTCACCTCGACCGGCCTGGTCACGTCGCAGGACTGCCCGGGCGAGGAGCACCCGCCCATCGCCAACGAGATCCTGCTGCTGCTCACCCAGGCCACCCCGGCCGAGATGACCGCCTGACGGCCGCGCTCCCGGCGGAGGCTCCGGGACCGGCGCCACCGGCGTCCGGACCTCGGGCCGGCGGAAGGCCGTCGCGCCGCGCCCGTCAGAGGACCTTGCCGGGGTTGAGCAGGCCGGCCGGGTCCAGGGCGGCCTTGATCGCCTGGTGCACCCGCAGGCTCACCGGGCCGATCTCGCGGGCCAGCCAGTCGCGCTTGAGCAGGCCCACGCCGTGCTCGCCGGTGCAGGTGCCGCCCAGTTCGAGGCCGAGGCGCATGATCTCGTCGAACGCGCGCCGGCCGCGTTCGAGGCTCGCCGGGTCGGCCCGGTCCACCACGATGTTCGGGTGCATGTTGCCGTCGCCGGCGTGGCCGACCACGCCGATCGGCACGTCGCACTCCACCGCGATCCGGGCCACCCCGTCGAGCAGCGCCGCCAACGCGCCCCGGGGGACCGCCACGTCGTCGATGACCAGGCCGCCGTTGCCGCCCGGGTAGGTCTCCGCCGCGAACTTCTCCATCGCCGGGTGCGCGAGCCGGCGCGCCTGCAACAGGGCCGCCGCCTCCACGGCGTCGGTGGCCGCGTAGACCTCGTCGGCGCCGGCCGCCTCGCAGACCGCGGCCAGGCCCGCCAGATCGTCGGCCGCGCGGGAGCCGGTGTCGGCGGCGGCCAGCAGCAGCGCCTGGGCGTCCGTCCGCAGGCCCATCGGGCGGTACGCCTCGATCGCCCGCAGGTGCGTCCGGTCGAGCAGCTCCAGCAGGCTGGGGGAGAGCCCCCGGGCGGCGATCTCGGCGACGGCCGCGCCGGCGGCGGCGGTGGACGGGAAGACCGCCACCATGGTCAGCGACTGTGCCGGTGCGGGCCGCAGCGCCACGGTCACCTCGGTGATTACCCCGAGGGTGCCCTCGGAGCCGACGAAGAGCCGGGTGAGGTCGTACCCGGCCACCCCCTTGGCGGTACGCCGGCCGGTGCGCAGCACCTCGCCGGAGGCGAGTACCACCTCCAGGCCCAGCACGTACTCGGTGGTGACGCCGTACTTGACGCAGCACATGCCACCCGCGTTGGTGGCGACGTTCCCGCCGATCGTGGACGACTCCCACGAGCCCGGGTCGGGCGGATACCACAGCCCCTGCTTCGCCACGGCGGCGGCGAGCGTCGCGTTGACCACGCCGGGCTGCACCACGGCGATCCGGCTCACCGGGTCGATCTCCAGCACGGCGTCCATCGCGACCATGCTGACCACCATCGCGCCGTCGACGGCGTTGGCGGCGCCGGCCAGCCCCGTGCGCGCCCCCTGCGGCACCACCGGTACGCCGTGCCGCGCGGCCGCCCGCAGCGCGGCGGCCACCTGTGCGGTGGTGCGGGGACGGACCACGACCAGGGGCGTACCGGCGGCGCAGAGGTCGGCCTCGTCCCGCTCGTGCATCCGCAACAGGTCCGGGTCGGTGAGGACGGCGTCGTCGCCGAGCGCCGCCCGCAGGTCGTCGAGGAGGGGGGATCCGGCCATGTCGCCGAGGCTACGGTCGGTCCCGCGCGATCACCAACCGGTCCCCGGTGCGGGGTACCTTGGCCGACATGCTCTACCTGGACCGGCCCGCCTGGCCGTGGCGGGGGCGGCTCTGGTCCCACCTGATCAGCGACGTCTCCCCCGCCGAGCTGCACGCCTTCGCCGAGATGCTGGGCGTGCCCCGCCGGGGGTTCGACCGGGACCACTACGACATCCCGGCCGACCGGTTCGCGATGGCAGTCTGGCTGGGCGCCCGGGTGGTGCCGAGCCGGGAGCTGGTGCGCCTGCTCCGGCAGGCCGGGCTGCGCCGCCCCAAGCACCTGGCCCGCCCGCGTGGGGTGGAGGTGGGTGCGGGGGGCTAGCGGAGCGTGGACATCTCGCGGGTCAGGTTGGCGCGGGCCCGGGGCTCCCAGCGCCGTGCCAGCGGCGGCAGCCGGAACAGCGCCGGCAGGGCGAGCAGCCCGGCGAGCACCCGGGCGCGGCCGGCCCGGAAGTCGGGCTCGGGCACGTGCGCGTACTCCCGTCGGATGGCCGCGGCGTAGCGGTCGTACGCCTCGGGCGGCGCCGCCAGGACGGCGAGGTCGGCGTCGCAGAGCAGCGCACCGTCGGCGTCGCCCGGCTCCACGGCATGCCCGGCGGTGAGCAGCACCAGCCGGCGCACCTCGGCCACGGCGTCGGCCGGCAGGCCCGCCCGGGTGAGCAGCGTCCCGGCGAGCGCCGCGCTGTCGCGCTCGTTGGCGTCGCCCCCGGCGCGCGGGTCGTAGACGGCGTCGTGGCACCAGGCCGCGAGGCGCACCAGGTCCGGCCGCCCGGCGGCCGGCGCGTGGGCGTCGACCACGTCGAGGACGGCCGCCAGGTGGTCGGCGTCGTGGTAGTGCCGGTGCGGCTCCCGCCAGCGGGCCAGCAGGTCCTCGCCGACCCGGCTCAGCTCCGCCGCGTCGGTCATCCCGGCGCCCCGGGCCGCGGCCCGCCACCGGTCGAGAAGATCGGCCACCCGGCCCAGTCTGCCCTACCGCCGTCGCCGCCGAGGATTCACCCGGCGCGCCACGGGTAGTCCCCGCCATGGCCGTGGCCCGGGACCGTCGATCCTCACTGGTGCGACGCGCCATATTGCGCGACCGGGGGAAGGAGCTCGACACGGCCCGGGTCGCCCGAGCCGTGGAGACCCTGCGGCACCGCAGCAAGGTCACCCTGCACGACCGCCTGCACCGGTTGCGGATGGCGATGGGCCTCGCCGTGCAGGCGGGCCTCGCCGCCGGACTGTCCTGGCTGGCGGCGCACGAGCTGCTCGGCAACCCGCAACCGGTCTTCGCGCCGATCTCCGCGGTCGGCACCCTCGCCGCCTCGGTCGGCCAGCGGTTCCGTCGTACGGTGGAGCTGATCGTCGGGGTGGCGATCGGGGTGGCCGTCGGCGACTTCCTCATCTACCTGCTCGGCACCGGTCCGTGGCAGCTCGGCCTGGTGGTCACCCTGGCCATCGTGCTGACCATCTTCGCGGGCGCCAGCGTGGCCATCGTCATCCAGGCGGCGGCCACGGCGGTGCTGATCGTCACGCTCAGCCCGTCGACCGAGAACCTGGAGATCCCCCGGTTCATCGACGCGTTCGTCGGCGGCGGCATCGCCCTGCTGGTCACCGCGGTCCTGCTGCCGCTCAATCCGCTGCGGGTCATCAACCGGGCCGCCCGGCCGGCCCTGGACCTGCTCGCCGCCCAGCTCGACATGGCCGCGGACGCCCTGCGGGACCGGGACCGGGACAAGGCCCAGCGGGCCCTGGACCGGCTCCGCAACAACCAGGAGGAGCTGGCCGCCTTCACCGAGGCCATCGAGGGGGCGAAGGAGACCGCCATGCTCTCGCCGGCCCGGTGGCACCGGCGGGACGAGCTCACCCACTACGCCGAGGCCGCCGACCCGATCGACCGGGCGATGCGCAACGCCGGCACGCTGACCCGGCGCGCGGTGACCCTGATCGAGGACGAGGAGCCCATCCCGGAGACGATGCCCGACGCGGTGGCCCATCTCGCCGAGTCGGTCCGCCTGCTCAAGCACGAGTTCGCCGTCGGCGAGGAGCCGGAGCAGGCACGGGAGCGGGCGCTGCGCGCGGTCAGCGAGGCCGGCCGGGCGTACGCCGACGGGGTCGGCTTCTCCGGCAGCGTGGTGATCGCGCAGGTGCGGACCACCGCCAGCGACCTGATGGTGGCCTCCGGCATCAGCCAGGAGGAGGCGAACCGCGGGGTCCGGCAGTCCTTCGGCGACCAGGACCGGTCGGACGGCGAGGGGGAGCGGGACGACGCCCCGAAGCCGCCCGCCGCCCCGCCGCTCGGCTGACCCCGGGGACCCTTGTCGACCCGGTCAGGCCCGCAGGGCGCGGGCCAGGCGGTGGACGGCCTCGTCCATGAGGTCGGGCGGGGCGGCGGCGTAGGTGAGGCGGAGGTGGGGGGCCGGGGGTTCGGCGGCGTACCAGGGGCGGCCGGGGAGGACGACGACGCCTTCGGCGGCCGCGGCGGCAGCCAGCGCGACGTCGTCGGTGCCCTCCGGCAGGCGTACCCAGAGGTGCATGCCGCCGCGCGGGACCGGCTGCCGGGCCAGCTCCGGCAGGTGCCGGCGGAGCGCGGTCAGCAGCGCCTCGCGGCGGGTCCGCAGGGCGGTGCGCAGGGCGCGGCGGTGGCGCGTCCAGGCCGGGGTGGTGACGAACTCGATCGTGGCCTGTTGCAGTGGCCCGGCGACGAAGAAGTCGTCGAGCAGCCGGGCCGCCCGCAGCCGGGCGCCGGCCGGGCCGCGGGCGCCGATCGCGGCGACGCGCAGCCCGGGAGCGGTCGACTTGGTCAGCGAGCGCAGGTAGACGACGTGCCCGTCGGGGTCGTCGGCGGCCAGCGGCGGCGGGGCCTGGCCGTCGATGGTGAGGTCGCGGGCGTAGTCGTCCTCGATGAGGAACGCCCCGGCGTCGCGTACGGCCTCGGCGACCCGGGCCCGGCGGTCCTCCGCGAGCGTCGCGCCGTGCGGGTTGGCGTACAGCGGCTGGCAGTAGAACAGCCGGGCGCCGGTGCGGGCGAACGCGGCGGCGAGCTGGTCGGGGCGTACTCCGTCGGCGTCGGCGGGCACGGGCACCACCCGGAGGCCGGCCGCCCGGGCGGCGGCCAGCGCGCCCAGGTAGGTCGGTGACTCGACGAGCAGGGTGTCGCCGGGCGCGGCGAGCGCCCGCAGCGCGGACGACAGGGCGGCCTGTCCGCCCGGGCAGACCACCATGTCCTCGGCGCGCAGCCCGACCCCGGCCTCGCGGGCGAACCAGGCGCGCAGGTCTTCGCGCCCCTCGGCCGGCCCGCGCTGCCAGGACGCGGGCTGCCGGGCGGCGCGGGTGAGCGCGGCCCCGAGCGCGGCGGCGGGTTGCAGCTCGCCGTCCAGGTAGCCCCCGGACAGCGGGATCGCTCCTGCGGGCGGTAACGCCAGTAGCGCCTGCATCTCGTCCTCGCCCGGCCGGCGGGGGCCGAGCGCCACGGTCTGCCACGAGAGGTCGGGGGCGCGCCACTCGCGTGGCGGGGCGGCCACGAAGGTGCCCCTGCCGGGTCGCGTCTCGACCATTCCCTGGGCCACGAGCTGGCGGATGGCCTCGGCGACGGTGACCGGGGAGGCCTGGTGCCGGGCGGTCAGCTCGCGCACCGAGGGCAGCCGCGTGCCGGGATCCGCGGCAGCCGCAAGCCCGCGCAGGTCTTGGGCGACGCGGTCGGCTGCGTTACCGTCATTCATGAACGGGAACAGTAGCGCTACTGCCAGAACCACGGTAACGGCGGACCGGACGGTCGGCCTCGCCCTCGGCGCGCTGGGCGTGCTCGCCTTCAGCATGTCGCTGCCCGCGACCCGCGTCGCCGTGCAACAGCTCGACCCGTGGTTCGTCGCCTTCGGCCGGGCCGTCGGCGCGGCGCTGCTGGCATGGGCGTACCTGCGATCCACCGGCGCCCCGCGGCCCACGCGCGGTCAGTGGCGGCGGCTGGCGGTCGTCGCCCTCGGCGTCGTCGTCGGTTTCCCGCTGTTCACCTCGCTGGCGCTCATCACCCAGACCTCCGCGCACGGCGCGGTCGTCATCACCGTGCTGCCCGCCATGACCGCCGTGTTCGCGGTGCTGCGGGCCGGCGAGCGACCGCCGCCGCTGTTCTGGGCCGCCAGCGCCGGCGGTCTGCTGGCGGTGCTCACCTTCCTCGGCGCCAGCGGCGCGGTACGCGGGGCCCTCGCCCCGCCCGACCTGTTCCTGCTCGCGGCGGTCGTGCTCTGCGGCCTGGGGTACGCCGAGGGCGGCGCGCTCGCCCGCGAGCTGGGCGGCGCCCGGACGATCTGCTGGGCGTTGCTGCTCTCGCTGCCCGTCACCGTTCCCGTCATGGTCGTCGCCGCCGTGGCCGCCCCGCCGCGCGCCGACCCCGTCGCCTGGTCGGCGTTCGGCTACCTCACCGTGGTCTCCATGTTCCTGGGCTTCTTCGCCTGGTACGCGGGCCTGGCCCGGGGCGGCATCGCGCAGGTCGGGCAGATCCAGCTCGCCCAGCCGGTGCTCACCCTGGCCTGGTCGGCGCTGCTGCTCGGCGAGGCCGTCACCCCTGCCTCGATCGCGGCGGCGGTGGCCGTGCTGGCGTGTGTGGTGCTGATCCAGCGCATCCGCGACCGCACGCCGGCACCCGCGGTGGGGAAGGCCTGACGGGGGACGCGCCCCGCCCCGGGCGATGCGGGGCTCGTACCGCCCCGACCTGACCTGCCCCGGTCGCCGACGGCTCCCCGGCGACCGCTCAGCTCAGCCTGCGGGAGTGGGCCGGCGGGTGCTCCCGGGTCGGTCAGGCCAGCGCGGCGAGGGCGGCGAGCAGCCGGTCCACGTGCCCGGTGGTGCTGCCCAGGCCGATGCTGGCGCGCAGGGCGGTCGGCGGCAGATCCCGCCGGCCGCTGCGGGCGGCCGCCTCGTCCAGCAGCCGCCGGGCCAGCGGGTGGGCGCAGAAGAGGCCGTCGCGCACCCCGATGTCGTACGCCGCCGCGAGTTCCGCCGCCACCTGCGTCGAGTCCCGGCCGGCCACCACGAACGACACGATCCCTACCCGGGGCGCCGCCGGCCCGAACATGCGCAGCTCCAGCACGTGCGGCAGGGCCGCGAGGCCCTCGCGCAGCCGGGTCAGCAGAGCCTGCTCGGCGTCGTGCAGGGCGGCCCGGTCCGCGTCGGCGAGCGCGGTGCAGACCGCCGCCAGGGCGACCGCGCCGAGCAGGTTCGGGGTGCCCGCCTCGTGCCGGGCCGGGCCGGTCGCCCACCGTACGTCGTGGGTGGCCGCCCCGACGTGGCTGGTGGCGCCCCCGCCGGCCAGGTACGGCGGCGCGGCGTCCAGCCAGTCCGCGCGCCCGACGAGCACCCCCGCGCCGAACGGGGCGTACAGCTTGTGGCCGGAGAGCGCGAGGTAGTCGACGTCGAGGGCGGCGACGTCCACCGGCGCGTGCGGGGCGAGCTGCGCGGCGTCCACCGCGATCCGGGCGCCGTGCCGCCGGGCCACCCGGGCCAGCTCGGCCACCGGCCAGCGTTCCCCGGTCACGTTGCTCGCGGCGGTCACCGCCACCAGCACGGGCGGGCCCTGCTGCGCGCTGCGGGGGCCCGACGGGTCCGGCCTGCGCAGCTCGCCGAGCGCCGCGTCCAGCGCGCGGAGGGCCCCGGCGGGATCCGGGGGCACCGGCAGCCGCACCGAGCCACGCGGCCAGGGCAGCAGGTTGGCGTGGTGCTCCCCGCCGAAGGTGACCACCGTCGTGCCGGCGGGCAGCGCCCGGGCCAGCAGGTTCAGCGCGTCGGTGGTGTTGCGGGTGAAGACCACGTGGTCGCCGGCGCGGGCGCCGAGGAAGTCGCCGACCGCCTGCCGGGCGCGCTCGTAGGCGAGGGTGCAGCGCCGCGACAGCGCCCCGGCGCCGCGGTGCACGCTGGCGTACCAGGGCAGCAGCTCGGCCACCGCGTCGGCCGCGGCCCGCGCGCAGGGCGCGGTGGCCGCGTAGTCGAGGTTCACCTGGCCGGGTACGCCGAGCACGTCGAGCGGGTCGGCGACGGCGGGCGGCTGCGGCGCGGGCGGGGGTACGAGGGTGACGGTCATGGCCGACCTCCGGGTCCAGGGACCCCGGGTGGGCGCACACGGGCGGGGTCCGCGCTTGCCCGGCACGCGATCGGGCCGGGCCCGGTCATCACCCGGGGCACCCCACCGCGAACTCGACGAGGGTTGCCGGCCAGCAAGCCGGGGCTTGACGCTGGCGCTCGTGACCTGCCCGCAGCATAGCCGGGTGAATGCGGCCGGACCAGGCGGCCGGGGATGGCTACGCTGACCGCATGGCCGACACCCCGCCCGGCGCATCTCTGCCGCCGTCGCCGACCGCGCCCGCCGTTCCGCCGCCCGGTGTGGCGGGGCCCGGGATGCCGCTGCGTCGGTTGGGGTGGCGTCGGGCCCTGGTGCTGGCCGGTGCCGTCCTGTTCATCGCGGCGTGCGCGCTGTTCATGCTCTTCACGCTGGGCGAGAACCTGGGCGTCGAGGCGCTGCTGATCGGCGTGGCCGCCGCGATCCTCCCGGTTCCGGTGCTGGTGGCCTGTTTCCTCTGGCTGGACCGCTACGAGCCGGAGCCCCTGAAGTACCTGATCTTCTGCTTCGCCTGGGGCGCGTTCGTCTCCACCGCGGCGTCGCTGACCGTCAACGAGTTCTCCGCCGGGCTGTTCGAGGACTGGGGGCTGCCGACCGCGCTGACCGCGGTGCTGGTCGCGCCGTTCATCGAAGAGCTGACCAAGGCCATCGGGCCGATCCTGCTGCTGATCTTCCGCCGGCGGGAGATCTCCGGGATCACCGACGCGCTGGTCTACTGCGGGCTTTCCGCGATCGGGTTCGCCATGGTGGAGAACATCCTCTACCTGGGCGGCCACGGCTACGCCAGCGGCGCGGAGCGGTACGGGCCGGCGACCGGCACCCAGCAGGTCATCGCCATCTTCATCGTCCGGATCCTGCTCTTCGGCTTCGCCCACCCGCTCTTCACCTCCATGACGGGGGTGGGGCTGGGCATCGCCGCGCGCACCGCCAGCCGGTGGGTCCGGGTGCTCGCCCCGCTCGCCGGCCTGCTGCTGGCGATGATGCTGCACGGGCTGTGGAACCTGCTGCCGACGCTCACCCAGGCCACCGGCCAGGCGTTGATCATGCTGTACGGCTTCATCGGCGTGATGGTGCCGGTCTTCTTCGCCATGGTCGGGCTCGCCCTGTGGCTCCGGGCCTGGGAGGGGCGGCTCACCGAGCGGATGCTGCCGGACTACGTGCGGGCGGGCTGGCTCACCCCACCGGAGGTGGCGGCGCTGAGCAGCCTGGGGCGGCGGCACGCGGCCCGGGTGTGGGCCAAGCGGGTGGCCGGCGACGGCGGGCTGAGGGCGATGCGCGGCTACCAGTTCGCGGCGACCCGGCTGGCGCTGCTGCGCGACGGCGCGCTGCGCGGCCTGGACCGGCGTCCGGCGGACCGGGAGCGGACCGCGCGGGAGGAACGGGAGCTGCTGGAGGCGATCGGCGCGTACCGGTCGTTCTTCGTGGGCCGGGACCCGCAGGTGCCGGCGGGCATCTGGGACGGGCACCGCTACCACCTGCGGTTCCCGGACGGCACGCAGCGGTCGGTCGAGGCGCCGGACGAGCCCGTCGTGCCGATCCCGGTGGTGCTCGTCCCGCCGCCCCCGCCACCGCCGGCCGGCTTCGGCCCGCCCGGCTGGTACGGCCAGCAGCCGCCGGCGCCGTGGCACCCCGGCGGCCCCTGAGCCCGGTCGTCAGGTCATCAGGCTGGTGAGGAAGTCACCGAGACCCTGCGCCATCGCCATCAGTCCCGCCCCGATCGCCTTGAACATCTCCGCCGCGCCCTCCGGCCGGAAGGCCATGAAGTAGATCAGGAACGCGACGCTCCCCCAGAGCAGAATCTTCTTCACTAGTACCGGCATCGCGTCCCTCCCCAGGGCCGGTGATGCGGCTGGCTTCCCGGCGGGGGGCGACGCAAACGGCACCGGCGCCCTCATCCGGGCGGGCGGGCCGGGGGTGGGCTCAGAGGTAGAGGCCGGTGGAGTCGTTCTCGACCCGCTCGGCGGCCACGGCGTGCACGTCGCGTTCGCGCAGCAGCACGTACCCGCGGCCGTGCAGTTCGACCTCGGAGCGGTCGTCGGGGTCGAAGAGGACCCGGTCGCCCGAGACGATGGCGCGCACGTTCGGCCCCACGCCCACGGCCGTGGCCCAGGCCAGCCGCTTGCCCACGGCGGCGGTCGCCGGAATCACGATGCCGGCGGTCGAGCGTCGCTCACCCTCGCTCCCCTCCATCCGCACCAGCACACGGTCGTGCAGCAGGCGGATCGGCAGCTTGGAGTCGAGATTCTCGTCGGCGGTCACGCCGCAGACGCTACCGTGTCCCGGTCGGCGGGCCGTGGGCGGTTACGCGCCGGGGGCCGGGGGCAATGTGTGGCGGACCTGCCCTACGGTGGCGTCGTCGGACGTATCCTGTCCGCCCACCGGCGTGGGCGGGCCGGTCTCATGCCAGGAGGTGCGCTTGAGCCGCTTCGAGCAGATCCGCGGACGGCTCCGTCGCGCGTACGAGTCGGGCCGGGAGGCGGCGCGGGCACGCCGTACGGATCCGGTCGACGGCCCCGAGTCGGCCGGCGTGGCCTCGCCGACGTCCCCCGGCCCGGTGGCGGCGCCCTCCGCGACCGTGGTCGGCGCCCCGCCGCCCGGGGCGATGCACAACTCCACCTCCAGCCGGGACGACGCGGACGTGCCGCACGCGTTGCGGATCGCCGCCGCGTGGTCCTGGCGGCTGATCGTGATCGGCGTCGTGGCCTGGGCGCTGCTGAAGGTCGTCGGCACCGTCCGGATCGTGGTCATCCCGCTGGCCGTCGCGCTGCTGCTCTCGGCGCTGCTCGCGCCGGCGGTCGGCTGGCTGCTGCGGGCCCGCCTTCCCCGGTCCATGGCGACGGCGGTGGTGCTGGTGGGCGGCCTGGCCGCGGTGATCGGGACGCTGACCCTGGTGGTGAACGAGTTCATCCAGGGCGTGCCGGAGCTGAGCAAGAAGTCCTCCGAGGGCGTCCGGCAGATCCAGGACTGGCTGAAGACCGGCCCGCTGCACCTCTCCGACGGCCAACTCGACAACTACATCGAGGAGGGCCAGAAGTGGATCAACAACAACACCGAGAAGTTCACCAGCGGCGCCCTCTCCACGGCCGCCACGCTGGCTGAGGTGCTGACCGGCACGCTGCTGGTGCTCTTCGCCACGTTCTTCTTCCTGCGCGACGGCAACAAGATCTGGCGCTTCCTGGTCCGGCTCCTGCCGGTGGCCGCCCGCTGGAAGGTCGACGACGCCGGGCGGGCGTCCTGGGCGACGCTGGTCGCCTACGTCCGGGCGACCGTGCTGGTCGCGTTCATCGACGCGGTCGGCATCGGCGTCTTCCTGGTCATCTTCGACATCCCGTTCGCCTTCCCGCTCGCCGCGCTGGTCTTCCTCGGCGCGTTCATCCCGATCGTCGGTGCGACCCTGTCGGGCGTCGTCGCGGTCCTGGTCGCGCTGGTCGACAGCGGCCCGGTGACCGCACTGATCATCCTGGGCGCCGTGATCGGGGTGCAGCAGGTGGAGGGGCACCTCCTCCAGCCGCTGATCATGGGCCGGGCGGTGGCCATCCACCCGCTCGCGGTCATCATCGGCATCGCGGCCGGCGTGGTCCTCGCCGGGATCACCGGCGCGCTGGTCTCGGTGCCGCTGATCGCCGTGCTCAACACGGCCGTCCGCCGGCTCGCCGCCCGCACCGTTCCGGACACCCCGCCCGACGCCGTCGTCGTCGCCTCCCAGGCGCCCTGACGGTCAGACCTTGGCGAGGCGGTCGAGGGCGCCCCGGGCGACCTCCGGCCGGGTGGTGTACCAGAACGGCGGCAGCGACCGGCGCAGGAACGGCCCGTAGCCCCGGGCCGTCTCCAGGCGCGAGTCGAGGACCGCCACCACGCCCTTGTCGCCCGTCGACCGGATCAGCCGCCCCACCCCCTGGGCCAGCCGGATCGCGGCGATCGGCACGCTGACCGCCGCGAAACCCGACCCCCCGCCGGCGTCCACCGCCGCGGCCCGCGCCGCCGCCAGCGGCTCGTCCGGCCGGGGGAAGGGCAGCCGGTCGATGACCACCAGCTGGCAGGCGTCGCCCGGCACGTCGACGCCCTGCCAGAGCGACATCACCCCGAACAGGCAGCTGGACTTCTCCTCCCGGAACCGGCGTACCAGCAGCGGCAGCGCCTCCTCGCCCTGAAGAAGGACCGGCAGGTCGGTCCGCGCGCGCAGCAGCTCCGCCGCCTGCTGCGCGGCCCGCCGGGAGGAGAAGAGGCCGAGGGTACGCCCGCCGAGCGCGGTGACCAGCTCGAGCAGTTCCTCGCCGGCCGCGTCGGGCAGCCCGGAGACGCTGGGCCGGGGCAGGTGCGCGGCGACGTACAGGATGCCCTGCCGGGGGTAGTCGAACGGCGAGCCGACGTCGAGGGAACGCCAGCCCGGCCCCGAGGTGGCCGGCGCCCCCGCCGTGCCGGTCGCCGCACCGCCCCCGGTCGCTCCGCTGCCCTCCGCCGGCCCGGTGCCGCCGGTGCGCCCGGCCGACCGGGCGGCCATGGCGGCGGCGGCCGGTGACGGCGGGTCGGCCGGGGGTGCCTCCAGGCCCAGCGCCCGGGCCACCGTGTCGAACCGGCCGCCCAGCGTCAGCGTCGCCGAGGTGGCGACGACCGTGCGCTCCTCGTACAAGTGGGTGGCGAGCGTGCCGGCGACCGAGAGCGGCGCGACCACCAGCGCCCGGCGACCGGTGTTGTCGTTCTTCTCCACCCAGGCCACGTCGTGGTCGGCCTCCTCCAGCAGCCGCTGCGCGGTGGCGGAGAGCTCGTCGAGCACGGCCTTGGCCTGCTGCTTGCGCACCGGGTCCGGGTCGTCGGACTTGACGTCGCCGATCGCGTCGAGGGCCGCCCGGGTGGCCGCGTCGAGCAGGGTGCACGCCTCGCGCAGCGGGGACGGCAGCCCTGAGGTGATCCGCCCGGCCGGCGCCTCGGCCAGCCCGACGGCCAGGGCGTCGCCGGCCGCGGTCAGCGACTCGGCGACGTCCGGCCGCAGCAGCGGGCGGGCCCGCTTCGCGGAGCGGTCGATCAGCTCCGGCACCAGCTCGGCCTGCGCGGCGGAGGAGACCCGGTCGGCCAGCTCGTGCGCCTCGTCGACGATGAGCAGCTTGTGCGGCGGCACGATGTGCCGGCCGGCGAGCATGTCCACCGCGAGCAGGCTGTGGTTGGTGACCACGATGTCGGCCTCCCGGGCGCGGGCCCGGGACGCCTCGGCGAAGCACTCCGCGCCGAACGGGCAGCGGGACGCGCCGACGCACTCCCGGGCCGGCATGGAGACCAGCCGCCAGGCCTGGTCGTCGACGCCCGGGTCCAGCTCGTCCCGGTCGCCGGTGTCGGTCTTCTCCGCCCAGTCGCGCAGCCGCTGCACCTGCTTGCCGAGCCGACCCGCCTCGCCGAGCCACTTCGTGCCGCCGCCGGGGCGCGCCGCCGGGGCGTCGAAGAGGGTGTCCTCCGGTTCGTCCTCTGTGGAGTTGTCTAGCCGGGCCAGGCAGAGGTAGTGGTGCCGCCCCTTCAGCACCGCGAAGGTGGGCCGCCGGCCGAGCACCGGCTCCACGGCGTCGGCGAGCCGGGGCAGGTCGTGGTCGACCAGCTGGGACTGCAACGCCAGGGTGGCCGTGGAGACCACCACCGGCCCGTCCACGGTCAGCGCGGGCGTCAGGTAGGCCAGCGACTTGCCGGTGCCCGTGCCGGCCTGCACCAGCAGGTGCTCCCGCGCCTGCACGCACTCCTCGATGGCGGTCGCCATCTGCTGCTGGCCGGGACGCGCCGCCCCGCCCGGCACCGCGCCGACCGCGGCGGCGAGCAGCTCCACCCCGCTCGGCCGGGTGCCCCGTCGCCGGCCTCCGGTGCGGGGCGAGGGGGCGGCGGAACCGGTGGCGAGGCGCGGAGTCACCGTGCGACGGTACCCGCCGTCCCCGACACCGGCCGCGCCGATCCGGGCGTGGCGTCGTCACGGTACGGTCTCCCACCGACCGCGTCCGGTTACTTCCGTGCGGCGACGGATGGGCGGTATCGGTTAGGGTGCGACTCATGCCGAGCGACGTGGTCCGCGTGATCTACCGCAAGTACGACGGCAGCGCCCACCGCGACTACCCGGCCCGCCGGCTGGCCGAGGACGAGCTCGGCGTCTGGCTCGGCGTGACCGAGGGCACGAAGTCCGTCTACCACGGTCGCCCGTCGGTGGAGCAGATCCCGTTCGTCCTCCTGGTGCCGCACCACGCCTGGTGGACCGGCATGTTCAACCCGCCGCCACGGACCAGCGAGGTCTACTGCGACATCGCCAGCCCGGCCCGCTGGGAGAACGACGACACCGTCCACCTCATCGACCTCGACCTCGACGTGGTGCGCCGCCGGACCACCGGCCTGGTGGAGCTGCGCGACGAGGACGAGTTCGCCGAGCACCGGGCCCGCTTCGGCTACCCGGACGACGTGGTGGCGCAGGCCGAGGCGGCGGCCCGGTGGCTGCTCGGGGCACTGGGCGACGGCACCGAGCCGTTCGCCACGTCGTACCGGAAGTGGCTGGCCCTGGTGGTCTGACCCGCCGGCACCGGCCCCCGGGCCGTCACCAGCGCGGCGGCCAGCCGTCCTCCTCCGCCAGCGGCGGCAGGTCGCCCAGCTTCTCCGGATTCAGCTGGTGGAAGACCCCGGTCACCCGGCCCTCGTCCACCGTGAGGGCGGCCACCACCCGCAGCGGTCGCCCGTCCGAGTGCCGGGTCTCCAGGTGCAGGCCCTCGACGCCGTCGACGAGCACCCGACGGGAGCGCAGCGTCCCGCCGTAGCGCCCGGCACGCCCGAACAGGCCCAGGAGGAAGCGGGCCACCGCGTCGGCCCCGAGCACCGGCCGCCGGGCCGCCGGGAAGTGGCCGCCGCTGTCGCCGACGGCGACCACGTCCGGGGCGAGCACCCGTACCAGCGCGGCAAGGTCGCCCGACTCGACGGCGGTCACGAAGGCGGCGAGCACGTGACGCTGCTCGACCGCGTCGGCGGTGTGCCGGGGCGCGTCGGGCGCGTGCACCGCCCGGCGGGCCCGGGAGGCGAGCTGGCGGGCGGCGGCGTCAGTCGTACCGAGCACCTCGGCGATCTGGGCGAACGGCACGGCGAAGACGTCGTGCAGCACGAAGGCCACCCGCTGCTCCGGTGCGAGGCGTTCCAGCACCACCAGCAGGGCGGTGCCGACCTGATCGGCGCGGACCGCCCGCTCCGCGGGGTCGGGCGCGAAGCCGTCGGGGCGCGGGCCCTGGTCGAGCGGCGTCACCACCGGCTCCGGCAGCCACTGGCCGGGGTACGCCTCCCGCCGTACCCGCGCCGAGCGGAGCACGTCCAGGCAGATCCGGGCGCAGGTGGTGGTCAGCCAGGCGCCGAGGTGCCGGATCTCGGCGCGGGCCGCCGGGTCGGCGAGCGCGGCGGCGTACCGCAGCCAGGTCTCCTGCACGGCGTCCTCGGCCTCGCTGCGGCTGCCCAGCATCCGGTGCGCCACCCCCAGCAGCCGCCCCCGCTCGGCCTCGAACTCCGCCACCATCTCCCGCACGCTGCCCCCGCTCCACTGCCGGGGCGCGTACCGCCCCGCCCGCCCGCGATTCTCCCGCCCCGCCCCCCACACCCCCAAGACCGCCGTCGATCATGCAGTCGTGGTGCCCCGCGTAACGGACCAAGCAGGCGATTCCGCCCGCCACAAGTGCATGATCGGCGGCTCATGGTGCGGGCCGGGGTCGGGGTTGGCGGGCGGGTGGGGCGGATGTGGGTGATGATCCGGTGATGCGAGGGGTCGAGGGGAGCGGCGTGCGCCGCGATGCCGTGGGCCGGGCCGACGTCGTCGTGGGGCCGGTCGGAGGGACGATGCGGGAGCTGCTCCGGGTGGCGCCCGGCGGGGCGGTCGATCTCGGGGCGGTCGATCCCCGGTCGACGCCCGGGCTGCCGGGGCGGGAGGTGACCGGCCCGCAGCGCAAGGAGTGGGCCCGTGGCCAGCTCACGCTGATCGGCGCGGAACTGGGCAGCCAGCAGGAGATGCTCTTCGCCGAGGCCAAGGCCCGGCAGTCGGCGGCTCGACCCGCCGGCGCGGCCGCCGGTGCGGGCGGGTCCGACGCGGCGGCCGGTGGGGCGGGTGGGCGCCGGGTGCTGCTGGTGCTCCAGGCGATGGACAGCGGGGGCAAGGACGGCACCGTCAAGCGGGTGGCCGGCGCGATGAACCCGCTGGGCCTGCACCTCCGCTCGTTCGGCCCGCCCACTCCCGAGGAGTTGCGGCACGACTTCCTGTGGCGGATCCGGCGGGCGCTGCCGCCGCCCGGGTACGTCGGGGTCTTCAACCGCTCGCACTACGAGGACGTGCTCGTGGCGCGGGTCGAGTCGCTGGTGCCCGAGTCGATCTGGCAGGCCCGGTACGACGAGATCAACGCGTTCGAGCGGGAGCAGGCCGAGGCCGGGGTGGCCCTGGTGAAGGTGTTCCTGCACATCTCGTACGCCGAGCAGGGCCGGCGGCTGCTGGAGCGGCTGGACGAGCCGCGCAAGCACTGGAAGTACGACCCCTCGGACGTCGACGCCCGCGCCCGCTGGGACGACTACCAGGCCGCGTACGCCGAGGCCCTGGGCCGGTGCGGCACGGACGCCGCGCCCTGGTACGTGGTGCCGGCGGACCGCAAGTGGTACCGCGACTGGGCCGTCGCGCACCTGCTCCGCGAGACGTTCGACACCCTCGATCTCGGGTATCCGCCTGCCGGTTTCGACGTCCGGCGCGAACGGGAGCGGCTGCTGGGATCGGAGAGAACGGCGTAGGTGAACAGCAGGTGAACGACCGGTGAATGTGGCCTGACCTGGGGGAGGCCGCGCGATTCCCGGTTCCGTCGTTTTCTAGCATTCCCAGGCGGGCACCCTCCGGGCGACCGCCACCCTTCCACCGACACGACGAGGTCCGTGCTGTGAAGTTTTCCTTCCGCCCGAACGAGGGCGCCTTCTACGAGCTCTTCACCAGGGCCGCGCAGAACCTGGTGAAGGGCACCGAGTTGCTCAACGAGCTGGCCCTGCCCGGGGTGGAGGTGCAGTCGGTCAGCGAGCGGCTCACCGAGGTGGAGCACGACAGCGACCAGATCACCCACGAGCTGTACAAGAAGATCAACTCAACCTTCATCACGCCGTTCGACCGGGAGGACATCTACCGGCTCGGGTCGCTGCTCGACGACGTGATGGACCACCTCGAAGCGGTCGGCAACCTGCTCTACCTCTACGGCCTGACCAAGCTCCCCTCGCTGCCCCGCGAGATGCACGAGATGGTCAACGTCCTGGACGCGCAGGCGAAGCTGACCGCCGACGCGATGCCGCGCCTGAAGTCGATGAAGGATCTCGAGGACTACTGGATCGAGTGCAACCGGCTGGAGAACGACGGCGACCAGGTGTACCGGATGCTGCTGGTCCGCCTCTTCTCCGGCGAGTACGACGCGCTGACCGTGCTGAAGATGAAGGAGGTCGCCGACGAGCTGGAGGCCGCCTGCGACGCCTTCGAGCACGTGGCCAACACCGTCGAGACCATCGCGGTCAAGGAGTCCTGATCCTGTGAGTCCCGAACTCATCGCCGTGCTGGCGGTGATCGCGGTGGCGTTGGCGTTCGACTACACCAACGGCTTCCACGACGCCGCCAACGCGATCGCGACCAGCATCTCCACCCGGGCGCTCACACCCCGGGTGGCCCTGGCCATGGCGGCGGTCGGCAACTTCATCGGCGCCCACTTCGGCGCCGAGGTCGCCAAGACCGTCGGCAGCGGGCTGGTGAAACTGCCCACCGGCACGGCGAGCCTCGGCATCGTCTTCGCCGGCGTGATCGGCGCGATCGTGTGGAACCTGGTCACCTGGTACTTCGGCCTGCCGTCGTCCTCGTCGCACGCGCTGATCGGCGGCCTGGTCGGCTCGACCGTCGCCGCGTCCGGCACGGTGCTCTGGACCGGCATCGGGGAGAGCGTGATCATCCCGATGGTCCTCTCGCCGATGGTCGGCTTCGTGCTCGGCTACATCGTCATGATCGCCGTGCAGTGGATCTTCCGGAAGGGGCATCCGGGCCGGCTCAACCGCGGCTTCCGCTGGGCGCAGACCGCGTCCGCCGCCGCCATGTCGGTCGGCCACGGCATGCAGGACGCCGCCAAGACCATCGGCATCGTGGTGCTCGCCCTCTACGTCGGCGGCTACCAGGACGACCCCAGCTTCATTCCGGAGTGGGCGTTCTGGACGTCGGCCGCCGTGCTGGCCGCCGGCACGTACGCCGGTGGTTGGCGGATCATCCGGACCCTGGGCCGGAAGATCATCGACCTCCGGCCGCCGGAGGGCTTCGCCGCCGAGACCGTCGCCAGCGGGGTGCTCTACTTCAACGCGCTGGTCCTCGGCGCGCCGATCTCGACGACCCACACGATCACCTCGGCGATCATGGGCGTCGGCGCCACCAAGCGGCTCTCCGCCGTCCGGTGGGGCGTGGCCGGCAACATCGTCGGGGCGTGGATCCTCACCTTCCCGGCCGCCGGCTCGATCGGCGCCCTGATGTACTTCCTGGTCCGCCCGCTCTTCAGCTGACGTACGCGAAGGGGCCCCTCGTCGACGAGGGGCCCCTTCCCCGTCAGGAGTAGTCGACGCCGATCTGGGCCCGGATGGTGTCGAGGAGCGCCATCACCTCCAGCGTGGCGGCGTGGGGGACCAGAGGGCTCTCCAGGAGGCCCTCGGCGAGGCAGCGCTGGACCTCGGCTGCCTCGTACTGGTAGCCGCCGCCGACCAGCTCACCGGTGATCGTCTCCGGCTCGGCGCCAGCCCGGTGCAGGGTCACCGAACCGGGGCGGAAGAACAGCTCGGGCAGCTCGATCCGGCCGGCGGTGCCGGTGACGGCGGCGGTCACCGGGGTCGCCCCGACCAGGCCGCAGGTCAGCGCGGCCACCGCCCCCGAGTCGTAGCCGAGGACGATCCCGGTGTTCTCGTCGACCCTCTCGGGGCTGAGCTTCGCCCAGGAGCGGACGTGGTCGGGCACGCCGAGCAGCAGGTGGGCCAGGCTGACCGGGTAGACGCCGAGGTCGAGCAGGGCGCCGCCGCCGAGCGTACGGGCCCGCAGCCGGTGCTCCGGCGGGAACGGCCCCGCCAACCCGAAGTCGGCCCGCACGTTGGTCACCGTGCCGATCGCCCCGTCCGCGACCAGCTCGCAGACCCGGCGGATCAGTGGATTCGTCCGCATCCACATGGCCTCCATGAGGAAGACCCCGGCCGCGCGGGCGGTGTCGACCAGCTCCACGCTGGTCGCCAGGTCGAGGGTGAACGGCTTCTCCAGCAGCACCGCGCGGCCGGCCGCGAGGCAGGTCAGGGCCGCCTGGTGGTGCGCGGCGTGCGGGGTGGCGACGTAGACGACGTCCAGCTCGTCGTCCGCGGCGAGTTCCGCCCAGGAGGCGTACGCGCGCGGCACGCCGTGCCGGGCCGCGAACCGTCGCGCGCTCTCGGCGGTACGTGAGCCGACCGCCACCAGTTCGGCGCCCGGCACCAGCCGGAGGTCCTCGGCGAAGCGGGCGGCGATCTGGCCGGTGGACAGGATGCCCCAACGAGTCATGGCGGCCACGCTAGCGAAGATCACCGGACGTCGGCGTGGTCATCCACCCGTCGGGAACTAGGCTCGGCGCATGACGATCGACGCCGACGGCTTCCCCGCACCCCCGGCGCTCGTGGCGCACGCCCGCCGGTTCCACGCCGAGGGCGGCACCCCGGCCCCGCCCCGGGTCGCGGCGACCGTCCTGCTGCTCCGGCCCGCCGGCGACGACTTCGAGGTCTACCTGATCCGGCGGGTCGCCGCGATGGCCTTCGGTGGGATGTACGCCTTCCCCGGCGGCGGGGTCGACCCCTCGGATTCGCAGGCGCACCTGGACTGGGCCGGTCCGACGCCCGCCGGCTGGGGCGAGCGGCTGGGGCTGACCCCGGAGGCCGCCCAGGCGGTCGTCTGCGCCGCCGCCCGGGAGGTCTTCGAGGAGGCCGGGGTCCTGCTCGCGGGCCCCGACACGCAGACCGTGGTCGGCGACGTGAGCGGCGACGACTGGGAGGCCGACCGGGTGGCGCTGGAGCAGCGCCGGGGCGGCTTCGCGGACCTGCTCGCCCGGCGCGGGCTCACCCTCCGGTCGGACCTGCTGCTGCCGTGGAGCCGGTGGATCACGCCGGAGTTCGAGCCGCGCCGCTTCGACACGTACTTCTTCGTGGCACTGCTGCCGGAGGGGCAGCGGACCCGGGACGTCTCCGGGGAGGCCGACCACACCCTGTGGGCCCGCCCGGCGGACGCCCTGGCCCGGGCGGAGGCCGGCGAGCTGACCATGCTCCCGCCCACCCTGGTGAACCTGGCCCAGGTGGCGGCCGGCGGCGACCTGGCCGGCGTGGCCCGCGCGGCGGCGACCCGGGACGCGTCGACCCCGGTCACCCCGCGCCTCGACGTGCCCGACGACGGCGAGCCCCGCTTCGTGCTGGCCTGACCCGTTACGGATCTTGGCAGGAAGCGGCCCCGGGAAGGGCCGGTTCCTGCCAGGATCTCTCAGCGGACCAGGGCCGGGGAGGGCGGCGGCGCTAGGCCACGAAGATGCAGAACGGGTGACCGGACGGGTCCGCGAAGACGTACAGCGGCTCGTCGGGGTCGTCGGTCCGGTCGATCAGGAGTTTCGCGCCCAGGGCCTCCGCCCGCGCACGCTGCCTCTCCAGCTCGGACGCGTCCGGGACCGTGAAGTCGAGGTGCAACTGCATCGGCACGTCGTGCCGGGGCCAGGTGGTCCGAGGCAGGCGGTCGACGAGTTGGAAGGCGAGCTGGGCCGCCCCGTCGGAGTCTCTGAGCACGAGCCAGTCCCGGTCGTCGGCCGTCCCGTCCGTCGGCGGTTCGTCACCGGGCCGGTACCGCAGCCCGAGCAGTTGCCGGTAGAACTCGGCGAGCTCCCGTGGGTTCGTGCTGTCGAGCACGGTGTGCAGCAACCGGGGATATCCAGACATGCCCGTCCTCCGCAGCGACCGGTGGGCGTTTCCGACCCGACCCTAGAGCAGATCCTCCGGTGCCGCCGGGTGTGCCGGCGCGGGCGCGGAGAGGGAAGGACCCCTTCCCCGCAGCGAGAGAAGGGGTCCACCGCCCCACGGCTCAGCCGAAGCGGCCGGTGATGTAGTCCTCGGTCTTCTTCACGCCGGGGTTGCTGAAGATCTTCTGCGTGTTGTCGTACTCGATGAGGCGGCCCGGGTCGCCGGTCTTCTCGATGGAGAAGAAGGCGGTCCGGTCCGAGACACGGGCGGCCTGCTGCATGTTGTGCGTGACGATGATGATGGTGAACTTGTCCTTGAGCTGGAACATCAGGTCCTCGATGGCCAGCGTGGAGATCGGGTCGAGCGCCGAGCAGGGCTCGTCCATCAGCACCACCTGCGGCTCGACGGCGATGGTCCGGGCGATGCAGAGCCGCTGCTGCTGGCCGCCGGAGAGGCCGGCGCCGGGCTTGCCCAGCCGGTCCTTGACCTCGTCCCAGAGGTTGGCCGAGCGGAGCGCCTTCTCCGCCGCCTCCTCCAGGATCGACTTCCTACGGACCCCGTTGAGCCGCAGCCCGGCCACCACGTTCTCGAAGATGCTCATGGTGGGGAACGGGTTCGGCCGCTGGAAGACCATGCCGATCATGCGCCGGACGGCGGTGACGTCCACGTCCCGGTCGTAGATGTCCTGGTCGTCGATGGTGAGGCTGCCCTCGACCCGGGCGCCGGGCAGCACCTCGTGCATCCGGTTGATCGACCGCAGGAAGGTGGACTTGCCGCAGCCGGACGGGCCGATCAGGGCGGTCACCGTCTTCGGCTCGACCGTCAGGTTGATGTTCTCGATCGCCTTGAAGGCGCCGTAGTAGGCGGTGACGCCCGAGGCTTCGATGCGCTTGGCCATGGTGGTGGTACCTCCGGGGTTCATCGGCCGAGCCGGTTGCGACGGGCCAGCAGCTTCGCCGCGACGGTCAGGATCAGCACGAGGGCGACCAGGGTGAGTGCCGCGGTCCACGCCCGTGCCGGCGCGTACCGGGACGCGTCACCGGCCTGCTGGTAGACGAAGAGCGCCAGCGACGACTGGTTGTTCTCGAACGGGTTGAAGTTGATCGCCGCGCCGCCGCCGGCGACCAGCAGCACCGGGGCGGTCTCGCCGGCCGCGCGCGCGATGGCGAGCATGACGCCGGTGACGATGCCCGGCAGGGCGGTCGGCAGTACGACCCGCAGGATGGTCTTCCACTTCGGCACGCCGAGGGCGTACGCCCCCTCGCGCAGCGGCGCCGGGACGAGACGCAGCATCTCCTCGGTGGAGCGGACCACGGTGGGCAGCATCAGCACGCTCAGCGCGAGCGCGGCGGCGAAGCCGGAGAAGCTGGGCCGCCCGTCGTTGAACCACGGCGAGACGATCAGCACCCAGAACGCCAGCACGAACAGGCCGGCGACGATCGACGGGATGCCCGTCATCACGTCCACGAAGAACCGGATCGCGGCGGCGAACCGGCCCCGGCCGTACTCGACGATGTAGATCGCGCAGAGGATGCCGAGCGGGACGGTGATCAGGGCGGCGATGCCGACCTGCTGGAGCGTGCCGACGATCGCGTGGTAGGCGCCGCCGTTCGGGTCCCGCGCGCCGATGTTGTTCATCGAGGTGAGGAAGAAGTCGCCGTCCAGGCGCTCGGCGCCCTTGCTGACCAGCGTCCAGACCACCGAGGCCAGCGGCAGGACGGCCAGCACGAACGCGGAGTGGATCAGCGCGCTCCAGGTGCGGTTGCGGGCCGACCGCCGCCCCTCGACCCGGTTCGCGGCGGCGAACAGGCCGGCCAGGTAGAGCAGCGCGGCGACCACCACGACCAGCACCGGGCCGCCGGTGCCGGTGCCGTACACGAAGGCGGCGGCGACCAGCAGGGCGGCCGCGGCGATGGCCGGCGCGGCGTACCTCGGCAGGCGCCGGGCCTTGAGGGTGGGCGGCTGGGCGGGCGGGCGGGTCCGGTGCGGTGCGACGGTGGTGGTCATGCCGCCACTCCGCTCCGCTGCGCGGCGCCATGTGACGCACTGTGACGATGATTCGCTCGCTGACGCTCGCTCATGCCGCCACTCCGCTCCGCTGCGCGGCGCCATGTGACTTGTGTCGATGATTCGCTTGCTGACGCTCGCTCATGCCGCCACTCCGCTTCGCTCCCGTGGCGGCATGAGGCTCCGCCGCACTGTGACGATGATTCGCTCGCTGACGCTCGCTCATGCGGCCGACTCCGTGAACTCCCGGCGGCGGTGGATGATCGCCCGCGCCGTGATGTTGACGATCAGCGTGATGGCGAAGAGCACCAGGCCCGAGGCGATCAGCGCGCCCCGCCCCGTGTCGTTCGCCTCGCCGAACGTGTTGGCGATGTTGGCGGCGATGGTGTTGCCGCCACTCTCGATGAGGTTGAACGAGATGCCGAAGGTGATGCCGAGGGTCATCGCCAGGGCGATGGTCTCGCCGAGCGCCCGGCCCAGGCCGAGCATCACCGCGGCGACGATGCCGGGGCGGCCGTACGGCAGCACGGCGGTGCGGATCATCTCCCAGCGGGTGGCGCCGAGGGCGAGAGCCGCCTCCTCGTTGGCGGTCGGGGTCTGCAGGAACACCTCGCGGGAGAGCGAGGTGATGATCGGCAGCACCATGATCGCCAGGACCAGCGCGCCCAGCATGATGGACTTCCCGAACGGGCCGTCGCCGCCGAAGATCGGGATCCAGCCGAAGTACGTGTTCAGCCAGGCGGAGAAGTCGCGCACCGGATTGATGAAGACGTCGCGGCCCCAGAGGCCGAAGACCACGCTCGGCACCGCGGCCAGCAGGTCGATCAGGAAGCCCAGCGTGGTGCCGAGCCGGCGCGGCGCGTAGTGGGACAGGTAGAGCGCGATGCCCAGGGCCACCGGCACCGCGATCAGCAGGGCCAGCGCGGAGCTGAACACGGTGCCGAAGGCGAGCGCCCCGATGCCGAACTTCGGCTCCGCGTCGTTCGGGAACCAGCCCTCGAAGGTCCAGAAGCTCTCGGTGTTGGCTCCCAGCGCCGGTACCGCCTTGGCGACGAGGAAGACCGCGATCGCGGCGATGACGACCAGGACTGTGGCGCCAGCGCCCAGGGTGAGGGCGCGGAACGCCCGTTCGGCGCCGAACGCCCGGGCCCGGGGCAGCGCGCCGCCGCCGCCCAATCCGGCTCCGCCCGGGGTACGGGTGCTGACTGGTGCCTCGGCCGGACGCGCCGAGGCACCGGCGGGCCGGTCGTGACCTTCGGTCACGCGCGTCCCGCCGGTGCCGGCGTGGGCCGAGCGGTGGGGGGTTTCACCCATCTGCTCGCTCGCTTCGGGTTGAGGTGGTGGTGACGGTGTCGGTGCGGGCGGCTCAGGCGAGGTTCTTGACCGCGGCCTCGACCTTGGCGCGGACCGTCTCGGGCAGCGGGGCGTAGCCCAGCTCGGTCAGGTCGGCCTGGCCCGCGGTGCTCGCGGCGTGGCCGAGGAAGCCCTTGACCAGCGGGAGCTTGTCGGCGGCGAGGCCCTTGGAGCAGACGATCTCGTAGGTCACCAGGACGATCGGGTAGGCCCCGGCCTCCTTGGTGTTGTAGTCAATCTTCATCTTGAGGTCGTCGCCCTGGCCGACCACCTCGGCGCCGGCGATGGTCTTGCCGGCCGACTCGGCGGTCAACTCGGCGAACTCGCCCGCGCCGTTGCCGACCTTGGCGGTCTTCAGGCCGCCGTTCTCGGCGTACGACCACTCGACGTAGCCGATGGTGCCGTCCTGGCCCTTGATGGCGCTGGCCATGCCGTCGGACTTCGCCGCGCCGGTGCCGCCGGGGGCCTTCCACTCCTTGGCCTTGCCGAACGTCCAGTCGGACGCGGCGGTCTTGGTCAGGAAGTCGGTGAAGTTGTCGGTGGTGCCGGAGGAGTCCGAGCGGTGCACCGCGTTGATGGCGGTCGACGGCAGCTTGGCGTCCGGGTTGTCGGCCTTGATCGCCGGGTCGTCCCACTTGGTCACCTTGCCGGCGAAGATCTTCGCCAGGGTGGCCGGCTTGAGCTGGAGGTTGTCCACGCCGTTGACGTTGTAGGCGATGGCGACCGGGCCGATGACCATCGGGAGGTTGATCGCGGCGCCGCCGACGCACTTGGCGTCGGCCTGCGGCTGCTCCTCCTCCTTGAGGGCGGAGTCCGAGCCGGCGAAGTCGGCGGTGCCGGCGATGAAGGCCTGGATGCCGGCGCCCGAGCCGGACGGCTCGTAGTTGATCTTGGCACCGGAGCACTTCTGCTGGTAAGCCTTGATCCACTCGTCCATGGCGTTCTTCTGCGCCGACGAGCCCTGGGTGTTCAGCGTGCCGGTGGCGCAGTCGGCGGCGGCCGACCCGGAGGCGGAGGCGCTGCTCGCGGGCTCGTTGTTGTCCGAGCCGCATGCGCTGAGAGCGAGCGTCGCGGTAAGAGCGAGGCAGGCGAGGGTGCCGTGCCGCTGGAGCTTCACCTGAGGGGTTTCCCTTCACGTCTGACTTCGCCCCCGGATTGGGGGGCCGGTATACCGGCGCTCACCGGCTGATCCAAAAGTTAGGAGCGCCAGGTAGCCGGTTCGCCGGTCGGAAGTGAACGGGGAGTGAACAGGTGCGACAGGGCAGATGACCGCTCGCTGAGGGCGGGTTGTCCGTTGTGTGAACTCGGCTGCCGCTGTCGGAAGTATGGGGATCTTCCGGGGCGGCGGCGCGCGCGGCACGGGCCCGGGCCGTCGCGACCCGGGCCCGTGCCGACGTCAGGCCGACTGGTAGTTGACGTGCGCCGACCAGCGGGCGAAGCCGAGCCGTTCGTAGAGCGCGACGGCGGCGGCGTTCGACTCGTCGACGTAGAGCATCACCCGGTCCAGGTCCCGCCGGTCCCGCAGGTACGCCAGGCCGGCCGCGGTCAGCGCCCGGCCGAGCCCGCCGCGGTGGGCCGACGGGTCCACGCCGAGGACGTAGACCTCGCCGATCCGGGCCGAGCCGGGTCGTTCGTGGACCTTCGTCCAGTGGAAGCCGAGCAGCCGGCCGGTGGACCCGTCGACGGCGAGCAGGAAGCCCTCCGGGTCGAACCACGGCTCGTCGAGGCGTACCCGCAGGTCGGCGGGGGACCAGCGGCCCTGTTCCGGGTGCTCCGCGAAGGCCCGCGCGTTGAGCGCCAGCCACTCCTCGTCGTCGGCGCCGGGCCGGTACGCGCGCAGCGTCACCCCGTCCGGCAGCGGGTGGTCGGGGATCGGGGCGGTCAGCGGCCGGCGCAGCTGCCAGAGCACCCGGGCCCGGCGCAGGCCCAGGTCGACGCCGAGCGCGGCGGCGGAGGGGTGGTCGCCGTGCGCCCAGACCCGCAGCGGGCCGTCGGCCGCCGCCAGGACGCCCCGGGCCAGCGCGCGGCCCGTCCCGTGCCGCCGGTACGCCGGGTGCACCACCAGTTCCACGCCGATCCCCGCGCCCGGGTCGGTGGTGTCCAGGTGCGCGTACCCGGTCAGGGTGCCGTCGTCCGCCCGGGTGGTCAGGTGCACGGCGGGCGCGTCCGGGTCGCGCAGCCGGAGCAGGACGTGCTCGTCGAACGGGTCCGCCCCGTCCGCGTCGCCGGCGACCCGGGCGAGGGTCGTCACGTCGGCGATCTCCGTGGGGCTGAGGCGGTCGGACCGGGTCACCCGGCCGCTGCTCGCTTCGGGGTTGCTCATGTCGTCACCGTAGTCCGGTCGATCCCCGCGCCGCCGCGCTCGGCCGGCCGCCGGGGCGGTGCGGCGGTCGCCCGGCCGGACCGCCCGTGGTCGGGCCGTCCGCCGGCCGGCTCACGTCCCCCCGTCGGGCAGCGCCTCCACCTCGAACCGGCTGGTCAGGTCGGGCAGGATGCGGTGCAGGGCGTCCACGGTGCCCTGCCGGTCGCCGCCGGCGTCGTGCAACAGCACGACCGAGCCGGGTACGACGTCCGCCACGACCGTCGCCGCGATCCGGCCGGCTCCCGGCAGCTCCCAGTCTGCCGGGTCCACGGTCCAGTGCAGCGGCGTCATGCCGAGTTCGTGGGACACCGACACCACCTGGCCCGTCCAGGCGCCGCCGGGCTGCCGGTAGTACGCGATCGGCGCGTCGGGCACCGCCGCCCGGATCGCCTCGCTGGTGCGCAGCAGGTCCGCCCGGATGGCGGCCGGCGACCGGCGGCCGAGGTCGACGTCGTGGTTCCAGCTGTGGTTGCACAGGGTGTGCCCGTCGGCCGCGATGGCCCGGATCAGGTCCGGGTGGCGCTGGGCGTTCTCGCCGACCACGCAGAAGGTGGCCCGCACCTGGTGCTCGCGGAGCAGGGCGAGCACCTGCGGCGTGTACCGCGGGTCCGGTCCGTCGTCGAAGGTCAGCGCGACCAGCGAGGTGCCGCTGGTGGTCTGCGCGCCGAACGGCCCGTCGGCCGGTACCGGCGACGGCGTGCCCTGGGGGCTGGCGCCGCCGTCCTGCCCGGCCTCCGCCGGGCTGGTGCTCGGCGCACCCTCCGGGGTCCGGCGCGGGGTGTCCTTCGTCGGCGGCTGGTCGGCGTAGTGCGGGCCGGTGGCGCTGGTGGTCACGCTGGACCGGGACGTCGGCGGGTCGGGGACCAGGCTGCGCCCGAGGGCGTACGCGGAACCGAGCAGCGCGGCGACCACCAGCGTGACGAGCCCGATGGTGCGCGCGGCCGAGGGGTCCCGGATCAGTGGGCCCCATCGTGTCGATCCGCCGCCGCCCCCGTGGTCGATGCGCACTCCGCCGCCCCCTTTTTGTCGCAAACCCGGCAGTCAGAATAGAACCGGCTAGCAGCGCAAAAAGGGCATATGCGAAACCGTCCCTGAAAGGGACGGGGAGGTCAGACCGGCAGGGGCGCGTGCTCGCTCTCCGGCAGGGACCGCGAGGGCGGTACGACGAACTTGTAGCCCACCTGCCGCACCGTGCCGATCATCGACTCGTACTCGGAGCCGAGCTTGGCGCGCAGCCGCCGGACGTGCACGTCGACGGTGCGCGTGCCGCCGAAGTAGTCGTAGCCCCACACCTCGCGCAGGAGCTGGTCCCGGGTGAACACCCGGCCCGGGTGCTGGGCCAGGAACTTCAGCAGCTCGAACTCCTTGTAGGTGAGGTCGAGCGGCCGGCCCTTGAGCTTCGCGGCGTAGGTGTCCGGGTCGATCGTCAGCTCGCCGGCGCGGATCGAGCCGCCGGCCCCGGAGGTGGCGTTGTTCAGCCGCCCGACGGCGAGCCGCAGCCGGGCCTCCACCTCGGCCGGCCCGGCGGCGGCGAGGATGACGTCGTCGACGCCCCAGTCGGCGTTGAGCGCGATCAGGCCGGCCTCGGTGACCACCGCGACCAGGGGCACTCCGAGCCCGGTGGCGTGCAGCATCCGGCAGGTCGCCCGCGCCTCGCTCAGCTCGGAGCGGGCGTCGACCAGCACCGCGTCCGGACTGGGGCCGGCGACCAGGGTGCGGACGTCGCGTGGCGCGGTGCGGACCGAGTGCGGCAGCAGGTCGAGCGCCGGCAGCACAGCGGATGGTTCGCCTGCGCGCGCGGTCACCAGCAGCAGGATCTCCACGATCACCTCCGTCCCGGCGGCCGTCGGCCGCGCGCGACCAGCGCACTCCGTGGCGGGGCGTGACGCTGATGAACTTGCGTGGGTCCCGGCGTCGCTGACGGGCGGGTAACGGCTTGAGCGTAACCGAAGGCCCCGGTCGCGCCTCCACGTCCTTTCCCGTTTGCCCGGCTTGCCCCTGATCGTGACCCCAGGTTTTAACGTTGCCGAAACCGTGGCCCCCGCATCGGCCGGCGGGTCTGGCACGATCGGGGCGTGTTTCCCTCCAGCTCGCCCGAGACCGGCCGCGACCAGTGGCCCGACGGGCCCCGCCCCGGGCCGTCCGGCCCGTCCCGTGGCCAGCCGCCGGCGCCGCGCACCGGGCCGGCCCCCGACGACGACGGCGAGCGCCGGGAGCGCAGCGGCCCGCGCCGCGCCCGGCGGGCCGGTGAGCCGGCCCGGCGACCCGACGACGAGCCGGACGACGAGCCGGACGAGGAGCTGGTGGAGCCGGTCGAGGTGCGCCGCCCGCTCGCGCTGACCGTCGCCGGGTTCGCCGCGCTGCTCGGGGTGGGTCTGGTGCTCGGGGCGCAGACCGCCGGCCCGGGGCACCGCCTGCCCTTCGCGTTCGTCGTCTTCGGCGTGCAGTTGCTCTTCGTGCTGGCCTGGACGATGGCCATGCGACCGCCCGCGCTGCTGCTGGTGGCTGCCGTCAGCGCCGCCGCCGCGGTGGCGGCCGACACCGCGGCCGTGCAGACGGACATCGCCGGCCTGGCGCCGCTGGGCTACGTCGCGGCGGGCGGCTTCGCCCTCGGGGTGCTCGGCCAGCTCGTCCGGCGGGTCGACCGGGTGCGGGTGACCGACTCGCTCGGCAGCACCCTGCTGATCGTGGTCGGCGTCGTCGCCTTCGCCACCCTGATCGTGCTCAGCCGGATCCCGGCGGGCACCCAGGCCATCACGGTGTGCCTCACCGCCAGCGCGGTCGCGCTCACCGTCGCCCGGCTGACCGACGCGGTCGCGCCGTGGCCGCGGCTGGCCCCCCAGGTGCCCCGGGGCGCGGCCGGCGTGGTCGCCGGCGCGATGGTCGGCACGCTGGTCAGCGCCGTCCTCGGCAGCTACCTGGTGACGCCCTTCACCCCGACCCGGGCCGCGATCATCGGGCTGGTCGCGGCGGTCACCGCCGTGCTGGCCGACCTTGCCGTGGGCTACGCCGAGGCGGGCCGGCTGATGGCGGGGGAGCCGCCGACCATGTGGGTGGCCCGGCACATGCAGGGGCCCCTCGGTGGCTTCGCCCTGGCCGCGCCGGCCGCGTACGCCATGTGCAAGCTCGTTCTCTGACGCGGCGGTTGAGCTTTTCCCCGATCGGGTACCACCGGTGGGCCGCTCCGCGGCACCCTCGGCACTGACGACAGGAGGCGGCGTGGCGCACGACGACACGTACGAGGAGCGGCCCCGGCGACGCGGGCGCAAGGTGCTCATCACCCTCGTCGTGCTGCTGCTGGTCCTGGGCGGACTGATCGTGGTGGCCGACCGGGTCGCCGTGGGGGTGGCCGAGCGGGCCATCGCCGACCAGGTCCGACAGGAGATCGCCAAGCAGGGGGCGCAGTCCTCGCCGCCGGAGGTGGAGGTCGGCGGGGTCCCGTTCCTCACCCAGGTGCTCGACGGCCGGTACGAGCGCATCTCCATCGCGCTGCGCGACGTGCAGGGCTCGGTGCGCGGCGACGCGGTCGCGCTGCCGAAGCTCGACGTGGACGCCCGCAACGTGCGCGCCTCGCTTGACACCATCCGCTCGGGGCAGGGCGACGTGGTCGCCGAGACCGTCGACGGGACGGGCACCATCAGCTACGACAGCCTCGCCAAGCTGCTCGACCGGCCGGGGCTGACCCTCGGCGAGCAGAACGGCCGGCTGGCCGTCACCGCCCCGGTCGACATCCTCGGCCAGCGTCTCACCGTGACCGGCACCGCCGACATCACGGTCGGCAAGGAGGGGCAGGTGGCGCTGAAGTTCAACGACCTGAGCGCCGACGGCCTGCCGAACCTGCCGCTGGCCCGGACGCTGCTCAGCAACTACGCCCGCAGCATCTCCATCGACGTGCCCCTGCCCGAGCTGCCGTTCCAGCTCGCCGTCCGGGAGGTCCGGCCGCTGCCCGAGGGGCTGACCGTCACCGCGGACGCCCGGAACGTGCCGATCAACTCCGCCGCCGGCTGACCGACCCGACCGATCCACCGCCTCCGGCCCCGGCCCCGAGCCGCCCGCGCCCGCGTCCGCCTGCCGGTCGGGAAGGGCCCCTTCCTCCACCGATTGCGACAGGAAGGCGCCCTTCCCTGCACCCCGGGCTACCAGTACGTGCGTCCCGGATGCTGGTCGGCCCCCTGGTGTGGCCGTTCCCGGCTGGTAGGCTCCCTGCTCATGGGGACGCTCCTCACCAAACGGCGCGCGGTCGACCTGTGCCGCGTGGCCACCTGCCTGTGTCGCCCCGTCATCTGACGGCGGGGCTGTCCTCGGCCGCCTAGCGGCCACCGGCACACAGGGATTTTTCTTCTCCCGTGCTCTCTTTCAACGCCCGGCAGCGGCGCCGTCGCACGAACCCGTGATCCGTCCATACGGTGGATCCCGCGCGTGGTGCGATCGTCACGACTTTCGATGCCCTCGTGCTGGTTCACCATCCATCCTCACCAGGGAGTGATCTGATGAGTCGCGACACCGCACTCGTCTCGGCCGAATGGGCCGAGAAGAACCTCGACGCCCCGGGCGTCGTCTTCGTCGAGGTCGACGAGGACACCTCGGCCTACGACACCGGCCACATCGCCGGCGCGATCAAGCTGGACTGGAAGACCGACCTCCAGGACCAGGTGCGCCGGGACTTCGTCAACAAGAGCCAGTTCGAGGCGCTGCTCTCCGAGCGGGGCATCAGCAACGACGACACCGTCATCCTCTACGGCGGCAACAACAACTGGTTCGCCGCGTACGCGTACTGGTACTTCAAGCTCTACGGCCACCGCGACGTGAAGCTGCTCGACGGCGGTCGCAAGAAGTGGGAGCTGGACGCCCGTCCGCTGGTGGGGGACGCGGTGACCCGCCCGGCGACGCAGTACGTGGCGCAGGAGCCGGACACCTCGATCCGGGCCTTCCGTGACGAGGTCGTGGCCGCCATCGGCACCAAGAACCTGGTCGACGTGCGCAGCCCCGACGAGTTCGCCGGCCGGCTGCTCGCCCCCGCCCACCTGCCGCAGGAGCAGGCGCAGCGGGCCGGGCACATCCCCACGGCGATCAGCGTGCCGTGGTCCAAGGCGGCCAACGAGGACGGCACCTTCAAGTCCGACGACGAGCTGCGCAAGATCTACGCCGACGCCGGGCTGGACGACAGCCGCGAGACCATCGCGTACTGCCGGATCGGCGAGCGCTCCTCGCATTCCTGGTTCGTGCTCCAGGAGCTGCTCGGCCACCGCAACGTGAAGAACTACGACGGATCCTGGACCGAGTACGGCTCGCTGGTCGGCGTGCCGGTCGCGCTCGGCGACGAGCCCGGGGAGGCCTGAGCCATGACCGCACCCACCGCTGCCGGCTGCGCCGCGCCCGACCAGGCCGCCCCGCTGCCCGCGAGCCTGGACCTGGAGAAGGAAACCGTGATCACCGGCGTCGTCCGCTCCGACGCGGGCGAGGCCGTCCCGGGCGCGTACGTCCGGCTGCTCGACTCGACCGGTGAGTTCACCGCCGAGGTGGTGACCTCGCCGGCCGGCCAGTTCCGGTTCTTCGCCGCGCCGGGTGCCTGGACCCTGCGGGCGCTCTCCCGGCACGGCAACGGCGACACCGCCGTGACCGCCGCCCGGGGCATCAACGAGGTCGCCGTCACGGTCGCCTCCTGACCCTTCCACGCTCTGATCGGTCCGTGGCCCGTCGCCTTCGCAGGTGGCGGGCCGCGACCGTCTCCGGGCACGGTCGACCGGCGTGACACGATTGCCCCCGTGAACGGCGTGGAAGCGGCGGGGCAGGCCCCGCCTACCGGTCCCGATCGGCCGGCGGCCCCCCGACGGTGGCTGCCCTGGCTGCTCGCCGGCACGGTGGCGTGGGCGGTGCTGCTGGCGGCGCTGACCTGGCTCTCGGTGCGCAACGATCCGCCGACCGTCCGGGAGCAGCGCACCCTGACCGAGGCCGGCCCGCTCGTCGACCGCGCGGTCGGCGCACTGGTCGCGGCGGCCGGCGACACCGCCGTGCTGACCCCGCCCGTGGTCGACCGGGGCTGCCGCGTCACCCCGTTCGCCGAGGGCGCCACCCTGACCCGCGGGGTGGACGTGTTCGTTCCCAGCGGCCTGGAGCGGTCGCTGCTGGAGCGGGTCGCCGACCGACTCCCCGAGGGCTGGCGGGCCGGGGTCCGGGTGACGGCGGAGGACGGCCCCCGGCTGCGCGCCGACGCGGGCGAGTTCGTCACCGTCTCCGGCGGGGTCGAGGCGGACGGCCTCGTCCGGCTGACCGCCGACACGGGCTGCCGGCCGGTCGGCGAGGGCTACACCGCGCCGGCGGTCGGCGCCGACGGCGCCGAGGCCGAGGCCCTGGCCGCGGCGCTGCGGGCGCTCGGCGGCCCGCCCGGGTCGGCCGCCGAGGTGGTCGTCGCGCCGTGCCCCACCGGCGGCACGGCCCGCACCGCCCGCGCCGCCGCCATCCCGGCCCCGCCGTCGCCGGCCGACGCGCTCGCCTCCGTGGCCCGCGTCCCGATGCTGGACACCGCGCAGGCGTACGCCTACCGGCGCGGCGCCGCCATGGTCGTCGCCGACCTCTCGGGCGACCAGGTCGTCGTCTCCGTCAACACCGGCTGCCCCGCCTGAGGAGGTGGTCAGCGGCCGCCCGGGTGGTCGTGCGGGGCGCGGCTGCGGCCCAGGGCGTCGACGTGGCCCCAGCGGCCGGGGATGTCGAGCAGCTCGATCCGCCCCATCCCCTCGGGCACGGCGGGGTTGATGATCAGGTGGTCGCCCTGCGGCTCCAGGCCCAGCATCACCCGGAGCAGCAGCAGCGGCGTGCCCGCCGACCAGGCCTGCGGGCTGCACGCGGTGGGGTACTCCACCGGGTAGTCGGTGAGGTCCCGCTCGTAGCCGGCGAAGGCCTCCGGCAGTCGTCCGTCGAAGAACGGGGACGCGGCCAGCATGGCCTCGCAGATCTGCCCGGCCTCCCGGCGGAAGCCGTACCGCCACAGCCCCCAGGCGATGATCGAGTTGTCGAACGGCCACACCGTCCCGACGTGGTAGCCGACGGGGTTGTAGCGCCCCTGGTCGTCGGCGAGGGTCCGGACGCCCCAACCGGAGTAGAGCCGCGGCCCCATCAGGTGTTCGGCGATCCGGCCGGCCCGCGACTCGTCGACGATGCCGCTCCACAGCAGGTGCCCGATGTTGGAGGTGAGGGCGTCCACCTGCCGGCCGTCGGCGTCCAGGGCGAGCGCGTAGTACTCCCGCTCCGGAATCCAGAAGTCCCGGTTGAACCGCATCTTCAGCTCCGCCGCCTCCCGCTCCAGCCGGTCGGCGTACGCGGGGTCGCCCCAGAACTTGCGGGCCAGCCGGGCGCCGCGGATCTTCGCGTCGTACGCGTAGCCCTGGAGCTCGCAGGTGGCGCGGGGGAAGCCGGGGAACCGGCCGTCGCGGTACGAGATCGCGTCCCAGGAGTCCTTCCAGCACTGGTTCGCCAATCCGGTGTCCGGGTTGCGGGTCTGGTACCAGAGGTAGCCGGTGCCGAGCAGGTCCCCGTACGTGTCGATCCAGGCGAGAGCGGCCCGGGCCTGGGCCTCCAGGCCCCGTACCAGCTTGTCGTTGCCGGTCCACCGCTCGTACTCGTCGAGCAGGATGATGAACAGCGGCGTCGAGTCGGCCGAGCCGTAGTACGGCGAGTGCGGCTGTTCCTCGAAGCCCGCCGTCTCGCCGTAGCGCAGCTCGTGCAGGATCTTGCCCGGCTCCTCGTCCCGGAAGTCGTCGATCCGGTGCCCCTGGAGGCCGGCCAGCATCATGAGGGTCGGCGGGATCAGCTCCGGCAGGAAGGGCAGAACCTGGAGCGAGGTGATGATGCTGTCCCGGCCGAACAGCGTCATGAACCACGGCAGGCCGGCGGCCACCAGGCGTACGCCGAGGGTGATCGACTCGTAGCGCAGCGCCGCCAGGTCGTGGAGGCTCTGCCGGTACGCCCCGGCCAGCGGCTGGCAGTCGCAGCCGAGCTTGGGCGCCCGGGCGACGAGCTCGTCCTGCTCGGCCCGGATCGCGTCCGGGCTGCGGCTGCCCCCGTACTGCGGGAGGTTGGCCCGGATGTCCTCGCCGCGCGCGCCGTAGACGACTGTGGACACGTGCAGCCGCGTCGTCCACTCGCCGCGCGGGCCGACCCGGACCCGGTAGGTCATGCCGGAGACCTCGATGTGCGCGGGCATGCTGGTGCGGATGACCGTCTCGCGGTGGAACCTCTCCCGGCGGTAGGTCAGGCGCAGCTCGTTCTCGCCGACGGTGGCGGTGGAGTGGCCCTCCTTGCGCCGGACATGCTTGATCTCGAACAGGTCCGCGAAGTCGGCGCCCATGGCGAGGTGGACGACGAACTCCATGTCCTCGCCGGAGTGGTTGAGCAGCGTCAGCTCCTCCTCGAAGCTGCCGCCGATGGCCCGGCTCCGGATCATCGAGACCTTCGCGTCCAGGTAGTGCGTCGGTTCGCCGGGCACGAGGAAGAAGCGGGTGCGGAAGGACTCCGCGGTGTCGACGGAGAGGGCGTGCAGCCGTTCGCCGTCGAGGGTCAGCAACCAGGTGGAGAGGTGCCGGGTGTCGAACGAGAAGAGCCCGGTCGGGAAGTCGAGGGACGGCTCGATGTCGCCGCGGCTGTCGCTGACCAGGAAGGTGTTGCCGTCCAGGATGCTGACCAGTTCCTTCACGGCAGCCGCCCGGCCTGTTTGCGGGCGACCGTGCGGGGGTCCCGGGTGCCGGGCGGGTCGGGGAAGAACCGGTGGAACAGCAGGAAGAGCACGATGTCGCCGCTGAAGCTGCTCTCGTTGCGCAGCACCGACGAGATCGCCTGGGCCCGGCCGGTGACGAGCCGGTCGAACAGGTCCGCGCTGGTGTACCAGATCGCGTCGGCGGGCCCCCGGTCGCGGCTCACCTCGATCTCGCCCGGACGAAGGCGGACCAGCCAGTGCACCGTCTGACCGCCCTCCGCGAGGTCGATCTGCATCGTTCCGCTGACCGGGCTGACCAGCACCTTGGGGGCGCGCGCCGGCAGTGATTCGAAGAATCGCTCCGTCGCCTCGGTCACACCCGAATCGTAGGCATCTGTCCGACCTGTCGGGCCGGTATCGGCGGGCGGCGGTCAGTAGACCAGGGCCTGGGCCCCCTCGGCCATCGTCTCCTCGACGAACACCGCCGCGCCGGCGATGCGGACACCCGGCAGCACGTCGTCCGGCCCGATGTCCCGCCGGGCGGCGCACTGCGTGCAGGCGGTCACCGTTCCGGTGGTGAGGATCACGTGCAGCAGCTCGGCCAGCGGGGCCGAGTGCGGCAGCTCGAACTCCTGTGCCTTGCCCGGCAGCGCGAACCAGGTCGACTCCCCGGTCAGCCAGAGCGACACGTGCACCCCGGCGGCGGCTGCGGTGGCGGCGACGGTGAATGCCTGGGCGCACCGCTCCGGGGCGTCCGCGCCGGCGGTGGCCTTGACGACGAGAGTGCGGGCCATGGGGCCCAGCATAGGATGGTCACGATGGTTACCGAGATCGGGTTCGTCAGCCTGCTGGTCGCCGGCCTGGGCGCGCTCGCCGGTGGCCTGGTCTACCTGGCCGTACGCATGTCAAGAGGGCGCTGGTGAGCTGTCGTGGCCGCCGGCGGAGAGGCGGAGTGAACCGGTGAGCGACGAGAACCCCCTGCAGCCGCCGCCGTGGCTGAACGCGCCGCCGGTCGACCCGTACCCCTACGAGGAGAGCCACGACCTGCGCGTCGGCCCGAAGCTGCATCCCGCGCTGGACGGCCTGCTGCCGTACGTCGGGGTGTGGCGCGGCCGGGGGCGGGGTGGCTTCCCCACCATCGAGGACTTCGACTTCGCGCAGGAGATCCGGATCAGCCACGACGGCCGGCCGTTCCTGTCCTACGAGTCGCGCGCCTGGCTGCTCGACGAGCAGAGCCGCCCGGTCCGCCCGGCGGGTCGCGAGGTCGGCTGGTGGCGGCCGGTGATGGACGGCGACCGCGCCACCGACGAGCTGGAGGCGCTGATGAGCGTCCCCACCGGCGTGATGGAGCTGCACATCGGCAAGCGCAAGGGCACCCAGATCGAGTTCGTCACCGACGCGGTGGTCCGTACGGCGACCGCCAAGGAGGTCACCGCCGGTCACCGCCTCTTCGGCATCGTCGAGGGCGCGCTGCTCTACGCCCAGGAGATGGCGGCCCTGGGCCACTCCCTCTCCCCCCACCTCTCCGCCCGCCTCACCCGGGTGGCCGGCTGACCCTCCTCCCGGGGGTCACGGGTGGGGAAAGCCCAGGAGCGCCTGGAGGGCGGGGGTGTGCGCGCAGCGGCGCAGCGGGACGGCGTCCAGGGTGCGGATCTCCGCGAGGCCACGGACGGACGAGCTGAGCCAGACGCCGTCGGCGGTACGCAGCTCGGCCGGGGTGACCAGGCGCTCCTCGGCGCGCAGGCCGAGTGCGTGGGCGTGCGCGAGCAGCCAGGCGGCGGTCACGCCCGGCAGGATGCCGGTCTCGGCGGCGGGCACCGTGCAGAGGGTGTCACCGGCCAGCCAGACCAGGTTGGCCGTCGGCCCCTCCAGCGCGTACCCGTCGGAGGAGACCCAGAGCGCGTCGTCCACGCCGGCGCGGGCGGTCCACCGGCGGGCGGCGGTGCTCACCGCGTACGAGATGGACTTGACCCCGGCCGGCAGCCAGTCGAGTTCGGCGCGGGCCCGCGCCGCGACGCCGAGCGGCAGGGTCGCCACGGTGATCCCGTGCCGGCGCGCCGCCCGGGTCGCCGCCGGCACCTCGCCCAGCGTGGCGTAGCCGGTGGGCGAGGTGCCGGCCTCCGGGCCCCGGGTGCAGACCAGGCGCAGCGCCCCCTCCACCTCGGCGGGCCAGCCGGCGCGGACGGCGTCCAGCAGTTCGTCCAGCACGTCGGCGGCGGGCAGCGTCAGGTCGACGGCCGCCGCCGCCCGGGCGAGCCGGGCCAGGTGCGCGTCGCGCAGCCACGGCCGCCCGTCCCGCAGGTGCATCGTCTCGAAGAGCCCGTCGCCGTGCAGCACGCCCCGGTCGTCGCCGCGCAGCACCGGCTCGCCGGGCGGCACCAGCCCGCGGCCCGGCACGGCGATCCTCGACGCCACCATGACCGCCGAGCCTAGCCGCGGACCGGTCGACACCGGCGGCGCGCGTGGCGGGGCGAACTATGATCGGACGGTGTCCGAATCCTCCCTCGCGGAAATGCTCCGCGCCCGTGGGCTACGGCTGACGGCGCAACGGCAGTTGATCCTCCAGGCCGTGCTGGACCTTGGGCACGCCACCCCGGAGCAGGTGCACACCGCCGTCCGGGAGGTGGCCGCAGGGGTCAACATCACCACCATCTACCGCACGCTGGAGCTGCTGGAACGGCTCGGCCTGGTCACCCACACCCACCTCTCGCACGGCTCGCCGACCTATCACGCGGCCGGCGAGGACCAGCACGTCCACCTCGTCTGCCGGGGCTGTGGCGCGATCGACGAGATCGATCCGGAGCTGCTACGCCCGCTGGCCGACCAGTTGGCGAGCCAGCGCGGGTTCCGGGTGGACATTGGCCACGTCTCGTTCTTCGGCCTCTGCGTCCGCTGCGAGAACGGGGACCGGAAATGATCGACATCGCGGGCGCGGTGAGCGTCGAGAGCATCGACGAGGCCAGCCGCGACCAGCCCGAGCCGGCGCACGCGGCGGCCGGCGTGCGGGGCGTGGCGGCGCACTACGGCGACCCGATGCGCGAGCAGCGCACCCTCGACACGGCGGTCGGCCTGGTCGACCGGTCGCACCGGGGCGTCGTCGCGGTGCCGGGCGAGGAACGGATCGGCTGGCTGCACACCCTCACCAGCCAGCACCTCGCGCAGCTCGGTGCCGGCCAGGGCACCGAGCTGCTGGTGCTCTCCCCGCACGGGCACGTCGAGCAGCACGCCATGGTCGCCGAGGACGGCATCACCACCTGGCTCGACACCGAGCCGGGCGCCACCGCCGGCCTGCTGTCGTACCTGGAGCGGATGCGGTTCTTCAGCAAGGTCGAGCCGCGCGACGTGACGCCCGAGCACGCGCTGCTCTCCCTGGTCGGGCCGGAGGCGCCCGCCGCGGTGGAGACGCTCGGCGCGACCGGGCTGGCCGCGCCCGACGTGGTCGCGGTGCCGGGCCCGAAGTTCCGCTCCGGCGAGCTGCCGCCACGGCCGACCGCGCTGTACGACGTACGCCCGCTGCCCGTGGGCGGCTGGGCCCGCCGGGGCCCGTTCGGCGTGGACCTGCTGGTGCCCCGGGCCGCGATGGAGCAGGTGGTCACCCAGCTGCGGGGCAACGGGGTGCCGGTCGCCGGGCTGTGGGCGTACGAGGCGGTGCGGGTGGCCGCCCGGCGGGCCCGGGTCGGGGTGGACACCGACCACCGGACCATCCCGGCCGAGGTGGACCTGGTCGCCCCGGCCGTGCACCTGGACAAGGGCTGCTACCGGGGCCAGGAGACCGTGGCCCGGGTGCACAACATGGGCCGGCCGCCGCGTCGGCTCGTACTCCTGCACCTGGACGGGGTGACCACCGACCAGCCGCCGGTCGCCGGCACGCCGGTGACTCTCGACGGCCGGGCGGTCGGCTTCGTCGGCACGGCCGTGCACCACCACGAGCTGGGTCAGGTTGCCCTGGCCGTGGTCAAGCGCAACGTCGCCGACGACGCCCGCCTCCTGATCGGGGAGACCGCCGCCGCGATCGATCCGGCCTGACCGCCCCCCGGCGAAAGAATCTCTGCTTCGTGGCGCTGAGGCCGGAAAAGTTCCGGTCGACTGGCTCGCTGACCTCGGTCTAGGATCCGGGCATGACGACAGGGACGTTGATCACGGTTGCCCCCACCGGCGCGGAGTTGGCCAAGGCCGAGGTGCCGGCGCTGCCGGTGACGCTCGACGAGCTGCTGCTGACCGCCAAGGAGTGCGAGGCGCTCGGCGCCGCCGTGATCCACGTCCACATCCGCGACGACGAGGCCAGGCCCACCCTGGACCAGGGGCGGCTGCGGGAGACCGTGACGGCGCTGCGCGAGAGCACCGACCTCGTCGTGCAGCTCTCCTCGGGCGGCGCGGTGACCGACCCGGAGGCCGACCGGCTCGCCGTGCTCGACGCCGGGCCGGACATGGCCTCCTGCACGATGGGCACGCTCAACTTCGGTGACGACGTCTTCCTCAACCGGTGGGAGTTCATCGTCGACCTGCACACCCGCATGCAGGAGCGCGGGATCGTGCCCGAGTACGAGATCTTCGACCTCGGCCACCTGACGGCCCTGCAACGGCTGCTCGGCAAGTACGGCCTGCCGGCCGGCGGGCACGTGCACGTCGACTTCGTGATGGGCGTGCCGGGCGGCATGCCGGGCACCACCCCGGCCCTGGTCGCCGCCCACCAGGCACTGCGCGACCTGCCCGAGGGCACCACCTTCTCCGCCACCGGCATCGGCCGCAGCACCATCCCGGTCATGCTGGCCTCGCTCTCGGCCGGCGGGCACCTGCGGGTCGGCATGGAGGACACGGTGACCTACGCCAAGGGCCGCCCGGTCGAGTCCAACATGCAGCTCGTCGCCCGGGCGGTCGGCTTCGCCCAGCTCGCCCAGCGGCCGCCGCTGACCACCGCCGAGGCGCGCGGGCTGCTCGGCGTGCCGGCCGCCGGGCGGTAAGCGGCGACCCGGGCCGGCACTGCTGTACACCGGGTCGCCGACGACCTGCTCACCCGCCCGCCGACCGCTGCCGGAGCTGCCGGTACCGTCCACCCTGTGGGAAAGACGTACGAGGGCGGCGCGCCGCTCGCCGAGGTGGTCCGGTCGGGGTTCGTCGAGGGCGCGCACCGGGGCTCGGTGGTGGTGCTCGACGCCTCGGGGCAGACGGTGGCCGGCGCCGGGGACGTGACCTCCCCGGTCTTCCCGCGCTCGTCCAACAAGCCGATGCAGACGGTCGGGATGCTCCGCGCCGGGCTGACGCTGGCCGACCCCGCCGACGTGGCGCTGGTCTCGGCCAGCCACGCCGGCGAGGAGTTCCACCTGGCCCGGGTCGGGGCGCTACTCGCCCGCGCCGGGCTGGACGAGTCGGCCCTGCACTGCCCGCCGGACCTGCCCGTGGGCGACGAGGCGCGGACGGCCGTGCTGCGGGCCGGCGGCGGCCCCACCCGTACGCAGATGAACTGCTCCGGCAAGCACAGCGGGATGCTGCTGACCTGCCTGGCCGCCGGCTGGCTGCTCGACGGGTACTGGCGTCCGGAGCACCCGTTGCAGCAGCGGCTCCGGGACGCGGTGGAGGAGTTCACGGGCGAGCCGGCTGCGGCGGTCGGGGTGGACGGCTGCGGCGCCCCGGTGCTCGCCGTCTCGCTGACGGGCCTGGCCGGGGCGTACCTCCGGCTCGTCTCGGCGGAGCCCGGCTCCGTGCCACGGACGGTGGCCGACGCGATGCGCGCCCACCCGGATCTGGTCGGCGGCACCCGGGCCGAGGACAGCCGGTTGATGCGGGGCGTGCCCGGGCTGCTCGCCAAGATCGGCGCCGAGGGGGTCGTCGCGGCGGCGGTGCCCGGGGTCGGCGCGGTCGCCCTCAAGATCGACGACGGCGCGGGCCGCGCCCGGATGCCGGTGCTGGTCTCCGCCCTGCGCCGCCTCGGGCTGGACGCGCCGGTGCTGACCGAGTACGCCGAACTGCCGCTCTTCGGCGGCGGCCTGCCGGTCGGTGCCGTCCGGCCGCTCTGGTAGCCGTTCAACCCGTCGTCGCGGCGTTCACCGGGCGTTCGAGGGGCGCGACGCGGCGTCGTCAGGGCGGGGAGCCAGGGTCGTCACTCGTATCCCATGGCCGGGATGACCTTGCCGAGTGCTTCCTCGATGAACTCGCGGGTGTCGTCGTCGAACTGGTTGTTGCGCTGCGCCAGCTTGTGCGACTGGAACGCCGAACGGGTTTCGAAGTCGTCGACGTCGAGCCGCTCGAACAGGGCGCGGCGCTGCCCGGGCCAGTCGGCTGCGAGATCGTCCGCCTTCACCTCGACGTATCGCCTGCCCGTCAGGTCGACCGTGTCCTTCCAGGTGAGCCACCGATCGTAGATCGGCTTGAGGTAGGCGAGCGCGCCGTCGACCGTGGCCGGCGCCCATGGCTGGGCCAGGTGGGATGCGAGCACTGAGACCGGGTGACGCTTGATGTGCACGATGGTCGCCTCGGGGACCAGTTCCCAGAGGAACTCCATGCACAGCAGGTTGAACGGCGTCTTCTCGCACCAGGTCGGCTTGCCCGCGTCGGCGGCTGCTCCGCCGAAGATGGTGTCGACCAGGCCCCGCAGGATTCCGAGTAGTTCGCTCCGGTCGCTGAAGTACCGGGGAACCACCCGCCGGCGGCTCAGCGGCTCGAACGGTCCGGCAGGACGGTCGGCGTTGCCGAAGCCTTCGGCGGGCGCGGGTTCGTCGAAGGTGTACGCGATCAACTGGGGCCAGAGCTGTTCCACCGCGTCCCGGTAGCGTCGCTCGCCGACCAGTTCGGGAACGGTCTTGCCGCGATCGTCGCGCCGGCCGGGCACTCGTACGGTGAGGAAGTCGCTCAGCCGGTGCAGGGCGTCCTCACCGACGGTGGGGTCGTATCGACCGGTGAGCGCGTCGGCCAGGTCCCGCAGGCCGCCCGGGTCGATGAGAAACCTGGTCTCCATGGGAATCCGGTGGATCAGCGGATGTTCGCCGATGATGTCGGCGAGCCGTGACGTTCCCGAACGACCCGTACCCGCAACGAAGACGGGTGAGGGAGAAGGAGACATGGCGAGCAGTCAAACTCCCAGCCCGGCACCCGTGCAATCCATTTATCCCCTTCAACCGTTGAGTGCGGGCCGAGAGGCTGGCGGGCTGATCGGCAAGGACCGCCACGACCGCCCACCTCCGCACCTCGCGGAAGCGGACGACGGGCCGTACCGCACCGTCGTCGACGACGGAGCGGGTGTCAGGGCAGGAAGTCGAGCAGGGCGGCGTTGACCGGGGCGGGTCGCTCCAGCGGCAGCAGGTGCCCGGCGTCGGGCACGTCGGGCAGGCGGACAGCGTCGGGCGCCTCGGCGGCGATCCGGTCGGCGAGGCGGCTGATGTCGGGCACGTCGGCCGCGCCGGCGCCGACCAGGACGGGCATCCGCAGCTCGTGGAGGCGGCCGATCGCGGGCGGGTCGACTTCGGCGACGTCGACCGCGCTGAGCGCCAACTCGGCGGCGAGCGCCCGCTGGTCCATCTCGCGGGCGAAGGCGAGCAGCTCCGGGTCGACGTCGGCGGGCTCGCGGCCCGGGCCGACCACCCAGAAGCGCACCTCGCCGTCGGCGCTGGCGGCGAAGTCCTCCGGGTCGACCTCGCCCACCAGGCTCTCCCAGAGGTCGTTCGCCTCGTCCGACCATTCGTGGCCCGAGGCGGCGGTGCCGAGGAGGGCGAGCGCGCTCACCCGCTCCGGGTGGGCCAGCGCGGTGTCGATGGCGACGGCGCCGCCGAACGAGCAGCCGACCAGGGCGGCCCGGGGGAGGTCGAGCGCGTCGAGCAGTCCGGCCACGTCGTCGTGGTGGGCGAACGGGGTCGGCGGCAGCTCGGAGTCCCCGTACCCGCGCAGGTCGAGGGCGATCACCCGGTGCCGCGCGGCCAGCGGGCCGACCTGCTCCCGCCACATCCGCCGGTCCGCGATGCCGGCGTGCAGCAGGACGACGGGCGTGCCGCTGCCGGTGTCGTCGTACGCGAGCAGGGCGCCGTTCACCTCGATCTTGGTCACTGCGGCAAGGTACGCACCGGGAGACCGGGGCGCAACCGCCTTGTGCCGGCGCGGGCGTCGGGCGAGCGGCCCCAGGCGCGACTGCCGGGTGGTGCGGGGATCCCGGTCAGAGGCCGAACATCGGCAGGCAGGCCGCCACGGCGTGGACCGTCGCCGCCGGTCGCTCCTGTCGGCGCCACTTCGCGCGGGTGAGCCGTAGGCGATCGGACACCAGGGCCTCGTCACCGCGGGCGTCGACGGAGATGCCGTCGTGCTCGTAGCCGAGCTTGCGGGACACCCCCTGGGACGAGTGGTTGTCCTGGAAGACCTCGGTGAGCGCGGCATCGGCGCCGAGGTGGTCGAAGGCCAGCGTGAGCAGGCCGGCGCGGGCCTCGGTTCCGTAGCCCCTGCCCTGGTGTTCGATCCCGAGCCACGCCGACGTCGTGACCTGCCGGACGACCCGGAAGTCGCGCGCGCCGAGCGTGACCACGCCGAGCGGATTCCCGAGCCGGAAGACGCCGAGCCCGAGCCGCCACGCCGAGTCGCTCCACTCGGCGAGCCGGCCCCAGTGCCCCTGCAACACGGCGCGCGCCCGCTCCTTCGGGCCGCCGTCGGTCCACGGCGTCAGGAACGGGCGCTCGTCCGGACGGTGCACGCCCCGGCCCGCGAGATTCGCGAGTGCCGCCAGCTCCTCCTCGCGGGGCAGGCGAAGCTCAAGTCGTGGCGTGGAGATGGTGAGGCCGTAGAGGGGCCACAGGTCGGCGAGCACGGCTTGATCGTGACGATCGGGACCGCCGTGACGCCACCGGTTTACCGACGGCGACCGGTCCGCCGAAGCCTGCGCAGGCGTGGCCGGGGCGGCGGGATGAGACGTCGCTAACTCTGGTTAGCATTCTGCTTGCAGGAGCTAGCAGGGCGCGTTAGCGTCGGGCCATGGCCACTGGTAAGGACCTTCCCGACGTCGGCGGGTTCATTCGCGACCTGCGCCGCAACGCGAAGATCTCGCTGCGGCAGCTCGCCGAGCAGGCGGGGGTCAGCAACCCGTACCTCAGTCAGATCGAGCGCGGTCTGCGCAAGCCGAGCGCGGAGGTGCTCCAGCAGCTCGCCAGCGCGCTGCGTGTCTCCACCCCCGCGATGTACCTGCGGGCGGGGCTGCTCGACGACAAGGAGGGCCAGGGCGTGCTCGCGGCCATCTCCGTCGACCCCGACCTGACCATGGCGCAGAAGCAGTCGCTCACCCAGATCTACGAGACGTTCCGCCGGGAGAACGCGCGGCTCGCCGAGGCGACCGCGGCGGCCACCGGCGCGACGCCCACCGCCGGGGCCGAGGCCGCCGGCACGGGCACGCCGGATCCCGTCGGGGCCGCGCCCGACCTGGCCAACCTCGCCGCCACGGGCCCCACCACACCGGAGGGCACCCCGACCGAGGCCGTGCTGGAGTCGGTCGCCGTCACCGAGGCCGGCCCCGCCCCCGCACCGATCGACACCCCCGAGAAGAAGGCCGCCCGCGACGCGGCCCGGAAGGCCGCTGACGCGGCCGAAGAGGAGAAGTAATGACCCAGCCGAAGACCAGCCGCATCCCGGCCCCGATCTACGCCGCCGCGGGCGCGGGCGAGCTCGCCCTCCAGCAGCTGCGCAAGCTCCCCGCCGTGGTGACCGACCTCGGCACCAAGGTCGTCGCCGACCTGGGTGGCAAGGCCGTCGTCACCGGCGTCGAGCTGCGCCAGAAGGCCAACGACACGCTGCGTACGGCGAACCTGACCGCCGAGGGACTGCGCGAGAAGGCCGTCCCGGCCGAGCTGGACCTGAAGCGCCTGCGTGAGGCCGCCGACCTGAACAAGCTGCGCGAGGTCGCCGACCTGAACAAGCTGCGTGAGGCCGCCGACCTGAACAAGCTGCGCGAGGTCGCCGACCTCGACCGGCTCCGTGCGCTGGCCACCCGCAACGCCGCCGTGGTGGTCGCCGGCGCCCAGGCCGCGCAGGAGCGGGCGCAGGCCGCGTACGTCGCGCTGGTCGCCCGGGGTGAGCGGGTCGTCGGGGCCGGCGTGCTGGAGGCCGCCGAGACCGTGAACGCCGACATCGAGGCGACCGGGGCCGAGACCGAGCCGGCCGAGGCCGTCGCGAAGCCGACCCCCGTGCGGTCCGTCACCGCCGAGGTGCCGACCCAGGCCGTGACCACCGACGTGCCGACCACGGCCGTTACCGACGAGGTGCCGACCCCGGCCGACGTGGCCGAGGTGCTGGAGGCCAAGCCGGCCGCCGCGAAGAAGGCGACGACCCGGGCCACCAAGGCCGCCAAGGCCGCCGCCGAGCCGGCCGCCACCCCGTCGGCGAAGCTGCCCCGGGCCACCAAGCGGACCCGCCCGGCCGCCGAGTAGATCGTTCCGCCGGTGACCCCGGATGCGTCCTGTCGGACGTATCCGGGGTCACCGGCATAAGCTTGCCGACATGGCCTACGCCGCGCCGCTCTTCGCCTTCGATGTTCGCTACGTGATCGAGCTGATCCTGCTCGTCTTCGCGTTGATCGTGCAGGGCATCGCCCTGGTGCACGCCATCACCCAGCGTTCCGACGCCTTCTCCGCCATCGGCACCCTGCCCAAGGGCGGCTGGATCGCCATCCTCGCCGTCTGCCTGGTGCTGACCCTGCTCGGCTTCGGCCCGATCAGTCTCTTCGGGCTCGTCGGCATCGCCGCCGGCCTGATCTACCTGCTCGACGTCCGGGTGGGGCTGCGCGACCTGAGCGACGGCAAAGGCTTCTGGTGAGGGGTTTCCGCTGGCCGCCCCCGCCGGACGGCGGGCCCCGCACCTGGGGGCCGGGCCCGGGCGCCCCGCGTACCGGCCGACCGGCCCTGCCGGAGCCGGACACCGAGCTGGTCGCCACGCCGCACGGCGTACACCTGGAGCAGCTCCTCACCGGCGCGGGTGACCCGGTCACGGTGTTCGCCCACGGGCTGGGCAACGGCATCGCCACCACCCGGCCGTTCGGCAGCGGGGTGACGGGCCGCAAGCTGTTCTTCCAGTTCCGCGGGCACGGCCGCTCCGACGCGCCGCCCGGCCCGTGGAGCTACCTGGACCTCGCCCGCGACCTGCGCGCGGTCGCCGACCTCGGCGGCGCCACCCGGGCCTTCGGCGCCAGCCTCGGCGCGGGCGCGCTCTGCCGGCTGCTCGCCGAGAGCCCCGAACGCTTCGAGCGACTCGTCGTCTTCCTGCCCGCGGCGCTCGACCGGCCGCGCGGCGAGGTCGCCCGGGCCCGGCTGACCGCGCTGTTCGAGGCCGTGGAGAGCGGCGACGCCGCCGCCGTGGCCGACGTGGTCCAGGCCGAGCTGCCGCCCGCCGTACGCAACACCCCGGCCGGCTGGGCCTACCTGCGCCAGCGCCTCGACCAGCTCCTGCGCGACGGGCTCGCCCCGGGGCTGGCGAGCCTGCCCGAGCAGGCACCCCTGCGCGACGCCGGTTCGCTGGCCGCCGTCACCGCGCCGGCCCTGGTGATCGGCTGTGCCGGCGACGACCTGCACCCGGTCGAGGTCGCCGAGCAGCTCGCCGCCGCGCTGCCCCGGGCCACCCTGCACGTGTACGACCGGCCCGGCGTCCTCTGGACGGAACGCGCCGACCTGCGAAGCCGGATATCCGCCTTCCTCAACGAGTAACGTGCCCTGACATGGGCGTCACACACCACGGTCGTACGCACCGGCTGGACCTCGCCGATCCGACACTGCGGGAGTGGGAGTGCACGGTGCTGCACGCCGATCCCGAGCAGGGCATCGTGCTGGACCGGTCGGCGTTCTATCCGGGCGGCGGCGGGCAGCCGCCGGACCACGGCGTACTGCTCTGGCAGGGGGTGCAGACCCGCATCGCCGGCACCCGCAAGGGCGACGACCTCTGGCTGATCCCGGTCGAGGGCGACCCGTTGCCGCCGGCCGGCACGGCGGTCACCGGCGCGGTCGAGGACGACCGGCGCACCCGGCTGATGCGGACCCACTCCGGGCTGCACGTGCTCTGCGGGGTGGTGTTCCGCGACTTCGGCGCGCTCGTCACGGGCGGCAACATGGAGCCGGGCGAGGCCCGGATGGACTTCAACCTGCCCGAGGTGCCGTCCGACTTCAAGAGCCGCATCGAGGAGCTGGTCAACGCCGAGGTCGCCGCCGACCGGGCGGTGGCCGTGCGGGTGCTGCCCCGCGACGAGGCGCTCGCCCTGCCCGACATCATCCGTACCCAGTCGAACCTGATCCCGCCGGAGGAGCAGGAGGTGCGGATCGTCGACATCGTCGGGCTGGACGTCCAGGCCGACGGCGGCACGCACGTCGCCTCCACCGCGCAGATCGGCAAGGTGCAGGTGGTCAAGGTGGAGAGCAAGGGACGCGCCAACCGCCGGGTCCGCGTACGGCTGGCCGACTGAACCGGGTGGCTCCCGGCGCCGGTCGTCGGCGCCGGGAGCCGGGCCGTCACACGAGATCGATGCGTTCCCGCTCGATCGGGTAGCCCGCCCGGGCGAAGGCGGCGGCCATCGGGTGGTTCGTCTGGTCGGTGGCCGCCACGATCTCGGTCACTCCCGCCTCGACGAGCAGGTGGGTGGCCTCGACCAGCAGGTCGTACGCGTAGCCGTGCCCGCGCTGCTCGGGCACCACGCCGACGAAGCCGACGACCGGATCGCTGTGGTTGCGGGCCGGCACGGTGACGCCGACCAGTTCACCGGCCGGCGTCCAGGCCAGCCGCCACCAGTCGCGCGGGCTCGGCAGCCAGCGCAACAGGTCGAGCTCCTCCCGCGCCGCCGCCTCCGGCCCGTGCTCGGCGGCGGCGCGGCGGGTGTGGGCGTCGAGACTCCCCTCGCCGATGCGGCGCAGCACGTCGAGGATCACGGCGTCGTCGGGTTCCGGGCGGAACTCCAACCGGCCGGGCCGGGCGGGCAGCCCGTGCTCTCGCGTCCACCGGTACCGGTACCGCGCGACCAGCGGGGACATGCCGGCGGCGGTCGCCGCGTCGATCCGGGCCTGCGCCTCCGCCCGGACGGCCGGGTCGTCCCGCCAGCCGGATGGCAACGAGAGGGAGTACTCGGCCCGCAGCGGCGCGGCGCGCAGCAGCCGGACCGCGGCCTCGTGGTCGGTGAAGTCGAGCCAGTCGAGGGCCAGCGGAGACTCGTCGTCCGGCCCACCCCACCAGGCGGCGCGGGCCACCACGGTGCCGGCGCGCAGGGCGACCCAGCTCCACTCGGGACGGTACTGGCCGTCGGCGGCCATGTCGGAGTAGTTGTCGCCGAAGGCGGCGCGCCCCACCAGCCTGGTGTGGGGCAGGGAGTCGAACAGTGCTTCCTCGCCCGCGGTGAGCGGGCGGATGACCAGGTCGGTCATGAGGTCCTTCCGGGTTTCGTGCCCCCGGCTCAGAACCGTGGTGCCCTCGTGGCCGGGCGGGAGCACAGCGATGTCGTGGACACGGCGCTCACCTCCCTTTCCTCGACGAGGGCGTGCCGGAACCCTAACAGCGGACCGCGGCCGCCGGGCAACGGGTTTACTCGGCGCGGCGGGCGCGCAGCGAGCGGACCTTGTGCCGGTTGCCGCAGCGCTCCATCGCGCACCAGCGTCGCCGGCCGGGGCGCGAGGTGTCCACGAAGACGAGGTAGCAGTCGTGCGTGGCGCACTCGCGGATGCGGTCGCGGTACGGGCCGGTGAACAGGTCCACCGCGTCCCGGGCGATGCTGGCCAGCGGCTGTCCGCCGCGCCGCCCCGCCAGGATCGGCCCGGGGGGTCAGGGCGTGGCGGGACCCGGCGGCAGGTGGGCGGCGCGCACGTCGAGCAGCCAGCGTTCCACGGCCGCCTCGTCCGGGCGGTCCGGCAGCGGGGTGCGGATCCGGTCGAAGTCGCGTTCCGCCTCGGCGATCAGGGCCCGTGCCTCGGCCAACGCGCCGCCGGCCACCCGCTCGCCGAAGCTGCGGAACCACTGTGGGTCGGCGAGCCGGATCTCCAGCACGCCGGTGGCGTAGAGCAGCCGGCCCTGGTGCACCAGCCGCGCCAGGTGCCGGGCGTGTTTGGCGGTGCGCCGCCGGGTGTCGGCCGAGAACGTGCCGTCGCCCCGGGACTCCAGCTTGCGGAACTGCTGGCCGGCGTAGCCCAGGTAGGCGTCGCGGACGCGGGGCGCGCTGAGGAACGCCGAGCGGATGGCGACCAGCCGGTCGCCGAACTCCGTACGGGTCTCGTAGCAGTCTTCCGGCAACCAGGCCAGCTCGGTGGCGGTCGGGTTGCCGCTCAGCGCCAGGCGGCACCACTTCGCCGCCTCGTGCAGGGTGATGTCGGGATCGGTGGTCACCACCGACTCGCGGGGCGGGCGCAGCCCGTGGAAGGCGACGGTGGGCGCGGCGAAGACGCCGATCCGGTCGACGTCGGAGCCCGGCCCGGCCAGCCCGTACGCGACCGAGCCGACGATCCCGGAGAGCAGCAGGTGCATGCCGGCGAGCATGCCGGACGACACGGCTTCGCGAAACCGGACTTCGGCTGTCAGGTATCGCTGACAGGCTCGCCGCATGACGAAACCGCTGACAGGAAAGATCGCGCTCGTCGCCGGGGCGACACGGGGCGCCGGCCGGCAGATCGCGGTGCAGCTCGGCGCCGCCGGTGCCACGGTCTACGCCACCGGCCGCAGCAGCCGGGCCGGCCGCTCCGAGATGGACCGCCCGGAGACCATCGAGGAGACCGCCGAGATGGTCACCGCCGCCGGCGGCACCGGCATCGCGGTCCGGGTCGACCACCTCGTCCCCGAGCAGGTCCGCGACCTCGTCGCCAGGATCGACGCCGAGCAGGGCCGCCTCGACGTGCTGGTCAACGACATCTGGGGCGGCGACCCCCTGACCACCTGGGAGAAGCCGGTCTGGGAGCAGCCGCTGGAGGCCGGCTTCCGCAGCCTGCGCCTGGCGATCGACACGCACGTCGTGACCGCCCACTTCGCCCTGCCGCTGCTGATCCGCCGCCCCGGCGGCCTGGTGGTGGAGGTCGGCGACGGCACGAAGGCGTACAACGACGACCACTACCGGCTGTCGGTCTTCTACGACCTGGCGAAGACGTCGGTCAACCGGCTCGCGTACGTCTGGGGGCACGAGCTGAAGCCGCACGGCGGCACCGCCGTGGCGCTGACACCGGGCTGGATCCGGTCCGAGGCGATGCTGGAGCACTTCGGGGTCACCGAGGAGAACTGGCGGGACGGCGCCGCCAAGGATCCGCACTTCCTCATCTCGGAGACCCCGGCCTTCGTCGGGCGCGCGGTCGCCGCGCTCGCCGCCGACGAGGACCGGGCCCGCTGGAACCAGGCGTCCGTCTCAGCCGGCGAGCTGTCCCAGGTGTACGGGTTCACCGACGTCGACGGCAGCCGGCCGGACGGGTTCCGCTACATCACCGAGGTGGTGGAGACGGACAGACCGGCCGACGTGACCGGCTACCGCTGACCGGGCGCCACCCGGTAGACCGCGGCGGACCGCCTGGCGGCGTCGACCATCAGCTCCCGCAGGTCCGGCGGGCCGAGCACCTCCACCTCCGGCCCCAGGGACAGCAACTGGGGGTACGCGACGTCGACGGACTCGACGGGCAGCCGGGTCACCACCCACCCCTGCCCGTCGGGCTCGCCGGCCGCGGCGAGCGCCTCGTCGTACGCGAAGGGGGCGTCGGCGACGAAGCGGAGCCGGCGCAGGCCGACGGGGCTCAGCCGCATCGTGACCTCGGCCCGGAGCATGCCGCGCAGGAACTCCTCGGCCTGCTCCCGCCAGTATCCGGCCAGGTCGAAGCCGGCGTCCCGGTCGAAGGTCGCGGTCTGGACCCCGACGTGGGTGACCCGGTCCACCCGGTACGTGCGGTACGCGCCGCCGACCCGGCCGACGAGATACCAGACCCCGCTCTTGAGGACCAGCCCGTACGGGTGCGCCTCCCGTTCGACCTCGCGGTCGCCGCGCCGGTAGCGCAGCTCGACGATCCGGTCCCGCCACACCGCACCGGCCAGCTCGGTCAGCCACGGTGGCGGCCCTGCCTCCCGGAACCAGCCCGGCACGTCCAGGTGGAAGCGCTGCCCGGTGCGCACCGGCGCGTCGCGCAGGCTCGGTGGAAGCGCGGCGAGCACCTTCAGCTCGGCCGAGGCCACCGCGTCGGCGAGCCCCATGTCGCCCGCCGGTCCGGGCAGCCCGGCCAGGAAGAGCGCCTCCGCCTCGTCGCGGGTCAGCCCGGTCAGCCGGGTCCGGTAGCCGCCGAGCAGCCGGTAGCCGCCGGCCCGGCCCCGGTCGGCGTAGACCGGCACCCCGGCGGCGGAGAGCGCCAGCACGTCCCGGTAGACGGTCCGCTCGGAGACCTCCAGCTCCCGCGCCAGCTCCGCCGCGGTCATCGTCTCCCGCGCCTGGAGCAGCAGGACCAACGAGATCAACCGGGCCGCCCGCACGTATCCATCCTGCCGTGCCCGCTCGACGTCCCCAGCCGGCGGTCCGCCTACCGGGTGTACGGCGGCCACGACGTTGGCCGCAGCCAGCGGTAGGACCGGCACCGATGCGGCTTGACCCTCACGCTGCGTAAGGCCCCAGGGTGGGGTACATGAGTGACTACTACGACGCTTTCGAGATGAGTCCCGTGCCCGATCCGGGCCCGGACGCGGTTGCGCCGGAGCCGTTCCGGGGCATCTACGGGATGCCCGCGTTCGTGACGATCCCCACGAGCGACCTGGCGGCGTCGGTGGATTTCTGGACTCGTGGGCTCGGGTTCTTCGAGCTGTTCAGCATCCCCGGCACGCTCGTGCACCTGCGCCGGTGGGCGTTCCAGGACGTGCTCCTCCGCTCGGCGGAGAGCGTCCCGGCGCAGCCACCGGCGATGAGCTTCAGCTTCTCGGGCGTGCTCAGCCAGATCGATCCCCTTGTCGAGGCATGTCGTGCGTTGAACCCGGACTCGGTCGACGGCCCACGGGACACCCCCTGGAACACCCGCGACGTGGAGGTGATCACCCCCGAGAACGCACGGATCGTCTTCACGGCGGCGAAGCCCTTCGATCCGGCCAGCCAGGAGGCGCGGAACCTTGAAGCCATGGGGATCACCCCACCGGGCGGCGGTCGCGGCGACAATGCGGAGCATGCCTGATGCCACCGACGCCGATGGCCTGACCGTCGGCCAGGTCTCGACGCGTCTGGGCGTGACGGTCCGCGCGCTGCACCACTGGGATGACATCGGTCTGGCGCGACCGTCGCTGCGCACGACTGCCGGCTACCGGCTCTACACCGCCGGCGACCTGGAACGCCTGCACCGCATCGTCGTCTACCGGGAGATCGGCCTCGGTCTGGACAGCATCCGGGCCATCCTGGACGACTCGACCGCGGACGTGCCCGGCGCACTGCGCGCGCAGCGCATCCAGGTCGCCCAGCGGATCGACCGTCTCCAGCAGCTCAGCGCCGGACTGGATCGCATGATCGACGCCCACGAGCGCGGCCTGCTGCTGACCGTCGAGCAGCAGGCCACGATCTTCGGCCCCCAGTGGGACCCGGACCGGCACGCCCAGGCCCGTCACCGCTACGGAGACACGACGCAGTGGCAGCAGTACGCCGAACGCGCAGCCTCTCGCAGCCCGGAGGAATGGCAGGCCGTCGCCGACACCGTTGCCGACCTCGACCGTGCCCTCGGCGACGCGATGGACGCCGGGGTCACCCCTGGCAGCCCGGAGGCGAATCGACTCGTCGAGCGGCACCGCGAGGTCTTTTCCTCGTACTTTCCCCTCACCAGGCAGATGCAGGTCTGTCTCGGCCGCAGGTACGAGGCCGATCCGGCATTCGCCGCCCACTACGACGGCATCCGTGCCGGCCTCACCACGTGGTTCCGGCAGAGCATCGACGCCAGCGCACGCGCCCACGACATCGACCCCGACACCGCCACCTGGCAGTAGAGCGCGGGTCCGGAGGCCCGCCGTCAGTCGGCTGGCTGCGATGACCCTCATGACCGGGTACAACTAGGCTCTGCGGTCGTGAACGCACCCCGCATCGCCGCGCCCGTGACCGGCGCCGCCGGCCGGTTCTTCACCGGCGTGGGCCTGCTCCTGCGCGGCCTCGGCCTCTACGTCCGCAGCCCCGGGCTGATGCTGCTCGGCGTCATCCCGGCGTTGATCTCGGGCGCGATCTTCGTGGCCGCGTTCGCCACCCTGGCGTACTTCGTCGAGGACCTGGCCGCGCTGGTCACGCCGTTCGCCGACGACTGGTCGACCACCGGGCGCAGCCTCGTCCGGGTGATCGCCGGGCTGGCCTTCCTCGGCCTCGGCGGCCTGCTCGCGGTTGTCACCTTCACCGCCGTCACCCTGGTCATCGGCGACCCGTTCTACGAGAAGATCTCCGAACGCGTCGAGGAGCGCCTCGGCGGCACGCCCGGCGCGGTCGACGTGCCGTTCTGGCCGTCGCTGCGGCGCAGCATCGCCGACTCGGTGCGGCTGGTGGGCCTGTCGATCCTCTTCGGCATCCCGCTCTTCGCCGCCGGCTTCATCCCGGTGGTCGGCCAGACCGTGGTGCCGGTGATCGGGGCGGCGGTCGGCGGCTGGCTGCTCGCCGTGGAGCTGGTCGGGGCCCCCTTCTACCGGCGCGGGATGCGGCTGCCGGAGCGGCGGGCGCACCTCAAGGCGGACCGGCCGACCACTCTCGGCTTCGGCGTGGCGGTCTTCGTCTGCTTCCTGATCCCGCTCGGCGCGGTGCTCGTCATGCCGGCCGCCGTCGCCGGGGCGACCCTGCTGGCCCGCCGCTCGCTCGGCCAGTCCGTCACGGAGGGCTGACGTGGAGATCACCCTGGTCGGGGGCGACATCACGACGCAGCGGGTGGACGTGATCGTCAACGCCGCCAACTCGTCGCTGCTCGGCGGCGGGGGAGTGGACGGCGCCATCCACCGGCGGGGCGGGCCGGCCATCCTCGACGAGTGCCGGGCGCTGCGCGCCTCCCGGTACGGCCGGGGCCTGCCGACCGGCCAGGCGGTGGCCACCACCGCGGGCGACCTGCCGGCCCGCTGGGTGGTGCACACGGTCGGGCCGGTCTGGTCGGCCGACGAGGACCGCTCGGCGCTGCTGCGCGACTGCTACGCGAACAGCCTGCGGATCGCCGACGAGCTGGGCGCGGGCACCGTGGCGTTCCCGCTGATCTCGGCCGGCGTCTACGGCTGGCCGGTCGAGGACGCCGTACGGCAGGCCCTGTCGGTGCTCGGCTCGGCCACCCCGGCGCACGTCACCGAGGCCCGGCTGGTGCTCTTCGGCGCCGAGACCCTGGCGGTCGCCCAGCGGGTGCGGGCCGCCGGCTGACCCCAGCCCTCGGGGCGGGCCGCCGGCTGGCCCTGGACCTCGGTGCGGGCCGTCGGCTGAATCGGACCGTCAGGAAAGCTCGCGCAGGCAGGACCAGCTCGACCCGACCGGGCGGTAGCCGAGCCCGACGTTGACCGCCAGCATCGGCGCGTTCGCCTCGTCGTTCGAGGTGTAGGCGACGCGTACGCCGCCGGCGGCGGCGCGGTGCAGCGCCGCCGCCTTGACCAGGCGGGCCAGCCCACGCCCCCGGTGCGTCGGCAGCGTGCCGGTGTAGTCCGACCACATCCGGTCGCCGTCGCGCTGGACGAGGCTGAAGGACGCCACCTCGCCGCCGATTTCCGCCACCGTGCTGGCCGCGCGGTCCAGGCCCGGGCTGTCCCAGATCTCGGAGCGCCAGCTCTCGTAGCTGATCGCGTCGGCGGGCACGTCCTCCGGCTCGTCGGCCGCCGCCGCCACCTCGGTCAGGTAGACCCGACGCGGCTCGACGTCGGTCAGCGCAAGCAGCCGTACGCCCGGCGGCGACTCCGGCATCGGCGGGGCCGGCCGCAGGTCGAGGGCCGAGTAGCGCAGCTCCCGGCTCGGCGTGAAGCCGTGCCGGCGGGCGAACGGCAGCGACTCCGGCAGTGCCCAGGTGCGGATCCGGCGCGCCCCGATGTCGCGCAGGTGCCCCAGCGCGGCGGTCAGCAGCGCGGTGCCGGCGCCCCGGCCCCGGTGCTCCGGGTGGACGTGCAGGGTGGAGATCTCGCCGACGTCGGGCTCCGAGGTCCGGTCGTTGCGGTACGCCGACACCCAGCCGACCACGGCGTCGTCGACCTCGGCGACGTACGCGGTCCACTGCTCGCCGGGCGGGGGCTGGGCGATCATCTGCCGGGTCGACTCGACGCCGCGCACCAGGTAGGGGTGCACGATCGCACGCATCGCCACCACGGCGGGCGCGTCGTCGGGGCGGGCGGTGCGGATCCGCATGTCAGCCCTCCTCGCGTACGGCGGCGACGGCCTCGACCTCGACGAGCTGGTCGGAGTAGCCGAGCACGGCCACCCCGAGCAGGGTGCTGGGCGGCTCGTGGTCGCCGAACGCGTCCCGGACCACCTCCCACACGGCCACCAGGTCCTCCTGGCGGGACGACGCCACGTACACGGTGGTCTTGACGACGTCGGTGAGTCGGGCCCCGGCCGCCGCGAGGGCGGTCTCCAGGTTGGCCATCACCTGCCGGGCCTGGCCGACGGGGTCGCCGGGCGCGACGGTCCGGCCCTCGGCGTCGAGCGGGCAGGCGCCAGCGGTGTGCACGAGCCGGGCGGGCGGCTCGACCGTGGCCGCGTACGCGTACTCGGCGACGTCGGAGAGGGCGGGTACGCGGATCAGCTTCACGGTCACGCGCGCGACGCTACCGGCGCCCGCACAGCGCCTCCACGGATTAACTCCGGCGCTCGTCGGGCGGGGGCGTCAGGAAGGGACCCTTCCCTGCACCTCAGGCCGACTCGCGGACGATCAGCTCGGTGGGGAGCACCACGGATTCGATGGCCTCGCCGGCGGCCAGCCGCAGCAGCAGCCGGGTCATCTGCCGGCCCAGCTGCACGATGGGCTGCCGGACGGTGGTCAGCGGCGGCTCGGTGTACGCCGCCGTCTCGATGTCGTCGAAGCCGATCACCGCCACGTCGTCCGGCACCCGCCGCCCCGCCTCGCGCAGCGCCCGCAGGGCGGCGTGCGCCATCAGGTCGGAGGCGGCGAAGACGGCGTCCAGGTCGGGGTGCTCGGCGAGGAGCTGCCGCATGGCCGTCGCCCCGGACTCGCGGGTGAAGTCGCCGGTCGCCACCAGTTCCGGCAGGCCGGCCTCGGCGACCGTGTTCCGGTAGCCGGCGAGGCGCTCGATGCCGGCCACCATGTCCTGCGGGCCGGCGATGGTGGCGATGCGGCGGCGTCCGCTGTCGAGCAGGTGCCGCACCGCCGTGGCCACCCCGCCGACGTGGTCGACGTCGACGTAGGGCACGTCCGCCCCGTCGAGCGGCCGGCCGCTGCACACGACCGGGATGCCCAGCCGGGCGAGCCGGCCGGGCAGCGGGTCCTCGCCGTGCAGCGAGGCGAAGAGCACCCCGTCGACGTGTCGCCCGGTCGTGTAGCGCTCGACCCGGTCGTGGCCGGCGGGCGAGCCGGCCAGCATCAGCACGAGCTGCTTGTCGGCCGCCTCCAGCTCCTGCGCCGCGCCCCGGATGATCCCGGGGAAGACCTGGTCGTCGGAGAAGACCCGGGTGGCGGCTTCCGGCAGCACCAGGGCGATCGAGTCGGTCCGCTGGGTGACCAGGCTGCGGGCGGCCAGGTTCGGCACGTAACCCAGCTCGGCCACCGCCCGGCGGACCGCGTCCCGGATGGGCTCGGCGACCGTCGTGGAGCCGTTCACCACCCGGGACACGGTTGCCCGCGAGACGCCCGCCCGCCGGGCCACTGCTTCCAGCGTCGGCCGCTGCGCCGTCGTCATCCCCGTTACCACCCTCGTCACAGCCCGTTCCGGGAGATCACCTCCTGGTACCACCGGGCGCTGGACTTCGGTGTGCGTCGCTGCGTCAGGTAGTCGACGTGGATGATGCCGAACCGTCGACGGTAGCCCTCGGCCCACTCGAAGTTGTCGAGTAACGACCATACGAGATAGCCCCGGAGGTCCACGCCCCGGGAGATCGCCTCGTGCACGGCGCGCAGGTGCCCGTCGAGGTAGGCGATGCGGTCCGCGTCCATCACCTGCCCGGCACCGTCGGCGTCGGCCTTGTCGGGGAACGCCGCGCCGTTCTCGGTGACCATCAGCGGCACGCCGGGGTAGTCCGTGGCGATGCGTTCCAGCAGCCGGGTCAGCCCGGCCGGTTCGATCATCCACCCCATGTCGGTCAGCGGCCCGGTCGGCGGGAGGAACTCCACCGCGCCGTCGGTGCCCGGGTAGGCGCTGCCGCCCGCGCCGTCCGGCCGGCCGGCGACGTAGGTGGGGGCGTAGTAGTTGACGCCGAGCAGGTCGATCGGGGCGGCGATCAGCTTCTCGTCGCCGTCGCGGATGAACGTCGGCTCGACGATGCGGGCCACGTGCTCCAGCACGTCGTCGGGGTAGGCCGCGCGCAGCAGGGGGTCGAGGAAGATCCGGTTGTGCAGGCCGTCGACCAGGCGGACCGCCGCCGCGTCCGCGGCGCTGTCCGGGTCGGCCGCGCGTACGTCGGCCGGGTTGACCGTGATCCCGACGGTCTGCGCGCCGGCCGCGCGCAGCGCGCGGGCCGCCAGGCCGTGCCCGAGCAGCAGATGGTGTACGGCGGTGAAGGCCGCGCCCGCGTCCTGCTCGCCGGGGGCGTGCACCCCGTTGCCGTAGCCGAGGTAGGCCGAGCACCACGGCTCGTTGAGGGTCGTCCAGGTGCGGATCCGGTCGCCGAGCCGGGTGTGCACCGCTGTGGCGTACGTGGCGAAGTGCTCGGCGGTCTCGCGGTTGGTCCAGCCGCCCCGGTCCTGGAGGGCCTGCGGCAGGTCCCAGTGGTAGAGGGTGACGATCGGGTCGATGCCCCGGGCCAGCAGCGTGTCGGTCAGCCGGTCGTAGAAGTCCAGGCCGCGCGGGTTGACCGGGCCGGTGCCGTCCGGCTGGATCCGGGGCCAGGCCACCGAGAAGCGGTACGCCTTCAGCCCCAGCTCCGCCATCAGCGCCACGTCGTCGACGTAGCGGTGGTAGTGGTCGCAGGCGACGTCGCCGGTGTGGCCGTGGTGGACCTTTCCCGGCGTACGGCTGAAGGTGTCCCAGATCGACGGGCCGCGACCGTCGTCGGTGGCCGCCCCCTCGATCTGGTACGCGGCGGTGGCCGCCCCCCAGACGAAGTTGTCGGGGAATCGCAGAGTGCTCACGCCTTGACCGCACCTTCCATGATGCCGCCGATGATCTGGCGGCCGAACAGGACGAAGACCAGCAACAGCGGGAGGGTGGCGATGGCCGTTCCCGTGAACACCTGGGACATGTCCGTGTAGTACCCGTCGGACAGCGTGCGCAGGGCGAGCTGCACGGTGGGGTTCTCCGGGTCGTTGAGGACAGCGTACGGCCACAGGAAGTCGTTCCAGGTGGTCATGAACGTGAGCAGCCCCAGCACGGCGGCGGCCGGGCGCAGTGCCGGCAGCACGACGTTCCAGTAGATCCGTGCGGTGTTGCAGCCGTCCACCCGGGCCGCCTCGATCAGCTCGTTGCTGACCGCCTGGCCGGCGTACTGCCGCATCATGAACACCCCGAAGCCGGTGACCAGGGCCGGTACGATCACCGCCGGCAGCCGGTCGTTCCAGTTCAGCTTCGTCATCAGCAGGTAGAGCGGGATGACGCCGAGCTGGGTGGGCACCATCATCGTCGCGATGATCACCATGAGCAGCGCGTTGCGTCCCCGGAACCGCAGCTTGGCGAAGGCGAACCCGGCCAGCGTGGAGAAGAAGACCACCGAGACGGTGACCGTGACCGCCACGATCGCCGAGTTGACCAGGCCGGCGACGAAGTACGCGTCGGTGTTGTTCAGCAGCCGGGACACGTTCGCGCCGAAGTTGCCGCCGGGGGTGACCGGTGGTGGCAGCTGGCCCATCGCGTCGTTGGAGCGGCTCGCCACCACGAACATCCAGTAGATCGGGAAGATCGACAGGACCCCGGCGGCGATCAGCGCGGCGTAGGTGAGCCGGCTGGCGGCCCAGAGGCGGGTCATCGCGCTCCCTCCTTCGACTTCGCGTGATCCTTCGGGGGCTTCGCGCCGCCGAGCCGGCGCAGGAGCAGCACGTTGATCGCCGCGACGACCGCGATCAGGGCGAAGAGCAGCCACGCCACCGCCGAGCCGTAGCCGAAGTTGTAGTGGGGCGCGAAGGCGTTCTCGAACATGTACATGGTCACGGTCTGCGACTCCCGTAGCGTTCCGCCCCGGATCGGGTTGGTTCCGGAGTGGAACAGCCGGGGCTCGGTGAAGAGCTGGAGCCCGCCGATGGTGGAGATGATGACGGTGAAGATGATCGTCGGCTTGAGCAGCGGCACGGTGATCGACCAGAACTGGCGGGCCCGGCCGGCCCCGTCGATGGCGGCCGACTCGTAGAGGTCGCGCGGGATGGCCTGCATCGCGGCCAGGAAGATCAGCGCGTTGTAGCCGGTCCACCGCCAGTCGACCATGGTGGAGATGGCCACCCAGGACGCGAACCGGTTCGACTTCCACTCGATCGCGTCGATCCCGACCAGGTCGAGCAGCCAGTTGACCATGCCGAACTCGCGGCCGAAGAGCACCCCGAAGACGATCGCGACCGCCGCCGTCGACGTGATGTTCGGGATCAGCACCGCCATCCGGAACGTCGTCCGGGCCCGCAGCTGCCGGTTGAGCAGGTTGGCCAGCCAGAGCGCGGCCAGCAGCTGCGGGACGGTGGAGATGACGAAGATGCCGAGGGTGTTGACGACGGCGTGCCAGAAGTCGGGGTCCTCCAGCAGCCGGCTGTAGTTCTCCAGCCCGACGAACGGGTGGTTGCTGCCGAGCAGGTCCCAGTCGTGCAGGGAGACCCAGAACGTGTAGATCAGCGGGTACGCCCCGAACACCCCGAAGAGCACGAAGAACGGGGCGATGAACAGGTAGGGCGAGTACTTCGTGTCGAGGCGGCTGAACCGCATCGCCGGTGTGCGTCGACCGGTGCGGGGCGCCGGTGCGACCGGCGGGCGCGGGTCGAGCTGGACGGTCATGCCCGGACCACTCCTTTCCCGGGTGCGGGCGGGACCGGCGCCCCCGGCGCCCTCCCGCCCGCACTCCGGCTCGGGCTACTTGGCGGCGGCCTTCTTCGCGTTGTTGACCGCGTCCGTCCAGCCCTGGTCGGGCTTGCGCTGACCCAGTTCCACCGTCCGGACGGCGTTCTCGACCTCGGTGCGGACGGCCTGGTTCTTCGGCCCCATGTAGACGGGCTTCAGCGTCTTGGCGCCCTCGCCGAAGATCTGCCCGACGGGGGCGTCGGAGAAGTACGCGTTCTTGGCGTCGACGATCGCGGGGTCGGCCAGCGCCTGCGGCGAGGAGGGCAGCGGGCCCTTGGCCTTGAACGCCCCGATCTGGCCCTTGGCGCTGGTCAGGAACTTCGCCAGCTCGATCGCCTCGGCGCGGTGCTTGCTCTGGGTCGGCACGGCGAGCCACGAGCCGCCCCAGTTGCCGCCGTTGCCGGGCACCCGGGCGATGTCCCACTTGCCCTTGGCCTCGGCGCCGGCGTTGCCCTCGATGACGCCCGTCATCCAGGCCGGGCAGGCGATGGTGGCGAACTTGGCCTGCTTGAAGGCCGACACCCACTCCTCGGACCAGGAGCCGTACTTGCCGGAGAGGCCGGAGTCGATGATGTCCATGGTGGTGTCCCAGGCCTGCCGGACCGCCGGGTTGCTGTCCACCACCAGGTTTCCGCTGGTGTCGTAGTAGTGGTAGCCCTGCGCGTTGCCGGCCGTCTGGAGCACGATCGTGTTGAAGATGTTGGTCGCGGCGTCCAGGAACGAGGCGCCGGTGTTCTTCGCCTTGAACTGCTCACCGACCTTGACGTAGTCCTGCCAGGTCGGCCAGAGCTTCGACACGGCCTCGCGGTCGGTGGGCAGGCCGGCCTTGGCGAACAGGTCCGTGCGGTAGCACATGGCCATGCCGCCGACGTCGGTGCCCAGGCCGATCAGCTTGCCGTCCTGGGTCATCCCGCCCTTCCACTTCCACTCCAGGAAGTTGCCCTGGAGCTCGGCCCCGCCGTGGTCGAGCAGGTTGACGAAGTTGTCGGGGTTGGCCTTGTACTCGACCATCAACCCCTCTTCGATGGCGACGACGTCGCCCGCGCCCTTGCCGGCGGCGAGCCACTGGGTCAGCTTCGGCGAGTAGTCGTCGAGGTTGGTGCCGGTGCCACGCTCGACGATCTTCACGTTCGGGTGGCTGGCCATGTACTCCTTGTAGAGCTCTTCATAGCCGAACTGGCTGAACACGTCCACGGTCAACGTGATCTTGCCGTCCTTGGCGGGTTCGTCGCCGGCGCAGCCGGCGGTGGCGAACAGCGCGGTGGCGGCGACGAGGGCCACCGCCGCCAGGCGGCGGCGCGGAAAGACACCCATATCGGTCGGACCCCTCTCAGGTCGTCTGAGGTGGTGAGGCAGGTGGTGGAGCAGAGCTGAGAGAGCGCTCTCACGACAGGGTGGTGGTTGGTCCGGTCCGGTGTCAAGAGAGCGCTCTCCGCTGGTTGCGGATCGAGACCGGACGCAAAGAGAGTGGCCGCCTGTGCCGGGCGGCCACTCTCGTCGTACGTGCGGTGGGAACTGCGCGGAGCCCTCGGGGCCCGGCTCCGCGCGGCGGTGGATCAGCCGACGCGGAGGCCCTCCAGCAGGGCCCGGTCGCCGGCCACGTCCAGCGTGTCGAGGCCGACCCGGCCCCAGAGCGCCAGCAGCAGGTCGCTCGCGGTGCCGCTGACCTGCGCCCGCGCGTGGTGGTCGTCGTGGTCGAAGATGGTGGCCGTGTCGAGCAGCGCCACGCCCTCGCCGCGCAGCCGCAGGAACCACTCCTGACCGGCGTCGACGGCGGAGATCTGCACCACCCCGCGCCACTGGCCGGCCGTGCGGCGCCGACCGGCCGGCAGCCAGGTGTCCAGGATCTCGCTCACCCCGTCGGCGGCGAGCTTCGCCTCGACCGGCTCGCCCGCCGCGATGGCGAGCTGGGCGTCCCACCGGTGCACCGCGGTCTCGTGCGCCATCCGGCGCGGCCAGAAGCCCGCCTTCTTCGGCTGCGGCGCCCAGTTCCACGCCGGGGCCTCCGGGTCGAGGCCGTCGAAGAGGGTCATCAGCCGGTCGTACGCCTGCTGCCAGAGCTGGAGCGGGGCGACGCCCGGCTCCAGCTCGACCGGCTCGGACCCGCCGGGCGAGGGGGTGGCCGCGCCGGTGCCCGCGAACGAGTGCACCCAGCGGTAGAGGGAGGTGAGGTGCAGGGTCAGATCAGCGACTGTCCAGCCGGGACAGGACAGCACCGGTGTCTCCGGCGGGGCTTCCGCCACGGCGGCGGCGAACGCCGGGCCCTCCGCCCGGAGCGCTCCCAACCAGAAGTCCTTCGTTGCGTGCAGTCTGCTCATCGCCATCCTCCCGGGGGTGACCGGGCCACCAGTGGGCGCCGCGGCTACCCCTCAGCCTAGGGTGAAAGGCGTGTCAGACGTCTACGCCCAGCCGACAACCGGAACCGAACCCGCCACGACGTGCGACCTGGCGCGATACACCACCCTACGCCTGGGCGGTCCCGCCGCCCGTGTCGTCGCCGGCACCGACGCCGACGCGATCGTGCGGGCCGTGCGGGAGGCGGCCGGACGCGACGAGCAGGTCCTGCTCCTCGCCGGGGGCAGCAACGTCGTGATCGGGGACGCCGGCTTCCCCGGCACCGTCGTCCTGGTGCGCTCCCGGGGCGTGCGGGTGGTCGCCGAGGACGCCGACGCCGTCACCGTACGCGTCGAGGCCGGCGAGCCCTGGGACGAGCTGGTCGCCACCACCGTCGCCAACGGCTGGTCCGGCCTGGAGTGCCTCTCCGGCATCCCCGGCTCGACCGGCGCCACCCCCATCCAGAACGTCGGCGCGTACGGCCAGGAGGTCGCCGAGACCATCGTCGGCGTCGGAGTCCACGACCGGGTCGAGGGGACCGTCGGGCGGATCGACGCCGCCGACTGCGGGTTCGCGTACCGGTCCAGCATTTTCAAGTACAGCGACCGCTGGGTGGTGCTCTCCGTCGACTTCCGGCTCGCCCGCTCGCCGCTGTCCGGCCCCGTGCGCTACGCGGAACTGGCCCGGGCGCTCGGCGTGCAGGTGGGGGACCGGGTGCCGCTGGCCGACGCCCGGGCCACGGTCCTGCGGCTGCGCGCCGGCAAGGGCATGGTGCTCGACGCCACCGACCCGGACACCCGCTCGGTCGGCTCGTTCTTCACCAACCCGGTGCTCGACGCCGCCGCGTACGAGCTGCTGCGCGAGCGCGCCGCCGACATCGGCGAGCCGCCGTCCTGGCCCTGCCCCGGGGACATGGTCAAGGTCAGCGCCGCCTGGCTCATCGACCGGGCCGGCTTCGGCAAGGGCCACCCGGGGCCGGAGGGCGTCGCCATCTCCAGCAAGCACACCCTCGCCCTGACCAACCGCAGCGGCACCGCCAGCACCGCGTCCCTGGTCGAGCTGGCCCGGGAGATCCGCGACGGCGTCCACGACCACTTCGGCGTGACCCTGCACCCCGAACCGATCCTCATCAACTGCACCATCTGACCCGCCGCCGGGCAGCCGTCAGGCGGGGGCGATCTCGGGCCAGGGGAGGGTGAGTTCGCCGTGGCGCCAGCGGCGGGGGCCGTCCAGGACCGGCCAGCCCGCCGCCCGTACCGCGGCGACCGCGCGCAGCCAGCGTTGGCGCGGGCCGTACGGGGCGTAGCCGGCGGCGGCGTGCCAGGCGTCGTCGAGCGCGCGGATCAGGTCGTGGATCCGCTCGCCGGGGACGTTGCGGTGGATCAGCGCCTTGGGCAGCCGCTCGGCCAGCTCCGCGGGGGTGTCGAGGGTGGTGAGCTTCGCGGCGAGGGTGAGCGTACGGGGGCCGTCGGCGTCGATCAGCAGCCAGCCGCCGAGCCGCCCCAACTCGTCGCAGGTGCCCTCGACCAGCAGCCCGCCCGGGGCCAGCCCGGCGGTCATGGTGCGCCACGCGTCGGCGACCTCGCGCTCGTCGTACTGGCGCAGGACGTTGAACGCGCGGACCAGGGCGGGCCGCAGCCCGGCCAGCTCGAAGCCGCCCCGGGCGAAGGTGAGCCGGGGCGGGTCGGCGGACGGCTGGGCGGCGGCGACGCGTACCGGATCGATCTCCAGCCCGACGACCCGCACGTCGGGGCGGACCGCGGTGGCGAGCCGGGCGCGCAGTTCGACGGCGGTCACCGGGCTGGCGCCGTAGCCGAGGTCCACCACCAGCGGGTCGGCCGCCTCGCGCAGCGCCTCCCGGCAGGTCTCGACGATCCAGTTGTCCACCCGGCGGAGCCGGTTCGGGTTCGTCGTCCCCCGGGTCACCACGCCGAGCGGCCGGTGCCGCGCCGTGCCCGTCATCGTCCGCGACCGCCCGGGCCGGCTCAGCCGACCCGGTGCACCTTGTGCTGGGCGGCCTGGGCCAGCGGCCGTACGACGAGGCGGTCCACGTTGACGTGCTGCGGGCGCGTCGCGCACCAGGCGACGCAGTCGGCGACGTCCTCGGCGACCAGCGGCTCGGCGACCCCGGCGTAGACGGCCGCTGCCCGCTCGGCGTCCCCCGCGAAGCGGACCAGCCCGAACTCGTCGGTCCGGACCATGCCCGGGTCGATCTCGATCACGCGCACCGGTCGGCCGCAGAGTTCCAGCCGCAGCGTGCCGGCGATCGCCGTCTGCGCGTGCTTCGCGGCGGCGTAGCCGCCCCCGCCCTCGTACACGGTGAAGCCGGCGGTCGAGGAGACGACCACGATGGTGCCGGCCCCGGACGCCTCCAGCGCGGGCAGCAGCGCCTGGGTGACACGCAGCGTGCCGAGCACGTTGACGTCGTACATCCACTGCCAGTCGCCGACCGACCCGGACTCGACCGGATCCAGGCCGCGCGCGCCGCCCGCGTTGTTGACCAGGAGGGTGACCGGGCCCAGGGCCGTCGCCGCCCCGGCCAGGCCGGCCACCGACTCGTCGGAGGTGACGTCGCAGGCCACGGCGGTGGCCGCGCCCCCCGCGGCCTCGATTTCGGCCACCAGGGCGGCCAACCGGTCGGTACGCCGCGCGGCGGCGAGGACGTGGAACCCCTCGGCGGCGAGCCGGCGGGCGGTGGCCGCCCCGATTCCGCTGGAGGCTCCGGTGACGACGGCGACAGAGGTCATCCGGCCATTCTCCCCCGGGCCACCGGGGCGGGTGCCGGCGGCGTGGTGATGAGGTCCGTCACGCCCGGGCGCCGCCCCGGCGCATTACAGGTGCCCGATGGGGAAGATGACATCGGCCGGGGACGTTGTCCGAAGGGCGCCGGGCGTGCGGACGGCATAAACCGTGACAAAAGGAGCGGACGTGGCGGAATTGCACACCGGTGTGGGTCGTCAGCGCGGTGCGCGCCCGTGGCCCCGCCCCCGGCGGATCGCGACGCTCTCGGTGCACACCTCACCCCTGCACCAGCCGGGCACCGGCGACGCCGGCGGCATGAACGTCTACATCCTGGAGGTCGCCCGGCGGCTGGCCGAGGCGGACGTCGAGGTGGAGATCTTCACCCGGGCCACCTCCGGCGACCTGCCCCCGGTGGTCGAGACGGCGCCCGGCGTGCACGTCCGGCACGTCACCTCCGGCCCCCTCGAAGGGCTCACCAAGGAGGAGCTGCCGGGGCAGCTCTGCGCCTTCACCGCCGGCGTGCTCCGCACCGAGGCGTCCCGGCCCCCGGGCCACTACGACCTGATCCACTCCCACTACTGGCTCTCCGGCCAGGTCGGCTGGCTGGCCAAGGAGCGCTGGGGGGTGCCGCTGGTGCACACCGCGCACACGCTGGCGAAGGTCAAGAACGCCCAGCTCGCCGCCGGGGACCGGCCCGAACCGAAGGCCCGCGTCATCGGCGAGGAACAGGTGGTCACCGAGGCCGACCGGCTGGTCGCGAACACGACGGTCGAGGCCCGTGACCTCATCGACCGGTACGACGCCGATCCGGCCCGCGTCGCCGTGGTCGAGCCCGGCGTGGACCTGGACCGGTTCCGCCCGGCCCCGGGGAACCGCGACCGCGCCGTCGTCGAGGCCCGCCGCCGGCTCGGGCTGCCCGCCACCGGGTACGTGGTGGCCTTCGTCGGCCGCATCCAGCCCCTGAAGGCCCCGGACGTGCTCATCCGCGCGGTGGCCGCGCTGCGCGAGCGCGACCCGGTCCTCGCCGACGAGGTGACCGTGGTGATCTGCGGGGGCCCCAGCGGCAGCGGGCTGGACCGGCCGACCGCCCTGATGGAGCTGGCCGGCACGCTCGGCGTCGCCGACCGGGTGTGTTTCCTGCCCCCGCAGACCGGTGACGACCTGCCCGCCCTGTACCGGGCCGCCGACCTGGTCGCGGTGCCGTCGTACAACGAGTCCTTCGGCCTGGTCGCGCTGGAGGCACAGGCCTGCGGTACGCCGGTGGTGGCCGCCGCCGTCGGCGGCCTCGTGACCGCCGTGCGGGACCAGGTCAGCGGCGTGCTGATCGACGGCCACGACCCGGCCGACTGGGCCCGTACGCTCGGCCGCCTGCTGCCGGACCGGCCCCACCGCGCCGAGCTGGCCCGGGGCGCCGCGCGGCACGCCCGCAACTTCTCCTGGCACCGCACCGCCTCCGGGCTGCTCACCGTCTACGGCGAGGCGATCGCCGCGCACCGGGCCCGGCTCGCCTCCGAGCTGGCCTGCGGCCCGGCGATGTCCTGCTCCTGGTGACCGCTCGCGCGCCTGCCTGCCGGCCTACGGGCGCGCGCCGACCCCCGTCGCCTGATGCCGACCCCCGTCGCCTGATGCCGACCGTCGTTGCCTGGGCCGGCCGCTCTCGTGCCGGCCGTCGTCGCCTGGCGCCCGCCGCTGTCGCGTTGGCCGTCGTCGCCGGCCGTCGTCGCCTGGTGCCGGCTGCTGTCGTGCCGGCCGTCGTCGCCCGGTGCCGGGGCGGTGCCGGCCGTAGAGTGGATCCGATGAGCGGGAAGAGTGATCTTGCGGCCCTGATCGAGTCGGTCTGCGACGAGCGGGAGCTGGCCTGGGAGTCGACCGGCCCGGGCTCGTACGCGGTCACGCTGCCGGGCACCCACAAGCTGAAGACGGTCTGCAACCTCATCCTCGGCGAGCACGCGCTGCGCATCGAGGCGTTCGTGATGCGCCAGCCGGACGAGCGGCGCGAGGAGCTGTGGGCCTGGCTGTTGCAGCGCAACGCCCGCATGTACGGCGTGTCCTTCTCCGTCGACGCGGTCGGCGACGTCTACCTGACCGGTCGCGTCAACCCGGCCGGGATCGACGCCGACGAGCTGGACCGGCTCCTGGGCGCGGTGCTGACGTACGCCGACGAGTCCTTCGACACGATGCTGGAGATCGGCTTCGGCAGCTCGATCCGGCGGGAGTGGGAGTGGCGGGTCAAGCGGGGCGAGTCCACCGCCAACCTCGCGGCGTTCGCCCACCTCTTCGAGCCCTCCCCGGGCGCGGCCGGGCAGCCGGGCACGGCAGGGTAGGTCGGGCGTCGTCGGGCAGCCCTGTGCCGTTGGGCAGCCTGGTGCCCGCCGGGCAGTCGGATGCCGTCGGGCCGCACCGGTGCCCGCCGGGCAGTCGGATGCCGTCGGGCCGTACCGGTGTCGCCGGGCCGACCGGGGGTGCCGCCGACGACCGCCTCGGGTCGTGCTCGCCGGGAGGGTCCTGGCCGCGCTCGTCGACCGGCCTGGACCACGGGTGCCCCGGTCGGAGGTTCGGACCGGTCCTGACGGGTATGCCGCACCGCGCGGTGCGGCACTGGGACCCGCCGCGCGCCGAGGACCAACTGTCGAGGAGCGTGAGCGTCCCATGGCTCAGCGGAACAGCTCAGGTCGCGGCGGGACTGCGACCAGGACGAAACGGCAGCCGGGCAACCAGACCCCGAACACCCCGTCGATCTCCGAATCTGAGATCTCCGGGATGAAGGTGGACGAGATCCGGGGGCAGCTGCGCAAGCGCGGGGTCTCCGGCATCTCCGCCCTGCGCAAGCCGGAACTGGTGAAGACGCTGGCGAAGACCCTGCGGGCGGAGCGTACCTCGGGCGGTGCCGCGCGTCGCAGCACCGGGCCCGCCGGTCGGGCGACGGGGACGCGGGCGTCCGCCGGACGGGCCGCCGCCACGAAGAAGGCGGCGTCGGGCCGGGCGGCGAACAAGGCAGCCCCGGGCCGGGCACAGGCGGCCAACAAGGCCGCTCCGGCGAAGAAGGCTGCGGCAAAGAAGGCAGCGGCGAAGAAGACGGCCCCGGCGGCGAAGAAGGCACCCGCGGCGAAGAAGACGGCGGCTGCGAAGAAGGCACCGGCTGCGAAGAAGACGGCTGCGGCGAAGAGAGCTCCGGCGGCGAAGAAGGCGGCGGCGAGGAAGACCGCTCCGCCGGCGAAGGCGGCGGCGAAGCGGGCTCCGGCCAGGAAGGCCGCCCCGGCGAAGAAGACCACGTCGGCGGCCCGGAAGTCCACGGCGGCCCGTACGTCGGCGTCGGCGCGGGCGGGCACGACGCGCGGCGGTACGGCGACCGGTGTCCGGACCGGGCGGAGCACCTCGCGGTCGGTGCGCTCCTCGCAGCTCATCTCGTCCACCGCCGACCGGCCGGAGCGCCCCGGCCGAAGCCTGGTGACCACCAACCACGACGTGATCCGCAACTGGGCGCGGGAGCGCGGCGCCGCACCGGCGACGATCGCGGGAACCGAGCGGGAGGGGCGGGCCGGCGTACTCACCTTCAACATGCCCGGTTACCGCGAGAGCAGCCGGGTACGTGAGATCACCTGGGACGAGTGGTTCCGGACCTTCGACGAGCGGAAGCTGAACCTGATCTACCAGGAGCAGCTCCGTGACGGCCGGCCGAGCAACTTCTTCCGTACGGAATCGCCCGATCGTGAGGACGCCTGACGTGTTTGGGGGAATGGTCGACGGGTAACCGCTGTTGGCCACCACCGAGGCCCGAAGTGACGGTACTCCCGGTGGGAACCGGAGCTGTGACCGGCGAGACAGCCCATCCAGGTTGTCTTCGTAATCCCGGGCGAACTAACTTTATTGCACCGCGCCACGCTTGGAACCGTTCGGGGGAGCGGTGGATCGATCAGATCCGTGCACCGAGTGAGGCGCGGGGGACGGGTGGAACAACACCGTTGGGGGACGGTGGCCACCTGTTTGGACCGGCGGCGCGAGCGGGCGACGCCTACGGGGGTGGGCTTCGCCCGCCGCCGCCGGTCATACGGTGCGAACGCCCATCGCGATCACGAGTCGCGGTGGGCGTTCTGCTGTCCCCCCAACCCGGGCTTTCCTTCCCGCCCGCCGCCTGCGTTGATCATGATGTCGGCGGCGATGTCGATCTCCCAGGGCCGCCAACCTGATGATCACCGCACCGAGGACGGGGCGGGGGTCGGGGATGGGGGAAGGGGGGTGGAGAGCTGGCGGAGGGCCGCTACGCGGCGTTCGCGGGGTGGGCCGGCGAGCAGATGGCAGCCGGCGGCCAGCAGCCCGAGCCCGCCGACGATGAGCCAGTGCCGGTCCCCGAGGTACTGGAGGCTGACCCCGCCCAGGGTGGGCGCCACGAACGACGCCGCCGGGAAGGCCAGGTAGAACACCGACTGGTAGCGGGCCCGCAGCTCGAGCGGGGCGAGGTCGGCGTTGATCTGCGCGTTGGGCGGCGCGGCGAGCATCTGGCCGACCGTCCAGACCACCGCCGCGGCCAGGTAGACCGCCACGTCGTCGGCGAACGCGAGAGTGGCGAAGCCGAGCGCCAGCAGCGCGGTGGAGACGGCCAGGACGCGGTCCTTGCGGTGCCGTTCGATCAGCCGCGGCACGAAGAGCTGCCCGAGCACGATCAGGACTCCGCCGAGCGCCACCACCGCGCCGTACGCCGACGGGCGCAGGCCGTCCGACCGCATCGCCAGGGGCATGATCGTCGACGTCTGCATGGTCAGCACGGCCAACACGAAGGTCAGGCCCACGAAGGTGAGGAAGGTGCGGTCGGTCAGCGCCGTGTGCAGCCCCGGCTCCCGCTCCCGCCCCGCCTGCCGCTCCCGCCCCACCCGCCGCGGCCACCCCACCCGCCGCTGCCGCTCCCGCCCCACCCGCCGCGGCACCGCTCCGCTGCCGCGGACCGGTGCCACCCGAAGATCTTGGACACTTTCTGTCCGGTCGGAGCGGAAAGTGTCCAAGATCGGGGCAGCCTTGGCGGCGAGGCGGGGGAGCGTCTCCGGGACCTTCCAGGCGATGACCACCGCCGCGAGCGCGGTGGCGGCGGCGTCGACCAGGAAGAGCGCGACGAAGCTCGCCTCGGCGAGGAGGCCGGCCAGCAGCGAGGCGACGGCCATGCCCAGGTTGAACGCCCAGAACTGGAGGTTGAAGGCCCGGGAGCGCCGGCGTTCGGGCACCACGTCGACGATCGCCGCCACGAAGGCGGGGCTGGGCATCGAGTGCGCCACCCCGACCAGGGCGGCGAGCGCCGCGATCATCACCAGGTGCCGGCTGAAGGCCAGCCCGACCATCAGTCCGGCGGTGGCCAGGTGGGCGGCGAGCAGGGTGGACCGCCGCCCCCACCGGTCGGCCAGCACCCCACCGAGCAGCACGCCGCCCGCCCCGCCCAGCCCGTACGCCCCGACGACCGTGCCGGTGAGCGCCTCGCTCGCTCCCCGCGCCTCGGTCAGGTAGAGCGACAGGAAGAGCATCGCGAAGGCGCCGGCCCGGTTGATCAGCAGTCCGGCCCAGAGGTACCAGAAGGTGGCGGGGAGCCCGCCCGCGGTGTCGTCCAGCCAGCGGCGCAGGGCCCGCACCCGTCCTCCCGACAGTTCTGTTTCCTAACCGAGGCGTCCTCGGCCGAAGCGTCCTCGACCGTAGGAAGCCGAGGGCTGCCGCGCCAGCGTGTCGCTGGTCACCGCGCTCCCGTCGGCTCCGGCGCCCGCCCCGGGCCTCTGTCCGGCAGGCCGTCGCTCCCGGCCGGACCGACCGGCCCTGCCGGGCCCTTGTCCGGCAGGCCGTCGTCCCCTGCTGGGCCGATCGGCCGCCCCGGGTCCCTGTCCGGCAGGCCGTCGCTCCCTGCTGGGCCGATCGGCCGCCCCGGGTCCCTGTCCGGCAGGCCGTCGCTCCCTGTCGGGCCGACCGGCCGCCCCGGGTCCCTGTCCGGCAGGCCGTCGTCCCCTGCCGGGCCGACCGGCTCGGCGGGGGCCGTCGCCGCCGCCTCGGCGGCCTGCGGGGCGGGCGGGCGGATCGCCACCACCGGTACGACGGGACCGGTGGCCGCCCGCAGCAGCGTGGCCCGCCGCTCCCGGGCCGGGCCGGAGATCAGGTGGGCGAGCGCCATCAGCCCGCCGATGGCGGCGCAGCCGAACCAGAGCTGGGCGTTGCCGGCCTGCTCCCGGACCAGGCCGCCGAGGACGGGCGCGACCGCGGCGGCTCCCTGCCAGGAGAGCGAGAAGACGCCCTGGTAGCGGCCGCGCAGCTCGGCGGGGGAGAGTTCGGCGATCAGGGTGGCGTTGGACGGCGAGTTGAGCATCTCGCCGACCGTCCAGACCAGCACGGTCAGGCCGTAGAACCAGGCGGTGTCGGCGAAGGCGGTGAGCCCGAACCCGACGCCCATCACCACCGACGCCAGGGCGAGCACGTGCGATCGGCTCCGGCCCCTGATCAGCCGGGGTACGAAGAGTTGGCCGACCACGATCAGCACCCCGTTGAGCGCGATGACCGAGCCGTAGGTGGTGGGACTGAGCCCGGAGTCGCCCATGGCGATCGGCAGCATCGAGATGTGCTGGAGGAAGACCAGCGCGGCGAACAGGTTGAGCGTCACGAAGCCGAGGAAGACCCGGTCGCGCAGGATGGTGCGCAGCGCCCCGACGGGGGCGCCGGCGCCCCGCTGGCCGCCCCCGCCGGCGGGGACCCGCCGGGTCTCGCCGACCTTGAGGAAGATGACCAGTGCGGTGATCACGGTGGTGGTCGCGTCGACCACGAAGAGCAGCAGGAAGCCGGCCTCGGCGGCGAGGCCGGCGAGGATCGCCGCGCTGGCGAAGCCGAGGTTGATCGCCCAGTAGTTCAGCGAGAAGGCGCGCAGCCGGTCCTTCTCCGGCACCACGTCGATCACCATCGCGCCGAACGCGGGCCGGGCCGCCTCGGCGAACATGCCGAGCAGCAGGGCGCCGAGCGCCACGGCCCACAGTTCCCGGGCGAAGCCGAGGGCGAGCATCATGGTGGCCGCGCCGAGATGCGCGGTGAGCAGGGTGGGCCGGCGGCCCCAGCGGTCGCTCAGCGTGCCGCCGGCGGTGGTGCCGAGCGCCCCGCCGACGCCCCAGAGGCCGAGCACCAGCCCTGCCTGCGACGCGGAGAAGCCGCGCTCCTGCGTCAGGTAGATGGCCAGGAAGACCAGGACGAACGAGCCGAGCCGGTTGATCAGGGTGCCGGCCCACAGGTACCAGAAGCTGACCGGTAGGCCGCCGGTGGTGTCCCGGAACCAACCCAGCATCGTCCGCACGCCAGCGCCCCCGTAATGACCGTCTTGATTGTTGCGCCTTACAACCTAGTGCCAGGCCGGATCTCCGGGCAGCGCATTTTCCACGTGGTGGTCGTCACGACCACCGCCCGCGCGTCGCCCGGCGACGTGCGGCAGGATGATCGGCATGACTGCTAGCGAGGGGCCCACCGTCGGGACGCTGGTCCTGCTGCGGCACGGCGAGAGCGACTGGAACGCCAAGAACCTCTTCACCGGCTGGGTCGACGTCGACCTGACCGAGAAGGGCGAGACCGAGGCGCGCCGCGGCGGCGAGCTGCTGCGCGAGCACGACCTGCTGCCGGATGTGGTGCACACCAGCGTGATGCGCCGCGCGATCCGCACCGCCGAGCTGGCGCTCAATGCCGCCGACCGGCACTGGATCGCCGTGCGCCGGTCGTGGCGGCTCAACGAGCGGCACTACGGCGCCCTCCAGGGCAAGAACAAGAAGCAGACCCTGGAGGAGTACGGCGAGGAGCAGTTCATGCTCTGGCGCCGTTCGTACGACACCCCGCCGCCGCCGATCGCGGACGACGACGAGTTCTCGCAGGTCGGCGACCCGCGTTACGCGCTGCTGCCGGGCGAGCTGATGCCCCGCACCGAGTGTCTCAAGGACGTCGTCGAGCGGATGCTGCCCTACTGGTACGACTCGATCGTGCCGGACATCCTGGCTGGCCGTACGGTGCTGGTGGCCGCGCACGGCAACTCGTTGCGCGCCCTGGTGAAGCACCTGGACCAGATCTCCGACGAGGCGATCGCCAAGCTCAACATCCCCACCGGCATCCCGCTGCGCTACGACCTGGACCCGCAGCTGCGCCCGCTCACCCTGGGCGGCACGTACCTGGACCCGACCGCCGCCAAGGCGGCCGCCGCCGCGGTGGCCAACCAGGGCCGCTGACGTAGCCACGGAAAGGGCCCCTTCCCGGCGCGACGCGCGTGGGAAGGGGCCCTTTGCGCGCGCTCAGCCCGCCGTGGGGGTGGTCTGTCCGGTGATCAGGTAGACCACGTGTTCGCCGGCGTTGACGGCGTGGTCGGCGAAGCGCTCGTAGAAGCGGCCGAGCAGGGTGGCGTCGATGGCGGTCTCCACCCCGTACGGCCAGTCCTCGCCGAGCAGCAGCCCGAACAGGCTGCGGTGCAGGTCGTCCATGGCGTCGTCGTCGCCGTCGAGTTCGGCGGCGAGGTCGGCGTCGGGCTTGGCGAGCACCGAGCCGATCTTGATGGCCATCCGGTCGGCGATGGCGGCCATGTCGGTGAAGGTCGGCCGCAGCTCCGCCGGAACGGCCGGCGAGGGGTGCCGGCGCAGGGCGGTCTTGGCGACGTGGTCGGCCAGGTCGCCCATCCGCTCCAGGTCGGCCGCGACGTGCAGCGCGGTGATCATCGCGCGCAGGTCGGAGGCGACGGGGGCCTGCCGGGCGAGCAGGTCGCAGACCCGCTCCTCGACGTGCCGGTAGAGCTCGTCGATCTCGGCGTCCCGCTCGATCACCGTCTCGGCCGCCCGGCGGTCCGCGGTGAGCAGGGCTTGGGTGGCCTGCCGCATCGCGGCCCGGACCCCTTCCGCCATGTCCACCAGCAGCTGGCTGACGATCTGGAGGTCAGCCCGGAACTCGTCGCGCATTGTCACGTCCTGTGGTCGCTGGTTGTCGGTCGCCCGGCCGGGGGCCGGCGCAACGGTCGCCGGCTCCGTGGCGCGGGCGAGGGTCGCTGGTCGCCGGCCCCGGGCCGGCGGGGGCAGGTACGCCGCCCACGGTAGGTCGGGCGGGGAGACCCGAGGTGAACCTCGGTGAACGACGCCGGACGCGGGAGTGAACTTTGCCGGAAGCGAAGGTGATTCATCCTGTTTGTGGTGGTTGCCAGGTTAACAATGACCCTACGATCGCCGGGTGGAATGGGCGGTGACGGTCGCGGTGGCCGTGGGGCTGGCGGTCGGACTGGTCGCCGGGGTGCTGCTGCCCCGGCTCGTTCCGGCGCTGGGCGAACGCGCCACGCGGGCGGGGAGCCGGTCCGGCTACCCCCACACCTCCGGGAGGCTCCCGATAGCCGAGGATCCGCAGTCCGGCATCGGCCGCCGGACCATCGACTCCCTACGGGCCGGCGTGGTCGTGCTCGACCCCGACGACCTGCCCGTCCTGGTCAACCCGGCCGCCCGGGCGATGGGGCTGCTCCGCACCGGCCCCACCCAGGGCTCGATCGCCGCCCACCCACTGATCCGTACGCTCGCCGGGCAGGTGCGCCGCACCGGCGTGCGGCGCGAGATCGAGCTGGACCTGCCGCGGGGCCGCGACAACGCCGGGGTGAACCCGCTCGGGGTGCACCTGCGGGCGATGGGGATCGGGGCAGGCTTCATCGCCGTCGAGGCCTCGGACGTGACCGAGTCGCACCGGCTGGCCCGGGTCCGCCGCGACTTCGTCGCCAACGTCAGCCACGAGCTCAAGACCCCCATCGGGGCGCTGCAACTCCTCGCCGAGGCGCTGCTGGACGCCACCGAGCCCGCCGGGGCGGGCGCACCCGACCTCTCCGAGGACCTGGTCGCCGCGCGTCGGTTCGCCGAGCGCATCCAGCACGAGTCCACCCGGCTGGGCCGCCTGGTGCAGGAGCTGCTGGAGCTGACCCGCCTCCAGGGCGCCGAGCCGCAGCCGCCCCCGGAGCCGGTCGCGATCGACTGGGTGATCGCCGAGGTGATCGACCGGACCCGCACCTCCGCCGCCGCCCGCCGGATCGAGGTGGCCGTCGACGCCGAACGGGGCCTGACCGTCCACGGCAGCGACGCGCAGCTCGCCACGGCCGTGTCGAACCTGGTGGAGAACGCCGTCAACTACTCGGGCGAGGACACCACCGTCCGGATCACCGCCCGCGCCGCCGACGAACACGTGGAGATCTCCGTCGCCGACCAGGGCATCGGGATCGCCCCGACCGACGTCGACCGGATCTTCGAGCGGTTCTACCGGGCCGACCAGGCCCGGTCCCGGTCGACCGGCGGCACCGGCCTCGGGCTGGCCATCGTGAAACACATCGCCGGCAACCATGGCGGAAGGGTGGAGGTGTCGAGCACTCTTGGTGGTGGATCGACGTTCACCCTCCGGCTGCCCACCCGTCCCCCCGACGAGGGCCTGGCGACACCGCCGCCCGCTGGGATCGAGGCCGGTCCGGCCGAACTCCGGCAGGCCTGACAGCACATGGAAAGGAAGTCCCGTTGAGCCGCGTACTGGTGGTCGAGGACGAGGAGTCGTTCTCCGACGCCCTGTCGTACATGCTCCGCAAGGAGGGTTTCGAGGTGTCCGTCGCCGCGACGGGGACCGCCGCCCTCACCGAGTTCGACCGGACCGGCGCCGACATCGTGCTGCTCGACCTGATGCTGCCCGAGATGTCCGGCACCGAGGTGTGCCGGCAGCTCCGGCAGCGTTCGCACGTGCCGATCATCATGGTCACCGCCCGGGACAGTGAGATCGACAAGGTGGTCGGCCTGGAGATCGGCGCCGACGACTACGTGACCAAGCCGTACTCGCCCCGGGAGCTGGTCGCCCGGATCCGGGCGGTGCTGCGGCGGCAGAGCGCCGAGGCCGCCGAGTCGGGCGGGCCGACGCTGGCCGCCGGCCCGGTCCGGATGGACATCGAACGGCACGTGGTGACCGTCGACGGCGCCGCGGTCCAGCTACCGCTCAAGGAGTTCGAGCTGCTGGAGCTGCTGCTGCGCAACGCGGGCCGGGTGCTCACCCGGGGCCAGCTCATCGACCGGGTCTGGGGGGCCGACTACGTCGGCGACACCAAGACCCTCGACGTGCACGTCAAGCGGCTGCGCTCCAAGGTCGAGCCGGAGCCGTCCGCGCCGCGCTTCATCGTCACCGTGCGGGGTCTGGGCTACAAGTTCGAGCCCTGACCGGCGTACGCACGACGGGGCCCGCGCCGCGCGCGGGCCCCGTCGTCGTCGGTCGGTCAGGCACCGTCGGCGGGGTGCGGGGCGACCATGCCCTGCCGCCTGCGCGCCCCGCACACCTCGGCCAGCTTCGCGTACGCGGGGGCGCCCACGAGTGCGGTCAGCTCCGGGCCGTACGAGACGTACATCGGCTCGCTGCCGACGTGCGCGTCGGTGGAGGACGTGCACCACCAGTCCAGGTCGTGCCCGCCGGCACCCCAGCCCCGCCGGTCGAACTCGGAGAGCGTGGAGACCAGCACCTTCGTGTTGTCCGGACGCTTGACCCACTCCTGGTCGCGGCGGATCGGCAGCTGCCAGCAGACGTCGGGCTTGTATTCCAGCGGGTGCACCTCGTCGCGCAGCGCCTGCGCGTGCAGGGCGCAGCCGGCGCCGCCCGGGAAGCCGGCGTCGTTGAGGAAGACGCACGGCCCGTCCGCCTCCTGGGTGGCGGTGCGGCGGGCGGAGCTCTTGCCGTCGATCGTGTCGTTCTCGGTCCAGTTCTTGAACCCGCGCCGGAAGTGCTGCCACGTCGCCGGGGTCAGCCGCTTGACCGCGGCCCGGACCCGCTGCTCGTCCTCGGAGTCGGTGAAGAACGCGCCGTGCGAGCAGCAGCCGTCGGCGGCCCGGCCGGCGACGATGCCGTGGCAGCCCCGGCCGAAGATGCACGTCCAGCGGGAGAGCAGCCACGTCAGGTCGGCCCGGATGAGGTGGTTGTCGTCCGCCGGGTCGGCGAACTCGATCCACTCCCGGGGAAAGTCCAGGGGCACCTCGCGGCTGCGGGGGTCGTCCGGGTCGTCCACCAGCACACGGAGTTCGATCTGGCCTGTCACCCGGCCCAGCGTACGCCCGGTGCCCCCACCGGTCCGCCGAGCCGCGCAATCCGGTTGGCCCTAGTGTCTTCAGCATGCGACTGGGTGTCCTCGACGTCGGTTCCAACACGGTGCACCTGCTGGTGGTCGACGCCCATCACGGGGCGCACCCCTGGCCGGCGCACTCGGAGAAGGTCGTGCTGCGGCTGGCCGAGCAGATCGGCCCGGACGGCGCGCTCACCGAGGCCGGCGCGGACGGCCTGGTCAAGGCGGTCGGCATGGCCAGGGCGGCGGCCGTGGGGCTGGGCGCCGAGGACCTGATCGCGTTCGCCACCTCCGCCGTCCGCGACGCCACCAACGCCGCCGAGGTGCTGGCGCGGGTGCGCGACGAGACCGACGTACGCCTGGAGGTGCTGCCGGGTGCGGACGAGGCGCGGCTGACCTTCCTCGCGGTGCGGCGCTGGTTCGGCTGGTCGGCGGGCCGGCTGCTGGTGCTGGACATCGGCGGCGGCTCGCTGGAGCTCGCGGCCGGCATCGACGAGGACCCGGCCGTGGCGGTCTCCCTGCCGCTCGGCGCCGGCCGGCTCACCCGGGACCGGCTCCGGGTGGCCCCCGACAGCGCGGCGCCGCCGCCGGCCGAGGCGGTCGACGAGCTGCGGGCGTACGTCGACGGGCTGCTGGAACCGGCCGTCGCGCAGCTGACCGCGGTGGGCTGGGAGCGGCCGGTGGCCACCTCGAAGACGTTCCGGACGCTGGCCCGGCTGGCTGGCGCGGCGCCCTCCGGCGCCGGACTGTGGGCGCCCCGCCGGCTCACCCGCGCCGGGCTGCGCCAGGTGCTCGGGTTCATCCGGCACATCCCGCCGGCCCAGCTCGCCGAGCTGGAGGGGGTCAGCGCCGGCCGGGCCCACCAGTTGCTCGCGGGGGCGGTCGTCGCCGAGGCCGTGCTGCGCCAGTTGGACGTGGACGCGCTGGACATCTGCCCCTGGGCGCTGCGCGAGGGCGTGATCCTGCGCCACCTGGACCAGCTCGGTCCGGTGTGAACCGCGAACGGTAGACGGTCCGGTGTGATCTGGGCGGTTTGCGGTCTCTCGTCACGAGGTGTCGATCGACCCCGGCTACCCTCGATGGTGTGACTTCCCGCGTCCCCGTGCTCCTGTCCACGTCCTCGGTCTTTCCTGAGCGGACCGCGGCGGCGTTCCAGTTGGCCGCCGCGCTCGGCTACGACGGCGTCGAGGTGATGGTCTGGACCGACGCCGTCAGCCAGGACGCCGGCGCGCTGCGCGGGCTCGCCGAGCACTACGGCGTCCCGGTGCTCTCCGTCCACGCGCCCTGCCTGCTGGTCACGCAGCGGGTGTGGAGCCCCGACCCGTGGGAGCGGCTGCGTCGCTCCGCGGAGCTGGCGGCGACGCTCGGGGCGCCCACCGTGGTGGTGCACCCGCCGTTCACCTGGCAGCGGGACTACGCGCGCAACTTCGCCGACGGGCTCGCCACGATCGCCGCCGACTACCCCGACCTGCGCTTCCCGGTCGAGAACATGTACCCGGTCCGGATGGCGGGGCGGCAGTTCGTGCCGTACGTCCCGGGCTGGGATCCGACCGAGACGGGGTATGACTCCTACACGCTCGACCTGTCGCACTGCGCCGCCTCGCACACCGACTCGCTGGCGATGGCCGACCGGATGGGGGCCAACCTGGCCCATGTGCACCTCGGTGACGGCACGGGTGAGGGCCGCGACGAGCACCTGGTGCCGGGGCGCGGCACCCAGCCCTGCGGCGAGCTGCTCTCCTCGCTGGCCGGGCGCGGCTTCACCGGCTCGGTCGCCGTGGAGGTCACCACCCGGGGCGCGAAGAGCCGCGCCGTGCGGGAGGCCGACCTGCGGGAGTCGCTGGCGTTCGCCCGCCAGCACCTCGGCACCCCGTCCCCGGTCGACGCCTGACCGCCGCCCCGTGCCCGGTGGCCGCCCGGAGGGCCGCCGCCCCGTGCCCGGTGGCCGCCCGGAGGGCCGCCGCGCGTGCCCGGCCGGCACCGGAGGGCCGGCCGGGCACGGTGTCAGACGGTCGTGCTGAGCGATTCCTTGCTGTTCACGCCGGCCTGCTCGCCGATGGCCGCGCGCTTGCGGGCGCGGTGGGCGGCCACGTGCGAGCGGGTGGCGCAGCGTTCCGAGCAGAACCGCCGGCAGCAGTTGGACGAGGTGTCCAGGTAGACGTTGCCGCAGCGGTCGTCGGCACACACCCCGAACCGGGCGCTGCCGTACTCGCAGAGCCAGACCGACAGCCCCCAGGCGGCGCCGGCCAGGTATTCGGCACTCACCGAGGCGCCCCGGCTGGTCACGTGCATGTGCCAGTCGCTGGAGTCGTGCCCGGAGATGCGGGGCTGCACCGGGAACGCCTCCAGCAGCGCGTTGAGCTCGGTCACCGCCTGGGCGTCCCGCCCGGATGTGCCGTACTCGAAGACGTCGCGCAAGCGCTTCTGCGCCCGCCGGAATGTCGCGAGGTCCCGTTCCGCCACCTCGTCGCGCATCCACGCGTTGTCGTCGGGGAAGAGGGCCCGGAGGTCGTCGAGGTCGTCCAGGCGGGCGTTGACGAGGTCAACGCCGGTCCGGGCGTACGCGTCGAAGTTCACGCCCACAACCGTAGACGACTCAGGGGACCCGTGGCGCGTCGATGTAGTGCGGCAGGAACCGCGCGTAGCCGTCGGTGATGAGGCTCGCGCTCTCCCGCACCCCCACCCCGGCCGACTCGCCGTCGACGATCCAGCTGCCCAGCACCATCCGGTTGCCGGCGAACTCCGGCAGCGCCCGGAACTCCTGGTAGCACCAGCCCTCGTCGCCGTAGATCCCCGGGTTGGTGATCTCGGTGTCGCCCGTGACGATCCGCACCGAGCCGCCCTCGCGGCCGAGCAGCGGCTTGGCCACGTACTCGGTCATGCCGCGCGGCGAGTCGAGGTACGCGGGCAGCAGCAGCTCGTGGCCGGGGTACAGCTCCCAGAGCACGGCGAGCAGCGCCTTGTTCGACAGCAGCAGCTTCCACGCCGGCTCGATCCAGGTCGTCGGGGTGCCCGGCTCCAGCGCCAGCGGCCCGTACGGCTCGGCGAGCATCCACTCCCAGGGGTAGAGCTTGAAGCAGGTGGTGACCGGCTGGTCGGCCGCGTCGACGAAGCGGCGGCCGTCCCAGCCGAGCCGCTGGATCGGCTGGAGCGTGACCTCCAGCCCGGCCTGGCGGGCGGTCTCGGCGAGGTAGCCGGCGGTCATGTGGTCCTCGCCGGACTCCTCCTCGTTGGACCAGACCACGTGCACCCGGCGGTCGTGCAGCCCCGCGCCGATCTTCGCCCAGGCCTCGACGAGGCGCTCGTGCAGGCTGTTCCACTGGTCCAGCTCCGGCCGGGTGTGCTCCAGCCAGTACCACTGGATGATGCTCGCCTCGACCAGCGCGGTGGGGGTGTCGGCGTTGTACTCCAGCATCTTCGGCGGCCAGGTGCCGTCGTAGGCGAGGTCGAAGCGCCCGTAGAGGGTGGGCGGCGCCTCGCGCAGCGACCGGGCCACGGCCTCGGCCGCCCAGGCGGGGATGCCGAACTCGGCGTAGCGGTTGCGCGCGACGACGTGCTCGGCGGCGGCGACCGACATCCGGTGCAGCTCCTCGGTCGCCTCCTCCAGCCGCAGCACCTCGTCCAGCTCGAACGCGTACGCGGCGGTCTCGTCCCAGTAGGACATGATGCCGCCGTCGGGCAGCTCGGTGTCGACGTACACCAGGCCCTGGGAGCGGATCGTGGCGTCCCAGTCCGGGCGGGGGGTGACCGACTCCCGGCGCACCTCAGCCGCCGCAGGAGGCGAGGTGGGTGCCGAAGCCGCCCCGGTCGGGCACCGCCGCGGCGGCCGGCTCCGGCGCTGTGCGCCCGGCGGTCACCGTGGGCGCCCGCAGCGCCAGGGCCACCGTCTCGCCGCCGCCCACGGGGCCGAGGGCGCAGTCGTCATCGTCGTCGTCCGAGGACATGTTGCAGCCGGAGAGGGTGAGCGCGAGGACGGTGAGCGCGCCGAGCTGCACGGAGGCCGACCGGAGCCGGCGGCGGGGGCGTTGTTCCACGTCATCGTTGTAACCGATGGGGGCCACCGCCGTCCGCCCCCGGTCGGTGCCTGTGACGGTGTTGGGACCTGGCGACCGAGGCTGCGCCCGCTGCCCCGCGCGGGGCCACCGGCGGGCGTTACGCTCGGTCCATGCTCCGTACCGTCATCCTCGCCGCCTCCCGGTCACCCCAGGTCGAGCGGCTCGTCGCGACGGCCCCGTTCAGCCGGGACCTCGTCCGCCGGTTCGTCGCCGGCGCCAAGACCGACGACGCGTTGCGCGCGACCCGCGAACTCGTCGACGACGGTCTCGCGGTCACCCTCGACAACCTCGGCGAGGACACCGTCACCCCCGAGCAGGCCACCGCCACCCGCGACGAGTACGTCGGGCTGCTCCGGCGGCTCGCCGAGGCGGGGCTCACCCCGGCCGCCGAGGTGAGCGTCAAGCTGTCGGCGCTGGGCCAGATGTTCGACGAGCAGCTCGCCTACGACAACGCGCGGGCGATCTGCGCCGCCGCCGAGGAGGCGGGCACCACGGTCACCCTGGACATGGAGGACCACACCACCACCGACTCGACGCTGGACATCCTCGCCAAGCTGCGCAAGGACCACCCGTCGACCGGCGCCGTGCTCCAGGCGTACCTGCGGCGGACGGAGTCGGACTGCCGCGAGCTGGCCACGGCCGGTTCCCGGGTCCGGCTGTGCAAGGGCGCGTACAAGGAGCCGGAGTCGGTGGCCTACCAGTCCGCGCGCGAGGTGGACAAGTCCTACGTGCGGTGCATGAACATCCTCATGTCCGGCGACGGCTACCCGATGCTGGCCACCCACGACCCCCGCCTGATCGCCATCGGGGAGGACCGGGCCCGCTGGTTCGACCGCGGCCCCGAGCGCTTCGAGTTCCAGATGCTCTACGGCATCCGTCCGGAGGAGCAGGCCCGGCTGGCCGGCGAGGGCTACACCGTGCGCACCTACCTGCCCTACGGCGAGGACTGGTACGGCTACCTGATGCGCCGGCTCGCCGAGCGCCCGGCCAACCTGATGTTCTTCGGCCGGGCCGTGCTGTCGAAGAAGTAGGTCAGCCGTTCGACCAGCCCCGGGTGCTCAGCACCAGGCGGTAGCCGTCCGGATCGGCCACCGTCACCCCCCAGCGGTCCCAGTACGGGCCGGCGGAGACCCTCGTCCCGCCGGCCCGTTCCAGTTCCCGGACCAGCCCGTCGTCGACGGGGCCGTCGAGGTAGAGCACCAGCAGGTCCTCGACGGTCGGCGTCGGCGCGACGGCGTGCTCCCCGCCGACGAGTTCCAGGTGCCAGTGGTCGCCCGGCCGGCCGACCATCAGCAGGTCGTGCTCGCCCGGCGCCTCGGCGGCGGAGCGCCAGAGCACGTCGAGGCCGAGTCCGCCGACCCAGAAGCGTTCGGCGGCTGCCAGGTCGCGGCTCGGTCGGGCGATGCGCAGGTGCGTGGGGGCGAGCGACATGACCCGATCGTGCGACCTGAAGCCGATGTGAGGTCAAGCCTTGACGGCGCTGGCTAACTGCATTAGCTTATTGGTTATGACGGTTAGCTATGTGGAGCGGGACGGCGGGCGGATCGCCTACGAGGTGCACGGGCAGGGGCCGCTCGTCGTCCTCTCGCACGGCATGGGGGAGAACCGCGGCTCCTTCCGCCACCTGGTCCCGCTGCTCGTCGCGGCCGGGCACCGGGTGGCGGCGGTGGACGTCCGGGGGCACGGCGCGTCCAGCGCCGGCTGGCCGTCGTACGCCCCGGCGGAGGTCGGTGCCGACCTGCTCGCGGTGGTCCGCGACCTCGGCGGCGGACCGGCCACCCTCGTCGGCAGCTCGTCCAGCGCGGCGGCCGTGGTCTTCGCCGCCGCCGACGATCCCGCCCTGGTCAACGGCGTCGTCCAGCTCGCCCCGTTCGCCGAGGAGCCGAAGCTCAACCCGTTCATGCGGGTGGCCCTGGCCGCCGTGCTGCGCAGCCCCCGGCTGTTCGGGCTCTTCCACCGCACGCTCTTCCCGTGCGAGCGGCCCGCCGACGACGCCGCGTACCGCAAGGCCATGGTCGCCACCCTGCGCGAGCCCGGCCGGATGGCGGCGATGCGCGGCGTGATCGCGCCGGCCGACCCGCACTGGACCGCGCGGGCGCGCGAGGTCCGGCAGCCGGTGCTGGTGCTGATGGGCACGAAGGACCCGGACTTCCGTGACCCTGGTGCCGGGGCGCGGGCGGCCCGCCGGCTCTTCGCCACCGCCGAGGCCCGGATGATCGACGACTCCGGCCACTACCCGCACGCAGACCAGCCGGCGCGCACCGCCGCCCAACTCGCCGAGTTCCTGGCGGTCACCGGTGCCTAGGGCCGGGCTGACCCAGGCGAGCGTGGTGCGCGAGGCGGCCCGCCTCGCCGACGAGGTCGGCGCCGACCAGCTCACCCTCGCCGCGCTGGCCAACCGGCTCGGCGTCGCGCTGCCGAGCCTCTACAAGCACGTGCGAGGGGCCGACGCGCTCGCCCAGAAGCTCTCCGCGTTGGCCACCGCCGAACTCGCCGACGAACTGACCGCCGCCGCCGCGGGCCGGGCCGGCGGGGACGCGCTGCGGGCCGTCGCCACCGCCTACCGGGCGTACGCGCACCGGCACCCCGGTCGCTACCCGGCCACCCAGCGGGTCCCGGACCCGGCCGACCCGGAACACGTCGCCGCCGGCGAGCGGGCCGTCGGGGCGATCCGGGCCACCCTGCGGGGCTACGGGCTCGACGGCGACGACGCCGTCGACGCGACCCGGATGCTGCGTAGCACCCTGCACGGGTTCGTCTCGCTGGAGGCGGCCGGCGGCTTCGGCATGCCCCGCGCTGTCGATGCCACGTTCGACAACCTGGTCGCCGCGCTGGACGGCGCGTTCCGGTCCTGGCCCCGCGCGGACCGCCGCTGACGGCCCTGGGTCCGCTGCCGCTCTTCCCGCTGGAGCCGGCCGTCGGCGGCCGGTGGGGCTGACCCTGGACGCGGCGACGCCCGGCCGAGGTGGGCGGCCGCCGTCGCCGTGCCGCCGTCTGCTGCCGCGCTCCGGGCTGCCAGGCGGCGTGGCTCGCCGGGCCGTGGTCGCCCGGCCGGCCCGATGGTCGTACCCTTCGGCGGGTGACTGACGGGCAGCCCGGAACGGACGGCCGACCGGTGACGGACGGCACGCCGGCCGCCGCGACAGAAGAGGCCGGGCCCGCTGACGGCCCCGAGCCGGCTGACGGGGCCGGGCCCGCTGATGGGGCCGAGTCCGCTGACGGCGCTGAGCCCACTGACGGCGCCGGGCCCGCTGTCGAGGCCGGGCCGGCTGACGGTGCCGAGTCCATCGCCGAGGCCGAGGCCGAGATTGAGGCCGAGCCCGCCGAGAGGGCCGAGCCGGCTGGCCCCGCCGAGCCCGCCGAGAGGGCCGCGCCTGTAGAGGGGGCCGAGCCCGCCGAGGAAGCCGCGCCCGCTGAGAGGGCCGAGCCCGCTGACTCCGCCGGGACGGCCGCGCCCGCCGCGCCGGCCCTTCCGGCGGTGGGCAGCGAGCGGTCGTCGCGGCGGATCCGGCCGCTCGGGGTGGCGCTGGCGGTGGTCGTACTGCTGCTGGCCTGCGGCCTGCCCGCGGCGCTGGTGGCCGGCCTGGTGCGTGCCGGTGACCCGCCGGGGCCGGGGGCGTCCGCCGCGCCGGCCGACGACCCCGCCACCGCGGCCGCCCGCCGGCTCGGCGAGCGGATGACGGCGGAACTGGCCCGGCAGTCCGCCGCCCTGCTCGGCGGGGACCGCACCGGGTTCCTGGCGGTTGCGGAGCCGGTCGCGCATCCGGACCTGCGCCGCCGGTACGCCGCGCTGCGCGCGCTGCGGGTGACCGCCTGGCAGGCCGGCGCCAACGGCCTGCCCACCCCGGTCGAGGGCCGGCCCGGCGAGTGGCGGTTGCTTGTCGAGTTCCGCTACTGCTTCGTCACGCCGGACTGCCGCACCAGCCGCGTGCTGACCGGCACCCGGTGGCGGGAGGGGGAGCGGCCCCGGCTGCTCGCCGTGGAGCCGTCCCGGTCCGCCGAGACCGGCACCCGGCCCTGGGAGGTCAGCGCACTGGCCGTGGCCGTCGGTCGGCGTACGCTCGTGGCCACCACTCCCGCCCTGCGCAAGGAACTGCCCGACCTGCTGGCCCAGGCGGAGGCCGCCGCCCGGGTCGCCGACACGTACGCCGTGGGCGGCCGCACGCCGGACCGGTACCGGATCTTCTACGCGGGCCGGGGCGAGTGGCAGCGCTGGTACGGCGGCGGCCGGCCGAAGTGGACGGGTGGGTACGCGGTCACGGTCGGCGGCGGCCACCACGAGGTGGTGCTCAACGCCGACGGACTCGTCGCCGGCGGGGTGGACGACCTGCTCCGGCACGAGCTGACCCACGCCGCGTCCCTGCCCGAGCGGGGCTACCCGGGCAAGGGCACCTGGTGGCTGGTGGAGGGGCTGGCCGAGTACGCGGGCGCCGACGGCGAGCCGATCGACCGGTACGCGGGACTGGACGAGGTGCGGCGCCTGCTCGGCGGCGGCTGGGACGGCCGGCTCGACAGCCTCAGCCCGGCCGACGACGCCCCCGCCGACCGGGTCAGCGGCAGCTACGGCGTCTCATACCTGGCGGTCCGGCACCTGGTCGACCGGTTCGGCCCGGAGCGGCTGCTCGCCTTCTTCGCGGCCGTGGTGCACGAGCGCACGCCGGTGGACCAGGCGGCCGAGCGGGTCCTCGGCGAACCCTGGTCCGCCCTGCACGACGAGTGCGTCGGGTACGCCCGGGCCGTGGTCGGCTGACGGGCCGGGCGGCGCCGTGGCCCCCGCTGGCGCCGGTCCGGGCGGCCCCCGACATTCATGATCGACCGCTGTCGGGCCGCGCCGGGCGACCTGACACACTGGTGCCCGCTCCCAGCGCGGAGCCCCGGTCCGCGTCCGGAAGCGGCCCGGGGCACCCGTCCGGTGGCTCCGGTGGCGCCGCCGGAGCCACCGGACGCCTTCCGCGCGGCGGCCCGCTTCCGACCGTCGGGGCGGCCACGTGCGTCGGGCAGCGTCCCGACCGTCCCGGACCGGGCGGCGTGTCCCGGGCGGGGACCGATCGGACGCCGGGCGCAACAGGTTCGACAACGAACCGACCGGTCGGGTGGACACCGGCGAGAATCATGATCAGTTGTACGAAGGGATCGCGCCGGTCACAGCCGTCCCGCTACCGTACTGGTAACACGCGCGTCGCCGGTCCGGGCGGGACGAACCCGTCCGGTGGCACGCGCCGGGCATGGGATTGGTCGGTGAGCCATGGCCGGGTCGCAGTCCGACGGACGGCTGTCGGAGGTCAAGTTCCTCACCGTCGCCGAGGTGGCGACGGTGATGCGGGTGTCGAAGATGACGGTCTACCGCCTGGTGCACAGCGGTGAGCTCACCGCTGTCCGGGTCGGCCGGTCGTTCCGGGTGCCCGAACACGCGGTGCACGAATACCTGCGGGGCGCCTTTCAGGAAACCGCCTGACCCTCCCGCGGGCCGTCGTTCAAGCACGACGTAACGGGCATCGACGGGGGCGCGTTGGTCCTGCTGACGCTCTCCGGCTACCCTGGACCCCGACCGTGACCGCAGGTGCGCCCTGCCGCTTACCCCGCTGGTCCGGTCCGTTGTCCGCAAGCGGTCGCCGACGCCACACCGTGGCGTCATCCGGTCGCCCCGCACGTTGCATCGAAAGGCTTTCGTATGGGCTCGGTGGTCAAGAAGCGCCGCAAGCGCATGGCTAAGAAGAAGCACCGCAAGCTGCTGCGCAAGACCCGCGTCCAGCGTCGCCGTCTCGGCAAGTGACCGGGGCCGGGTCCCGGCCCGGCTCCCGTCGTCACTTGCCAACTGTCGACCCCCGGAGGCTCAGGTGATCACGCCGCGGATTTCCCGGTTCGATCCCTCCTGCCGGGGAAGGTGCGCGACATGACCCCCGGTGGCACCACAGGTGCCCCGGGGGTCGTCGTCGTCACCGGGGTCAGCCGGTACCTCGGCGCGCACGTCGCGGCCCGGCTCGCGGCCGACCCCCGCATCGAGCGGGTCATCGGCGTGGACCAGCCCGAGCCCGGCGCCGAGTTCTCCGACCTGCTCGACCGGGTCGAGCGCGTCCGCGTCGACGCCGGCTCGCTCGGCGGCCTCCTCGCCGACCTCGACGTCGACGCGGTGGTCCACCTGGCCCTGGTCACTTCGCCGGATCCGCAGCACGGCGGTCGCTCGGCGATGAAGGAACAGAACGTCATCGGCACGATGCAGCTCCTCGCCGCCTGCCAGCGCGCGCCCCGGCTGCGCAAGCTCGTGGTCCGCTCCTCGACGGCCGCCTACGGGGCGTCGTTCCGCGACCCGGCCGTCTTCACCGAGGAGACCGAGCCGCGCGAGGTGCCGCGCGGCGGGTTCGGCCGCGACATCCTGGACATCGAGGGGTACGTCCGCGGCTTCCGCCGCCGCCGGCCCGACGTCACCGCGACCGTGCTGCGCTTCGCGCCGTTCATCGGCTCGACCGCCGACACCACCCTCACCCGCTACTTCTCCCGGCCGGTGGTGCCCACCGTGTTCGGGCGGGACCCCCGGTTGCAGTTCCTGCACTTCGACGACGCGCTGGAGGTGCTGCACCGGTCGATCGTCGAGGACCATCCGGGGACGTACAACGTGGCCGGGCCGGGCGTGCTCTCCCTGTCGCAGGCGATCCGGCGGGCCGGTCGGGTGGCCGTGCCGGTGCTGGAGCCCGGCCTCTCCAGCGCCGCCGCGATCGCCCGCAACCTCGGCTTCGGCCGCTACGGCCTGGACCAGGTCGACCTCTTCGTGCACGGCCGGGTCGTCGACACCAGCCGGCTGGAGCGGGAGTACGGCTTCACGCCCCGTTCCACCGCCGCCGCCTTCGACGACTTCATCCGCGCCCACTACGGCGGTGTCGTCGTGAACCGGGACCAGTTGGCCGTCGCGGAGCAGCTTGTGCTGGACGGGATCCGGCAGGTCCGGGCGGCCGTACGGGAGGGCTCGTGAACGGGCCGGAGGAGCGGCGCGACGGCCGCTACGACGTACCGCTGACCGTGCCCGCGCCGGACGCGGAGCCCGCGCGGGCGAACGGACACCATTTCGGCACCCCCGACGAGCCCGACACCTCCGCCACCGACGAGACGGTCGCGCACGACGCGCCGGCCCCCGCCGACGAGCCCGACCCGGCGGCTACCGACGAGCCGGCCGCCGCCGTGGCGGACCCGGCGCCGGGCGGCACGGGACCGAACGGGGCCGCGCCGGCCCCCGCCGGGCCGGCGGTGGAGGACCGGCCCGGCGACCACTGGGACCGCAAGGTCGCCAAGGGCCTGGCGTTCCTGCGTCGTCGGCTCTCCGGCGACTACGAGGTCGACGAGTTCGGCTTCGATCCCGAGATCACCGACGCGGTCTTCCACCCGCTGCTGCGGATGCTCTACCGCGACTGGTTCCGCACCGAGGTCACCGGCCTGGAGCACGTGCCCACCGAGGGCGCCGGCCTGGTGGTCGGCAACCACTCGGGCACCGTGGCGCTGGACGCGCTGATCCTCTCGGCCGCGCTGCACGACCAGCACCCGGCCCGCCGCTACCTGCGGCTGCTCGGCGCCGACCTGGTCTTCCGGATGCCGGTGGTCTCCGAGCTGGCCCGCAAGACCGGCGGGACGGTCGCCTGCAACCCGGACGCCGAGCGGCTGCTCGGCAACGGCGAGCTGGTCGGCGTCTTCCCCGAGGGCTTCAAGGGCATCGGCAAGCTCTACTCCGAGCGCTACAAGCTGCAACGCTTCGGCCGGGGCGGGTTCGTCTCGGCGGCGCTGCGCACGGGCACCCCGATCGTGCCGGTCGCCATCGTCGGCGGCGAGGAGACCTATCCGATGCTCGCCGACATCAAGCCCCTGGCGCGGCTGCTCAAGCTGCCCTACTTCCCGGTCACGCCCACGTTCCCCCTGCTGGGGCCGCTCGGCGTGGTGCCGCTGCCGAGCAAGTGGCTGATCGAGTTCTGCCCGCCGATCCCCACCGCGCACCTGACCGACTCCGCCGATGATCCGCTGGTCGTGTTCAACCTCGCGGACCAGGTGCGGGAGACCATCCAGCAGACCCTGCACCAGTTGCTGGAGCGTCGCCCGGACCCGTTCGGCCCCTGACCGATGCGGGCGGCCCGCGTCGCTGAGGGCGCGGGCGGTCGGTGCCGCTGACGGCGCGGGCGGCCCGAGCCGTCAGCCGTCGCGGCGGCGCCGGTGCAGCGCCAACCCGGCGCCGACCGCCCCGGCGACCAGGCCGGCCGCGGCGGTGGACGGTACGGCGATCTTGACGGCGCGGCGGCCGGTGCGGAAGTCGCGGACGTCCCAGCCGCGCTGCCGGGCCTCCTTGAACAGGGCCGCGTCCGGGTTCACCGCCACGCCCCGGCCCACCATGGAGAGCATCGGCAGGTCGTTGCACGAGTCGCTGTAGGCGGTGCAGCGGCGCAGGTCCAGCCCTTCGACCGCGGCGAGCTGGGTGACGGCCTCCGCCTTGGCCGGGCCGTGCATCAGGTCGCCGACCAGCCGGCCGGTGTACGCGCCGTCGACGATCTCGGCGACCGTGCCGACCGCGCCGGTCAGGCCCAGCCGCGCGGCGATCACCCGGCCGATCTCCACGGGCGCGGCGCTGACCAGCCAGACCCGCTCGCCGGCGTCCAGATGGCGCTGGGCGAGCTGGCGGGTGCCGGCCCAGATCCGGGGCGCCATCAGCTCGTCGAAGATCTCCTCCGCGAGGCGCTCCACGTCGTCCACCCGCCAGCCCTCGACGAAGGCGAGGGCGGCCTCCTTGGCCTGCGACATGTCGCCGGCGTGCTCGGTGGCGAGCAGCCGGAACCGCAGCTGCTGCCAGGCGAACCGGGCCAGGTCCGCGGTGGTGAAGTAGTCGCGCGCGGCGAGGCCCCGGGCGAACCAGTAGATCGACGCGCCCCGCATCATCGTGTTGTCGACGTCGAAGAAGGCCGCCGCGGTCGGATCGGGTTCCGGGGGCGCGAGGGGCGCGAAGTCGGTCTCCGCCCAGCCGGCGGTGTGACCGTGGGCGTCGGTGCTGACGGTCACCTTGCGGCTGCGGACCACGCGACCTCCCTCCGCTCGACCGGCGCGACATGTGCTTCCGCGAGGGTAGCCGGGCGCGCGTGGCGGCCGGCCGTCCATGGGGAGAACTGTGGCGCGGACGTCTCGGCCGGTCCGGCCGAGGCCGGGTCAGCGGTCGCCGGGGCAGGTGGCGGGAGCCGGGCCGAGGGCGTCGCTGCCGACGGGTGCGGGCCCGCCGCAGGCGATGGCCGCGCGCAGCGCGTCGGAGCGCTTGCGGGCCGCGTCGAGCAGGGCGAGCGAGCGGCGGGTCCGGTCGCGTTCGGCCCGGCTGGCGTCGTCGAGGAGCCCGCCGACCGCCCGGCGCTGGCCGGTGAGGAAGGAGTTGACCGCGTCCAGCGCCGCCGGGTCCGAGCGCTGCGTCGCGGCGGTGGTCAGCAGGCGTACGCCCTGGCGGGTGTCGGCGTCCATGTCGTCCAGCACCGCACTGAAGCCGTCCTCGTTGCCGCGCAGCGCGGCCGCCTCGGCGAGCCGGGTACGGGCGAAGTCCAGGAACAGTTGGCCCCGGCTGACGTCGGAACTGGCCAGCGCGAGCTGGGCGCGTTCGGTGGAGCGCTTCATGCCGTACAGCGCGTCGCCGGGGACGGCGTTCTCGCTGGCGGCCGAGATGCCCGAGAGGGCGACGGCGCCGGCCGCGACGCCGACCAGGATGGCGCCCCGGGCGCGGGCCCGGCGGGCGGTCACCGCCGGCAGCAGCCGGTTGCGGCCGGCGTCGGCGGGGGAGCGCCGGGACGACGGCTCGGTGGTGACGGCGGCCGGGGCACCGATGCCCTCGCGTTCGGCGGTGGCCAGGAGCATGGCCCGCAGCCCGGTGCGGAACTCCGGGTCCACCTCCACGGCGGGCGGGGCGGCGGGCAGCCGCTGACCCACCGCGACGAGCGTGGCCAACTGGTCGTCGGCCCGGGAACGGACGTGGTGTCGCCGGCCCCCGTTGGCCTCGTCGAGAAGCTGCGCGAAGCGCTCCGCGCGCCGACGGGAGAAGAGGTTGCTGTCCACCGCGGGCACCTCCTCTCGCTGGTCGCGGCCGGTCGGCCGCTGTCTTCGACAGCGACCGGTGACGGCGGGACACCACGGACGAAGGTCGTGGCCGGCCGCGCTGCCGGACCTCGGGGGCCCGGGGGATGCCGGGGCTACCACCGGTCGCACCCGGAGAAACGGTCCGCACCGGACATGGGTTACGGGGCCGGCGGAGGCGAAATCACGGAAAGTGATCGCTGTCACGGGGTCGCGACGCCACGGACCTGCCCGTACATCGCATCGATGCACGGCGTTCTTCCTGCCCGGGACTACGGTTGGAAGCCGTCCGGCAGCAGCCGGGCCAGCGCTCGTACCGCGCGGTACTGGAGGGCCTTGATCGCGCCCTCGTTCTTGCCCATCGTGCGGGCCGTCTCGGCCACGGAGAAGCCCTGCAGGAAGCGGAGCACGATGCACTCCTGCTGCTCCGGGTTGAGCTGCTTGACGGCGCTGAGCAGGGCCACGTTGGTGATGTGCTCGACGACCGCCGCCTCCGGGCTGCCCTCCGGGCCCCGGTCCTCGCGGTCGGCGTCCAGCACGTCCCCGGTGGTGACCTCCAGCCGGTAGCGGCCGGACTTGAAGTGGTCCGCCACCAGGTTCCGGGCGATGGTGACCAGCCAGGCGCCCAGGTCGCGGCCCTGCCAGGTGAAGCTTCCGATCCGCTTGAGGGCGCGCAGGAAGGTGTCGGAGGTGAGGTCCTCGGCGAGTTGCCGGTTGCCCACCCGGAAGTAGACGAACCGGAACACCGTGTCGACGTACCGGTCGTAGATCAGCCCGAACGCCTCGGACTCGCCGGCCTGGGCCCGCTCGACCAGCCCCCAGACCTCGGTCGCGGGGTCGGACGGGTCGGGCCGGCTGGGGAAGCCCGTCGAGGTGTTGACCGGCGCGGCGGCGGCCGGCACCGCCGGGAGCACGGCCGTCTCCGCGCCCGACTCGTCGGGCGCCTTGGCCGGTTCCGTGGTGCGGCGGCCCTGCGCCGGCATGGTGGGCCGGGCGGGGACGGCGACCCGGCCGCCGGCCGACTTGGCGTTGCCGCCCGGTGTCGCGGAGCGGGGCGGCGGTTCGTTCTGGTGTGGCCGGCTGCGCGTCCGGCTCGACGTGCCCTCCCCCCGGACGGCGAGGCTGCCCGTGTCGTCCAGCGGACCCCGGGCGGCGGGCCGTTCGTTGAGCTGGCCGCGGATCACCGGGTTGGTCAGGCCGGCCGGCCGTTCCGCGTATCCGAAGGTGGTCACCGCGCCGCCTCCGTCCCGCCGGCCGACCACGCCGGTCGGCGCGTCGCCGTCGTGGCCCGGCCCGATGGGCCGGGCAGGGCTGGCTCGGGGTGTGCCGACGGGCGGCAGATCCCCTTGAGGTGCTGGTCCAATGCGCTCACAGGCACGGGGGCCTCCTCGGGCTGAGGGGTGTCGACTCACGGCAAATGGGGTGAGCCGACCCGAGTGATGATAGGGCCAACGTCACCCACGCGTGGCAAGTCCGTTACACAGGGCGGAAGTATTTCCCTCCGCGCCGCACACCTGGCGGACCGGTTGTCCGTCGTGTGCGGTTGACTTTCGGATTGCCGCGTGGTTGCGAAAGAAATTCCAGGTCAGCGCGCGTGTCGCGGGATCGGGCGGGTCAGCGGCGCGGATGTCGACCCAGGACCGTCCGATGCGCCCGACGCGTCCCGGCGTGTCTTGTGGACGGGACTGGTCGCGTCCCGCCCGTGCCCACCGGTCGTCCCGTCGGTGGGACTCGTCCGGGCCGCCGTTCCCGCCGACCGGGGTGTCCCCTCCGGCCTCCGGCGGGCATGGCCCACAGGCCCCGCGCTGTGCCAGACTCAGCCACCGTGCAGGACGCAACCGACAGCTCCGCCTCGACCCTCGTCGAGCGGCTCCACTGGGCGGCCGCCGCCCACGGCGACCGACCCGCGCTGCACTGGCGCGATCGGACCGTCACCTGGTCCGAACTGGACGCGTCGGTGACGGCCACCGCCCACGCCCTGGCGGCCCTGACCGGGGCGCGACCCGCCGGGTCCGACCCGACGCCGGGAGCCGCCGACCCGCACCCGCCCCGGATCGCCGTCGCGCTCGGCAACTCGCCGGACTTCGTGGTGAGCTGCCTGGCCGCGCTGCGCGCCGGGCTGGTCGCGGTGCCGGTCAACCCCGGCCTCACCGCCCCCGAGCTGCGGCACGTGCTGGCCGACTCCGGCGCCTCGGTGCTGATCGGCACCGAACGGGTACGCGAACTGGTCGCCGACGCCGCCGGGGACCTGCCCGCGCTCGTCGCCGTGCACACCGCGCCGCTGGTGGCCGACGCCGGTCAGCCGTTCCCCGACCGGGGCGGCGACGACCTGGCGCTGCTGCTCTACACCTCCGGCACCGAGGGGCGGCCGAAGGGCGCGATGCTGACGCACCGGGCGCTGGCGGCCAACCACGAGCAGGTCGGCCGCATCGACCCGCCCGTCGTCGGCCCCGACGACACCGTGCTGCTGGCGCTGCCGCTGTTCCACGCGTACGGGCTGAACGCGGGGCTGGGCGCGGTCGTCCACCATGGCGCGACCGGGGTGCTCGTCGACGACCTCGGCTCCGACGCGGGACTGGCCGTGATCGCCCGGCACCGGGTCACCGTGCTGGTCGGCGTACCGTCGATGGTGGCCGCCTGGTCCACGGCGGACGCCGCCGCCCTCGCCGCGGCGATGCCGTCGGTCCGGGCCGTGGTCTGCGGCGCGGCGCCGCTGGAGCCGGCCGTCGCGGCGCGCTTCGCCGAGGTCGCCGGCCGCCCGGTGCACGTCGGGTACGGCCTCACCGAGACCGCGCCGGTGCTCACCTCCACCCTGGTCGGCGGGGAGCCGAAGCCCGGCTCCATCGGCCGGCCGCTGCCCGGCGTCGAGTTGCGCCTGGTCGGGACCGATGGGGCCGACCTGTGGCGCGACGGCGTGGCCGAGCCGGAGGACGACGCCGACGAGCTGGACCTCTCCGACGTCACACCCGGCACCGACCCGGGCCAGGTCGTGGTGCGCGGGGCCAACGTCTTCGCCGGCTACTGGCCGGACGGCCGGGGCGGCCCGGACGCCGACGGCTGGTGGCCCACCGGCGACGTGGCGTACGCCGACTCCGACGGCGACCTCTTCCTGGTCGACCGGATCGGCGAGCTGATCCTGGTCAACGGGTTCAACGTGTACCCGCACGAGGTCGAGCTGGTGCTCTCCGCGCACCCGGGGGTGGCCGAGTCGGCGGTACTGGGTGTGCCGCACCCGCGGACCGGCGAGACTGTCCGGGCGTACGTGGTGCCGGCGCCGGGGCGTCCGGTGACCGGTGAGGAGCTGCTCGCCCACTGCGCCCGCAACCTGGCCCGGTTCAAGTGCCCGACCGCCGTCGAGTTCGTCGACGAGTTGCCGCACTCGGTGATCGGCAAGGTGCGCAAGACCCTGCTCCGGACGGCGTCGTCCCCGGCGTCCCCGGTGCCGTCCCCGGCGGCGTCGCCGGAGACCCGCCCGCCGGCCCCGGCCGGCGCCAGCACGACGGAGGAGACCGATGCGTGAGCCCCGACTCACCCTGATCACCCGCCCCGGCTGCCACCTCTGCGACGAGGCGAAACTGGCGCTGGACCGGGTGGTGGCGGTCACCGGGGACCGGTGGACCGAGAAGGACGTCACCGACGACATCGAGCTGGAACGCGAGTACGGCGACAGGCTGCCCGTGGTGCTGCTCGACGGCAAGGAGCACGGCTACTGGCGGGTGGAGGAGGAGCGGCTGCTGCGGGACCTGACCACGCCGCAGCTGTGACGCCAGGCGTTAGGGTGCTCCGATGACCCCGGCGCGCAACCACCTGGTGTGGGACTGGAACGGCACCCTGCTCAACGATTTGAGCCTGGTGGTCGCCTGCACCAACGCCGCCTTCGCCAGCGTCGGCGGGCCCGCCGTGACCGCCGACGAGCACCGGGTGCGGTTCCGCCGGCCGATCGCCGACTACTACGCCGAGGTGCTCGGCCGGGCGGTCGACGACGACGCGTTCGGCCGGCTGGACCGGATCTTCCACGACGCGTACCGCACCGGGCTGACGACCTGCGAGCTGGCGCACGACGCCACGGTCGCGATGGCCGCCTGGCCGGGCAGCCAGTCCCTGCTGTCGATGTGGTTCCACGAGGAACTGGTGCCGACCGTGCACACGTACGGGCTCACCGGGCACTTCGTCCGGGTGGACGGGTTGCGGGCGAGCGTCGGCGGCGACCGCAAGGCCGAGTCGCTCCGGCGGCACCTGACGGAGCTGGGCGTGGACGGCCGGGACGCGGTGCTGATCGGGGACTCCGTCGACGACGCCGACGCCGCCGTGTCGGTGGGGGGCCGTGCCGTCCTCTACACCGGCGGGTTCACCGACGCGGCACGGCTGCGCGCCTCCGGCCACCCGGTCGCCGACACCCTCAGCGAGGCGGTCAGCCTGGCGGCCACGCTGCCCTGACCGGGCCGGCGGCCGTCCGCGCGCTCGCGGCAGACCGGCCTCCGTCCGCGCCCGGACGGCAGGCCGGCGGCCGGTCCGTGCGCTGGTGGCAGGGCCGGGCGGCGGGTCAGTTGCGCAGGTAGGCCAGCACGGCCAGGACCCGGCGGTGCTGCTCCGTGTCGGGCGGGAGCTGGAGCTTGGTGAAGATGTTCCGGACGTGCTTCTCGACGGCGCCGTCGGTGACCACCAGGGTCTTCGCGATCGCCGTGTTGGAGCGGCCCTCGGCCATCAGCGCGAGCACCTCGCGTTCGCGCGGGGTGAGCTCGCGCAGCGGGTCGTCGCGCCGACGCCGGGCGAAGAGCTGGCCGACCACCTCGGGGTCGAGCACCGTCCCGCCGGCAGCCACCCGGTCCAGCGCGTCGAGGAACTCGTCGATCGCGGCCACCCGGTCCTTGAGCAGGTAGCCGATCCCGCCTCCGCCGCCGCCGGTGGTGGCGAGCAGGTCGTCGGCGTACGACACCTCGACGTACTGGGAGAGGACCAGGATCGGGGTGCGGGGCACCAGGCGGCGGGCCTCCACCGCCGCGCGCAGCCCCTCGTCGGTGTGCGACGGCGGCATCCGGACGTCGACGATCGACACGTCCGGCCGGTGCGCCACCACCGCCACCACCAGCGCGTCGCCGTCGGCCACGGCGGCCACCACCTCGTGCCCGCGCTCGGTGAGCAGCCGTACCAGCCCCTCCCGGAGCAGCACCGCGTCGTCCGCGATCACGATCCGCATGTCCTGTTGTCTACCACGTACGGCTCACAGCGGGAGTTCCGCGCGGATCTTGGTGGGCCCGCCGGCCGGACTGACCACGGAGAGCCGGCCCCCGGCGGAGCGGATCCGGTCGGCGATGCCGACCAGCCCGTGCCCCTTGGCCAGGTGGGCGCCGCCCTGCCCGTCGTCGTCGACGTCGACCTCCAGCCGCCCGTCGTGCCGGGCCACGGTGACCTGGCACTCGGTCGCCCGGCTGTGCTTGGCGACGTTGGTCAGCGCCTCGGACACCACGAAGTAGGCGGTGCTCTCGACCGCCGGGTCGAGCCGGCCGGCCGGGTTGGCCAGTTCCGGGTCCACCCGCAGCTCGATCGGGATCAGGCCGCGCCCGGCCAGTGCCGCCAGGGCGCTGGGCAGTCCCCGGTCGACCAGGATCGGCGGCGCGATGCCCCGGGACAGGGCGCGCAGCTCGGCGAGCGTCTCCCGGGTCTGGGTGACCGCCTCGTCCAGGGTGCGCCCGGCGGCCCCCGGGTCGGTGGCGAGTTGCTGGCGGGCCCGGCTGAGGTCCATCGCGAGCCGGACGAGGCGCTGCTGCGGGCCGTCGTGGATGTCCCGCTCCAGTCGGCGCAGCGCGCTCGCCTCGGCGGAGACGGCGGCCCGCTTCTGCTCCTCCAGCACGGTGATCCGGTTGCGCATCTCGGCCACGCCGGTGAGCAGGGCCCGACCGAAGCCGGCCTGCAGCAGCGCGCAGCCCCGGGCCACGATCGGCAGGGTGATCAGGAAGAACAGCCCGATCGCGGTGTGCAGCCCGATCCGGACGACGGTCGAGTCGCCGAGGCCGAGGAGCTGGGGGAGGCCGACGTCCTCCGGGTCGCCGTGCGGCAGCGTCCAGTCGTACGCCCAGTAGAGGGTGCCGGCGACGGCGCCGGCCCACCAGACCAGCGTGACCACGAAGGTGACGATGGCCACGATCAGCTTGAGGATGCCGTGCGCCAGGTCGAGCCAGGACTGCGCGTCCCCCATCGGCACGAAGATCCGCCGCCAGGCGCTCGCGCCGGGCTCCGGGAGCCGGTACTGGGGGCGGATCCGGGCCTGGTGGAGCACGGTGGGCAGGCGGAGGCGCTCGATGTCGGCGAGGCCCCGGGCGGCGTAGAGGGTGCCGCTGAGGATCGGCAGGCCGATCACCGTCACGACCAGCCCCAGCCCGGCGGCCAGGCCGACCAGCAGGACGACGAAGCTGGCCAGGGCCAGCGGGAGGCCCAGCAGCACGTAGCCGGAGTCCAGCAGGAGCTGTCGGGAGATGGTCGGCGCCGGCACGGGCTGATCGGCGGCGACGGGTACGGCGGTCATGTCAAGAGGCTAGGCAGCGCGGGGCCGCCGACCCATCCCGTCGGCCCGCCTCTGCGGCGTAGGGCTGGCCCTACCGTGACCGGATCGTGGGCGAGCCGTGGGCCGCGCGATTGGTCAGAGAAGTCGTAATTGAGCAATAATCGGCGCTACCGGCACCATCGCCACCGCCCGGAGGCCGGGCGGTGGCCGGCGGCGGCCACTGGATCGATCTTGCGGAATGGAGGGGCTGGTGAAGCCGCGTCGCGAGCTATCAAGATCGCGATTTGTGCACGCGTTCACAAGCGCCTACTCTGTAGTTCCGACGCGCCCTGCTAGCACAGCCGGCAATCTCGGTCGCCAGCGGGGATCCCGAAACGGCCGGCCGCCCGAGTTGGCCGAGGATCGCACCGCACGGAGTCTCATGAGTCAGCACCGTCACCCTGGCGCGCCCGGCCGAGCCGGTGCCGTACCGGCGCTCCCGGATCTGCCGGAGGCGACCGTCGCGCGGCTCCCGGAATACCTCCGTGCCCTGCACAACCTCGCCGAAACCGGCCACGAGACCGTGTCCAGCGAGGGGCTGGCCAGCGCCGCCGGCGTGAACTCCGCGAAGCTCCGCAAGGACCTCTCGCACCTCGGCTCGTACGGGACCCGTGGCGTCGGCTACGACGTGGCGCTGCTGGTCGACCAGATCGAGTACGTGCTCGGGCTCACCCAGCGGCGGGCCGTCGCCCTGGTCGGCGTGGGTAATCTCGGTCACGCCCTCGCCGGCTACGACGGCTTCGCCAGCCGCGGCTTCCGGATCGCCGCCCTCTTCGACGCCGACCCCGCCCGGGTCGGCGAGGAGATCAGCGGGCTGGTCGTCCGGCACATCGACGAGCTGCCCCGGGTCGCCGTCGAGGAGGCCATCGCCATCGGCGTGATCGCCACCCCGGCCCCGGCCGCCCAGGCGGTGGCGGACCAGCTCGTGGCCGTCGGTGTGACGAGCATCCTGAACTTCGCCCCGTGCGTACTCTCGGTTCCGGAGGGGGTCGACGTGCGCAAGGTCGACCTCGCGATCGAGCTGCAGATCCTGTCCTTCCACGAGCACCGCAAGGCATCGCTGACCGCGCTGCCCGCCACCGGTGGGTCCGCCCTGACCGCCCTGCCCGGGGGGCTCGCCGTCACCGACCCGCAGGAGGCGATCGGCACGTGAAACTGCTCGTCGTCGGCGCGTCCTACCGCACCGCTCCCGTCGCCACGCTGGAGCAGCTCGCGGTCGGCCCCGCGGACCTCACCCGCACCCTGGACCGCCTGGTCGCCCAGCCGTACGTGACCGAGGCCGTGATCGTCTCCACCTGCAACCGGGTGGAGGTCTACGCCGCCGTGTCCGGCTTCCACGGCGGCCTCGGCGACATCTGCGCGGTGCTGGCCGACCAGGCCGGCTGCCAGCCCGCCGCGCTCGCCAACCACCTCTACGTGCACTTCGACGCCGCCGCCGTGGACCACGTCTTCCGGGTCGCCGCCGGGCTCGACTCGATGGTCGTCGGCGAGGCGCAGATCCTCGGCCAGCTCCGGGACGCCTACCATTCCGCGACCGGGGCCGACACCGCCGGGCGGCTGCTGCACGAGCTGATGCAGCAGGCGCTGCGGGTCGGCAAGCGGGCGCACGCGGAGACCGGGATCGACCGGGCCGGCCAGAGCGTGGTGACCGCCGCGCTGGAGCTGGCCGCCGGGCACCTCGACGGCGACCTCGCCGGCCGTCCCGCGCTCGTGGTTGGCGCGGGCGCGATGGGGTCGCTGAGCGTCGCCACGCTGTCCCGGCTGGGCGCGGGGCCGCTCACGGTCACCAACCGGGGCGCCGACCGGGCCGTCCGGCTGGCCGAGGCGTACGGGGCCAGCGCGACGCCGATGGCGGAGCTGACCACCGTGCTCTCCACAGTGGACATCGTAGTGGCCGCCACCGCGGCCACCGAAGCGGTCCTCACCCGTGACGTGGTGACCCGGGCGCTCGCCGGGCGCGACCCCGGCCGGGGGCCGCTGGTCCTGCTCGACCTGGCCGTGCCGCGCGACGTGGAGGCCGGCGTCGCCGAGCTGCCCGGCGTCGAGGTCATCGACATCGACCGGATGGCGACGCTGCTCGCCGACGGGCCCGCCGCCGCCGACGCCGCCGCCGTCGAGCGGATCGTGGCCGGCGAGGTCGACGCCTTCCTCACCTGGCTGCGCGGCGCCGACGTGGCGCCCACGGTGGCCGCCCTGCGTGGCCGCGCCGACGACGTGGTCGGCGCCGAGCTGCGCCGGCTCGCCCAGCGCCGCCCGGACCTCACCGACGACCAGCGCGCCGAGGTGGCCCGGACGGTGCACCGGGTGGTGCAGCGGCTGCTGCACCAGCCGACCGTGCGGGTGCGCCAGTTGGCGGCCGAACCCGGCGGCGACCAGTACGCGGCCCTGCTGCGCGAGCTGTTCGACCTCAAGGTGCCGCAGACATCCCCGGTCGACAGCGTCCCCGACATCGTGGCCGGCGACGCCGCGCCGCCATTCGGCCTCGCCGACCTTCCGCCGCCGTTCGGCCTCGCCGACGTCCCGCCGCCCGTCGGTCACGCCGACAATCTGCCGTCGACGGGTTCCGCCGACGTCCCGCCCCTCGGAGGTGAGCGATGAGCACGCCCCTGCGCCTCGGTACCCGGGGCAGCAAACTGGCGATGGCCCAGTCCGGCCACGTCGCGGAGGCCCTGACCGCCGCCACCGGCCGGCCCGTCGAGCTGGTCGAGGTGGTCACCGCCGGCGACCGCTCGTCCGCGCCGGTGCACCGGCTCGGCGTCGGCGTCTTCGTTTCCGCCCTGCGGGACGCCCTGACCGCCGGCACCATCGACTTCGCGGTGCACTCCTACAAGGACCTGCCCACCGCGGCGGCGGCCGGGCTGCACATCGCGGCGGTGCCGATGCGGCAGGACCCGCGGGACGCGCTGGTCGCCCGGGACGGCCGGACGCTCGCCGAGCTGCCCTCCGGCGCGACCGTGGGCACCGGAGCGCTGCGCCGCATCGCCCAGCTGCACGCCCTCGGGATGCCGCTGGAGGTCACCCCGATCCGCGGCAACGTCGACAGCCGCCTCGCGCGGGTGCTCGGCCCGGAGGCCGACCTCGACGCGGTCGTCCTGGCCCGGGCCGGGCTGGCCCGGCTCGGGCGTACCGACGTGATCACCGAGACGCTCGACCCGATGCTGATGCTGCCCGCGCCCGCCCAGGGCGCGCTGGCGGTGGAGTGCCGGGCCGACGACACGGACCTGGTCGAGCTGCTCACCGTGCTCGACCACGCACCGTCCCACGCCGCGGTCACCGCGGAACGGGCGCTGCTGGCCACCCTGGAGGCCGGATGCTCCGCCCCGGTCGCCGCCTACGCCGTCGTCGCCGAAGGCGAGCCAACCGGCTCGGGCGTCGAGGGTGACTTCGTCCAGGAGATCTATCTGCGCGGGGCGGTGATCAGTCCGGACGGTACGAGAGACCTCCGGCTGTCCCGCACCGGAACGCTCGCCGACGCGGCGGAGATCGGCAAGGCACTCGCCGCCGAACTCCTCGACCTCGGCGCCGACTCGATCCTCGGCCACGATGGACACGCCGGCCCGGGGACCCAGCAATTTGGGAGCACAGAATGACCCGCACCCGTAAGCCCGTAGGCCGCATCGCCTTCGTCGGGGCCGGTCCCGGCGACCCGGGCCTGCTGACCCGCCGGGCGCACGACGCTCTGGTCGACGCCGACCAGGTGGTGTACGACCGGGGAGTCCCCGAGTCGCTGCTCGACGCCGTCCGCGCCCAGGCCAGGGAAGACGCCCAGTTCACTCCGGCGGAGGGCGCGCCGGGTGACGTGGCGAAGGTGCTGATCTCGGCGGCCCGTTCCGGGCTGAACGCGGTGCACCTGGTCGCCGGCGACCCGTTCGGCCACGATTCGGTCGTCAAGGAGGTGCAGGCGGTCGCGCGGACCGCCGCACACTTCGAGGTGGTTCCCGGGGTCGGCCAGGCCGAGGGGGTGGCGACCTACGCGGGCGTGCCGCTGCCGGGCGTACGGACGGCGGCCGACGTCGAGGACGTCAGCACGCTGGACTTCGACGCGCTGGCCGCAGCCGTCGGCCGGGGCTCGCTGGCCCTGGCCGTGGACGCCGGCGACCTCGCCGCGATCCGCGACGGGCTGCTCGCGGCCGGGGTGGAGGGCACCACCGGCGTCGGGGTGACCGGCGACGGCACCGGCGAGACGCAGTACACCACCACGTCGACCGTCGACTCGTTCGTCGCGGCGGCGCTCGGCTTCACCGGCCGGGTGGTCCTCACCGTCGGCGAGGGCGTGGGCCAGCGGGACAAGCTGAGCTGGTGGGAGAACCGGCCGCTGTACGGCTGGAAGGTCCTCGTGCCCCGCACCAAGGAGCAGGCCGGCGTGATGAGCGCCCGGCTGCGCGCGTACGGGGCCATCCCCTGCGAGGTGCCGACGATCGCGGTCGAGCCGCCGCGCACCCCGGCCCAGATGGAGCGGGCGGTCAAGGGCCTGGTCGACGGCCGGTACGCCTGGGTGATCTTCACCTCGGTGAACGCGGTCCGCGCGGTCTGGGAGAAGTTCGCCGAGCACGGCCTCGACGCCCGGCACTTCGGCGGCGTCAAGATCGCCTGTATCGGTGAGGCGACCGCCGACGCCGTCCGCGCGTTCGGCATCCAGCCCGAGCTGATCCCGTCGGGGGAGCAGTCCTCCGAGGGGCTGCTCGCCGAGTTCTCGCCGCACGACGAGATCCTCGACCCGGTCGGTCGGGTGCTGCTGCCGCGCGCCGACATCGCCACCGAGACCCTCGCCGCCGGGCTCACCGAGCGCGGCTGGGAGGTCGACGACGTGACCGCCTACCGGACGGTACGGGCCGCCCCGCCGCCCGCCGAGATCCGGGACGCGATCAAGTCGGGTGGCTTCGACGCGGTGCTCTTCACGTCCAGCTCGACGGTGCGCAATCTGGTGGGTATCGCGGGGAAGCCGCACGCCCGTACCGTCGTTGCAGTGATCGGGCCCAAGACGGCGGAGACCGCGACGGAGTTCGGCCTGCGGGTCGACGTCCAGCCGCCGCACGCCTCGGTCCCCGATCTGGTGGAGGCGCTCGCCGCCTACGCCGTCGAGCTGCGCGAGAAGCTCGCCGCCATGCCGGCGAAGCAGCGCCGTGGCTCGAAGGTGCAGGGGCCGACCGCCCTGAGGTTCCGGTAGTCGTAGCAGGAGGTCCGTGATGCCGTACCCCGAGATCCGGCCCCGCCGGCTGCGCCGCAACGCGGCCATCCGGCGGCTGGTCTCCGAGACCCGCGTCGACCCGGCCGAGCTGGTCGTGCCGATGTTCGTCAGGGAGGGGTTGACGGAACCGCGGGCGATCGCGTCGCTCCCGGGGGTGCTCCAGCACTCCCGGGACTCGCTCCGCAAGGCCGCGGCCGAGGCGGTCCAGGCGGGCGTCGGCGGGATCATGCTCTTCGGCGTGCCGGAGCGGCGGGACGCCACCGGCTCCGGTGGGATCGACCCGAACGGCATCCTCAACGTCGCGATCCGCGACGTCGTGGCGGAGGTGGGCGACGCCACTGTGGTGATGAGCGACCTCTGCCTGGACGAGTTCACCTCGCACGGCCACTGCGGCCTGCTCACCCCCGACGGTGGCGTCGACAACGACGCGACGCTGGAGGCGTACGCCGAGATGGCGGTCGCCCAGGCCGCCGCCGGGGTCGGTGTGGTCGGGCCGTCCGGCATGATGGACGGCCAGATCGCCGTGGTACGCCGGGCGCTCGACGCCGCGGGCCACCAGGACGTCGCCGTGCTGGCGTACGCCGCCAAGTACGCCTCGGCCTTCTACGGCCCGTTCCGGGACGCGGTGGAGTCGGCCCTGGAGGGCGACCGCCGCACCTACCAGCAGGACCCCGCCAACCTGCGGGAGTCGTTGCGCGAGGTCGAGCTGGACGTCGCCGAGGGCGCCGACATGGTGATGGTCAAGCCGGCCCTGCCGTACCTCGACGTGGTGTCGGCGGTCCGCGCGGCGGTGGACGTCCCGGTCGCCGCCTACCAGGTCTCCGGCGAGTACGCGATGGTCGAGGCGGCTGCCGCCAACGGCTGGATCGACCGGGAGCGGGTGATGCTGGAGACGCTCACCTCGATCCGCCGGGCCGGCGCGCAGATCATCCTCACCTACTGGGCGGTCGAGGCCGCCGGACTCCTCCGCCAGCGCTACTGACCCAACCCGCCCCAGCGCGACCCGCCCCGGCGCGGCGCGGCTTGGCCCAGTGCGGCGCGACCCGGCGCGGGCTGGTCCTGCCCGGCGCGGCCCGTTCGGGCGCGCCCTGATCCGGTCCGACCCCTTCGGTCTCCGACCCGGTCGGGGCAGCGGAGCGGGCCGGCTTCGAGTAGACGCCTGCTCCGCATGTCAGAATTCCTGACAGTAACGCTGAGTACTCGACCTGCGCCCCGGATCCCACCGCCCTCCGGACGCTTTGCTCTGCATTCCCATATGCGCCAGTAACCCATAGTGCCTGTTGCGTATGGGGATGCAGAGCAAAGGGCGTGCAGAGGTTCGTCGCTCCTGAGGAGGGCCCACACGGAAGTCGCTGGTCATGGCGTTGTGGCCGTCAGCGATGGTGATCGAGGGTCGTTCAGGGCCGGATTCTCCATCACTTAGCGTAGGCAGCTGCGGAAAGACCGCTCCTGTTACAGCGCGTTACTGCCTGGCTGAATGCGCCCAGGGGTGTGGGGGAAGGACCGGTCGTCGGTTTTCCACAGGTGGCTGAGTTATCCACAGGCGCAGCGGGCGGGATTGCGGGAGAGGCATCGCAGCCGGGAGCGTGACGGGATGACCGAGCTTCCCGCCCAACCGGAAACTGACCGGGATCCCGACCGTCCGGCTGGTTCCGACCAGTTGTCCGGTGCCGCGGGGCCGTCGGGTGCCGTCGGGCCGTCGGGCGGCGTTGGGCCGTCGGGTGCCGTCGGGGCGTCGGGCGGCGATCAGGCGGTGGGTACCGATCAGGGGGCGGGATCGCGCGAGCCGCCCGTGCTGCTGACCGAGCCGTTCGACACCCCGTGGCCGGCTGCGGGCATCGTCCGGGCGGTCCGGCGGCATGCCAGCCTCAGCCAGCGGGAGCTGGCCCGGTGGGCCGGGGTGAACCATTCCACCGTCGGGCGGATCGAGGCCGGCCGGATGGTGCCGAGCATCCTGCTTCTGCGCCGCATCATCGGGGTCGCCGGGTTCCGGCTGGCCGTCGTCGACGAGTTCGGGCGGGTGTTGAAGCCGATGCGGGACTGGCAGGACACCCGCGACGGGGCGGGGCGTCGCTACCCCTCGCACCTGGACACCATTCTCGACCCCGAGCCGGGCGAGTGGTGGGCGGACATCTACGGGCTGGCCCGCCCGCCGGAGACGTTCTACCGCGACCGCCGGGTCCGCGACGCCATGCGGCGGCGCAGCCAGTGGGAGGTGCGGGTGGCGAAGTACCGCAGCGTGCCCCCGCCGCCGCGGGTGCCTCCACCACCGCGCGTGCCCCCGCCGTCGCGGCTGCCCGGCCCGGGCTTCCCGTGGTGAGCGGACGGCCCGCCGGCCAGGACGTTCCTGGGCGGCGGGCCGTCGGGTGGGCTCCGGTGTGACGTCAGTCGTCGTCGGTGATGGTGCCCACGGCGAGCGGATCGGCCAGCCGCAGGCCGGGCACCCCGGCCACGACCAGGTTCACCTTCTCGTCGGCCTCCCGCTTCCGGTCACCGCGTACGGTCACCGGGAAGGCCAGCGACGTCTGCCCGGCGGCCAGGACCTTGCAGCCGACGTACGGGTCGTAGTCGGCGCCCGCCTGGGCCGTGGTGCCGTAGGTGGCGGCGCAGAGCAGCACCGGCTGGGACAGCGGGCGCGACACCGTGACCGTGTAGGTCAGCGGCCGGGTGCCCCGGTCGCCCTCGACCACCGACGCGTCGCCGACGCTCAGCGACGCGCGGGAGCGGAAGCGGGCCACCTGCGGGTCGTGGTCGCTGGAACCCCGGCTGCCGTCGGCCGCGTGGTCGGCCGGCCAGTCGGCGTTGACGTGCGCGGCCCGCATCTGCACCAGGTCCCGGTGCAGCGCGCCGTTCACGAACAGGTGGTCCAGCGTCTGCGCCTGCCCCTCGAAGCTGTACGAGTAGGCGGACGACGGCGCGTCGGCGAGCAGGTCGTCCCACAGGTTGCGCATGCCCGCCTCGTACAGCGGCCCGAGCTGGTCCGACGGGGTGGGATCCGCCGCCGTCGCGATGGGATCGTCGGGGCGGGGGAAGACGTTCAGATCCCCGCCGTAGACCACCCGCGCGTGCGGGTCCGACGCCTCGATCGCGGTGACGATCGCGGCCCCGTACGCGGCCTGCTCCCGGCGCTGCCCGACCCGGCTGTCCGGCCCGGACGAGTAGTGGTTGCTGGCGGCCCAGAGCGTGTACCGCTCGGCGGAGCCGGGCGCGGCGGCGACCGTGAACTTGCCGAGCTGCGGCGCGCGGGTGAAGACGTTGTTCCCGTCCTTGCCGGTGGACGTGTCCACGTCGTCCGGAAGCACCGCGTTGAGCGCCTTCGGGTTCTGCACGTCCGCGTTGCCCGGCAGCGCCGCCCCCCGGTACTGAACGGTCGGCGCCGAGCCCAGCAGCGGGTCGCCGGCGGTGGGCGCCGCCAGCGACACCCGGTCGGTGCGGAACAGGAACGCCGCGGTGATGCCCCGGGCGTCCGCGCCGGTGCGGTCATACGCGGCCTGGTAGGCCGGGCCACCGGCGGCCGTGATGGCCAGCGCCAGGTCCTGGAGGCTGTCCGGCGCGCCGTCGGCGTTGTCCGTGCTGCCGCAGACCAGCTCGGTGCCGGAGACCGAGCAGATGTCCTGGTCCTCGGCCTCCTGCACCAGGATCAGGTCCGGGGAGTGCAGGTCGGTGGTGATCTGGTCGGCCAGCGCGACGAGCTGCTCGCGGTACTCCTGCTCGCTGCCCGGGACGTAGTCGAACGGCGGACGCACCCCGGTGCAGCCGGCGTTGCCGGCGAAGTCGCAGCCGTCGAACGGGTCGTCACGGTAGTCGTACAGGTTCTCGACGTTGTAGGTCGCGACCGCGACCTCCTCCGACCGGTTGGCCGGCTTCGGCGGGTTGTTCGTCGACGGGTCGGCCCCGCCCGTGAACGCCACCGCCTCGACCTGCACGCCGTACTTTTCGAACGAGTAGTACAGCCCGCCGACCGCGTCGGCGGTCAGCGTGTCGAAGGTGCGCGCGGGCGGGAGCAGCGTGGCGCTGTCGCCCGTGGTGCCCTTCACGCCCATGCTGCCGAGCAGGACGCGCTGCCCGTTGCCGTCGTCGAAGCGGCGGCCCGGGTCGTTGTCGAGCGGGTGCGCGTCCCGGAACACCCGGCGGGCGTACGGGTCGGCGCGGTCGAGCAGCGGGTCGTCCCGGTCGATCACGAAGATCTCGGCGTCGGCGGTGGAGGCGAAGACGTTGCGCCCGCTCACCGCGCCGCTGCCGGCCCGTACGCGCAGCCGGGCGCCCTCGTGCCGCTCGAAGAAGCGCTGCGCCGCCGCCACCTCGACCGGCGGCACCGCGTCGGTCACCTGGACCTCGGCGTTCACGTCCACGCCGGAGGCGACCCGGCGCACCAGCGACGCGCCGGAGAGCTGGGTGAAGTTGAAGTACTCGGAGACCCGGGCGCGCAGCACCACCTCGTCGCCGACCGTCGGCACGTAGCCGCCGATCAAAGAGGTGAACGAGCCCATGAAGACGAAGATGCCGTCCGAGCTGGTCGGGTCGCCGTCGGTGGCGTCCCTACGGCTCTGCAGGAAGAACCCGTGCTGGTCGCGGCCCGACGAGTCGCGCGCGAGGGTCCGCTGGGTGATCACGCCGCGTACGTCGTACAGCGTGCTGCTGGTCCCGTTGCCGGAGACCGGCGCGAGCGGCGACCGGTCGGCGGGGCCGGACTCTGCGTCGGTGGTCGGGCCCTGCACCTCGCCGACGGTCAGCTCCCGGGTCACCTGCACGGCCAGGGTGCAGGTGGCGGTGCCACCGTCCGTGTCGGTGGCGGTCAGCACCACGGTGTACGCCCCGGCGGCCAGGTCGGGGCTCGTGGCGACCGTGGCGCGGGCGGTGCCGCCGACCGCGTCGGCCGGGGTGACCGCCGAGCGGCTGACGGAGCCGGCGGCCGGGGTCGGGTCGACGGAGGTGACCGCCAGGTCGACGATGCGGTCGTCCGGGTCGGTGGCGGTGACCTCCCGGGTGGCCGCCGTGCCGACCGAGGTCACCAGCGCCGGGCCGCAGGTGAGCGTGGCGGGCGCGTCGACCGGTCCGCCGCCGTCGACGACGTGCGCGCCGAGGCCGTCGAACGTGTCCACGGGGAAGCCGGCCCACTGCGCGGCCGGGTCGAACGCGTCGGAGGGGTCGGTGTCGCCCGAGGTCACGGCGGCCGACCGGCGCAGCGTGTTGTCGGCGGTGCTGGTGACGCCGGTGCCCCACTCGGTGCCCGGGTCGACGCCGACCTGGCCGATCGAGTCGAGCACGATGCCGCCCCGACGCAGCACGATCGCGTCGTCGCCGTTGAACAGGCTGGCACTGGTGGTCTGGTCGGCCCGGTCCAGGATGCCCGGCGCGGCCGAGGCGGCGGCGAGGACGAAGGCGTCGCCGGCCGCGACGGTGCCGGTGAGGGCCAGGTTCGTCGGCGTGGTGGAGCCGTTGAAGTGCAACTGGAGCTGGTAGCCGCCGGCGGCGAGGTCGACGGCGGCGCCGGTGCCGTTGAACAGCTCGATCGCCTTGTTGTTCGACGAGCCTTCGACGTACTCGGAGATGAAGAGTTCGGTGGGCGCGGCGCTGGCCGCGGTGGGTGCGACGCCGACAGCCGCGACGGTCACGGCGGCGGTGGCGGTCGCGAGCGCGGCAAGAGTGCGGCGCGGGCGCATGAGGCCTCCACGATGGGTGGATGGGGAACTAACGCACGTTAAGGGTCGGTGCTGACCGCCGTCCATCCCCCACCGGACAGTTTCGTGAACGTTCCGGTCAGCGTCCGGCGTCGAGGCGGTGCACCAGCTCGGCCACGTCGATGCTGTATTCGCACCACTCGCGGTCCGGGCGGTAGCCCAACTCGGCGTTGACCTTGAGCATGGCCTCGTTGGCCTGCGCGTTCCACGTCTGCACCTCGGTCAGCTCCGCCTCCGCCGAGCGCAGCTCCATCAGCATCCGGGCCTTGATCGCCCGGTCGATGCCGTAGCCCCGGTGGTCCTGCACGACGATGGTGTCGTACTGGTCGGCGCGGGTGGGATGCTGGACCGGCACGACCACCTCGGTCAGCCCCGCGACCTCACCGGTCTGCTCGTGCAGGGCGAGCACGATGTAGGGCTTCATGCCCCGCCGGTGCAGGCAGTCCAGGCTGTCGCGCAGCCGCTGCGGGTCGTAGGAGCTGGGGCGCAGCTCGCCGTCCTCGACGTCGCGCACCTCCGCCTTGGCCCGCGCGTACGTCTCGATCAGCTCGTCCGGCGGGCCGCCGGGGTGGAACTCCAGGTGGTAGCCCGCGCCGATGCCGGTGGCCATCTCGGACAGCTCGGCCCAGTCCACCCCGGACAGGTCCAGCACGCTGCGGGTCTCGACGTACTCCTTCGAGAAGCCGAGCGACTCGTAGAAGGCGACGGCCGGCGTGTCGCCGACCACCTCGACCCCGATCGACTGGAAGCCCTCCTGGTAGACCCGCCTGGCGGCGGTCAGGACGAGGTCCCGCCCGAGGCCCGTGCGCCGCTCCGCCGGGTGCACCAGCACCTCCAGCACCCCGATGTCACCGAGCAGCAGCACGTGCACGTGGCCCAGGATCGCCCCCGGGCTGCCGTCGGCCGCCGGCTCCGCCTGGGCGACCCAGGAGATCCGCCGCTCGCCGGGCATCACCTCGGCGAGGTATTCCCGCATGGAACTCTCCCGCCACGGCGGGTCCTGCGGCAGATCGGCCGCCAGGACCGCGTTCAGCGTGTCCAGCAGCGACGCGATCTCGACGGACGACGCGGTCCTGGGGTCCCACTCGCGCACCATCACCCGTCTAGCTTGCCGCTAACCGCTGCCCGGGGGAAGTGTCCAGTTCTCCAATGTATGCAGACGATCACTTCACGTGCGGCTCGCCTGTCCGTACCGGTTGGCGGTGTCGTAGACATCCTGGGCGTACCGGCGGACGTCGTTGTAGGACAGGATCGCGTTCCACCAGTCGGCGGGGATGGTCAGGTTCCGGCCGCCCTTGCAGAGGTAGTTGCCGGCGGCGAGGGCGGCGTCGTCCAGGTCGTGCGGGTCCTTGACGCCGTCGTTGTCGGCGTCGGCGCCGATCTCCTGCCAGGTCGTCGGGATGAACTGCATCGGCCCGACCGCCCGGTCGAGGACCGGGTCCTTGTCCATCACGCCGCGGTCCGTGTCGGGGATCCGCATCCGGCCGCCCTGCCCGTCGAGCGGCAGACCGATGATCTCGGGCAGCGCCTTGCCGTCCTGGCGGAGCGTCGCGTTGTTGGCCTGGCCGTGCCCCGACTCGACGAACCCGATGGCCGCCAGGGTGGTCCAGCTCAGCCCGCAGCTGCGGTTGGTCTGGGCGAGCACCACCTCCGCGTAGCCGTACGCCTGCACGGCCACCGGCGAGATGCCGACCTTCGGCCCGACCTGGGCGGCCCAGCCGGCCAGCGCGTCCGACGGCCGGCCGGTGACCCCGCCGGGGAGTGGACCGGGCGGCACCGTCCCGCCGGGCAGCACCGTTCCGCCGGGCAGTGGCGTCTGACCGGGCAGCACCGTGCCGCCGGGCAGTGGGGTCCCGCCGGGCAGCGGCGCCTGCGGAACGGTGGTCGGCGCGGTGGAGGTGGCGTCGACCGCGACCGGACGGGGTCCCCGGGCCGTCGCGGGCACCAGCAGCGCACCCGCCGCAGCCGTCGCCGCGACCAGGGCGAGCAGGAACACCCCGGGCAGGGTGAGTCGCCCGCTGGGCCGCCGCGACCAGTCCCGGGTCGCGCGGGCGGCGCCCATCGCGACGCGGTGCGGCGGCCGGCGTACGGCGTGCGCGAACTGCACCCGGCGGCGCCGGGGCCCGGTGGCCGGTTTCGTGGCGGGCACGTCGACCTTCGTCTTCGCGAGGTCGCCCGCGCCCGTGGCCGACGCGGCGCCGGCGTCGTCACCGGTCTTCGCCCCGGGCCCGGTCGTGGAGGCCCCGGCCGCGCCGCCGGCCTTCGTGTCAGGGCCGGCTGCGGTTCCGTCGTCCGGCTTCGCGGCCGTGGCGGCGCTGTCGCCCGGCTTCCCGGTCGTGCCGGCGCTGTCGTCCGGCTTCCCGGTCGTGGCCGGCTTCGCGTCGGCGGCCGGCCCGTTGCCCGACTTCGCCTCTTCCGCCGACTGCGCCTCTTCCGCCGGCCTCGCCTCTTCCGCCGCCTTCGCTTCGGCGGTGGGCTCGGTGACCGGCCTGGTGCCGGTGGCCGGCTTCGCCTCGTCGACCGGCTTCGCCTTCTCGGCGGTGGCCTCGGTCGCCGGCTTGGCCTCGGTCGCGGGCTTCGTCTCGGCGGTGGCCTCGGTCGCCGGCTTGGCCTCGGTAGCCGGCTTCGTGTCGCCGGCGGCGGTGGATCTCAGCCAGGGGCGGCGGGGACGCGGCAACCGCGTCGCGGGTTCGGGCGCGGCGCCGGAACCGGCGAGCGGCCCGTCGATCGGTGCCGCCGGCCGCAGGGGCCGAAGGGTCGTCCTGTCCTCGCCGTCCACCACAAGTTGAGTATCACCCATGTCCCCCCGTACGTCAGGACCGGTCGTACCCTGGTGCCATGCCCCGGTACGAGTTCCGTTGCCGCGCCTGCGGCGACACCTACGAGGTCAACCGCCCGATGTCGCAGGCCGCTGAGCCGGCGTCCTGCCCGCAGGGGCACACCGACACGGTCAAGCTCCTCTCCACCGTCGCGGTCACCGGCCGGGGCGGCGGCGCGGCCGGTGGCGCGCCGGCGCCGGCCGGTGGGGGTTGTTGCGGCGGTGGCTGCGGCTGCTGACCTGCGGGCCCGCAGTCGGCTCCGGCCGACCGTTCTCACGATGCGTGATGGTCCGGTATCAGGCAGCATGAGTCCGACGTCACGGGCGGAGGTTCCACCATGTCGCCACGGATCCACCTTCCGAGCGGGTTGGTGACCTTCGTCTTCACCGACATCGAGGGCTCCACCCGGCTGGCCCAGCTGCTCGGCCCGGACTACCGCCCGGTGCTGCGGGAGCACCGCCGCCTGCTGCGCCGCACGATCGCCGCGACCGAGGGCGCGGAGCTGCTGACCGAGGGGGACTCGTTCTTCCTCGCCTTCCCCGACGCGACGGCCGCGCTGACCGCCTGCCTGACCGCGCAGCGGGCGCTGGCCAGCCACGAGTGGCCCACCGCCGAGGCCATGCCCCGGGTCCGGATGGGGCTGCACACCGGCTGGGCGGAGCCGCGCGACGGCGAGTACGTCAGCCCGGAGGTGCACCGCGCGGCCCGGATCGCCGCGGCCGCCCACGGCGGCCAGGTGCTCTGTTCGGCGTCGACGGCGCGGCACGCGGAGCCGCTGCCGCCCGACGTGTCCCTGCACGACCTGGGCCTGCACCGGCTGCGCGGCTTCGACGACCGGGAGCGGCTCTTCCAACTGGTCGCGCCCGGCCTGGAGCGGCAGTTCCCGCGGCCCCGCACCGCCGACGCGTCCGCGCACAACCTGCCGACCCCGGTCACCTCGTTCGTCGGCCGGCACGCCGAGCGGACCGAGCTGAAGCAGCTGGTGGAGGCGCACCGGCTGGTCACCGTCCTCGGCGCGGGGGGTGCGGGCAAGACGCGGTTGGCCGTGGAGCTCGCCGTCGACCTGGTGGAGTCCCATCCGGACGGTGTCTGGTTCGTCGACATCGCCGCGGTCACCGACCCGGGTCTGGTGGCGTTCGAGGTCGCCGCCGTGCTCGGTCTGCGTCCCGAGCCGGGCCGCCCGATGGTCGACACGCTCGTGGAGTACGCGGCCGCGCGCCGGATGCTCGTCCTGCTGGACACCTGCGACGCCCAGCCGGCCGCCTCGGCCGACGTGATCTCCCGGCTGCTCGCCGGCGGGGTGGGCGTCCGGGTGCTCGCCACCAGCCGGGAGTCGTTCGGCCTGCCGGGCGAGGTGGTCTGGCGGATCCCGTCGCTGTCGGTCGACCCGCCGGTGGACAGGGCGGAGAGCGACGCGGTCGCGCTGCTGCTGGACCGGACGGCGGCGGCCCGGGGCGGCCGGCCGCCGGATCCGGGCGAGTCGGCCGACCTGCGGCGGGTGGTGCGTCGGTTGGACGGGCTGCCGCTCGCCATTGAGCTGGCCGCCGCCCGGCTGCGGGTGCTCTCCGTCGGGCAGCTCGCCGAGCGCCTCGACGACGTGCTGGGCACCCTCGACGCGGGCCGGGAGGACCCTGACCCGCCGGTGGAGCCGGACCGGCCGGGCGGTCGGCCGGACACGGTGGACCTGGTGGCGGCGGCCGTGGGGATGGTGCCGCCCAGCCCGGCCGTCCGGGCGGTGCAGCGTTCCGCCACCGAGCGGCACCTGACGATGCAGGCCACTGTCACCTGGTCGTACCGCACGCTGGGGCCGCGCGCCGCCCGGTTGCTGCGCTGGCTGGCGGTCTTCGCCGGCCCGGTCGACCTGGCGACGGTGGAGTGGCTGCTCGGCGACGACCCGCTCGATCCGCTCTCGGTGCTGGTCGACAAGTCGATGGTGCTGGCGGAGCCGCATGCCTCGGGCAGCACCTACCGGATGCTCGACCCGATCCGGGCGTACGCGGCGCGGCGGCTGGCGGAGGCGGGGGAGGAGAGGTCGGCCCGCAACCGGCACGTGGCGTGGTCGACGCACGCGCTGGAGCGCGCCCACCTGGGCCCGGACGGGCGGCCGGTGACCCTGTCGCTCTACGTCCTCGACCCGCTCGCCGGCGAGCTGCGCGCCGCGCTGCGCTGGTGCGCCACCGGCGGCAGTGCCCGGGCCGGCCTGCGGCTGGCCGGGGGCCTCGACCAGTGGTGGCGGGAGCGGGGCCTGGCCCGGGAGGGGCGGCTCTGGCTGTTCCGGCTGTACGGGCGGATCGCCGAGACGGGGGAGCGGATCCCGGACGCCGAGCTGGCGGCGGCGTACCACATGCACTCGCTGCACGCCGGCGCGGACGGCGAGTTCGCCGAGGAGCTGCGCTACTCCCAGCGGGCGGAGGCGGCGGCCCGGCAGGCGGGCGACGCCGGCCTGCTCGCCCGGGTGCTCGCCGGGCGGGCGGCCCCGTTGGTCGACATGGGACAGTTCGCGGAGGCGGAGCGGATCTGCCGCGAGGTGATCGACTGGGCGTCCGGCCAGGAGGTGCTCGGCGACGCGCTCTTCGGGGTGTTCAGCCTGGCCGAGCTGCTCTGGCGGCGGGGCGCCCTGGACGAGGCGGCCGAGCTGCTGGGCGCGGCCCGCCCGGTGGAGGCGGCCCGCCCGGTGGAGCGGGGGCGGCGCTCGGTCGACATGCTGCTCGGGATGGTCGCCCTGGCGCGCGGGGACCTGGTCGCCGCGCACGAGCATCTCCAGGTGGCGCTGCGCTCGCGGATGAGCCACGGCTTCCACGGTCGGGCCTGCGACACGCTGAACGCGATGGCCGTGCGCTGCGCGGCAGGCGGTGACGGGCTGACGGCGGCCCGCCTGTTCGGCGCGGCGGGGGCGACCCGGGCGAGCATGCGCTGCGCCCCGGGCATCTACGGCGGGTACTGGGCGCAGCGGCAGGGGGAGCTGCGCCGGGAGCTGGGCGACGCGACCTTCGACGGCGCGTACGGCGAGGGGACCGAGCTGGGCTTGGAGGAGGCGGCGGCGTTGGCCCTCGCCGTCGAGCATCCGGACCTGGCGGTCGGCTCGGCGAGGTTCGGCGCCGGTCACGCCCGTGTGGCTCCCCGCCAGTCCGTCGCCCCGGACCGTCGCCGTCACCACACCGGCCACGCCTGACAGCGGGGTGGGACCCGCCGGTCGGGGTCCGCGTCATCGGGCTGGCCGGGGACGCGAACCCCTGGGCGTACGGGCGCGGTCAGCGCAGGGCGGCGCGGCTCTCGGCGTCGGCCTTCATCCGGGCGGCGCGGTCGATGTCGGCCTGCTGCACGGCGGCGAGCGAGCCGAAGGCCTTGACGGCCTGGTAGTACGTCCAGGCGAGGCTGGTGCAGGCGGGCCGGACGGCGGCGTTGTACGTGGCGCAGACCCGCTTCAGGTCGGCGTAGAAGGCGTCGTCGAGGCGGGCCTTGTTCGCGGAGAACCGGCCCATCGCCTTGTAGTTGCGGTAGCCGAAGTCGTGCCGGTAGCAGGAGAGGTTGAACGTGAAGCCGAGCGGGTTGTCCGGGCTCGACGAGCAGTAGTCGGTCGACCAGTTGAATCCGTACGCCGCCCAGGCGCCCTGGTTGAGCCGGCCGGAGTTCCAGGAGTTGTAGCTGGAGGCGCTCGTCTGCGTCCAACTGGAGAGGACGGACAGCTTCTGCGAGGTCGTGACGGCGGCGGCGGGGGAGGAGACCCCGAAGACGAAGAGCATCGTGAGCGCGGCCGAGGCGAGCAGGGTGGTGAGGCGTTTGGGCACGGGTACCTCCGCGGGGGATGGGCGGGCGGGACGGGGGTTACCGGCGGGTCACCGGAGTGCCGAACAGTGTCGATCATGAATGGGTCCGGGGGATGCGGTGCCCACCGACATTTGGTGACAGGCGTCGAAACAGACGAATGCCCCGGGCGCCAGGGGCACCCGGGGCATTCGGTGTCACGTCAGCGGACGAAGGCCGGCGGGCTGGCCGGGCTCTCGTTCGCCAGTCGGTCGAGCGCGGTCACGTAGTAGGTGTACCGCTTGCCGGCCTCGGCGGTGGTGTCCACCCAGGACTGCGTACGGCTGTCCGCGTCGGCGCGGACCGTGTCGACGAGGTGCGCCGCGTCGGCGAAGTCGCACCGGCCGGCCAGGCCGGTCCCGTCGAAGCGGTAGACCGCGTACGACGTGGCGGTGCCGAGCGGGCCCACGCCGTTCGCCGGCTGGAGCCAGTTCAGGCGGACCCCGTCGGACTGCCGCGCGGCCTTGGTGACCACCGGCATGAGCAGCGGCTTCTTCGGCAGGTGCGTCATGGTCGGGATCAGCGCCGGGCGGGAGTAGTGCTCGGCGGCGTAGATGTCGGTCGCGCCGAGCCGGTTGGCCCGCACCTGCACGGCCGAGAAGTGGACGTTGCCCAGGACCTCCGGGTACTGCCGGTTCAGCGTCAGGTGGTTGGACAGCTCCTGCGGGTTCATCCAGAAGGAGCCGTAGGCCGGGTCACCGCTCTTGTAGTCGGCCTGCCCGATGTAGAGCTGCACCCGGGTGCCCTTGACCACGTCCGCCCACCACGGCACCAGCCGGGTGTAGTCGGCGGCCGGGTACTGGCCCATGTACCAGTAGAGCTGCGGCACGATGTAGTCGATCCACTCCTCCTTGACCCACTTGCGGGTGTCGGCGGAGATGATGTCGTACGACTGGCTGCCGGTGGTGTCCGAGCCCAGCGGGTCGGCCGACTGGTTGCGCCAGATGCCGAACGGGCTGACGCCGAACTTCACCCACGGCTTCTCGGCCTTGATCTTGGCGTTCATCTCCTGGACCAGCAGGTTGATGTTGTCCCGCCGCCAGTCGGCCTTGTCGGTGAAGCCCCGGTTGTGCGCCGCGAAGGTGGCGTCGTCGGGCACCTGGTGGGTGCCGCTCGGGTAGGGGTAGAAGTAGTCGTCGAAGTGCACGCCGTCGACGTCGTACCGCTTGACCGCGTCCATCATCGCGGTCTGCACGAACTCGCGGACCTCGGGGATGCCGGGGTTGTAGTAGAGCCGGCTGCCGGCGACCCCGGCCGGCGGGTAGGCGAAGGTCCACTCGGGGTGCTCGCGGGCCGGGTGGTTGGGCGCGAGCTGGTTGATGTCGGCGCCGGCGCCGCCCGGGGCGGGCATGGAGACGCGGTACGGGTTGAACCAGGCGTGGAACTCCAGGTTGCGCTTGTGCGCCTCCTCGACCACGAACTTCAGCGGGTCCCAGCCCGGGTTCTCGCCGCGGACCCCGGTCAGGTACTCCGACCAGGGCTCGTGGGGCGAGGGCCAGAACGCGTCGGCGGTCGGCCGGATCTGGACGACCACGGCGTTGTGGTTGAGCCGCTCGGCGAGGTCGAGCAGCTGGCGGTACTCGGCCTGCTGCGTGGCGACGCGGTCCGGCGACGTCTGGGACGCCTTGCTCGGCCAGTCGATGTTGACGACCGAGGAGATCCACATGGCCCGGAACTGCCGCTTCGGCGTGGCCGGGTCGGTGACGCAGGTGGTGGTGGAGGCGGCGGTGGTCGCCGCGTCGGGTGCCGCGCTCGCCGGGGTGGCGGCGACGAGCGCGCCGAGCAGTGCGGCGGCCAGCCCGGCGGCTCCGAGCCGAGTTGCCTTCATGCGGTGTGTCCCTTCGTTGGGGCTCCCGTGTCAGGGGTTCATCGCGGCGCAGACGGCAAGATTCGCCGTTGACATTCTGCCGCTGGTAGGAAATTTTCACACCTCACGGGCTCTGCGCAAGAGTCTGGGCGCGATCGATCCGTCCGTCCACGCCGGCTCCCCCTAGTGGCCGGGCTCACGGGACGCGCCGTGGCGGAGCGCACACGGGGGGTGCTGGCCCGAATGGCCCGAGACGTGGGGATTGAGGGGGGTCCGCCGTGGGTAGCATCGCCGGTCACCGGCCGCCACCAGGGTGGTCCGGACGGTGGGAGGTGACCACGGTGTCCGTGCTGCGTACCAAACCGATCGGGGACGTGATCGCGCAGAGCGAGGCCGACGGCGAGAACGGCGGGCCCGGCCTGAAGCGCCGGCTCGGCGCCCGTGACCTCACCGGGTTCGGCATCGGCATCGTGATCGGCACCGGCATCTTCACGCTCACCGGCATCGAGGCCCGCGACAGCGCGGGCCCTGGCGTGGTGATCTCGTTCGGCATCGCCGGCCTGGTCGCCCTGCTCGCCGCCCTCTGCTACGCCGAACTGGCCTCCAGCGTGCCGACCGCCGGCAGCGCCTACACCTACGCGTACGCGACCATGGGCGAGATCGTCGCCTGGATCATCGGCTGGGACCTGCTGCTGGAGTTCGCCCTCGGCGCGGCGGTGGTGGCGCGCGGCTGGTCCGGGTACCTGGCCGAACTCGTCGGCCTGCCCACCGCCTGGTTCGGCGAGGAGGGCAGCGTCGTCAACGTCGGCGCGATCGGCATCGTGCTGCTGCTCGGCGTCGTGGCGATCGTCGGCATCCGCGAGTCGGCCCGGGTGACCAACCTGCTGGTGCTGGTCAAGGTCGCCATCTGCGTCTTCATCGTGGTCGCCGGCCTGTTCTTCGTGAAGGCCGCCAACCTCACCCCGTTCATCCCGCCGGCGCAGCCCGCCGACGGCAGCGAGGACGGCATCAAGCAGCCCGTCACCCAGGCGCTCTTCGGCCTGGAGCCCTCGGTGTTCGGCTTCGTGGGCGTGCTCAGCGCCGCCGCGGTGGTCTTCTTCGCGTACACCGGCTTCGAGGCGGTCGCCAACCTCGGCGAGGAGACGAAGCGGCCCCGCCGGGACCTCACCCTCGGCCTGCTCGGCACGCTGCTGATCTCCACGGTGCTGTACATCGGCGTCTCGCTGGTCGTGGTGGGCATGGTGCCGTACGACCAGATCGACCGGGGCGCCCCGATCGCGGCGGCCTTCAACGCGGTCGGCGCCGAGTGGGCCGGCATCCTCGTCTCCATCGCCGCCGTCGCCGGCCTGACCAGCGTGATCCTGGTCGACCTCGTGGCCATGGGCCGGATCGGCTTCGCCATCAGCCGCGACGGGCTGATCCCGCCGTCGATCGCGAAGGTGCACCCGCGCTGGGGCACCCCGTACCGGATCTCGGCCGTCATGACGGTGGCGGTCGCGCTGCTCGCCGGCTTCCTGCCGCTGTCGGCCCTGGCCGACCTGGTCAGCATCGGCGCGCTCGCGGCGTTCGTGATCGTCTCGATCGCGGTGCCGGTCCTGCGCCGCAAGCGCCCGGACCTGGACCGGCCGTTCCGGGTGCCGTTCTCCCCGGTGCTGCCGATCGTGTCGGCGCTGGCCTGCTTCTACCTGATGCTGAACCTGTCGGTGGAGACCTGGCTGCGGTTCGCCGCGTGGATGCTGCTCGGCGTGCTGATCTACTTCGGCTACGGCTACCGGCGCAACCGTCTCGCCCGGCGTTCCTCGTCCCCGGACTCCCGGGAACCGGCTTCCGTCTGATCCGGCTGGTCGCGGTATGGGGTTTCCGGGGAGCCCGGCCCGCTCCGGGCGGTCAGGCTTGATCCCTGCGCGGGCCGGGCTCCCCGGAAACCCTGTGGTGGTCGCCCTCCGCCAGCGACCTGGCGCTCAGGGTTTCTGCTGCGGCCCCGCCGTCGGGCCCTTGACGACGGGCTTGCCGTCGTTCCAGACGACCTCGTCGAGCCAGACCTGGCGGCCCGGGTCGACGGTGCCCTCCTGGCCCGGTGGCCAGGCGTGGTAGAGCAGCCAGGTGCGCCCGTCCTCGACCACCATCGAGGCGTGCCCCGGCCCGGAGGCGACCTCGTTGGTCTTCAGGATCGGGTTCTCCGGGGCCTTCACGCAGGGCCCGGCGGGCGACTCGCAGATCGCGTAGCCCTCCGCGTACTCGGCCCGGTCGTAGGCGTTCGCGGCGAAGAACAGGAATAGCTTCCCGTCCTGCCGGTGCAGGAACGGGCCCTCGATCAGGGTGCCCTCCCACGGCTCGGTCTGCTTCAGCAGCTTCGTCGGCTCGCCGACCAGGCGCAGCCCGTCGTCCGAGAGGCGCTGCGACCAGATCCAGGTGTCCACCCCGATGGCGTTGCCGTCGTTCTTCCACAGCAGCCAGAGGCTGCCGTCGGCGTCGCGGAACGGGCTGGCGTCGATCGCCCCGCCCAGCTCGGCCTGGCAGATCAGCGGACCGGTCGAGTCGTCCCGGTACGGCCCCTGCGGCGCGCTCGCCACGGCCCGCCCGACGCACTGCCGCCCCGACTCGCGCCCGGCGACGGTGTAGTAGAGCGCGAACCGGTCCGGGGCCAGCTCGATCGCCTCGGGCGCCCAGGTCTTCCCGGCGTCCGCCCACGCCGGCAGTTCCGGCAGCGCGTCCCCGGCCGGGGTCCAGTCGACCAGGTCCGGGGAGGTGAGCACCGGGACGTTGCGGCCACCGGCGTTCGTGTGGAACAGGTACCAGGTGTCGCCCACCCGGATCGCCTGCGGGTCGGGCGCGTCGGTGCGTACGACCGGGTTGGTGAACATGCGCGCGTCGTCTCCCGTGCTCGAAGGTCCTTCTCCACCACCGCACCCGGCGACGAGCAGCGCGGCGGCGAGCACCGCCGCCGCGCCGCGCCGCCGGGTCGTCCCGACCGTCATCCCTTCAGCCCGCTGCGGGAGACGCCCTGGATGATGTGCCGCTGGGCGAGCACGAAGAGGATCAGCACCGGCACGCTGGCCAGCACCGCCCCCGCCATGATCACCGGATAGTCGGTGACGTAGGAGCCCTGGAGCAGGCCCAGGCCCGGCGGCAGGGTGAGCGTCTCCGGGCTGAACAGCACGAAGATCGGCCAGAGGAAGTCGTTCCAGTTGGTGAGGAACGACAGCACCACCAGCGTGGCCAGCGCCGGCCTGGACAGCGGCAGCACCACCTTCCAGAAGATCTGCCACTGGTTGGCCCCGTCCAGCACCGCGGCCTCCTCCAGCTCCCGGGGCAGGGAGAGGAAGAACTGCCGCAGGAAGAACACCCCGAACGCGCTCGCCGCCCCGGGGACGATCACCACGCTCAGGGTGTCGATCCAGTTCAGCTCGTCGACGATCAGGAAGTTCGGGATGATCAACGAGGTCGGCGGGATGAACAGCGTCCCGACGATCAGCGCGAAGAGCACCCCGCGACCGCGGAACCGCATCCGGGCCAGGGCGTACGCGGTCATCGAGGCCGTCGCCACCACCAGCAGCGCGTGCGCGGTGGCGGCCAGCATGCTGTTGGCGAACCAGCGCAGCACGGGGTTGGCGGTGTTGTTCAGGATCTGCTCGTAGCCGTACCCGGAGATCGGGTCCGGCAGCCAGGTCGGCGGGATCTGCTGGGCCCCGGTGTAGGTCTTCAGCGAGGTGATGACCATCCACACCAGCGGCAGCAGGAAGACCAGGGCGAGCGCGACCAGGGTGGCGTAGAGCGCGGTCCGGCGCAGCGCGCCCCCCGGGGCGCGGCCGGTCGCCGGGGCGTCGGCGGGGGCCGGCGCGGGGGCGCGTGTGGGCGTCGTCATGGCGGTCCCCTCAGTCTTCCCGGTAGCGGAAGAGGCGGAAGTTGGCGATGCTCACGACCGCCAGCATCAGCGCGAACACGATGCTCATCGCGGCGGCACGGCCGGCGTCGTTGTCCCGCAGCCCCTCCTCGACGATGAACCAGACCACCGTGCGGGTCTCCGTGCCCGGCGCGCCCTGGGTGATCAGGAACGACTGGCCGAACACGTTCGCCGAGGCGAGCACGGTCGTGGTGATCACGAAGAGCAGCACCGGACGCAGCCCGGGGAGCGTGACGTGCCGGAACCGTTCCCAGGCGCTCGCGCCGTCCACCTTCGCCGCCTCGTACAGCTCCTGCGGGATGTCCTGGAGCCCGGCCAGGTAGATCACCGCGTTGAAGCCGGAGGTCCACCAGACGGTCACCCCGACCAGCGAGACCCAGGCCCACGGCACGGCCGTCACCCACGGGGTGTCGGCCGGCAGCCCGACCATCCCGGCGATCCGGTTGACCAGGCCCAGGTTGGCGTCGAGCAGGAACCGCCAGAGCAGGCCGATCACCGCCACGCCCAGCACGTACGGCGCGAAGTAGATCGCCCGGAAGAAGGTCCGGCCGGGGAACGAGCGGTTCAGCAGCAGCGCCAGCCCGAGCGGGACGACCACCAGCAGCGGCACCGCGAAGACCGTGAAGATCGCCGTCGCCCGGACGCTCTGCCACCAGTCGCCGTAGACGGCCGAGTCGCTGGAGAACAGCTCCTTGTAGTTGTCCAGCCCGACGAAGGGCCGGTTGGGCAGCTGGAAGTCCCACTGGTGCACGGAAAGCCAGAGACCGAGCAGGATCGGCAGCAGCCCGAAGACCCCGAACAGGAGCAGGTACGGGGCGAGGAAGAGGTACGGCGTCGCCCGCCCGGCCCGGCCCGCCCGGGCGCCGCCACGGGGGGCGTCGGCCGCCGGGGGCGGCGCGTCAGCACGCGCCGCCCCCGCCTCGATCACGTCCGCCACGGGGACTCAGCTCCCGTACTTCTTGCGGTTGTCCTCCAGCTGCTTGTTCGCCTTGGTCACCCCGTCGTCCAGCGCCTGCTTCGGCGACTTCTTGCCCAGCGCCGCCTCGTTGAACGAGTTGTAGAAGGTCGTCATGACCTCACCGAGGCCCGGGGCCGCCGGCGGGAAGGCCGCGTACTCCAGCTCGGGGGCGAGCGCGTTGACCTCGGCCAGCGCCTTGAAGTCGGCGCTGTCCCGCACGGCCTTGCGGGCCGGGACCTGGCCGCCCTTGGCCCAGTCCAGGGAGTGCTGGCTGAGCCAGTTGATGAAGACCTTCGCCGCGGAGACCTTGTTGGCGTCGTTGGCCCGCTGCTTGACGATCGTGAAGTTGTGCGAGTTGGCCCAGGCGGCCGGCTGCGTGCCGATCTGCGGCAGGGGCGCGACGCCCCACTGGATGTCGGGGCTCTTCTTGAGGTCGTTGATCTGCCAGATGCCGTTCCAGTTGAACGCGTTCTTGCCGCTCTTGAAGGCCAGGTAGTCGGCGTCCTGGCCGACGTTGGCCGGGGAGTGGCCCTGCTTGATCAGGTCGGTCAGCCAGGTGCACGCCTCGACGGCCTGGTCGGAGTTGAAGGTGGCCTTGGTGGCCTCGGCGTCGAAGACGCTGCCGCCCCACTGGTGCAGCAGTGAGTAGAAGGTCATGCCGCCGGTGAACTGGAACGGGCTGACCCAGAAGCCCTGCACCCCGGACTTCTTCAGCTCGGTCAGCGCGGCGGTGTACTCGTCCTTCGTCGTCGGCGGCTTGTTCGGGTCCAGGCCGGCCTTCTGCATGACCCCCTTGTTGTAGTAGAAGCCGAGGGGGTGCATGTCCAGCGGGATGCCGTACCGCTTGGAGTTGTAGAGCCCGCCCTTCCAGACGGTGGGGGCGAAGTCGCCCTCCGACAGCTCCAGGGTCTTGGCGACGTCGTCCAGCTCGGTGATCACCCCGCGCGCGGCGAAGGTGGCGAGCTGGTCCATGTGCATGACCGCGATGTCCGGGCCGGCGCCGCTGGAGGCCGCGCCGGGGAGCTTGTTGTAGTAGTCCTCCCACTGGTACGTGGCGATCGAGACGGCGATGTTCTGGTGCTCGGTGTTGAACTGGTTCACCAGCGCCTTGAAGATGTCGCCGTCGCCGCCGGTGAAGCCGTTCCACAGCTTCAGGTCCACCTTCGGGCCGGTGTAGTCCTTGCCGCCGTTGCCGGCCGCCGGGCCCGAACTGTCGTCGTCGCCGCCGCACCCGGCCAGGGTCAACGAGGCCGCGGCGCCGAGCCCGAGGCCGAGGCCGAGCAGGCGCCGCCGGCTCATTTCGTTCTGCATCATGAGGTTTCGCTCCTTGAGGGACGGGATGAAGTGTGCCTGCTCAGGACCGGTGCGGTGTCAGCCGCCGGTGGGGGAGAAGCGCAGCACGTTCCAGGAGACGGCCGGAAGGCGCACGGAGCACCGGCCGCCGTCGGTGGTGGGGTCGGGCAGCTGCCGGGGCGTCACCCGGTCGGGCTCGGCCTCGGTGTTCGTCGCCGTCGGGTCGTCCCCGGCGGCGAGGCTCAAGTGGGATCTACCGGACAGCCCCGGCAGCCCGCGCAGGTCGATGTCCAGGGGGAGGTCGTCCGAGCCCCGGTTGACCGCGAACACGGTCAGCTCGCCGGTCTCCTCGTCGTACACGGCGACCGTGTCGAGCACGGGGACCTCGCCGTACCGCTTCGTCTCGTAGGTCGGGCCGACCGGCTCGGTGCGCAGCACGGTGCCGCGGGCGTGCCGGGCGGTCAGCGCGAACGGGTGGAAGATGCTCTGCCGCCAGGCGGGGCCGCCGGTGCGGGTGCGGATCGGGGCGATCACGTTGGCGAGCTGGGCCTGGCAGGCCACCCCGACCCGGTCGGCGTGCCGGAGCAGGGTGATCAGCAGGTCGCCGACCACCACCGCGTCGACGGCGGTGAAGTCGTCCTCGATCAGCGCCGGTGCCTCCACCCAGCCGCGCCGGTCCAGGTCGGCCTGGAGACGGGACTGGTACCACACGTTCCACTCGTCGAAGGAGATCTTCAGCTTCCGCCGGTGCCGCTGCTTGGCGGCCACGTGGTCGGCCGTGGCGACGACCTCGCGGATGAAGTTGTCCATGTCGACGGCGGACGCCAGGATGCTGGCCCGGTCGCCGTCGGAGGGGTCGTAGTAGGTGTGCGCGGAGATGTAGTCGACGTGCTCGTAGGTGTGCTCCAGCACGGTCGCCTCCCAGGAGGCGAAGGTGGACATCGTCCGGTTGGAGCTGCCGCAGGCCACCAGGCTGATCGACGGGTCGATCATCTTCATGGCGCGGGCGGTCTCGGCGGCGAGCCGGCCGTACTCGTCGGCGGTCTTGTGGCCGACCTGCCACGGGCCGTCCAGCTCGTTGCCCAGGCACCAGAGCCGCACCCCGTACGGCTCCTCGGCGCCGTGCTTGCGGCGCAGGTCGGACAGCTGGGTCCCGCCCGGATGGTTCGTGTACTCCAGCAGGTCGCAGGCCTCCTGCACGCCCCGGGTGCCGAGGTTGACGGCCATCATCGGCTCGACGCCCGCCTCGGCGGCCCAGGTCATGAACTCGTCGAGCCCGAAGGCGTTGGTCTCGACGGTCTTCCAGGCCAGGTCGAGCCGGCGGGGGCGGTCACCGACCGGGCCGACGCCGTCCTCCCAGCGGTAGCCGGAGACGAAGTTGCCGCCCGGGTAGCGGACCACGGAGACGCCCAGTTCCCGGGTCAGCTCCAGCACGTCGCCGCGCAGGCCGCGCGGGTCCGCGGTGGGGTGCCCGGGCTCGTAGACCCCGCCGTAGACGCAGCGACCCATGTGCTCGACGAACGAGCCGAAGAGCCGCCGGTCGGCCGGTCCGACGGCGAAGGCTGGGTCGATGGTGAGCTGCGCGGTCCGCAAGGGGGTGCCACCTTTCCTCGTTGCCGGTCCCGGGTGACCGTGGTCACCTGGTGCTCCTGGTTTGTACAACGTTGTAAGCAACGTTGTAAAGAGGCCCCTACGCGGTAAAGTGCGCCCCATGGGGGAGGGCGACGTGGTGCGGCACAGGCTGAAGGACGTGGCGGAGCGCGCCGGCGTGTCGGTGAAGACCGTCTCCAACGTGGTCAACGGCTATGTGCACGTCCGGCCCGACACCCGGGCCCGGGTCGAGGAGGCCATCGCCGAGCTGAACTACCGGCCCAACCTCTCCGCGCGCAACCTCCGCAAGGGGCGCACCGGGATCATCGCGTTCGCGGTCCCCGAACTGGACATCCCCTACTTCGCCGAACTGGCCCGGCACGTCGTCACGGCCGCGGCCGAGCTGGGCTGGACGGTGCTGATCGACCAGACCGGCGGCGGTCGGGAGCAGGAGCGGGCGGTCGCGTCGGGCATCACCGAGCACCTGATCGACGGGCTGATCTTCAGCCCGCTGGCGCTCACCGCCGAGGACCTCACCGGGCTGGCCGGCACCCCGCTGGTGCTGCTCGGCGAGCGGGTCGACCACGGTCCCGCCGACCACGTCGGGATCGACAACGTGGGCGCCGCCCGGGAGATCACCGCCCACCTGGCCGGTCTCGGCCGGCGCCGGATCGCCGCCATCGGCTCGCAGCGCACCCCCGAGGGGGCCAGCGCCCGGCTGCGGCTCGCCGGCTACACCGCGGCGATCGCCGACGCCGGCCTCCCGTACGACGAGCGGCTGGTGGCGCCCGCGACGGCCTGGCACCGCGCGGACGGCGCCGCCGCGATGCGCGGCCTGCTGACCTCCGGCGTATGCCCCGACGCGGTCTTCTGCTTCAACGACACCCTCGCCCTGGGCGTCCTGCGCGCCCTGCACGAGGCGGGCCTGCGCGTCCCCGAGGACGTGGCGGTGGCCGGTTTCGACGACATCGAGGACGGCCGCTTCTCCGTGCCCACCCTGAGCACCATCGCGCCGGACAAGGAGCGCATCGCCCGGCTGGCGGTGGAACTGCTCGCCGGCCGGATCGACGGCGACCGCACCGCCCCGCCCCGGGAACTCTCGGCCCCCTGGCGCCTGGCCCCCCGCGAGAGCACCCTCGGCCGCTGACCCCCACCCCCGCTGGCCGGGGGTGGCGCTCAGTCGAAGAAGCGGGCCAGGTGGGCGGGGGTGGGGCCGTCCGCGTCCGGGGGCAGCGGGGTGAGGTCGGCGAAGATCGAGGCGCCGTCGCAGCCGACGTGCAGGGGATACCAGCGCGGGATGCCCGGCGGGCGCTGGAGGCAGACGCCCTTGAACGTCTGCACGTCGAGCAGCCGGACGTGGGTCGGGTCGGCGACGGCGTTCACGTGCCGCCACCACGGGCTCATCACGTGCAGCACGCCGCCCGGCCGGAGCGCCCGGTGGCACTCGTCGACCAGCGGCAGGAAGTCGATCAGGTGCTCCAGGATGTGCACCGCGAAGAAGACGTCCACCGAGTCGTCGGCCAGCGGCAGCGAGCCGGACAGGTCCGCCACCGCGTCCACCCCCGGGGCCGGGAAGATGTCCAGCCCCAGGTTGCCCGGCCACTGCTTCGTGGCGCCACAGCCCAGGTCGACCACCACCGGGTCGCGCCCGCCGACGCGTACGCGGCACCAGACGCCGAGCACCCCGGCGAGCCGGCCGACCCGGTCCCGGACCAGGCGCAGCTCGTCCTGCCCGGCGACCTCGCCGCTGAGGTGGGCCACCCCCCGGTCGAAGCGCACCTCGACCGCGAGGTCGCGCAGCCGGTCGTCGTGCCGGGCCTGGTCGGCCCAGGCCTCGGTGAGGAATCCGTCGACCGCCCGCAGCCGCTCGGCCGAGGGCGGATTCTGTGCCAGCGCGACCATCCGGGCCACCTCCCGCCGGCCGATACCCGGATCCCCGCCCGTTATGCCCCGGACGCCCCGAGCAGGGCGGGCGGTCAGCCGCCGATCGTCCGCCGGGGGCGTCCGCCGCCGCGCATCCGCTGCCGGGGCGGCGGGGCGGCCGCCTTGGGCCGCTTGAGGTGGTAGCGGTGCAGCTCGCTGTTGCCGGGCATGGACGGGTCCTCGCTCATCGCGACCAGCTCCCAGCCCTGGTCACCGGCCCGGTTCAGATGGGCCAGCGCGGTGTCGCCGTAGGGCGTCACGTCGACCATGGAGCCGTCGGGGCCGTACCAGACGAAGACGATCTCCCAGCCGATGTCGGTGGTGGCCGCCTGGCGGCGGCGGACCAGCAGCGCGTACTCCCACTTGAGCATGGGGTCATTCTCACCCGCCGCGAGCGGGTCGGCACGGATCAATCCTCGGCGATCCGCCCGGCGGCCACCCGCAGCCGCCGGTTCGTGGTCACGGCGTCGAGCATCCGCCGGTCGTGGGTGACCAGCAGCAGCGTGCCCGGGTAGCTGGCCAGCGCGGACTCCAGCTGCTCGATGGCGGGCAGGTCCAGGTGGTTCGTCGGTTCGTCCAGCACCAGCAGGTTCACCCCGCGCCCCTGGAGCAGCGCCAGCGCCGCCCGGGTCCGCTCGCCCGGCGACAGGGTCGCCGCCGGCCGCAGCACGTGCCCCGCGCGCAGGCCGAACTTGGCCAGCAGCGTCCGCGCGTCCGCCGGCGACAGGTGCGGTACGGCGGCGCCGAACGCGTCGATCAGCGGCACGTCGCCGAGGAACAGCCCACGGGCCTGGTCCACCTCGCCGACCACCACGCCCGGGCCGAGCGCGGCGTGCCCGGAGTCGAGAGGGAGCCGGCCCAGCAGGGCGGCGAGCAGGGTGGACTTGCCGGAGCCGTTGGCCCCGGTCACCGCCACCTTGTCGGCCCAGTCGACCTGGAGGGTCACCGGGCCGAGGGTGAAGTCGCCCCGGCGTACGACGGCGTCGCGCAGCGAGGCCACGACGGCGCCGGCGCGGGGCGCGGCGGCGATCTCCATCCGCAGCTCCCACTCCTTGCGCGGCTCCTCGACCACCTCCAGCCGCTCGATCAGGCGCTCGGTCTGCTTGGCCTTGGCCGCCTGCTTCTCGGTCGACTCGGCGCGGAACTTGCGGCCGATCTTGTCGTTGTCGGTGGCCTTGCGGCGGGCGTTCTTCACGCCCTTCTCCATCCAGGCCCGCTGGGTGCGGGCGCGCGCCTCCAGGCCGGCCCGGGTGTCGGCGTACTCCTCGTAGCCCTCCCGCGCGTGCCGGCGGGCGACCTCGCGCTCCTCCAGGTAGCCCGCGTAGCCGCCGCCGTAGTGCCGGACCTGCTGCTGGTGCAGGTCCAGTTCCAGCACGCGGGTGACCGTGCGGGCGAGGAACTCCCTGTCGTGGCTGACCAGCACGGTGCCGGCGCGCAGCCCGGTGACGAACTCCTCCAGCCGCTCCAGGCCGGCCAGGTCCAGGTCGTTGGTCGGCTCGTCGAGCAGGAACACGTCGTAGCGGCTGAGCAGCAGCGAGGCCAGCCCGGCCCGGGCCGCCTGGCCGCCGGAGAGGCCGGTCATCGGGTGCTCCAGGTCGACCGTGAGCCCCAGCTCGGCGGCCACCTGCTCGGCCCGTTCCTCCAGGTCCGCCCCGCCGAGGGCGAGCCAGCGCTCCAGGGACTCGGCGTAGGCGTCGTCGGCGCCGGGCACGCCGTCGGTGAGCGCGGCCGTCGCCGCGTCCAGCGCGGCCTGCGCGGCGCTGACGCCGGTGCGCCGGGCCAGGAAGTCCCGCACGGTCTCGCCGGGCCGCCGCTCGGGCTCCTGCGGCAGGTGCCCGACGCTCGCCGTGGGCGGGCTGAGCGTCACGCTGCCGGCCTCCACCGGCAGAAGTCCGGCGAGGGTACGCAGCAGCGTCGACTTGCCGGCCCCGTTCGGCCCGACCAGCCCCACCACGTCCCCCGGTGCGACCACCAGGTCCAGCCCGGCGAACAGTGCCCGGTCCCCGTGCCCCGCGGCCAGCCCCTTGACGATCATCGTCGCGCTCATCAGTGCCCGACCCTATCCCGCCCCGATCACCCACCCTTGCTCCACGCCCCGGCACGCGCGCGGCACACTGCTCGGGTGGTGACCACACTGGCGATCGACTGTGGCGGCGGCGGGATCAAGGCATCCGTGCTGGACGAGGCGGGCACGATGCGCGCCCGGCCGCTGCGGGTGCCCACGCCGTACCCCCTGCCGCCGGCGCTCTTCGTGAAGACGCTGCTGGACCTCGCCGGCCGGCTGCCCACGGCGGACCGGCTCACCGTCGGCCTGCCGGGCATGATCCGGCACGGGGTGGTGGTCGCCACCCCGCACTACGTGACCCGCTCCGGCCCCCGGTCGAAGGTCGACCCGGGCCTGGTCGCCCAGTGGTCCGGGTACGACGCGCGGACCGCGCTCGCCGAGGCGTTCGGGGTGCCCGCGCTGGTGCTCAACGACGCCGAGGTGCACGGCGCCGGGGTGGTCGCCGGGACCGGCTGCGAGCTGGTGCTGACCCTCGGCACCGGGCTGGGCAGCGCGCTCTTCGACGGCGGGGTGCTCGCCCCGCACCTGGAGCTGTCCCACGCCCCGGTGCGCTGGAACACCACCTACGACACGTACGTCGGGGAGCCGGAGCGGCGCCGCCTCGGGGACGCGTTCTGGTCCCGCCGCATCCGCCAGGTCGTGGACGGGCTGCGCCCGGTGTTCCGCTGGGACCGCCTCTACCTGGGCGGCGGCAACTCCCGGCTGATCCGCCCCGAGCAGCTCGCCCGGATGGGCGACGACGTGGTGGTGGTCCCCAACACCGCCGGCATCGTCGGCGGCGTGCGCGCCTGGGAGCTGGCCGCCGGCCGGCACGGCGCCCCCACCTGACCCCGGCCCGCGCGGTGTCCCGGCCCCGGGAACAGTCGCGGTACGGCTGATGTTGTGCCAGCGTCGGGACAGTGGCGCGACACGAGGGGGTGGGTCGGATGGACCTTCTGGCCGAGTACCGGCGGGCGACCATGTTCTTCGAGGCCGGTGACCCGACCGGGGCTGCCCGGCTGCTCGAGCCGATCGTCGAGGCCGAGCCCGGCAACGCCTCGGTACGCCAGCTGCTCGCCCGCGCGTACTTCCACTCGGCCCAGCTCAACCGGGCCGAGGCGCAACTGCGGGAGCTGATCGACCGGGACCCCGCCGACCACTACGCCCACCACGTGCTGGGCCGCACGCTGGAGCGGCTCAACCGGCACGCCGACGCGCTGCGGCACCTGCGTATCGCGGCGGCCATGCACAGCGGCAACGACGACTACCGCACCGCCCTGGACCGGGTGCAGACCCGGGTCGAGGGCACCCGCTGACGGCGGACGAGGGCGGGGCAGCTCGGTGGAGCTGCCCCGCCCTCGCGCTCGTCACGGGGACGCGTAACGCCGAGCGCCGATGGTGATCAGGACGCCATGGACGTCAGAGTCGTCGGATGACGTCCATGACGTCCATGGCGTCCTGATCAGCGGTCGGTGCGCCGGCGGCGTCGGGCGGCCTACCATCGGCGTCATGGGACGTGAGCTGGCGGCGGGTGTGCGGTGAAGCTGAAGCTGGACCTGCACGAGATCTTCAACAAGGGCCAGGACATCGACCGGGCCCTGCGCGGGATCATGGACGAGGCCGTGGCGAAGAAGGCCACCCTCGTCGAGATCATCCCCGGCAAGGGCTCCGGCCAGCTCAAGAAGCGGGTGCTGCGCTTCCTCGACCAGAAGGACGTCAAGCAGCTCTACCACCGGGTCGAGAAGGACTCGAAGAACTTCGGCCGCCTCTTCGTCCACTTCCGCTGGAAGTAGGAGCTTCCGCTTCCCCGACCCACCCGTGGGCGGAAAGTCGGGCTGCCGACGGACGTACACCGATGCTTGCGACCACGCGGCACCATCCTGATCATGGAACTTCTACGGTGGCCGCTCCGCGTCGCGACCGCGACGCTGCTGTGCGGACCGCTGCTGGCGCTGTACTGGACGGATCCCTGGGAGCTGGCCTGTCTCGCCGTCACCGGGGTCCTGCACGTCGAGGTGGGACTGCGGCTGTGGCGGGAGCGTCCCGCCAACCGCATCGGGCCGTTGCTGGTGGTCTGTGGCCTGGTGTGGCTGCTGGACGCCTGGGGTCGCGTCACCCTGCCCGCCCTGTTCACCGCCGGCATGATGCTGAGCATCGTGCACGACCCGATGCACCTGCACGCCGGTCTCATCGTGTCGTCGGGCCGACTGCGGGGGCGGTGGGAGCGGCTCGTCGCCGCGGCCGGCTACGCGTACTGGCCGGTGCTCGTCGCCGGGGCCATGGTGGCCGGGACACTGAGCACCGGTCATCTGCTGCACCTGCGGGCGTGGTCCTATCCGCTGGTCGGCGTGTTTCTCGCCGGGCTGTTCATCGTGCGGTACCGCCGGGCCGACCGCGCCGAACGGCATGTGTACGCCCCGTTCTGGGCCGCGTTGGCAGTGAACGGCCTGTGCACGGCGATGCTGAGCACTGTCGCCTACGGCTCCGGGCACTGGCCGACCACGCTCTACGCCCTCGGTGCGGCGCTGATCCCGGTCGGGGCCGCGCTCAGCATGCACCGCGCCGAGCGCCGCCACCTGCTCCGGGCTCGCGACCGGGAGCGCCGCAGGGTGGAGCGTGACGTGCACGACGGAGTGCAACAGCGGCTGCTCGCCGCCGCAATGATGCTGCGGCAGGACGATCCCGCCCTGGTCGCGCGCGGCGCGGCGGAGGTCGAGCAGGCGATCGCCGATCTGCGCGACCTCGTCCGGGGCATGAACCCGGCGGCCCTGGTGTGCCACGGCCTCTCCGGGGCGGTGGCTGCCATCGCCGAGCGCGCCGCGGTCCCCGTCCTGGTCGACGACCGGGTCAGCCACCTCACGTTGCCCGAACCGGTCGCGGTCGCCGCCTACTTCGTCACCATGGAGGCGGTCACGAACAGCCAGAAACACGCCCGGGCGGGCCGGGTGTCCGTCACGCTCGCCACCAGCGGCGGCCGGGTCGAGGTTACCGTCCACGACGACGGGATCGGCGGCGCGCTCGCGGTGCCGGGTGGCGGGCTGCACGGCCTGCGCGAGCGCGTCGAGTCGTGCGGCGGGACCTTGCGGGTGTCGAGCACCCGGGGGCGTGGCACGGCGGTACGCGCCGTCATGCCACTCGCGGCGTCATGACCCGGGCCGTACCGGTCGCCGCTCGGGACGGTGGTGTGCGGGCGGTTCTGGCCGACGACTCTGTACTGCTGCGCAGCGGCCTGGCGCTGTTGCTTCAGCAGCACGGCATCACGGTCGTGGCCGAGGTGGGCGACGGCGAGCAACTGCTGGCCGCTGTCGCCGAGCACCAGCCGGACATCGCGATCGTCGACATCCGCATGCCGCCCAGCTTCACCGTGGAGGGCGTCCGCGCCGCGCTGGCCGTACGCCGTCGTCACCCCGGCGTCGCCGTGCTCCTGCTGTCCCAGCACCTGGAGCACCGGGAGGCCCTGGCCCTGCTCCAGCAGCCCGGCGGCGGGGTCGGCTATCTGCTCAAGGACAGGATCACCGACGTCACCGGGTTCGTCCGCGACGTGCGCAGAGTCGCGGCGGCGGGCACGGCGATCGATCCGATCGTGGTCGACCGGCTGTTGCGCCGCCCGCGCGTGTCGGTCGGTGTCGGCGCGCTGTCACCGCGTGAGCGGGAGATCCTGGCCCGGATGGCGGCGGGTCGGGCCAACCGGGGCATCTCCGCCGAACTCCACCTCTCCGAGCGCACCGTGGAGACCCACGTACGCAGCATCTTCGCCAAGCTCGGCCTGGCCGACGAGCCGGACACCCACCGGCGGGTGCTCGCGGTGCTGACCTTCCTGGCGGACTGACCGGACTGACCCCTGGCCGACAGCAATTACGTGCTCGCACTGAGGTGCCCCGACGTCCAAGTTCCTAGTGTTGATCTCCGTAACGGCAACCATTTCGAGGGGGACCACATGAGGTTCAAGACGGTTTCGGCCCGGTTCGCGGTGGCGGCGGCCGTGGCGGGCAGCGCGCTGGTCGGTGTGACGCCGGCACAGGCGGCGGCCACCAGCACGATCGTCTGCGAGGAGACCAAGCAGGTCGAGGAGGCGTCGTACGACGTCAACTCCGGCTGCTGGCTACAGTACGGCGACCGGGTCCAGATCAGCGCCTACGGGTCGATCTGGTCCGGCGTGTGGCTCACCGGGCAGAACGGGCCGCAGGGCTGGACGAACATGGCCGGCGACTCGAAGTTCCCGATGACGAACGCCCGCGCCTTCTCGCTGCTGGCCAAGACCAACGGCAACTACCGGTACGCCGGGACCGGCACGACGTTCACCTACTACGGCTCCGGCAGCACGCTGTACCTGCGGATCAACGACGACGCGCCGGGCAACGGCAGCGGCGCCTTCACCGCCGAGGTCACGGTCACCCGCGGCTGAGCTGACGTCACGGCGACCCGCTGCTGACAGGTGCGGGGGTGGCTCGGCGACCGACCGTTCTCCGAGCCACCCCCGCCGCCTGCCCTAGAGCGGATAGGTACGGGCCACGGCCAGCATCTCCGAGCTGTGCGAGCCCACGATCCCCACGTCCGGCGGGCGCGGGCGGAAGCCGGGCAGGGCGTCCAGGCCGTCGCTGGCGTCCATCGCGCGCAGCGCCACCTGCCCCGCCTTAGGCGTGACGGTCAGCGTCACCTCGATCCCCTCCGGCGGCGGGGCGTGGAAGACCAGGCCGAAGCCCCAGCGGCCCTTTCGGGCCTCCACCGGCACCGCCCGGCCGGCCACCTCCGCCCGCAGTACCGTCGCGGTCGCCGCGTCGACGTGCAGGGTGGTCAGGCGGACCTGGCGTTGCGGGACGAGCCGCAGGCGCAGGGTGCGCTCGGCGCCGGCGGTGGTGTCGGCGAGCACCTCCAGCTTGGGGGCGGGCAGGTTCGCCGGCTGCGCCGGGCCGGCGCGCAGCTCGGTGTCGCCCAGGCCGGGGAAGTCGGCGACCTCGGTCACCTCGTCGACGTAGCCGTCGGTCCAGGGCTGCGGGTCCTCCTCGTGGCTGAGCCAGCGGGCCTGGCCGCTGCCGGCGTCGAGGGCGTACATCAGGTGGGTGGGCGCGGGGTGCGCGGCGTCGAAGCGGTCGACGGCGAACCCGACCCCGGCGAGGACCACGGCCGCCAGCGCGGTGGCGGCGGCCGGCAGCGCGCCGAGCCGGCGCGCGCGCACGGCGACCAGTCCGCGCTGCCCGCCGGCCTGCGGGTGCAGCAGGTCGACCACCGGCAGCGCGGCGAGGCCGAGCAGCACCGCGACCAGCGCCGCGACCCCGCCCATCGCCATGCCGAGCGCCGGGAAGAGCAGGACCACGGTGGGCAGCAGGATCACCACGGCCACCGCGGCGGCCAGGGTCGACGCGACCACCGGCCACGGACCGTCGATCCGCACGCTCAGCGCGACCAGCCCGGCCGCCGCGCCGGCCAGGGCCGGGATGGTGACGAGGTACGCCCCGCCGGGCACCAGCACGGCGAGCAGCACCCCGAGCACGGCCAGCCAGCCCAGCCCGCCGACGGCGAGCGCGGCCGGGCCGACCCGGCGGCGGGTGAGCGCGTACCAGGTGAACAGGACGGCGGCGGCGAGCGCCACCACGGCCAGCCGGTACCAGGTGGGCCGGTACGGGTCGAGCAGCTCGGCGTAGCCGGGCCGCAGCGCGGTGATCGCCGCCCAGAGCAGCTGCGCGGCGAGCGGGGCGAGCACGAGCGGCAGCAGCGCCAGCCCGAACCCGGCGGCGAGCCGGCCCCCGGTGGTGCGGCCCCGCCGCAGGGCGAGCCAGCCGAGGGCCGCCACTGCGGCGAGCGCGAGCAGCGCCAACGGCAGGACCAGCCAGCCGGGGTAGCGGACCAGCCCGCCAGGGACGGGGAAGTAGGTGGCGTCGTTCCCGGAGTCCAGCGCCCTCAGGTCGACCCGGCCGAACTCACGGGCGAGGCCGAGGGCGTTGTCGCCGTGGTGCTGGAGGCTCGACCGGTCCATGGCGGCGGGAGTGTCCAGCGGAGTGTGGTAGATCGCCCCGCCGTCGATGTACGCCGAGTTCAGCCCGACGAAGTCGTTGTCGAGGAACGCGGTGAAGTCGGTGTCGTTGGGCAGCGCGCGGTAGATCTCCACGGCGAACGAGGTGCCCACGGGGTGCGGCGCGGCCCGGCCGAAGGCGTCCACCAGGGCGGCGTTGTCCCGCGACGTCTCGAACATGATCACCGGGCCGGTCGAGCCGCGTGCCTCCAGGTTGAGCACGACGCCGCCGCCGGCGGCCAGCGGGTGGCTGGACGCGAACGCCGCCGCCCCGCACAGGCACGCCTCCTCGGCGTCGGTGAGCACGAAGACGATGTCGTTGCGTGGCCGGGGACCGGCGGCCAGGGCGCGGGCCACCTCCAGGATGGCCGAGGTGCCGGCGGCGTCGTCGTTGCCGCCCGGCCCGGACTGCACCGAGTCGTAGTGCGAGACGAGGAAGACCTTGCCGGTGGGGTCGGTGCCGGGCAGCCGGGCCACCACGTTGCGGACCCGGGCCAGGGCGGCCCCGCCGGCCGCCCCGCTGAGCTGGCCGGCCTCGGGCACGACGGTGTCCTGCACCTCGGTCTCCAGGCCGAGGCCGCGCAGCACCCCCTCGACGTGCGCGCGGACCTGGTCGTTGGCGGGGCTGCCCGCCACGTGCGTCCGCGCGGCGACGACTTCGACGTGCTCGTACGCCCGGGCGGCGCTGAACTCGCCCGGCGGTGCGTCGGCCGGGCGCGGCGCGGGGGTGCGCAGGTCGAGCAGGGTGCCGGCGCCGACGGCGACGAGCGCGGCGAGCGCCGCCGCGGCGGCGACCAGCCGGCGACGGGGCCGGGCCAGCGCGCGGTCGGCGGGGCGGGTGGGGGGTGCGCCCACGGGGTCTCCTCGGGACGGGTCTCAGGTGGGCACCATCCTGCACCCCGGCGGCCGTCAGCGGGACTCCCGGTGCGGGCCGGGGGAGCGCGGACGCCCGCTTTGCCCCTCGCCGCACAGTGATCCGACCCATGCCCGCGCATGCGGAGCCCGTCGTGTTGTGTGCGAACGTTGTCTAATACAGGATCAGCAGGGCACTCGGAAGGAGCCCGACATCACCAGCGATCTCCCGCGTCTCGCGGCGGTGACCCGGCCGCACCGGGGGACCGGCATGGCCGGTTCCTCCGTCGTGCCGTATCCGCACGGCGGCATGGGACGTCATCCCAACCTGCCTCCCGGCGAGCGGCTGCGGGTGCTGCTGGTGGAGGACGACGAGGGCGACGCCTTCCTGGTCGGTGAGCTGCTCGCCGAGACCAACTCGATGATCGACCTGCTGGTGGCGACCAGCCTCAGCGAGGCCCGGCAGCGCGTGATGGGCGTCGACTGCGTCCTGCTCGACCTGGGCCTGCCCGACGCGCAGGGCCTCGACGGGCTGCGTCAGGTGCTGGAGATGGCCAGTGGCGCCGCCGTCTGCGTGCTGACCGGCCGCTCCGACGAGCACCTCGGCATCGTCGCCGTCGCCGAGGGCGCCCAGGACTACCTGGTCAAGGGCCAGGTCGACGGGGTGCTGCTGACCCGGGCGCTGCGCTACGCGGTGGAGCGCAAGCGGGCCGACGAGAACGCCCGGCGGCTGCGCGAGGTCGAGTTGCGCCAGGCCGAGTCCGCCCGCCTCGAACGGGGCCTGCTGCCCCAGCCGCTGATGACCACCGACGTCGTCGCGGTGCACACCTTCTACCGGCCCGGCCGGCACGCCGCCCTGATCGGCGGTGACTTCTACGACGTGGTGCAGACCCGGCCCGACCGGCTCGACCTGATCGTCGGCGACGTCTGCGGGCACGGCGTGGACGAGGCGGCCCTCGGCGTCGAGCTCCGGGTCGCCTGGCGGGCGCTGATCCTCGCCGGTGTGCCCGACGACGAGGTGCTCCCGGCGCTTGAACAGGTGCTGATGAGCGAGCGCCGGCTCCAGGAGATCTTCGCGACCGTCGCGACCGTGCGGCTGGACCTCGACGCCAACCGGGCCACCGTCCGGCTGGCCGGGCACCCGCCGCCGCTGCTGCTCGCCGGGGGCAAGGTGGTGCCGGTTCCGGCACCCGGCGGCCTGCTGCTCGGCGTACGACCCCGCCGGCCCGTGGCCTACGACCTGGAGTTCGACACCGATGACTGGTCCCTGTTGATGTACACCGACGGCCTCATCGAGGGCCGGATCGGCGAGGGCGACGAGCGCCTCGACGTGCCGGGCCTCAGCGGACTGCTCGCCGATCCGGCGACCCTCGCCGTGCCGCTGTCGGAGCTGCCGGCCTGGCTGGTCGGGCGAGCCGAGCAGCTCAACGGCGGTCCGTTCGCCGACGACGTCGCCATGCTCCTGGTCAGCCGGGGCGGTGGCAGGTGACGCGCGTCGGCGACTGGACCCTGCGCCGGCGGGTCGTCACGCTGCTCACCGTCGTCGCGGTCCTGCTGATCGGGCTGGCCGGCGGCGAGGTGGCGCTGGCGGCGAAGAACCGGACGCACATCGACGCGATCCTGTACAAGACCGGCCCGCTGCGGGTGCAGGCGCAGGAGCTGCTGAACGCGTTGCTGGACCAGGAGACGGCGGTCCGCGGCTACGCGGTCAGCGGCAACCCGGCGGACCTGACGCCGTACGAGGCGGGCCGGAAGCGCGAGCAGGACCTGGTCGCCTCGATGCAGCGGCTGGTCGACGACTATCCGGAGCTTCGGCAGGAGATCCGGCTGGTCGAGGAACGGGCCGAGGCGTGGCGCCAGGCGGTGGCGGTGCCGGTGGTCACCACGACGCAGCAGAACGGCACGACCGCGGGGCAGGCGCTCATCACCGACCAGGCGCGGGAGCAGTTCGACGACGTACGCGGCGCCGTCGACCATCTCCAGCAGGAGATCTTCGAGGCCCGGCAGCGCAGTGCCGAGGACGTCCTGCGGACGAGCAACCTGCTGGTCGTCCTGCTGATCGCCGCCCTCGCGGTGGTGATCATCGCCGGCAGCATGCTGCTGGTCTCCCTGGACAAGATGGTGATCCGCCCGCTGACCGGCCTCGCCGACCAGGTCCGCGAGGTGGCCGAGGGCGACTACCAGCACGGGATCGCCGGCGCCGGTCCGCCCGAGTTCCTCCGGCTCGCCGAGGACGTGGACGCCATGCGGCGCAAGATCGCCAAGGACCTGGCCGAGGTACGGGAGGCCCGGGAGCGGATCGAGTGGGTCAACAGCCAGCTCCAGAAGCAGGCCGAGGAACTCACCCGCTCCAACCGTGACCTGGAGCAGTTCGCGTACGTCGCCTCGCACGACCTCCAGGAGCCGCTGCGCAAGGTGGCCAGCTTCTGCCAGCTCCTCCAGCGCCGCTACGCGGGGCAGTTGGACGAGCGGGCCGACCAGTACATCGCGTTCGCGGTCGACGGCGCGCAGCGGATGCAGCGTCTGATCAACGACCTGCTCGCCTTCTCCCGGATCGGCCGGCTCACCACCGGCTTCACCGAGGTCGACATGAACAAGATCATGGGCGACGTGGCCGGCCAGACCGAGGCGGCCCGGCAGTACGCCGACGCGGAGCTGACCTGGGGCGAGCTGCCCGTCATCCGTGGCGAGGAGCCGCTGCTGACGAACCTGCTGGCCAACCTGGTCAGCAACTCGGTCAAGTTCCGCCGCCCCGACGTGCCCCCGAAGGTGCACGTCTCGGCCCGTCTCGTGGGCGACGAGTGGGAGATCAGCTGCCAGGACAACGGCATCGGGATCGAGCCGGAGTTCGCCGACAAGATCTTCGTCATCTTCCAGCGGCTGCACGCGAAGGACGCGTACCCGGGCACCGGGATCGGGCTGGCGATCGTCAAGAAGATCGTGGAGTACCACGGCGGTCGGGTCTGGGTGGACACGGGCACCGAGGAGGGCACGGCGATCCGCTTCACCCTCCCGGCGCTCCCCGAGGACGTCGAGGCGGCCGCCGCGTCGACGGCGGACGAGCCGGCGCCCGGGGACGGCGTGGCCGGGGACGGCGACGGGACGCCCGGGGACGGCGACGAGCCCGCCGCCGGGGCCGGCACGGGCGGCGCCCCGGCGCAGGCCGACCGGCGCGCCGACGAGTCGGAGACCACGGACGGGCCCGGCCGGGCACCGGAAGGCGGTAGAACGGGTGACATGAGGGAGACGGTGGGATGACCGCGCCGGCGGACGGCAAGAGCCCGATCGAGGTCCTGCTGGTCGAGGACGATCCGGGTGACGTGTTGATGACCCAGGAGGCGTTCGAGGAGCACAAGCTCCGCAACCGGCTGACCGTCGTCTCCGACGGCGCCGAGGCGCTCGCCTACCTGCGGCGGGAGGGCCAGTACGCCGACGTGGTGCAGCCGGACCTGATCCTGCTCGACCTGAACCTGCCGCGCCGCGACGGCCGGGAGGTGCTGGAGGAGATCAAGTCCGACGAGCAGCTCTGCCGGATCCCGGTGGTGGTGCTGACGACCTCCCAGGCCGACGAGGACATCCTGCGCAGCTACCAGCTGCACGCCAACGCGTACGTGACGAAGCCGGTGGACTTCGAGCGCTTCATCTCGGTGGTCCGGCAGATCGACGAGTTCTTCGTCAGCGTGGTGAAGCTGCCGCCGCGTGGCTGACACCCTGCTCGACGACGTCGGTGGTCTGCTGCGCGAGACCGCCGACCAGGTCGTGCTTCCGCTGTTCCGCAAGCTCGACGAGGCCGACGTGAGCGAGAAGGCGCCGGGCGACCTCGTCACCGTGGCAGACCGCCGCGCCGAGGAGGTGATCTCGGCGGCCCTGCGCCGGCTGCGCCCCGGCTCGGTGGTGGTGGGCGAGGAGGCGGTCGCCGACGACCCGGCCCTGCTGGAGCACCTGCGCGCCTCCGGCGACGTGTGGCTCGTCGACCCGGTCGACGGCACCTCGAACTTCGCCGCCGGCCGGCAGCCGTTCGCGCTGATGGTGGCGCTGCTGACCGACGGGGATCCCGTCGCCGCGTGGGTGCTCGACCCGCTCGCCGGGACGCTGGCCGTCGCGCGGGCCGGCGAGGGCACCTGGCTCGACGGCCGGCCGGTGCGGACCGGCGACCGGGCGCCCGCGCTCGACGCGGTGCGCGGCGCCGCGATGTCGCACGCGCTGCCGGCCGCGCCGCGCGCGCTGGTCGAGGCGGGCGGCGCGCGGCTGGGCGAGATGCTGCCCGGCCAGCACTGCGCCGGCCGGGAGTACCTGGACGTGCTGACCGGGGACCAGGACTTCGTGCTCTTCTGGCGCACCCTGCCGTGGGACCACGCCCCGGGCGCCCTGCTGGTCCGGGCGGCGGGCGGGGTCGCGCGGCGCTTCGACGGCACCGACTACCGCCCGGGGGACGACGGCCACGGCCTCCTGGTCGCCGCGAGCGAGCAGATCTGGGTGGACGTGCGTGAGGCTCTGCTCGACGGCGCGTGACGTCGCTGCGACCCTGCGTGGACGTCCGACGGTCCGGGCGTTCGCGGGCCTGGCCCGGCGTGCTCCGTCCGGTATCCTGACCGCCGGTCTCCGCCAGCAGGCCGCCGACCGGCGCCCGGCGGGGGCCGCCGCCGCGCCGTGTTGTCATCCGGGGCCGGCGGCCGACGGAAGGATGCTTTCGTGCGCAGGACCATGCCCGTCGGGCGTCACGGTCGCCCGCTGACCGCCCTGTCGGCCGGGCGACGTGCCCGCCGTCCGCTGACCGCCCTGCTCGTCGCCGTCACGCTGCTCTTCGGCGTCGGCGCCGTGCCGGCGTACGCGGAGCCCAACGAGGGCGGCACCAAGAAGCTCCGGGACGCCCTGGAAGCCACCGCCAAGGCGCACATCGAGGCCAAGGGGAAGCTGGAGAACTCCAAGGTCCGGCAGAAGCAGCTGGCCGGGCAGTTGGGCGCCGTGGAGGTCCGGCTGGTCGAGCTGACCGCACAGGTCGGCGAGGTGGCCGCACAGTCCTACCGGCTGGGCCGGCTGACGCCCACGTCGATGCTGCTCAACAGCGCCTCCCCCGAGGCGTTCCTGGACCGGGCGGCCAGCCTCGACCTGATGGCCCAGCGCGACAGCAGGCGGCTGCGCAGCCTGATCGAGGCGCGGGAGCAGGCGCGACAGGCCAAGATCGCCATCGACACCGAGGTGCGGGAGCAGCAGAAGCAGCTCGCCGTGATGGCGAAGAAGAAGAAGGAGGCCGAGGCGGCGCTCGCGGAGGTCAGCTCGGGCAGCAGCGGCGGGTTCAGCGGCGGCAGCTCCTCCTCGGCGAAGCCGGCCCCCCGCAACTCGGACGGCTCCTGGCCGTCGGAGTCCTGCTCGCTGAACGACCCGACCAGCTCCGGCTGCATCACCCCGCGCACCCTCAACGCCCTCAACCAGACCAAGGCGGCCGGCTACAAGCGGTACGTCAACTGTTTCGACAACCGCCCCTCCGGCGAGCACCCCAAGGGCCGGGCCTGCGACTTCTCGGCCGCGGCCGGCGGGTTCGAGAACAAGACCGCCACCGGCGGGGACAAGGCGTACGGGGACAGCCTCGCCGCCTGGCACGTGCGCAACGCCAGCCGGCTGGGCGTGCTCTACGTGATCTGGTACCGGCAGATCTGGCACCCCGGCACCGGCTGGCGGGCGTACGGCGGCAGCGGCAGCCCCGCCGCCGACCACACGAACCATGTTCATCTCTCGATGTACTGACCCGGGGGCCCAGTTTTCCTGCGTACCATCGCGCGGGTGAGCTCCCCATCCTCCGACGTCACGGTCCCGCCCACCCAGCCGGCGGCGGCGACCCCCCGGGCGCTGCCCAACGGCCTCGCCGCGTTCCTGGTCTTCTTCTCCAGCGGCGCCGTCCTGGTGCTGGAGACCGCCGCGCTGCGGCTGGTCGGGCCGTACGTCGGGGTGACCCTCCAGGTGACCAGCTCGGTCATCGGCATCGCCCTGGCCGCCATCGCCTACGGCGCGTGGACGGGCGGCTGGCTGGCCGACCGGCGCAACCCGAGGGCGATGCTGGCCCCGGCGCTGGTGCTGGCCGGCATCGCCACGGCCGTCACCCTGCCCGTCGTCCGGTACGCCGGCGAGGTGCTGCGCGGCGGGGCGGCCTCGGCCATCCTGCTGCTCGTCGCACTCGCCGTTTTCGTGCCGGCGGCCCTGCTCGCCGCCGTCACCCCGCTGGTCGTCAAGCTCCAGCTCGCGGACCTGCGGCGCACCGGCCAGGTGGTCGGCCGGCTCTCCAGCGTAGGCACGCTGGGCGCGGTCACGGCCACCCTGGTCACCGGTTTCGTGCTGGTGGCCGCGCTGCCCAGCACGGTCATCCTGTTCGCCCTGGCGGCCTCGCTCGGGCTCACCGGGCTCGGCCTCGGGGTGTGGCTGCGCCGCCAGGACCGCGCGGAGCTGCCCGGCCCCGCCCGCGCCAAGGCCGCCCTGGCGGTGCTCGGTCTCGTCGGCGCCGGGCTGACCACCGTCGCCCCGAACCCGTGCGACATCGAGACCGCCTACCACTGCGCCAGCGTGGAGGTCGATCCCGGCCGGGACTCCGGCCGCACCCTGCTGCTCAACTCGGCGCAGCACTCGTACGTGGACCTCGCCGACCCCACCCACCTGGAGTACGCGTACACCCGGTGGATCGGGGCGGTGGCCGACGTGGTCGCCCCGCAGGGGCAGCGGCTCGACGCGCTGCACCTGGGCGGCGGCGGGTTCACCGTGCCCCGCTACCTGACCGCCACCCGTCCGGGCACCGACAACGTCGTGTTCGAGATCGACGGCGGGCTGGTCGAGCTGGGCGAGCGGCAGCTCGGCGTACGCCAGGGGCCCGACCTGCGGGCGGTCGTGGGTGACGCCCGGCTGCTCGTCGCGGGGGAGGCCACCGACAGCCGCGACCTCGTGGTCGGCGACGCGTTCGGGCACCTGGTGGTGCCCTGGCACCTCGCCACCCGGGAGATGGCCGCCGAGGTCCGCCGGGTGACCCGCCCCGGCGGCGTCTACGTGCAGAACGTCATCGACTACCCGCCGCTGCGCTTCATCCGCAGCGAGCTGGCCACCGTCGCCGCCGAGTTCCGGCACGTCGCCCTGATCGCCCCGGCGGCGGCGCTCGCCGGTCAGGAGGGCTCGAACTTCCTCATCGTCGCCTCCGACGCCCCGCTGCCGCTGGAGGCGGTCCGCGCCCGGCTGGCCGAGCTGCGGGAGGACGCCAGCCTGCTGGCGGGTGCCGACCTCACCGCGTTCGTCGGCGAGGCGCTGGTGCTGACCGACGACTACGCGCCCGTGGACCAGCTCCTCGCCACCGCCTGAACGGGTGAATCGCTGACCGATTCCGACCCTTCAGGTGTAGCCGGGTCGGTCCGGGGCAACAACGACCCTCATGGGTGGACCGATCCGGGACGGCGCACAACTGCTGGGCGAACGGTACCGGCTGATCGAACAGCTGGGGGCGGGCGGCATGTCCGTCGTCTGGCGCGGCTACGACGAGGTGCTGGGCCGGCAGGTGGCGGTCAAGGTGCTCGCGTCGCGGCTGGCCGCCGACCGCGCGTTCCGGCACCGCATCCGGATCGAGGCGCAGGCCGCGGCCCGGCTGTGCCACCCCAACATCACCAACGTCTACGACTACGGCGAGTCGGAGCAGGTCGGCCTGACCGTGCCGTACGTCGTCATGGAGCTGGTCGACGGGGAGTCGCTGACCGGCCGGCTGCGCCGGGGCAGTCTGCCCTGGCGGGAGGCGGTGACGATCGGCGCGGAGGTCACCTCGGCGCTGGCCACCGCGCACGCCCGTGGCGTGGTGCACCGCGACGTCACCCCGGGCAACGTCATGCTGACCGCCACCGGCGTGAAGGTGGTCGACTTCGGCATCTCCGCGCTGGTGGGGGAGAAGGAGAAGGGGCCGGACGGCGCACTGCTCGGCACCCCCGCGTACCTCGCCCCGGAGCGGCTCGACAACGGCCAGGTCTCCCCGGCCACCGACGTGTACGCGGTCGGCCTGCTGCTCTACCGGATGCTCACCGGCCGGCTGCCGTGGCAGGCGAGCACCACCACGCAGATGCTGCGCGCCCACATGTACAACGAGCCGGAGCCGATGCCGCCGGTGCCGGGACTGCCCGACGAGGTGCGCGAGCTCGTGAGCCGCTGCCTGGCCAAGCGCCCGGGCGACCGGCCCGCCACCGCCGAGGTCACGCGTACGCTCGCCGAGGCCGCCGGCATGATCGCCCCGGTGCCGGTCTCCCCCGCATCGGGGCCCGTGGACGAGGCCGCGCTGGCCGCCGCCGGCACCACGATCCTGCCCTGGTCCGCCGCGACCGACGCGCTGCCGTTCTCCCGTACGCGCAACCGGCGCGCGGCGACCCGGCGCCGGCGGATCGAGGCGGGGGTGGCCGCCGCCGGGCTGGTGGCGGTGACCGCGGCGCTGTGGGGGGTGACCTCGCACAGCCCCGCCAGCGGCGGCATCGACCAGCCGACGGAGGCGCGGATGGGGGCGGAGACGCCGCCGCCCTGCCGGGTCACGTACGCGCTGCGCACGGACTCCGGCAAGGACTTCGCCGCCGAGCTGACCCTGACCAACACCGGCATGCGGGAGTTGCGCGACTGGCGGCTGAGCTTCACCTTCCCCAGCCAGCAGACCGTGACGAAGGCGACCCCCGTCCCGGTGCGCCAGCAGGGGCGCACGGTGCTCGTGGAGGCGGCTCCGGAGCGGGCCGCGCTGGCCCCCGGCGCGTCCGAGAAACTCACGCTGACCGGCCGCCACGGCGGGGCCAACCCGCTGCCGCTGGAGTTCCGCCTCGGTGACGAGGCCTGCGGGGCGCAGGTCTCCGGGGTGGCCGGCGCGGCGCCCAGCGTGGCACCCACCAAGGCGCCGGCCAAGGCACCGGTCAAGGCGCCCACCGTCAAGGCCCCGCCGAAGAAGGCTGGCACGTCGGCCGGGAACTCCGGCGGGTCCAAGGCCAAGTCCGACAACTCCGGCAAGGGCAAGGGCAAGGCGGGTGGTGGAAAAAAAGTAAGCCAGGAAACGGAAAGGGAAAGGGACACGGAAAGGGACGATGACGACGACTGAGCCCGCCGGGGTCAGCTGAACTCCGAGAACCGTTGCACCTGCTCGATGTCCCCCTCGACGATCAGCATGCTGCCCGGGGCGATCACGGTGGCGTCGGTGGCGTACCGGAAGCGTTCCCCGGGCAGCTTCACGCCCACCACGCGTACGCCGTAGCGCCCGGTGGGCGTCAGTTCCGAGAGCGGCCGGCCGAGCATCGCCTCCGGGGCGCACACCTTGGCGATGGCGAAGTCGTCGCCGAACTCGATGAAGTCGAGCATCCTGCTGACGATGAGGTGGGCCAGCCGCTCCCCGGTCTCCGCCTCGGGAAAGATCACGTGGTGCGCGCCGACCGAGTTCAGGATCTTGGCGTGCTTCGTCGAGGTGGCCCGCGCCCAGATCTGCGGTACGCCCAGCTCGACCAGCGCCAGCACCGTCAGCACGCTCGCCTCCAACGAGGCGCCGATGGCGACCACCGCCCGGCCGAAGTCCGCCACGCCGAGCTGGCGCAGCGACCCCTCCTCGGTGGAGTCGGCCTGCACGACGCGGTCGAGCTGCGCCGACCACCGCTGCACCTGCTCCGGGTTGCGGTCGATGGCCAGCACCTCGTGGTTCATCGCGGCCAGTGCGCCGGACAGGTGACACCCGAACCGGCCCAGTCCGATCACCACGACGCTGCCTTCGTCCGTCCTCCTAGCCGACAACGGGTTGCTCCTCCGGGTAGCGGTACAGCCGCCGGCGGGTGTTCAGGGCGAGCGCCGACCCGAGGGTCAGCGGCCCGATCCGGCCGACGAACATGAGGATGATCAGGGCGAGCTGGCCGTTCTCCGGCAGCGACGCGGCGATCCCGACGCTGAGTCCGGTGGTGGTGAGCGCCGACGTGACCTCGAACAGCGCCGCGTGGAAGGGGACTCCCTCGGTGATGAAGATCAGCAGCACCGTGCCGCAGGCCAACAGCGCGACGCTGAGCAGGGCGACGGTGATGGCCTGCCGCTGGCTGGCGGTCGCCACCCGGCGTTTCCCGACCGTCACGTCCGGCTCTCCCCGCAGTTCCGCCCACATCACGAAGGCGAGCAGGAAGAAGGTCGCCACCTTGATCCCGCCGGCCGTGCTCGCGCTGCCGCCGCCGATGAACATCAGCGCGATGAAGAGGGGATAGCTCTCCTCCTCCAGGCCGTCCACGTCCAGGACGTTGAAACCGCCGGTGCGGATGTACGAGTTCTGGGCGAACGCCACCAGGAGCTTGTCCGGCCAGGTGTAGATGCCCAGGGTGCGCGGGTTGGCCCACTCGATGGTCAGCAGGGCGGTGAAGCCCACCACCAGCAGTGTCAGGCTGCCCCAGACGGTCAGCTTGGTGGCGACCGCCCACCGGGTCGGGTGCCGCCACTCCCGCGCCGCCTCGAAGAGCGCCGGGAAGCCCAGCCCGCCGATGATCGTGCCGAAGGCCAGCGGCAGGGTGACCCAGGCGTCGGTGGAGAAGGCGACCATGCTGTCGGTGTAGAGGGCGAACCCGCCGTTGTTGAAGGCCTGGACGGCGTGGAAGACGCTGCCCCAGAGGGCCCGGTCGAACGGGTAGTCGTAGGTGATCCACAGCCGGGCGGTCAGGATCGCGGTGATGACCGCCTCGCAGGCCAGCGCGAGGCCGGCGATGTGCAGCAGCAGCCGGCGTACGTCGCCGATGCCGAACTCGGCGGTCTCGGCCTGCACCAGCAGCCGGCTGCGCAGCCCCAGCCGCCGGGCCACCACGAGGATCACCAGGGTCGCACCGGTCACGATGCCGAGGCCGCCGACCTGGGTGAGCACGGTGATCATCACGAGCCCGAACCCGTTCCAGTAGTTCGGGGTGTCCACCACCGCCATTCCGGTCACCGAGACCGCCGAGGTGGCGGTGAAGAGGGCGGTCAGGAACGGGGTGTGCCGGTACTCGCTGGTGGCCCAGGGCAGCATCAGCAGTCCGGTGCCGACCAGGATCGTCACCAGGAAGCCGAGCGGCACGAGCCGTACGGGGTGACGAAGAAGCCGGCGCACCAGACAATCTTCCTTTTCCGGCGCGATCCGGGTGTGTAAACCGGCATCCCGACCGAGCCCAAACCACGCCCCGCCACCCGCCCTGCCGCCATCCGCCCGCCGGCGTCCTTCCTGTGCGAGGCTGTCGAGCTGATGTCGTAGACGACTCAGGCGCGCCGGGCTGCGCAGCCGCTGTCGAGCCGCCCCATCCATGGGGGCGGCGGCCCCCGCCGGACGAGGCCGCCCACCAGGCCGGTGACCAGCGGGATGCGCCGCCGTCCTCGGCCAACGTCAGCCAGACCAGCCAGGGCGGCCCCCTCCACGGCACCTGCCGGACCCCCAGCCTGCTTCGCGCCGTCCGCCCGGCACACCCCGCAACACCTCGCCCCGCACCCCGTCGCGCCCCGCCCGGCCAAACCCTGCCGCACCCGGCACGGCCCGGCCCGCCGAACCCTGCCGCACCCGCCGCGACCCGGCGCGCGGCGCTGCGCTCGCCGCATCCCGGAGATCTTGGTGGGAATCGGCCCCTCTGGGGGCGTCTTCGTACCAAGATCTCCCGAACGCCGTCCGGGTGCGGCCGGACGGGAGGTCTGACGGGCGGCCGGGGGCAGCCCGGCCGGCGGGGTTCGGCCGGCGAGGGTCGGGCAGCGGGGTTCGCTGGCGGGGGGTTCGGTCGGTGGAGGGCGGGAGGAATACGGCATTCGGTGGGTATCGGTGGCGCGGAGCGACACAGCATCACTTCCGTCGATGGGGCGGGCGCCCATCGCGGACGGGTGGGGTCGTCACCGTGTCGTGCTCGTTGTAACCCCCGACCACCCCACCCCTGTTACTTGTGTGTTTCGGCCACATAGCCCGTGGGTGACGTCACTTCTAGCGTGAGCCGTCATATGAGTTCCCTACCTCCGAGTCCTCACGTGGAGTCGCAATGACGGTCCGGACGACGCGGCGGGTGTTCCTCTCCGCCGCCACGATGATGGCCGCGGCGCTCGCCGCCACGGCCTGTGGCAGCCCGCAGGACACCGCCTCCGGTGGCGGCGACAGCGCCGCCCCGGTGAAGGTTGGCCTGGTCTACTCCCAGTCGGGAGCCCTCGCCAGCTACGGCAAGCAGTACATCGAGGGATTCAAGGCCGGCCTCGACTTCGCCACCAAGGGCACCAACAAGGTGGGCGACCGGGCCGTCGAGGTCACCGAGGTCGACGACGCGGGTGACCCGGCGAAGGCGGTCTCCGCGGCCAAGGACCTGATCGGCAAGGGCAACAAGATCATCGCGGGTTCGACGGCTTCCGGCGTGGCCCTCCAGGTCGCCCCGATCGCCGCGCAGAACAAGGTCCTCTTCATCTCCGGACCCGCAGCCACCGACGCGGTGACCGGCGCCAACAAGTACACGTTCCGCTCCGGGCGGCAGTCGTACCAGGACGTGGTGACCGCCAAGTCGTTCATCGGCGACCCGGCCGGCAAGAAGGTCGTGGTGTTCGCCCAGGACGGCGCCTTCGGCGACGCCAACGAGGCGGCCGTGAAGGCCGTCATCGGCGGTGCGGGCGCGGCCGTCAGCAGCGTCCGGGCGCCGGCCAGCGCCACCGAGTTCACCCCGTTCGCCAGCCAGATCAAGTCCGCCAAGCCGGACCTGCTCTTCGTCGCCTGGGCCGGCACCACCGCCCCCGCGATGTGGCAGACGCTCGACCAGCAGGGCGTGCTCTCCTCCACCACGGTCGTCACCGGCCTGGACATCCGCGCCTCGTGGCCGACCTTCGGCGCCGCCGGCAGCAAGATCTCCTTCCTGTCGCACTACTTCGACGGGGCCTCCGACAACGAGGCCGTGAAGGCGCTGAAGGCCAAGGTCGGCACCGTCGACCTGTTCCACCCGGACGGCTTCGCCGCCGCGCAGATGGTCGTACGGGCCATCGAGGAGGGCGGCGACGACGTCGAGAAGATGGTGAAGGCGCTGGAGGGCTGGAGCTTCGACGGGGTCAAGGGCAAGATGACCATCCGGGCCGAGGACCACGCGCTGCTGCAGCCGATGTTCCAGGCCAAGCTGTCCGGCAGCGGCACCGCGTTCACGGCCACCGCCCAGAAGGCGCTGACCGGGGACGAGTCCGCGCCGCCGGCCGTGGCGATGAAGGGCTGACACCAGATGCTCGCCACCCGCGGTCTGACCTGGCGGATCGGTGAGGTCGCCATCGTCGACAGCGTCTACCTCGACCTGGCGCCCGGGGAGTTCCTCGGCGTCATCGGGCCCAACGGCGCCGGCAAGACCTCACTGTTCAACCTGATCACCGGCGTACGCCGGGCCACGGAAGGACGGATCACCCTCGACGGGCAGGACATCGGCTCCCTGCCACCGCACAAGCGGGCCCGTCTCGGCCTCGGCCGTACCTTCCAGGCAAGCTCGGTCTTCGGCTCGCTCAGCGTGCGGGAGAACGTCCGGCTCGCCGTTCAGGCGCACCGCGGGGGCTCGATGAAGCTGTGGCGGCGGGCGGCGGCCGACCGGGAGGTCGCCGCCGCCGCCGACGCGGCGCTCGACCGGGTCGGCCTTGCCCACCGGGGTACGGCGCTGGCCGGCACCCTCGCCCACGGCGAGAAGCGGAAGCTGGAGATCGCCCTGCTGCTCGCCGGGGAGCCCCGGGTCATGCTGCTCGACGAGCCGATGGCCGGGGTCAGCGCCGAGGACGTACCTGAGCTGGTCTCGGTGATCCGCTCGCTCACCGGCGACAGCGGCCGGTCGGTGCTGATGGTCGAGCACCACATGGACGTCATCCTGGAACTGGCCGACCGGATCGCCGTGATGCACCACGGCGCGCTGCTGGCCTGCGACACCCCGGAGACGGTGATGGCCAACCCCACCGTGCAAGAGGCCTACCTGGGGGAGTCGCTCTAGTGGAACCCATTCTCAGTGTGGAGAACCTGTCGGTCCGCATCGCCGGGCTGCACATCCTCCAGGGGGTGTCCTTCACGGTCGCCCCGACCGGCGTCACCGTCCTGCTCGGGCGCAACGGCGTGGGCAAGACGACCACGCTGCGCGCGATCGTCGGCCTCACCCCGCCCGCCGGCGAGGTGCGCGGCACCGTCCGGATGGGCGCCCAGAGCCTGCTGGCCCGGCCCACCCACCGGCTGGTCCGCGGCGGGCTGGGCTACGTGCCGGAGGACCGGTGCGTCTTCGCCGGGCTCACCGTCGCGGAGAACCTCCGGCTCGCCGAGCGGCGGGGCAGCACCCCGGCGTACGACAAGGTGTTCGCGCTCTTCCCGGAGCTGGACCGGCGCGGACGGCAACGGGCCGGCTCGCTCTCCGGCGGGCAGCAGCAGATGCTCGCGATCGGCCGGGTGCTGCTCAACGACAACCGGCTGTTGCTGGTCGACGAGCCGACCAAGGGGCTCGCGCCGAAGGTGGTGACCGAGGTGGCCGAGGTGCTGGAACGGGTCGCCGAATCCGTGCCGGTGCTGCTCGTCGAGCAGAACCTGGCCGTGGTCCGGCGGCTCGCCCGGGACGCGGTCGTGCTGGCCGCCGGCCAGGTCGCCTGGACCGGCGACGCGCAGGAACTGCTGCTGGAGACCGCCCTGACCAAGTCGCTGCTGGGCGTCGGCTCGGCGGAGGGACACCACCCCGCCGGTACGCCGGCCGCCGCGCGGAAGGACCAGCACTGATGGACACCGTCATCCTGTTGACGCTGACCGGGCTCGGCCTGGCGGCGCTCTACTTCCTGGTCGCCAGCGGGCTCTCCCTGGTCTTCGGCCTGGCCGACGTGCTCAACTTCGCGCACGGCGTCTTCCTCGGCGTCGGCGCGTACGGGACCTGGTGGGCGGCGCACAACCTGCCCGGCGCCGGGTCGGACGGCTTCGGCTTCGTGGTCGCGGTCATCTTCGGGGTGGCCGCCGGCACGCTGGTGGCGGTGCTCGTCGAGCTGGTGCTGATCCGGCCGCTCTACTCCCGCACCATCGAGCAGGTGCTGGTCACCGTCGGCCTCTCGCTGGCCGGCGTGGCGCTGCTCCAGGCGACCTGGGGCGCGGACGCCCGGCCCTTCCCACGCCCCGAGTGGACCCGGCAGGTCACCGGAATCCTCGGCGCCAACGTGCCCAACGGCGGCCTGCTGCTGATCATCGCCGCGGTGCTGGTGCTCGGCGCGATCCTGGCCTTCCTCCGCTGGACCCGCTACGGCCTGATCATCCGGGCCGGCGTGGAGAACCGGGAGATGGTCACCGCGCTCGGCATCGACGTGCGCAAGGCGTTCACCCTGGTCTTCGCCATCGGCGGGGCGGCTGCGGCGCTGGCCGGCGCGCTCGGCGGCGTCTACTTCGGCACCGTCTCGCCCGGCCAGGGCGGCTCGCTGCTGATCTTCGCGTTCATCGTGGTGGTCATCGGCGGGATGGGCTCGGTGATCGGGTCCGCGTACGCGGCCGTCGCCGTCGGCCTGACCCAACAGTTCGTCAACTACTACGGCACCTCCGGGCTGGGCGACATCTGCGTGGTCGCGCTGCTGGCCGTGGTGCTGCTGCTGCGCCCGCAGGGCATCGCCGGAAAGGTGGCAACGGCATGACCGAGGTCAAGAGCCCCGAGGTTCCGGCGCCGCCGGCCGCCGTGCCCGACGAGCTGACGCCGGGGCGCCGACGGTGGCACGGGCTGCGCCCGTACCTGCCGCTGGTCACGCTGGTGGTCGCGCTGATCCTGCCGTACTCGACGCTGCACCTGCCGGGGATCTTCGAGGGGGCGCTGAACTCCCCGGGCACCCTGCAACTGCTCGCCGTCTGCCTGGTCTTCGGCGGCCTGGCCGCCGGGTACGACCTGCTCTTCGGGCGGACCGGGATGCTCTCCTTCGGGCACGCCCTCTACTTCGCCGCCGGCGTCTACGGCACCGACATCCTGGTCACCAAGGCGGGGCTGCCGCTGTGGCAGGCGGGGCTGCTCGCGATCACCGGCGGGACGATCCTCGCCGCGCTGCTCGGTGCGGTGGCGCTGCGTACCGTCGGCATCGCGTTCGCCATGGTGACGCTCGCCTTCGCCCAGGTCGGGGCGATCCTGGTGGCCCGCGACTTCGGCGGGCTCACCGGCGGCGAGGAGGGGCTGCCGCTGGACGTCTCCGGGCTGCCCGAGGGGCTGGTCGGGGTCACCAACACCGTCAACCTCTACTGGCTGGCGCTGGCGTACCTGGTCGTGGTGGTCTTCGTGGTGCACCGGGTCTCCGGCTCGCCGACCGGGCGGGTGCTCGCCGGCCTGCGCGACGACGAGCGGCGGATCGGGGTGCTCGGGCTCGACCCGTACCGGTTCAAGCTGGTGGCGTTCACCCTGGCCGGCGGCCTGGCGGCGGCCGGTGGCGCGGTCTACGTCCTGATCGTCGGCGGCGCCTCGCCGCACATCACCTCCTCCGAGTGGACCCTGGCGCTGCTGGTCATGGTGGTGCTCGGCGGGCCGGGCACCCGGTGGGGCCCGGTGATCGGCGGGATCCTCTACATGTACCTGGACCACCGGCTGGTCGCGTTCGGCACGTCCGACGCGGTGGAGGCCCTGCCGGCGTTCCTGAGCAACCCGCTGTCCCAGCCGCTCTTCGTGCTCGGCACGGTCTTCATCCTGGCCGTCTACTTCTTCCCCGGCGGCCTGGCCAGCCTCGCCCCGCGCCTGGCACTCCTGAAGCACTCCCTGCGCACCCCGTCCCGCCGCTCCTGACGGCGCGGGCCCAGGCCCCGCCGATGACGCAGCTGCCGCCGCCCGGCGACGGCTCGTCATCGGCGGGGCCTGCGCGTGGACGAGGACCGACGGTCCGTGGGCGTCGATCGAGTACCGACCGCTGTAGGCGGGGCGCGCCTCCGGACCCGTTCAGGCGGGAGGCTTCGGCGGTGCGAGGTTGCGGAACCGCTCGTGCGCCGACTGCCGGCTGATGCCGAGCGCGTTGCCGATCTCGGCCCAGGAGAGCCCGGCCTCCCGCGCTGACACGACGGCGCGTTCGATCAGCGGCCGTTGCCAGCGTTCCACCTCGGCGAGGATGCCGAGCGCCTGCAACGGCCACGTGGTGGCCAGCTCGGCGACGTTGTCGCGGAGGGTGTCGGAACGGCCCACCAGCCAACCGGGCGGCGTGGCGGCCAGGATCGGCCTGATGTGTCCGCCCCACTCGGAGGCGGCCATCCAGCGGCCCTCCTCAGCGGCCGGGTAGTCGCTGGCGCCGACCCAGCCGCAACTGCACCGGGCCCGGTAGCCGACGGTCGTCGCGGGTGCTGCGGCGTCGGTACTCAGCGTCCCGTCCGGCAACCGGAACCCGATGAGGTCCGCGTGCCCCGGCACCACTTCCTCCGCCATCCCGCAAGCATATGCTTGTCAGGATTTCCTGACTGTCAGCGTCAGGCTATCCTGACGCGGCTGCCCGGGCTGATCGTCGTCCGGGCCCGACGCTCCGGAAGGAGAGCGCATGTCCGTGGTCAGCGGCACCGTGGCGGCAGGTTACGAGCCGGTCCGGGAGGCGTTCCTGGCGAACTTCGAGACGCGGTCCGAGATCGGCGCGGCCCTCAGCGTCTACCGGCACGGTCGGGAGGTGGCCAGACTGTGGGGCGGGCTCGCCGATCCCGCCACCGGCCGCGCCTGGCGGGAGGAGACCCTCCAGGTGGTCTTCTCGGCCACCAAGAGCGTGCCGGCGGCCTGCGCGCACCTGCTGGTTCAGCGCGGGCAGCTCGACCTGGACGCACCCGTCGCCGAGTACTGGCCGGAGTTCGCGGCGGCCGGCAAGGGCGGGATCCCGGTCCGCTGGCTCCTGTCCCACCAGGCGGGGCTGCCGGTGCTCGACCGTCCGGTTCCACTGGCGCAGGCGCTGACCTGGGAGCCGATGGTCGCCGCGCTGGCCGCCCAGGCGCCTGCCTGGCGGCCCGGCACGGCACACGGCTACCACGGGCTCACCTACGGCTGGCTGGTCGGCGAGGTGGTACGCCGCGTCTCCGGCCGCAGCCTCGGCACGTACTTCGCCGAAGAGATCGCCACACCGCTGGGCTTGGACTTCTGGGTCGGCCTGCCCGCCGCCGAGGCGCACCGGGTCGCCCGGCTCGTCGAGCAGCCGGTCGCCCCGCCCGCCGACGTGGCGGCGCCGGAGGCGCTGGCCGCCGTGGCGGCGTTGGAGGCGCTGGCCGCGTACACCGATCCGACCTCGTTGGTGGTCCGGTCGACGATGGTGACCGACCCGCCACTCGACCTCGCCGACCCGCGGACCTGGGCGGCCGAGATCCCTGCGGTCAACGGCATCTGCACCGCCACGTCGCTGGCACGTTTCTACGCCGGCCTGATCGGCGAGGTCGCTGGCGTCCGGATCCTCGACGCGGCCACCCTCGACGCCGCCACTCGGGAACAGGCCGGCGGGGTCGACCGGGTCCTGCTGGTGCCGACCCGGCCGGCGCTCGGCTTCGGCCTGCCGTTGCCCGAACAGCCCTGGTGGTCGCCCACCGCCTTCGGCTTCCCCGGCCACGGCGGCTCGCTCGGCTACGCCGACGCGGCCAGTGGCATCGCCTTCGGCTACGTGACGAGCGGGCTCCGCGTCACGATGGGCCCGGACCCCCGTACGACCAGCCTGGTCGAGGCGGTCCGGGCGGTGGTGTCCCGCCAGCCGGCCTGACCGCTGCCGGCCCACCTCGACCGGGGCCGCGGCCCCCTCGTGCGACCGCGACCCCGTCTCCCGTCCTCGTACGTCAGCTGTTCAGCAGCTCGTACGCCGACGCCGGAGCCTTCTGCGCCTGGCTGCCCGTCGGCACGGTGACCTTCGGGGCCTTGCCGAAGTCGAAGTACTTCACGACGTACTTCGTGGCCTTGAGCTTGCCGACCGCCGGGATCTCCAGGATGAGCGAGGTGAGGTTCCCGTCCGCCCCGACGACGGCCGTGAACGGGATCGTCTTCGCCGCGGCACCGAGCGCGTCGACGTCCACGGCGTCGGCCATGGCCTGGCGCACGTGCTCGCCGTGGGTCAGGTCCACGGTCCCGGTGTAGGTCCCGCCGCCCTGGTCCGTCACGGTGTCTCCCACCGCCCCGAGGATCGCGCCGGTGTTGCCCGGGTCGGCACCCTCGTAGTAGGGCACGCTGGCCGGGTCGGTCAGCTTCGCGTGGTCCAGCTCCATCCACTTCTTCGGCAGCTTGAGCATGCTGCTGAGCTCCTCGGCGCCGTCGAAGCTCACCTTCATCCAGGAGCGCTGCTCGATCAGGCGGAAGGAGAGCTTCATGGTGAAGTCGAGCTCCTTGTCCTTCTCGGTCACGGTGAGGTCCATGCCCTTGCCCGCCGGGTCCACCACGCCGGTGACGACGCCGGTCGGGTCGCTGCCGCTGAACCGGAAGGCCGGGTCCTTCTCGTCCGGCACCGCCGCCAGGAGCGTGCTCTTCGGGTTGGCCGACGGGGACGCCGCCGGGACCGGCGAGGAGGCCGCCGGGGCGTCCTGGGCGTCGTCGTTGCCACACCCGGCGACCAGGGAGGTCGCGGCCACCAGGGAGACGGCTGCCGCCGCGACCCGTCGGACCCTGCCGGCGGGGCCGGTCTGCTGCGTGATTCGCATGATTCTCTTTCCTAGCTGGACTGTTGCCGCCGCAGATCTTGGCACGCGCCCGGGCCGCCGCGTTGGCCCTGAGGGCCCGCCCGGGCGCTCGGCCTCATAAGCGGCCGACCCGCGCGCGGGCCGTTCCCTCCGAGGGCGGTCGGGCGGTGTGCCCCCGGGCGGTCCGCCGTCTCGCGGAAGCGGGGAACGTCCGCCGGAGCTGGTAGAAATGCCGGATGAGCCAGGATCGGACGGCGGTACGGGAGCGGGCCGAGGCGGTGCTGCGGCGGTTGGCCGGCGAGCACGCCCGGCTCCGGGAGGACCAGTGGCGGGCGATCGAGGCGCTGGTGGTCGACCGTCGTCGGGTCCTCTGCGTGCAGCGCACCGGGTGGGGCAAGTCGGCGGTCTACTTCGTGGCCACCGCCCTGCTGCGGGACCGGGAGGCGGCCGGCGCAGAAGGCGTCGCCGGGCCCACCGTGATCGTCTCGCCGCTGCTGGCGCTCATGCGCAACCAGGTCGAGTCGGCGGCCCGGGCCGGCATCCGGGCGCGCACGATCAACTCCGCCAACCTCGACGAGTGGGACGAGATCACCGCCGAGATCCACGCCGGCGCCGTGGACGTGCTGCTGATCAGCCCGGAGCGGCTCAACAATCCGGACTTCCGGGACACCGTGCTGCCGAAGCTGGCCGCCACGACCGGCCTGCTGGTGGTCGACGAGGCGCACTGCGTCTCCGACTGGGGGCACGACTTCCGGCCGGACTACCGCCGGCTGCGTACGTTCCTGGGCAACCTGCCCGAGCGCACCCCGGTGCTGGCCACCACGGCCACCGCCAACGCCCGGGTCACCGCCGACGTGGCGGAGCAGTTGGGCGACGCCCTTGTGCTGCGCGGCAGCCTGGACCGGGAGTCGCTGCGCCTCGGCGTGGTCGAGCTGCCGAGCCCGGCGTACCGGCTGGCGTGGCTCGCCGACCACCTGGACCGGCTCCCCGGCTCGGGCATCGTCTACACGCTGACGGTCGCCGCGGCGGGGGAGACCGCCGAGTTCCTGCGTTCCCGGGGCTACGCCGTCGCCTCCTACACCGGGCAGGCCGAGGACGCCGACCGGCGGGCCGCCGAGCAGGACCTGCTGGACAACAAGATCAAGGCGCTCGTCGCCACGAGCGCGCTGGGCATGGGCTTCGACAAGCCCGACCTCGGCTTCGTCGTGCACCTCGGCGCGCCGCCGTCTCCGATCGCGTACTACCAGCAGGTCGGCCGTGCCGGCCGGGCCGTCGCGCACGCCGAGGTGCTGCTGCTGCCCGGCACCGAGGACGCCGCGATCTGGCGCTACTTCGCCTCGCTCGCCTTCCCGCCCGAGGCGCAGGTCCGCGCCGTCCTGGCCGCCCTGCACACCGACCGGCCGCTCTCCACCCAGGCGCTCGAACCGATCGTCGACCTGCGCCGGGCCCGGCTGGAGCTGATGCTCAAGGTGCTCGACGTCGACGGCGCGGTCCGCCGGGTGCGCGGCGGCTGGCTCGCCACCGGGGAGCCCTGGGTCTACGACGAGGCCCGGTTGCGCCGCGTCGCCGAGGCGCGCGCCGCCGAGCAGCAGGCCATGCGGGAGTACGCGACCACCCCCGACTGCCGGCTGCGCTACCTGCGCGAGTGCCTGGACGACGCCGGGGCCGCCGACTGTGGCCGCTGTGACCGTTGCGCCGGCCCGCTGTTCACGGCCGACGTGTCGGAGGTGGCGCAGACCGCCGCGCAGACCTTCCTCGGCCGGCCCGGGGTGGAGATCACGCCGAAGAAGCTCTGGCCGACGGGGCTGGAGGCGGTGGGCGTACCGCTGAAGGGGCGGATCGCCCCGGCGGGGCAGGCGCTGCCGGGGCGGGCGGTGGGGCGGCTGTCCGACCTGGGGTGGGGCGGCCGGCTGCGCGACCTGGTCGGGCCGGAGGCGGCGGACGTGGCCGTACCCGAAGACGTGGCCGCCGCCGTGGTCGAGGTGTTGAAGGCGTGGGCGCACGGCGACGAGAGGTGGCCGCGCCGCCCGGTCGGGGTGGTCGCGGTCGGCTCGCGCCGCCGGCCCCGGCTGGTCGGCTCGCTCGCCGAGCGGATCGCCGCCGTGGGCCGGCTGCCGCTGCTCGGTGCGGTGACGCCGACCGGCGCGCCGGCCGGCGGCCCGCGCGGCAACAGCGCCCAGCGGGTACGCGCCCTGCACGGCGCCTTCGCCGTGCCGGACGACTTGGCCGACGCTCTCGCCGGGCTCGACGGGCCCGTGCTCCTCGTCGACGACCTGGTCGACTCGGGCTGGACGATGACGATGGCCGCACGGGAGCTGCGCCGGGCCGGCGCCCCCGACGTGCTCCCGCTCGCCCTGGCCGTAGCCGGCTGAGCCACCGGCGCCGCCCGGTCCGGCGGGCCGGGCCGCCGATGCCTGGGCGGAGGGGCCCGAGCTGCGGTGGCGTCGTGTCCGGACCGGTCGGGAAAGTTCCCGACGCGGGCGGACTGCGACCGTCGCCACGCCGCGCCACCGGCGGGCCGGCCCGGTGCCGACGGGCGGTAGCGTGGGCGGCATGACCGATGAGCAGCCCGTTCGCGACCGGGACGGCGGCGGTGCCTGACCAGGTGTCGGCCGCGCCGGAGCACGCCTCGGCCGCGCCCGACGGCGTGCCGACCGCGCCGGAGCACACATCGGCCGCGCCCGAGGGCGTGCCGGCCGCGCCGGAGCAGGCGCCGGTCGCGTCCGACGGTGCGCTGGTCTCGTCGGAGCAGGCGTCCGCCGGGCCGGAGCACGTGTCGGCCGTGCCGGACCGCGGCACCGTCCGGCTTGCGCTGGTCGTCGGCGGGTTGGTGCTCGCCGTCCTGCTTGGCTTCGGCCTCGGTCGGCTGAACGGCGGCGGCCCGTCCGCTGCGGCGGGACCGGACAGCGCCCTCACCGGCCACAGCCACCCGCCGGGCACGGGCGCCCACGAGCACGGCGTCGACCAGGCCGCGGCGGCGCAGGCCGCCGGTCTCTCGGTCAGCTCGGCGGGCTACACGCTCACCCCTCTGGCCGCCACGTTCACCGCCGGCCGCGCGGGCGAACTGCGCTTCCTGGTGCGGGACGCGCAACGCCGCCCGGTGACCCGGTTCGCGGTCGTGCACGAGAAGCCGATGCACCTCATCGTGGTCCGTCGCGACCTGACCGGCTACCAGCACCTGCACCCGACGATGGCGGCCGACGGCACCTGGTCGGTGCCGCTGACCCTGCCGCAGCCGGGGGTCTGGCGGGCGTACGCCGACTTCACCGCGCTCGCCGACGACGGCCGGCAGACCGCCGTGACCCTCGGGGCGGACCTGACCGCGCCGGGCGGCTACCTGCCGAGGCCGCTGCCGGCGCCGGCGTCCTCGGCCACGGTCGACGGCTTCACCGTCAGCCACCAGGGCACCCCGCAGGCCGGCGTGACCGTGCCGCTGACCTTCCGTGTCGACTCGGCCGGCGGGCGCCCGGAGCTGGAGCGCTACCTCGGCGCGTACGGACACCTGGTCGCCCTGCGCGAGGGGGATCTCGGCTACCTGCACGTCCACCCCGAGCCGCAGCCGGTCGACGGGGCGGTGACGTTCTGGGTGACCACGCCCGACCCGGGCCGGTACCGGCTCTACCTGGACTTCCAGGTCGCTGGCGTGGTGCACACCGCCGAGTTCACGCTCACGGTGCCCTGACCTCGCGGATGCCGGCCGAAGCCGGGTGAGGCACGTTTCCGCTGGTGGTGCTCAGCCGGCGCGGCGGATGGGGCGGCGGGCCAGGTAGCGCAGCAGGTCGCGGATGTGGTGCTTCTCCTCGGCCGGCACGGTCGGGTCGGCGAGCCGTTGCAGGATCACCCGGACGTCCGCCTCGACCGGGCCGTCGTCGACGCGCCGGCGGGGCGCGGGACCGGCGTCGGGCAGGCCGAGCGCGCGGAACGCGGCCGCGACCGGCAGGTCCAGCGCGGCGCAGAAGCCGCGCACCTTGGCCAGCTCGGGGTAGTCCTGCCAGTCTCCGGCGAGCCAACGGAACACGGTCGACCGGCCGACGCCGGTGTGGGACGCCAGGTCGGTGACGGTCCAGCCGCGTTCCTCGCGGGCGTCGTCGATGGCGCGCCGTACGAAACGTGCGAAGGCCATCTGCGGAGAAACCTCTACGGAACCCATCCCTGCGGGTCTTCCCTCCCGACCGGCACCCGGCGGTGCGCCTCCGAGGGTAGTACGGAAAGGCAGCGAAACAGTTGACTGATCGACCAGACCGTCTCGTGAGCGGGACTCCGCACCCTGCAAAATGGCGTGGATCACACGCGGCCGACGGGCTCCGTGACCGCTCGACCACGCTCGACACTCATCCGTCGGCCGGGGCGCCCTCTCCTGGGGCCGGGTGGCCGCGACGACCGACGTCGCTCAGCGGGCAGCCGCGACGCCTTCCGGCACCGGGGTGCCGGGGGCCGGCGCGGGCACCGGCGGCAGCAGCGCCGCCAGCCGTGGGGTGACCGCCCACTGGTCGACGAGTTCCCGGTACTCCGTCCGCTGGGCGGCGGTGGGCGCGGTGCCGGTGCGTCGTGCCCGGATGAGCAGGTTGCGCGGAGTGTGCCGGGAGTCGACGAACTCCACCACCTCGGCCCGGTAGCCGTGCAGCCGGAGCAGCCCGGCCCGCAGCGCGTCGGTGAGGACGTCCGCGAAGCGCTCCCGGAGGATGCCCTGCCGGGTCAGCAGCTCGTACGGGGCCGGGGCCGGCCGCGCGCGGAGCTGGGCCGCGACGTCGTGGTGGCAGCACGGCGCGCTGAGCACCCAGCGGGCCTGCCAGCGCACCGCCCGGGCCAGCGCCTCGTCGGTGGCGGTGTCACAGGCGTGCAGGGCCAGCACCAGATCGGGGGCGGGCTCCACGACGGCGTCGGCGATCGTGCCGGCCACGAAGCTGACCCGGTCTGCCCAGCCCAGCCGCTCGGCCAGCTCGGTGTTGCGTCGCCGTTGGTCCTCCCGGACGTCCACGCCGACCAGCTCGACGTCGACCCCCCGCTGCGCCAGCCACCGGTACGCGGCGAAGGTCAGGTACGCGTTGCCGCAGCCCAGGTCGACCACCCGCAGCGGGCCGGTCAGGTCGTCCGGGAGGGTCGCCGCCAGCGCCCGCAGGAACGCGTCGACCTGGCGCCGCTTCGCCGCCGAGCCGCCGATCTCGGCGAAGATCGGGTCACCGGGATCGAGGAGGTACTCCTTCGCCCGGTCGTGCCCACCCGGCTCGGCGGCGGGCCGGGCCGCGGCGGCCCGGTGCACCTGCGCCTCGCCGGACTTGGTGACCCGCAGCTGGAGCGTCGCGTCGGCCGTCTCCACGTGCCAGTTGCCGAACGGCTCGGCCAGCAGCGCGTCCACCGCCGCGTCCGCCTCCGGGCCGGCGGCCACGTTTCGGGTGTACGGGCGGGAGCCGTCGGAGGTGGAGATCTGCAACCGGGGGCCCGCCTTCAGCGCGACCGGCCGCAGTTCGGCGCGGACCATCGAGGGGCGGTGTCCACGCCGGCGCCCGGCGGCCACCGCACGGGTGAGCGCCGGGTCGAGCAGCAGTGCCCGGACCTCGGTCAGGGCGGCGTCCAGTGGTTCGGGCATTGCTCCATCTTCCTCGTCGACCGGCGGCCTGCCCGGCACGCGTCCCGGCGGCGGTGTCCGGCGGGGGTTCTCGCCGGTGGTGTCGCGTCCGCCCAGCCCGCGGATCACGGCCCGGACGAGGAGATCCCCCGGCACCGGGTGCACCGGTCCGGGGGATCTCGGGTGACGTACGTCGGTCAGTCGGCGGTCGCCTCGGCCGGCGTACCGGCGGCGGAGCCACCACCACGACGGCGCCGGCGGCGGCGGGGCTTCGCGGCCTCGCCCTCGGCGGCGGCCGGGACCTCGGTGGCCTCGGCGGTGATCACCGTGGTCGGCTCGCCCGCGACGGTCTCGCCGGCGCGGCGACGCCGACGGCGACGCGGGACGCGGGTGCCATCCTCGGCGGTGTCAGCCGGCGCGTCGGCCTGCGGCGCGTCGGTCGCACCGCCGGCGCGGCCCGAGCGGCGCTCGCCGCGACCACGGCCCTCGCCGCGTTCACCACGCTCGCCGCGCCGGGAGCCCCGGCCGCCCTCGCCCCGGCGGGGCCGTCCGCCGCCGAGGTCCTCCTCGACCTCGGCCGACAGCCCGGCGCGGGTGCGCTCGGCGGTCGGCAGGGTGCCGCTGACGTCGGTGGGGATGTGCAGGTCGGTGTAGAGGTGCGGGGACGTGTGGTACGTCTCCGCGGGCTCCGGCATGTCCAGGCCCAGCGTCTTGTCGATGATCCGCCAGCGGGGCATGTCGTCCCAGTCGACGAAGGTCACCGCGACGCCCGTCGCCCCGGCCCGGCCGGTACGACCGATCCGGTGGGTGTAGGTGTCCTGGTCCTCGGGGCAGTCGTAGTTGATGACGTGGGTGACGCCGCTGACGTCGATGCCCCGGGCGGCCACGTCGGTGGCGACCAGAGTGTCGATCTTGCCGGCGCGGAACGCCCGCAGCGCCCGCTCGCGCGCGCCCTGCCCGAGGTCACCGTGCACGGCGGCGACCGCGAAGCCACGGAAGTCGAGATCCTCGGCGACCCGGTCGGCGGCCCGCTTGGTGCGGGTGAAGATCATGGTCAGCCCGCGCCCCTCGGCCTGGAGGATCCGGGCCACGATCTCGACCTTGTTCATCGAGTGGGTGCGGTAGGCCAGCTGCTCGGTCTGCGGCGACGGGCCGGTCTCGGCGGTGTGCCCGGCGTGGATCGTCATCGGCTGGCGCAGGAAGCGCCGGGAGAGGGTGACGATCGGGTCCGGCATGGTCGCCGAGAAGAGCATGGTCTGCCGGTCCTCCGGCAGCATCGCCAGGATCTTCTCGACATCGTCGAGGAAGCCCAGGTCGAGCATCCGGTCGGCCTCGTCCAGCACCAGCGCGCGGACCCGGTCCAGCCGCAGGTGCTTCTGCTTCTGCAGGTCCATCAGGCGGCCGGGGGTGCCGACCAGGATCTCCACGCCCTTGCGCAGCGCGTCGATCTGCGGCTCGTACGCGACACCGCCGTAGATCGGCAGCACGCGCACGCCCCGGGTCCGGCCCGCGGCGGCGAGGTCCTTGGCCACCTGGATGCCCAGCTCACGGGTGGGTACGACGACCAGCGCCTGCGGCACGCCGTCGCTGCCCTCGCCCGGCGCGAAGACCCGCTCCAGCAGCGGTACGCCGAAGCCGAGGGTCTTGCCGGTGCCGGTGGGCGCCTGGCCGATCATGTCGATGCCGCGCATCGCGATCGGGATCGCGTACTCCTGGATGGCGAAGGCGCGGGTGATGCCGGCCGCGGCCAGCGCGTCGACGGTCTCCTGACGCGCGCCCAGCTCGGCGAAGGTGGGAGCCTCCGGACGCACCGGAGCGGTGGCGGCCAGTTCCTGGCCGTCCATCAGGTCTTGAGTCAGCTCGCTCATATGGATTTGGGGGTGCCCTCTCGTGGGTGCGCCCCGGCATGTCCGTCAGGGCGCGTTCGGTGTGGCGCGGGCCACACGGTCGGCGGCTGAATGCCTCTGCCGGACCGGGCCGCACGCGCGCCGCAGGCCTCACACTTCGACCGGGCTGGCTGATCGCTCAGATCAGCCTGGGTCAGGTCGGCGCCCGCGGCAACTGCTCCATGCTACCTGAACCGACCCGAGGGCGTCCCGATTCCATCCGCGCGCGCCACGCCGGGGGCCACCCATGTGAACTGTGTCACTTCTTGCCGGTTTGCCGGCGGGCGGTAGCCTGCGCTCGTGCCCGCGACCGATCTGCCCGACCGCGCCGTCGTCGACCTGCTCGGCCTGGTGGCCTTCGGTGAGCTGCTCGCCTTCGAACGGATGGCCGTCGACGCCCGGCTCGCCCCCGACCTGCGCCGGCGGGCGGCCCTGGGCGAGATGGCCGCCGCCGAGATCGGCAACTACCGGCGGCTGGCCGACCGGCTCGCCGCGCTCGGCGTGCTGCCCGACGACGCCATGGCGCCGTACGTCGAGCCGCTCCAGGCGTACCACGACTCAACCGAGCCGAAGGACTGGGCGGAGGCGGTGACGAAGGCATACGTGGGCGACGCCATCACCGACGACTTCATCCGGGAGATCACCGCGGCCCTGGCCGAGCCGGACCGTCAGCTCGTCCTCGACGTGCTGCACGACTCGTCGTACGCCGACTTCGCCGTCGCCGAGATCCGGGCGGCCGTCGAGGCCGATCCGAGGGTGGCCGGCCGGCTCTCGATGTGGGCGCGGCGACTGGTCGGCGAGGCGCTGTCACAGGCCGGCCGGGTGGCCGCCGCCGAGCGGGGGGCGCTCACCGCGCTCGTCGCACAGAGCGGGCGGGTGGACGTGCCGGGGCTGTTCGGGCGGCTGACCGCGGCACACGCCACGCGGATGGCCGCCGCCGGGCTGAACAACTGACCGCGACCGGCGTCCGCGACGGGCGATCGTCGGGTCACCCGTCGCGGCCGACCGGACCACTCAGCGGACGGTGAACCCGACCGCGCGCGGCGACGCCTCGGCGATCTCGACGTAGGCGACCTTGTTGACCGGCACGATCACCCGCCGGCCCTTCTCGTCGGTCAGGGAGAGGGTGCCCTCGTCCTTGCCGAAGGCCTCGGTCACGATCTGCTCGATCTCGGCCGGCGACTGCGCGCTCTCCAGGACCAGCTCGCGGGGCGCGTACTGCACGCCGATCTTGACCTCCACTGTGCCTCCTCATTCGGGCGAAAGAGCCGCCGTTGGGAAGGCTATCCGATCTCGGGGCCGGATGTTCAGGCTGACTCACCTTGCAGCGGGAAGCTGGCGATGCCCCGCCAGGAGAGCGCCGCGACCAGTGCCTCCGCCTCTGCCTTGGGCAGTTGCCGGCCACGGGCCAGCCAGAACTGCGCGGCGGTCTCGGCCGCGCCGACCAGGCCGGAGGCGAGCAGTTCGGCGTGCGCCCGGCTGATCCCGGTGTCGGAGATGATGGTGTCGGTGATCGCCGCAATGCAGCCCTGCTCCACCCGCTCGACGCGCTGGCGCACCGCCGGGTCGTTGCGCAGGTCCGACTCGAAGACGAGGCGGAACGCCTCGCTCTCGTGGTCGACGAAGTCGAAGTACGCCCGCACCGACGCGCCGACGCGCTCCTTGTTGTCGTTGGTGCCGCGCATGGCGTCGTCGACCTTCGCGAGGATCGCGTCGCAGTGCGTGTCCAGCAGGGCGAGGTAGAGGTCCATCTTGCCGGGGAAGTGCTGGTAGAGCACGGGCTTGGAGACTCCCGCCCGCTCGGCGATGTCGTCCATCGCGGCCGCGTGGTAGCCCTGGGCGACGAACACCTCCTGGGCCGCGGCGAGCAGTTGCTTGCGGCGCGCGGAACGGGGCAGGCGGGTGGGCCGGCCGGCGGTCTGGGCACCGTTCCCCACAGCGGTCATGGGAACCTCCGAGTCTCTTCGTACGAGCCGGCAATTCACCCGAACCGGTCGGGGCCCGGGGACCCGTCGCGGAATTGGCCCGCCGCTGTAACTTATCGCCACTGTCACCACACGGTAGCCTCAGCGGGGGCGACCAAGGAGCGCGCGGTGAGTGAAACAGGGCAACCCGGTGCCGCCAACCCGGGGGAGCACGGCGACGGCACGGGTCCGCAGGACGACCTGGCCCGTTCCGGCAGCGGGTGGGCGCCCCCGGCGGCCAGTTGGTCCCGGGGCGGGGAGATCTCCGGCCCCCGCGAGCCGGCCTCTCCATGGGGTCCGCCCGAGCCGTCCCCCGGTTGGGCCGCCTCGTCCCCGCGGCACGGCGACCTGCCGCCACCGCTGCCCGGCCCGGCCGCGACCGAGCCGCCGGCCCGGGTCAACGGCCACCACGCCAACGGCGTCGACCACGCCGCCGACGACGCGCCGGTCAGCCGCCAGGTCCCGGTGAGCGCCCCGCCCGGCATCCCCGGCGACCAGCGCCGCGACCCGGGCAACGACCGGCTGGTGGTGCCCGCGCAGCGCCCGGCGCCGACGGCCGAGCAGCCACCAGGGACGCAGCACGGGTTCACCGACCCCGAGTCCCGTCCGGCCCGGCGCTCCGCCGAGGACCCGTCGGCCGGCCGCCAGAACCGCTGGTCGGAGCCGGGGCTGCCGACGTCGGCGCCCCCCGCCGTCCAGGTCCCGCCGGTGGGCACCGCCGCCAGCGGCTTCGAGGTGCCGCCCGGCTTCCACGCGCCGACGGCCGACCGTGCCGCCGCCGACGAGCCCCCGTCGGCCGCCGGCCCGCCGCGCGGCTGGAGCGACCACTACGCACCGGAGCCGTCGGCCCCCGACCCGCGCCACCTCCCGCCGCCCACCGAGCGCCCGCCCACCGAACGCCCAGTTGATACCGCGCCCGCCACGGGCGACCGCGCGACGGCCGGCGACCGCGCGGCCGTTGGCGACCGGCTCGCCGGCGTCGACCGCGCGTTGGGGGCGGACCGCGCCTTCCGGGACGACCGGGACGCCGATCCGGTCGCCACCGGCACGGACGGCGCACCGGGGGAGTTCGGCCAGGACCGCGCCGCCGGTGGGCCGGGCCAGGGCCGCGCCCCGGACGGCCCCCACGCGGAGCGGACGCTGGGCGCCCCCGGCCAGGACCGCACGCCGGCCGGATTCGACCAGGACCGCAGTGCGGCCGGGTTCGAGCAGGAGCGCGCGCCGGGCGGTTTCGACCGGGACCGCGCGCCGCACGCCGCGGGGCACGAGCGGGTCGGGCGTGGCTTCGGCGCGGACCCGGGTGCCGACCGGTCCCCGGTCGCCGAACCGGCGGCCGGTGCGCAGCACGTTCCGGGCGGCGACCGGGAACCGTCGTCCCGGTCGGAACCGGGCGGTTCCCGACAGTCGGCTGCCGAGTGGCCGCCGAGCACCGAACCGGACTGGACCGGCCCGAACTGGAACCGCCCGAGCTGGGGTGCCGCGTGGGCGCCGCCCTGGTCCCGGGAGGAGGCCGAGCCGGTGGGCCGTCGCTCCCGGGAGGACGCCGAGCCGGCGGGGCGTCGAGCCCGCGAGGAGCCCGAGCCCGTCGGTCGCCGGTCCCGCGAGGAACAGCCGCCGGCCTGGGCCGGTGAGCCGCAACGACCGCACGAGCCGCCGCGCGCCGAGTCTCCCCGCCCCTACGACCCACCCCGCGAGCCCGGCCGCCCCTACGACGTCGCCCAGACCGCGCCGGTGCCCCGGCCGGCGTACGAGCGACCGTCCGCCCCCGCCGACCGGCTCACGGGGCCCGAGGCCGAACCGCCGGCCCCGACCGAGCGACCGGCCTGGGCGTCGGGCGGGTCGGTCCCCGCGCCGGCGGGCGCGCCCCCGCTCGCGTACGCCCCGGAAGCCGCCGCTGCGGCGGCCCGCGCCGAGGACACCCCGGACCGGGTCACCCGGCCGTTCCGGCTCCGGCCGGAGAGCGCGGAGCCGGCCCCGAGGCCGCCGGGCGGCCCACAGCCCGCCGCCGAGGCCGCCACCAGCGGGTTCGGGCGGCGTGAGCGCACCCCGTCCGGGCCCGCCCCGACGAGCGCGCCCCCCTACGCGGCCCGCCGGTCCGCACCCGAGCCGGCCCCGGCGGCCCCGCCGGCCGCCGCCGACCCGGCGCCGGAGTCCGCATCGGCGGTGTTGCCGCAGCGCGTCCCCGCCGAGCCGGACGTGCCCGTCGTGCCGGAGCCGCCAGCCGTGGAGCCACCCGCCGAGACCCCCGAACTCGCCCGCATCGCCACCCATCTGCGCCGCGAGGACGAGCCTGCCCCGCCGCGGGAGCGCCCGGAGGGCTTCGACGTCAACGCCATCCTCGACGCCGTCCGTGGCGTGGCCGGTGTCCGCGACGCGGCGCTGCGCCGTACCCCGGCCGGCGCGCACAGCCTGCGGCTCGACCTCGCCGACGGGGCCGACCCGGCCGAGGTGAGCCGGCAGGTCGCCCGCCTGCTCCAGGACCGGATGGGGCTGGCCGCCGCGCCGCAGAACCTGCCCGGCATGCCGGCGGCACCCGCCCCGCCGGTGCGCCGCCGGTCGGCGGAGCCGCGCGGTGCCGACCCCCGGACGGCGGGCGTCGCGGCACGCCCCGCCGAGCCGTCCTCCGCAGAGCCCCGGGTGCCCGGCGCCAGGGTGACCGGCGGCCCGTCGGAGGCCGCGTCGCCCCGGGCCGAACAGCGTCCCGAGGCGGCGCCCGAGACCCCGCGCCGGCGGCGGCAGCCCGTCGCCCCGCACCGGGGCCGGGCCACGGTGGAGGAGCCCGGCTCGGTCTCCGCCGCCCCTTCCGGGACTCCGGCCGGTGCCCCGGCGACCGTCGGTACGTCGTACTCCGGTGGGCAGGTGACGACGACGGAGACCGCGCCGTCCCGGCCGCTGGACACCGGCGGCGCGGTGGGCCCCCGGGTGGTGATCGACCACGTCCAGGTGAGCACCTTCGGGCTCGACGCCACCGTGGAGGTACGCCTGCTGGCCGGCGGGGAGAGCGCCGCCGGCTACTCGACCGGGCCGGCCGTCGACGGGTACGTGCTGCGGCTCTGCGCGGTGGCCGCGGCGGCGGCGGTGGACGAGCTGCTGCGCGGCGGCGAGCCCGGCCCCGATGCCGGCCCCGACCGTGGGCGCTGCTTCGTCGAGCACGCCGCCGTGGTGCCCTTCGGCAACTGCGACGTGGCCACGGTCGTGGTGCTGCTCGTCTGCGACGGCTGGGTGGAGCAGCTCGTCGGCTCCGCGCTGGTCGCCGGTGACCCCCGGCAGGCGGTCGTCCGGGCCACCCTGGCCGCGGTCAACCGCCGGATCGAGGCGCTGCTGGCCTGAGCGCTGCCGGTCGTTGCGGCCCCGGGCAGACTGGAGTCATGAAGCGCGCCACCCTCCGGCCGGACCACCTCCTTCCCGAGCACTCCGTCCCACCGCCCTGGCCGGGGCGGGAGGTACGCCTCGACGGCACGGTGACGTACGTCCGGGACACGCCGGCCACCGCTCCCGGCGCGGAGCCGGCGCTCTACGTGCACGGGCTCGGCGGTTCGTCGCAGAACTGGACCGACCTGGCGTACCTGCTCGCCGACCACCTCGACGGGCAGGCCATCGACCTGCCGGGGTTCGGCCGCAGCGAGCCGGGCCGCCGGTACACCGTCCCGTCCTTCGCCGACCGGGTGATCCGCTGGATCGAGCACTCCGGCCGGGGGCCGGTGCACCTGTTCGGCAACTCGCTGGGCGGGGCGGTCTCGGTGCAGGTGGCGGCGGTACGCCCGGACCTGGTCCGGAGCCTGACCCTGATCTCGCCGGCGCTGCCGTTCCTGGACTTCCGGCGCTCGTTGCAGGGCCGGATGCTGCCGCTGCTGGCGATCCCCCGGGGCGAGCGCCTGGCCGCCTGGCGGCTGGCCCAGATCGCGCCCGAGGTGATGGCCCAGCAGGTGATGGAGTCCTGCGTGGCCGACCTCACCCGGATCTGCGACCAGCGCCGGGAGGAGGCGCTGGAGGAGATCCGGGTGCGGCACGAGGCCGCGCACTACGCCGCCGCGTACGTCCGGACGTTCCGGGGACTGGTCTCCAGCTTCCTGCGGTCGTACCTGCCGGGGTCGGGGTCGCTGTGGCGGCTCGCCGCGACGGTCGAGGCGCCCACCCTGGTCGTCGGCGGGCGGGCCGACCGGCTGGTGGACGTGCGGGTGGCACCGCAGACGGCCCGCGTCGTCCCGGACAGCCGGCTGCTGATGCTCGACGGGGTCGGCCACGTGGCGCAACTGGAGGTGCCGCGCCTGGTGGCCCGGGCCGTGTTGGGCCTGCTCACCGAAACGGGGGACACCCTCAGGCGGTCCGACGTGGCAGGCTGACCGGGATGTCCCCTGCCCGTCACCCCGCCCCGACCCGCCGTGCCCCGGCTCCCGTCGAGGGCCGCCGTCGCGCCCAGGCCACGTCGCCCCCACGGGACGGCGGCGTGGACCTGACCCGCCCGCGGCACCGCCGTCCGGAGCGTCGGCGGGGTCTCGTGGGGCTGGTCGCGCTGGTGCTCGCCGTCGGTGGGGCGGTGGCGGTGATCGCCGACCGGCGGGGCGCCGACGTCGGGGCGGAGGCGCTCACCGCCGGGGAACTGGCTCCCGCGCCGATGCTCGCGCCGGGGGCGGCCTCGCCGCTGCCGTCCGCGCCGGCCGCGGCGCCCTCGGCCGTCGAGCCACCGCCGGCCGTGCTCCGGCTGCCCGGGCCGGTGCCGTCCGCGGGCCGGGGCAGCTTCGGCTACGACGACCGGGTGGGCCCGGTGCTGGGTGACGCGGGCACGCTGCGCCGCTACCGGGTCGCCGTGGAGTCGGGCGCCGGCGAGGACGCGGGCGAGTTCGCCGCCGCCGTCGAGCGGGCGCTCGCCGGGCCGGGGAGCTGGGTCGACGGCGAGCTGCGGTTGCAGCAGGTACGCGCCGCCTCCCGGCACGACTTCACGGTCTACCTCGCCACGGCCAGGACGGCGGGCCGGCTGTGTGCCGCCGGAGGGGTGAACATCCGGGTGGGCGGGAAGCCCTACACGTCGTGCCGGGCGCCCGGCAAGGTGATCATCAACCTGGACCGCTGGCGGCTCTCGGTGCCGCACTTCGTGAGCGCGAAGGTGCCGCTGTCGGTCTACCGGACGTACGTGGTGAACCACGAGGTCGGGCACCAGTTGGGGCACCGGCACGAGCGCTGTCCCGGCAGGGGCCGGGTGGCGCCGGTGATGATGCAGCAGACGCTCTTCCTGAACGGCTGTGTCGCCAACCCCTGGCCGTACCGGGACGGTCGCCGGTACGCGGGCCCGCGGCTCTGACCCGGCGGCGATCGGGCGTCGGGCGCCAGCCGGGGGGCCGGCCGAATTCACCCCTGAGGGGATGAGCGAGGTTCGCGTTTTTCGGGGCGTAATGCCCGATTAGTGTGGGACGCTCGGTCCATGACGTCGTCGTCCCCTTCCGACCCGCCCGGCCCGGCACGCCGCCCGACGCCGACCCGACCGTCGTCACCTCGGCCGACGCGCTGGTGGCGACCGTCGGCCCCGATCCGGGGCCGTCGGGTGGTGGGGCTCGGCGTCACCCTCCTGCTCGCGGCGACCGCCGCCGTGACGCTGGCCCGGGCCGGCGACCGCGCGCCCGTGCCGACCACGGGCGACGGGAACCGCACGTCGTACGCGGCGGGGGCGGACGAGCGGGCACGGCCCTCCGCCTACCCCCGCACGGGTACGGGCGACTTCACCACCGCGCCCGGCGACTCCCCGGTGCGGGGCACCGACGGGCCGCTCCGGCACTACCGGGTGGCCGTGGAGCAGGGCACCGACCAGGACGTCGCCGCCTTCGCCGCCACCGTGGACGAGGTGCTGGGCGACCCCCGCAGCTGGATCGCCTCGGAGGAGCTGCGGCTGCGGCGGGTGGCGGAGGCGGACGACGCCGACTTCACCGTCTACCTCGCCACCCCGGAGACCTCGGAGCGGATGTGCGCCGAGGGCGGGCTCAGCACCGAGGGCTACACCTCCTGCCGGCTCCCCGGGCAGGTGATCATCAACCTGGCGCGCTGGCTGGAGGCGGTCCCCGACTACGGGGCGCCGCTGGAGATCTACCGCGCCTACGTGGTCAACCACGAGGTGGGCCACGAACTCGGCGAGGAACACCAGGCCTGCCCGGCGCCCGGCGAGCCGGCACCGGTGATGCAGCAGCAGACGTACGGCCTGGACGGCTGCGTCGCGAACGCCTGGCCGTACGTCGACGGCTCGCGCTACGACGGCGAGCTCGTTCCCGGCACCTGAGTTATTCCCCTTCCCGCAGTTCGGGCGACGTGTCGCTCCTCATGGCCGATCGAGGCCGGTGCGAGCGACAATGGGCCGGTTCGCCTTCAGCCGATCCCGGGGAGTCCACCGTGTCGTTGCCCCCGCTCGTCGAGCCCGCCGCCGAGCTGACCGTTGACGAGATCCGCCGCTACTCGCGCCACCTGATCATCCCGGACGTCGGGGTCGAGGGGCAGAAGCGGCTGAAGAACGCCCGGGTGCTCTGTGTCGGCGCCGGCGGCCTCGGCTCGCCGGCCCTGATGTACCTCGCCGCCGCCGGGGTCGGCACGCTCGGCATCATCGACTTCGACACCGTCGACGAGTCCAACCTCCAGCGCCAGATCATCCACGGCGTCTCGGACGTGGGCCGCTCCAAGGCCGAGTCGGCCGCGGCCTCGATCCGCGAGATCAACCCCCTGGTGAACGTGGAGATCCACAACACGGCGCTGGACCGGGAGAACGTGCGGGACATCTTCTCCCGCTACGACCTGATCGTCGACGGCACCGACAACTTCGCCACCCGCTACATGGTCAACGACGCGGCGGTGCTGCTCGGCAAGCCGTACGTCTGGGGGTCGATCTACCGCTTCGACGGCCAGGCGTCGGTGTTCTGGGCCGAGCACGGCCCCTGCTACCGCTGCCTCTACCCGGAGCCCCCGCCGCCCGGCATGGTCCCCTCCTGCGCCGAGGGTGGCGTGCTCGGCGTGCTCTGCGCGTCGATCGGCTCCATCCAGGTCAACGAGGCGATCAAGCTGCTCGCCGGCATTGGGGAGCCGCTGGTCGGCCGGCTGATGGTCTACGACGCCCTGGAGATGAGCTACCGCAAGATCAAGGTCCGCAAGGACCCGAACTGCGTGCTCTGCGGCGAGGACCCCACGGTCACCGACCTGCTGGAGGACTACGAGGACTTCTGCGGCGCGGTGTCGGAGGAGGCCCAGGAGGCGGTGGTCGACGCGACCATCACCGCGCTGGAGCTCAAGGAGTGGCAGGACGCGGGCAAGGACATCTTCCTCGTCGACGTCCGCGAGCCGGCCGAGTACGAGATCGTCCGGATCCCCGGCGCGACGCTGATTCCCAAGGGCGAGATCATCTCGGGCGAGGCGCTCGCCAAGCTGCCGCAGGACCGGCAGATCGTGCTGCACTGCAAGTCCGGGGTCCGCTCGGCGGAGGCGCTCGCCGCACTCAAGTCGGCCGGCTTCCGCGACGCGGTGCACGTGCAGGGCGGCGTGCTCTCCTGGATCAAGCAGATCGACCCGTCGCTGCCGGCGTACTGACCCGCGCCGTCGGCCGAGGTCGCGGGGGGCCGTCCCGACCCCTGCGGCCTCGGCCGATTCGCCGAGGCGTGATCACGTTTGCGCAGGTAGCGTTGCCGCCGTGGTCGACATCGATGCGGCGGTCGGGTTCGTCGTGGCACACGGGGACGCGGTGGACCGGGCCCGGCTGTCCCGGCTGCGCACCGGCGTGCCGCCACCTCCCGGACTGCTCGACGCCGCCGAGGTCGGCCAGGCGCCCGACGGCGGCTGGCCGGCGACGCTGGGCGGGGCAGTCTCCTCCGTGGACGCCACCTGTTTCCGCCTGTCCGAGTTGGACGACCTCGGCGCGCTCGGTCGTCCGGCCGCCCGCCGGGCCCTGGACTGGCTGGCCGCGCGGCAGTCGCCCGACGGCGGCTGGGAGGAGGACCCGGCGCTGGCCGACGTGGCCCCCGAGTGGGCCCGGCCGGGCGACCCCGAGGCGGCGTTCCACCTGACCGCGAACGCCGGGTTCTGGCTGACCGTCGCCGGCCTGGACGCGCGGGCGGCGGGGCCGCTCGACCACCGGGTCGGCGGCGCGTACGCGGGCGTCGTGCACGCCGCCGCCCAGTCGCTCGTCGCCCGGCTGCGCCCGGACGGCGGCTGGCCGTCCTTCCTGCCCGCCGGCTGGCTGAGCGCGGCGGTCCTGCACCGGCAGGAGATGTTCCACGAGGCGGCGCGGATCCAGGTGATCCTCGCCGAGCGGGTGCCGGAGCTGTCCCCGGGCGACGTGGCCTGGCTGGCCGCGACGCTGCGCCGCGTCGGCATCGACGGGCAGGACTGGCTGCTGGGGCGGGCGCGGCGGCGGCTGGCCGAGACCCAGCGCAGCGACGGCGGGTGGGAGAGCGACGACGGGCCCCAGTTCGACGTGCACACCACGCTGAGCGCGATCCGGGCCTGCCGCTGAGCTTCACCCGCCGGCCTCACTTGAGCTGGCTGATCACCAGCGGCCACCAGGCGTCCGGGGCGAACGCGGCGCGGTCGATGCTCTCCAGGACGGTACGCAGCGTCTCCGCCCGCTCGGCCCGGCCCGGCTTGCCCTCGTCGGCCTCCACGAAGAGCGCGAACTGGTAGAGGAACTCGACGAAGGTGCGGAAGGTGCTGTTGACGGCCTGGATGTCCTGCTGCTCCAGGTCGAACTGGAGGATCTCGCCGGTCCCCGGGTCGAGCACGTAGAGCAGCTCCGGGTTGTCGGCGACCGCGCCGACCACGATCAGCCGGATGTCCAGGGAGCCGTCCTCGGTGCTCAGCTGGATCGTGTCGAACAGCTCGATGTCGCCTTCGAGGAACGCGGTGTAGACGACCGCCACGTCGAGCGGGATCTCGTCGCCGGCGGGGAGCAGGTCGGCGTCGAATCCCCCCTCCAGCCACGCCTCGCGCGGGTACGGGATGAGCTCGTCCTCGTTCCACAGTGAGCGGAACCGGGGGTCAGCGGCCATCGGTGGTCCTTTGCGTCTCGGATGTGGAGGGGGTGCGGGCGCCGCAGGTGGCGGGGCCGGGACGCCGGGTGCGCAGCGGCGTCAGGACGCCAGGTCGGCGGCGATCAGCAGGCGTCGCCAGTTGTCGGCGTACTCGCCGGCGTGCCGGCCCTTGCGGAGCCGCTGGTCCCGGACGCCGGGCCCGAGGACGACGGCGACCAGCTCCGGGTAGCCGGGGCCGAGCACGTGCTCGTCGAAGAACGTGGCCACGTCGGGCGCGACGACGGTGAACTCCACGTCCTCGTCGGGGTGCTCGTACTGGAAGACGTAGTCGTCGGGCTCCATCCAGTAGACGTCGAGATCCTCGGTGTCGAGGCGGATCGGCGCCCCCGCCCCGATCTCGCCGCGCAGCCGGGGCGGGATGCTGTGCACCTCGTGGCCGACCGCGAGCGGGCTGCCCATCGGGTCGTCCTCGTCCACCGTGCGGGCCGCCCAGGCCGCCGGGCTGCGGATCTCCTCGGGCGGGTCGAACCGGAAGTTGTCGCCGGCCAGCCGGCCGAAGAGACCGTAGACCTCGGCCACGCCGGGCAGGTCGGGGATCGGCTCCAGCGGGCTCGGCTCGCCGATGACCACGCCGAAGCCGTGCTCGGCCTCCAGGCGCCGCAGCAGCGTGAGCTTCTCCCGGATCCGGTCCAGCCGCGCCGGGTCCTGGGGGGCGGTCACGGGATCACCTTCACGATGACCGGGGTGCCCTCGGGAACGTCCCGCAGCGCGACGGAGATGTCGCTGCCGAGCTGGCGATTCGTCCAGGCGTCCATCGGCCTGAGGTTATCGTACGTGTCCGTTCCGTCCAGTTGCAGCTCCTGGATGTGGTCGGGGTCGTAGCCCTGGCCCCGGGCGGTGATCGGCCCCTTGCCCGCGTAGAGGCGCTCGACCACGTTCTTGTTGGCCAGGTACTTGTTCGTCTCCGGGGTGCCCATGTCCTGGGTGAGGCGGCCGTCCTTGGTGAGGCTGCGGATCATCCGGTCCCGGTAGATGTTCGTACGGGTGCGGCGCTTGCCGGTCGAGGGGTCGTAGACCTTGTTGCTGTCCCGGTCCGACGGCGCCTTCTTCAGCGCCCCGTCCTGGCCGAGCCGTTGCAGGTCGCGGGCCTTGCGGTCGAAGTCCCGCCGGTCGAAGTCCGGCCGGTTCTTCAGCACCAGCACCGCCGGGCCCTTCGGCTTCGTGCCGGCCGACTTGGCGGTGCGGAAGACGTCGGCGTTCTCCAGGTAGGCCGAGACGACGCGGGCGCCCTTGGCCTGCGTCTGCCGGGGCGGGCTGGTCCGCTTCCTAGCCATTGAGCACCGTCTCCACGGCCATGCCGATGAGCTGGTCGATGATGAAACCGGTGATCATCTTGAAGATCGGGATCTGGAGGAGGGACGCCCCGAAGGTGACCGCCGCCGTCACGATGGCCTGCGCGATCTGGATCGCCAGCAGGGCCAGTTGGATGATCACCTGGATCTTCAGGGCCAGCACCACGCCCGCCGCGACCATCAGCCCGACGCCGATGACGGTGGCCGGGCGGGCGACGTCGGCGATGTTGCGCGCGGCCGACTCGCCGTCGTTCCACTCGCCCGCGAAGGCGGTGAAGCTCTGGCCCCGGTTGTTGTCGAGCACCGTCCGCGCCGCCGCCTCCAGCTGCGCGACCGATCCGGAGATCTGGCCGGCCATGCCGGTCCACTCCCCGGCGAGCTGGAAGATCGCCGTCTCGTCCGACTGCGGCCACTCGTAGCCGAGCATCGAGAGCAGGGAGGCGAGCTCACCCGGGAGCGTCAGTCCCACCGCGACTCCTTTCCTAGATCGGGCGACTCAGCCACCGGGGCGAGCCGAGGGCGGGCGGCTCAGCCACCCGGGGCGAGCCGAGGCCCGGCGGTTCAGGCACCCAGCGAGCCGAGGATCGAGCGGAAGGACGCGGCCGCGTTCTCCTCGGCGGCGCGGTAGCCGTCGGCCATCCCGCGCAGGCCGTCGACGTAGCTCTCCAGCTCGGTGATGTTGGTGCCGAGGCACTCGGCCAGCGCGTCCACGCACGCCTGGTGGGCGACGCCGAGCAGCGAGCCGATGTCGTCGCCGCCGAAGGCCGCGGCGTAGCCGCCGGCCGCCGCCTGGAAGCCCTCGAAGACCTGGCGGACGGACTCCTTGGCTCGTTCCAACTCGTCCGCGCCGCGACCCAGCGCGTCGAGGTCGACGTCGAGGCTCTCCACGCTCAGCTCCCGTGCAGTTTCCGCATTGTCTCGCTGACGGCCTGGCTGATCTCCCGCATCTGCCGCAGGCCCTGGTCCTGGAGGCGTTCGATGGTGGCGGTCATCGCGGCGAGGTCGGGCATCGGCTCGGTGGCGGCGACCCCGTCGTCCTGGCCGTCGAGCGCGGCGTTGACCGCCTGGCGCAGCTCGGCGGCGAGGTATTCCGAGCCCTCCCGGAGCACCCGGGGGTCGATGTCGACGGCGCTCACCCGGCCGTCGGTGCCGAGCGTGACCCGGATGCGGCCCTCGGCGGCCTCGGCCACCGACTCCACCCGCTCCCGGGGCGCGGCGCCGCCGCCCACCTCGCGCAGCGCGGCCCGCGCCTGCGCCAGTTGCTGTTCCAGGGCACTCTCGCCCAGCATGCCGCCTCCCCAAGACAAGCCGTGCCGAACCCGACCCAGACTAGCGGTCACCCGCAATCCGACGGTGGCCCCGCCCACGGCCGTCCGGGCACTCGCGAGCGTCGGCGATGGTTCAGCCGCGCAGGTGGCCGTCCCCGGTCACCACGTACTTGGTGGAGGTCAGCTCGGGCAGGCCCATCGGGCCGCGGGCGTGCAGCTTCTGGGTGGAGATGCCGATCTCGGCGCCGAAGCCGAACTCGCCGCCGTCGGTGAACCGGGTCGAGGCGTTGACCATCACGGCCGCCGCGTCCACCCGGGCCACGAACTCCCGGGCGGCGGTGGTCGAGTCGGTGACGATCGCCTCGGTGTGCCCGGTGCCGTACCGCCGGATGTGCGCGACCGCCGCGTCGAGCGAGTCGACGACGGCGACCGCGATGTCGGCGGAGAGGTACTCGGTGGCGAAGTCCTCGTCGGTGGCCGGCCGCACGGCGGCCGAGTGGGCGGCGACCCGCTCGTCGCCGTGCACGGTGACGCCGGCCTCGGCGAAGGCGGCCAGCACCGGCGGCAGGAAGGCGTCGGCGACCGCTGCGTGCACGAGCAGCGACTCGGCGGTGTTGCAGGTGGAGAGCCGCTGGGTCTTCGCGTTCAGCGCGATCGCGACGGCCTTGGCCAGGTCGGCGGTGGCGTCGACGTAGACGTGGCAGTTGCCCACGCCGGTCTCGATGACCGGCACGGTGGACTCCTCCACCACCGTGCGGATCAGGGACGCGCCGCCGCGCGGGATCAGCACGTCGACCAGGCCCCGGGCGCGCATCAGCTCCTTGACCGAGTCGCGGCTGCCGGCGTCGAGGAGCTGTACCGCGTCCGCCGGCAGGCCGGCGTCGGTCACCGCGTCCCGCAGCACGGCGACCAGGGCGGCGTTGGAGTGGGCCGCCGACGAGGAGCCGCGCAGCAGCGCCGCGTTGCCGGACTTCAGGCAGATGCCGGCGGCGTCGACCGTCACGTTCGGCCGGGCCTCGTAGATGATGCCCACCACGCCGAACGGCACCCGGATCTGGCGCAGCTCCAGCCCGTTGGGCAGGGTCGAGCCCCGGACCACCTCGCCCACCGGGTCCGGCAGGGCGGCCATCTGCCGCAGCGCGTCGGCGACGCCGGCCACCCGCCCCGCGTCGAGGGCGAGCCGGTCCAGCACGGCCGCGCTCAGCCCGGCCCCGCGCCCGGCCGCCAGGTCCGTCGCGTTCGCGGCGAGGATCTCCGGCGTACGCGCCACCAGCGCGTCGGCCATCGCCACCAGCGCGGTGTCCTTGGCGGTACGCGTGGCGACGGCCAGCGCCTCCGCCGCCGTACGCGCCCGCCGGGCCTGTTCGCTCACGCTCATTGCCGCACTCCTCACAGCAGTACGAGGTCGTCGCGGTGGACGACCTCCCGTTCGTACGCCGGGCCGAGCGCCGCGGCGAGTTCCGTGGTGGAGCGGCCGAGCAGCCCGGGCAGCTCGACCGCGTCGTAGTTGACCAGTCCCCGGGCGACCGGCGCGCCCTCGACGTCCACCAGGTCGACCGGGTCGCCGGCGGTGAACGCCCCGTCCACGGCCGTGATCCCGGCGGGCAGCAGCGACTTGCGGCGGCCCACCACCGCCGCGACCGCGCCCGGGTCGAGGTGCAGCCGCCCCCGGGGAGTGGTGGCGTGGGCCAGCCAGAAGAGCCGGGCCGTCGGGCGTCGGCGGCTCGGGTGGAACAGGGTGCCGACGGGCTCGCCGGCCAGCACGGGGGCGGCCAGCGGCGCGGCGGTCAGCACCACCGGGATGCCGAACCCGGTCGCGATCCGGGCCGCCTCCACCTTCGTCACCATGCCGCCGGTGCCCACGCCGGCCCGGCCGGCGCCGCCGATGTCGACCCCGGTCAGGTCCCGCTCGTCGTGCACCTCGCTGATCCGGCTGGAGCCCGGGCGGGTGGGGTCGCCGGTCCAGAGGGCGTCCACGTCGGAGAGGAGCACCAGCAGGTCGGCGTGGACCAGGGCGGCGACGAGGGCGGCCAGCCGGTCGTTGTCGCCGAACCGGATCTCCTCGGTGGCGACCGTGTCGTTCTCGTTGACGATCGGCACCGCCCGCAGGTCGAGCAGCTTGCGCAGCGTGCGGTACGCGTTGCGGTAGTGCGCCCGCCGGGTCACGTCGTCGACGGTGAGCAGCACCTGCCCGACGGTCAGCCCGTGCCGGGCGAAGGCGGCCGCGTACCGGCCGATCAGCAGGCCCTGCCCGACGCTGGCGGCGGCCTGCTGGGTGGCCAGGTCGCGCGGGCGCCGGGACAGCCCCAGCGGCGCGAGGCCGGCGGCGATCGCGCCGGAGCTGACCAGCACGACCTCCCGGCCCTCGGCGGCGAGCGCGCCCAGGGTGCCGACGAGCGCGCCGACCCGCCCGTCGTCCAGCCCGCCTTCGGCGGTGGTCAACGAGGAGGATCCGATCTTGACGACGACCCGCCGGGCCGCCGTGACCATGTCACGCACCCGCCCATTCTGCGTGGTCGGTCCCGGCACGCCCCGGCACGTTCTCATATCGTGGCCGGTCGTGAGACCTGACGAGTACGTCGAGGCGGTGCTGGAGCTCGTCGAGCGGATCCCGCCGGGCCGGGTGATGTCGTACGGGGCGGTGGCCGACGCGCTGGCCGAACGTTCGGGGCGGGCGTCGGCCCGGCTGGTCGGCTCGATCATGGCCCGGCACGGCGGGGGAGTGCCCTGGCACCGGGTCGTGAACGCGGCCGGCCGCCTGCCACCCGGGCACGAGCGGGAGGCGCGGGCCCGGCTGCGCGCCGAGGGGACGCCGCTGCGCGGCGACGGGGTGGACATGAGGGCGAGCTGGTCGCCCGAGGAGGGGATGTGACCCGTGCCATAACGTGAGTAACATTCGGCGTCATGGACGCGCCGCCGGGTGGAGCCGGCTCCCCGCCCGCCGCGCCGCCAGCCGGCCGAACGCCCGCCTCGCCGGCCGGCGCCGGCCCGACGTCCGCCTCGGGCGTGCTGCCGCGCCGGGTGCACGCCGGCTATGCGCTCGGTTCGCTGGCGACCGGCGCGTTCGGCACCGTGCCCGGCCTGCTCCTGCTGCCGTACCTGACCGACACCCTCGGCGTCGCGGCGGGCGCGGCGGCCCTGCTGGTGCTCCTGCCGAAGGCGTGGGACGTGCTGGTCAACCCGGTCGCCGGCCGGATCTCCGACCGCACCCGGTCGCGCTGGGGCGCCCGCCGGCCGTACCTGCTGGTCGCCGGGCTCGCCCTCGGCGTGCTCTTCGCCGCCATCTTCGCCGCGCCGTTCGGGGCCGGGCCGGCCGCCGGGGCGTACGTGGCGTTCGCCTTCCTCGCCACCGCCACCGCGTTCGCCTTCTTCCAGGTGCCGTACGTGGCGATGCCGGCGGAGCTGACCGGCGACTACGCCGAACGTACCCGGCTGATGACCTGGCGGATCGCGGTGCTGGCGCTGGCCATCCTGGTCTCCGGCGCGGTGGCCCCGCTGGTGCGCGACGCCGGTGGCGGAGGCGTCCCGGGGCACCGCTGGATGGGGCTCTTCGTCGCCGGCCTGATCGTGCTCGGGGCGGTCGGCGCGTTCCTCGGCACCCGCTCCGCGCCCGGCGGCACGGTGGGGGAGAGCGAGCCGACGCTGCGCGCGCAGCTCGCCGTCGCCGCCCGCAACCGACCGTTCCGGGCGCTGCTGGTCTGCTTCGTGGTGCAGTCCGCCGGGGTGGCCACCGTCCTCGCCGGGGTCAACTACTTCGCCGACCAGATCCTGCGCGATCCCAAGGGCGGGCCGACCGTCCTGTTCGCCTGCTTCGTCGGGCCGGCGCTGCTGGTGATGCCGCTCTGGACCCGGGTCGGGGCGCGGGTCGGCAAGCTCGCCGCGCTGGTCGCCGCCTCGCTGATCTTCGCGGTGGGCGCGCTGGCCCTGGTCGCCGCCCCGGTGCTGCCCCCGCTCGCGGTCTACCTGCTGGTCGCGCTGATCGGCGTCGGCTACGCCGGGCAGCAGGTGTTCGCCCTCGCCATGCTCCCGGACTGCATCGCGTACGACACGGCGCGCACCGGCCGGCGGCAGGCCGGTGTCTTCACCGGGCTCTGGACGGCCGGGGAGACCTTCGGGCTGGCCCTCGGACCGGGCATCTTCGGCCTGGTGCTCCAGCTCAGCGGCTACGTCTCCTCCGACACCGGCACGGCGGCCACCCAGTCCGGCACCGCCCGCCTCGGCATCCTGCTCGGCTTCACGGTCCTCCCCGCCCTCCTGGTCGGCCTGGCCGTCCTGGCCCTCCGCCCCTACGACCTGACCCCGGCCCGCCTGGCCGCCGCCACCCCCACCCCAACCCCGCACCCCCGCACCCACCCCGCCGATCATGCGGTTGTGGTGGGGGAGGAAAGCCGCTGACCCCCACGGAAAGGGCACCACGACTCCATGATCGACGAGGGAACCGAGCGGCGGGCGCTGCCCGGGAACGGGCTGCCCGCCGAGCGGGTGCTGGCGGAGCTGCGGGCACTGCGGGCGGCCGACCGGCCCACGCACGGGGGGCGGCTGTTCGCGTACGTCTACGACCCGGCGGTGCCGGGGCTGGACGAGCTGGCCGCCGCCGCGTACGCCGGCAGCGCCCACGTCAACGGGCTCGACCCGACCGCCTTCCCGTCGCTGCTGGCGATGGAGAACGCGCTGGTCGGCGCTGCCGCCCGGCTGCTCGGCGGGGGCCCCGGCAGCGCCGCGCCGGACGTCGTCGGCAGCGTCACCAGCGGCGGCACCGAGTCGCTGATCCTCGCCGTCAAGGCCGCCCGGGACGCCCACCCGGAGATCGCGGCACCCCGGATCGTGGTGCCGGCCAGCGCGCACGCCGCGTTCGCCAAGGCGGCGCACTACCTGCGGGTCGCCGTGGACACGGTGCCCGTGTCGGCGTCCACGCTGCGGCCCGCCGCCGCCGACATGGCCGCCGCCATCGGCCCGGAGACCGTGCTGGTGGCCTGCTCCGCCCCCTCGTACGCGCACGGCGTCGTCGATCCCGTCGCCCCGATCGCCGAAGCTGCCGCCGCCGCCGGGGTGCGCTGCCACGTGGACGCCTGCTTCGGGGGCTGGACCCTGCCGTACCTGCGTCGGCTCGGGGCGGACGTGCCGCCGTTCGACTTCGCGCTCGCGGGGGTCACCTCGATCTCGGTGGACCTGCACAAGTACGCGTACGCCCCGAAGGGCGTGTCGGTCCTGCTGCACCGTGATCCGGCGCTGCGTGCCCCGCAGTACTTCGCGTACGCGGACTGGCCCGGCTACACGATGGTCAACCCGGTCATCGCCTCCACCCGCTCCGGCGGACCGATCGCCGCCGCGTACGCCACCCTGCGGCACCTCGGCGACGACGGGTACCTGCGGCTCGCGGCGGCCACCCGGGACGCCGTCGCCGGCCTGGCCGACGCCGTCCGCGCGGTCGACGGGCTGCGGCTGATGGCCGAGCCGGAGTCGACAGTCGTCTGCTTCACCGCCACCGATGCGGGCCTCGACCTCTTCGTCCTGGTCGACGAGCTGGCCGCCCGCGGCTGGCACACCCAGCCCCAGCTGTCGTACGCCGACCTGCCGCCGAGCGTGCACCTGACGGTGACCGCCGCGGTGGCGCCCCGGGTGGCGGAGTTCGGCCCGGACCTGGCCGACGCCGTGGCCGCCGCCCGGGCCGCCGGACCGGTGACGCTCCCCGCCGAACTGCTCGCCCTCGCGACCACGCTCACCCCCGACGCGCTCACCCCCGACCTGGTCGCGGGCCTGGCCGCCGGCCTGGGCCTGACCGCCCCCGCCGACGCGGCCGGTCCAGGCCGCTCCGCCGGTCCCGCGGATGCCACCGGGCCAGGCCGCTCCGCCGGTCCCGACGACGACGCCGGTCCCGACGACGACGCCGGTCCCGACGACGACGCCGGTCCCGACGACGACGCCGGTCCCGCAGACGCCGCCGGCACCGGTGGTTCACTGGCGGGGCGGATGGCGGTGGTGAACACCCTGCTCGACGCCGCGCCGCCGGCGCTGCGGGAACGGCTGCTGGTGGAGTTCGTCGGCCTGCTGCAACGCCCCACATGGTGAGCGGCGGCGCCCACCCCGCCGGGTGGACGCCGCCGCCGGATCACCTGTCCACCCGGACGACGACGTGGTTGTCGCCGGGGGTCAGGTCCGGCCAGTAGCGGTGGTCGGCGCCGTAGTGGACCAGCCAGATTGACGGGCCCGCCTCAAGGCGCTCCGGCCCGAGGCGGAAGCGGAAGGTCCAGCTCCGGCGCTCCCCGGCCGGCACCCCCTCGGTCAGGCACGACGGCCACTCCGGCTGTTCGCGGGCCGGCTCGCACCGGTCCCAGTCGCCGCCGTCGGGCGTGCCGAAGGCCTCCAGGTGCCGGAAGGCGACGCGGTTCGCGTCGAGGGGTCCCCGGTTGGTCACGGTCACCGTCACCGTGCCCTGGAACCGGCCGTGCTCGTCCGCCGGTCCGAGGACGAACGGCCCGGCAGAGATCGCGAGGTCGGTGAGGCGGGAGTCCCGGCCGAAGGTGGTCGGACCGCCGGTCTGGGCGAACCGTTCGCCGTCCCAGCCGTACGTCCGCCACTGCTGGCGCGCCCAGTACGCCGGAATGCTGCAACAGGGCTGGATGTCGGCGACCTGGACGCGGACCTTCCCGTCGGCCACGGCGACGGCGCGGACGTCCTCGAAGCCGCCGTCACCCTCCTCGTGGGTCCGGGTCACCCGCCCCAGCGTGACGATCCGCCCGGCGGCGTCCCGGTCGAAGGCGACCACCTGCTTCGCCGACGCCTCGCCGATGCGGCAGCCGAGCAGGGCCAGCGTCTCGGTGGCGCCGTCGGCGTCGACGTCGCCGTGCGTGACGCTGATCAGGTACGGCCGGTCCACCTCCGGTGTGGTGGCCGGCAGCAGGGTGACCCGCGTGGTGTCGGCGCAGTTGCGGCCGGCCCAGGCCGGCAGGTCGGGTCGGGCGGCGCGCAGCTGCCGCTCGGTGATCCGGCCGTCCGGCGCGGCCGGTGACGACGGCGACGACGACGGCGACCGCGACGCGTCGGGTGAGGGCCGGGGCGACGGGGACCAGGTGGGGTCGGCCGTCGGCGTCGCCGCTGGCGGTGCCGGCGACGGGGCGTCCCGCAGCGCCGCGACGGCGGCGATCGGGGCCACCACCAGCGCGACGGCGACCGCCCCGGTCGCGACGGCGGCGCGGCGGCGACGCCGCAGCGTGCGCCGGGCCGCGTCCGGGCCCGGACCGTCGATCCGGTCCGTCAGGTCTCCGCGGTACGCGGCGAAGCGCGCCCGCAGCGGGTCCTGCTCAGGCATGACCGACTCCCTCCGGGTTCTCGTCGAGCAGGGTGGCCAGGACGGCTCGGCCCCGGTGCAGCCACGACTTGACCGTCCCCTCGGCCACCCCCTCCTGGACGGCGATCTGGGCGACGGACATGTCGGCGAGGTAGTGCAGGACCACGGCCCGCCGGTGTTTCTCGGGCAGCGCCGCGAGCGCCCTGTCGATGTCCACCCGGTCCGGCGTCGGGCCCGGCACCTGCGTCTCCACCCGCCGCTGCCGCAGCAGGTGGCCGCGGGCGGTACGCAGCCGACGCCACCGGCTGCGGGCGAGGTTCCAGGCCACCCGCCGGATCCAGGCCACCGGGTCGTCGTAGCGGGCCAGCCGGTCCCACCGGGCGAGCGCCCGGCAGAACGCCTCCTGCGCCAGGTCCTGGGCCTGGCCCAGGTCTCCGGTGTACGCGCAGAGCTGCGCGGTCACGCTGCGGAAGTGCGCGTGGTAGAAGTCGTCGAAGGTGATCGCCGCCGCGCCCTCGCCGGCCCGCGCGTCGACCGTCGGAGGTGGTTCGTTGGCGCGGGCCCCCATCGTCACTGTCACTGTCCCTCCCCGTTCGGGCCGCCGTGGGTGTCTGGCGGCGGTAACACTCCGCCGGGCTGAGGCCGGTTGCGGGCTGGCGCGGTCGTGGATCCGACGGCCGCCGACGGGTCGAGCGGGAAACGGCGCGCGGCCGTGGGGGTCGCCCACGGCCGCGCGCCTGCCTAGTCCACCGTCGTCAGCCGGCGGCGCTGACGGTGAACGCGGCGGTGTTGTCGGCCGGGTCGACGTCGACCAGTTCGTTGTTCCAGCCGAACATCGCGGACAGCCGCAACGAGCCCGCGCCCAGGTCGCCCGGGGTGACCTCGGCGGGCGCGCGGAGCAGCAGCGAGACCGAGCGCTCCTCACCCGGCATGAACCGCCCGCCCGGCACCGAGCAGGTGCCGGTGCAGACGTCCACCGGCTCGATGCCGGCGACGTGCACCCCGGCCGGCAGCGTCGGGTCCAGCGAGTACCCGTCGTGCGCGGCGTCGCCCGCGACCCGCACGGTCACCGGCAGCCGGCCCAGCCAGCTTCCGTCCCCCTGTCTGGCGAGGACGGCCGCCGGCCCGACCGTCAGCGACGCGTCGGTTCGCGTGTCCCAGACGTACGACCGTGGGTGGCGCAGCGAGCCGGAGGTGGAACGGAACAGGGTGTCGAACGCCCGGCTGTCGTTGGCCGGGTTCGCGTCCCCGGTCTCGACCGTCACCCGGCCGCCGGGGGTGGACATGGCGTGGGCCTGCGGAGTGGTCAGCACCTGGAATTCGATCGTGAACCGACGCCGCTCACCCGGTTGCAGGGCGTCACCCGGGACCGCGCAGTAGACGTTCCGCAGCGGCTGCTCGCGACCGTACGCGCAGGGTGCCGACGGGGTCATGCCCGTGTTGGAACCCGGCACCGGCTCGGTCACGGTCAGGTTGAGGTACGCCGGCTGCTCCCCTCGGTAGTCGACGGTCACCGGCAGGCTGCCGACGTACCCCCGGTCGGTCGGGTTGAGCACCAGCCGGCCGACGGACACCGACGTGTCGGCCGGAGCGGCGGCCTGCGCGGCGGGCGCCGCCATGCCGAGCAGGGCGAGCCCCGCGCCCAGGACGCCGGCAGCGAGCCGGCGGGCGATGGTACGTGCCATTGTGCGTGTCCTCCAGATCCCCGTGGTTCCGCCCGCAGCCTTCGCGCCGGCGGGCGGTGTTACGGGTAGGACACCCCTCATCGCCGGGAGCGGTTGCGACCGATGAACATGAACCGGTGTCGCTCACCCGACAGCGCTGCGCCCGGGACGGCGCGGACCGAGCGACCGGTCGGCGTCGACGGCGGCTGTGGTTGACTGGTGGCGGTGCTCGGGAAGGGGGCGGTCGTGCAGGTGCCGGGAGTGCTCGGTGAGCCGATCCGGTTCGTGCTGAACTGGGGCCGCCGCTACTCGCTCTGGGTCTTCAACTTCGGCCTGGCCTGCTGCGCGATCGAGTTCATCGCCACCAGCATGGGCCGGCACGACTTCATGCGCCTCGGCGTGATCCCGTTCGCGCACGGGCCCCGGCAGGCCGACCTCATGGTCGTCTCCGGGACGGTCACCGACAAGATGGCCCCCGCCATCAAGCGGCTCTACGACCAGATGCCCGAGCCGAAGTACGTCATCTCGTTCGGCGCGTGCTCCAACTGCGGCGGCCCCTACTGGGATTCGTACTCGGTGACCAAGGGCGTCGACCAGCTCATCCCCGTCGACGTCTACGTGCCCGGCTGCCCGCCCCGGCCCGAGGCGCTGCTGCACGGCATCCTGCGCCTCCAGGAGAAGATCGCCGCCGAGCAGTCCGGGATCGGCGGCGTGCCCCGGCCGGACGCGCTCGCCCCGCCGGTCGACGCCCCGCCCGCCGACGCCGGCTCGACCGGGGTGCTCCCACGCTCGGCGGAGTCGCTGACCGCCCCGCCGGTCCGCCCGCCCACCCCCTGAGCCGTACCGTCCGGTCGGACGAGGGCCCCGGCTGGCCGGCGGGGGCTAGCCTGCGCACCATGAACCACTCCGCCGACCAGCGTTCCGCCCACATCGTCGACGTGCTCACCGAGGAGTTCGGCGCGTCGATGGCTCTCGACCCGGCAGCCTTCCGGCGCAAGTTCCGCAAGATGGCCGCGTCCCCGTTCGCCTTCTACCGGGGCAGCGCCTCGCTCTTCTACGCCGACCAGGTCGGCGACTTCGCCGACGACCGGTTCCTCGACGACCGGACCAGCCGGGTGTGGATCCACGGCGACCTGCACGCGGAGAACTTCGGCACGTACATGAACGCGTCCGGGCAGCTCGTGTTCAACGTCAACGACTTCGACGAGGCGTACGTGGGGCCGTTCAGCTGGGACCTGAAGCGGCTGGCGGCCAGCGTGGCGCTGATCGGCTACGCCAAGGCGCTCTCCGATCGGGCGATCAGCGACCTGGTCACCGGCTTCGCGCGGTCGTACCTGACCGAGCTGCGCGCCATCGCCGAGGGGGGCGACGACGCGATCGGCTCGATCACCCTGGACAACGCCGACGGGGTGCTCCGCCGGGTGCTCCAGCAGGCGCGGCTCAACACCCGGGTCGACCTGCTCGCCACGCAGACCACCATCGACAACTACGAGCGCCGGTTCTCGCTGGGCGACGGCGTCTTCGAGATCGACGCCGAGACCCGGGAGCGGGTCTGCGCCGCGTTCGAGGACTACCTCGGCACGCTGCCCGCCTCCTCCGCCCAGCTCCGTCCCGTGGCCACCCAGATCAAGGACGTGGTGCTGCGCAAGGGGGTGGGCATCGGCTCGGCCGGGCTGCCGTCGTACAACCTGCTGCTGGAGGGGCACACCCAGGCGCTGGAGAACGACGTCGTCATCTACATGAAGCAGGCCCAGGTGCCGGCGGTGGCCCGGCACATCGCCGACGAGGCGGTCGCGGGCTACTTCCAGCACCAGGGGCACCGCACCGCCGAGTCGCAGCGGGCACTTCAGGCGCACGCCGACCCGTGGCTGGGCTTCACCGAGCTGGACGGGGCCGGGCAGCTCGTCGCCGAGGTGTCCCCGTACGCGGCCGACCTCGACTGGGCCGACGTGAACGAGCCGGAGGACCTGGCCGGCGTGCTGACCGACCTGGGCCGGGCGGTCGCCCGGATGCACTCGGTGGCCGACGACGAATCCAGTCACGACCTGGTCGACTACTCCACGGAGGAGGCGATCGTGGCGGCGGTGGACGCCGACGAGGCGGGCTTCGTGACGCACCTGGTCGACTTCGCCCACGCGTACGGCGTCCGCGCCCGGCAGGACCACCAGCTCTTCGTCGACCTGTTCCGCAACGGCCGGCTGCCCGGCCTCTGAGCGGCGTCAGGAACCGAACTCCAGCACCACCTTGATGTCGTCCGGCTCGGAGGTGTACGCCCCGGTGTACGCCTCCACCGGCACCCGGCGGGTGATCAGCGCGTCGAGCCACGACCGGTCGGCGCGGGCCAGCGCCGCGGCGGCGAGGTCCCAGTGCCGGCGGTTGGCGTTCACCGAGCCGAACACCACGTTGTTCTCCAGCACGAGCGCGCGGTTGAGCGCCCCGGCGTCGAGGTCGATGGTCCGCCCGCCGCTGGAGACGCCGGTCAGGCAGACGATGCCGGTCGGCGCGGCCTTGTACATCACGTCGAGGACGACGACCGGCGCCCCGGTGCACTCCAGCACCACGTCCGGCTCGAAGTCCAGCTCGCTGACGGGCACGGTGTGGTAGGTCGCCCCGAGCGCCCGGACCAGATCCGGCTTCGGCCCGGTGGTGTTGCGGTCCAGCACGTGCACGGCGAGCCCGCGCTGCGTGGCGAGCAGCGCGGCCAGCAGGCCGATCGGCCCGGCCCCGGTGACCAGTACGGTCTGCGGCTGCCACTCGGCGCGGGCACCGATGCGCTCGATGTGCTCCCACGCCTTCGCCACCACGCTGGTCGGCTCCAGCAGCATGCCGACCGAGGCGAGGGCCCGATCCAGCCCCACGGCGAACCGGGGTTGCAGCCGCCAGCGGTCCCGGGCGAAGCCGGGCAGGGCCTTGATGCCGTGCTCGGTGAACCGACCGTTGCGGCACATGTCCCACTCGCCGACCGCGCAGTTCGGGCAGGGCACCGGGTCGGGGTGCCGGACGACGCCCGCCACCAGGTCGCCGGGTTGCAGCGTGCCCGACGGGTCCTCCAGCACCCGGCCCAGCGACTCGTGCCCCAGCACAAGCCGGTCCGCGCCGGGCGGCGCCTCGCCGTAGTCGCCGGCGATGATCTCGTGGTCGGTGCCGCAGATCCCCACCGCCAGTGCCTCGACCAGGATCGCGCCCTCCTCGGGCGGCGGCTCCGGATGATCGTCGACCAGCCGCAGCGAGTCGGCGACACCCGGGTTGACAGTCACAGCGCGCACGCCCTCATCCTTCCCCGCCCCCCGCCCGCCCGCCGCCAAAGCCCGACATCCACCCCGCATCCCGCACTCCCGCGCCCGCACTTCGCGCCCGCACCCCGCACCCGCGCCCGCCCCCGCGCCCTGCGCCCCGCGCTCCACGCCCCGCGCTCCGCACCCCGCACCCCGCGCTCCGCACCCCGCGCTCCGCACCCCGCACCCCGCGCCCGCTCGATCATGCAGTTGTGGTGGGGGATGAAGGTCGCTTTCCCTGCCGAACCGGGCACCACAACTGCATGATCGTCTCGGCGGAGGGGCGGCGGAGGGGCGGCGGAGGGGCGGCGGAGGGGCGGCGGAGGGGCGGCGGAGGGGCTGAGGAGGGGCGGGGGATCGGGGGCGGGGTGGGCGTGGGGCGTTCGGTTGGGTGGGGGGTGCGGGGGAGGACCTAGGATCAGCGGCATGACTCCGGAAGAGGTCGGCCAGCGGATGGTGGCGCTGCTCGCGCCCGCCGAGGTGACCCCGTCGGTCTCCGGCGGCCAGGCGCACGCCCGCGCCACCGTCGACGTACCGCCGGCGAACTGGCCGGACGCGCTCCGCGCAGCCCGCGACGACGCCGAGCTGGCCTGCGACTACTTCGACTGGCTCTCCGCCGTCGACGAACTCGCCGGCGGCTTCGACGTGGTGGCGCACCTCTGGTCCACCACCCGCCGGCACGGGATCCTGCTGCGGACCCGGGTGCCCCGGGACGCCCCGGCGGTCGCCTCGGTCGTCGACGTCTACCCGGGCGCCGCATGGCACGAGCGGGAGACGCACGAGATGTTCGGCATCGACTTTCCCGGCCATACCGGGCTGGCGCCGCTGCTGCTGCCGCCCGAGTTCGAGGGGCATCCGCTGCGCAAGGAGTTCGTGCTCGCCTCCCGGGTGGCGAAGCCCTGGCCGGGCGCGAAGGAACCGGGCGAGTCCGAGGCCGGCGGCGGGCGTCGCCCGATCCGCCCGCCGGGCGTGCCCGCGCCGGGGGAGTGGGGAACGACGCCGACACCTGCCGGCGCGGGCGGGGTCGGCGAGGGGCCGCGCGGCGGCACCCCGGCCCGCCCGGCCCGGGAGCGGCCCGCCCGCCCGGCCCCGGGGGCCCGTCCACCCCGTACCGCCCGGCCCGCCGCCACCGCCGACGGTCCGGCACCTGCCGACGGCCCGGCACCCGCAGGCGGCCCGGCATCCGCCGACCCGGCGGTCACCCGCCCCGCCGACCCGGCGGGCGACGCCGGTCCGCCGCCCGCCGCACCTGCCGACGGCCCGGCACCCGCCGGCCCGGCGGTCACCGGTCCCGCCGACCCGGGGGCCGACGCCGGACCGCCGCCCGGCGCGCCCGGCGGCCGGACCGCCCGCTCCGGCCCGACGGCGGACCGGCCCGCGCCCGAGGGCCCGGCAGCGTCGGAGCGTTCCGGCGACGACGGAGGTACGCCCTGATGCCACTGTGGTTGGAGCTGGTCATCCGGGTGGGGGGCGTGCTCGTCGCCTTCCTCACCCTGCCGTTGCTGGTCGGGCAGGCCGAGCACAAGGTGATGGCGCACATGCAGGGCCGGCTCGGCCCGATGTACGCGGGCGGCTTCCACGGCTGGGCCCAGCTGGTCGCCGACGGCGTGAAGTTCGTGCAGAAGGAGGACGTCACGCCCCGGGAGGCGGACCGGGCGGTCTTCCGGCTCGCCCCGGCGGTCGCCCTCGTGCCCTACCTGCTGGTCCTGCTGGTGATCCCGCTCGGCCCGGACGACCTGGTCGGGCAGCCGCTGGACATCGGCCTGTTCTTCGTGCTGGCCGTGGTGGGCGTGGGCGTCGTGGCGGTGCTGATGTCGGCGTGGGCGTCGGCAAACAAGTACAGCCTCCTCGGCGGCCTGCGCGGCGCGGCCCAGCTGCTCGGCTACGAGCTGCCGCTGGTGCTGGCCGCCGCGTCGGTGGCCATGGCGGCCGGCACGCTCAGCCTCTCCGGCATCGTCGAGGCGTGGCAGCCGTGGTGGCTGCTCTGGCAGGCCCCCGCCATGGTCGTCTTCTTCCTCGCCGGGCTCGCCGAGATCCGCCGCCCGCCGTTCGACATGCCGGTCGCCGACTCGGAGCTGGTCTTCGGCTACATGACGGAGTACACGGGCCTGCGGTTCGCGTTCTTCCTGCTCGCCGAGTACGTCGGCATCGTGGTGATCGCCGCCCTCACCACCGTGCTCTTCCTCGGGGGTTGGCAGGGCCCGTTCGCCGACGCGCAGCTCGGCTGGCTGTGGACCCTGCTGAAGGTCTTCGCCGTCTCGTTCCTGATCATCTGGATCCGGGTGTCCTATCCCCGCCTGCGCGAGGACCAGCTCCAGCGCCTCTGCTGGCTCGTCCTGGTCCCCGTCTCCCTGGGCCAACTGGTCCTCACCGCCGCCGTCCGCGTCGCGCTGTGAGGTGCGCCGTCCGCGTCGCGCTGTGAGGCGCGCCGTCCGCGTCGCGCTGTAGGGCGCGTCGCGCGGTGGGGCGCGCCGTCAGGGCAGCGGGGTGTGGGCGGGGTCGACGCGCTCGGCGGGCGGGGGCGGCGGGGGCGGGGTGCCGTCGCCGAAGGGACGGCCGCCGAGGGCCTCGCGGCCGTGCGGGGTCAGCCAGTTCGCCAGGTCGGGGCCGAGCGGCACCACCCCGGTCGGGTTGATGTCGCGGTGCACCTCGTAGTAGTGCCGCTTGATGTGGTCGAAGTCGACCGTGTCGCCGAAGCCCGGCGTCTGGAACAGGTCCCGGGCGTACGCCCAGAGCACCGGCATCTCGGTCAGCTTGCTCCGGTTGCACTTGAAGTGCCCGTGGTAGACCGGGTCGAAGCGGACCAGCGTGGTGAACAGCCGCACGTCCGCCTCGGTGATGGTGTCCCCCACCAGGTAGCGCTGCCCGGCCAGCCGCTCGCCCAGCCAGTCCAGCCGGTCGAACAGCCGGTGGTACGCCTTCTCGTACGCCGCTTGGTCGCCGGCGAAGCCGCACCGGTAGACGCCGTTGTTGACGTCCCGGAAGAGCAGCGTGCTCACCTCGTCGATCTCGTCGCGCAGCCGCTCCGGGTAGAGGTCGGGCGCCCCCTCGCGGTGGTACGCCGTCCACTCGGTGGACAGGTCGAGGCTCATCGGCCCGAAGTCGTTGGTGACCACCTGACCGGTGGGCACGTCCACGATCGCCGGCACGGTGATGCCCCGCTCGTAGCCGGGGAACCGGGCGAAGTACGCCTCGGCCAGCCGCTCGATGCCGAGCACCGGGTCGCGCCCGCCCGGATCGAGGTCGAACGTCCAGCTCCGCTTGTCGTGGGTCGGGCCGGCCACCGCCAGCGAGATCGCGTCCTCCAGCCCGAGCAGCCGCCGGACGATGATCAACCGGTTCGCCCAGGGGCAGGCGCGACTGACCGCCAGCCGGTACCGGCCGGGCTCCACGGGCCAGCCGTCGCGGGCGTCGGCGGTGATCCGGGTGGCGATGTAGCGCTGGTCCCGGGTGAACTCGCCGCCCGGCTCGACGTACCGGCCGCCGGCCCGCATCAGCACCTCGTCCGCGTTGGTCGCCGCGCCGCCCTCGGTCGTCCCGCCCATGCCCGCCCCCTCCGCCGTCGTCCGTCGCTCGTCCCATCATGGCGGCTACACCGCTCCCGGGCGCGCCGAGTGCCGACCTCCGCGCGGTGTGCTGGCCTCCGCTGCCGGGCGCGCCGAGTCCGAAGGCGGCGGGTCGAGGCCGGAGGTGGCGCGCCGGGACCGGTCGGCCGGCCCCGGTGGCCGGTTAGGCTGCCGCGATGACCGATGTGGAGGCGGCGGCCCGACGCTTCATCGCCGACGTGTGGAACGGCGCGCGGGAGGAGTCGGCGTACGAACTGGTGTCGCCGGAGTGCCCGGGGCTGGGCGGGGCCGGCCCGGAGGCGACGCTGGCGTGGCACCGGGAGCGCCGCGCCGCCTTCCCCGACCTGCGCTACAAGCTCGTGGACGTGGTGGCCGCCGGGGACCGGGTGGCGGTGCACTGGCGGGCGGCCGGCACCCACGCCGGCCAGTTCGGTCCGGTGCCGCCGACCGGGCAGGTGGTCAGCTACTCGGGGGCGAGCTTCCTGCGCTTCGACGACGCGGGCCGGATCATCGACGTGTGGAGCTGCAACGAGCTGTTCCAGCTCCTCCAGCAGCTCGGCGTCGAGATGCTGCCGCCGGCGCTGGAGGGAGGCGTCAGAGGAACCGGGGCGTGATCCGGCTGAGCGGCAGGTTGACCGGGAACGGCTCGCCAGTGTCGATGAACTTCGTCCACGACCAGTGCGCTCCCCTCCACCTCGATCCGCCAGAAATACGGGATGCCGGCCTGTGCGTAGAGCGCGGGCTTGAGCACCCGGTCGATCGACTGCGTACTCGGCGAGACGATCTCCACGGCGAGCACCACCTCGTGCGGTTCGTACTTCGACGGGTGGCGGCGTGCGGCGGTCGAGGTGGTCACCAGGACGTCGGGGATGAACGAGCGGGTGCGGCTGATGCGTACCTCGACGCTCTGGGTGACGTCGTAGTCCTCAGGGCAGTCCTCTTCCAGCGCAACGCCGAGCCGCATGGCGATGGTCTGGTGGATCCTTGTGGGGGAGGGGATCACGATCAGCACTCCATCGAGCAGTTCGCGGCGGTGGCCGTCCTCGGGCAGCGCGTCCAGATCGTCCGTCGTCCACCCGCCCTCGGGCGGGTAGTCGCTCTGCAGCGCGGCGGTCATCGGTTGGTCCTTTCCGATGCGTCGTTCTCCCCGCCTCACCGTACCGCCGGCAGACCTCGGGGGGTGGTCGCGCGCGCCGCGGCCACAGGGCAGGATGGTCGACATGACCGACCGCAGCGAGCGCAGCGAGCCGGGCGGCGCCGGCGGAGACCGTGGCCTGCCCGGCGCGGGCCTGGTGAAGGGGCTCGCGGTCACGTTGAAGACGATGACCCGCCGCTCGACCACCCAGCAGTACCCGGACGTCGCCCCCGAGTTGCCGCCCCGCTCGCGCGGGGTGATCGCGCTGCTGGAGGAGAACTGCACGGTCTGCATGCTGTGCGCCCGGGAGTGTCCGGACTGGTGCATCTACATCGACTCGCACAAGGAGGAGGTGGCGGTGCCCGGCGCCGCCCGCCCCCGCCAGCGCAACGTGCTCGACAAGTTCGACATCGACTTCTCGCTCTGCATGTACTGCGGCATCTGCGTGGAGGTCTGCCCCTTCGACGCCCTCTACTGGTCGCCGGAGTTCGAATACTCCGAGTACGACATCAAGGACCTGCTGCACGACAAGGACCACCTCGGGCAGTGGATGGCCACCGTGCCGCCGCCGCCCGCGCACGACCCGAACGGTGAGCCGGCGAAGGAGGAGACCGCCGCCGCGCGCAAGGCCGCGGTCCCCGCCGCGCCCGCCGCCCGTCCCGCCGCCCCGGCCGTACGCCCCGAGCCCGAGGCCGGCGCATGACCGGTGCGGACGTGCTGCTGCTCGCCCTCGGCGCGCTGGCGGTCGGTTCGGGGGTGCTGGTGGTGGCGACCCGGCACCTGGTGCGCGCCGGCCTCTACCTGGTGCTCTGCCTCGGTGCGCTGGCCGGGATGTACCTGGTGCTCACCGCCGAGCTGGTGGCCTGGGTGCAGGTGCTGATCTACGTCGGCGCGGTGGTCGTGCTGCTGCTCTTCGCGGTGATGCTCACCCGCGCCCCGATCGGCGCCTCCGACGACCTGGACCGGCCGGGCTGGGCGGCGGCGCTGATCGGCGGCGGCACCGGGCTCGGGCTGGCCGCCCTGCTGGTGGACGCGTACCGCTGGACGGCCGTGGAGCTGCCCGACGCGGGCACCGCGGAACGCCTGGGCGACCAGATCTTCCGTAGCTGGGTGCTGCCCTTCGAGGTGCTCTCGGTGCTGCTGCTGTCCGCCCTGGTCGGCGCCATCGTGATCTCCCGACCCGACATCGGCCGGCCGAGGGCCGGGGACCCACCCGCCGACCGGCCCGACGCGGGCAGGTCCCGCGCCGACCGGTCGGGCAGGGCCGTCGCAGGCGCGGAGCCGCACGACGACGGCAGGCGGTCGCGGTGAGACCCGTCATCCCGTACGTCACCGCCGCGCTGCTGTTCGGCCTCGGCGTCTACGGCGTGCTGCGCCGGCGCAACGCGGTGCTGGTGCTGATGGCCGTCGAGCTGATGCTGAACGCGGTCAACCTGATCCTGGTCACCGCCGACACCACCGTGCGCACGCAACTGCCGCACGGCGGGCAGGTCTTCGCGCTCTTCGTGATCGTGCTGGCCGCCGCCGAGATCGGGGTGGGCCTGGCGATCGTGCTCCAGCTCTACCGGCTGCGGGCCACCGTCGCCGTCGACGAGGTGCCGCTGACCGAGCCTCTGCCCGGCGCGCCTCTGGCCGAGCCGGTCACGGTCGGCGCCACTGCCGGGGCCGACCCGGGCGCCGCTGCCGGGACGGATGCCCGGCCCGGGTCCGCCGAGCGCCCGGAGGGGGAGCGGTGAGCACGACCACCCTGCTCGGCGCGCTGCTGCCGGCCGTACCGCTGGTGGCGGGACTGCTCGGCCTGCTGCTGCCGCCGGCGCCGCGCGACGCCGGGACGGACGGGGGCCCGGCCCGGCGGGTGGCGATCGCGCTCGGCGTGGCCGGGGCGGCCGGGGCGCTGGCGCTCGCCGTCGCCCTGCTGGTCACCCTCGACCGGCCCGCCGAGGCGTCCACCACCTGGGTGGACCTGGGCGGGCTGACCGTGAGCCTCGGGATACGGCTGGACTCCGCCGCCGCGCTGGTCGCCGTCGCGGTCGCCGCGGTGGCCTTGGCCGTGCAGGTCTACTCGGTCGGCTACCTGCGCCGGGGCCCGCACGACGACGTCGACACCGACCACCGCTACCCGCCGTACGCGGCGCAGATCAGCCTCTTCACCGCCGCCATGCTGCTGGTGGTGGTCGCCGGGGACCTGATCCTGCTGCTGGTCGGCTGGGAGGTGATGGGCATCTGCTCCTACCTGCTCATCGCCCACGACCGCCGGCTGCCCGAGGCGCCGGCCGCCGCCATGAAGGCGTTCCTGGTGACCCGGGTCGGCGACGTCGGCTTCCTGCTCGGCATCGCGCTGCTCGGCGTCTCGGCCGGCAGCTTCCGGATCGCCGACGTGCTCGCCCACGACCACGCCACCGGTACGCTGACCGCCGCCTGCCTGCTGCTGCTCGCCGGGGTGGCCGGCAAGAGCGCCCAGTTCCCGCTGCACACCTGGCTGCCGGACGCGATGGCCGGTCCGACGCCGATCTCGGCGCTGATCCACGCCGCAACCATGGTCGCCGCCGGCGTGTACGCCGTCACCCGGCTCTACCCGCTGTTCGAGGTGACGCCGACCGCGCTGGCCGTGCTCGGCGTCATGGCCTCGGTCACCCTGCTGCTCGGCGCGTTCGCCGCCACCGCCCAGGACGACCTCAAGCGCGTGCTGGCCTGGTCGACGGTCTCGCAGATCGGCTACATGACGGGCGCGCTGGCGGTCGGCTCCACCCCGGCCGCCCTGTTCCATCTGCTCACCCACGCCGCGTTCAAGGCGCTGCTGTTCCTCGCCGCCGGCGCGGTGATCCACGCCGTCGGCACCACGCTGATGTCCCGCATGGGCGGGCTGCGCCGCAGCATGCCGGTCACCTTCTGGTGCACGGTGATCGGGCTCGGGGCGCTGGCCGGGGTGCCGCCGCTGTCGGGCTTCTGGAGCAAGGACGGCGTGCTCACCGTCGCCCAGGACGCCGCCCTGCACGGCACCGGTCCGGCCCCGGCCTGGGTCGGCTGGCTGGTCTGGCTGGCCGGGCTGGTCGGCGTCGCGGTCACCGCCTGGTACGCCACCCGACTGCTGCTGCGCACCTTCTTCGGCGAGACGCGGATGCCGCTGGCGCACCCGCACGACCCGCCCGCGGTGATGCGCTGGCCGGTGCTGCTGCTCGCCGTGCCGGCCGCCCTGCTCGGCCTCGCCGGCTTCGACTGGGCATTCGCCCGCCGGCTGCTGCTCACGCCCACCGCCAGCGCGCCGGAGCATCTGCTGATCCACGTCGGCCCGGAGTTGCTGCTGCCGCTGGCGCTGCTGGTCGTCGGGGCGGGGCTGGCCTGGCTGCGCTGGCGGCGGGACCCGGCCGCCGACCCGGCGACCGCGCTGGGTCCGCTGCGGCCGGTCTTCGCCGCCGCGTTCCGGCTCGACGACGTCCAGCGTGCCCTGGTCGTACGCCCGGCGAAGGCGCTGGCCCGCGCCACGCGTACCGCCGACGAGGTGGTGGTGGACGGCGCGGTCGAGGGCAGCGGCCGGGCCGCGCTCGGCCTCGGCGGCGGCCTGGCGTCGCTGCACCGCGCGGCGCTGCCGCGCGCGGCGGCCGGCGTGCTCGCCGGGGCGCTGCTGATCGGCCTGGCGGCCGTCGTGATCGGAGTGGCCGCATGAGGTTGGGGGAGTTCCTGCTGGTGGCGGTGCTGGCGCTGCCGGCGCTCGGTGCGCTCGCGGTGGCGGCGACGCCCCGGGACCGGGCGGCCCGGGCGGTCGGCACGGTCGTCGCCGCGCTGACCCTGGTGGCCGCCGCGCTGCTCTTCCTCGGCGACCGCGGCTGGACCAGCTACGCGGCCGACACCCCCGCCGTGCGCCCCTGGCACCGGCTCGACCTGCCCTGGGTGCCCGGCCTCGACCTACGCTTCCACCTCGGCGTGGACGGCATCTCCTGGCCGCTGGTCGTGCTGACCGCCCTGCTCACCCTGCTCTGCTGCGCCTACACCCTGTGGAAGGTGCCCGACGGCGGCAGCGGGCGGGCCCTGGTGGCCCTACTGCTGGTCGTCGAGGTCGGCATCCTCGGCACCTTCCTTGCCCTCGACCTCGTGCTCTTCTTCGTCTTCTTCGAGGTCGTCCTGCTCCCCATGTACGCGATCATCGCCGGCTGGGGCGGCGCGGACCGGCGGCGGGCGGCCCGCAAGTTCGCCCTCTACACGCTGTTCGGCTCGGTGCTGCTGCTGGTCGGCGTGTTCGTGGTGGTGGCCGCCGCCGGGACGGCCGACGTGGTGGCGCTCACGGGCGGCACGGGCCTGTCCCGGGGCACCCAGCTCGCGGCGTTCACGCTGCTGGCGCTGGCCTTCGCGGTGAAGAGCCCGCTCTGGCCGCTGCACTCCTGGCTGCCCGACGCGCACACGCAGGCGCCCACCGTCGGCAGCGTCGTCCTCGCCGGGGTGCTGCTCAAGATGGGCACGTACGGGCTGGTCCGGATCGCGGTCGGGGTGGCCCCCGAGGGCGCCCGCTGGGCCGCCCCGGTGCTCGGCGTGCTGGCGGTCGCGGCGATCCTCGTCGGGTCGCTGGTCTGCCTCGCGCAGCGGGAGCTGAAGCGGCTGATCGCGTACTCCAGCGTCGGGCACATGGGCTTCGTGCTGCTCGGGGTCGCCACGCTCACCACCACCGGCATCCAGGCGGCCCTGATCGGCAACGTCGCGCACGGGGTGATCACCGGCCTGCTCTTCTTCCTCGCCGGCGCGGTCAAGGACCGTACGCACACCGGGTCGCTGGACGAGCTGTCCGGGCTGCGGGAGACCGCCCCCCGGCTCGCCGGGCTGCTCGGCTTCGCCGCCGTCGCCTCGCTCGGCCTGCCCGGGCTGGCCGGCTTCTGGGGCGAGGCGTTCGCCGTGGTCGCCGCCGTCGAGGTCGGCGGGGCGCTCTGGACCACCCTGGGCGTGCTGGCGGCGATCGGCGGGGCGCTCACCGCCGCGTACCTGCTGCGGCTGTTGCGGCGGGTGACGCACGGGCGGCCCAGCCCGGCGGTCGGACGGCTGACCCCCGGCCTGGCCGGCGCGGAACTGCTCGCGTGGGCGCCGCTGGTGCTGCTCGCCCTCGCGGTCGGCCTGGCCCCGACCCTGGTGCTCGGCGTCGCCGAGGCCCCCGTCGACGCCCTCGTGGAGGTGCTGCGGTGAGCGATCCGGGTCGGCGGTACGGACGTGACGGGATATCGGCATGAGCGAGCGGAGCGAGCGAATCATCGGGCTTTGTGCGCTGATGTCTCATGACGGCACGCAGCGGAGCGGAGTGCCGGCATGAGCGTGGTGCAGAGCGTCGACAACGTGGCGCTGCTCCCGGCGTACCTGGCCGCCGGCACGGCCGTGCTGGTGCTGCTCGCCGACCTGCTGGTGGCCCGCGCCCGGGTCACGTTGGCCACGGCCGCGGTCGGCGCGGCGGCCACGGCGCTCGGCGCGGCCCTGGTCGGCGCCGGGAGCGAGCGGCGGACGTTCTGCGTCGGCCCCGACTGCTCGTACGTCTTCGGCGGCCGGGCCGCACTGGTCGCCGTCGTCGTCGCCCTGCTGACCCTCGGCGTGCTCGCGCTGTCCGGCCCGTTGCTGCGGGCGGGGCAGTCGCCGGCGGGGGAGTACTGCTTCCTGCTCGCCTGCTCGATGACGGGCGGCGTGGTGCTCGGCGCGGCCAGCGACCTGATCACCCTGATCGTGGCGCTGGAGACGCTCACCCTCCCGCTCTACGTCCTCGTGGGGCTGCGCCGGGACAGCCTGGCCAGCGCCGAGGCGGCCGTCACCTTCTTCGTGGTCAGCGTGGTCGCCACCACGCTGACGCTGCTCGGGGCGGCGCTGCTCTACGCGGCCACCGGCGGGCTGCACCTGGGCCGGATCGGCGCGATCCTCGCCGACCGCACGGACCTGCTCGACCTGCCCCTGACCACCGCCGCCGTGGCGCTGGTGGTGCTGGGGCTGGCGTTCAAGGTGGCGGCGGTGCCGTTCCACGCCTGGGCGCCGGCCGCCTACGACGGCGCGCCGCTGCCGGTGGCGGCGTACCTGTCCACTGCCTCCAAGCTGGGCGGCGTGGTGGCGCTGCTCGCCGTGGTGCAGCACGCGCTGCCCGCCGACGTGACCGGCCCGGTGCTCGCCCTGCTCGCGGTGCTGACGATGACCGTCGGCAACCTGGTGGCGCTGCGCCAGCGGCGTACGGTCCGGCTGCTCGCCTGGTCCTCGGTCGCCCAGGCCGGCTACATCCTCGCCCCGCTCGGCGCGCTGGCGCTGACCGCCGGGCGCACCGCCGACGCCCGCACCGCCGCGTACGCGGCCGCTGTGGCGTACGCCGTCTTCTTCGTGGTGCTGGAACTGGCGGCCTTCGCGGCCGTGGTGGCGTTGCGCCCGGCGGGCGCGGACGGCGGCACGGTCGACGACCTGCGTGGGGCGGCCCGGCGCCACCCGTGGCGGGCGGCGGCGCTCGGGCTGGCGCTGATCGGGCTCGCCGGCCTGCCGCCGGGCCTGGCCGGCCTCTTCGCGAAGGTGACCGTGGTCCGTTCGCTGCTGGACGGCGGCGCGGGCTGGCTGGCCGTGGTGGTGGCCGTGAACGCGGTGATCGGCCTGGCCTACTACCTGCGTCTCACCGCCGCCCTGTGGGCCGCGCCGGCCGAGGGGCCGGTGGGCGGGGCTGCCGCGCCGGGCGTCGGATCCGCTGGCGTCTCGGCCGTGGCCCACGTGGCCCCCGTGCGGGCCCGGACGGTCGGCGTGGTGCTGGCCGTGGCAACGGCGGCGGCGCTGGTGCTCGGCTTCGCCCCGCAGCTCGTGCTCGACGTCGCCGCCCGCTGACGCGACGGTTCGCGTCGGACGGTCTTCCCGTCTTCGGGGGCTTCAGTCCCGACGGGCACTTCGGACATCTCAGGCAACTCACAGCCATGAGACGGATGGTTGGCGGGTACCGGGTTGTTGAACCGGTCAGCGGATCCCGAGCGATCCGTGCTGCACCGAAGGAGTGATCGTGCACCACAACCGTCTGAAGACCGCCGCGCTGCTCGGCCTGCTCACGTCGCTGATCCTGGCGGTGGGCTACTGGTTCGGCGGCAGTGGCGGCCTGGTCATCGCCGTCGTCGTCTCGCTGCTCATGAACGGCGTCACCTACTTCTACTCCGACAAGCTCGCGCTGCGCTCGATGCGGGCGCAACCGGTCAGCGAGGCACAGTTCCCCGAGCTGTACCGGATGGTGCGCGAACTGGCCACCGAGGCCGGGCAGCCGATGCCGCGCCTCTACGTGAGCCCGACGTCGCAGCCCAACGCGTTCGCCACCGGGCGGAACCCGCAGCACGCGGCCGTCTGCGTCACCCAGGGGATCACCGAGATCCTCGACTACCGGGAGCTGCGGGGCGTGATCGGGCACGAGCTGTCGCACGTCTACAACCGGGACATCCTCATCTCCAGCGTGGCGGCCGGTCTGGCCGGCATCATCACCATGCTGGCGAACATCGCCTGGTTCATCCCGCTGGGCGGGGGCGACGACGAGGACTCCCCGAACCCGGCCGTGCTGCTGCTCACCATCATCCTGGGGCCGATCGCGGCCACCGTCATCCAGCTCGCGATCAGCCGCAGCCGGGAGTTCCAGGCGGACGCCTCCGGAGCCAGGCTCACGAAGGACCCGCTGGCCCTGGCCAGCGCCCTGCGGAAGATCCACATGGGTGCCCAGCGCCGGCCGCTGCCGGCCCAGGGGCAGCTCACCAGCACCGCCCACCTGATGATCGCCAACCCGTTCAAGGGCGGCGGCGTGGCGGCGCTCTTCTCCACCCACCCCAAGATGGAGGAGCGGGTCGCCCGGCTGGAGCGGATGGCCGCGAACAGCGGCCCCGTGCAGTTCCAGCGCTGAGGCGCTGATCACCTTTCCGCCCGTGTCCGGTCTCCCGGACACGGGCGGAACGCCGTGTGAGCGCGTTAACCGTTCCTTCCACGCCTCCGGCGGCGTTAGGGTCGAAAGGTTCCCCGCTCGTTACATTCCCTGGAGGTCGACCGTGGCCGCACTGCGCCAGTACCTGGGCGTCTGGCGGATCCCCGGAGCGCCGATGCTGCTGCTCACCGGCATCGTCGGCAGGCTCGGGATCGGCATGACGCCGCTGGCGCTGCTGCTGGTCGTCGAGCAGGTCACCGGCCGCTACTCGCTGGCGGCCGTCGCCGGGGGCATCTACGCCCTCTCCGGCGCCGCGCTCAGCCCCGTGGCCGGCCGGATCGCCGATCGGATCGGTCCCACCCCGGTGCTCGTCGGCACCGCCGTCGCCCACCCGTTCGCCCTGCTCGGCCTGCTCTGGTCCGCCCGCTCCGACGCCGGCAGCCTGACGCTGGTCTTCGTGGCCTCCGGAATCGCCGGCGCCACCTACCCGCCGCTGACCGCCGCGATCCGGGGCGCCTGGAACGAGCTGACCTCGCCGTCGTCCGGCCGGTGGCACCTGCGCAACACCGCCCTCGCCGCCGAGACCACCCTCTTCGAGATCGTCTTCGTGCTCGGTCCGCTGCTGGTCGCCGGCTTCATCCTGTTCGCCGACGCCGGTGCCGCCCTGGTCGGCTCAGCCGTGGTGACCCTGGTCGGCACCATGGCGGTGGCCCTCGGCCGGGTCATGCGCGGCTGGCAGCCGCACCCGCGCGAGCACCAGACCAGAGGGCTCGGCCCGCTGCGCGTGCCCGGCTTCCCGGCACTGCTGCTCTGCGTCGCCAGCCTGGGCATCGCCTTCGGCGCGGCCGGCGTGACCGTGCCGGCGTTCGCCACCGCCTACACGTCCGACGACCCCGACAGCCTCGCCGGCGTGCTGCTGGCCGTCTGGGGCGTCGGCAGCGCCGTGGGCGGTTTCTGGTTCGGCGTCCGCAAGCCGGCCCGGAACATGACCCGGCAGTTCTCGCTGCTGCTCGGCGGCGTGGCCGCCAGCTTCGCCGTCTTCGCGGTGATGCCCACGCCGGTGGCGCTGGGCACCGCCCTGGTGATCGGGGGCGCCATGATCGCGCCCGCGCTCACCCTGGAGAACACCCTGGTCGGCCGGATCTCCCCGACCAGCATGCTGAACGAGGCGTACACCTGGGTGGTGACCATGTCGGTGGGGGCCAGCGCCGCCGGCGGCGCGGGGGCTGGCCTGATCGTCGACCACGGCGGCGGGGTGCCCTGGGCGTTCGTCTTCGCCGGGGCCGCGGTCGCCGTCGGGGCCGGGGTCGCGGCCCTGCCGGCCGGGCCCATCTCCCGCGCGGAGACCACGGCGGTACGCACCGAGGAGCTGCTGCCGGCCTGACGCCTACGGGTTCTGACCCGGTCGGCCCCACCGCGGCGGGGCCGACCGGTCATCGTCAGCGGTAGTTGGTGAACTGGAGGGCGACGCCGAAGTCCTCGCCCTTGAGCAGCGCGATGACGGCCTGGAGGTCGTCCCTCTTCTTGCCGGTGACGCGGAGCTGGTCGCCCTGGATCTGGGCCTGGACGCCCTTCGGGCCCTCGTCGCGGATCTTCTTGCTGATCGCCTTGGCCTTGTCCGAGTCGATGCCCTGGATCACCTTGCAGTCGATCTTGAAGATCTTGCCGGACGAGCGCGGGTCACCGGCGTCCAGCGACTTCAGCGAGATGTTCCGCTTGATCACCTTCTCCTTGAAGACCTCCAGTGCCGCCCGCACCCGCTCCTCGGTCTCCGCCTGGAGGCTGATCGCCTCCTCGCCCGACCAGGAGATCTCGGCGCCGGTGCCCCGGAAGTCGAACCGCGTCGCGAGCTCCTTCTCCGCCTGACGGAGAGCGTTGTCGACCTCCTGGCGGTCGACCTTGCTCACGATGTCGAACGACGGGTTCGCTGCCATGCTCATGCTCCTGCTGTCCGGCGGTCTGTGGTCCTTCGTCCCCCGCTGACCAGCGGTACGACCCCCTGACGGTACCCGGTTGCGCCGATGCCGGGGTGAGCCGCTATCCTTGCTTCCGCTGCCGCGTTACGACGCGGTGGGGTGCCCTGGCGGGTTGCCCGAGCGGCCAATGGGAGCGGACTGTAAATCCGTCGCGAAAGCTACAGAGGTTCGAATCCTCTACCCGCCACCAGGAGCACCAACGGCCCCCGACCAGCAGGAATGCTGATCGGGGGCCGTTGTCGTCCGGCTGAATCCAGCCCGTTGCGACTCGTTGTAGGCAGATCGCGGGCAGGTCGATCATGGCGCTGAGGGCGTACGTGACCGGTCGGGCGGTCCTGGCGACGCGTCGTCGTTCGCCGCGATCACCGACTGGCTGCACGATCTGGACGAGCAGTCCCGCAGCCGGCTCGGCTTCCGGCTATCCACGAGAAGTGGGTGGCGGGGGAGCTTCCGTGTCTACATGCGGGCTTGGCGGCGGCCCGCGATTGTGCCGGCTGCAAGCGTGATCACCATGACCGCCGTGAGGATAAGGATCGTGGTGATGGAGATGTCCAGTTCCCACCCTGCTTGTTTGAAATAGAGCTGGTAGGTGGCTTGCGCCAAGGCTGGCGCCAGGAGGAGCACCGAGGCGACGATGGGCATCCGTGCATCGATGGGCGCGGCGATGACGGCCAGTGCGGCGAACGCGTACAGGGACATAAGCGGTGCGTCCGACCAGCCGTTGATCGGGCTCGGCGTCAAAGCGACGACTGCCAGTGCCCCGAGGACGGGCCAGGCCCATGGTTTGGTCACGGGCGTTCGGTGTGCGCGGAGCAGTGGCAGCAAGGCCAGCGAAGCCAGCAGCGCTGGCCAAAACTTGGGAGCAATCGCGCTCTGGAGGCTATAAACCGACCAAAGCGATTGGGTAAACCAATTTGCCGACCAGAGTTGCGCGGCCACGGTCAATATTGTCGCAGCGAATGCCAGTCGGTAGCTGCCCCACGCCGTAGCGAAAAGCGCGATGGCCAGCACCGTCGGAATGACGATGAGCATGAACCACCACGTGTCGGGTTTGTATGGGCCATCCGACAGCGTCGTCACCAAGAATGAGATCGGACCCCCGGCCCAGAGCGTCATGCCGTACACGAGCAGGGACAGCGCGGACAGTCGCAGCGCGGAGTATCCCAGCGCTGATCGCGAGCCGAGACGGTCGACACCGGTGCGGGCGCGTAGCCCTCCGACCACGAGCGCCGCCGCTTCTCGAAGGTGCGGCCGCTGCCGCTCGTCGTCAGCCGTGGCGAGCAGGGTTTCGAGCATCTCGTCGGCGCGATACTGCTGGTAGGCGCGGGGGTAGGCCCGCAGTAGCCACCGGTAGCGGCGCTCCAGTTCAGTCATGCCGGCACCACCCAAGCCGCAGACGTCGAGCGGACGGAACGGTCACGAACGACGCTGGCCGCCGCAGCCATCCGCTCTGCTTCCGCACGCAGTGCGGACATACCTAGCTGGGTGAGCTCGTAGGTGCGGCGGGCGCGGCCGTTGACCACCGCTTCCTCGGCCACCCGCACCATCTCTTCACGGGTGAGCCGGTCCAGAGCGGCGTAGAGGGTGCCCGTCGTGAGGCGCACCCGCCCGTCGGACAACTCCTGCGCCCGCTTGACGATCGCGTAGCCGTGCAAGGGTTCGTCCTGCAACGCGGCCAAGATGAAGTAGGTGGGTTCGCGCATCGCCGCGAAGGAACCAGTCATGCCGTCGACATAAGCAGATGATCGACGTATAGGTCAAGACTCGATGAGCGCGACGGCGGCTACGTGGAGTAGTTGACGTTTGTCGCTCGAAGCTGGGCGCGAGTCCTGTGGGTGCACCCGAAAGTCGTGACCAGCACGCACTGCGGGCCGCAGTGGGACACCACCTCACACGCGGCCGTGATCATGAACGACAAGATCGGCGACGCCTTCGGATGAGCGCGGGACAAGTGCAGACTGAGGCGATGACTAGTGAAGTGGTTTCGCCACTGACAGTGACGGACAGGCTCGTGCTGCGAGAGGTTCACTCGTCCGACATGGCTGCCATTGAACGGATGTGGCGTGACCCGGTGATGCGGCGATACCTCGGTGGCCCGGTGTCTGATGAGGAAGTGGCCGAGCGGCGGAGATATGACCAGGCGGGCGGACTGATGGTGGCGACGCACTCCGGGGAGGCCGTCGGTAGGTGCCACCTGGGCCGGTACCGCACAGGTGATCTTGAGTTGTCGTACGTCTTCCTACCGGAGTGGTGGGGGAGGGGGTACGCCCGGGAGGCATGCGCGGCGGCCATCGGGTTGGCCTTCGACCGGTTCGCGGACGCCGCCCGGCTGATCGCTGTCACTCAGGAGGCGAACACCCGTTCGGTCCGACTCCTGGAAGCCTTGGGCATGGCGCGGGTCGACGCGTTCGAGGAATTCGGCGCACGTCAATTGATGCACGCGATCGACCGCGCGGAGGCAATGTCCCGGGTGTGGGCAGATGGTGGGCGGGCTGGCGTCGCGCGTCCGGATGGCGACGAGAAGCAGCAGGTCAGCGCGGTTGATTCAATCAAGATCGCCGACGCCCTGTAGATCCATCGCGAAAGCTGCAGAGGTTCGAATCCTCTACCCGCCACCAGGAGCACCAACGGCCCCTGACCAGCAGGAATGCTGATCGGGGGCAGTTTTCGTTGGTCTGGCCGAGTTCGGCTGCGTCCAGCGCCCTACGACTCGTTCTGGACAGATCGTGGCCGGGTCGATCATGTTTGTGGGGGCACATCTCAGGATGTGGCTGCCGGTGCTGCTGGCACCTCTGGGCTTGGCATGGGCAGTGCGTGTGACGACCGGTCGTCGGGATCATCCGATGGCACCACGCATGCCGTCGGTCGGCTACCGGAACTCGTGCACGACCTCGATCAGCCCGACGATGTGCGCGTTGAACTCGTCCAGTTCCTCGGCTGGCACCCACAGCTCCAGGATGGTGTCACCGCCGGCCTGCCGCACCGGGTAGCGGCTGAGAAAGTCCGTCTCGACGTGGAATCGGGTCACGTACCCGACGGCGGAGGCGGGCACGTTCCAGTCTCGGGCGATCATGACCGCGTAGTCCTCGTTGAGAACCGGGTAGAAGATCGGCTGGTCCGGCAGGCGCGGCGGCCACTTTCGCCATCCCGAGTCGCGTACGAGGCCGAGTTCTTTCGGTCCGGTCGGGCGCCACAGCACCGTCGTTCCGCCACCGCTTTCCATCTCGACCTCGCCGTTCGGGTTCATGATGAGCCCGGACAGTACCGGCGGACCTGCGACCGGCACCACCGCATTCGGCTCCAGGCGGGGTGAGTCGATGACGGTCCGACCCCATCGCTGCGGAAGGTCTGCGCGGGCGCGTTGGAACGCCCCACGGCAACACCAACGAGGACACCGATGGCGAGCCCGGCCGCCGGCGCAAGCGCTCCGCCATGCGGCGCTTAGGCCATGGCGTCACCGTCCTCCTTCGTGCCTACGCGAACTGCACCCAAGGGGAACCACACCATGAACGACAAGAGCGGCGACGCCTTCGGATGAACGTCAGTGGTTCAGCTGCTCTCGGCTGTGGCGTCGCCGATCAAACGCCGAGCTTCTGCGATGACGTCTGCGTCGAGGTCCGCAGTCGTTGTACCCGTGTACGGGTGCCCGTTGTAGACGGAGTCGACGTAGTCGTAGGCGCTTTCGAGAGCGATCAGATCGGCTGCCAGGGGAGTGCCGTCATAGGTGATGAACCGGTATGCCCAGGACGACAGATCGCGGGGCGTGACGGTCTGTGCGAGCAGTCGGCGGGCCATGATCCGGAGGGCTTCCTCTTCACCCTCTCGGCTTCCCTCCCGGTAGTAGGTCAGGGAAAGTTCCACGAGTGCGCCTTCGAGCCAGCGGCGCAACTCCTGATTCTCGCTACCTCGGGCCGGCGAAACGCCCGCCAGGATGTTAAGGGTCGGACTGTCTACGCCCGTAACGAGGCAGTCACAGGCTGCTTGGATTACGTCGGCCGCCGTACTCGATCCGACGCTCCAGAGGATGGCGGCGTTTTGAAGGCGGGTGGGGGCATCCTCGCTGTGCATCGGTACATGGTCCGCTGCCAAGCCGGGGCTGTCTCCGGCCGATGCTGTCCGCGGGGTCACGCCCGCCAGAGCAATCGCGCCCACCCTCTGAATCGAGGGCGGGCGCGGATTCGCAGCGGTCAGCAGCAGTTTCCCTCGGCTCCGGCGGTGACCGTTTCCTTGTCGGTGGCGGGGGTGCAGCACGCGCTCTCGCTGACCTTGTCCAGTTGGTCGGAGTCGGCCTTGACGGTGTAGACCTCCCAGGGCTCGTTGCCGGGGCCGCGTACCCAGACCTTGTCCTGGAGGGCGTAGCAGCATTCGGTGCTGTTCTCCTCCAGGGTGATCAGGCCGGAGTCGGTGAGGCGCCTGGTGGCGGCGTTGACCTCGTCGGTGCTGAACACCTCGACGCCCAGGTGGTCCATCACGGTGGGCTGGTCGGCTTCGCCCTCCAGGAGCACGAGCTTCAGCGGCGGGTTCTCGATGGCGAAGTTGGCGTAGCCGGGGCGACGTTTGGCCGGCTCGGTGTCGAACAGCTTCGAGTAGAAGGCGATGGAGCCTTCGAGGTCGGATACACGCAGGGCGAGCTGGACGCGGGACATGGTTCCCCTCCTGACGGATTCAGCGGATGTGGTGGCTGGTGAGAGCGGTGGTACGGGTGCGCTCGTAACGGGCGTCGGCGTGGCAGTCCGTAGTGCAGACCTGCCCGCACGGCTCGCAGAGCGTCACGTCTCGAACGCGGGTGTTGCGACGACGGGAGAACAGCTTGAGCACTACTTCGCCCTTGCCTAGATGTTTTTCGAAGCAGGCCCTACGTTGCACCCTGTTTCGACATCTGTCAACCTAGAGGCATGTCGAAACAAGTGCTGCCGGTGGTGGACCTCCAGGCCGTGGCCTGCTGCTCCCCGATCGCGGTCCGTCCGCTGGAGGCCGAGCAGGCGGCGGTGGTCGCGCCGATGTTCAAGGCGCTGGGCGACCCGATCCGGCTGCGGCTGATGTCGATGATCGCCTCCGTGCCGGAGATCTGCGTCTGCGACCTGACCCCGGCGTTCGACCTGTCCGGGCCGACCATCTCCCACCACCTCAAGGTGCTGCGCGAGGCCGGCCTGGTCGACTCCGACCGTCGCGGCACCTGGGTGTGGTACCGGGCCCGCCCGGAAGCATTTCGGCAGCTCGGCGCGCTGCTGGACCTCCCCGCCGGGTCCGCGCAGGCCACCGCGTGACCCTCACCCTGGCCCGCCGGGCATCGGCTGAGTTCACCGGTACGGCCCTGCTGGTCGCCGCCGTCGTCGGCTCCGGGATCGCCGCCTCCCGGCTCTCTCCCGACGACGTCGGGCTCCAGCTCCTGGAGAACGCGATCGCCACCGCCCTCGCCCTGGGCGCGCTGATCCTCATGTTCGGGCCGGTGTCCGGGGCGCACTTCAACCCGGTCGTCTCCGCCGTCGACTGGTGGCTCGGCCGCCGCGCCGGCACCGGCCTGACCGCCCGCGACCTCGCCGCCTATACCACCGCCCAGACCGGCGGAGCCATCACCGGGGCGGTGCTGGCTGGCCTGATGTTCGACCTGCCGGCCGTGGCCTGGTCGCGTACCGAGCGGACCGGCGGGAACCTGTGGCTGGCCGAGGTGGTCGCCACCGCCGGTCTCGTCGTCCTGGTCTTCGCCCTCGCCCACACCGGCCGCACCTCCGCTGCCCCTGCCGCCGTCGGCGCCTACATCGGCGCGGCCTACTGGTTCACCTCGTCGACCTCGTTCGCCAACCCCGCCGTCACCATCGGTCGCGCGTTCACCGACACCTTCGCCGGCATCGCCCCGGCGTCGGTGCCCGGCTTCGTCGCCGCCCAGCTCGTCGGCGGCCTGGTCGCCGTCGCCGCCCTCGCCGCCTGGTATCCCCACGCCGCCGACTCCGCCGACAACGTCGTCGTGCCGCACCTCGCCCGGGAGAACCGATGACCGCCCCCGCCGGCGCCACCGGCATCACCGTCGCCGCCATGGGCGATCAGCACGCCGACGCCGTGCTGGACATCTACCGGCTCGGCATCGCCACCGGCAACGCCACCTTCGAGACCGAGCCGCCCACTTGGGAGCAGTTCACCGCCAGTCGGCTACCTGGTCACCGCTGGGTGGCCATCGACCCCACCGGCCGGGTCCTCGGCTGGGTCGCCTGCTCCGCCGTCTCCGACCGGTGCGTCTACGCCGGGGTCGTCGAGCACTCCGTCTACGTCCACCCCGACGCCCGCGGCCAGGGAATCGGCCGCCTCCTGCTCGACGCCCTGATCGCCTCCACCGAGCAGGCCGGCATCTGGACCATCCAATCCGGCGTCTTTCCCGAGAACTCCGCCAGCCTCGCCCTGCATGCCGCCTGCGGCTTCCGCACCGTCGGCACCCGCGAACGCGTCGGCCGTCACCACGGAACCTGGCGCGACGTCACCCTCATCGAGCGCCGCAGCCCGAACGTCATCTGATGGGAAGGACATCACCGATGAGCCACAAACCCAGCGTCCTGTTCGTCTGCGTCCACAACGCCGGCCGCTCCCAGATGGCCGCCGCCTGGCTGCGCCACCTCGCCGGAGACACCATCGAGGTCCGCTCCGCTGGCAGCGCACCCGCCGGCCAGATCAACCCCGTCGCCGTCGACGCCATGCGGGAGGTCGGCATCGACATCGTCGACCAGACGCCGGCCCAACTCACCTGGGACACGGCCGAAGCCAGCGACGTCATCATCACCATGGGCTGCGGCGACGCCTGCCCCGTCTTCCCCGGCAAGCGCTACGAGGACTGGAAGCTCACCGACCCCGCCGGCCAACCCCTCGACATCGTCCGCCAGGTTCGCGACGACATCAGGACTCGGGTTACGCAGTTGCTGGTCAGCATCGAGCAACACGGCTGAGCACCCGGGACCATGGCGGGAGCAGGTGACCCTGCGCTCCCTGTCGCCCGGCGCCGGTCTGAGGGATTCAGGCCGCACACCTCAATGCGTGGCTGTGGCGGTTCCGCCGTCAAATGCCTTCGTAGCCGATACATTCCGAGTCGTGGACACACCACCGGGGGAACCCACCTTCTGGGCCCGTACCGCCGCCCGGCCTGCCCCGGGAGGACCGGCGTGAGGGACCTGGAACGCCGTTACCGGCAACTGCTGCGGGCGTATCCCGCCGCGTACCGCCAGGCACGGGGCGGCGAGATCGTCGGCACGTATCTCGACCTGGCCGCGCCCGACCGCCGCTGGCCGTCGATCCTCGACGTGGGGGACGTGCTGGCCGGGGGTGGGCGTGAGCGCCTGCGCGCCGCCGGCGCTGCCGACCTCATACCCGGCGTACGCCTCGCCGCTGTTCTGAGCCACCTGACCGCGACCGCCCTCGCTGGCTTCTGGGCCGCCGCCGAAGTGGTCACCACGCCGGGTATGTGGGGCTCGCCGGCCTTCGGGCCGTTCGCCACCACGGGCATCGTCGTCTGGGCCTGCTGGCTGCTGGCCGCCGTCGTTCATGTTCTCGGGCCGGCCCGGTGGGCCCGCGCCGCGATCGGACTGGCGCTGGTGTCCACCGTCGCCGTGGTACCCGTCGCCGCCCTGTTCGGGCTGCCCCGCCCGTACCTGTTCGTTCTGCTTCCTCAGGCGGCCCTGGGCGTGTTGGCACTGGCACTTCCCTCCCACACGGCGCTACGCCACCGCCTCGTACCCTTGCCGATCGCACTGGGGTCGGCTCTCGTCGCAGTCGGGGTCCTGGCCGGGAAGGGCGCGTGGTTCTACCGGTTCAGCTACGGGGGCGCGTTCCTCCCGGAAACCGGCGCGGTCCTTCTGCTGGCCGCCATGCTCGCCGCGGCCGTGCTGTCCCTGCGCGGCGACGCCCGGGGCATCTGGGCTCTTCTCGTCCTGCTCACTCCCGTCGGACTGCTCGCCCTGGGTCCCCTGACCGAGAACGTCGCGCCCGTGGTCGGCGCCGGCCATGCCGACTTCCGCGTCGGCGCCGGGACCGCCGTCGCCGTCCTTCTCGCGGGCGCGGCGTCTCTGGCCGGGGCGCTCGCAGTCCGGGCACATTCCGGCGCGGCGGCCGACACCCCGGCGGTACCGGTGCGCGAGCGGTGCCCAGCCTGCGGCAGATAGCAGCCACGGGACCGCCGTCCTGAATGCTCCTACCCGGGTTCGTGGCGGAGCTTTGTCGGTCCGTCGTCTCAGCCCTGGCGCGCTGGCGCAGAACGAGTATGGTGGTCGATGTCCGGCCGGGCCTCCTCCCGGGCAGGAGGTCACCCACGGTGAAGGTGGGTACGCCCGGACTCCCGGACCTTCCCCGAATTGCGCGGAAGGTCGCAATCCGCAATGTGCGAAGTGCATGATGCCCACTCAGCCCCCGTGATCAGGGCTCGGTCGGGGCGGCCCGTGGGCCGAACGGCGGAACGTCGCCGACGCTCGGCCCGGCGGTACACGCACCGCTTTTCTGGGTACCTGCCTTGTGGCACGATCGTGGAACCTCCACCATCCCCGTGACACTTCCCCTGCAGGAGCAACCATGTCTCGTCGAAAGCTCGGCCAGCTGCTTGGCTCGCTTTTCGCGCTCGCCGTTCTCGCGAGCGGCGTCCTGGTCGGTGACCTCCAGGGATTCGGAGATCTCCAGACCGCCGACATCATCTGGAACATGCCCGCGCCTCGTTGAGTGACCACCGCTCGATGACGTGACACCGGCGGGCCGGTAAGGGGGCACGGGATGGCGGGTCGTGGCCCCACCGGCCCCCGCTCGACTGAATACGCGTGGCTGATCACCGGGCCGTTGGCCCTGATCGCCATCGTCTGCACGACGGCGGTCGGCTTGGTCGCGCCGCAGCCGTTCGGCGGGTGGTCGCTCGCGCTGCCACTTCTCGTGGCCATGGTGGCCGCCGGGATCCCGGTACTGAACTTCACCGTTCGGCGGCAGTCCCTCGGCGTGACCCTGACCGAGATCCCACTGGTCCTGGCGTTCTATCTCGTCGAACCGCTGACGGTTGTCATGATCTACACGGTCGCGTCGGCCGTGTCGCACCTCAGGCACCGGTTCGGCCCGACGAAGTTCTGGTTCAACGTGGGCCGCGCGGCCGCGGGTTCGTCCCTGGCCGTCCTCGTGCTCCAGGCCCTGCCGCCCGTCGAGGATGTCGGCCCGGCCACCTGGCTCAAGCTGTTCTTTGCGGCCAGCATGGTGAACCTGCTGAGCATGGCCTCGGTCGCCGGCGTGCACACACTGTTGCAGGGCTGGCAGGCGGGCCGGGGCGCGTTCCGGCAGTCGATGCCGGGGCTTCTGGCAGCGATGATCAATATTGCCATCGGCATCATCGTCCTCATCCTCATCGCGGCCACCTGGTGGTCGTTGCTGCTGCTGGGGGCGCTCCTCGTCGCGCTGGCCTTCGTCTACCGGGCGTACGCGCAGTTCTTCCGGCAGCACCGCACCCTCACCGACATGTACGAGCTGAGCCGCGCGGTCAGCGAGAGCGGTGAGTACGGCACGCTGCCCGACGCCCTCCTGGGCCGCGTACGGGCGCTCATGCAGGCCGAGTACGCGACGCTCTGGCTGCCCGCCCAGGGCCGGCACCCCGAGGTGCTGCTGACCGCGCGCAACGACGCCCCCGGTCTGCTCGACTTCGCCAAGACCCCGGCCGCCCTGCGGGAACGGGCCCGGGACGAGGGCCGCACCGTGGCCGTCGGTCGAGGACTGACGACCGACGGCGACCTGCGCGCCCCCCTCTCGACGCACCGGGTCAAGGACGTGATCGTCCTTCCACTGCGGTCCGGCCAGGCGGTCATCGGGACGCTGGAGGTGGCCAACCGGCTGGGGGACAGCAACTACTTCGTCCGCACCGACGTGCCGCTCTTCGAGACGGTGGCGGCGCACGCGGCGGTGGCGTTGGAAAACTCGCGGCTGGTCGACCGGCTCCGGCACGACGCCAGCCACGACACGCTGACCAGGCTGCCGAACCGGCGACGGATCACGGGCGCGCTGGAGGAGGCCGTCAAGATCCGGGCGCCCGGCGAGGTGGTGGCCCTGCTGCTGTTCGACGTCGACCGGCTGCGCCAGGTCAACGAGTCGCTCGGGCACGCCGCCGGCGACAAGGTCCTGGTGGAGGTCGCCAACCGGCTGCGCTCCTGCGTACCCTCGGCGGCCCTGGTCGGGCGGGCCGGCGGGGACGAGTTCCTGGTGACGCTGCGCCTGGAGAGCGCCGAGGCGGCGATGGAGCTGGCCGCGCAGCTGCGCGAGCAGATCCGCGACGAGATGGTCTTCGACGCGCTCACCCTCGACGTGGACACGGCCGTCGGTGTCGCCGTGCACCCCGACCACGGCAGCGACGCCGTCGCCCTGCTGCAACGGGTGGATCTGGCGGCGACGGCGGCCAAGTCCGTGCCGGGCAGCGTGCAGCTGTTCAGCCCGACGCTGGAGTCGCGGTCGCTGCGGCGGCTCGGCCTCGCCGGCGACCTGCGGCGCGCGCTGGACGCCGACGAGCTGGAGGTCTACTTCCAGCCCAAGGTGACGCTGCGCGACCGCCGGCTGGTCGGCGTGGAGTGCCTGGCCCGCTGGGAGCACCCGGCGCACGGCACGGTCGCCCCGGAGGACTTCGTCGCGGTGGCCGAGCACACCGGCCAGCTCGGCCGGTTCACCGAGTTCGTGCTCCGCGAGGGGCTGCGGCGCAGCCGGGACTGGACGCACGCCGGCCAGCCGCTCGCCGTCGCGGTCAACCTCTCCGCGCGTACGCTCACCGACCAGCACTTCCCGGCCCGCGTCAAGGAGCTGCTCGACGAGTACGGCGTGCCGCCGCAGCTGCTCACGCTGGAGATCAAGGAGGCCGGGGTACTGGACGGCACCGACCGGCCCATCCCGACCCTGCGGCGACTGCGGGACCTCGGCGTACGGCTGTCGGTGGACGACTTCGGCACCGGCGACTCGTCCCTGGCCCACCTGCGCCGCCTGCCGGTGCACGAGGTGAAGGTCGACCGCTCCTTCGTGCAGGGCATGGCGACGGACCCGGGCGACCTGGCGATCGTCAACGCGGTGGTCACGCTCTCCCAGCAGTTCGGCCTGGCCGTGGTCGCCGAGGGCGTGGAGAGCGAGCTGACCCTGGAGCTGCTCCAGGACATCGGCTGCGAGATCGGCCAGGGCTTCCTGTTCAGCCGCCCGTTGCCGTACGAGCGGCTGGAGGCCTGGTTCGGCGCCCAGGTGGACCCGGAGACGATCTCCCCGGGGGAGCTGCCCCGGCTGCGGGCCGTGCCCTGAACTGCGGAGACGCGCCTGTGGGGGATCCGATTTCATCTCCGCCGCACGGCCGTGTAATGTATCCCCTGCGCGTCACCCCCCGGGGAGATCGCGCAGGCCCCCTTAGCTCAGTCGGCAGAGCGTCTCCATGGTAAGGAGAAGGTCTACGGTTCGATTCCGTAAGGGGGCTCAGAGGGTCCGGCTGGACCCGCCACGGCGGTGTAGCTCAGATGGTAGAGCAAGCGGCTCATAATCGCTGTGTCGCCGGTTCAAGTCCGGCCACCGCTACTCTCGTCCACCGGGCCAGCTCCCGGCGGTCGGTGGGATGGGCGCCACTGGCGCCCACTTTGCATGTCCGCGCCGTCAGCGCGTAGGCTGATGCGCCGTAGTTGTTACCCGTAGCGAGGAAGGCACTCCGCCGTGGCGAAGGCGACCGATGTCCGGCCGAAGATCACTTTGGCGTGTGTGGAGTGCAAGGAGCGCAACTACATCACGCGCAAGAACCGTCGTAACGACCCCGACCGCATCGAGCTGAAGAAGTTCTGCCCGCGGGACGGCAAGCACACGGTCCACCGCGAGACCCGCTGACCCACGGCCGGCACCGCCGGCCCGGTCCTCAGGCACTTCCCGATCGCCGGTCCGTAGGGACGGCGCGGCTCCGGCCGCCGCCGACCGTACGGATCGGCGATCGGCGTTTGCGTGTAGGTTCGCGGCATGTCCCTGGACCCGTCCTTCGTCGGCCGGACGTATCCGCCGACCGCCCCCTACCAGGTGGGCCGAGAAAAGATCCGCGAGTTCGCCACGGCGATCGGCGCCGCCGATCCGGCCCACCACGATCCGGAGGCCGCCCGCGCGCTCGGCCACCCGGACGTGGTCGCCCCGCCGACCTTCCCCATCGTGCTCACGATGGCGGCCAACCAGCAGATCATCGACGACCCGGCCCTCGGCGTCGACTACAGCCGCGTCGTCCACGGCGACCAGCGCTTCGCCTACGCCCGGCCGGTGGTGGCGGGGGACGAGCTGGTCTGCGTCAGCGTCATCGACGACGTCAGCAGCCGTGGCGGGCACGGCTTCCTGACCACCCGCACCGAGGTCGCCACCCCGGCCGGTGAGCCGGTCGTGACCGTCTGGTCGAAGCTCGTCGTACGCGGGGAGGGCTGAGATGGAACTGCCAGCCAGGACGTTCCGGGTGACGCGCGCGGACCTGGTCCGCTACGCCGGCGCCTCGGGGGACTTCAACCCGATCCACTGGAACGACCGGACCGCCACGAAGGTGGGTCTGCCCGGCGTGATCGCCCACGGCATGTTCACCATGGCGCTGGTCGGCCGCGCGGTGGCGGAGTGGGCCGGGGCGCCCGACGCGATCGTCGACTACAACGTCCGCTTCACCCGGCCGGTGGTCGTCCCGGACGACGACGAGGGCACCGAGATCGAGGTCACGGCCGTGGTCCGGGAGGTCACCGAGGACGGCCTGACCAGGCTCGACGTGACCGCCGTCTGCCGGGGGGAGAAGGTGCTCTCGCAGGCTCGCGCGACCGTCCGGACGGCCCGCTGACCAGGCATCCGACGCGCGAGGGGCAGACCGGTTGGGAAAGTGGTGCCGCTACCCGTACACTGGTCCGCCGTGGGGCAAGTAACCCCTGCACGGTCGTGCATGACCGGGCGGGATGAGCATTGCCGCACAGGGGTGTAGCTCAATTGGCAGAGCAGCGGTCTCCAAAACCGCAGGCTGCAGGTTCAAGTCCTGTCACCCCTGCGCCTCAGGCCTGACCGTTCCCGTGGGTCGCGCCGCCTTACGGCGGCGTCCGGCCCGTGGTGGTGGCATCGGCGGGGTGGCCCCGAGGCATTCGGGTCCTCCCGGCTGATCCGCCGGCCGCGGCCCGTCGCGGGACGGTTGGTCCGGCCGGCGTGACCAAGCGCCGCGCACGCCCGACAGCGTGCGACCCCGACATCCCGCGACGGAGGGCGAAGTGGCCGACAAGAAGCGGCGCGGCGAGGACGCCGGCGACGACCGTCTGCACGACGAGGTCGTCGACGACGTGGCCGATGACGACGCCACCGACGCCGAGGAGCCGGTATCCCGGGGCGGCACCGCGACGCGCTCGCGGGCGAAGGCGGATTCGGCGGACAGCAAGCCGAAGACCAAGGCGGAAACCGACCGGGTCGGTCTGTTCGGCCGCATCGCCCGATTCATCCGCGAGGTCGTGGCGGAACTGCGTAAGGTCATCTGGCCGACCCGCAAGGAGCTGCTGACCTACACGGCCGTTGTGGTCGCCTTCGTCGCGGTGATGCTGACGATCGTGGCCGGCCTTGACTTCGCCTTCGCGAAGGGCGTGCTGTGGGTCTTCGGCAACCCCAGCTGACCGGCCGACTGAGCCGATAGTGACGGAAGTGAGCGAGCGTGCCTGAGTACGACGAGACCGCCGAGACCACGGACGAGCAGTCCACGGTGGCGACGGCGGCTGGTGACGAGTCGGTCGAGGCCGCCAGCGAGCCGGAGTTCCCCACCACCGAGCCCGCGCCGGACGAGGACTACGACCCGGTCGCCGAGCTGCGGCAGAAGCTGCGCTACGCGCCGGGCGACTGGTACGTGGTGCACTCGTACGCCGGCTACGAGAACAAGGTCAAGACCAACCTCGAGACCCGGATCACGAGCCTCGACATGGAGGACTACATCTACCAGGTCGAGGTGCCGACCCGGGAAGAGGTGGAGGTCAAGAACGGGAAGCGGTCGCAGATCCAGGCCAAGGTCTTCCCGGGCTACATCCTGGTCCGGATGGAGCTGACCGCCGAGTCCTACTCCTGCGTGCGCAACACGCCGGGTGTCACCGGCTTCGTGGGCGCGACGGACCGGGCCGACCGCCCGGCCCCGCTCTCCCTCGACGAGGTGCTGAAGTGGCTGGCGCCGGCCGTCGAGACCGAGCAGAAGAAGGCCAAGCCCGAGATCAAGGTCCTCGACTTCGAGGTCGGCGACTCGGTCACCGTCACCGACGGCGCCTTCGCCTCGCTGCCGGCGACGATCAGTGAGATCAACGCCGACCAGCAGAAGCTCAAGGTGCTGGTGTCGATCTTCGGTCGCGAGACGCCGGTGGAGCTGAACTTCAACCAGGTCGCCAAGATCTGACGTCGGGAGCGCCGGCGGTGGGCAGCGGCCCGCCGCCGGCGTACCTGTTCCGCCCCCCGCCCGACCTCGGCGCAGGCGGCGGCGGGACGCTGCGCTACTCTAGAACGTCGCCGCTGTCGCATCGCGCTGACCGTGCGCGCCTGCGGCCGGCACCTTTCCCAGTTCCAAGCCCCAGGAAGAGACATGCCTCCGAAGAAGAAGCTCGTCAAGACTTTCACGCTTCAGCTGAAGGCGGGCCAGGCCACGCCGGCGCCGCCGGTCGGCCCCGCGCTCGGCCAGCACGGCGTGAACATCATGGAGTTCTGCAAGTCCTACAACGCGCAGACCGAGGCTCAGCGGGGCGACATCGTCCCCGCCGAGATCAGCGTCTACGAGGACCGCAGCTTCACCTTCGTCCTGAAGACCCCGCCCGCCGCCCGGCTGCTGCTCAAGGCCGCCGGGGTGGAGAAGGGCTCGGGCGTCCCGCAGAAGGACAAGGTCGGCTCGGTGTCGCAGGCCCAGGTGCGTGAGATCGCCGAGAAGAAGATGGTCGACCTCAACGCCAACGACATCGACCAGGCTGCGAAGATCATCGCCGGCACCGCCCGGTCGATGGGCATCGTCGTCAACGACTGACCTCGGTCACCGCCAGATCCAGTTCGTGGGAGGGCGCGCGTGAAGCCGCGGCCCGCCATAGACCACAGGAGTACGTAGAAAATGCAGCGCAGCAAGAGCTACCGCAAGGCCGCCGAGGTCATCGACCGGTCGAAGCTCTACACCCCCGCCGAGGCCGTGAAGCTGGCCAAGGACACCACCTCCGCCAAGTTCGACGCCACGGTCGAGGTCGCCATGCGCCTCGGCGTCGACCCCCGCAAGGCGGACCAGATGGTCCGTGGCGTGGTCAACCTGCCGCACGGCACCGGTAAGACCGCCCGCGTGATCGTCTTCGCCGCCGGTGCGAAGGCCGAGGAGGCCGTCGCCGCCGGTGCGGACGAGGTGGGCACCGACGAGCTGGTCGCCCGGATCCAGGGCGGTTGGCTCGACTTCGACGCGGCGATCGCCACGCCGGACCAGATGGCCAAGATCGGCCGGATCGCGCGGATCCTGGGCCCGCGCGGTCTCATGCCGAACCCGAAGACCGGCACGGTGACCATGGACGTCACCAAGGCGGTCTCGGACATCAAGGGCGGTAAGATCACCTTCCGGGTGGACAAGCACTCCAACCTGCACCTGATCATCGGCAAGGCCTCGTTCTCCGAGACCCAGCTGATCGACAACTACGCGGCGGTCCTCGACGAGGTCCTGCGGGCCAAGCCGTCCGCCGCGAAGGGCAAGTACCTCAAGAAGGTCACCCTCACCACCACCATGGGCCCGGGCGTCCCGGTCGACCCCAACGTGGTGAAGAACCTGCAGGAGGCTCCGGCCGAGGCCTGAGCATCCGTACCCGTGACGGGGCGTCGCCACATCGTGGCGGCGCCCCGTTCCGTGTCGGTTGTGGCATGCTCGGCCGGTGCGCCTGGAGAACGTCTGGCTGCGCTACCGGCGGCGGGGCCCGTGGGTGCTGCGGGAAGCCGCGGTGCGGATCGGCCCCGGTGAGGTCGTGGTCGTCCTCGGCCGCAACGGTGTGGGCAAGTCGACCCTGCTCCAGGTGGCGGCCGGGGTGCTGCGGCCGAGCCGGGGGCGGGTCACCGGTCGACCCCGGCACGTCGGGTGGGTCCCGGAGCGCTTCCCGGCCGACCAACCCTTCACCGTCGAGCACTACCTGACCGCCATGGGACGTGTCGCCGGCCTCGACCCGGCGGCCGTCGGCCACGCGGTCGACCACTGGACCTCCCGGCTGGGCCTGTCCGGGTTCCGCCGGGTCCGCCTGCCGGAGCTGTCCAAGGGCACCGCCCAGAAGGTCGGCCTGGCCCAGGCGATGCTGCGTCCACCCGGCCTGCTGGTCCTCGACGAGCCGTGGGAGGGCCTCGACGCCGCGACCCGGGACCTCGTGCCCGAGGTGATCGACGAGGTGGCGGCGGCGGGCGGTTCGGTGCTGGTCAGCGACCACCGGGGCGAGATCGCCCGGCTGCCGGGTGCCTGCCGGTGGACGGTGGCGGACGGCACGGTCACCGAGGCCGCCCCGTCGGCGGAGGCGGCGCTGGCGGTGGTCGAGGTCGCGGTCCCGGTGGCGCGGGTCGACGGCACCGTCGCCCGGCTGCGCGCCGAGGGGCACCGGATCCTTCGCGTACGCCGGCCCGCCCGACCCGGCGTGGCCGCCCCGGACGACGCCGAGGGGCCGCCGACGGCGACCGTGGACCCCGCCGCGCCGCCCGTCGCCCGGGCGCCAGAGGCCACGGGCGGGACCACCGGGGGGCCGCGGTGACCGCACTGCTCCGGCTGCGGCTGGCGGGCTTCCTGCGTACGGGACGGGCGCTGGCCCCGCTGCTGGCCGGCCTGGTGGCTCTCGGCGTCCTCTACGGCGGCGGCCGGGCGCAGCCGGGGGAGGCGTACGGCGTCTCGGCGGTGGTGCTCTTCCCGGTGCTCGCCTGGCAGACCAAGGTGCTGCTGGACGTCGAGCCGGACGTGCAGCGCCGGCTGGCGCAGGCGCTCGTCGGGGTGCGCCGGGAGCGACTGGCCGGGCTGCTGGCGGCCGGCGTGGCCGGGCTCGGCACGGTGGCCGTCGCGCTGGTCTTCCCGTGGCTGGTGGGCGGGGTCGCCGGTCCGGTGGGGCCGGGCGACCGGTCGGTGCCGGTGGGGATCGCCGTCGGGCTGTGGGCGCACCTGCTGGCCGTACCCGCGGCGGTGGCGCTCGGGGCGCTGGCCAGCCGCGCCTCCACGGGCAGCGCCGGCTACGGCGTCGCGGTGCTCGCGCTCGGCGGGGTCGGCGCGGTCGCCCTCGGCCTGAGCGGCTCGGTGGCGCCGTGGCTGGCGCCGCCGGTGATGGCCACCGCGCGGGCCGCCGCCGACGGCCTGGTCGCGTCCACGGTGGGCCTGCTCACCGCCTGGGCCGTGGCCTGGAGCGCGGCGGCCGCAGCGGCGTATCTGTGGCGGCGGCGTCACCGACCCTGACCGTCGGCCCCTCGGGGTGCGGGGGAGTGACCCGGCCCACCGGGGGGCGATTTGGTGGTCGCGGGGCTCCTCGCGTAACCTAGGCCGCGAAGTTCCACCCAGAGACCGCTGGTCACCGTGCCCCGGCACGGTCGAAGGTCCCGCGACTACGGGCGACCCGCGCAGGGCGGTAAGCGAAAATCGGTGCTGAGCATGGTCCGCCGACCGTGTCCGTGTGCCGGCCCTCGCCCCGTGCGCCCTGCGCCGGGGCCTTTCTCGTTGTCGTGGCACCTGCGCCCCCGTCGAAAGCTCCGGCCGACGACGGTGACCGGCCTCGAGTAACGAGAGAGGAGGGACATGGCGGACAAGCCGATCCGGGCCGACAAGGCCACGGCCGTCGCTGAGCTGACCGAGAGCTTCCGCAACGCGGGTGCCACGGTGCTGACCGAGTACCGCGGTCTGACGGTTTCCCAGCTCACCCAGCTGCGGCGCTCGCTCGGCAAGGAGACCAGCTACACCGTTGCGAAGAACACGCTCGCGAAGCGTGCCGCGACCGACGCTGGTATCTCCGGCCTCGACGAGATGTTCTCCGGTCCTACCGCGCTGACTTTCGTTTCGGGCGACGTCGTCGAGGCGGCGAAGGGGCTTCGCGACTTCGCGAAGGCCAACCCGAAGCTCGTCATCAAGGGCGGTGTCTTCGAGGGCAAGGCCATTACCGCGGCCGAGGTCACGAAGCTCGCCGACCTGGAGTCCCGTGAGGTGCTGCTGGCCAAGCTGGCCGGCGCGATGAAGGGCAACCTGAGCAAGGCCGCGGCCCTGTTCCAGGCCCCGCTGTCGAAGACCGCCCGTCTGGCGGCCGCCCTGCAGGACAAGCGCGAGAAGGAGGGCGCCGAGGCGGCCTGAGGCCCCGCGGCGCACCCAGTTCTTACCTAACAGATTCAGGAAAGGACGCCAGACATGGCGAAGCTCAGCACCGACGAGCTGCTTGACGCGTTCAAGGAGATGACGCTGATCGAGCTCTCCGAGTTCGTGAAGCAGTTCGAGGAGACCTTCGAGGTCACCGCGGCCGCTCCGGTCGCCGTCGCCGGCCCGGCCGGCCCGGCCGCCGCCGCTCCGGTCGAGGAGGAGAAGGACGAGTTCGACGTCATCCTCGAGGCTGACGGCGGCAAGAAGATCCAGGTCATCAAGGTCGTGCGCGAGCTGACCGGCCTGGGCCTCAAGGAGGCCAAGGACCTGGTCGAGGCCGCTCCGAAGGCCGTCCTGGAGAAGGCCAACAAGGAGACCGCCGAGAAGGCGAAGACCAAGCTCGAGGGCGAGGGCGCCAAGGTCACCCTCAAGTGACCTGACGTACCACCAGGCGCGTGTCCGGCTCGGTGAGCCGGGGCACACCGCGTCACGGCGGGCGGTGATCCGACACTGGATCGCCGCCCGCCTTCGTGGTGGATCCGGCGACAGGGGCGGTGAGCAGGGCGTCGACGCGCCGCCACGGTCGGCGACCGGGCCCCGGGAGTAGCCCGTCGGTGGGAAAGAAGCGGCGACCCGGATGCCGGGCCTTGACGCGGCCCCGCACCGACAGGCACGCTGACACAGCAAGACCTTCCGCGCTTGCAACGGCCACCACTTGGGTAATGGCAGCGGCGACACCATCGGCCGCGGCACCTGAGCGGCCCGGCAGGAACGTCGCGTTCCGAGCGGCCCGGTTCGACCCCGGTTCAGGGGTCCCGAGGCACGTTCCGCGACGACCTGCGGGTTGGGCTGGACAGCGGTTAGCCTCTCGGCTACACTGCTAGTTTGCGCTGCCTTCCGACTTGACCCCTGCTCGGAAATGTCCGTTTACGGATATTTCTGGTGGGGTCATTGGAGTGCACGCGTACCAGCCGTTCTGCAGCACCGGTCCTCGGAAGGACGCATCTTGGCAGCTTCCCGCCCTGCGAAGACCAGTCGTACGTCGAGCGCATTCGCTCCCCGCCGAGTTTCATTCGGCAGGATCACCGAACACCTCGAGGTCCCCAACCTCCTCGCCATCCAGAACGAGTCCTTCGACTGGCTCGTCGGCAACGAGGCTTGGCAGGGCCGGTCGGCGGACGACCCGCACGCACGCTCGGGTCTCGCGGAGATCCTCGACGAGATCAGTCCCATTGAGGACTTCTCCGGCACCATGTCGCTCTCCTTCTCGGCTCCGCGCTTCGACGAGGTCAAGGCCTCGATCGAGGAGTGCAAGGAGAAGGACCTGACCTACTGCGCCCCGCTCTTCGTGACCGCGGAGTTCACCAACAACACCACCGGCGAGATCAAGAGCCAGACGGTGTTCATGGGTGACTTCCCGATGATGACGCCGAAGGGCACCTTCATCATCAACGGCACCGAGCGCGTCGTGGTCAGCCAGCTCGTCCGGTCCCCGGGCGTCTACTTCGACAAGCAGCCGGACAAGACCTCCGACCGCGACCTCACCAGCGTCAAGGTCATTCCCAGCCGGGGCGCCTGGCTGGAGTTCGACATCGACAAGCGCGACACGGTCGGCGTCCGCATCGACCGCAAGCGCCGGCAGGCCGTCACCGTCCTGCTCAAGGCCGTCGGTTGGTCGGCCGAGCGCATCCGCGAGCGGTTCGGCTGGTCCGAGCTGATGATGACCACGCTCGAGAAGGACCACATCGCCGGCGCGGACGAGGCGTTGCTCGACATCTACCGGAAGCTCCGCCCTGGCGAGCCGCCGACCCGCGAGAACGCCCAGACCCTGCTCGACAACCTCTTCTTCAACCCGAAGCGGTACGACGTCGCCAAGGTCGGTCGTTACAAGTTCAACAAGAAGCTCGAGCTGGAGGTGCCGATCACGACCGGCACCCTGACCGAGGACGACATCGTCGCCACCGTGGAGTACCTCTGCCGGCTGCACGCCGGTGAGGACGGCTACGAGGCCGACGACATCGACCACTTCGGCAACCGGCGCCTGCGTACCGTGGGTGAGCTGATCCAGAACCAGGTCCGGGTCGGTCTGTCCCGGATGGAGCGGGTCGTCCGCGAGCGGATGACCACCCAGGACGTCGAGGCGATCACGCCGCAGACCCTGATCAACATCCGTCCCGTGGTGGCGGCGATCAAGGAGTTCTTCGGCACGTCGCAGCTGTCCCAGTTCATGGACCAGACCAACCCGCTGGCGGGCCTGACCCACCGGCGCCGGCTGAGCGCGCTCGGCCCGGGTGGTCTGTCCCGGGAGCGGGCCGGCTTCGAGGTCCGCGACGTGCACCCGTCCCACTACGGCCGGATGTGCCCGATCGAGACGCCGGAAGGCCCGAACATCGGTCTGATCGGCGCGCTGTCCACCTTCGCCCGGGTCAACCCGTTCGGCTTCATCGAGACGCCGTACCGGAAGGTCGTCGACGGTCGGGTCACCGACCAGATCGACTACCTGACCGCGGACGAGGAGGACCGGTTCGTCAAGGCGCAGGCCAACGCGCCGCTGAAGGCCGACGGCACGTTCGCCGAGGACCGGGTCCTGTGCCGCCGTAAGGGCGGCGAGACCGAGGACGTGGTGCCGAGCGCCGTCGACTACATGGACGTGTCGCCGCGGCAGATGACCTCGGTCGCCACCGCGATGATCCCGTTCCTCGAGCACGACGACGCCAACCGGGCGCTGATGGGCGCGAACATGCAGCGCCAGGCGGTGCCGCTGGTCAAGGCCGAGTCCCCGCTCGTCGGCACCGGCATGGAATACCGTGCCGCGGTCGACGCCGGTGACGTGGTCGTCGCCGAGGTCGGCGGCGTCATCGAGGACCTCTGCGCCGACTACATCACCATCCACCAGGACGACGGCCACCGCCGCACGTACCTGCTGCACAAGTTCCGCCGCTCCAACGCCGGCTCCTGTGTCAACCAGAAGCCGGTCGTCTTCGAGGGCGACCGCGTCGAGGCCGGTCAGGTCATCGCCGACGGTCCGTGCACCGACGAGGGCGAGATGGCGCTCGGGCGCAACCTGCTCGTGGCGTTCATGTGCTGGGAGGGCCACAACTACGAGGACGCGATCATCCTGTCGCAGCGCCTCGTGCAGCAGGACGTGCTCACCTCGATCCACATCGAGGAGCACGAGGTCGACGCCCGGGACACCAAGCTGGGCCCGGAGGAGATCACCCGCGACATCCCGAACGTCAGCGAGGAGATGCTCGCCGACCTCGACGAGCGCGGCATCATCCGGATCGGCGCCGAGGTCGTCCCCGGCGACATCCTGGTCGGCAAGGTCACGCCCAAGGGCGAGACCGAGCTGACCCCGGAGGAGCGGCTGCTCCGCGCGATCTTCGGTGAGAAGGCGCGCGAGGTCCGCGACACCTCGCTGAAGGTGCCGCACGGCGAGACCGGCACGGTCATCGGCGTGCGTACCTTCTCCCGCGAGGACGGCGACGAGCTGCCGCCGGGCGTCAACGAGCTGGTCCGGGTCTACGTCGCCCAGAAGCGGAAGATCCAGGACGGCGACAAGCTCGCCGGCCGGCACGGCAACAAGGGCGTCATCTCCAAGATCCTGCCGATCGAGGACATGCCGTTCCTGGAGGACGGCACGCCCGTCGACATCGTGCTCAACCCGCTCGGTGTGCCGTCCCGGATGAACATCGGCCAGGTGCTGGAGACGCACCTCGGCTGGGTGGCGAAGACGGGCTGGAGCGTCGACGGCGACGACGCCGAGTGGAAGCGCCAGCTGCGCTCCATCGAGGCGCACGAGTCGGAGCCGGACACCAACGTGGCCACGCCGGTCTTCGACGGTGCCCGCGAGGAGGAGATCTCCGGCCTGCTGGCGTCGACCCTGCCCAACCGGGACGGCAAGCAGCTGATCGGTTCCACCGGCAAGGCGCAGCTGTTCGACGGTCGCTCCGGGGAGCCGCTGCCGGACCCGATCGCGGTCGGCTACATCTACATCCTGAAGCTCAACCACCTGGTCGACGACAAGATCCACGCCCGGTCGACCGGTCCGTACTCGATGATCACGCAGCAGCCGCTGGGTGGTAAGGCGCAGTTCGGTGGCCAGCGCTTCGGCGAGATGGAGTGCTGGGCGATGCAGGCGTACGGCGCCGCGTACGCCCTGCAGGAGCTGTTGACGATCAAGTCCGACGACGTCCTCGGCCGGGTCAAGGTCTACGAGGCCATCGTCAAGGGCGAGAACATCCCGGAGCCGGGCATCCCGGAGTCGTTCAAGGTGCTGCTCAAGGAGCTGCAGTCGCTGTGCCTCAACGTCGAGGTGCTGTCCAGCGACGGCGTGGCCCTGGAGATGCGCGAGACCGACGACGAGGTGTTCCGCGCCGCGGAGGAGCTGGGCATCGACCTGTCCCGGCGCGAGCCGAGCTCGGTCGAAGAGGTCTGAGGTGAGCGGTCGGGGGCCGGCTCGCCGGCTCCCGACCCCACCCACTAGCTAGCAGTACAGACGACGACATAGGGGACATAGTGCTCGACGTCAACTTCTTCGACGAGCTGCGCATCGGCCTCGCCACCGCTGACGACATCCGTCAGTGGTCGCACGGTGAGGTCAAGAAGCCTGAGACGATCAACTACCGCACCCTGAAGCCGGAAAAGGACGGGCTCTTCTGCGAGAAGATCTTCGGTCCGCAGCGGGACTGGGAGTGCTACTGCGGTAAGTACAAGCGGGTCCGGTTCAAGGGCATCATCTGCGAGCGCTGCGGCGTCGAGGTGACGCGGTCGAAGGTCCGCCGCGAGCGGATGGGGCACATCGAGCTCGCCGCGCCGGTGACCCACATCTGGTACTTCAAGGGCGTGCCGAGCCGGCTGGGCTACCTGCTGGACCTCGCCCCCAAGGACCTCGAAAAGATCATCTACTTCGCCTCGTACGTTGTGACGAGCGTGGACGCCGAGTCGCGTCACCGTGACCTCTCGACGATCGAGAACGAGATCCTGGCCGAGAAGCGGCAGGCCGAGAACAGCCGCGACTCGGAGATCGAGAAGCGGGCCACCAAGCTCGAGGCCGACCTGGCCGAGCTGGAGGCCGAGGGTGCCAAGGCGGACGTCCGGCGCAAGGTCAAGGAGGGCGGAGAGCGCGAGATGCGCCAGATCCGCGACCGGGCCCAGCGCGAGATCGACCGCCTGGACGAGGTGCTGGACACCTTCCGCAAGCTGGAGCCGAAGCAGCTCGTCACCGACGAACTGCTCTACCGCGAGCTGCGGGACCGGTTCGGCGAGTACTTCACCGGCGGCATGGGCGCCGAGGCCATCAAGGCGCTGGTCCAGAACATGGACCTCGACGCCGAGGCCGAGAACCTGCGCGAGACCATCCGCTCCGGCAAGGGCCAGCGGAAGATCCGGGCGCTCAAGCGGCTCAAGGTCGTCGCGGCGTTCCTGAACACCCGCAACTCGCCGCTCGGCATGGTGCTCGACTGCGTGCCGGTCATCCCGCCGGACCTGCGCCCGATGGTGCAGCTCGACGGTGGCCGCTTCGCGACCTCCGACCTGAACGACCTGTACCGCCGCGTGATCAACCGGAACAACCGCCTCAAGCGGCTGATCGACCTCGGCGCGCCCGAGATCATCGTCAACAACGAGAAGCGGATGCTCCAGGAGGCCGTCGACGCGCTGTTCGACAACGGCCGCCGCGGCCGGCCGGTCACCGGGCCGGGCAACCGCCCGCTGAAGTCGCTCTCCGACATGCTCAAGGGCAAGCAGGGCCGGTTCCGGCAGAACCTGCTGGGCAAGCGCGTCGACTACTCCGGCCGTTCGGTCATCGTCGTCGGCCCGAAGCTGAAGCTGCACCAGTGCGGCCTGCCCAAGCAGATGGCGCTGGAGCTGTTCAAGCCGTTCGTGATGAAGCGGCTGGTCGACCTCAACCACGCGCAGAACATCAAGTCCGCCAAGCGGATGGTCGAGCGGCAGCGCCCGGTCGTGTGGGACGTGCTCGAAGAGGTCATCGGCGAGCACCCGGTCCTGCTGAACCGGGCGCCGACCCTGCACCGCCTGGGCATCCAGGCCTTCGAGCCGCAGCTCGTCGAGGGCAAGGCCATCCAGATCCACCCGCTGGTCTGCACCGCGTTCAACGCCGACTTCGACGGTGACCAGATGGCGGTGCACGTGCCGCTGTCCGCCGAGGCCCAGGCCGAGGCGCGGATCCTGATGCTGTCGTCGAACAACATCCTCAAGCCGGCCGACGGCAAGCCCGTCACCATGCCCACCCAGGACATGGTCATCGGCCTCTACCACCTCACCCACCTCACGGCGGGCGAGAAGGGCGAGGGCCGGGCGTTCAGCTCGGACGCCGAGGCGCGGATGGCGTACGACAACGGCGAGCTGCACCTGCAGGCCCCGGTGAAGATCCGCCTGCGTGGCGTGGTCGGGGTCGACAACGGCGCCGGCGCTGAGGCGTGGACCGCCCCGGAGGGCTGGGTCGAGGGCGAGCCGCTGACCGTCGAGACGACCCTCGGTCGGGTGCTGTTCAACGAGACGCTGCCGCAGGGCTACCGCTTCGTGAACTACGAGATCCGCAAGGGTCAGCTCTCCGCGATCGTCAACGACCTCGCCGAGCGCTTCCCCAAGGTGGCGCTGGCCGCCACCCTGGACGGGCTCAAGGAGGCCGGCTTCCACTGGGCCACCTGGTCCGGCGTGACGATCGGCATGGAGGACGTCATCGCCCCGCCGCGCAAGCGGGAGATCCTGGAGCGGTACGAGAAGGAAGCCGACCAGATCGACAAGCAGTACCAGCGCGGTCTGATGACCCCGGAGGAGCGTCGCGGCGAGCTCATCCAGATCTGGACCAAGGCGACCAACGAGGTTGCCAAGGAGATGGACACCGCTCTGCCGCAGGAGAACCCGCTGTGGAAGATGATCAACTCGGGTGCTCGCGGTAACCTCCTCCAGCTCCGGCAGATCGCGGCGATCCGTGGTCTGGTGGCCAACCCGAAGGGCGAGATCATCCCGCGGCCGATCAAGGCCAGCTACCGGGAGGGTCTGTCCGTGCTGGAGTACTTCATCTCCACGCACGGTGCCCGTAAGGGTCTCGCGGACACCGCCCTGCGTACCGCCGACTCGGGTTACCTGACCCGTCGTCTGGTGGACGTCTCGCAGGACGTCATCATCCGCGAGGAGGACTGCGGCACCGACCGCGCCATCCCGATGCAGATCGGCGAGCGGATCGACGGCAAGCTGGTCGTGCACGAGCACGCCGAGACCAGCGTGCACGCCCGGACGCTGGCCGACGACATCAAGGGGCCGGACGGCGTCGTCGTCGCCGAGCGGGGTCAGGACATCAACTCGATCCTGGTCGACAAGATCGTCGCCGCCGGGACGGAGACGGTCCGGGTGCGCAGCGTGCTCACCTGCGAGTCGAAGCTGGGCGTCTGCGGTGCGTGCTACGGCCGCTCGCTGCCGACCGGCAAGACCGTGGACGTCGGCGAGGCGGTCGGCATCATCGCCGCCCAGTCGATTGGTGAGCCCGGCACGCAGCTGACGATGCGTACCTTCCACACCGGTGGCGTCGCGGGTGAGGACATCACCCAGGGTCTGCCCCGTGTCCAGGAGATCTTCGAGGCCCGGGTCCCGAAGGGCAAGGCGCCCATCGCCGACACCCCGGGTCGGATCCGGATCGAGGACGGCGAGCGCTCGCGGAAGATCATCGTGGTGCCGGACGACGGCAGCGACGAGATCGTCTACGACAAGATCTCCAAGCGGGTCCGGCTGCGGACCCACGACGGCGGTCACGTCGCGGTCGGCGAGAAGCTGACCGAGGGCACCATCGACCCGCACGAGCTTCTGCGGATCATGGGTCCGCGTGCGGTCCAGGTCCACCTGACCAGTGAGGTCCAGGAGGTCTACCGCTCGCAGGGTGTGCTCATCCACGACAAGCACATCGAGATCATCATCCGCCAGATGCTCAAGCGGGTGACGGTCATCGACTCCGGCTCGACCGAGTTCCTGCCGGGCGTGCTGGTCGACCGGGCGCTGTTCGAGTCGGAGAACCGCCGACTCGTCTCCGAGGGCGGCGAGCCCGCCGCCGGCCGCCCGGTGCTGATGGGTATCACCAAGGCCTCGCTGGCCACCGACTCCTGGCTCTCGGCGGCCTCCTTCCAGGAGACCACCCGGGTGCTGACCGACGCGGCGATCAACTCGCGCAGCGACTCGCTCGTCGGCCTCAAGGAGAACGTGATCATCGGTAAGCTCATCCCGGCCGGTACGGGCATCAGCAAGTACCGCAACGTCCGGGTCGAGCCGACCGAGGAGGCGAAGGCCAAGGTCTACTCGATGACCGGCTACCCGGAGACCGACTACGGCTTCGGGCCGGCCAGCGGCCAGGCGGTTCCGCTGGACGACTTCGACTTCGGGTCGTACCGCTAAGCAGCACGATCGACGAGGCCCCCGGCACGCGCCGGGGGCCTCGTCGCGTCCCGGGGCCGGGGTGGCCCGTGCGGGCGCCGCGGCGGAGCGCACCGGGGCATGATGGGGGCATGACGACCGCACCCGGGCAGGCGCCCGTCGCCCAGCCGGGGCTGCCCCGCCATCCGCTCGACCCGGACCCGGCCCGGGCCACCAAGGCGCGGGCGGTCTTCGCACTCGGCCTGATCGGCGCGCTGACCGGCCTGTTCATCGGCGGCGTGGTGCCGGCCACGGTGGCGCTCCAGCTCGCCCGCCAGGCGCGCCGGGAGGCGTACGCCTCGGGGGGTTTCCTGACCGGCTCCGCCTGGCTGCGGCGGGGGGAGCGGCTGGCCTGGACGGGCCTGGTGCTCGTCGCCGTCAGCGTGGTGGCCGCGGTGGTGCTCGGGGTGGTCCGGCTCGCCGACACGCCCTACGGGCAGGACTTCGCACCGAACATGGACTGACCGACCGCCCGAGCGGAACGGGTCTCGCGCCGGGCGCGGGCCGTCGGGCCGGCGGCGGTAGCCTGGCCCGGTGTCCGTCGCGCGGCGGTGGACGCCGAGACGTCGACAGGAGGACCCGTGACGGAACCGGCGCGCTACCCGGGCGGCGATCCCGTGGCGCACCCCGCCGCGCATCCCGACGCCCCGCCCGGCGGGACGCAGTGGGCGCGACCCGACGCGGGCACTCCGTCCGTCGCGCCGGGGTACCCGCCGCCGGTGGCGCCCATGAACGCCCCGTCCGGGGGAGGGGACCCGGGCCCGCCGCCGGCGTCGCCCTGGGGCGCCTCGCCCGGGGCAGGGGTCCCGGGCCCGTCGTCGGTGTCCCCGTGGGGTGCCTCGCCCGGGGCAGGGGGGCCGTCGCCGGCCCCGGGGTGGGGTCCGGGCCCGTTCGCCCCGCCATCGCCGCCGCGCGAGGCCGCCCGGCCGCCGAAGCGGGTCGACCCGGTCGCGGGCACGTCCTTCGGCGTGGTGCACCTCGACGTGCCGCCGGTCACCTCCGGCCTGGCCGTGGGTTCGCTGGTGGCCGGGATCGTCTCGACGCTTGTCGCGTTGCTCGTGATCTGTGTCGGCGCGGTCGGCGGCGTGGGCGGCGCCTGGGCGGCCGGCGCCTTCACGGTGCTGGGCGTCCTGGCCGGCGCGGGCGCCGTCGTGGCCGGCCTGCTGGGGATGCGGCAGATCCGGCGTCCGGCCGCCCCGCCGGCGGTCCGGTTCACCGGGCGGGGCCTGGCGGTGGCCGGCGTCAGCTGTGGCGGGGCGGGGCTGCTGCTCAGCCTGCTCGGCCTGGGGCTGGCGTTGCTGCTGACGCTCGGGTGACGCCCGCGCCCGCCCGTGAGGCGTGACGGCGGCCGTGACGGGGTCGACGGGCCGGTCCGCGCGGAAGCCGGTACACTTGGGTCCGTAGGTGCCCACCACGGGCGGGTAGGCGCGACGGGTTCGATCGGCAGGCGGTGGACGCTCCGCAGGCCGCTCCGTTTTGACCTGTGCGGTTGTGGTAGGTACTCTTTCCCCTTGTGCCCGGGCCAGCCCGGGCAACTCGTGCGTGCGCTGGATCCGGTGAGCCGGAGATCGCGTGGGAGCACGACAAAGCCAAAGATCCGGCGCGCGGCCTGCCGTGCGCCGGTGCAAGACCCCGTCGACAACGCGCGAGCGTCGGCGCCGGGGCCGTGAGCTGGGCGACACGCCCGACCGCGGGTGCCGGGACCACCGCGAGGTGGCCCTGGTCGGAATGTAGGAGAGTCGACCATCTGGTCGGCTACGGCAGACGGTGCGGCCGCCACCAGGCGGTCGAAGGGAGCGGAGAAACCCGGTGCCCACGATCCAGCAGCTGGTCCGAAAGGGCCGCCAGGCTAAGACGAGTAAGACCAAGACCCCGGCGCTGAAGGGTTCCCCTCAGCGGCGCGGCGTGTGCACCCGCGTGTACACCACCACCCCGAAGAAGCCGAACTCGGCGCTGCGCAAGGTCGCTCGTGTCAAGCTCAGCAGCCAGATCGAGGTGACCGCCTACATCCCGGGCGTCGGCCACAACCTGCAGGAGCACTCGATCGTGCTCGTCCGCGGCGGCCGGGTGAAGGACCTCCCCGGCGTGCGTTACAAGATCGTCCGCGGTTCGCTGGACACCCAGGGTGTCCGCAACCGCAAGCAGGCGCGCAGCCGTTACGGCGCGAAGAAGGAGAAGAGCTGACATGCCGCGTAAGGGACCCGCTCCGCGGAAGCCGCTGGTCGCTGACCCGGTGTACAACTCGCCGCTGGTCACCCAGTTGGTGAACAAGATCCTCCTGCGTGGTAAGCGTCAGCTCGCCGAGCGCATCGTCTACGCCGCCCTCGAGGGCTGCCGTGAGAAGTCCGGCACCGACCCGGTCGTCACCCTCAAGCGGGCGATGGACAACGTCAAGCCGACTCTCGAGGTGCGTAGCCGCCGCGTCGGTGGCGCCACCTACCAGGTCCCGGTCGAGGTCCGCCCCGCCCGGGCGACCACCCTGGGCCTGCGCTGGCTGGTCACCTACTCCCGCGCCCGTCGTGAGAAGACCATGATCGAGCGGCTGATGAACGAGCTGCTGGACGCGAGCAACGGCCTCGGTGCCGCCGTCAAGCGGCGCGAGGACACGCACAAGATGGCCGAGTCCAACAAGGCCTTCGCGCACTACCGCTGGTAACACCCTGGTTCCGGCGCCCGCGAGGGCGCCGGAACCGCCACCAGTTGTGTCGAGACGACGATAAGTAGGGATTGAAGTGGCCGCCGCAGACGCGCTCGCCAACGTACGCAACATCGGCATCATGGCCCACATCGATGCCGGTAAGACCACCACCACCGAGCGGATCCTGTTCTACACCGGCATCACGTACAAGATCGGTGAGGTCCACGAGGGCGGTGCCGTCATGGACTGGATGGAGCAGGAGCAGGAGCGTGGTATCACCATCACCTCCGCTGCTACCAAGTGTGAGTGGAAGGGCCACACGATCCAGATCATCGACACGCCCGGCCACGTCGACTTCACGGTCGAGGTCGAGCGGTCGCTGCGGGTGCTGGACGGCGCGGTCGCGGTCTACGACGGTGTCGCCGGCGTGGAGCCGCAGACGGAGAACGTCTGGCGGCAGGCGGACAAGTACAACGTCCCCCGGATGTGCTTCGTCAACAAGCTCGACCGGACCGGTGCCGACTTCTTCCGCTGCGTGCAGATGATGATCGACCGGCTCAACGCCACCCCGCTGGTCCTCCAGATCCCGATCGGCGCCGAGTCCGACTTCATCGGCGTGGTCGACCTGGTCGAGATGCGGGCCCTCACCTGGCGCGGCGAGACGCAGAAGGGTGAGGACTACGCGATCGAGGAGATCCCGGCCGACCTCGCCGACTCCGCCGCGGAGTGGCGCGAGAAGCTGGTGGAGACCCTGGCCGACGTCGACGACGCGGTGATGGAGAAGTACCTGGAGGGCGAGGAGATCTCCGTCGAGGAGATGAAGGACGCCATCCGTCGGGCCACCATCGCCGGCAAGGCCAACCCGGTCCTCACCGGCACCGCCTTCAAGAACAAGGGCATCCAGCCGATGCTGGACGCGGTCATCGCGTACCTGCCGTCGCCGCTGGACATCCCGGCGATCGAGGGTACGGCCACCGACGGCGAGACCCCGCTGCAGCGGAAGCCGTCGAAGTCGGAGCCCTTCTCGGGCCTCGCCTTCAAGATCCAGACGGACAAGCACCTCGGCAAGCTCACCTACGTGCGGATCTACTCCGGCACGCTCGAGTCCGGCTCCCAGGTGGTCAATTCCACCAAGGACCGCAAGGAGCGGATCGGCAAGATCTACCAGATGCACGCCAACAAGCGGGAAGAGCGCAGCTCGGCCCAGGCTGGCGACATCATCGCGGTGCAGGGTCTCAAGCAGACCACCACCGGTGACACCCTGTGCGACCCGGCGAACCCGGTCATCCTGGAGTCGATGACCTTCCCGGAGCCGGTCATCGAGGTCGCCATCGAGCCGAAGACCAAGGCCGACCAGGAGAAGCTCAGCACCGCCATCCAGCGGCTGGCCGAGGAGGACCCGACCTTCCGCGTCAAGCTGGACGACCAGACCGGTCAGACGGTCATCTCCGGCATGGGCGAGCTGCACCTGGACATCCTGGTCGACCGGATGCGCCGCGAGTTCAACGTCGAGGCCAACATCGGTAAGCCGCAGGTGGCGTACCGCGAGACCATCCGCCGCAAGGTGGACAAGGTCGAGTACACCCACAAGAAGCAGACCGGTGGTTCCGGCCAGTACGCCCGGGTGATCATCAGCCTGGAGCCGCTGCCGCTCGGCAACGACGCCCCGACCTACGAGTTCGCCAACGCCGTCACCGGTGGCCGCATCCCCCGGGAGTTCATCCCGTCGGTGGACGCGGGCGCGCAGGACGCCATGCAGTACGGCATCCTCGCCGGCTTCCCGCTGGTGGGTGTCAAGCTCACCCTGCTGGACGGCCAGTACCACGAGGTCGACTCGTCGGAAATGGCATTCAAGATCGCCGGCTCGATGGTGATGAAGGAGGCGGCCCGCAAGGCCGACCCCGCGCTCCTCGAGCCGATGATGGCCGTTGAGGTCACCACTCCTGAGGAGAACATGGGTGACGTCATCGGCGACCTCAACTCCCGCCGCGGCATCATCCAGGCGATGGAGGAGCGCAGCGGCGCCCGCGTCGTCAAGGCTCTGGTGCCGTTGTCGGAGATGTTCGGCTACGTCGGCGACCTGCGGTCGAAGACCCAGGGCCGGGCTAGCTACAGCATGCAGTTCGACTCCTACGCCGAGGTTCCGTCCTCGGTCGCGAAGGAGATCATCGCCAAGGCGACGGGTGAGTGACCCTCACCTGACGTGATCGATGATCCGAGGCGGTCGCGGGAGGGTGCTCCCGCCCGCGACCACCTCGGTCGGAACGCGTGAGACCGGGCCTGTAGGCTTCATCGCCGCAGAACCCACCAAAGCTCTCCGGCCGTCAGGCCGGAAAGGCTGTCGACAGAGTCCTAAGCGCCGACCGGCGCGCCGGGCGTACGAACCAAGAAGTCCACAGGAGGACCCAGTGGCGAAGGCGAAGTTCGAGCGGACTAAGCCGCACGTCAACATCGGCACCATTGGTCACATCGACCACGGTAAGACGACGCTGACGGCGGCCATCACCAAGGTCCTGCACGACCAGTACCCGGACCTGAACCCGTACACGCCGTTCGACGAGATCGACAAGGCGCCGGAGGAGAAGGCCCGCGGCATCACGATCTCCATCGCGCACGTCGAGTACCAGACCGAGGCGCGGCACTACGCGCACGTCGACTGCCCCGGTCACGCCGACTACATCAAGAACATGATCACCGGTGCCGCCCAGATGGACGGCGCGATCCTGGTGGTCGCGGCGACCGACGGCCCGATGCCGCAGACCCGCGAGCACGTGCTGCTGGCCCGCCAGGTCGGCGTGCCGTACATCGTCGTGGCGCTCAACAAGAGCGACATGGTCGACGACGAGGAGCTCCTGGAGCTCGTCGAGCTCGAGGTCCGTGAGCTGCTGTCGAACCAGGAGTACCCGGGCGACGACCTGCCGGTCGTGCGGGTCTCGGCGCTGAAGGCCCTCGAGGGTGACCCCGAGTGGACCGGCAAGCTGCTGGACCTGATGACCGCGGTCGACACCGCGATCCCGCAGCCGGAGCGCGAGACCGAGAAGCCGTTCCTCATGCCCATCGAGGACGTCTTCACGATCACCGGTCGTGGCACGGTCGTCACCGGCCGCGCCGAGCGTGGCGTGCTCAAGCCGAACGAGGAGGTGGAGATCGTCGGCATCCGCGAGAAGTCGATGAAGACCACCTGCACCGGCATCGAGATGTTCCGCAAGCTGCTCGACGAGGCCCGCGCGGGCGAGAACGTCGGTCTGCTGCTGCGTGGCATCAAGCGCGAGGACGTCGAGCGCGGCATGGTCGTCATCAAGCCGGGCACCACGACCCCGCACACGGAGTTCGAGGCGACGGTCTACATCCTCTCCAAGGAGGAGGGTGGCCGCCACACCCCGTTCTTCCAGAACTACCGTCCGCAGTTCTACTTCCGGACCACGGACGTCACCGGTGTCGTCACCCTCCCCGAGGGCACCGAGATGGTCATGCCGGGTGACAACACCACCATGACGGTGAAGCTGATCCAGCCCATCGCCATGGAGGAGAACCTCAAGTTCGCGATCCGCGAGGGTGGCCGCACCGTCGGCGCCGGGTTCGTCACCAAGATCATCAAGTGAGCTAGGTAACCCCGATTAGACCCGCCGCCGGTCGTGCGGCATACTAGTCAGGTTGCGTAACGACAGTTCGCTGCCTGTGTTCGGCTTTCGCTGAACCTCCGGGTGGCAGAGCAGTCGAGCGTAGGGTGGTTGGCGGCCCGTCCGCCAACCACCCTCGCACGGCGTTCAGGTCGCGGTAGTGCGATCGACGCCTTGACCCACCGCGCGGTCAGAGTCGCTCCGGAGTCCCGGGGCGGAGCCTGGCCCGAGGGCGCGACACGCCCGACCGCGGGGGTCGGCGAAGTGGGCCTGTGCCAGCCGGTACAGGCGCCCGCAACACAGCGGCATCGAGAGAAGGAACAGAAGCCACCATGGCGGGACAGAAGATCCGCATCCGGCTCAAGGCCTATGACCACGAGGTCGTCGACTCCTCGGCTCGGAAGATCGTCGAGACGGTGACGCGTACCGGGGCGCAGGTCGCGGGCCCGGTGCCGCTGCCCACGGAGATCAACCGTTTCTGCGTTATCCGCTCGCCGCACAAGTACAAGGACTCGCGCGAGCACTTCGAGATGCGCACGCACAAGCGGCTGATCGACATCATCGACCCGACCCCGAAGACGGTCGACTCGCTCATGCGCCTCGACCTGCCGGCTGGCGTCGACATCGAGATCAAGCTGTAGGGACCGGACAAATGGACAGGCAAGTCAAGGGGATCCTGGGCGCCAAGCTCGGCATGACCCAGGTCTGGGACAACAACCGTGTTGTCCCGGTGACCGTGGTCGAGGCCGGCCCGTGCGTCATCAGCCAGGTTCGTAGCGCCGAGAAGGACGGTTACTCCGCGGTCCAGCTCGCGTACGGCACGATCGACCCGCGCAAGGTCAAGAAGCCGATCAGCGGGCACTACGCGAAGGCCGACGTCGCGCCGCGCCGGCACATCGTCGAGCTGCGCACCGCCGACGCGGCGGACTACTCGCTCGGCCAGGAGATCACGGTCGAGGAGTTCCCGGTCGGCGTCTCCATCGACGTGACCGGCAAGACCAAGGGCAAGGGCTACGCCGGCCCGATGAAGCGGCACGGCTTCCACGGTCTGCGCGCCAGCCACGGTGTCGAGCGCAAGCACCGCTCGCCGGGCTCCATCGGCGCCTGCGCCACCCCGGGTCGTGTCTTCAAGGGCACCCGGATGGCCGGCCGCATGGGTGGCGTGCGCTACACCGTGCAGAACCTGACCGTCCAGGCGGTCGACACCGAGAACAACCTCCTGCTCGTCCGTGGCGCCATTCCCGGCCCCAAGGGCGCGCTGGTCCTGGTCCGTACCGCGGCCAAGACCAAGGCGAAGAAGGGCGGTGCGGCCAAGTGACCACCGTTGACGTCCTCACCGTCGAAGGCTCCAAGAGCGGCTCCGTCGAGCTGCCCGCCGACATCTTCGACGTCCAGGCCAACGTCGCGCTGATGCACCAGGTCGTGGTGGCCCAGCTCGCGGCGGCCCGGCAGGGCACGCACAAGGTCAAGACCCGCGGCGAGGTCGCCGGTGGCGGCAAGAAGCCGTACAAGCAGAAGGGCACCGGTCGCGCCCGGCAGGGCTCGATCCGCGCGCCGCAGTTCGCCGGCGGTGGCGTCGTGCACGGCCCCGTGCCGCGCGACTACAGCCAGCGGACCCCGAAGAAGATGAAGGCCGCCGCCCTGCGTGGCGCCCTCTCCGACCGGGCCCGCGCCGGGCAGGTGCACGTCGTCGAGGCGTTCGTCTCGGGTGAGAAGCCGTCGACCAAGGCCGCCCTGGCCACGCTGACCAAGCTGACCGAGGCCCGTCGGGTCCTGGTCGTGCTGAGCAGCACCGACGAGCTGAACTGGGTGTCGCTGCGCAACGAGCCGCGGGTGCACCTGATCGAGGCCGGCCAGCTCAACACGTACGACGTGCTGGTGGCCGACGACGTGGTCTTCACCAAGGACGCCCTGGACGAGTTCCTGGGTGTTCCCGCCGAGACCACCGAGGAGGGTGGCAAGTGAGCACGATCGCCGACCCGCGCGACATCATCGTGGCGCCGGTCGTCTCGGAGAAGAGCTACAGCGAGCTGAACCGCAACTGGTACACCTTCCTGGTGCACCCGGACGCGAACAAGACCGAGATCAAGATCGCGATCCAGCAGATCTTCGACGTCCGCGTCCTGACGGTCAACACGCTCAACCGCCAGGGCAAGCGCAAGCGGACCAAGACCGGTTTCGGGCAGCGTAAGGCCACCAAGCGGGCGATCGTGAAGCTGGCTGACGGTGACCGTATCGAGGCCTTCGGCGGCCCGGTCAGCTGAGGGGTGTAGACAATGGCTATCCGTAAGTACAAGCCGACGACGCCGGGCCGGCGTGGCTCCAGCGTCGCCGACTTCGCTGAGATCACCCGGTCGACGCCCGAGAAGTCGCTGCTGGCTCCGCTGCCGAAGAAGGGCGGGCGTAACGCCCACGGCCGGATCACCGCGCGGCACCACGGTGGCGGCCACAAGCGCCAGTACCGTCTGATCGACTTCAAGCGGGTCGACAAGGACGGCGTGCCGGCGAAGGTCGCCCACATCGAGTACGACCCGAACCGCACCGCGCGCATCGCGCTGCTGCACTACGCCGACGGCGAGAAGCGCTACATCCTCGCGCCGAAGGACATGAAGCAGGGCGACCGCGTCGAGTCGGGTCCGGGCGCCGACATCAAGCCGGGCAACAACCTGCCGCTGCGCAACATCCCGGTCGGTACCACGATCCACAACGTGGAGCTGCGTCCGGGCGGCGGCGCCAAGCTGGCCCGCTCGGCCGGCGTCGGCATCCAGCTGCTCGGCCGTGAGGGTGTGTACGCGACCCTGCGCATGCCGTCCGGCGAGATCCGGCGGGTCGACGTCCGCTGCCGCGCCAGCATCGGCGAGATCGGCAACGCCGACCAGTCGAACATCAACTGGGGCAAGGCCGGCCGTATGCGGTGGAAGGGCAAGCGCCCGACCGTCCGTGGTGTCGCGATGAACCCGGTCGACCACCCGCACGGTGGTGGTGAGGGTAAGACCTCCGGTGGTCGCCACCCGGTCAACCCGCAGGGTAAGCCCGAGGGCCGCACCCGTCGTAAGGGCCAGCCGAGTGACCGGCTGATCGTCCGCCGCCGCTACGCCACGCGTAAGCGCGGCTGAGGGAGATAAGACATGCCTCGCAGCCTGAAGAAGGGCCCGTTCATCGACGACCACCTGCTCAAGAAGGTGGAGACGCAGAACGACAAGGGCTCGAAGAACGTCATCAAGACCTGGTCGCGGCGCTCGACGATCATCCCCGAGATGCTGGGCCACACGATCGCCGTGCACGACGGACGCAAGCACGTCCCGGTGTTCGTGACCGAGGCGATGGTCGGGCACAAGCTCGGCGAGTTCGCGCTGACCCGCACGTTCAAGGGTCACGAGAAGGACGACCGGAAGAGCCGTCGGCGCTGACGCCGCGGGCATACGGATAGAGGAACAAGGGGTTACAGCGATGCCAGGAAAGGGCGACGCTCCGGTGCTTCCGGGCGCGCGGGCGATTGCGCGGCACGTGCGCATCTCGCCGATGAAGGCGCGCCGGGTGGTCAACCTCGTCCGCGGCCTGCCCGCGAAGGAGGCGCTCACGGTGCTGCAGTTCGCGCCGCAGGCTGCGAGCGAGCAGGTGTACAAGGTGCTCGCGAGCGCCATCGCCAACGCGGAGAACAACGAGCGGCTGGACCCCGACGCGCTGCTCGTCAGCGAGGCGTACGTCGACGAGGGCCCGACCATGAAGCGGTTCCAGCCGCGGGCGCAGGGCCGGGCGTACCGGATCCGCAAGCGCACCTGCCACATCACCGTCGCGGTGGAGGCGGTGGCGCCGGCCGCGCCGAAGAAGGCGGCCGCGAAGAAGGCTGCCCCGGCGAAGCAGGCGGAGCCGGCCGAGACGCAGAGCAAGACGGAGGACGCCGAGTAATGGGTCAGAAGGTTCACCCGCACGGGTTCCGGCTCGGCATCTCGACCGACTGGAAGTCCCGCTGGTTCGCGGACAAGCTCTACAAGGACTACATCGGCGAGGATGTCAAGATCCGCCGCATGATGTCCAAGGGCCTCGAGCGCGCCGGCATCTCCAAGGTCGACATCGAGCGCACCCGCGACCGGGTCCGCGTCGACATCCACACCGCCCGGCCGGGCATCGTCATCGGCCGTAAGGGTGCGGAGGCCGACCGGATCCGCGGCGAGCTCGAGAAGCTGACCGGCAAGCAGGTCCAGCTGAACATCATCGAGGTGAAGAACCCCGAGTCGGACGCGCAGCTCGTCGCACAGGGTGTGGCTGAGCAGCTCTCCAGCCGGGTCAGCTTCCGTCGGGCGATGCGCAAGGCCATGCAGTCCGCGATGAAGAACCCGGTCTGCAAGGGCATCCGGGTCCAGGTCTCGGGTCGCCTCGGCGGCGCCGAGATGAGCCGGACCGAGTTCTACCGCGAGGGCCGGGTTCCGCTGCACACGCTGCGGGCCAACATCGAGTACGGCTTCTTCGAGGCCCGTACGAGCTTCGGCCGGATCGGCGTGAAGGTCTGGATCTACAAGGGCGACGCGGTGCCGGGCCGGGAGACCCCGACCGAGGCTCCGTCGCGTCCGCGCCGTGACCGTGGCGACCGCCCGGAGCGGCCGCGCCGTGGTCGGTCCGGCTCGTCCGGCACGACCGCCGGCGGGACCGAGGCCGGCCGGGCCGCCGCCGCGACGACCATCGCGCAGCAGGCCGAGACGCCGAGTGGTGACGCGGTGGATCCCGCCGCCGTCGCCGCCGCGGCAGAAACGCAGCAGGAGGGCTGACAGATGCTGATGCCGCGCAAGCCCCCGAAGGGCTTCCGCAAGCCGCACCACCCGGACCGCAGTGGCGCGTCCAAGGGTGGTAACCGGGTGGTGTTCGGCGAGTTCGGGATCCAGGCTCTCGAGCCGGCGTACGTGACGAACCGCCAGATCGAGTCGGCGCGTATCGCGATGACCCGCCACATCAAGCGTGGTGGCAAGGTCTGGATCACGATCTTCCCGGACCAGGCTCTCACCAAGAAGCCGGCGGAGACCCGGATGGGTTCCGGTAAGGGCTCGCCCGAGTGGTGGGTCGCCAACGTCAAGCCGGGGCGGGTTCTCTTCGAGATGTCCTTCCCCAACGAGCAGATCGCGCGAGAGGCGATGCGTCGCGCGATCCACAAGCTCCCGATGAAGTGCCGCATTGTTACGCGCGAAGTGGGTGAATCCTGATGGCAGCGGGCGTTAAGGCCTCCGAGCTGCGTGAGCTCTCCGAGGAGGAGCTGGTCACGAAGCTGCGCGAGGCCAAGGCGGAGCTGTTCAACCTCCGCGTGCAGGCCGCGACCGGCCAGCTGGACAACAACCGGCGGTTGCAGGTCATCCGTCGGGAGATCGCCCGGATCTACACGATCATGCGTGAGCGCGAGCTGGGTCTCTCGGCCGCGCCGACTGAGGTGACTGCATCATGAGCGAGAACACCACCACCGCCGCCGCGCGGGCCCGCCGCAAGGTGCGTGAGGGCCTCGTGGTCAGCGACAAGATGGAAAAGACCGTCGTCGTCGAGGTCGAGGACCGGGTCAAGCACGCGCTGTACGGCAAGATCATGCGCCGTACGCGCAAGTTGAAGGTGCACGACGAGCAGAACACCGCCGGCATCGGCGACCGGGTCATGATCATGGAGACCCGGCCGCTGTCCGCCACGAAGCGGTGGCGGATCGTGGAGATCCTGGAAAAGGCCAAGTAGCGAAGGCTCGAGCTCGCCCGGCGTCAGTCGGGCGCGGGTTCCGCCAGGCTCCGGCCGCCATGCGCGGCCGGAGAACCGGCAGACATAGGAGATAGACGTGATTCAGCAGGAGTCGCGACTGCGCGTCGCCGACAACACGGGTGCCCGGGAGATCCTGTGCATCCGGGTTCTCGGTGGCTCCGGTCGGCGCTACGCGAGTATCGGCGACGTCATCGTGGCCACCGTCAAGGACGCGATCCCGGGTGCCGGTGTGAAGAAGGGCGACGTCGTCAAGGCCGTCGTCGTTCGCACCGCCAAGGAGAGGCGGCGGCCGGACGGTTCGTACATCCGCTTCGACGAGAACGCCGCCGTCATCATCAAGGACGGCGGGGACCCGCGCGGTACCCGCATCTTCGGCCCGGTGGGCCGGGAGCTGCGGGACAAGCGGTTCATGAAGATCATCTCTCTCGCGCCGGAGGTGTTGTGACCGTGAAGGTCAAGAAGGGCGACACGGTCGTCGTCATCGCCGGCAAGGACAAGGGTGCCAAGGGTAAGGTCATCGCGGCCTACCCGCGGCAGGACAAGGTCCTGGTCGAGGGCGTGAACCGGGTCAAGAAGCACACCCGCATCAGCACCACCCAGCGTGGCGCCAAGACCGGTGGCATCGTCACCCAGGAGGCCCCGATCCACGTCTCGAACGTGCAGGTCCTGGACTCCGACGGCAAGCCGACCCGCGTCGGTTACCGGATCGACGACAACGGCCAGAAGGTCCGCATCGCGCGTAGCACCGGTAAGGACCTGTGATGACCACGGCTACCGAAACCAAGACCATGCCGCGCCTCAAGGAGCGGTACCGCAACGAGATCGTGGCGCAGCTGCAGGAGCAGCACCAGTTCGGCAACCCGATGCAGGTGCCGCGGCTCGTCAAGATCGTCGTCAACATGGGTGTCGGCGAGGCCGCCCGGGACGCCAAGCTGATCGACGGCGCCGTCCGGGACCTGGCCACCATCACCGGCCAGAAGCCGCAGGTGCGGCGGGCGACCAAGTCCATCGCGCAGTTCAAGCTCCGCGAGGGCATGCCGATCGGCGCGAAGGTGACCCTCCGCGGCGACCGGATGTGGGAGTTCCTGGACCGGCTGCTGTCGATCGCGCTGCCGCGTATCCGCGACTTCCGCGGTCTGGACGGGCGCAAGCTCGACGGGCACGGCAACTACACGTTCGGTCTGACCGAGCAGTCGGTGTTCCACGAGATCGACCAGGACAAGATCGATCGGCAGCGGGGCATGGACATCACGGTGGTCACGACCGCCACGACCGACGACGAGGGCCGGGCGCTGCTCAAGCTCCTGGGCTTCCCGTTCAAGGAGAACTGAGATGGCCAAGAAGGCGCTGATCATCAAGGCGGCCGCGAAGCCGAAGTTCTCGGTTCGCGCGTACACCCGCTGCCAGCGGTGCGGGCGCCCCAAGGCGGTCTACCGCAAGTTCGGTCTCTGCCGGGTCTGCATCCGGGAGATGGCCCACCGCGGTGAGCTGCCGGGCGTGTCCAAGGCTTCCTGGTAAGGGCGACCGCGTCCCGGCCTTCGGGCCGGGACCCCTTGCACCGATCACGTATTGCTCTTCGCCGTAGGCCCGGGGCGTGTCGCCTCGGGAACCCCGGCGAGAAAGGCTGACGAAATCCATGACGATGACCGACCCGATCGCAGACATGCTCACGCGTCTGCGTAACGCCAACCAGGCGTACCACGACCAGGTGACGATGCCCTACTCGAAGATCAAGGCGAACATCGCCGAGGTCCTCAAGGCCGAGGGCTACATCGCCACCTGGTCGGTCGAGGAGCCCGAGGAGGGCGCCGTCGGCAAGCGACTGGTCGTCGAGCTGAAGTACGGCCAGAACCGGGAGCGGAGCCTGGCCGGCATCAAGCGAGTGTCCAAGCCCGGTCTGCGGGTTTACGCCAAGTCGGACGGGCTCCCGCGGGTGCTCGGCGGGCTGGGCGTGGCGATCATTTCGACGTCCCAGGGGCTGCTGACCGACCGGCAGGCCCGCAAGCGGAGCGTTGGCGGGGAAGTCCTCGCCTTCGTCTGGTAACGGGAGACAGGTAGAAATGTCGCGTATTGGACGTAAGTCGATCCCGGTGCCGACCGGCGTCGACATCACGATCGACGGGCAGACCGTCAAGGTCAAGGGCCCGAAGGGCGAGCTCTCGCACACCCTGGCCGAGCCGATCACGATCGACCGGGCCGAGGACGGGCAGCTGAACGTCAACCGCCCGAACGACGAGCGCAAGGCCAAGGAACTGCACGGCCTCAGCCGTACCCTGGTCGCCAACATGATCGTCGGCGTCACCGAGGGCTACCGCAAGAGCCTGGAGATCGCCGGCACCGGTTACCGCGTGACCGCCAAGGGCAAGGACCTGGAGTTCGCGCTCGGGTTCTCGCACCCGGTGCACGTGCCGGCGCCGGACGGCATCACCTTCACGGTGGAGAGGCCGACGCTGTTCCACGTGGCCGGCATCGACAAGCAGCTCGTCGGTGAGGTTGCCGCCAACATCCGGAAGATCCGCCCGCCGGAGCCCTACAAGGGCAAGGGCGTGAAGTACCAGGGCGAGGTCATCCGCCGCAAGGCTGGAAAGGCAGGTAAGAAGTGAGCGCCACGCTGCTCAAGCGCCGCCGCGGCGTCGCCGCCAAGCGTGCCGTCGGGCGTGCGCGCCGGCACTTCCGGGTCCGCAAGAACGTCAGCGGCACCGCCGAGCGTCCCCGCCTCGTGGTCACCCGCTCCCTGCGGCACATCGTGGCCCAGATCGTGGACGACACCAAGGGTCACACCCTGGCGTCGGCCTCGACCCTGGACGCCTCGCTGCGCGGCACGGAGGGCGACAAGAGCGCCCTGGCCGGCAAGGTCGGCGCCCTGCTCGCCGAGCGTGCCAAGGCCGCCGGCGTCTCCAAGGTCGTCTTCGACCGCGGTGGCAACCGGTACGCGGGGCGGGTCGCCGCGCTTGCCGACGCCGCCCGCGAAGCCGGGCTCGAGTTCTAGAAACCCCGTCACGAGAGAGAAGGAAGGCTGCTGATGCCAGGTCAACAGCGCCGTGGCGGCGGGTCCGGTGGCAACGAGGGTGGTCGCCGCGACAACCGCCGTGAGGGCGGCCGCGGAAACGCGCCCGTCGAGAAGACCCCGCACCTCGAGCGGGTCGTCGCGATCAACCGCGTCGCCAAGGTCGTGAAGGGCGGTCGTCGCTTCAGCTTCACCGCCCTGGTGATCGTGGGCGACGGCGACGGCACCGTCGGTGTGGGCTACGGAAAGGCCAAGGAGGTGCCCGCGGCGATCGCCAAGGGCGTCGAGGAGGCCAAGAAGCACTTCTTCAAGGTGCCGCGGATCGCCGCGTCGATCCCGCACCCGGTGACGGGTGAGGCCGCGGCCGGTGTGGTGCTGCTCAAGCCGGCGTCCGCCGGTACGGGTGTCATCGCCGGTGGCCCGGTGCGTGCCGTGCTGGAGTGCGCGGGTATCCACGACGTGCTCTCCAAGAGCCTCGGTTCGTCGAACCCGATCAACATCGTGCACGCCACCGTGGCGGCGCTGAAGGGGCTCGAGTCCCCCGAGGCCGTCGCCGCCCGTCGTGGCCTGCCGGTCGAGGACGTCGCGCCGGCCGCCATGCTGGCGTCGCGGGCGGGGGTGGCTTCCTGATGGCTCGCCTGAAGGTCACCCAGGTCCGGTCCGGGATCGGGACCAAGCAGAACCAGCGTGACTCGCTGCGTTCGCTCGGTCTCAAGCGGATCAACGACGTGGTGGTCAAGGAGGACCGTCCGGAGATCCGCGGCATGATCTTCACGGTCAACCACCTCGTGAAGGTCGAGGAGGTCGAGTAATGACGATCAAGGTCCACCACCTGCGCCCGGCGCCCGGTGCCAAGACCGCGAAGACCCGTGTGGGTCGCGGTGAGGGCTCCAAGGGCAAGACCGCCGGTCGCGGTACCAAGGGTTCCAAGGCCCGCAAGAACATCTCGGCGGCGTTCGAGGGTGGGCAGATGCCCATCCACATGCGCCTGCCGAAGATGAAGGGCTTCAAGAACAAGTTCAAGGTGGTCTTCCAGGTGGTCAACCTGGACCGGCTCGCCGAGCTGTTCCCGAACGGCGGCCAGGTCGGCCCGCTCGAGCTGGTCGAGGCCGGCGCGGTCCGCAAGGGCCACCCGGTCAAGGTCCTCGGCACCGGGGACCTGGGCGGGGTCGCTCTCCAGGTGTCGGCGCACGCGTTCAGTGCGTCGGCCAAGGAGAAGATCACCGCCGCCGGTGGCTCCGTCACCGAGCTGTAAGGGCTGCACGATCCAAGGCGCCCGCTCAGTTCTCGAAACTGGGCGGGCGTCATGGTCTGCCTGGCATGTGTGCGCCGGGTAACATCGGATTCGGTTTATGTAGCCGGGCACATCTGCCCGGACGGGGATCGGGCTGTTAGAGTCCCTTCCCAGCCATGGATATCGGGCACTCGCCCGGCACCCAACCCGCCCCGCCAGGGATCACCGGCGGCCCGCCTCGCGCAGGAGGAAGAAGTTGCTGTCCGCCTTTCTCAGTGCGTTCCGTACGCCTGACCTGCGCAAGAAGCTGCTGTTCACAGTAGGCATCATCGCGGTCTACCGGCTCGGGGCGACGCTGCCCAGCCCGGGTGTCTCGTACGGCAACGTCCAGAAGTGCATCGACGCCATGGAGAACGGCTCCACGGGCGTGATGAACCTGCTCAACCTCTTCTCCGGCGGCGCGCTGCTGCAGCTCTCGGTCTTCGCGCTGGGCATCATGCCCTACATCACAGCGTCGATCATCCTGCAGCTGCTGACGGTGGTGATCCCCCGGCTGGAGCAGCTCCGCAAGGAGGGCCAGTCCGGCCAGGCGAAGATCACCCAGTACACCCGCTACCTGACCCTGGGCCTGGGTGTCCTCCAGGCGTCGGCGTTCGTGGCGCTGGCCCGCTCCGGGCAGCTCTTCAACAACCAGTGCGACCAGTTCCCGATCATCCCCGAGGGGACCGGGATCCCGGACTGGCTGACCCTCAGCCTCCTGGTCATGACGATGACCGCCGGCACCGGCGTGGTGATGTGGCTCGGTGAGCTGATCACCGACCGCGGCGTCGGCAACGGCATGTCCGTCCTGATCTTCACCTCGATCGCCGCCCGGCTCCCCAGCGAGGGCTGGCAGATCAAGCAGACCGGTGGCTGGGGCAAGTTCCTCCTCGTCATCGCGCTGGTCCTGGTGGTCATCACCGCGGTCACCTTCATCGAGCAGGCGCAGCGCCGGATCCCGGTGCAGTACGCCAAGCGCATGATCGGCCGGCGGATGTACGGCGGCACCTCGACCTACATCCCGCTGAAGGTCAACCAGGCGGGTGTCATCCCGGTCATCTTCGGCTCCTCGCTGCTCTACCTGCCCCAGCTGGCGCTGCAGTTCTTCGACCAGAACAACCCGGGCAAGACGCAGGCGTGGATCCAGAACAACCTGGTGGACCCGACCAGCCCGATCTACATCGCGGTCTACTTCCTGCTGATCATCTTCTTCACGTACTTCTACGTCTCGATCACGTTCAACCCGACCGAGGTCGCGGACAACATGAAGAAGTACGGCGGCTTCGTGCCGGGCATCCGCCCGGGCAAGCCGACCGCCGACTACCTCGACTTCATCCTCAGTCGGATCACGCTGCCGGGCGCCCTCTACCTGGGCATCATCTCGATCCTGCCGAACTTCTTCTTCATCTGGCTGGACAAGCAGCAGTACCTGAACTTCCCGTTCGGCGGCACCGCTGTGCTGATCATGGTCGGCGTCGGTCTGGAGACCACGAAGCAGATCGAGAGCCAACTCATGCAGCGGAACTACGAAGGGTTCCTGCGGTAGATGAGACTCGTTCTGGTTGGCCCGCCGGGTGCGGGCAAGGGCACGCAGGCCGAGTTCATCGCCGCGCACCTCTCGGTCCCGAAGATCTCGACCGGCGACATCTTCCGGTCGAACGTCTCGCAGGGCACCCCGCTCGGCGTCGAGGCGAAGCGCTACATGGACGCCGGTGAGCTGGTGCCCGACGAGGTCACCATCAACATGGTGCGGGACCGGCTCGCCGAGCCGGACGCCTCCGAGGGCTTCCTGCTCGACGGCTTCCCGCGCACGACGCCGCAGGCCGCCGCGCTGGACAAGCTCCTCGCCGACCTGGGCACCGCGCTGGACCTGGTGCTGGAGCTGGTCGTCGACGACGACGAGGTGATCCGGCGGCTCTCCGGTCGGCGTACCTGCCGGGGGTGCGGCAAGATCTGGCACGTCGAGTTCGACGCCACCTCGCGTGACGGCATCTGCGACCGGTGCGGCGCCGAGCTGTTCCAGCGCGACGACGACAAGCCGGAGACCATCGCCACCCGCCTGCGCGAGTACGCGGACAAGACCGCGCCGCTGGTCGACTACTACGGCGCCCAGGGCAAGCTGGTGGGCATCGACGCCACCGGCCCGGTGGAGGACGTCACCGTCCGCGCCATCGACGCCCTGCGCTCGTACGGCGGCTGACGTCCCGCCGGGGTCCGGCGGATAGAGTGCGAAGAGCGGGGTACGCCTGACGTGCCCCGCTCTTCGGCATCTGCAACGAAAGGTAACGGCTCCATGCGTCGTCCCCAGCTGGACATCCAGCTGAAGACCCCTGACCAGATCGAGAAGATGCGGGCCGCCGGGCTGGTGGTCGCCGAGGCGCTGCGTCGGATGCGGGAGGCGGTTGCCCCAGGGGTCAGCACCGCCGACCTGGACGCCATCGCCGAGTCGACCATCCGCGAGGCCGGTGCCGCCCCCTCCTTCAAGGGCTACCACGGCTTTCCCGCGTCGATCTGCTCGTCGGTCAACGAGCAGGTCGTGCACGCCATCCCGTCGGCGCGGCAGGTGCTCCGCGACGGGGACATGATCTCCATCGACTGCGGTGCGGTGCTCGACGGCTGGCACGGCGACGCCGCCATCACCGTCGGGGTGGGCGAGGTCGAACCGGCGCTGCTGAAGATGGCGGCGGTGGCCGAGGACGCCATGTGGGCGGGCATCGCCGCAGCCGCCCGCGGCGCGGCCAGCGGCAAGGGCCGCCTCACCGACATCTCGCACGCCGTCGAGGACGCGGTCCGCAAGGGCGGGCGGTACGGCATCGTCGACGGCTACGGCGGGCACGGCATCGGCACCGAGATGCACCAGGACCCGCACGTGCTCAACCACGGGCGGCCGGGCAAGGGTCCGCGTCTGGTGCCGGGCATGGCGCTGGCCATCGAGCCGATGATCACGATGGGCTCGCCCCGGACGGTCGAGCTCTCCGACGGCTGGACCGTGATCACCCGGGACCGGTCGATGGCGGTGCACGTCGAGCACACGATGGCATTGCTCCCGGACGGCGTCTGGGTGCTGACCGCGCCGGACGGCGGGCGCGCCCGCCTGGGCGAGCTGGTCACCTCCCGGCAGCCCGCGGACTCGCCGGCTCGCTGAGCCCCAGCAGCGCTCCGCCGGGCGCCGCATCCCGTCCTCCCGCCCTCTGAGGCACGCACCAGCCGCCCAAGGGGCCGGAGGGCGACGTGCCTCAAGGGCCTGGACGGCGACCGCATCGAGGGCCTCGACGGCGACCGCCCCAGGGCCCGGATGGTGACCGCACCGAGGGCCTGGACGGCGATGCGGACCGAGGGCCCGAGGGCGACCGCACCGAGGGCCTCGACGGCGACTCGACCCGAGGGCCCGGACGGCGACCGCCCACAGGGACCGGAGGGCGACCGCACCGAGGGCCGGAGTCGCGGGGCCCGGCTGCGCGATGCCGGACCGGCACGAGTCGGGGCTCCGACGCGCCGCCGCCTCGACCGCCGGCCGGGGCGCCCGCCCGGGTCCCGGACGCGCAGCGGCGGGAGGGGCAGCGGCTGGTGGAGCGGTGGCATGCTTGCGGGCATGGAGGGACGCGACGGGATGCGGGCCGCTGACGCCGACCGCCAGGCGGTGGCGGAGCGGCTGCGGGTGGCCGTCGACGAGGGCCGGCTGGACCTGCACGAGTACGACGAGCGGTTGCAGCGGGCGTACGCCGCGCGCACCTACGGCGAGCTGGACGCGCTGGTGATCGACCTGCCGGCGCCGGCGTCCCCGGCGGCGTCGGAGCTCGCCACGCGGCCGGAGACCGTCCCGTCGCCGGCGGAGGGTGTCCGGTCGTCGGCGACCTCGTCCGTGACGGCCCGGTGGCTGGCCGAGGTCTGGCTGCCGTACCTGCGGGTGGTCGCGATCACGGTGACCATCTGGGCGGTGACGTCCGCGCTCTCCACGGACCTGCTCTACTTCTGGCCCGTCTGGGTGGCCGGGCCGTGGGGAGGGGTGCTCGTGGTGCGCACGGTCGCCGGTCTCGTCAGCGGGGAGCCGCGGCGGGAGGCTGAGCAGCGGGAGCGACGGCGCGAGCGCCGCCGGGCCAAGCGGGCGCGCAAGCGGGAGCTGCCTGCCGCCGAGGAGGGGCACCGGAGCCCGGTGGGGGAGCTGCCGGCGGCCCAGCGGGAGGGCCGGCCCGGCGGGGCCGACGCCGAGGTGTGAATGGCCCGTTCCGTCCGGTTCGACGCACCGATTCCCGGCCGGTTTGGCGACGGCCCGCAGGCGGGCGTACACTTTCTGATCGGCGCACAGCGTCCACTCCGGCATGCCCACCCTGCGCTTCGGTGGGAGTCGGAGCCGCGGCTGGCGCGGGCAAGCTGATCTTGATCGGTGGCCCGTGTAAGACGTTGTGGGCCGTCCGGAGTAACCGACGTCAGGACAGCGGAGGACATGCCGAAAAAAGACGGAGCCATCGAGATCGAGGGTCGGGTCATCGAGCCCCTGCCGAACGCCATGTTCCGGGTGGAGCTCGCGAACGGCCACAAGGTGCTGGCTCACATCAGCGGCAAGATGCGGCAGCACTACATCCGCATCCTGCCGGAGGACCGGGTCGTCGTCGAACTCTCGCCGTACGACCTGACCCGCGGGCGCATCGTCTACCGCTACAAGTAAGCCTGACGGCGGCCGGGACGTCCCCGTGTCCGTCTTCGACGTCCGGTGTCGCGCCTCGGCGCGTCGTCGGGCCAGATGGGAAGTAAGGCAACCGTGAAGGTCAAGCCGAGCGTCAAGAGGATCTGCAACAAGTGCCGGGTCATTCGCCGGCACGGCCGGGTCATGGTCATCTGCACCGACCCGCGCCACAAGCAGCGCCAGGGCTGAACCAGTTCCGGCCGGCCGTGTGACAACGGTCGGTCGAAATCGGTCCGGGCCGCAGATCCAGACACCGAATCACATGCTCGTCCCAGCCGCGGGCGGTGCGCGTCGCGTACCTCATCGTGGTTGACCCCCGGTCGGAGGCCGGGGCCCGCTCGGGCAGCGACCGACCTGGTCGCCGGCGCACGACGCCGGTGGCGGAACGGTCGGTAGCGGGGTGGGACGGGTCCACACCTCCGCCAGAACATCACGAGGAGTACGCCCGCACATGGCACGTCTAGTCGGCGTCGACCTCCCCCGCGAGAAGCGGATGGAGATCGCGCTCACCTACATCTTCGGCGTGGGTCGCACCCGGGCCCTGGAGACGCTCTCTGCCACCGGCATCTCGCCGGACAAGCGCGTCCGGGACCTCACGGACGAGGAGCTGGTCCAGCTCCGTAACCACATCGAGGGCAACTACAAGGTTGAAGGCGACCTGCGCCGCGAGGTCGCCGCTGACATCCGCCGCAAGGTCGAGATCGGCTGCTACGCGGGTATCCGGCACCGCCGGGGCCTGCCCGTGCGTGGCCAGCGGACCAAGACCAACGCGCGGACCCGCAAGGGCCCGAAGCGGACCGTGGCCGGCAAGAAGAAGCCCGGCAAGAAGTAGGACGTAAACCGGAATCCGGGTCTATGTCGGATCGAGGCAGGCCCGGATCTCGCGGTCCGTTCCGGAAAGTCAACTAGGAGCGCACAGACTTATGCCACCGAAGGCTCGTGCCGGAGCCGCTGTCAAGAAGGTCCGGCGCAAGGAACGCAAGAACGTCGCCCACGGGCAGGCGCACATCAAGAGCACCTTCAACAACACCATCGTGTCGATCACCGACCCGACCGGTGCGGTCATCTCCTGGGCCTCCTCGGGCCAGGTGGGCTTCAAGGGCTCCCGCAAGTCGACCCCGTTCGCCGCGCAGCTGGCCGCCGAGGCCGCCGCGCGTCGGGCGATGGAGCACGGCATGCGCAAGGTCGACGTGTTCGTCAAGGGACCCGGCTCCGGCCGGGAGACCGCCATCCGTTCGCTGCAGGCAGCCGGGCTCGAGGTCGGGCAGATCGCCGACGTCACGCCGCAGCCGCACAACGGGTGCCGTCCGCCGAAGCGTCGCCGGGTCTGAGAGGTTAGAGAGAGATGGCTCGTTACACCGGTGCTGACTGCCGCCGTTGCCGGCGGGAGAAGATGAAGCTGTTCCTCAAGGGCAGCAAGTGCGATGGTCCGAAGTGCCCGTTCGAGTCCCGGCCGTTCCCGCCCGGGCAGCACGGCCGCGGCCGCACGAAGGAGACGGAGTACCTGCTCCAGCTCCGTGAGAAGCAGAAGGCCCGCCGCGTGTACGGCGTGCTGGAGAAGCAGTTCCGCGGCTACTACGAAGAGGCCGTGGGCAAGAAGGCCAAGACCGGTGAGGTTCTCCTGCAGATCCTCGAGTCGCGGCTGGACAACGTGGTCTACCGGGCTGGCTACGCCCAGTCCCGGGACATGGCCCGCCAGCTCGTCAAGCACGGTCACTTCACCGTGAACGGCAAGAAGGTCGACATCCCGTCGTTCCGCGTCAAGGAGCACGACATCATCGAGGTCCGGGGCAAGAGCAAGGAGCTCACCCCGTTCATCGTCGCGCAGGCTCAGGCCGGCTCGAAGTCGGTTCCGGCGTGGCTGGAGGCTATCCCCAGCCAGATGAAGGTGCTCGTGCACTCGCTCCCGGCCCGCCAGGTCATCGACACGCAGGTCCAGGAGCAGCTGATCGTCGAGCTCTACTCCAAGTAGTCGGAGCTCGTTGCGGTGGCCCGCCCTTCCGGGGCGGGCCACCGGAACACTTTGTCGTGGGCGTCATATGGCGGGCGCCCCGGAAGAGAAGAGAAGACATGCTCATCAGCCAGCGACCGACTCTCTCCGAGGAGTCGATCAACGAGACCCGGTCCCGGTTCACCATCGAGCCGCTGGAGCCGGGCTTCGGGTACACCCTGGGCAACTCGCTGCGGCGCACGCTGCTGTCGTCGATCCCGGGTGCGGCGGTCACCTCGATCAAGATCGACGGCGTGCTGCACGAGTTCACCACGATCCCCGGTGTCAAGGAGGACGTGGTCGAGCTCGTCATGAACATCAAGGAGCTCTGCGTCAGCTCCGAGCACGACGAGCCGGTCAGCATGTACCTGCGCAAGCAGGGCCCGGGCGACGTGACGGCGGGCGACATCCAGCCGCCGGCCGGCGTCTCGGTGCACAACCCGGACCTGAAGCTCGCCACCCTCAACGGCAAGGGCCGGCTCGACATGGAGCTGACCGTCGAGCGGGGTCGCGGCTACGTCACGGCGGCGCAGAACAAGCAGGCCGGCGCCGAGATCGGCCGGATCCCGGTCGACTCGATCTACTCGCCGGTGCTGAAGGTGACGTACCGCGTCGAGGCGACCCGTGTCGAGCAGCGGACCGACTTCGACCGGCTGATCATCGACGTCGAGACCAAGCCGTCGATGGGCCCGCGTACCGCGCTGGCCTCCGCCGGCTCGACGCTGGTGGAGCTGTTCGGTCTGGCCCGGGAGCTGGACGAGACCGCCGAGGGCATCGACATCGGGCCGTCCCCGCAGGACGCCCAGCTCGCGGCCGACCTGGCGCTGCCGATCGAGGAGCTGGACCTGACCGTCCGCTCCTACAACTGCCTCAAGCGCGAGGGCATCAACTCCGTTGGTGAGCTCATCGGGCGTACCGAGGCCGACCTCCTCGACATCCGCAACTTCGGTCAGAAGTCGATCGACGAGGTCAAGATGAAGCTCGCCGGGATGGGTCTGGGGCTGAAGGACTCGGCCCCGAACTTCGACCCGGCGCACGTCGTGGACGCCTTCGGCGAGGCCGACTACGACACCGACGACTATCGCGAGACCGAGCAGCTCTAGTCCGCGCTGCCGCCACACCTGAGGAGCACCAAGCATGCCCACGCCCACCAAGGGCCCCCGCCTCGGCGGCAGCCCCGCGCACGAGCGGCTGATGCTGGCCAACCTGGCCACTGCGCTGTTCCAGCACGGCAAGATCAAGACCACCGAGACGAAGGCCCGGCGGCTGCGTCCGCTGGCCGAGCAGCTCATCACCAAGGCCAAGCGCGGCGACCTGGCGTCCCGCCGGCGGGTGCTGGGCGTCGTCAAGGACAAGGACGTGGTCTACGCCCTGTTCGACCAGATCGCCCCCCGGTTCGCCACCCGCAACGGTGGCTACACCCGGATCGTGAAGACCGGTCCGCGCAAGGGTGACAACGCGCCGATGGCGATCATCGAGCTGGTCGAGGAGCTTCAGGTCGCCGAGCCGAAGGCGAACAAGAAGACCGCCGCCCGCAAGGCCGCGCAGCAGGACAAGGTCGAGGCGCTCGCCCCGGCCGAGGAGGCCCCGAAGTCGAACTCGGGCGACCAGGACGCCGAGGCGCCCGTGTCGGCGTCCGGCGACACCGCCGCCGCCCGCGAGGACAGCGACGAGGCCGGCGAGAACGACAAGGCCTGATCCAGGCCACCGTCGGGCCCGGCACCCCTCGTGGGGTGCCGGGCCCGACCCCGTGAGGCGGAGGTACGAGTGGACGAGCGCACCCGGCTGCGGCTGGACGTCGCGTACGACGGGTCGGGCTTCTCCGGCTGGGCCGCCCAGCCCACCCGGCGCACGGTCGCCGGGGTGCTCGTGGAGACCCTCGACCTGGTCCTCGGCGCGGGTACGGCGACCGGCCTGACCGTGGCGGGCCGCACCGACGCCGGGGTGCACGCCACCGGGCAGGTCTGCCACCTCGACCTGCCGGCCGCCGTGTGGCGGGAGCACGACGGACGGCTGCTGCGCCGACTGGCCCGGCTGCTCCCCACCGACGTCCGGGTACGCGCGATGGCCGAGGTGCCCGCCGACTTCGACGCCCGGTTCTCGGCTACCTTCCGCCGCTACGAGTACCGCGTGACCGACGCGCCGTGGGGCGCCGAGCCGCTGCGCCGGCACGAGATCCTGGCCTGGCCGAAGCCGCTCGACCTGACCGCGCTGAACGCCGCCGCCGCCGGGCTGGTGGGGGAGCACGACTTCGCCGCGTACTGCCGGCGCAAGGAGAACGCCACCACGCTGCGCGAGGTGACCCGGCTGGACTGGCGGCGGGACCCGGACGGGATCCTCGTGGCCACCGTGCAGGCCGACGCGTTCTGCCAGGCGATGGTGCGCAGCCTCGTCGGCGCCATGCTGGTCGCCGGCGACGGGCGCCGGCCGGTCGAGTGGCCGGGCAGCCTGCTCGTACACCGGGAACGCTCCAGCGAGGTGACCGTGGCACCGGCGCACGGGCTGACCCTGGTCGCCGTCGGCTACCCCGAGGACCCGGCCGAGTACGCCCACCGCGCCGAGGCGACCCGCCGGCTGCGCGTACCCGTGGAGGGCTGACCGCCCGGGGCCTGCCTCCCGGCACCCGGCAGAGCATCGTCGAGCGTCAAGGAGTGGAAGCCGTGCAGGAACCTCGCCGTGGACGGGACCTCGGCATCGTCGTCGGGACGCTGCCGACGGGACCGCTGAACGCCGTCACCGACGTGCCCGGCGTGCGGGTGGGCCACACCACGCTGGTCGAGGGGGACAGCATCCGCAGCGGGGTGACGGCGATCGTCCCGGACCAGTTGACCGACCGTCGGTCGCTGCCGGCGGGGCTGTTCGTGGGCAACGGGCACGGCAAGATGGTCGGCTCGACCCAGGTGGCCGAGCTGGGCGAGATCGAGACGCCCGTGGTGCTGACCGCGACGCTGTCGACGTTCCGGGCCGCGGACGCGCTGGTCACGTACATGCTCGGGCAGCCGGGCCGGGAGACGGCCGAGTCGCTGAACCCGGTGGTGGCGGAGACCAACGACGGGTTCCTGTCCGACATCCGGGCCCGGCCGGTGCGGGAGCAGCACGTCCTCGCGGCGCTGGCGGAGGCCCGCGGCGGACTGCCAGCGGAGGGTGCCGTCGGCGCCGGTACGGGCACGGCGGCCCTCGGCTTCAAGGCCGGCATCGGCACGTCCTCGCGGCTCGCCACGACCTCCCGTGGCGCCGTCACCGTCGGTGTGCTGGTGCAGTCCAACTTCTCCGGCCTGCTACAGGTGTGCGGGGTGCCGATCCGGCCCGAGCAGGTGGGAGTGCCGAGCCTGTCGCTGCCGGTCCGGCCGGAGCAACCGGGGAACTCCTGCGTCATCGTGGTCGCCACGGACGGCCGTCTCGACGCGCGGCAGCTGGGTCGGGTGGCCCGCCGGGCCATCTTCGCCATGGCGCGGGTCGGTTCGGACTTCGCCGGGGGCAGCGGCGACTACGCCCTGGCGTTCTGCACCGCCGACACGCAGGCACCGACGGCGCCGGAGTCAGACCTGGAGCCGGTCTTCGCGGCGGTACTGGAGGCCACGGAGGAGGCACTGCTGAACTCGCTGTTCATGGCGCGCACCACCGTCGGAGTCAAGGGGCGGGTCAGGTACGCGGTTCCGCACGACCGGATGCTCGACCTGTTACGGGCACACCGGGTCGAGCTCCGGGCATAGGCGGCCGGTGGCGGGACGCGGAACGGGCACGCGGCCGTGGCCCACGTACCCGTTGCGCACGCTCGCCGTCGCGGCCCGGTCAGTCGCCCCCGTCCTGCCTGCCGGTGTCGCTCGCGCCCTCGTCGGTCGGCTGGCCGGCCGTGCCGCCGTCCGCCCGGCGCTCCAGCACGCCCCGGTTGAGGTGCAGCTCGATCATGTCGAAGAGGATCTCCCGGGCCTTCGTGTCGCCGGACCTGATCGTCTCGCCGTCGCTGCGGGTGACCACCGCGTACGCGAGGTAGTGGCCGCGCACCTGCCAGCCGACGCGGGCCGGCGCGGTGGCGATCACCGCGCTCTCCTCGTCGGCCGCCATGCCCAGGAACCGGCCCTCGCGCTCGTCGAGCAGCAGCCGGATCCGGTCCCGGGCCCGTTCGGCGTTGGCCCGGTCGGTCAGGTTGAACAAGCCGGTGGTGACGAGGTGGCCGCCGTCGGGCGTCCGCAGCGTGGCCCGGACCACCTGGGTGCAGCCGAGGCGAACCAACAGGTCGGCGACCTCACCGGTGGCCGCCACCGCGCAGGCGGCGCTGGACTGGCTCTTCAACACCTTGTAGGCGGGCTCCCCGTCCGCGACGACGAGCTGCTTGCCGGGGAAGAGTTCCTTGGCGGTCAGCGGCGCCTGGTCGGTGTCCCGCGAGTCGAGCGGCTGCGCCCCGACGCCGGCGGACTCGGCCGCCTCCGGTCGGGACGTGGGCGTGTTCTGCGGCGTCCCGTTGCGCTCGGCCAGCAGGGCGGCGGCACCGAGGCCGCAGAGCGCCAGCAGCGCGAGGACGGCCGCGCCGCCGACCACGACCTGCCACAACCTGCCGCCGCCACCCCGCTGCGACCGCCCGGCTGAGGGCGGCGGCTCGACCGGCGCGGCCGGCTCGACCTGCGGAGAGGGCTCGGCCGGCGGAGGAGGCTCGACCGGCGCGGGCGGCCGGGCCGGCGACACCTGCGCCGCGGCCCGGACCGGTTCCGGCGCGGTGGCGGGCGGCGGCGACACCTGCGCCGCGGCGCGGACCGGTTCCGGCGCGGCGGAGGGCAGCGCGATCCGGTTGGCACGGGGCAGCGACGGCGTCGGGAAGCGGGACGGGGAGGGGCCGGCCGGGGGAGGCGGACCGGCACCGAGCACCGGCCCGTCGGACCCGGGCTCCGGGTACTCCATGAATGCGTCCTCATCGGACTCGTACCGATACACCATGCCGCCCAGAGTAGGAGGCATTGTCCCTTTAGGTGCGAATAATGGGAAATTGTGGGCGGAGTCGTTTCGGCTCGTGTTGGGGATCCGCGCCGCGGGGCCTGTGTCGAGCAGGGTCGCGCCCGCCTGCCGGGTCCGCGCCGGCGTGGCGCGCCTGTGCCGGGCCGTGCCGTGGCGCGCCTGTGCCGGGCCGTGCCGGGTCCGCGCTGGCGTGGCCGGCGGCGGTGCGAGAATTGCCGACGTGACCGGCGAACACTACTTCACCGCTGAACCCACGACCGCCGCCAACCCGCGCGAGGTCGAGTTCTCCGTCGCCGGCCGCGACTACACCCTGGCCTCCTCCGCCGGCGTCTTCTCCGCCGCCCGCCTCGACCCCGGCACGGCGGTGCTGCTGCGCAAGGCCGACCTGCCGTCCGCCGGGTCCACCGGCGCCCTGCTCGACCTCGGCTGCGGCTTCGGCCCGATCACCTGCGTACTCGCCAGTTCCGCCCCCACGGCGACCGTGTGGGCCGTCGACGTCAACGAACGGGCCCGGGAACTCACCGCGGCCAACGCCGCCCGGGTCGGCGCGACCGACCGGGTACGCGTCGCCGCGCCGGACGACGTACCCGCCGAGCTGACCTTCGCGGAGATCTGGTCCAACCCCCCGATCCACGTCGGCAAGGACGAGCTGCACGCGATCCTGCTGCGCTGGCTGCCCCGGCTCGCCCCGGACGGCGTCGCCTGGCTGGTGGTGGCCCGCTATCTCGGCGGGGACTCGTTGCAGCGCTGGCTGGTCGAGCAGGGCTGGCAGGTGGGGCGCCACGCCAGCCAGAAGGGCTACCGGGTGCTGCGGGTCACCCGGTAATTGATTGGGCCGCCCGGCCCGTGCTCGGGCAGGATGCCGACGTGGGATACGTGGACGTGGCAGCGGTCGGGCACATCCTTCCCGACGGCCGGGAGCTCTTCTCCGACGTGTCGTTCCGGGTCGGTGAGGGTGCCAAGGTGGCCCTGGTCGGGCCGAACGGCGCGGGCAAGACGACGTTGCTGCGGATGGTCGCCGAGGACCTGCCGGTGAAGACCGGCGCGATCGCGCGCGCCGGCGGGCTGGGCGTGATGCGCCAGTTCATCGGGATGATCGGCGACGAGTCGACGCTGGCCGACCTGGCCCTGTCGCTGGCCCCGCCCGTGCTGCGCGACGCCGGCCGCCGGCTGGTCGAGACCGAGGAGGCCATGCGCGCCGCCGAGGTCCGCGGCAAGTACAGCACCGCCGCCGGCAAGGCCCAGCTGGCGTACGCGGACGCGCTCGCGGCCTGGGGCGAGGTCGGCGGGTACGACGCCGAGGTGCTCTTCGACACGGTCGCCACCATCGTGCTCGGTCTGCCCTGGGAGAGCGCCCGGGAACGACCCGTCCGGACCCTCTCCGGCGGCCAGCAGAAGCGCTTCGCCCTCGAACTGCTGCTGCGCGGCCCCGACGAGGTGCTGCTCCTCGACGAGCCGGACAACTTCCTCGACGTGCCCGGCAAACGGTGGCTGGAAGGGCGGCTGCGGGAGTCGACCAAGTCGGTGCTCTACGTCTCGCACGACCGGGAACTGCTCGCCCAGACCGCCGACCGGGTGGTCGCCGTGGAGGGCGGCAGCGCCTGGGTGCACCCGGGCGGCTTCGCGAGCTGGCACTCCGCCCGGCTGGCCCGGCACGCCCGCCTCGACGAGCTGCGCAGGCGGTGGGACGAGGAACACCAGAAGCTGCGCGAGCTGATGCTGATGTACAAGCAGAAGGCCGCGTACAACGACGGGCTGGCGTCGCGCTACCAGGCCGCGCAGACCCGGTTGCGCAAGTTCGAGGAGGCCGGGCCGCCGCCCGTACCGCCGAAGGACCAGGACATCCGGATGCAGCTCACCGGCGGGCGGACCGGCAAGCGCGCGGTGATCTGCGACCAGCTGGAGCTCGACGGCCTGACCTTCCCGTTCGACCTGGAGATCTGGTACGGCGACCGGGTCGCGGTGCTCGGCGCCAACGGCACGGGCAAGTCGCACTTCCTGCGGCTGCTCGCCCGGGGCGGCACCGACCCCGACCCGGCCAACGGGCCGGTCGACGGCGCCGCCGCGCTCGCGCCGGTGGTGCACGACGGGGTGGCCCGGCTCGGCGCGCGCGTGCGCCCCGGGCACTTCTCGCAGACCCACGACCGGCCGGAACTGATGACGAAGACCCTCGTCGAGATCCTCTGGCGGGGCGACGAGCACCGGACCGGCATGGACCGGCACGCCGCGATGGCGGCGCTGAGCCGGTACGAGCTGGCGGGGCAGGGCGACCAGCGCTTCGGCACGCTCTCCGGCGGTCAGCAGGCGCGCTTCCTGGTGCTGCTGCTGGAGCTCTCCGGCGCGACGCTGCTGCTGCTCGACGAGCCCACCGACAACCTCGACCTGGCCTCGGCGGAGGCGCTGGAGGCCGGGCTGACCGCGTTCGAGGGGACCGTGGTGGCGGTGACCCACGACCGCTGGTTCACGCGCACCTTCGACCGGTTCGTGCTCTTCCGGGGCGACAACGAGGTGGTGGAGACACCGGAGCCGGTCTGGGACGTGGCGTGATCCCCACCGACCTGGCCGACCGCCTCTGCGCCGTCGACGGGGTCGTCGCCGTCGCGCTCGGCGGCAGCCGGGCCCGCGGCGAGCACCGGCCCGACTCCGACTGGGACCTCGGCCTCTACTACCGGGGCGAGCTGGACGTGCCGGGGCTGCGCGCCGTCGCCGCCTCGGTGGCCGACGAGGCGGTCGAGCTGACCCCGCCCGGTGGGTGGGGCCCCTGGGTCGACGGCGGCGGATGGCTGCGGGTCGGCGGGGCGGCCGTCGACTGGATCTACCGCGACCTCGACCGGGTGCACCGGATCTGGGCCGACTGCCGGGCCGGCCGCTACGAGGTCGGCGTGCAGGCCGGGCATCCGCTCGGCTTCTACTCACCCGCCTATGCCGGCGAGGTGGCGTACTGCCGGGTGCTCGGCGACCCGACCGGTGAGCTGACCGCGCTGCGGGAGGAGACGCTCGCGTACCCGCCCGCCCTGGCCGACGCGCTGACCGCCGGCGGCTGGGAGGCCCGCTTCCTGATCGGCGGCGCGGCCAAGGCCGCCGTGGCCGGCGACAGCGGGTACGTGGCCGGCTGCCTGTTCCGGGTGGTCGGCGTACTCGCCCAGGTGCTGCACGCCCGGGCCGGGCGGTGGCTGGTCAACGAGAAGGGCATGATCGCCTCCGCCGGGCGGCTGCCGGGCGCGCCGCCCGACTTCACCGGGCGGGCGCAGGCGCTGCTGGGCGGGGTCGGGCACACGCCGGACGAGCTGGCCGGCACGCTCGCCGCCGCGCGCCGGCTCGTCGCCGACGTGCTCGACTGACGGTCCGCCAATCCGCCGGCCCTCGCCGATCCGCCGGTCCCCGCCGGCCTGCTGCCCGCTTCGAGGTACACGGTGCGCGCCGGGCTGGCGGGCATAGGGTGGATCACGTGACTGAGATGACCTACCGCCGGTTGGGCGACTCCGGGCTCGTGGTGTCCGTGGTCGGCATCGGCTGCAACAACTTCGGCCGCAAGCTCGACCTCGACGGCACCCGGGCGGTGGTCGACGCCGCGCTCGACGCCGGGATCAACTTCTTCGACACCGCCGACATCTACGGAGAGCCGCAGGGCGGCTCCGAGGAACTGCTGGGCCAGGCGCTCAAGGGCCGGCGCGACGACGTGGTGGTGGCCACCAAGTTCGGCATGGACATGAACGGGATGAACGGCCCCGACTTCGGCGCCCGGGGCGCCCGCCGCTACATCGCCCGGGCGGTGGAGGCGTCGCTGCGCCGGCTCGGCACCGACCACATCGACCTCTACCAGATGCACGAACCCGACCCGGGCACCCCGATCGACGAGACGCTCGCCGCGCTCGACGACCTCGTCCGCGCCGGCAAGGTCCGCTACCTGGGCAACTCCAACTTCGCCGGCTGGCAGATCGCCGACGCCGACTGGGTGGCCTCGTCGAACGGCCGATCCCGGTTCATCAGCGCACAGAACCACTACAGCCTGCTGGAGCGCGGCGCCGAGGCCGAGGTGGTGCCGGCGTGCGAGCGCTTCGGCCTCGGGCTGCTGCCGTTCTTCCCGCTCGCCAACGGGCTGCTCACCGGCAAGTACAAGCGCAACGAGGCCCCGCCGGCCGGCAGCCGCCTCGCCGGTGGCGGCCGGTACGCCCAGCGGCTCGCTGCCGCCGACTGGGACACCATCGAGGCGATCGAGGCGTACGCCGCCGAGCGCGGACTGTCGATGCTCCAGGTGGCCATCGGCGGGCTGGCCGCCCAGCCGGCGGTGACCTCGGTGATCGCCGGCGCCACCACGCCCGAGCAGGTACGCGCCAACGCGGCGGCGGGCACCTGGCAGCCCACCGACGAGGACCTCGAAGCCCTGCGCGCGACTTTCTGAGCCACGTCGACGCCGTCCGGGCGCCGCAGCACTGCGGCACCGGGGGCGGTGCGGCACCGGTGGCGGTGCGCTACCCGTCGCCCGGCGACCGTTGGCTGTGGGGTCTGTGGGTGGCTGAGTGGAACGTCACGGGTGTCACCGGGCCTCGGAGACACCCGCCATGTTCCACCGATGCCGATGCCGATGCCGGTGCCGGTGCCGGTGCCGGTGCCGGTACCGGTGGCGGGGGCGGGGGCGGGGGCGGTGCCCGGGGGCGGGGCAGACCCCTACCGCACCCGTCGGTGGAACGTCATGGGCGTCAAGGGGCGGTGGAGGCACCCATGGTGCTCCACCGGCCGGCCACCCGGCCTACCGGCCGGTTGCCGGGGTGGCTGGTTGGCCGTGGCTTGGCGGCGAGGGGTCAGGCGGAGGGGTGGCGCTCGCGGAGGGCCTGGCTCACCAGGGCGACGGTGCGGGTGGGGTGTCGGAGCACGTCGTCGGCGGTGAAGCGAAGGACGATCCAGCCGGCCGCGCGCAGGGCGTTCAGTCGGGCGACGTCCTGGCGGAAGTGGGCGCGCTCGCGGTGGTGGTCGCCGTCGTACTCGACCGCGACGCGCAGGGTCGGCCACGCCAGGTCCACCCGGCCGACGAAGCGCCCGTCGGCGTTACGAACGTCGTGCTGGGCGATCGCGGGTGGCAACCCCGCGTCGAGCAGGAGCAGCCGTAGGCGGGTCTCCATCGGGGACTCGGCCAGCGGCTCCGCTAGCGCCAGGATTTTCCGCAGCAGGGGCAGGCCGGGCCAGCCGGGCCGTGCGTCGGCGTACGCGCGTAGTGCGGCGAGTTGCACCACCCGGCGGTGCAGCAGCGCGTCAACGGCGACCAGGGCCTCGTCCCGAGGGGCCTGGCGGCCCAGGTCGAAGGCGGTGCGCAGGGGAGTGGTGACGGGCAGCCCGCCGAGGCGGGTGCGATCGGAATCCGGCACCACCGACCGGTTCACCCGAAGACGGGGGTGGGCGCGCATCCGCGCGGCGCGTGGCAGCAGCACGGTGACCGGCGCGTCCCGGCGAAGCAGGTCGACGCCCCACAGGTACGCGGCGCTGCGGCCGGCGATCGCCCCGCCGACCGGCAGCGACAGTGCGACCGCGTCGCACCACATCCGGTGGTCGTCCGCCCGATAGCCGTCACGGTGCACGTGGACGTCGGGCAGGAGGCGCTGCCAGGACGGCCCGCGCAGCATCGTCCGGGTCAGGAGGCCGTCGGCGATCGCGGCGCTGGCCCGGAACGGCAGGAAGGCCAGGCAGGGTGGTACCCGGGCGGCGGAGGGCATCCGGACAGCATCGCGTGACGGGACGGTCACGCGCCGCCCCGCCCATCGGGTTCGGGCGGTCGATGTGAAATCCGCGTCCTGACCTTGGCGGATCCGGCGATCCGTCGTACGGTGACACCCGCAAGTGACCCACGGGAGCCCGGTGGACCGGGCTGAGAGGGGGGCTGTCAGCCCCCGACCGTCGAACCTGATCCGGGTAATGCCGGCGCAGGGAGGAGTGTTGCCGTGCCGTCCCTCGGGCGACTGCATCTCATCACCGACACCCGACCCGGGCGGGACCCGCTCACCGTGCTGCGGGCCGCCCTTGCGGTGGCCCGCGCGGAACTGGTCGTACAGGTCCGCGTGGAGGACGACGCCACCGACCGGGAGGCGTACGACCTGACCCGTCGGGTGGTCGCGCTCTGTGCCCCGTACGACGTCACCTGCCTGGTGAACGACCGGCTGCACGTGGCGCTGGCGGCCGGTGCCGCCGGTGGGCACGTCGGCGCGGAGGACCTGCCGGTCGGGGCGGCCCGCGGGGTGCTCGGCGCGACCGCCGTGCTCGGCGCCACCGCCCGCGAGCCGGGGACGGCCGCCGAGGCGGTCGCCGCCGGGGCCAGCTACCTGGGCGTGGGCCCCTGCCACGCCACCGGCACCAAGACGGGGCTGCCGGCGCCGATCGGCCCGGCCGGGGTACGCGCCGTCGCCGACGCCGTGGACGTGCCGGTCGTCGCGATCGGCGGCGTGACCGCCGCGCGGGTGCCCGCGCTGCTGGCCGCCGGGGCGTACGGGGTGGCGGTGGTGGGGGCGCTCTCCGGGGCGGCGGATCCGGGTCGGGCGACGGCGGAGCTGCTGGGAGCGCTGGGGTGCTGAACCGACCGGACGTCGCCGTGGTGGGGGCGGGACCGGTCGGGCTGGCGATCGCCTGGCGCTGCGCGCAGCGCGGACTGCGGGTCGTCGTGCACGATCCCGCCCCGGGCTCCGGCGCGTCCCACGTCGCCGCCGGGATGCTCGCCCCGGTCGCCGAGGCGTACTTCGGCGAGCACGAGCTGACCGGGCTGCTGACCGCCTCCGCCGCCCGCTGGCCGGCGTTCGCCGCCGAGCTGACCGCCGCCGCCGGCGTGGACATCGGCTACCGGACCGAGGGCACGCTGATGGTCGGGCTGACCGCCGACGACCTGGCCGAGGCGCGGCGGCTGTGGGCGTACCAGCAGGGGATCGGGCTGCCGGTGACGCCGCTGCGCCCCACGGCGCTGCGGGACCGCGAGCCGGCGCTGGCACCCCGGGTGCGCGGCGGCGCGCTCGCCGAAACCGACCACCAGGTCGACCCGCGCCGGCTCGTGCCCGCGCTGCGCACGGCCGCCGAGCGGGCCGGCGCCACGCTGGTGCCCGCCGCCGTGCGCTCCCTGTCCGACGTGGACGCCGCGGTCACCGTGGTCGCGGCCGGCTGCGGCGCGGCGGCCCTGACGGGGCTGCCCGTGCGGCCGGTGAAGGGGCAGGTGGTCCGGCTCCACGCGCCCGGCGGCGGCGCGCCGGGCTTCCGGCACGTCATCCGGGGGTACGCCGACGGCGAGCACGTCTACCTCGTGCCCCGCGCCGACGGGGAGGTGGTGGTGGGCGCGACCGTCGAGGAGCGCTCCGACACCGACGTGTCCGCCGGGGCGGTGCTGCGCCTGCTCCGCGCCGCCGTCGACCTGCTGCCCGAGCTGGCCGAGTACGACCTGGTGGAGACACTCGCCGGCCTGCGCCCCGGCACCCCCGACAACGCCCCGATCCTCGGCCCGCTGCCCGGCCGGCCCGACGTGGTCGCCGCCACCGGACACCACCGGCACGGCATCGTGCTCACCCCGGTCACCGCCGACCTGATCGCCGAGCTGGTCGTCACGGGTGCGGCGGACCCACTGCTCGCCCCCTTCACCCCGGCCCGGTTCCCGCCGCCGGTGGCCGGTGTGCCGCCGGCAGCAGGGCTCCGCGACCCGCAGCAGCGGCCCGGGCAGCCGGCGCCGGGGTCCGGCGCGACGCGGGCGGCCGGGTCGGGGCCGGTGGTGGGCGCGACGCCGGCGACCGGTGCGGTGCCGGTGGCCGGGGCGATGCGGGCGTCCGGCGGGGAACCGGGCGTCATGGCCGCCGATGGTCGGTCCGGCCCCCTGTCGACCGAGGAGGAGCACACGTGGAACTGACGGTGAACGGTGCCGGGCGCAGCCTGCCCGGCGGCTCGACCGTGGCGGACCTGGTCCGCGCGGTCACCGACCAGCAGCGCGGCCTCGCCGTCGCGGTCAACGGGGAGGTGGTGCCGCGTACGGGCTGGCCGGCGACCGTGCTGCGCGACGGTGACCGCGTCGAGGTGCTCAGCGCCGCCCAGGGCGGGTGACGCGGTGAGCTTCGACCTGGGCGGCGTGAGCTTCACGTCCCGGCTGATCCTCGGCACCGGCGGCGCGGCCAACCTGCGCGTGCTGGAGGACGCCATCCGTGCCTCCGGCACCGAACTGGTCACCCTGGCCCTGCGCCGCGTCGACACCGCCCCCGGCACGGCCGGCGGGCTGCTGGACCTGCTCGACCGCTGCGGCGTACGGCTGCTGCCGAACACCGCCGGTTGCTACACGGCGGGCGAGGCGGTCAAGGTGGCGCACTTGGCCCGGGAGGCGTTCGGCACGGACTGGGTGAAGCTGGAGGTGATCGGCGACGAGCGCACGCTGCTGCCCGACGGGGTGGAGCTGCTGCGCGCCGCCGAGGAACTCGTCGACGACGGGTTCGTCGTGCTGCCGTACACGTCGGACGACCCGATCCTGGCCCGGCGGCTGGCCGACGTCGGCTGCGCGGCGGTGATGCCGGCGGGCGCGCCGATCGGCTCCGGCCTGGGTGTGTCGAACCCGCACCACATCCGGCTGATCCGGCAGAGCGTCGACGTGCCGGTGATTCTGGACGCCGGCATCGGCACCGCCTCGGACGCCGCGCTGGCCATGGAGCTGGGCTGCGACGCGGTGCTACTCGCCAGCGCGGTCACCCGCGCCGCCGACCCGGTGGCGATGGCCACCGCGATGCGGTACGCGGTCGAGGCGGGCCGGCTCGCGTACGGGGCGGGTCGGATCGCCCGGCGTTTCCACGCGCTCGCCTCCACCCCGGACGAGGGACGGCCGGACCTGTGACCCGCCCCGCCCCCGGCCCCGGCCCCGGTTGCGCTTCGCCCCCGGCCGCCGCGCCGGCTCCGGGCGCTGTTTCGGCGGCGGCTTTGGATCTTGGTAGGGAAGAGCCCCTGGAGGGGCCCGAACCTACCAAGATCTCGGGCGGGCCGGCCGGCGTCCTGCTGCTGACCGACCGGCGGCAGGCTCGGCGGCCGTTGGCCGAGGTCGTGGCGGGGGCGGTGGCCGGGGGAGTGCGCTGGGTGGTGCTGCGGGAGAAGGACCTCCCGCGGGCCGAGCGCGCTGCCCTCGCCGCCGAGCTGCGCGCGATCCTCGCCGAGGCGGGCGGCACCCTGATCGTCGCCGGCCCCGACCCGCTCGGCGGCGCTGCGGTGCACCTGCCGTCGGCAGGGCCGTACCCGCCGCCGCGCCTCGGCCTGGTGGGCCGCTCCTGCCACGGCCGGGCGGAGCTGGCGCGACTGACCACCGAGGACTACGCGACCCTCTCGCCCGTCTATCCGACCAGCACCAAGCCCGGCTACGGCCCACCCCTGCGCCCGGACGGGCTCGGCACGCTGATCCGGCACAGCCCCGTGCCGGTCCTGGCGCTCGGCGGAGTGCAGAGCCCGGACCAGGTGGCCGCCTGCGTCGAAGCGGGAGCCGTCGGCGTGGCGGTGCTCGGCGCGATCATGCGCGCCGACGACCCCGAGGTGGCAGCCGCCACCCTCACAGCAGCCACCGACGCGGCGAGCCGGACCCGGCACGACAGCCCAGATCCTTCCGACGCGGCGGACCAGACCCGGCACGACAGCACAGATCCTCTCGATGGGGCGAGCCGGACCCGGCGCGGCAGCTCGGATCCTGCTGGGACGACGCGCAGGCGGCGGGACCGCACGGAGGTCTCCGGGACGGGGCTGCGGCCGACCGTGCCCACGGAGGGATCAAGCCTGACCGCCCGGAGTGGGCACGGTCGGCCGCAGCCCTCAACTGCAACTACCGCGCAGGCCCGGCGCGAGATCCCGTACGCCATGACGGAAGAGGAACGATGACCCCGACGACCGTGCTCACCATCGCCGGCTCCGACTCAGGCGCGGGTGCCGGCATCCAGGCCGACCTGAAGGTCTTCGCGGCCCTCGGCGCGTACGGCACCAGCGTGCTCACCGCGGTCACCGCGCAGAACACGAGGGGCGTCGACGCCGTGCTGCCGCTGCCGCCGCGCACCGTCACCGAGCAGCTCGACAGCGTGCTCGCCGACTTCACCGTCCGCGCCGTCAAGACGGGGGTGCTCGGCACTCCGGCGGTCGCCGACGCGGTGGCGGACGCCGCCAGGGACGGCCGGCTGCCGCACCTCGTCGTCGATCCGGTGCTCGTCGCCACCAGCGGGCACCGGCTGGGCGTGGTCGCCGCCGTGGAGCGGCTGCTGCCGTACGCGCAGGTGGCGACGCCGAACTGCGCGGAGGCCGCAGCCATCACCGGACGCCCGGTGACCACGGTCGAGGAGATGGTGGCCGCCGCCGAGGCGCTGGCTGCCGGCGGGCCGGCGCACGTGGTGGTGACCGGCGGCGACGTGGACGCCGACGGTGAGGCGGTCGACGTGCTGCATGGGGGCGGCGTCACCACCCTGCTGCGCGCGCCGCGGGTCGACACCCGGCACAGCCACGGCACCGGGTGCTCGTTCTCGGCGGCGATCACGGTGCGGCTGGCGCTCGGCGACGAGGTGCCGACGGCGGTCGCCGCCGCCAAGGAGTACGTCCTCCGCGCGCTGACCGGCGCGCGGCACTGGGAGCTGGGCGCGGGACGCGGCCCGCTGGACCACTTCGGCTGGTCCGCTTGACCACCAGGGAGGCTGTCATGCAGGCACGTCGCAAGGTGTACGTGGAGGGGTCCCGGCCGGACGTGCGGGTGCCGTTCGCCGAGGTGGAACTGACCGGTGACAACCCGCCGCTGCGGCTCTACGACACCTCCGGCCCCGGCTCCGATCCGGAGGTGGGGCTGCCGCCGCTGCGTGCGGGGTGGATCGCCGAGCGCGGCGACGTCGCACCGGTGCGGGGCGCGGGCACCCCGCTCGCGGGCGCGGACGGCCGCCGCCCCACCCAGCTCGCGTACGCGCGGGCCGGCGTGGTGACGCCGGAGATGGAGTTCGTGGCAGTGCGGGAGGGGATGGCCCCGGAGTTCGTCCGGGACGAGATCGCCGCCGGACGGGCCGTGCTGCCGCTCAACGTCAACCACCCCGAGTGCGAGCCGGCCATCATCGGCAAGGCGTTCCTGGTGAAGGTGAACGCCAACATCGGCACCTCGGCGGTCTCCTCGTCGGTCGCCGAGGAGGTGGAGAAGCTGACCTGGGCCACCCGGTGGGGCGCGGACACCGTCATGGACCTGTCGACGGGGAAGCGGATCCACGAGACCCGCGAGGCGATCGTGCGGAACTCGCCGGTGCCGATCGGCACCGTGCCGATCTACCAGGCGCTGGAGAAGGTCGGCGGCGACCCGGTGAAGCTGAGCTGGGAGGTGTTCCGGGAGACCGTGATCGAGCAGGCCGAGCAGGGCGTCGACTACATGACGGTGCACGCCGGGGTGCTGCTGCCGTACGTGCCGCTGGCGGTGGACCGGGTGACCGGGATCGTGTCGCGGGGCGGCTCGATCATGGCGGCCTGGTGCCTGGCGCACCACGAGGAGAACTTCCTCTACACGAACTTCGCCGAGCTGTGCTCGCTGCTCGCGCGCTACGACGTGACGTTCTCGCTCGGCGACGGGCTGCGCCCCGGCTCGATCGCGGACGCCAACGACGAGGCGCAGTTCGCCGAGCTGCGCACCCTGGGCGAGCTGACGAAGGTCGCCTGGGAGCACGACGTGCAGGTGATGATCGAGGGCCCCGGCCACGTGCCGATGCACAAGATCAAGGAGAACGTGGACCTCCAGCAGGAGTGGTGCCACGAGGCGCCGTTCTACACCCTCGGCCCGCTGACCACCGACATCGCCCCCGCGTACGACCACATCACGTCGGCGATCGGCGCGGCGATGATCGGCATGTTCGGCACCGCGATGCTCTGCTACGTGACCCCGAAGGAGCACCTGGGGCTGCCGGACCGCGACGACGTGAAGGCCGGCGTGATCGCGTACAAGATCGCGGCCCACGCGGCCGACCTGGCCAAGGGGCACCCGGGCGCGCAGGCGTGGGACGACGCGCTGTCCAGGGCGCGGTTCGAGTTCCGCTGGGAAGACCAGTTCAACCTGTCGCTGGACCCGGAGACCGCGCGCTCGTACCACGACGCGACGCTGCCGGCGGAGCCGGCGAAGACCGCCCACTTCTGCTCGATGTGCGGCCCGAAGTTCTGCTCCATGAAGATCACCCAGGAGCTGAAGGAGTACGCGGCGCGCGGCATGCAGGACAAGTCGGAGGAGTTCCTCTCCTCCGGCGGCCAGGTCTACCTGCCGCTCGCCTGAGCGGCGCGACCGGGCGTCCGGCGACGACACCCGTCCCCGCCGACGTCCGGGAAAAGGGGCGGCGCCGCCCCGGCTCCGGTCACCCCGGGCGGGGCGGGCGTCGCCCGGTCGGGTCAGTCGCGGTGGTGGCGGCCGGTGGAGCGCAACGACCGCCGGCCGCTCTCCTGCTCGGGTTCGTTGTCCGGGACCGGCTTGCTGAGGCCGGCGACCCAGTCCACGTACTCCTCGTCCTGCGCCGGCAGCGGCTCGGACTCCCGGTCGGCCGGGGCGTCCTCGGCCCGGGGCCGGTTGCGGCGGAACAGACCCAGCCGGCCCCGGCCCCGCCCGGTGGGCTGCTCGGCCTCGGCGGGCGACGGGGAGCCGGGCGCGGGCGCCTCCGCCCGGGCGGTGGGGATGCCGTTCTCCGGCGCGGCGTCGACGGGCGCCGGGACGGGACCGCCCCGTCGTGCGGTGGTGAGCGCCTCCCAGTTCGCGGCCCGGGCCAGGTCGGGCATCGGGGCCCGGTGGCGGGGCCGGGGTGCCGGGTCGGGCGCGGGTTCCGTGGCCGGCTGTGCGGCCTCGGCCGTGCCGTCGGCCTGGGGCCGGGGCGAGACGGGCCAGGCTGGGGTGGGCGGGGGAGCGGTGCCGGCGTCCGGCCCGACGGCCCGGCCGGGAGCCGCCTCGCCGTCCGCCGCGAAGAGCGGCACCGCGCGCGGGCAGCTGTCGTCCGGCCGCGGTACGCCGGAACCCGCAACGGCCGTGCTGCCGGGCGCGACGTCGGCCGCGGCGCCGAACTCGGGACCGGTCGTGCTGCTGGGCTCGGCCCCGGTCGTGGTGCCGGACCTGGCCTCGGTCGTGGTGCCGGACCTGGCCTCGGTCGTGTTGCCGGACTCGTATCCGGTCGTGGTGCCGGACTCGTACCCGATGGTGGTGCCGGGCTCGGACCCGGTCGTGTCGTCGAGCGCGGGGCCGGTCGCGGTGTCGGGTCCGGTTCCGGCCGGGGCACCGAGCTGGGGGCTGGTTGTCGTGCCGGGTGCGGTCGTGCTGGGCGTGGTGTCGGGCGCGGCGGAGGCGTCTTTGGACGGCGACGACATCGCCGCGCCGGGCTCGGCGGCCCCGGTCTCGGGGGCGCCCGTGACGACGGGCACCGGGCCCGCACCCTCCGGTGCCGCCGGGGCGGCGGGCTGGCGCGTCGAGCGGGGCTTACGGGTGCGGCGGGGCTTGGGCGCGTTCGGGACGACCCGCTGGTCGGCGACTGCCTCTGCCGGCTGTCCTGCGGGTGCCGGTCCCTCGGCCGGCTGTGTTGGTCCCTCTGCCGGCTGGCCTGCGGGAGTCGCTGCTCCGGCCGGCTGTCCGTCGGGCGCCGCCGCCCCGACCGGCTGTGCCGCAGTCGTCGCCCCTCCGGTCGACCGTGCGGCGGCCGTCACCTCCCCGGCGGGCTGCGCGTCGGGGGCCGTCTTCCCGGCGGGCTGCGCGTCGGGCGCCGTCTTCCCGGCTGGCGGCGCCTCGTCGGCGACCGGCGCCGCCGGGACGACCGGTGCGACCGGTGCGGCCGGTGCGGCCGGTGCGGCCGCGAAGGGCGGGGCCGGGGCACCCGGTGCGGACGAGGTGCCCGGGGCGTGCTCGTCGGTGCTGTCCTGGGTGCGGGTGGGCTCCGGTTCGCGGCCTCGGTCGACTGTGGGCGGGTTGCCGGGAGTCGAAGCCGGCGGTTCGGCCGTCCACGCGGGAACCGCGCCCGCCCGGACGTCGGCGGCGGGAGCCGGGACGGTTCCTCCGTCGGCGGGCCAGTCCCAGTGCGGGGGCACGGCCCGGGGTGCCGGGCCGTCGCCGGTGGCGGCGGTGACCGCGCCGGAGCCCGTACCGCCGCTGGCCTGGTCGGCGACGACCAGGGTGGCGCCGGCCAGGTCGACCGTCTCCGGCTCGTCGCTCCCGCCGGTGGGCGCCGGGGTCTGCGGCAGCGCCGGACCGGTGGGCAGGGGCCGGAGGATGTCGGTCGGCTCGATGGCCCCGGTGGGGGCGGTGCGCGTGACGAGCGGCCAGCGCAGCAGCGCGGCCGCGGCCGACCCGAGCGCGCCGAGGGCCACCGCGAGCAGCGCCGCGTAGTACGGCGTGAGTTGGTAGCGGTCGGCGGTGTCGCCCGGACCGGCGGTCAGGTAGGCGAACGCGACAAGCGCCGGTCCCGCCACCCCCGTCGCGCCGCTGACCAGCGGCGGGTGGCCCCGCCACCGGGCCAGTCCGCCGGTCGCCGCGCCGGCCAGCAGTGCCACCAGCGGCAGGACCACCAGGGCCAGCCCCTGCACCGCGCCGGCGTCGAGGGACGCCGGCTCCAGCACCCCCAGTCGTACGGTGCCCAGCGGGCCGGTCGAGACCAGCGACGGGGCCACCGAGACCAGGGCCAGCAGCCAGAGCGCGCCCGCGATCGCCGCCACGTTCCATCCCACCGGCGGCTGGAGCAGGACGGCGACGGCGGCGCCCGCGCCCACCAGCGCACCGAGGACCGCGCAGATGCCGACGGCCCAGACCGGGTCCATCGAGACGAGTTCGGCCGCCCGGGCCGGCTGCATGCAGAGCGGCGCGACGACGGTGGCGCCCAGCGCGGCGGCGCCGGCGACGGCGAGCAGGCGCCCGGTGCCGGCCAGCCCGCCGTCCCGGCGGGCCAGGCGCTCGGTGAGCACCGCGCCCACCACGGCGGCGTTCGCCGCGAACCAGCCCGCCCAGACGAGCTGGGCCGGCCACTGGTTGATGGTGGCGCCGGTGAAGGTGCCGGAGAGCCGGACGATGCCGAAGCCGAAGGCGATGCCGAGCTGACCGGCCCCGGCCAGCAGGCTCACCCCGAGCGCGGTGAGCAGCAGTCTGCCCCAGGTCCGAAAGGCCATGTCCGGCACGTTACGCACCTGTTGACCAGGCCGCCACCGGCGCGCCGCGAGCGGGGGGCGACCCGCCGGCCGGTGGTTACTTCAGTTCGACCAGCCGGGCCAGGTACGTCGTGTCGCCCACGTTGGTCAGCATGTGCACGGCGCCCGGATCCCGGTAGACCACCCCGCCGGTCGGCTCGTCGGCGTCGATGAGGGTGCCGTCGATCGTCTGTACGACGTTCTTCGCGCCCTGGATCGCCACCACGAGGTACGGGTGGTCGTGCCGGTGCAGCGGCTGCCGCTCGCCCGGCTCCAGCCGGATGTGCCAGACGCGGACGCGGTCGTTCTCGTACACGATCTCCTGGCCCACCGGGCCGAGTTCGAGGTGTGCGTCGGTCATCGGGTTCCGTCCAGTCGGGGGAGCACCTCGGCGGCGATGAGCTCCAGGTGGTCGAGGTCGGCGAAGTCGATCAGGCGCAGGTGCACCCGGGTGGCGCCGACGGCGGCGAACTCGCCGATCCGGTCGACGAGCTGCGCGGGCGAGCCGACCACCGCGTCCTCCGGCGGCAGCGCGCTCGTGGCGTGCAGCGGGGCGGCGCGGCGCTGCGCCTCGGCGTCGGTGCGGCCGATCGCCACCACGATGCCGGCGGAGAGGGTGAGCGGGGCGCGTCCCGACTCGGCCCGGCCGGCCCGGTCGCAGGCCTCCCGCACCCGCTCGTACGCGGCGGCGGTCTCCGCGACGGTCTTGAACGGCATGTTGAACTCGTCGGCGTAGCGGGCGGCGAGGTCGGGGGTGCGCTTCGGGCCGCGTCCGCCCACGATGACCGGTGGGCCGGGCACCTGCACCGGCTTCGGCAGGGCGGGGGCGTCCACCAGCCGGTAGTGGTCGCCGGTGAAGCTGTACGTCTCGCCCGGCGGCGTCCGCCACAGCCCGGTGATGATCTCCAACTGCTCGGCGAGCCGGTCGAAGCGCTCGCCGATGCCCGGGAACGGGATGCCGTAGGAGGTGTGCTCGCGTTCGTACCAGCCGGCGCCGATGCCGAGGTCGACCCGGCCGCCGCTCATCTGGTCCACCTGGGCCACCATCACGGCCAGCGGGCCGGGCAGCCGGAAGGTGGCGGAGGTGACCAGGGTGCCGAGCCGGATCCGGCTGGTCTCGCGGGCCAGCGCGGCCAGCGTCAGCCAGGCGTCGGTCGGGCCGGGGGGCGCGGGCTCGTCACCCATCGCCTGGTAGTGGTCGGCGCGGAGGAAGCCCTCGAAGCCGCCGTCCTCGGCCAGCCGGGCGAAGCGGAGCTGGTCGTCGTAGCTGGCGCCCCGGTGCGGCTCGGTGAAGACGGTGACCCGCATGCTCATCGTGTTTCTGCGCCGGCTGTCACCGGCAGGTCCCGCTCCATGAGGAGTTCGTGCAGGTCGGCGCTGACCCGGGCGACGTCCGCCAGGTGCGCGTTGCGGCCGAGGGTGCGCGGTCGCGGGATGTTCACGTCGACCACCTTGCGGATCCGGCCGGGGCGGGGGCTGAGTACGACCACCCGGTCGGCCAGCAGCACCGCCTCGTCGATCGAGTGGGTGACGAAGACGACGGTGGCCCCGGACGTCATGTGCACGCGCTGCAACTCGCCGGAGAGTTCCTCGCGGGTGAGCGCGTCGAGCGCGGAGAACGGCTCGTCCATCAGCATCACGCGGGGCTCGCCGATCAGCGACCGGCACAGCGAGACGCGCTGCTGCATGCCGCCGGAGAGTTCGTGCGGCAGCCGCTTCTCGAAGCCGCCCAGTCCGGCGAGTTCCAGCAGTTGCCGGGCCCGGTCGCGGTGCTTGGCCCGCTTCCAGCCGAACATCTCGACCGGCAGCAGGACGTTGTCCAGGACGGTGCGCCAGGGGAGCAGGGCCGGCCGCTGGAAGAGCATCGCGATGTCCGGGCGGGGCTTGGTGATCGGCGCACCGGCCACGGTGATCCTGCCCTCGCTGACCGGGAGCAGGCCGGCGATCAGACGCAGCATCGTGGACTTGCCGCAACCGGAGCGGCCGAGTACGGCGACGAACTCGCCCGCCGCCACGTCGAGGTCGATGCCGCGCAGCGCCTCGACCCGGCCGCTGCGGCCGTCGAAGGTGCGGGACACCCCGGAAAGCTTGATCATCTCCGGCGGACCTCCTGAGTCGGCGATCAGCGATCGCGGCCCAGGGTAACCGCCTGGTGTGGACGACACGACGTCCGGGGTGGAAGCGAGGATTTTTCCGTAACGAAACCCATACGCCGGGCATTGTCAGGGCCGGTTTCTCGTACGCTGTGCCAGCTAAGAGTCCCCTCACGACGGTTTGCCGGCCCAACCCCTCGGCCGGCCCGCCAGACAACCCCCTCCGGCGGCGGCGCGCCGCTCCGGTCGGAAAGGACATGGTGCACTGATGAGAAGGCTGACCCGTACGGTCGCTGCCGCTGCGCTGGCCACCGCCCTCGCCCTGGTCTCCGGGTGCAGCGGCGACTCGGACTCCGGCGCCGACGCCAAGGGCGGCAACGGCGCGGCGTTGGAGAAGGTGACCTACCTCACCTCGTTCGGCAACTTCGGCCGTGACGCCTACGCCTGGGTCGCTAAGGAGAAGGGCTTCTTCAAGGAGGCCGGGTTCGACGTCGACATCAAGCCGGGTCAGGGCACCAACGCCGTGATCTCGACAATCGTCGGCGGCCAGGCCCAGTTCGGCCCGATCGACCTCACCGGCGGTCTGCTCCAGCTCGGCGGCGGCCAGGCCAAGGACTTCGTCGCGGTCGCCGCGATCCAGCAGCGCACGATGGCCGCCATCGCCACCGTCGAGGGCAAGGGCATCGCGTCGCCGAAGGACCTGGAGGGCAAGAAGCTCGCCGACACCGAGGGCTCCGTCGTGCGCAACCTCTTCCCGACGTACGCCCGGATGGCCGGCGTGGACGCCAGCAAGGTGCAGTGGGTGCCCGGTCAGGCGCAGGCCCTGATGGGCATGCTCGGCAACGGCACGGTGGACGGCATCGGTCAGTTCGTCGTCGGCCAGCCCACGATCGAGACGGTGACCAAGCAGAAGGCCGTCATGCTGCCCTACAGCAACGTGATGCAGGACCTCTACGGCAACGTGCTGATCACCTCCTCCAAGATCGCCAAGGAGAAGCCGGAGATGGTCAAGCGGTTCACCGGGGCCCTGTTGAAGGGCCTGGACTACGCGCTGACCAACCCGCAGGAGGCGGGCGAGCTGCTGAAGAAGAACGTCGACGCCGCCAACCCCGCCGCGGCCGCCGCCGAACTCCAGCTCATGGCCGGCTACGTGCGTTCCAGCAACTCCGGCACCCAGCTCGGCACTCTGGACAGCGGCCGGGTCGCCAAGAGCATCGCGATCCTGCAGGGCGCCGGCGCGCTCAAGCAGAACATCACCCCCGACCAGATCATCGACTTCAGCCTCGCGCCGAAGGCCTGACAGCCGCCCACCGTGGCACGGGGGGTGCGGTCGACCGGGGCGACCCGGTGGACCGCACCCCCCGTCGCGTGCCGGCCCGGCCGGCAGGAGAGGAGAAATCCGTGACGGAGACGACCGGTACCCGGTCCGTCCGCACCGGGACGGAGCCCGCGGCCCCGCGCCGCTCCGGCGTACGCCCGGCAGCCGTCGGGCTGCCGCTGCTCGGCGCGGTGATCACGGTGGCCGCCTGGTGGCTGGTCACGTCGGGCCTGCAACTGGTGCACCCGGTGTCGCTGCCCCCGCCGCAGGCGGTGTGGAAGGCGCTGGTCGCGGGCGCCGACGTGCTGATGCCGGCGCTGGGCGTCACCACCACGATGACGGTGGTCGGCTTCCTGCTGTCGACGGTGGCCGGGGTGCTGATCGGGATGGCCCTGGCCGGATCCCGCCGCGTCGAGCGGATGTTCGCGCCGCTGCTGGTGGCGGTCAACGCGGTGCCGAAGATCGCCCTCGGGCCGCTGCTGGTGGTCTCGGTCGGCTGGGGTACGAAGCCGATCCTGACCATGGTGTTCCTGCTCTGCTTCTTCCCGGTCGTGCTCTCCACGGCGACCGGTCTCACCACCACCCCCAACGACCTGGCCGAGCTGGCCCGGTCGCTGAACGCCTCGTGGTGGCAGGCGTTCCGCAAGGTGCGCCTCCCCGCCGCGCTGCCGCAGATCTTCGTCGGGCTCAAGGTGGCGATGCCGCTGGCCGCGATCGGCGCGGTGATCGGCGAGTTCTACTCCGACAAGCCGGGGCTGGGCTACCAGATCCTGCAGTACAACGGCGTGGGGGACACCGCGACCGCCTGGGCGGCGATTGTGCTGATCGCGCTGATGAGCATCCTGCTCTACAGCGCACTGTCCCTGGTCGAGCGGCTCGCCCTGCCGTGGGTCCGCGCCACCACGTCGGCCCGCTGACCGGTCGGAACGGTCGATGGTGTGGCCCGCCGGGGTACGGCGGGCCACACCGACGCGCTGGTCCGACGCGGTCCCGTGCGTCGGGTCCCGTCCACCACCGACCGGCCGGTCAGCCCGCGAGGCGCCAGCGCCCGTTGCGCGCGACCAGGGTGGTGAGGGCCTGCGGCATCAGGCCGGAGTGGTTGTCCGGGGTCATCCGGATCGGCCCGGAGAGACCGTCCAGCTGGGTCGTCTCCAGCACGTTCCGGACGCCGTCGCGGTCGACCTCGCCGGGCTCGCCGCCCGAGCGGAGTTCGGCGTCGGCGATGAGCTGCACCGCGTCAGCCGCGAACGAGGAGGATCCGTTGTAGCCGCCGAAGCGGGCGGTGTAGTCCTGGAACCACTGGCGGCGGGCCGCCTTGGCCGGGGTGGTGGCGATGACGTCGTCGATCACCATGGTCTGGGTGAAGACCAGCGTGGTGCGTTCGGTCGCCCCGGACGCGGCACCGAGGAAGAGGTCGCCGGCCGCCGTCGCGTCGAAGAAGAGTTCGCCCTTGTACTTGGCCTGCTGGGCGGCGGTGGCGGCCAGCGTCGCCTGCTCCGCCGGGGTCCAGACGACCAGCGCGTCCGGCTTCTTGTCGATCAGGTCCTTGACCGGCTTGGCGACGTCGGTGGCGGTGGTGCGCACGGCCTCCTCGCGCAGCAGTTTGACGCCGGCCTTCGCGAACTCGGCGCGCAGCGCGGTCAACCCCTCGCGGCCGTAGGCGTCGTCGCTGTGCAGCACGCCCGCCTTGCGGACGCCCTTGCGGCGCATCTCGCCGGCGAGGGCGGCGGCGCTGTCGGCCGCGTTCGGGGAGAGCTTGAACACGTACCGCCGGTCGGCGACTGGGGTGGACACGGCGCTGGAGGCGGCGAGCGCAATGGTGGGAATTCGCTTCTCGTTGATGGTGCGGACGGCACCGACGGCGCATTCGTTGCAGCCGCCCATGATGATGGCGCTGACTTGGGAATCAGCGCTGAAGTCACCGATGTTGCGCAGCGACTCGCTCGCGTCCGACCGGTTGTCCTTCACCCGCAGCTCGACCTTCCGGCCGTTGAGCGCGCCGGAGGAGTTCAGCTGCTCGACCTTCAGTTCCAGCGCCCGCTGGTACGCCTTGCCGACGGGCGCGGCCGCGCCGGAGAGCTCGAGGTCCGCGGCGATGACGATGGGACTCGTGTCCTGCTCGTCCGCCCCGAACTGGCAGCCGGTGAGCGTGGTGGCCAGCACGGCCGATGCGAGCGCCGCGGCGGTCGCGGAGCGGATGGGGCTCAACTCAGTCCTCCAGATGCGGCCCGGGCGGTACCCGGTCACCGCCGGGTTGTCCGTCCTCAGTAGAGGAACGGGATCGGTCTGCCGTACGGTGTGCGCGAAGCCTGCAAAACCTTGCCAACGCCGCGCCCCGCGGTCAAGCGGAGCCTCGGATGCGTTTCGGGACACGTATCCCACATGGTGGGGCAACGGGAAGTTTGCAAACGCTTACTAATACGACACGGATGACCACTCTGGAGTTACATGCCCTGTTCACGGGCATGGAGAATTGAAGGTATTAGTTGACCGGATCACGGGATGCGAGCCCTCAGACCGTTTCCTACCCCGCCGCGACTTCCCAAACAGGATCAGTTCTGATGAAATCGCGGCCGTGCCGCGTGTGGCGCAGTCCGCTGCACCGGGCGCGAGTCGGCGGGGCAGGCGTGGAAGAAACGACGGAGGCGATGTCGTGAGCACCGGACCGACGACCCTGCCCGCGAGTGGCGACACCGAACAGCCCAAGCGGCGTCGGCTGCCCCGGCTCCGCGACGTGCGGATCCGCTCCAAGCTCGCCCTGATCCTGGTCGTGCCGGTCGCCGCGGTGCTCGCGTTGGCCACGGTCCGACTCGTCGCCGTCGGTGAGAACACCTTCGACGCCAACCAGGCCCGGGCGCTGACGGCGCTCTCCATCGACGTCTCCGCGCTGACGCAGGACCTGCACGCCGAGCGGATGGCCGCCGCCGCCTTCCTGTCGACGCCGCAGCAGAAGGCCGACGCCTACAACCTGCGGGTGCGCAGCACCGACGAGCGGGTCGAGGCGTACCGGGCGGAGCGCGGACGGGTCGGCGAGGTGCCGGCCGCCGTACGGGAGCGGCTGGCGACCATCGACGAGCACCTGGAGACGCTCGCCAGCACCCGGCAGGAGGTGCTGGACCGCCAGCAGATGGCGGTCGCCGAGGCGGCGCTCCGCTACGGGGTCATCATCACCGACCTGGTCGCGTACGGCGACGGGCTGGCCCAGCTGCCCGGCGACGAGCGGCTCTCGGACGCCCGGCGCGCGGTCGCCGCGTTCGCCCGCGCCAAGGCGGCCGTCGCCGAGGAGCAGTCGGTCGTCTACACCGCCCTCGTCGCCGGCAAGCTCGACGAGGAGCAGTTCTCCTCCTTCGTGGCCACGCTGACCAGCCAGCAGGAGGCGCTGGTCGCCTTCTCCCTGGCCGCCGACCCGACCCAGCGCGCCCTGGTCGACAGCACGGTCTCCGGTGACGCGGTCACCCTCGCCGACCGGGTGGCCGCCGACATCACCCGCTCGGTCGGGCAGACCTCGCCGGTGACCGCCCAGGACGCCACCGCCGCCATCGGCGCGGTCAACGACCTCATGCGGTGGGCCGAGATCCGGCTCCAGGACCGGCTGCTCAGCCAGGCCGACCAGGCCCGGTCGGACGTCATCCGGCAGGCCTTCATCGAGACGGCGCTGGTGCTGCTGACCCTCATCGTCGCGGTGACCCTCGCCGTGGTGCTGGCCCGCTCGCTCAACCACTCGCTGCGCCGGCTGCGGGAGGGCGCCCTCTCGGTGGCGAACCACGACCTGCCGGACGCGGTCAAGCGGCTGCAGAACGTCGGCAACGTCGGCGACGGCGGCGTCGAGGAGATCGTCCGGCAGGTACGCGACCCGATCCAGCTCAACAACCGCGACGAGGTGGGCCAGGTCGCGCTCGCCTTCAACGTCGTACACCGCGAGGCGGTCCGGGTGGCGGCCGAGCAGGCCGCGCTGCGTACCAGCGTCTCGGCGATGTTCCTCAACCTGGCCCGGCGCAGTCAGACCCTGGTCGACCGCATGATCGGCGAGCTCGACGCGATCGAGCGCGGCGAGGAGGACCCGAAGCGGCTCGCGCAGCTCTTCGAGCTGGACCACCTCGCCACCCGGATGCGCCGCAACGACGAGAACCTGCTCGTCCTGGCCGGCGCCGACTCCGCCGTGCCGCGCCGCGACGACGCCCTCCTGGTGGACGTGCTGCGGGCCGCGCAGTCCGAGGTGGAGCTCTACAACCGGATCGAGTTCGGCACCGTCGACACCGACATCTCGGTGGCGGCACACGCGGTCAACGACGTGGTGCGGCTCGTCGCCGAGCTGCTCGACAACGCCACCCGCTTCTCGCCGCCGACCACCACCGTGGTCGCCGACGCCCGACGGATCCGGGACTACGTTCTGATCCAGGTCGAGGACCGGGGCCTCGGCCTGACCGACGACCAGCTCGACTCGCTCAACCGGCGACTGGCCGCCCCGCCGAGCGTCGACGTCGCGGCGTTCCGGCTGATGGGTCTGGCCGTGGTCAGCCGGCTGGCCTCCCGCTACAGCATCCGCGTGGAGCTGCGCCGCAACGTGGAGGGCGGCACCGTCGCCCAGGTGACGCTCCCCGCCGCGACGGTGGTGCTGCCGCCCGTGCACAGCCGGGACCAGCAGATCACCCGCCCCCGGCAGCCGCTCGCGGTCGAGCAGAACCCGCTCACCCCGGCCGGCCTCGGCGAGCCGGCCGGCGCGGGGCGTACCGCCTCGGCCACCCTCACCGACCAGTGGCGGTCCGCCGCCCCGACGCCGTGGCAGGCCCCGGAGCAGGCGCGGGACACCGCAGCCCCGGTGCAGGCCGGTGGCCTGATGTCGCCGCCCCCGGCGGCACCCCCGACCCGGCCTTCCTTCGCCGGCGGAGGCCCCTCGGTCGGTACGCCGACCGTCGCGTACCCCACGGTCGACGCGCTGCCCAAGCGCGTCCCCGGCGGGGATGCGCAAGCGCCGGGCGCTCCGGCGCTGCCGGTCGGCCCGATCGCAGGCTCGCCGGCCACCGGGCTGTCGGCGGGGTTCGCCGGCTCCGCCCGGGAGACCGGCTTCGGCACCGACCCGGGCGCCGGCCGCGGCCTCGGGGCCGGCCTGGCCGCCACGGCCCCGCCCGCCCCCGCCGCGCCGATCACCCCGCGCGCCGAACTGCCGGCCGAGGCACCGATCTTCCGGGAGATGGAGGCGGTGTGGTTCCGGTCGCACGGTAACGACGCCACGGCCATCTTCACCCGCCCCGACTTCAGCCAGTCGGCCGCGGCCCAGCAGGCCGCCGGGGCGCCCAGCGCCGCAGCACCCGCCGCCCAGCCGGCCGCCGCCCAGCCGGCACCGGCACAGCCCCGCGCGCCCCGACTGCCCACGCGTACGCCGGGCAGCACCGACACCGCTCCGCTGCCCGTGCAGCCGGCACCGCCGTCGTACACCCCGCCGGCCGCGGCGCGACCCGCCCCGCCGGCCACACCTCCCGCCGCGCCCCCTGCGGCGCCCCCCGCCGCGCCGGTCGCGGACCCGCCCCCGGCGGCGCCCGCGTCCGACACGGACGCCTGGCGGACGGCGGCAGACGAAGGCTGGACCCGGGCCAGCCGGGCGGCGGCCCCCGCCACCGCCGGCACCACCCGCTCGGGGCTGCCCAAGCGGCAGCCGCAGGCACAGCTCGTGCCCGGCGGGATCGAACCCCGGAGCGGCCGCGACCGCAGCCGGCGTACCCCGGACGAAGTTCGGGGCCTGTTGTCGGCCTACCACCGCGGCGTGCAGCGCGGCCGGGCGGCCGGCACGGACCAGGACAGCACCTCGACCAAGGAGACGAGTCGATGAACAGGCCAGCGGCCATGCAGGACATGAGTTGGTTGCTCACCAACTTCGCCGACAGCGTGGCGGGGATCGCCCACGTGGTGGCGGTGTCCGCCGACGGGCTGCTGCTCGCCTCCTCGCGGGACCTGCCCGCGGACCGGGCGGACCAGCTCGCGGCGATCACCTCGGGCGTGGTCAGCCTGACCGAGGGCGCCGCCCGGATGTTCAGCGCCGGCGGTGTGCTCCAGACGGTCATCGAGATGGACAGCGGCTACCTGTTCCTGATGTCGATCAGCGACGGCTCGTCGATGGCCGTGCTGGCGGCCCGCAGCTGCGACGTCGGTCAGGTGGGTTACGAGATGGCGCTGCTGGTCGAGCGGGTCGGTGCGGCGCTGGTGCCGCTGCCCCGGGACGCGGTGCGGTCCTAGCGGGCGCGACGCGCGGACGTGCGTCGCCAGGAACGAGAGGATCCGGTGCCCGACCAGGGGCCCGGCCGGGAGAGGAGGTGATCGTCGATGGACCAACGGCGCGTGGACCCACGTGGTGCGCTGGTACGGCCGTACGCGGTCACCCGCGGCCGGACCGAGGCCCGGATGGACATCGCCCTGGAGGCGGTCCTGACGGCCAGCGCGACCCAGGCTGCGGAGGCCCGCTTCGCGGGGCACGACAAGCACCGCATCGCCAACGTTTGTGAGGGCCGGGCGCAGTCGCTGGCCGAGATCTCCGCGTACACCCGGATGCCGCTGGGCGTCACCCGGGTGCTGGTCGCCGACATGGTGGCCGAGAGCCTGCTGACGCTACACACTGCCGCTCCCGCCGAGGGGTTCGAGGAGCGGATGGAAATCCTTGGAAGGGTGCTAAGTGGACTTCGCAGGCTATGACCCCGCCGGGGCCCGCCGAAACCGGGGAATCATCTCCGCGAAGATCGTGGTCGCGGGTGGCTTCGGCGTGGGCAAGACGACCCTGGTCGGCGCGATCTCGGAGATCACCCCGCTGAGAACCGAGGCGGTGATGACCGCGGCCGGTGTCGGCATCGACGACCCGTCCAAGGTGCCGGGGAAGCAGACCACCACGGTCGCCATGGACTTCGGCCGGATCACCATGGCCGAGGACCTGATCCTGTACCTCTTCGGCACGCCCGGCCAGACCCGGTTCTGGTTCATGTGGGACGAGATCATCAAGGGCGCCGTGGGGGCGGCCGTGCTGGTGGACACCCGCCGGATCACCGACGCCTTCGCGCCGCTGGACTACTTCGAGAACCGCCGGCTGCCGTACGTCGTGGCGTTGAACCGCTTCGACGGCGCGCCGCAGTACGAGCTGGAGGAGGTCCGCGAGGCGCTGGCCATCTCGCCGGACGTGCCGCTGGTGCTGACCGACGCCCGGCACCGGGACGCGGTCAAGCAGGTGCTGGTGACCGTCGTCGAGCACGCCATGCTCCGCCTCGAGGCCGAGCACGGCCGGGGCTACCCGGCGCCGGTCGGCTGATCGGGACGGCTCCCGCCTCCGGGTCGCGTCAGTCGACCCGGAGGCGGTAGCCGCGCTTGACGACCGTCTGCACCACCCGGGGCGCGCGCAACCCGGCGCGCAGCCGGGCCACCGCCATCTCCACGGCGTGCTCGTCGGCGCCGCGCGGCAGCGTACGCAGCAGGGCGGTCCGGGACAGCACCCGACCCGGCGAGCCGCACAGCGCCCGCAGCACCGCCATCGGCGCCGGCGCGAGCGGACGCAGTTCGCCGTCGACCACGGCGGCGTGCCCGCGCAGCGTGAGCAGGTGACCGGCCACCTTCAGGGTGACCGTCCGGCGAGGCAGTTCGTCGACGATGGTCCGGACCAGGGCGCCCAGGCGGGCCCTGGCCGGCGCGCTGACCGGCACCCCGCGCCGCAGCAGCGGCTCCGCGGTGACCGCGCCCACGCAACTGGCGAGCACGTCGCCCCGGAACGCGTCCAGCACCGCCTCGGAGCGGTCCCCGGCGGCGCGCAGCAGCGCCTCGGCCGCCGGGGCCGAGGTGAAGGTGACCGCGTCGACCAGCCGGCCGGCGACCAGGTCGATCAGCCGGTGCAGCGGGGCCGGGTCGGTCGGCGGCGCCCAGCGGTAGACGGGCACCTCGATCACGGTGGCCCCGGCAGCCTCCAGCGCCAGCGTGCACTCGGGCTGCCGCTCGCCGTGCAACTGCATGGCGACCACCTGCCCGGCCACCCCGCGCCGGCACAGGTGCTCGATCACCTCGTCGCAGCTCTCCGAGTCGGGTGACCACTGGTCGTGCAGGCCGGCGGCCCGGATGGCCCCGCGCGCCTTGGGCCCGCGGGCCACCACGTACGCGTCCGCCAGGACGTTGCGCAGCGGCTCGGCCAGCCCCCAGCCCTCGGCCGCCTCCAACCAGCCGCGCATGCCGATGCCGGTGTTGGCCATCAGGACGTCCGGCGGCCGGTCCAGGCAGGCCCGGGTGGCCTCCCGCAGGTCGGTGTCGTCGGCCAGCGGCACGATCCGCAGGGCCGGGGCGATCACCACCCGGGCGCCGCGCCGTTGGAGCAGCGCGGCGAGTTCGTCCCGCCGGCGGTCGGCGGTCACCCCGATGGTGAAGCCCGCCAGTTCGTCGCGCATTCACTCCTCCTGTCGCAGCCGCACCTCGACCAGGCCGTCCCGGCAGCGCACGTCGTGCCGGGACGCGGCGACGCCGGGCAGGTCCAGGCAGACCCCGGTGCGCAGGTCGTACACCTGCTTGTGCAGGGGCGAGGCGACCGTCGGCACCCCGCCCCGGCTGCCGACGATTCCCCGCGACAGCACGTACGCCCCGGCGACCGGGTCGCGGTTGTCGAGGGCGAACAGCCCGTCGGCGGTGCGGAAGAGGGCCACCTGCACGCCGTCGACGAGCGCGGCGACGCCCCGGTCGGGGTCCAGCCGGTCGAGCGGGCAGACCGGCGTCCAGGTGCGCGTCGGGTTGGGCATCGTGATCGTCATCGCCGTACCTCCGGCAGTCGGGGCGTCGTGGTGGTCATCGCCGCACCTCCGGCATGCCCAGCGTGACCGGCTGCCGGCCCTCGCCGGCCTGCGCCGGGCCCACCGGGACCGGTTGGCCCCGCTCGCGCGCGAACGTGATGGACGGGTCGGGCACCCCGGGGGCGTTGACGAAGGAGTCGAACCGGCGCAGCCGGACCGGGTCCTCCAGCACGTCGCGCCACTCGTCGGAGTAGGCGTCGACGTGCCGGGCCATCGCGGCGTCGAGTTCGGCGCAGAGGCCGAGCGAGTCGTCCACGATCACCGCGCGGAGGTGGTCCAGCCCGCCCTCCATCGCCTCGATCCAGGCGGCGGTGCGTTGCAGCCGGTCGGCGGTGCGGATGTAGTACATCAGGAACCTGTCGATGAGCTGGACCAGCGCCTCCGTCGACAGGTCGGTGGCGAAGAGGTCGGCGTGCCGGGGCCGGAAGCCGCCGTTGCCGCCGACGTAGAGGTTCCAGCCGGTCTCGGTGGCGATGATGCCGAAGTCCTTGCTGCGCGCCTCGGCGCACTCGCGGGCGCAGCCCGACACCGCAGACTTGATCTTGTGTGGGCCGCGCAGCCCCCGGTAGCGCAGCTCCAGGGCGACGGCCAGCCCGACCGAGTCCTGCACCCCGTACCGGCACCAGGTCTCGCCGACGCAGGACTTCACCGTGCGCAGCGCCTTGCCGTACGCGTGGCCGGACTCGAAGCCGGCGTCGACCAGCCGGCGCCAGATCTGCGGCAGCTGGTCGACCCGGGCCCCGAACAGGTCGATCCGCTGCCCGCCGGTGATCTTCGTGTAGAGCTGGAAGTCCCGGGCCACCTCGCCGATCACGATGAGCTTCTCCGGGGTGATCTCGCCGCCGGGGATCCGGGGCACCACCGAGTAGCTGCCGTCGCGTTGCAGGTTGGCCAGGAAGTGGTCGTTGGTGTCCTGCAACGACGCCTGCTCCCCGTCCAGCACGTGCCCGGTGCCGAGGGAGGCGAGGATCGAGGCGACCACCGGCTTGCAGATGTCGCAGCCGCGGCCCCGGCCGTGCTCGGCGACGAGCTGCGAGAAGGTGCGGATGCCACGGACCCGGACGATGTCGAAGAGTTCCTGCCGGCTGGCGTCGAAGTGCTCGCAGAGGGCGGTGGACTGCCGCACGCCGGCCGCGTCGAGGAGCTGCTTGAGCATCGGCACGCAGGAGCCGCAGCTCGTGCCCGCCCGGGTGCACGCCTTCAGCGCCGGCACGTCCGCGCAGCCGCCGGCGATCGCCGCGTCCACGTCCGCGCGGGTCACCGCGTTGCAGGAACAGACCTGCGCGGCGGCGGGCAGCGCGCCGGCGCCCGCGCCCGCCGCGCCCTCGGGGGCGAGCAGCGCCAGCGGCGGCCCGGGCAGCGGACCGCCGACGCTGGCCCGCAGCGTCGGGTACGCGCTCGCGTCGCCGACCAGCACCCCGCCGAGCAGGGTCTGCGCGTCGTCGGAGAGGACCAGCTTGGCGTAGACCCGGGTGGCCGGGTCGGTGAACGTCACGTCGAGGCAGCCCGGCGTCGTGCCGTGCGCGTCGCCGAACGAGGCCACGTCCACGCCGAGCAGCTTCAGCTTGGTGGCGGTGTCCGCGCCGGGGAAGGTGGCCGCCCCGCCGACCAGCCGGTCGGCGACGACCTCGGCCATCGCGTACCCGGGGGCGACCAGGCCGTGGCAGACGCCGTCGACCGCCGCGCACTCGCCGACCGCCCAGATCCGCTCGTCGGCGGTACGGCAGGCGCCGTCGACCAGTACGCCGCCGCGCGGGCCCAGGGCGAGACCGGCCGCTCGGGCCAACTCGTCGCGGGGCCGGATGCCCGCCGCGACCACCACCAGGTCGGCGTCGAGCAAGGTCCCGTCGGCCAGTTCCAGCCCGGCGACCGTGCCGTCCGGGCCGGACCGGATCGCGGTGGTGGCAACGCCCAGGCGGGTGGTCACGCCCAGCTCGTCGACGTACCGGCGGAGCATCGCGCCACCGGCCGTGTCCACCTGCACCGGCATCAGCCGGGGCGCGAACTCCACCACGCTGGTGTTCAGCCCGAGCAGCCGCAGCGCGTTCGCCGCCTCCAGCCCGAGCAGTCCGCCGCCGATCACCGCCCCCGTCCGCCGGCCCGCCGCGTGCTCCCGGATCGCCTCCAGGTCGTCCAGCGTCCGGTAGACGAAGACCCCAGGCAGGGACGCGCCGGCCACCGGCGGCACGAACGCGGACGAGCCGGTGGCCAGCACCAGCGCGTCGTACGGGTGCTCGCCGGTCGCGGTGCGCACCAGCCGCCGCTCCCGGTCGATCTCCGTGGCCGGCTCACCCAGGCGCAGCTCCACCCCGTCGTCGGGGGTGTGCAGGTTCAGCTCCTCGGCGCCGACCCCGTCGAAGAACGCCGAGAGCCGCACCCGGTCGTACGCCGGGCGGCTCTCCTCGGCGAGCACGGTGACCCGCCACCGCCCCCCGGGGTCACGGGCGCGCAGCGCGTCGACGAAGCGCTGCCCCACCATGCCGTTGCCGACGACGACCAACCTGCTGATTCGCCCGCTCATGACCGCACTCCGCTCCGCTGCGTGCCGTCATGAGGCACCGTCGCACTGAGTTTGTTGATTCGCTCGCTCATGACCGCACCTCCGCCGAATCCACCTCGGACAGCCAGCCGACGATGCCGGCGACCGCGTCCCGGCAGCCGCCGCACCCCGTGCCGGCCCGGGTCGCGGCGACCACGGCGTCGACCGTCCGGGCCCCGGCACGCCAGCAGCCCACCAGCGCCCCCTTGCTGACGTTGTTGCACTGGCAGACGGTCGCCGCGTCCGGCATCAGGGCCGGCGTCGCGGCGGGCGCCGCTGCCGCCGCGCCGAACGCCCGGCCGAGCAGCAGCGAGCGCCGGTCGGCCGGCACCGGCTGGCCCCGGTCGAAGAGCTGGATGACCGTGCCGACCGCCGGGTTGTCGCCGAGCAGGATCGCGGCGGTCAGCCGCTCGTCGTGGATGCGCAGCCGGGCGTACGTGCCCCGGGACGGGTCCGCGAAGGTCAGCTCCTCGCCGGCCCCGCCGTCGCCCGGGTCACCCATCGCGGCGAGATCGATGCCGGTCGCCTTGAGCCGGGTCACCACCGGGCGGGGCCGGTAGCGGGCCTGCGGGTCCTCCCCGGTGAGCACCTGCGCCACCACCCGGGCCTGCGCCCAGGCCGGGGCGACCAGCCCGGTGAGGTTGCCGTCGTGCTGGGCGCAGTCGCCGACCGCCGAGATGCGCGGGTCGCTGGTGCGCAACCGGTCGTCGACCAGCACGCCCCGTTCCACGGCCAGCCCGGCCGCGCGGGCGAGGGCGGTGTCGGGGCGTACCCCGCAGGAGAGGACCAGCAGGTCGGCGGCGAGTGATCGGCCGTCGGCCAGGTCGAGGCGGACCCCGTCGGCGTCCGCGACCACCCCGGTGGCCGACACGGCCAGGTGGGTGGTGACCCCGAGGCCCGCGAGCGTGCCGGCCAGGACGGCCGCGCCGGCCGGGTCGAGCTGCCGCTCCATCAGGTACGGCACCGGGTGCACCACGCCCACGTCGAGGCCCCGGGCGGCGAGCCCGCGGGCCGCCTCCAGCCCGAGCAGCCCGCCACCGAGCACCAGGGCGCTGCGCGCGCCGTCGGCCACGGCGAGGATCCGGCGGCAGTCGTCAAGCGTGCGGAACGGCACCACCCGCTCCGGCAGCCCGGGCCCGGCCAGCCCGGGCAGCGGCGGCACCACGGCCCGGCTCCCGGTGGCGAGCACCAGATGGTCGTACGCGACGCGGTCGCCGTCGTCGGTGTGGACCGTGCCGGCGGCGCGGTCGACGGCGGTGACCGTCACGCCGGTACGCAGGTCGACGCCCTGCCCGGCGGCCTCGGCCAGCTCCACGTCCGGCTCGCCGACCTTGCCCGCCAGCAGGGTGGAGAGCATGATCCGGTTGTACGCCCGGTGCGGCTCCGCGCCGAGCACGGTGACCTTCCGGTCCCCGCCCCGGGCGTGCAGCTCGCCGGCCAGCCGGGAACCGGCCATCCCGTTGCCGATGATCACGACGCGTTCGCTCACGGCCGCGTCACCGGGCCCTGCCGGACGATTCGCTCGCTCATGGTTGCTCCACCCTCTCCAGCCGGACGGCGCAGATCTTGAACTCCGGCATCCCGGAGACCGGGTCGACGGCGTCGTTGGTGACCGAGTTGGCCCGCGCGCCGCCGCCCCAGTGGAACGGCGCGAAGACGGTGTCCGGCCGGATCGCGGTGCTGAACCGGGCCGGCGCGCAGAACTCGCCCCGACGGGAGACCACCCGCACCGGCTCGCCGTCGTCGATGCCGAGCCACCCGGCCAGGTCGGGGTGCAGCTCGACGAACGCGTTCGGGGCGGCCCGGCGCAGTGCGGCGACCCGGCGGGTCTGGGTGCCCGACTGGTACTGCGCGAGGACCCGGCCGGTGGTGAAGTGCAGCGGGTACTCGGCGCACACCTCCTCGGCCGCCGGCCGGTGCTCCACGGCGTGGAACCGGGCCCGCCCGTCGGGGGTGGGAAAGCGGTCGGCGAAGAGCCGGGGGGTGTCCGGGCCGCCCTCGGCCGGGCAGGGCCAGAACACCCCGTCGCGTTCGTCGATCCGCTCCCAGCTCACCCCGGCGTAGTCGGCGATCCCGCCGGCCGAGGCCCGCCGCAGCTCCGCGAACACGACCCGCGGATCGCTGGCGTCCGCCCCACCGGCACCACCCCGGAGGCGGGCGGTGAGGTCGGCGAGGATCTCCAGGTCGGTACGGACGCCGGGCGGCGACGGGCGCAGCGCGCGGCGGCGCAGCACCCGGCCCTCCAGGTTGGTCATCGTGCCGTCCTCCTCGGCCCACTGGGCCGTGGGCAGCACCACGTCGGCGAGCGCGGCGGTCTCGGAGAGCAGGAAGTCGGCGACCACCAGCAGGTCGAGATCGCGTAGCCGGCCCTCGATCCGGGCGGCCCGGGGTGCGGAGACCACCGGGTTGGAGCCGAAGACCAGCAGCGCCTTCGGCCCGTCGGGCGTGCCCAGCGAGTCCAGCAGCTCGTACGCCGGCACGCCCGGCCCGGGCAGCTCGTCGGCCGGCACCCCCCAGACCCCGGCGACGTGTTCCCGGGCGGCCGGGTCGTCGATCCTGCGGTAGCCGGGGAGCTGGTCGGCCTTCTGCCCGTGCTCCCGCCCGCCCTGCCCGTTGCCCTGCCCGGTCAGGCAGCCGTAGCCGGAGCCGGGGCGGCCGGGCAGCCCGAGGGCGAGCGCCAGGTTGACGAAGGCGGTGACGGTGTCGACGCCCTTGGCGTGCTGCTCGGCGCCGCGCGCGGTCAGGATGATCACGCGTTCGGCGGTGCCGAGGGCCCGGGCGGTCGCCTCCAGGTCGGCCACCGGCACCCCGGAGAGCGCCTCGGCGCGGGCCGGCCACCAGCCGGCCACGCTGCGGCGGACCGCCTCGAAGCCGGTGGTACGGGCGGCCACGTACTCCCGGTCGATCCAGCCCTCGGTGAGCGCGACGTGCAGCAGCGCGTTCGCCACCGCCAGGTCGGTGCCGGGCAGGGGTTGCAGGTGCAGGTCGGCCTGGCGGGCGGTGGCGGTGACCCGGGGGTCGACCACGATCAGCCGGCCGCCGCGCTCGCGCTGCTCGGTCAGCCAGCGCACCAGCGGGGGCATGGTCTCCGCCGGGTTCGCGCCGACCAGCAGCAGCGTGTCGGCCCGGCCCAGGTCGGCCAGCGGGAACGGCAGGCCCCGGTCGATGCCGAAGGCGCGCATCCCGGCCGCCGCCGCCGAGGACATGCAGAACCGTCCGTTGTAGTCGATGTGCCTCGTGCGCAGCGCCACCCGGGCGAACTTCCCCAGCGCGTACGCCTTCTCGTTGGTGAGCCCGCCGCCGCCGAAGACGGCGACCGCGTCGCGGCCGTGTCGCTGCTGGACGGTGCGCAGGCCGGTGACGATCCGGTCGAGGGCGGCGGCCCAGCTCGCCGGGCGCAGTTCGCCGCTGGCCGCGTCCCGCAGCAGCGGGGTGGTCAGCCGCTCGGGGTGGTCGAGCAGTTCGGCGGCGGTCCAGCCCTTCTGGCAGAGGCCGCCCCGGTTGGTGGGGAACTGCCGGGGGAGCACCGTCGCCCGGCCGGCCTCCTCGCGCAGCGTCATCCCGCACTGGAGGGCGCAGTACGGGCAGTGCGTCGCCACCTCCCGGGGCGTCCGCCCCGGTCCGGTCGCCGCGTGTGCACCGTCTGTCATGTCGGCAAAGCGTGCCGGGGGGCGATTTCCGGTCCGGGTCCCGTCTGTTTCGGTCCTGTCAAGAGCCGCTCACACCGCATGCGGGCACCGGGCCGGCTCGCGTTTACAATATGGGACAGCAATCCTGACATTTGGGAGGCGCGATGAACGTGGCCGAGGCCTTCGACGCGGTGGCGGGCAGCTACGACGAGGCCCGACGGCGCCTGGTGCCCTGCTTCGACGCCTTCTACGGCACCGCCGTCGAGGTGGCCGCGCCGTCGCTGCGGGCCGCGCTCGCCGCGGGGCGTACCCCGGAGGTGCTGGACCTGGGCGCGGGCACCGGGCTGCTGTCGCTGCTGCTCGCCGCGGCGGTGCCGGGGATCCGGCTGACCCTGGTCGACGCCGCGCCGGCCATGCTCGCCGTCGCCGCCGACCACCTGCGCTCCCGCGGCGTCGCGCACCGGACGGTCCGGGCCGACCTGGCGGGTGAGTTGCCCGCCGGCCGCTACGACGCCGTGGTCAGCGCGCTGGCCATCCACCACCTCGACGACGCGGGCAAGCGCGAGCTCTACCGGCGGGTGCCGGCGGCGCTGGCACCCGGCGGCGTCTTCGTCAACGCCGAGCAGGTCGCCGGCCCCACCCCGGCGCTCGACCGGCGGTACCACGAGGTGTGGCTGGGGCAGGTCGCCGCGCTGGGCTCCGACGCCAACGAGATCGCCGCCGCCGAGGGCCGGATGGCGTACGACCGGCCGGCGCCGGTCGCCGCGCAGTGCCGCTGGCTGGCCGAGGCCGGCCTGGTCGACGTCGACTGCTTCTTCAAGCAGTGGCGGTTTGCCGTGTTCGGCGGCCGACGCGAATAGTCGGGGCCGACGGGATGACTGCCGGTCATACCGGTGGGTAGTCTCCACGGCATGACTGCCAAGGTGACCCTGTCGTTCTCGGACGAGACGATCGAGGAGGCCCGGCGGTTCGCCAAGCGTGAAGGGCTCTCCCTGTCGGCGTGGATGGACCAGGCGGCCCGGGAGAAGGCGCTGCGCGAGGTCTTCACCGCGCACGCCGCCGCCGTCGGCCGGGCCGGGCTCGACCTCGAAGCCGCCGCCCTCGCCGACGCCCGCGAGGTGGGCATGGTCGACGACGCGCTCTTCGGCGGGCGCCCGCGTGCTGCGTAGGGGCGAGGTCTGGCGCATCGACGGCGCCCGGGAACGGCTCGGACTGGTGATCAGCTCCGACGTCTACAACTCCACCGACGTGCCGATCGTGATCGTGGTCGAGGTGGTCGAGGAGGCGCTGCTGCGCGACTCGCCCCTGGCGGTGCCGATGGGCGCGTACGTGGTGATGCCCGACCGGATCTCCTCGCCGATGAAGAAGTGGTTCACCGAGTGCGTGGACGTCGCCGACACCGGGACCATGCTCAGGGTCGGCCGGGCACTGCGGATCCTCCAGGAACTCTGACATCTCACCGTCGGCATCCGCCGCCGGTGCGGTCTCCGTTTCCCGCCCGACCCGCGACGGGCACCCCGGGGTAATCCCGGATTCCTAGCGTTCCTCCAGGTCGCACCCGACGAGGAGGAGTCGCCGTGAGCACACTGGCCCCCACTGCACCCCCGGCCGAGGCCGTTCCGCCGGCCGCCGGCCGCCGGCACCGCATCGACGACTGGCGGCCCGAGGACCCCGACTTCTGGCGTACGACCGGGGCGCCGGTCGCCCGCCGCAACCTCCGGGTCTCGATCTTCGCCGAGCACGTGGGCTTCTCCGTGTGGAGCCTCTGGTCGGTGACGGTGCTCTTCCTCGGCCCCGAGTACGGCATCGACCCGGCGGGGAAGTTCCTGCTCACCGCCGTGCCGGCGGCGCTGGGGGCGGCGCTGCGGCTGCCCTACACGCTGGCCGTGGCGCGCTTCGGCGGGCGGACCTGGACGATCGTCAGCGCGCTGCTGCTGCTCGTCCCGGCCGTGCCGATGACGGTGCTGCTGGAGCCCGGCGTCTCCTACTCCACCCTGATGGTGCTGGCCTGCCTGACCGGCGTCGGCGGGGGCAACTTCGCCTCCTCGATGGCGAACATCAACCTGTTCTATCCGTCTCGGCTCAAGGGCCGGGCGCTCGGGCTCAACGCCGGCGGCGGCAACCTCGGCGTGCCGGCGGTGCAGCTGGTCGGGCTGGCGGTGCTGGCGACGGCGGGGGCCGCGTACCCCCGCCTGGTGCCGGCGGTCTACCTGCCGCTGATCGTGCTGGCCGCGCTCGCCGCGGCGCGCGGGTTGGACGACATCTCCGGGGCGCGCAACGAGCCCGGCGCGCTGCGCGAGGCGGCCCGCGACCCGCACACCTGGATCATGTCGCTGCTCTACGTCGGCACCTTCGGCTCGTTCATCGGCTTCTGCTTCGCCTTCGGCCAGGTGCTCCAGCTCCAGTTCGCCGAGCGCTTCCCGACCCCGGTCGACGCCGCCTGGCTCACCTTCCTCGGCCCGCTGGTCGGCTCGCTGGTCCGGCCGGTCGGCGGGCACCTCGCCGACCGCCTCGGCGGGGCCCGGGTGACCTTCTGGAACTTCGTCGCGATGGCGGCCGGCGCCTCGTTGGTGCTCCACGCCGCCCGGGAGCGGTCTTTCGGGCTCTACCTGCTCGGCTTCCTGTCGCTCTTCGTCTTCTCGGGCATCGGCAACGGCTCGACCTACAAGATGATCCCGGCGATCTTCCGGGCCCGGACGACGGCGGAGGTGGCCGCCGGTCGGCGGGACGCGGTCGCGGCGCAGCGCCGGGCCGGGCGGATGACCGGCTCGGTGATCGGCATCGCCGGGGCGGTCGGGGCCTCCGGCGGGGTGCTGGTGAACATCGCCTTCCGGCAGTCGTTCCTGACCGGGGGCAGCGCGGACGCGGCGTACGTCGCCTTCATCGTCGCGTACGCGCTCTGTTTCGGGGTGACCTGGCTGGTCTACCTGCGGCCGGGCCCGCGCCGGCTGACCGGCGTGTGACCGCCGCCATGTATCCTCATGGGGCCAGGCGGGGGCGGTACCCCGTTTTGACCTGCCGACGGGGCGGCGGGTATCGTTGCCTGCTGTTGTACGACATCCAGAGGCGTGCCGCCTGAGGTACGCTTGGTCGTTCGTGCGCGCCCGGTAACCTCGGCGCGCGACCCCAGACCGACGACGAGACAAGGTATACCTGTGCGTACGTACAGCCCGAAGCCGGGTGAGATCGAGCGTCAGTGGCACGTCATCGACGCCTCTGATGTCGTGCTGGGCCGCCTGGCCACCCACGCCGCCACGCTGCTGCGCGGCAAGCACAAGCCGACTTTCGCGCCGCACGTCGACACGGGCGACTTCGTCGTCATCGTGAACGCGGGCAAGGTCGCGCTGACCGGCAACAAGCGTCACACCAAGGTCGCCTACCGCCACTCCGGCTACCCGGGTGGTCTTAAGCAGGTCGGCTACGACGAGCTGCTGACCAAGCGTCCCGAGCGGGCCATCGAGCTGGCCGTCAAGGGCATGCTCCCGCACAACAAGCTCGGCCGTCAGCTCATCAAGAAGCTGAAGGTCTACGCCGGTGCCGAGCACCCGCACGGCGCGCAGCAGCCGGTGCCGTTCGAGATCAAGCAGATCGCGCAGTGAGCGCGGGCGAAGGAAACAGCATGACCGACATCACCGAGACCGAGGTTGCCCCCGAGGAGGCCACCGAGGCGCCGGCGCCCGTCGCCCGCGCGCCGCGTGGTGACCGCCCGATCCAGACCGTGGGTCGGCGCAAGGAGGCCATCGTCCGGGTGCGCATCGTCCCCGGCAGCGGCAAGATCACGTGCAACGGCCGTGACCTCGAGGCCTACTTCCCGAGCAAGGTGCACCAGCAGCTGATCAAGGACCCGCTGGTCACCGCCGAGAAGCCGGAGGCCTTCGACGTCATCGCCAACCTGCGTGGCGGCGGCACCACCGGTCAGGCCGGCGCGCTGCGCCTGGCCATCGCCCGGGCCCTGATCGTCAGCGAGCCGGACGACCGTCCGGCGCTGAAGAAGGCCGGCTTCCTCACCCGGGACGCCCGGGTCAAGGAAAGCAAGAAGTACGGCCTCAAGAAGGCCCGTAAGGCTCCCCAGTACTCGAAGCGCTGATCATCAGCGGCGCGTTGTACTTCTGACGGACGGCCGGGTTCACCTCCCCTCGACGGGAGGTGGCCCGGCCGTTCGCCTTTCCTGGACCGTTTCATCGGAGGTTGGCGGGTATGGGCCGGTTGTTCGGCACGGACGGCGTACGCGGGCGGGCGAACGCGGATCTCACGCCTGAGTTGGCGCTGGCGGTGGCGGTCGCCGCCGCTCACACGCTCGCCGAGTCGGACCGGAGCCATCCCCCGCTGGCCGTGGTCGGGCGGGACACCCGGGCCAGCGGCGAGATGCTGGAGGCCGCCGTGGTCGCCGGGCTCACCAGCGCCGGCGCCAACGTGGTCCGGGTGGGCGTGCTGCCCACCCCGGCCGTGGCGTTCCTCACCGCCGAGGCCAAGGCCGACCTCGGCGTGATGCTCTCCGCCTCGCACAACCCGATGCCCGACAACGGGATCAAGCTCTTCGCCGCCGGCGGGCACAAGCTGCCGGACGAGATCGAGATGCGGATCGAGGCGGCCGTCGAGGCGAACGCCACCACCGCCTGGGAGCGGCCGGTCGGCGCCGGCGTCGGCCGGGTGCACGACCTGCTCGACGGCGCGGACCACTACGTGCAGCACCTGATCGGCACCCTGCCGCACCGCCTCGACGGCCTCAAGGTCGTGGTCGACTGCGCCAACGGCGCGGCGGCCGAGGTGGCGCCGGTGGTGTACCGGGAGGCCGGGGCCGAGGTCGTCGCCATCTACGCCGAGCCGGACGGCCTCAACATCAACGACGAGTGCGGCTCCAACCACCTCGAGGCCCTGCGGGCCGCGGTGGTCGAGCACGGCGCGCACCTCGGCATCGCCCACGACGGCGACGCCGACCGGTGCGTCGCGGTGACCGCCGACGGCGACGAGGTCGACGGCGACCAGGTGATGGCGATCCTCGCGCTCGCGATGCGGGAGGCCGGCACGCTCACCGACGACACCCTGGTCGCCACGGTGATGAGCAACCTCGGCCTGCGGCTGGCCATGTCCGCGCAGGGCATCCGCCTCCTGGAGACCAAGGTCGGCGACCGGTACGTGCTGGAGGAGCTGCGCGCGTCCGGCCTCGCGCTGGGCGGCGAGCAGAGCGGGCACATCGTGATGCCCGCATACGCCACCACGGGCGACGGCGTGCTGACCGGCCTGCACCTGATGTCCCGGCTGGCCGCCACCGGCAAGTCCCTCGCGGAACTGGCCGCCGTGGTGGCCAGGCTGCCGCAGGTGCTGATCAACGTCCCCGTCGGCGACCGTACGGTCGGCGCGGCCGCACCCGCCGTCCGGGCCGAGGTCGAGCGGGCCGAGGCGGAGCTGGGCGAGACCGGCCGGGTGCTGCTGCGCCCGTCCGGCACCGAGCCGCTGGTCCGCGTCATGGTCGAGGCGGCCACCGAGCAGGTCGCCCGAAGCGTCGCGGAGCGCATCGCCGAGCAGGTCCGCACCGCCAGCCCGACTGCCTGACCTTTCGCATCGGCCCGGGCTCGCCATCGGCGGCCCGGGCCGTCGCCTTTCCCGGACCGGTCCGGCGGCCGGGTGCCGCGCAGCCCCCGCGTCGGCGGTGCCGGCACCGGGCACGGTGCCGCCGACGTCCGGGACTGGGCACGGCACGCCGACGTCCGGGACCGGCCATGGCGCCGCCGACGTCCGGGACCGGCCACGGTGCCCGTCCCGGCCGGGTCTACAGGCGCAGGCCGGCGGCCCGCCGGAAGGTGGCCGCCGGGTCCTCGCCGTCGGTGAGGTCCACGTCCTCGACGATCCGCCCGTCGCCGAGGCGGATCAGCCGGTCGCACCGGGCGGCCACCGCCCGCTCGTGGGTGGCGAGCAGGACCGTCATGCCGTGCCGGTCGCGCAGGTCCAGTAGCAGATCGAGGATCTGCCCGCCGGTGGCCGAGTCGAGGTTGCCGGTCGGCTCGTCGGCGAGCAGCAGCCCGGGGGAGCCCATCAGCGCCCGGGCGATCGCGACCCGCTGCTGCTGGCCGCCGGAGAGCTGGGCCGGCAGGGCCCGCTCCCGCCCGGCCAGGCCGACCGCGTCGAGCAGCTCCCGGGCCCGGGCGGCGTGGTCGGCCCGCCCCCGGCGGGGCAGCACCGGCACGACCACGTTGTCCAGCACGGTGAGGGCGGGCAGCAGGTGGTAGCGCTGGAAGACGAAGCCGACCCGCTGCCGGTACCGGGTCAGGGCGGACCGGCCGAGCGCGGTGATCTCCTGCTCGTCCACGGTTATCGTGCCGGCGTCCACCTGCTCGATCGCGCCGATCATGTGCAGCAGCGTCGACTTCCCGGAGCCGCTGGGCCCGGTCAGCGCCACCACCGCCCCCGCCGGGATCTCCAGGGAGACGTCGTCGACCGCCGTCACCTGCTGCGGGCCGGCCCCGAAGCGCCGGACCAGCCCGGCGACCCGGACCGTGCTGCCCGTCGTCGTCTCCATCGTCACTCCTCCGCGAGCAGTCGGGCGGTCGGCAGCCGGCGCAGCAGCGCGGCCGGGACCAGGGCGGCCACCGAGGTGACCAGGACACCGGCCGCCGCCACCGACGCGGCGACCGCGACCAACGTGCCGGGCAGGGCGCCGACCAGCCAGGCCGCCCCGGTCAGCCCGAGGCCGGCGCCGGTGACCGCGCCGAGCAGACCCAGGGCCAGCCCCTCGTAGGCGATGAGGCGGCCCAGCGCGGCGTCGCTCCAGCCGACCGCGCGCAGGGTGGCCAGCTCGGCGGCCCGGTCCCGGATGTTCAGGTAGAGCACGTCGGCGACCGCGGCGGCACCGAGCAGCACCGTCGCGACGGCGGCCATGGTGTCCGCGCCCCGCACGCTCAGCGACACCGTGTCACCGAGCAGGCTGCCGACGATGGCGCCGCGGAACGCGTAGCCGGCGGCGGCGACCAGGGTCAGCGCGGCGACCCCGATGGCCAGGGCGCCGGCCCCGAGCAGGGTGCGGCCGGGCGTACGGGCCAGGTTGGCCAGGGCCAGGCCGACCAGGGTGCGCGGCCGGCGTACCCACCGGGCCGTCGCCACCGCCGGGCGCAGCGCGGCGGCCGGGTGGGCGCGCGCCGCCCGCAGGGCCGGCGTCAGGCCCGCGACCAGCGCCAGCAGCAGTGCCACCGGTACGGCCAGCAGCGCCCGCCGCCACCCCACGTCGATGCCGAGCGCGGCGCCGAGCGGGACGGCCAGCGCCAGCGCGAGCAGACCGGCGGCCAGCCCGAGGGCGGCCACCTCGCCGAGGATCAGCGCGCCGATCCGCCGGGCGGGCCAGCCCAGGCAGGCGAGCACCGCCAGCTCCGATCTGCGGTCCCGGACGGCGGCGGCGACCGCGTTGCCGAGGAAGAGCGCGCAGACCACCAGCACCAGTACGAAGAGCGCGACGCTCTTGCGGTCCACTGCCTTCGTGATCACCGAGGCGACCCCGAGCGCCGACCACTCCTCGGTCAGCCGCAGCGCCGGCCGGCCGAACGACCCGGCGGGCAGCTCCACGGCCTGCGGGGCGGGGGACGAGCCGAGGGTGATGTCGACGTCGAGCCCGGTGACCTGGGCGATCCGCTCGGCGACCAGCCGGACCTGCTCGGCGGCGCGGTCGCTGTAGCCGCCCACGTCGGCGACCCGGACCCGGATCGCGCTGATCGGGGCGGCGAGCTGCGGACTGCCGCCGCCCGCCAGCAGCTTCGGCACGCTGGCGAGGCTGGTCAGCAGCAGCGGCGGGGCGGCGAGGTAGCCGGCGGGATTGCCGCTCGGCTCCAGCGGCTGCCCGCCCAGCGCGTCCCGGCTGGCGGCGTCGGCGCCGGCGGCCCGCGGCGGCTCGTACGTCTCCAGCGGGACCTTGCCCAGGTCGCTGAACCCGGTCAGCTTCTGTGGGTCGAAGACCCCCACCGCCCGCCAGTCGCGCCAGAGGGGCTTCTTGGGGGTCGACTTCTTCAGCGGCAGCTCGCGCAGCGGGCGGGCACCGACGTCCTCCGTCAGCCAGGGGCGCGGGTACGGGTTGAAGTCCTGGTGCCCACCGTAGAGTTCGGGTGCGGCCGGCGGGAGCGGACGGACCCGCAGGGTACCGTCGGGGAACCGGTCGTACTCCGCGGGCCCGGCCTGCACGATGTCCTGGAGCTGGCCGAAGCAGCAGCCGGTCGGGGAGAGGCCCCCGCTCAACCGGGAACGCCAACCGGAGACGACGTCGGCGCTGGCGTCCCCGGCGGGGATCGCCGGCCCCCGCCGCAGCTCACGCTCCAGATCGGCCAACGGCACGCCGCCCGGGCGTGCGGCGGGCAGCCGCGTGGCGTCGACGCGCAGCGCCTCGTCGAGGAAGGGACGGCTGGTCGTGAGGACCGGGACGGTGAAGTTGCCTCCCCCACGTCCCTCGACGACCGAGTCGTCGGGACGGAGCGCCCGCCCCTCGACCACCGTCCCGGCCAGGCCGACGAGTCGGTCCTCGGCGGCCGGGTCCACTGCGGCCAGCAGGAAGGGCACGGTCAGGTTGTACTTGATCTGGAGCCGGTCCGAGGTGGTCACGTAACCTGGCCCGTGACCCTCCCCGTCCGCGAGGACGTTGACGTGGGCCTCGAACCGGCCGTCGGGCAGCAGCCGCACAGCCATCACCGTCCAGTCCTCCCGCTCCGAGTAGGCGCCCAGACTGCCCATGTAGTGCCGCCGGTCGCAGATCGAGTGGGTGCGGCCGTCGGGCAGGACCTCGCGCGGGGAGGGACCACACTTGTCGTCCCAGGGGTAGCTCCGGCCGTCGGTGTAGGGGGTGGCGTCGCTGCTGGAGGGCATGTCAGGACGGGCGTGGATGATCGGGTGCGTGGTGATGTACACGTACCGGGCGTGGCCCGGGGCGGTGGAGAGGCCGCGCTCGGCGACGAAGCGCGGGTCGATCCGGATGACCTGCCGGTCGAGCGAGCGGTCGACGGCGTCGGTCAGGTCGATCGCGGTGGGGACGGGGGCGGTCGAGTAGCCGAGCATGGCGATGGGGGCGGCGACGTCCACCCCGGTGACCGCCTTCACCTGGTCGTACTGCGCCATCGTGATGCCGCCGAACAGGCCGGAGAGGTAGTTGGGCTGGACCAGCCGGCGTTCGGCCTCCAGCGGGGTACGCGTGCCCTTCGGGCGGACCAGGATGTCGTAGGCGGCGTCGGTGTTCCGCTCGACGGAGCCCGTGACGTCGAGGCGGGAGGTGGTGGTGGCGCCGGTCAGCACGACGAAACCGGTGGTCGCCACCAGTACGCCGAGCAGCAGCGCCACCGACCGTCCCGCACGGCCGCGAAGCTGTCTCCAGATGATGTCGAACATGTCGCGCCTCCCCGTGTGCTGAGCACACTGTGCGCGATACATTGTGACAATGCAAGGCCCGGTGGCGGTCAGCCTCCGGGTCGGATCGGAGTAGACGGTGGCGATACAGCACGCGGTCCTGGCCCTGCTCGCCAGCGGCCCCAGCTACGGCTACGAGCTGAAGGGCGCCTTCGAGGAGGCGGTCGGCCCGCAGTGGGGGCCGCTCAACATCGGGCACCTCTACCAGATCCTCGACCGGCTCTCCCGCGACGGCCTGGTGGTGGCCGAACGGCAGCCCCAGCCGGTCAAGCCCGACCGGGTGGTCTACGAGATCACCCCGGAGGGTCGGGCCGAGCTGGACCGTTGGCTCGGCGAGCCCAGCCCGCGCAGCGGTGGGTTCCGGGACGACTTCTTCCTCAAGGTGACCGCCGCGGCCCGCTCCGGCGAGCCGGCGACCGTGCGCACGGTGCTCGGCAACCAGCGCGGTCACCTGATGCGGGAGCTGCGCAACCTCGACGGGCTGCGCCGCCGAGCCGACGACCCGGTGGTCGGCCTGCTGCTCTCGGCGGCGAGTCGACACGTCGAGGCCGACCTGGCCTTCGTCGACGACGCCGAGCAGGTGCTGCTCGCCGACGGCGGCGCGGCGCTCGCCCGGCTCCGGGCGCCCCGCTCCGAGGCGGTGCCGCCGGAGCGGGGGACCGGCCCGACCCGGGCGGCCGGCTGACGTTCGGGTACGCGTGGACCGGCGCGGACGGCGTCGAGCGCGGCCGGCCGCCGGGAAGCTCAGGTCGCGGACAGCCGGCGCAGCCGGGTGACGGCCTCGGTCAGCACCTCGGGTCGCTTGCAGAAGGCGAAGCGGATCAGGTGCCGACCGGCCTCGGCGTCGTCGTAGAAGACCTGCGTCGGCACGGCGACCACCCCGCACCGCTCGGGCAGGGACCGGCAGAACTCCACCCCGTCCCGCCCGCCCAGCGCGCTGACGTCGGCGGTGACGAAATAGGTGCCCTCCGGCGGGAGCACCTCGAACCCGGCGTCGGTGAGCCCGCCGACGAGCTGGTCGCGGCGGGCCTGCATGTCGTCGCGGAAGTCGGCGAAGTAGGCGTCCGGCAGGGCCAGCGCCACCGCGACCGCCGGCTGGAGCGGCGCGGCGTTGACGAAGGTGAGGAACTGCTTCACCCGCAGCACCGCCGAGACCAGCGCCGCCGGCCCGCTCACCCAGCCGACCTTCCAACCCGTGCAGGAGAACGTCTTGCCGGCCGACGAGATGCGCAGCGTCCGCTCCCGCATGCCGGGCAGAGTGGCCAGCGGGACGTGCGGGGTGGACGCGTCGGCGAAGACCAGGTGCTCGTACACCTCGTCGGTCACCGCGTACGCGCCGTGCTCCCGGCACAGCTCGGCGACCAGGGCCAGCTCGTCGGGGGTGAACACCTTGCCGGTCGGGTTGTGCGGCGAGTTCAGCAGCACCAGCCGGGTGCGCGGGCCGAACGCGGCGCGCAGGGCGGCCGGGTCGAAGGCGTACCGGCCGTCGGCGGCGGGACGCAGCGTGACCGGGCGCCGGACCGCGCCGGCCAGCGCGACCGAGGCGGCGTACGAGTCGTAGTAGGGCTCGAAGCAGACGACCTCGTCGCCTGGCTCGCAGAGCCCGAGGATGGCCGCCGCGATCGCCTCGGTGGCGCCCGCCGTCACCACGATCTCGCCGTCCGGGTCGTACTCCAGTCCCCAGAACCGGCGCTGGTGCGCCGCCACCGCCGCGCGCAACGCCGGGACGCCCGGGCCCGGCGGGTACTGGTTCTGCCCGGTGCGCAGCGCCTCCGCGGCGGCGGCCAGCATCTCCGGCGGCCCGTCGGTGTCGGGGAAGCCCTGACCGAGGTTGACCGCGCCGGTGCGCACGGCGAGGGCGGACATCTCGGCGAAGACGGTCGTCCCGAACGGGCGCATCCGGGCCACCAGCGGATCCACGTCGGCGGTCGTCACGCCCGCCAGCCTACGGACTCCCGGCGCGGCTTCAACCCCTGCCGAGGGCGGCCCCGACCGCCCGGAACCGTCGCCGGCAGCACCGTCGCCCGGCGGAGCTATGTCACGGAGAGTGCCGCTTCCCCTCCGATCGCTCAAGTTGGGTGATCGTTTACCCGGCTTTCGCGCACGCGCGATGAGTGGAACTAGGTTAGGCTGCGGGACATGTGTGGAATCGTTGGTTACGCCGGCGCGCGCCCGGCGCTCGGCATCGTGCTCGACGGACTGCGGCGGCTGGAATACCGCGGCTACGACTCGGCCGGCGTCGCCATCGTCTGCGACGGCGCGCTGCTGACCGAGAAGAAGGCCGGCAAGCTGGCCAACCTGGAGAAGGTGCTCTCCGAGCGGGCCGCCGAGGATCCCACGTCCTGCGCGGCCAGCCCGATCGGCATCGGGGACGGCACCACCGGCATCGGGCACACCCGCTGGGCCACCCACGGCGGCCCGACCGACCGCAACGCCCACCCGCACCTGGCCCCCGACGGCCGCGTCGCCGTGATCCACAACGGCATCATCGAGAACTTCGCCAAGCTGCGCGCCGAACTGGAGGCCGACGGCGTCCAGTTCACCAGCGACACCGACACCGAGTGCGCCGCGCACCTGCTCTCCGCCGCGCTGGCCGACCTGCGCGCCGCCGGCCACCCCGACGGGCCGCAGCTGCTCGCCGCCGGCATGCGGGTGGTCTGCCAGCGGCTGGAGGGCGCGTTCACGCTGCTCGCCGTCGACGCCGCGGTGCCCGGCGCGGTGGTCGGCGCCCGGCGCAACTCGCCGCTCGTCGTCGGGCGGGGCGACGGCGAGAACTACCTCGCCAGCGACGTGGCCGCGTTCATCGAGCACACCCGGGAGGCGGTGGAGCTCGGCCAGGACCAGATCGTCCTGATCACCGGCGACACCATCGAGATCACCGACTTCGCCGGCCAGCCCGCCAGCGGCAAGGACTTCCACATCGACTGGGACTCCTCCGCCGCCGAGAAGGGCGGCTACGACTGGTTCATGCTCAAGGAGATCGAGGAGCAGCCGCAGGCCATCGCCGACACGCTGCTCGGCCGGCTCACCGACTCCGGCGAGATCATGCTCGACGAGGTCCGCCTCAGCGACCAGGACCTGCGCGACGTCGACAAGATCTTCATCGTCGCCTGCGGCACCGCGTACCACTCCGGCCTGGTCGCCAAGTACGCCATCGAGCACTGGACCCGGATCCCGTGCGAGGTGGAGCTGGCCAGCGAGTTCCGCTACCGCGACCCGGTCCTCGACCGGTCCACGCTGATCGTGGTGATCTCGCAGTCCGGCGAGACGATGGACACCCTGATGGCGCTGCGGCACGCGAAGGAGCAGAAGGCCCGCGTCCTGGCCATCTGCAACACCAACGGGTCCACGATCCCCCGCGAGTCCGACGCGGTCCTCTACACCCACGGCGGGCCGGAGATCGCCGTCGCGTCCACCAAGGCGTTCCTCACCCAGCTCGTCGCCTGCTACCTGATCGGCCTGCACCTGGCCCAGGTGCGCGGCATCAAGTTCGCCGACGAGGTGGCCGCCGTCGTCGCCCAGCTCCAGGAGATGCCGGGCAAGCTGCGCGAGCTGCTGGAGCGGATCGAGCCCGTCCGCGAGCTGGCCCGCGACCTGAAGGCCGAGCCGACCGTGCTCTTCATCGGCCGGCACGTGGGCTATCCGGTGGCCCTGGAGGGCGCGCTCAAGCTCAAGGAGTTGGCGTACATGCACGCCGAGGGCTTCGCCGCCGGCGAGCTGAAGCACGGCCCGATCGCGCTGATCGACAAGGGCACCCCGGTGATCTGCATCGTGCCCTCCCCGGTCGGCCGGGGCATGCTGCACGACAAGGTGGTCTCCAACATCCAGGAGGTACGGGCGCGCGGCGCCCGGACCATCGTGATCGCGGAGGAGGGCGACGAGGCGGTCGTCCGCTACGCCGACCACCTGATCCGCGTGCCGCGTACGCCGACGCTGCTCGCGCCGCTGGTCACCACCGTGCCGTTGCAGGTCCTGGCGGCCGAGATCGCCGCCGCCCGGGGGCACGACGTGGACCAGCCCCGCAACCTGGCGAAGTCGGTCACGGTCGAGTAGGCCGCACCGCCCCACGACGGGCCCCGTCCACCCGCGCCGGTGGGCGGGGCCCGCCGCGTCGCGCGGGTCAGCGGCCGAGCACCACCCGGGCCATCCCGTCGAGGGCCGGGTTGTCGGGCGCCCAGTAGCCCGTGTGGCCGTGCCGGCCGCTGGGGAACGTACGCCCGCCGAAGCCCGGGTGGGACGGGTCCTGCCCGAACCACAGCTCCCGCTCCGGCGCGCCGAGCAGCGCCCCGATCGCCGGGCCGACCGGCGACGCGCCCAGCAGGGACCGGCGGGCCAGCTCGTCCGGCGGCCGGGCCCACCGGATCACGTCGTCCGGCGCGGTGCTCGCCCAGACCTGCCCGGGCGGCACGCCCAACTCGCCCGCATGGGCGACCCCCACCCCGGGCGAGCCGACGAAGACCAGCGCGTCGGCGGCCAGCCCGTGATCGCGGGCGGCCGTGCCGACCACCAGCGAGCCGTAGCTGTGCCCGAGCACGGTCTGCCGGCCCGGCGGCCCGTCGTGGGTCTCCCGCAGCCCCTCCTGGAACCGGTGCAGCGCCGGGCCGGCGTTCTGGGCCTGGCCCGGCCACGCCGCCTCGTGCAGGAAGTCGGGGGCGTCGTAGTCCAGCCAGAGCACCGCGGCGGCCTCCTCCTCGGGGGCGAGGGCGGCGCAGCGGGCCAGCACCCGGGCCGCCCGACCCAACTCGCCGGGCACGTCGTGCAGGCCCGCGGTCATCCCCGGCACGTAGGTCAGCACCCGGGCCGACCGGTCGGGGTTGCCCAGCGCCACCACCGCCCGTCCCTCGCCACCCGTGCCCAGCCCCAGCAGGTACGCCCGGGGCTGCTCGTCGCCCGCCAGGCGGGCGGCCAGCGCGTCCAGCCCGGCCAGGGACTTCCCGATCCGCGACAGCCCGGCCAGCTCGACCGGCCCGCGCGGCACCCGCTCCAGCAGCCTTCGCCGCGCGGCCAGCAGTTCCTCCCGCCGCGCCCCGAGCAGCAGCCGGTTGGCCTGGTCGCGGGCGGCCACCGGCACCCCGTCGAGGCGGCCGAGGAGCCCCGGCTCGTACGCGACGAGCCACCGGCGCTGCGCGGGGGTGAGCCCGGCCCACCAGGCCCGCACCGAGGCAGGGTCGGCGCCGGCCTTCGGGCGGCCGGGCGGCGGCCTCTCGGCCCACCCCGCGCGGGCGGCGTCGGCCAGCGCGTCCAGCCGGCCCGCGGCCTCCCGGTCGGCGGCGCCGGCCAGCTCCAGCGCCGCCCGGATCGCCGCACCCACCTCGCCCGCGCCGGCTCCGCCCGCGCCGGCCCCGGGCGCGCGGACCACGGGTGCGCCGGCCCCGGATGCGCCCGTCCCGGCCGTGCCCGTCCCGGGGCGGGCGGTCGCCGGGGCGCGGGCGGGGCCGGCGGTGACCCGGCCCTGCCGGTCGACCAGCAGTCCGGCCGCGTCGGCGCGGGCCACCGCGGCGGCGAGCCGGGCCTTGGCGGCGGCCAGCCGGCCGGCGAACTCCGCCAGCACCTGGTCGGCCTCGATCAGGGCGGGGGAGACGGCGGTCAGCTCGGTGCGCAGGGCCGCGAGCCGGGCGTCGGCGGCGTCGCCAGCCCCGCCCGACCAGCCGGACCGCAGCACCGCCGCGCCGGCGGCCAGCTCGTCGGCCCGCCGCGCCACCGGGCCGGTCAGCCCCCGCCAGGCCATCCCGGCCGCCCGCCACGCGTCCGGATCGGCCCCCCACAGCTGCCGGTAGCCGACGTCCGCCGCGCGGTCGGCGGGGTGCGCCGGGCGCGCCGGAGGCGTAGGGCGTGCCGGGGGCTGTGGGCGTGCCGGGGGCGTCGGCGGGACCGGGCGCGCCGCGTGCCCGGCCGGGGCCGACCGACCCGGCGCCGGGGGTGCCGGCGCGTTCACCGGGGCAGCGCGGTGAGGCGGCCGGCCGCCCGGTCGTCCACCGCCTCGTACGCCTCGGCGGCGGAACGGACCGCCCCGGCAGTGTGGGCCACCCGGGCGCCGAGCCCGCCGAACCAGGCGTGCACGGCCGACTCCAGCCCGGCCGACGCCGCCCCGCTCGACCACTCCGGGGCCGGCACCACCAGCCCGGACGCCCCGGCCAGCCCGTGTGCCAGCCGGTACGCGTCGTCGTCGAGCCCCCGCGCGGCCCGGCGCAGCGCGTCCGGTCGTACGGTCAACGGCTCCTCGGTCATCCTCGGCCCCCCGCCTCGCGAAAACATCGACGGCCGCGACGCTAGGCGTCGTCCACACCCCCGCGCGTGGCCTGTGGACGACGGCCCGCCCGCGTACGGCCGCGTCGCCCACAGGCGTTGCCGCGCGCGGTGCCGAGGGCTAATCTGCGGCCGCCCGCGCCGGTAGGGTGAGCGGGTGATCGTCGCTGTCGGCATCGACGTCGTCCTCGTCGAGCGGTTCGCCAAGGCCCTGGCACGGACACCGCTGCTCGCCGACCGGCTCTTCACGGAGGCCGAGCGGTGCACCCGCTCCGGCAACCCGCGCTCGCCCGAGTCGCTGGCCGCCCGCTTCGCGGCCAAGGAGGCGGTCGCCAAGGCGCTCGGCGCCCCGGCCGGCCTGAGCTGGCACGACTGCGAGGTCGTGCCGGACCCGGACGGCCGGCCCTGGCTGACCGTCTCCGGCACGGTCGCGGCGGCGGCCACCGAGCGCGGGGTCAACCGCTGGCATCTCTCGTTGTCGCACGACGGCGGGATCGCCTCGGCGATGGTGGTCGCGGAGCGGTGATCGGGGGCGTGCCGGGTCGCGGCGCGCCGGGAGTCGGACGGGACGGGGTGGCATGAGATCGGTGTGGCGGGTCGCGGACGTACGCGCTGCGGAGGCGGGCCTGATGGCCACGCTGCCGCCCGGGACGCTGATGAAGCGCGCGGCGGCCGGGTTGGCCCGCCGCTGCGCGTTGCTGCTGGCCGACCGGGGCGGCGTCTACGCCGCGCGGGTGCTGCTGCTGGTCGGTTCGGGCGACAACGGCGGCGACACGCTCCTCGCCGGCGCGCACCTGGCCCGACGGGGTGCCGCCGTGTCGGCGCTGCTGCTGGCCCCCGGCCGGGCGCATGCGGAAGGGCTGGCCGCGCTGCGGGCCGCGGGCGGGCGGGTCGTCGACCGGCCGCCGGGGACCGTCGACCTGGTGCTGGACGGCATCGTGGGAATCGGCGGGCGCGGCGGGCTGCGGGACACCGCCGACCAGCTCGCCGCCAGCCTCGTGCGGCACCGTGGGCGCGACGGCGCACCGGCCGCCGTGATCGCCGTGGACGTGCCCAGCGGGGTCGCGGTCGACACCGGGGGAGTGCCGTTGACCGCGTCGGGCCGCCCCAGCGCGGTACGGGCCGACGTGACGGTGGCGTTCGGCGCGCTGAAGCCCGCCCTGGTGGTGGGCCCGGCCGCCGCGCTCGCCGGTGAGGTGGAGCTGGTCGACATCGGGCTGGAGCCGTGGCTGCGGGGCAGCCCGGCGTTGGGCGTGACCGAGTGGTCGGACGTCGTCGACTGGTGGCCCCGGCTCGGCCCGGCCTCGGAGAAGTACAGCCGGGGCGTGGTGGGCGTCGCGACCGGCTCGGCGACCTACCCCGGCGCGGCCGTGCTCTCCGTCGCGGGGGCGCTGGCCGGCCCGACCGGCCTGGTCCGCTACGCCGGCTCGGCCCGGGCCGACGTGCTGCGCCGGCACCCGTCGGTGATCGCGACCGGCCGGGTCGCCGACGCCGGGCGGGTGCAGGCGTGGGTCTGCGGTTCCGGCCTGGGCACCGGCGAGGAGGCGGCCGCGGAGCTGCGGGCGGTGCTCGCCGCCCCCGTGCCGGTGGTGCTCGACGCCGACGCGTTGACGCTGCTGGTCGACGGCTCGCTCGCCGGCCGGCTGCGCACGCGGGACGCCCCGATCGTGGTCACCCCGCACGACCGCGAGTTCACCCGGCTCTGCGGGGAGGAGCCGGGTGCCGACCGGGTGGCCGCCACCCTGCGGCTGGCCGCCTGGATGAACGCGGTGGTGCTGCTCAAGGGCGACCGCACGGTGATCGGCACGCCGGACGGCCGGGCGTACGTCAACCCGACCGGCACCCCGGCGCTGGCCACCGGCGGCACCGGCGACGTGCTGGCCGGGCTGCTCGGCTCGCTGCTCGCGGCCGGGCTGCCTCCGGAGCGGGCGGCGGCCGCCGCCGCGTACCTGCACGGGCTGGCCGGCCGGGAGGCGGCCCGGGGCGGGCCGGTGACGGCGCCCGACGTGGCCGACGCCCTCCGCCCGGTCCTCGCCCGCCTCGGCTGACCCGGCCGCACCGGCGGCACCGGCCGCGCCGGCGGTGGCTCCTGCCGGCTGCGCCGGCCTCGGCCGGGGGGATCGGCGTGGAAAGTAGGCTGGGGGCATGTGGCAGGCCGAGGTACGCGTGGACCTGGACGCGATCCGCGAGAACGTGAGCCGGCTGAGGTCCGGCACCGCCGCCGAGCTGATGGCGGTGGTGAAGGGCGACGGCTACGGCCACGGCATGGTCCCGGCCGCCCGCGCCGCCCTCGACGCCGGAGCCGACTGGCTGGGGGTCTGCACGCTGGACGAGGCGCTCACGCTGCGCCGGGCCGGGATCACCGCGCCGGTGCTGGCCTGGCTCCTCGCGCCCGGGCTGCCGCTGCACGAGGGCGTCGCCGCCGGGGTCGACCTCGGCGTCGCCAGCTTGCCCCAGCTCGACGAGATGGTCGCGGCGGGCCACGCCGCCGGTCGGCCGGCCCGGCTGCACCTCAAGATCGACACCGGACTGGCCCGGGGCGGCGCGACCGTCGCCGACTGGCCGGCCCTGCTCGACGCCGCCGCCAAGGCGCAGGCCGACGGCCTGGTCGAGGTCGTCGGGGTGTGGAGCCACTTCGTTTACGCGGACTCGCCCGGCCACCCGACCATCGACCGTCAGATCGCCGTCTTCCACGAGGGGATCGGCATGGCCGAACAGGCCGGCCTTCGGCCGCGCTACCGGCACCTGGCGAACTCGGCGGCCACCCTGACCCGGCCCGACACCCACTTCGACCTGGTTCGGCCCGGGCTGGCCGTCTACGGCCTCTCCCCGGTGGCCGGCGAGCGCTACGGGCTGCGCCCGGCGATGACGGCCCGCGCCCGGGTGATGCTGACCAAGCGCGTCCCCGCCGGTTCCGGCGTCTCGTACGGGCACACCTACACCACCGAGCGGGCGGCGAACCTCGCGGTGGTGCCGCTCGGCTACGCCGACGGGGTGCCCCGGCACGCCTCGAACAGCGGCCCGGTGCAGCTCGGCGGCAAGCGCCGGACGATCTCGGGCCGGGTCTGCATGGACCAGTTCGTGCTCGACTGCGGCGACGACCCGGTGGCCGCCGGCGACGAGGTCACCCTCTTCGGCAGCGGCGCCGACGGCGGGCCCACCGCCGACGACTGGGCCGAGGCCGTCGGCACCATCAACTACGAGATCGTCACGCGGTTCGGCAGCACCCGGGTGCCCCGCGTCTACGACGGCGAGCGCCCGTGACGACCCGTTCCCGCATCCCGCTGCCGCGTACCGGACACGCCAAGGCGGCCATCGGCGCGTTGGCCGCCGTCGGGGTCGCCGCCGCCGGGCTCGCGGCCGGCGTCGCCACCGAACGCGCCCTGGTACGCAAGCTCAAGGCCGACCCCACCGACCGGTACGCCGGGGAGGTCTTCGGCGAGCAGCGGTACGACGATTCGTTCCGGCTGGAGATGCCCGACGGCACCGACATCCACGTCGAGGTGGTGGAGCCGACCCGGCCCGTGCCCGGCAACCCGACCGTGGTGCTGGTGCACGGCTTCTGCCTGGACATGGGCACCTTCCACTTCCAGCGCGAGCTGCTCGCCGAGCGGGGCGAGCACCGGATCGTCGCCTACGACCAGCCCGGGCACGGCCGGTCGGGGCGGCTGGAGACCGGCGAGTACGACCTGACCGCGCTCGGCCGGACGCTGCGCGAGGTGATCGACCGGACCGCCCCGGAGGGGCCGCTGGTGCTGGTCGGCCACTCGATGGGCGGAATGACCATCATGGCGTTCGCCGAGCTGTTTCCGGAGCTGTTCGGCGACCGGGTCGTGGGCACCGTGCTGATGGCCACCTCGGGCGGCCTGATCGCCGAGACCAAACTGGTCGCGCCCGCCCTGCTCGGCCGGGTCGGCGCGCCGGTGCTGCACATGGTCGGCAACGTCACCCGCTACGGCGGGCCGGTGATCGACCGGGCGCGCAGGTCCACCACCAACGTGGCCTGGCTGCTCACCCGCAAGTACGGCTTCGGCACCCGCCAGCCCAGCCCGGCCCTGGTGTCGTACGTCGAGACGATGAACTCCCGCACCTCCGCCGACACGGTGACCCGCTACCTGCGGACGCTGGCCACGCACTCCCGGTTCCCGGCGCTCGCCGCGCTGGCGGACACCCCCGTGCTGGTGGTCGTCGGCGACAAGGACATGATCACCCCCGTGACGCACTCCGAGGAGATCGTCCGGCGACTGCCGCACGCCGAGTTCGTCAAGATCTCCGACAGCGGGCACGTGGTGATGCTGGAGCACGCCGACGAGGTCAACGAGGCGCTGGTCCGGTTCCTGGAGGCGTTGTGAGCCACGTCGTGAAGCTGCCGACCGTCGACGACACCCACGAGTTCGGGCGGCGGCTGGCCGGGCTGCTGCGCGCCGGCGACCTGCTGCTGCTGACCGGGCCGCTCGGCGCCGGCAAGACCGCGCTGACCCGGGGCCTCGGGGCCGGGCTCGGGGTGCTCGGGGACGTCACCTCGCCCACCTTCGTGATCGCCCGGGTGCACCGGCCCGACCCGGCCCGGGGCGGCACGGTGGCGCTGGTGCACGCCGACGCGTACCGGCTGGGGGACGCCGCCGACCCGCGCGCCGAGATCGACGACCTCGACCTGGACGCCTCGGTGGACGAGTCGGTGACCGTGGTGGAGTGGGGCGAGGGCCTGGTCGAGCAGCTCGTCGACGCCCACCTGCGGGTACGCGTCGACCGGCGCGACGACGACACCCGGGTGGTCGAGCTGGAACCGGTCGGCGGCGACTGGGCGCAGCGCCTGACCGCCCTCGGGTGAGCGCTGTCGTACCGGCTGCCTAGAGTGCGCGGGACGGACCCGACAGGCGAAAGGTTGCCGATGCCCGACGACGCCCCCACCCTGGACCTGCCGGCGCTGCTGCCGGAGGACTGGCGTGCCGTGCTCACCCCGCACCTCGACCCGGCCCGCACCGCCGCGCTGGCCGAGTTCGTCGCGGGCGAGTACGCGACCCGCACCGTCTTCCCGCCGGTCGAGGACCTCTTCTCGGCCTACCGGCTCTGCGCGCCGGCCGACTGCCGGGTGCTGATCCTCGGGCAGGATCCCTACCACAAGGCGGGGCAGGCCCACGGGCTCAGCTTCAGCGTGCGGGAGGGCGTGAGCGTGCCGCCGTCGCTGCGCAACGTCTTCAAGGAACTGGGCGAGGACCTCGGCGTGCCGAAGCCGCGCGGCGGCAACCTGAGCGGCTGGGCGGCGCAGGGCGTGCTGCTGCTCAACGCCGTGCTCACCGTCCGCGAGGCGACGCCCGGCTCGCACGCCAACCGGGGCTGGGAGGAGTTCACCGACGCCACCATCCGGGCGCTCGACGCGATGGACTCGCGGGTGGTCTTCCTGCTCTGGGGCGGCTACGCGCGCAAGAAGGCGGCCCTGGTGACCAACCCGCGGCACGTGGTGCTGGAGGCCGGGCACCCCAGCCCGATGAACCCGCGCGGCTTCCTGGGCAGCCGCCCGTTCAGCGCGGCCAACAAGGCGCTCGCCGACGCCGGCCTGCCCACGGTCGACTGGGAGCGCTCCGCCGGCTGACAGCTGCGCACTTTCGCGGTCACCGCGCGGTGACCGTCCGTTGTAGCCTGTGCTGCGAGCGGTCGGTCGGCGCGTACGCCGTGGCGGTGCCGACCTCGCCGAGCAGCGACGCGAGCCGGGAGGCGGCGATGGCGGCGACGGTCAGCGAACAGCGGTGGCGGGTGGCGCGGACGGCGCTGGCGGAGCAGACGGACCGCTTCCTCGACCTGGTCCGCGCCACCCCACCCGAGGCCATGGCCACCGCCCACTGGTCGGTGGCCGACACGCTGGCCCACGTGGGCTCCCTGGCGTGGTACTACGCGTGCCTCGTGGACCCGGACCATCCGCCGCTGCCGGTGCCGGGTCTGCACCGCCAGCTCCCGGACGTCACCGTCGACACGGTGGCGGACTTCAACGACGTGCTGCTGCGGCACCTCACCGAGCGCGAGCCGCAGGCCCTGGCCGACCGGTTGCGGGCCGACGTCGGGCGGCTCCTGGCGGTCTGCGAGGGGCAGCGCCCCGACGAGACGGTGCCCTGGCTCGGCGGGGCCCGGGTGCCCCTCGCCGGCCTCTGCGCGCACCTGGTCAACGAGCTGCTCATCCACGGTCACGACGTCGCCCGCGTCGCCGGGCGGCCGTGGTCGCTCCCCGGCCGGGACGCCGCGCTGTTCATGGAGCTGTTCGTGGCCGGCGTGGTCCGGCACGGCTACGGGCGGCTCATCGACGGCGGCGCGCCGCCGAGCGAACGCCCCGTCGTGGTCGAGTTCCGCTCGGCGTACGCGGCCCCGGTCCGGCTCCTGCTGCACCGGGGGCGGATGACGTTCGCCGACCCCGGAGCACGGGCGGACGCCCGGATCGACCACGACCCCGGCACACTCAACCTGATGATGTTCGGCCGGGTCAGCCGCGCCCGGGCGCTGCTCACCGGCAAGGTGCGCGTCAGCGGGCGGCGCCCCTGGCTGCTGCCGGCCTTCCTGCGCAAGTTCCGCACCCCGAGTTGACCCCGGCCGTTCGTCCCGCCCGCCGGTCCCGTCGCCCGTGCCACCGGTCCCCGGTTCCCGGCCCGCCGCCCGCGCCGTCGGCCTCGCTGCTCGTCCCACCCGGCCGGGGCGTGACCGGGGGTGACCGCAGGGGCGACTAGGCTGGCTCACCGTGCTCGTACTGGTGGTGGACAGCTCGACCCCCGCGGTGACCGCGGCGCTGGTGGCGGTCGCGGCGGACGGTGTCGCGACCCGCGCGCACCGCTGCACGGTCGACGCCCGCGCCCACGGTGAACTGCTCGCGCCGCAGGTCGACGCCGTGCTCACCGAGGCCGGCGCCCGCCCGGCCGACCTGGGCGCGATCGTCGCCGGGCTCGGCCCCGGCCCGTTCACCGGGCTGCGGGTGGGGCTGGTCACCGCCGCCACCATCGGCCAGGTGCTGGGCGTCCCGACGTACGGTGTCTGCTCGCTGGACGCCATCGGTCACCCGGCGGCCGCCGGCGAGCCGGTGCTGGCGGCGAGCGACGCGCGCCGCCGGGAGATCTACTGGGCGGTCTACGACGGCGCGGGCCAACGGATCGTCGGCCCGGAGGTGTCCGCGCCGGCGGTCGCCGCCGAGCGCGCCCGCGGTCTGGCCGTCACTGCCGCGGTCGGCGACGGCGCGCACCGGTACGCGGACGCGCTGGGCCTGCCCGTGCGGGACGAGCCCCGCTACCCGGACGCGGCCGTGCTGGCGACCCTGGCCGCCGAGCGCATCCGGGCCGGCGCCCCTTCGGAGGCGCTCACCCCGCTCTACCTGCGCCGCCCGGACGCCGTGGCGGCGACGGCCCGCAAGCCGGTGCTGCCGTGAGCGCGAGGAGTGAGCCGGGTTTGCGAGCCCCGCAGTCGCGAGCCGAGGTGGCGCCGTGAGCGCGAGGAGTGAGCCGGGTTTGCGAGCCCCGCAGTCGCGAGCCGAGGTGTTGCCGTGAGCGTGCGGCTGGAGCGGTTCCGGTGGTGGCACGTCGACGAGGTGCTGCCGATCGAGGCGGACCTGTTCGGCGCCGAGCAGTGGTCGGCGGCGATGTTCTGGAACGAGCTGGCCAACGGGCACTTCTACCTGGTCGCCACCGGCGACGACGGCGACCTGCTCGGCTACGCCGGGCTCGCCGTGGCCCCGCCCGACGAGGCGTGGGTGCAGAACGTCGCGGTGCGCCGGGACGCCCAGCGGCGCGGCGTCGGCCGGCTCCTGCTGGAGGCGCTGCTCGCCGAGGCCGCCCGGCTCGGCGTCCGCAGCGTCCTGCTGGAGGTCGCGGCGGACAACGCCCCTGCCCAGAAGCTCTACGCGACGTACGGCTTCGAGCCGATCGGCGTGCGGCGCGGCTACTACCAACCGAGCAACACCGACGCGCTGGTCATGCAGCGCACGCAGGATGTGAGCGATGACTGACGAACCCCTGGTCCTCGGCATCGAGACCTCCTGCGACGAGACCGGGGTCGGCATCGTACGCGGGCACACCCTGCTGGCCGACGCGCTCGCCTCCAGCGTCGAGCAGCACGCCCGCTTCGGCGGCGTGGTGCCCGAGGTGGCCAGCCGGGCCCACCTGGAGGCCATCGTGCCGACCATGGACCGGGCGTTGAAGGAGGCGGGGGTGACCCTCGCCGACATCGACGCGATCGCGGTCACCTCCGGCCCGGGGCTGGCCGGCGCGCTGCTGGTGGGGGTGGCCGCCGCGAAGGGCTACGCGCTCGCCGCCGAGAAGCCGGTCTACGGCGTCAACCACCTCGCCGCGCACGTCGCCGTGGACACCCTGGAACACGGCCCGCTGCCCGAGCCGGCGATCGCCCTGCTGGTCTCCGGCGGGCACTCCTCCCTGCTGCTCGTCGACGACCTGGCCCGGGGCGTCACCCCGCTCGGCGCCACCATCGACGACGCGGCCGGCGAGGCGTTCGACAAGGTGGCCCGGCTGCTCGGGCTGCCGTTCCCCGGCGGCCCGTACATCGACCGGGAGGCCCGGGCCGGCGACCCGGCGGCCATCGGCTTCCCGCGCGGCCTGACCGCCCCCAAGGACCTCGCCGCCCACCGCTACGACTTCTCCTTCTCCGGACTGAAGACGGCGGTGGCCCGGTGGGTCGAGGCGCGGCAGCGCGCCGGCGAGCCGGTGCCCGTCGCCGACGTGGCCGCGTCCTTCCAGGAGGCGGTCTGCGACGTGCTGGTACGCAAGGCGCTGGACGCCTGCCGGTCCACCGGCGTCGAGACGCTGGTGATCGGCGGGGGCGTGGCGGCCAACTCCCGGCTGCGGGTGATGGCCGAGGACCGCGCCGCCGCGTACGGCATCAGGGTCCGGGTGCCCCGACCCGGGCTCTGTACGGACAACGGCGCGATGGTCGCCGCCCTCGGCTCGCACCTGGTCGCCTCGGGTGTCGCGCCGAGCCGGCTGGACCTGCCCGCCGACTCCGCCATGCCGCTGACGACAGTCAGCGTCTGAACCCCGAGGATGGCTGACGTGATCGTGCGGATGTGGGAGGCGCGGGCGGAGCCGTACGGCGCCGCGGACCTGATCACCTGGGTGTGCGACACCGCGCTGCCCGAGTTCGAGCACGACCCGATGCACCTGTCCAGCGAGGTGTTCTCCTCCACCGACCACCGGGTGGTGGTCATCTCCAAGTGGCGCAGCAACCCGCGTCCGCTGCCGGAGCCCCCGGCGACGCTGCTGGCCCGCCCGCCGCACTCCTGGGACTTCACGCAGGTCGACCGCTGAGCCCGGGCCGGCCGGCCGAGGGCGGAGGACACGTGAGCCACGGCACGCCGAGGCGGTAATTGGTTGGCGGGGTGACCGGCCCGCCACCTAGCGTCGGTGGGCCATGCGCTTCTCACCGGCCGGTGACCCCGGCGTACCCGACATCCGCTCGGCGACCCGCTACCTCGTGTGGCTGGCCGGGCGGCACAAGGCGCTGCTCACCGTCGGCATCCTGCTGGGCGTCGTCTGGATGGTCGCCCAGGCGCTGGTGCCGGCGGCCGTCGGCCGGGCCGTCGACGGGCTCACCCGCCGCGACGAGGAGGCGCTGCTCACCTGGGGGCTGGTGCTGCTCGGGCTGGGCGTGTTCCAGGCGGCCGCGGGGATCCTGCGGCACTACTGCGCGGTGCACAACTTCCTCGCCGGGGCGTACCGGACGGTGCAGTTGACCGTGGGCGCGGCGAACCGGCTCGGCGCCGCGCTGCCCCGGCGGGTGTCCGCCGGCGAGGTGGTGAGCATCGGTACGGCCGACATCAGCCAGATCGGTGCGGCCATCGACATCACCGCCCGGGGCACCGGCGCGATCGTGGCGATCGTGACCGTCGGGGTGCTCCTGCTCGGCGCCTCCGTGCCGCTCGGACTGGTCGTGGTGCTCGGGGTGCCGCTGCTGATGGCGGTCGTCGGGCTGCTCATCCGGCCGCTGCACCGGCAGCAGCAGGCGTACCGGGACTCGGAGGGGGCGCTGACCGCCCGGGCCGGCGACATCGTCTCCGGGCTGCGGGTGCTGCGCGGCGTCGGCGGCGAGCCGGTGCTCTCCGCCCGCTACCGGTCGCGGTCGCAGGCGCTGCGCGCCGACGGCCTGCGGGTGGCCCGCGTCGAGTCGCTGCTGGAGGCGGCCCAGGTGCTGCTCCCGGGGGCGTTCCTGGTGCTGGTCACCTGGCTGGGCGCCCGGTTCGCGCTGCGCGGCGAGATCAGCGCCGGTGAGCTGGTGGCGTTCTACGGCTACACGGCGTTCCTGGTCAGCCCGCTGCGGCAGCTCACCGAGGCGGTGGACAAGCTGACCCGGGGGCACGTCGCCGCCCGGCGGGTGGTGCGGCTGCTGCGGCTCACCCCGGAACTGCTCGACCCGGCCCGCCCGACCGCCCTGCCGGACGGCCCCGGCGAGCTGGTCGACGTGGCCTCCGGCGTGACGGTACGGCCGGGCCGGTTCACCGCGCTCGCCGCCACCGCCCCCGAGGACGCGGCGGCGGTCGTGGACCGCCTCGGCCGGTACGTCGACTCGGACGCGACGCTGCACGGCGTACCGCTGCGGGAGGTGGCGCTGGCGACGGTGCGGGAGCGGATCCTGGTGGCCGACAACGACGCGCACCTGTTCACCGGCCCGCTCCGCGCGGAGCTGGACCCGCGCGACCGGGCCGACGACGTGACGCTCGAAGCGGCGCTGACGGCGGCGAGCGCCACCGACATCGTCGAGGCCCTGCCGGCGGGGCTGGACAGCGCGGTCGCCGAGCGCGGCCGGGAGTTCTCCGGCGGCCAGCAGCAGCGGCTGCGGCTGGCCCGGGCGCTGGTCGCCGACCCGGAGATCCTGCTGCTGGTGGAGCCGACCAGCGCCGTGGACGCGCACACCGAGGCCCGCATCGCGGACCGGCTCGGCGCCGCCCGGGCGGGCCGGACCACCCTGGTCTGCACCACCAGCCCGCTCGTGCTGCACCGCGCCGACCACGTGATCTTCGTGGAGGACGGCAAGGTGGTGGCCGAGGGGTCGCACACCGCACTGCTCGACGGCGAGCCGCGCTACCGGGCGACGGTCAGCCGGGGGGAGGACTGATGGCCACCGCCCTGCCGGTCGCCGACGGGCGCCAGGTGCGCCGCTACGCCCGCACGCTGGCCCGCCGGCATCCGAGGGCGCTCGGAGCCGCGCTCGGCCTGCACGCGCTGGCCGCCGCCGCCGGCCTGGTCGCGCCGTGGCTGCTCGGCGACCTGGTCGAGGGGATCTCCCGCGGCACGTCCGGCGTCACCGTGGACCGGATCGCCCTGCTGATCGCCGGGTTCGTGCTGGTGCAGTCGGTGCTGGTCCGCTTCGCCCACCTGGCGTCGGCCCGGCTCGGCGAGCGGGTGCTGGCCGAGCTGCGCGAGGAGTTCGTCGACCGGATCCTGGCGCTGCCGCTGGCCACCGTGGAACGGGCCGGCACGGGCGACCTGCTCACCAGGACGTCCCGGGACGTCTCGGCGCTGTCGCGGACGGTCCGGTTCGCGGTGCCGGAGACGCTGATCGCCGTCGTCACCGGCTGCTTCATCGTCGGCGCGCTGCTCCTGGTCGACCCGCTGTTCGCGCTGCCCTGCCTGCTCGCGGTGCCGCTGCTGTGGGCCGGCACCCGCTGGTACCTGCGCCGCGCGCCTGCCGGCTACCTGCGGGAGAACGCCGCCTACTCCGACATCACCGACGGCATCAGCGAGACCGTCGAGGGTTCGCGGACCACGGAGGCGCTGCGGCAGCAGGCGCGCCGCCGGGCCCGCACCGACGCCGACATCCGCCGGTCGTACGCGGCCGAGCGCTACACCCTGCGGCTGCGCACGGTGTTCTTCCCGATCGCCGAGATCGGCTACGTGCTGCCGGTGGTGGCCACGTTGATCATCGGCGGCTGGTTCCACCTGAAGGGCTGGGTGAGCCTCGGCGAGGTCACCGCCGCCACGCTCTACGTGCAGGCGTTGATCGACCCGGTCGACCGGCTGCTCTCCTGGCTGGACGAGTTGCAGGTCGGCGGCGCCTCCATGGCGCGCCTGCTCGGGGTGGCCGGCGCCGACCCGCCGGCCGGCTCCCCGACCCGGCCCGCCGCGGGCTCTGCGGGCCCGCCCGATCCTCCGCCACCGGGGGAGCGGCGGCTCGCCGCCAGGGACGTCCGGTACGCGTACCGGGAGGGCCGGGACGTGCTGCACGGGGTGACCCTGCTGCCGGAGCCGGGAGAGAAGCTGGCCATGGTGGGCCCGTCGGGCGCCGGCAAGTCCACGCTCGGCCGGCTGCTCGCCGGGGTGCACGCGCCCCGTACCGGCTCGGTCACGGTGGCCGGTCGGCGACTCGACGAGCTGCCCCTGTCCGAGTTGCGTACGCACGTCGCCCTGGTAACCCAGGAGCACCACGTCTTCATCGGCACGCTGCGGGAGAACGTGGCGATGGTGCGACCGGGCGCCGACGAGGCGGCCGTGCGGTCGGCGCTGGCCGCCGTCGACGCGTCGGAGTGGGCCGACGGGCTGCCGGACGGGCTGGACACCGTGGTCGGCGCCGGCGGGCACCCGTTGTCGCCCGCGCAGGCGCAGCAGTTGGCGCTGGCGAGGCTGGTGCTGGCCGACCCGCACACCCTGGTGCTGGACGAGGCCACCTCGCTGATCGACCCCCGCGCCGCCCGGCACCTGGAGCGGTCCCTCGCGGCCGTTCTCCAGGGCCGTACGGTCGTGGCCATCGCGCACCGCCTCTTCTCGGCGCACGACGCCGACCGGGTGGCGGTGGTGGAGGACGGCCGGATCGCCGAGATCGGCTCGCACGACGAACTGGTCGCGGCCGACGGCTCCTACGCGGCCCTCTGGCGCTCCTGGCACGGCACCGGCTCCTGAGGCGCCGCGCGGCGTGCCGTGCCCGAGGCCGCCGCCGTCGACACCGGCGGGCATGTTGTCTGTTTCCGGGTTCGAGGGTGCCGCGCCGGACCGCCGTACCACGATGGTGGAGCGGCAGGCGACCGGCGCGTACCCGTCACCGTGCCGTCGGCCGGTGACGGGGGTGCGACGTGGGCGGTCTCGAACTGATCGTGGTGCTGGGCGTCACGGTGCTGGTAGGCACGACCCTCGGCGGACGGTACAGCGTGGCGCCCCCGGTCCTGCTCATCACGATGGGCGCGCTGCTCGCGCTCCTGCCGCCGCTGTCCCACGTGGTGCTGGAGCCCGACGTGGTGCTGCTGCTGTTCCTGCCGGCGATCCTCTACAAGGAGAGCATCACCACCAGCCTGCGCGAGATCCGCACGAACCTGCTCGCGATCGCGTTGCTCGCGGTGGGGCTGGTGGTGGCGACGATGGTCGCGGTGTCGCTCGTCGTGCAGCGGTTCGGCGTGGACCCGGCCGCCGCCTGGGTGCTCGGCGCGGTGCTCGCGCCGACCGACGCGGCGGCGGTCGCCGGCCTGGCCAAGCGGATGCCACGCCGGATCCTGACCACCCTGCACGCGGAGAGCCTGATCAACGACGGCACCGCGCTGGTGCTCTTCTCCGTCGGGTTGGGCCTGATCGTGGGCGGCACCGAGCCGGGATTGCTCGGGCTGACCGAGCGGTTCGTCCTCGCGTCGACCGGTGGCATCGCCGCCGGCCTGCTGGTCGGCTGGGCGGTGATCCTGCTCCGGCGGCGGCTCGACGACCCGCTGCGCGAGGGCGCGCTGAGCGTCCTCACGCCGTTCGTCGCGTTCCTCCTCGCCGAGCTCGTGCACGCCAGTGGCGTCCTGGCGGTGGTGGTCGCGGGCCTCGTGCTGGCGTACGCCGCCCCCCGGGTCATCCGGGCCCGCTCCCGGGTGCTGGCGTACGGCTTCTGGGACCTCGCCACGTTCCTGATCAACGGCGGACTCTTCGTGCTCCTGGGGATGCAGATCCCGCGCGCCCTGCGCGACGTGACCAGCCTGTCGGTGATGCGGGCGCTGGTCATCGCGGTGGTGGTGACAGGCGTGGTCGTGCTGACCCGGATGGTGTGGGTCCACCTGGCGGCGTTCGCCTTTCTCGTCGTCGATCGCCGGGCGGCGGAGCAGGACGAGCGGGTCGACTGGCGGGTGCGCACGGCGGCCGGGTGGGCGGGGTTCCGGGGCGCGGTCTCCCTCGCGGCCGCCCTCGCGGTGCCGGTGACCACGCCCGCCGGCACCCGTGTGCACGAGCGTGACCTGATCATCTTCACCACCGCCGTGGTCATCCTGCTGACGATGCTGATCCAGGGCACCACGCTGCCCGCCGTCGTCGGGTGGGCGGGTCTGGTCGGCGACACCCGGCGGGTCGGCGAGCTGCGGCTGGCCCGGATGCGGGCCACCGAGGCCGCGCTGGCGGTGCTCCCCGAGGTCGCGGACCGGCTCGGCGCGGCGCCGGACGCGGTCGACCGGATCCGGGCGGACTACGAGCAGCACCTCGACGACGTCCGCTCCACCGACGAGGAGAGCCGGTCGGCGGAGCAGGCCCGGGACCTCGACCGGCGACTGCGGCTGGCCGTGCTCGAACACAAGCGGCGCGAGATCACCAGGCTGCGGGACACGAACGAGATCGACGACATCGTCCTGCGGGAGCTGCAGGCCGTCCTCGACATCGAGGAGATTCGCCTGCTGGGCCCGGAGGTCAACGAGTAGCCGTGGCCGCCCGTCGCGCCGGCCGTGCGTGCGGGCGGGCCGGGCGTGCGTGCGGGCCGGGCGTGCGGGCCTGCCGGGTGTGCGGGGCGCGCGGGCCTGCCGGGTGTGCGGGGCGCGCGGGCGTGCCGGGCGTGTGGGCCCGCGGGCCGCGCCGTCGTGCCGGCACGCAGCCGACCGCTGAGCGGATCCCGTTGCCGGTAACTCACCGTGACGATGCTCGCTAAGGGCCGCTAATGTCACGCACGGTAGTCGAATTTGCCTGGCTTCCAAGCGTGAGCGGCCTCGTTTCAGCGCTTAGTCAGGCTGACCAGCGGTTTCTTCTCGCGATCGCCGAGCCGGCCGAATGCCCTCACGCCCCCTTTGCTCTGCAGCCGCCGACGCACCAGCCACCGTCCGTAGCTGGTGCGTGGATGGCTGCAGAGCAAAGGGGCCGAGGCGGGTGCCCGGTGGCGACGGCGTGACACCCCTGACGATCACCGAAAGTAACGACGGTGGGCGGCTGCGGACGGCAGGGCTGTGAAAGCAGGGCCACGAGCAGCCAGGCAGCCACACCGCCCAGCCGCCAGGCCGCCGCACGCCAGGCCGCCAGGCCGCCAGCGGCAGGATTCCCTGCGGTTCGACGGCCTCCCGGCCCGTGGCCGCCGGGAGGACCGCCGTGGTCAGGTGCGGCGCAGGATGCGGTACGTGGCGACGCCTCCCGTGCCGAGCGCGGCGAGGAAGACCAGCCAGACCACCGTGCTGCTGACCCCGATCGGCGGGCCGGAGTTGGCGGAGGCGGCGGCGAGCAGGCCGTCGTCGCCGGGGGCGGGCAGGGCGGCCGGCGGCAGTTCCGGCCAGCGCACCAGCCCGGTGCTCTCCAGCATCTGCATGTGGTGCAGGACGAACCGGTTGGCGTCGTCGGCGAGCTTGCGGATCACCGGATCGCGGGTGCTGGCGCGGACCGCCCCGATGACCGGGAAGATCTTGCCGTGGGCGACCCGGAGCCGGGTGACGAAGATCTGGTCGAAGCGGGCGCCGGAGGCGTTCTGCATCTCCGTCAGCCAGCCCTTCTGCTCGGCCGTCGGGTCGCTCGGGATGCTCGCTCCGAGCTTGTTGGCCGCCTCGACCGTGAGCCGGTCCAGTTCCTCGTGCTCGGTGGCGATGCCGGCGCCGATCTCGCGCACCTTCGCGCTCTGCCCCTTGTCGGCGGCCAGCTGCCCGGCCGGCATCTCCCAGAGACCGGCCAGGCGTACCCCGTTGAGCAGGGCGGCGTCGGCCGCGTTGAGCTGTTGACCGCCCGGCGCGGCGACGGCCACGCCGGGCAGCACCCCGAGCCCGGCGGCGATCGTGACGAGCAGCGCCGCCAGGCGACTGCTGCGGTGTCCCTGTCGGCGACGGGCGGATCTGAGCGGTGTCATGTCCGTGCTGTCTCCTCGGTCCGGTCCGAAACGAGTCCGGGCCGGGCGACGCCTCCGCCTTCGCCCGTCCGCGCACTGGTACGGACGGACCGACCGATCGGTTCACCGGACCGGCCCACCGGCTCCGGCACCCGTTCACCATTCGTCGGCACGGCACGGCACGGCACGGCACGGCACGGCACGGCACGGCACGGCACGGCACCGCACGGGACGGGGCAGGTGGCGGGGCGGGCGGGGCGGGGCCGGTCAGCCGACGTCGAGGGGGTCCGCCAGCAGGCGCTCGAAGGCCAGTTCGGCGGCGCCGATCAGCGCCGCGTCGTCGCCGAGTTTCGGGGTGCGCAGCCGGACGTGCTCCAGGCAGGCCGGCAGGGCCATCGAGTTGAGCCGGCTGCGCACCTGTGCCGCTGCCGCGAGGTAGAGGTCCCGCATGCCGCCGCCGAAGATGACCATCTCCGGGTTGAAGATGTTCACCAGGTTGGCCACCCCGAAGCCGAGCCAGTCGCCGGCCTGGCGTACCGCCGTCTGCGCCCGCAGGTCGCCCCGGTCGGCGGCGTCGAAGACGGCTAGCAGCGCGTCGCGGCCCCGCGCGTCGGAGCGGCCGGCCGCGCGCAGCAGCGCGTGCTCGCCGATCTCGGTCTCCCAGCAGCCCCGGGAGCCGCACTCGCAGGGCGCGCCGTCGCGGACGACCACCATGTGGCCGACCTCGCCGCCGTAGCCGCCGTGCCCGGTCAGCCGCCGCCCACCGGCGATGATGCCGGCGCCGACGCCCACGTCCCCGTACAGGTAGATGACGTTGTCACAGCCGGCCGCCGCGCCCCGGGCGTGCTCGGCGAAGGCCGCCACGTCGGCCACGTTGCCGACCGTGACCGGCACGTCGCAGCCCAGCTCGGCGCCGAGCGCCGCGCCGATCGGCTCGTCCACCCATCCGGTGGTCGGGCCCAGCCGGACCAGCCCGTCGTCGCGGCGGACCATGCCGCACACCGCGACGCCCGCGCCGACGCAGACGGCGTCCGCCGGCGCGCTCTGCTGCATGTCCTTGACCGCCCCGGCCAGCAGCGGGGCGGCCTCCGCGGCGGTCAGACCCCGGGGGCGGTCCAGCTCCCGGCGGTCGAGCACCGCGCCGCCGAGACCGATCCGCGCGGCGCGCAGCCGGTCCACCTCGATGCTGTACGCGTACGCGTGCACCCGGTCCGACTCGGGCCGGACGACCAGCGACGGTCGCCCGGCCCGACCGGTCTCCTTCGGCGTCCCCTCGCTGACCAGCCCGGCGCCGGCCAGGTCGGCGGTCAGCGCGCCGATGGTGCTGCGGTTGAGCCCCAGCGTGGTGGTGAGCTCGGCACGGGTGGTGGCCCCGTGCACGTGCACGTACCGCAGCAACGCGCCCAGGTTCTGCCGGCGGATCTCGTCCTGGCTCGGTCCTGCGCGCATCGCCGTCGTCACTTCCGGTGCCGCGCGGTCAGCGGTTGCCGGTGGCGGTGGAACGCCGGCGGGAGAACGCGTCCACGCTCGCGGCGAGCAGCAGCACCACGCCGGTGACCACGTACTTCACCCCCGAGCTGTATCCCATCAGGCCCATCCCGTTGTCGATGACCGCGACGACCGCGCCACCGAGGACGGCGTCCAGCACCCGGCCCTTGCCGCCGAAGAGGCTGGTGCCTCCGATGACGGCCGCGCCGACCGCGTAGAGCAGTACATCACTGCCGCCTGTGTTGGGGTCCACCGAGTTGGCCCGGCTGGCGGCGACGATGCCGCCGACGGCCGCCATCGAGGAGCAGATCACGAAGACCGAGATGCGGATGCGGTCCACGTTGATGCCGGCGCGGCGCGCCGCCTCCTTGTTGCCGCCCACCGCGTAGACGTGCCGGCCGTAGCTGGTGCGCTGGAGCACGAAGGTCCAGAAGACCAGCAGCACCGCGATGATCGGCACCACGATCGGCACGCCCTTGAGCGAGCTGATCACGACGTTGCGGCTGCGCTCCAGGTTGAGGATGAAGACCGCGACGCCGAGGACGAGCGCCAGCCCGCCGATGCGGGCGAAGACCACCGCGATCGGGTCGGTGACCAGACCCCGGGCGACCCGCGTACGGTGCCGGAGCAGTTGCACGGCCGCGTAGCCGGCGACCGCCACCGCGGCCAGCAGCCAGCCCAGGACGGGCGGGAGGTTGCGGTTGGCGATGGCCACCAGCACCTCGTCGCGCACCGAGATGTTGGCGCCCTCCTCCATCAGCATCAGCACGATGCCCTGGAAGGCGAGGAACCCGGCGAGGGTCACCACGAACGACGGGATGCCGATCTTCGCGACGAGGAAGCCGAGGGTGGTGCCGATCGCCACGCCGGTGACGATCGCGGCGATCACGGCCACGTACCACGGGTAGCCGAGCACGGTGACCACGTTGGCGAGGATGGCGGCGCAGACGCCGCTGGCGAAGCCGGCGGAGAGGTCGATCTCGCCGAGCAGCAGGACGAAGACCAGCCCCATGGCGATCAGCGTGACCGCGGCGCCCTGGGTGAACAGGTTGGCGAAGTTGCCGGCGCTGAGGAACGTCGGCTGCATGATCGAGAAGACCGTGCAGAGCACGACCAGGCCGAGTACGGCGGGCAGCGCCCCGATGTCGCCGCCACGGACCCGACCGACGTAGTTGCGGACGTGGCTGGCGAGGGTGGCCGGCGGTGTGACGGCCGCCGGGCCGTCCTTGTGCACGACGGTGGTGGTCATCGGACGCCTCCTGAGTTGCTGCCGGCCGGCCCTGCGCCGTTCCCGTTGCCGCCGTTGGTCGGCTCGGCGGCGAGCCCGAGCCCGCCGGAGCGACCGGCGGTGATCAGCTCGACCACCTGCGAGTGGGTGATGTCGGTGGTCTTCACCTGGGCGACCATCTGGCCGAGGTAGAGCGCGGCGATCCGGTCGGAGACGGCGAAGACGTCGTTCATGTTGTGCGAGATGAGCACCACGGCGAGGCCGTTGTCGGCGAGCCGGCGGACCAGTTCGAGCACCTGGGCGGTCTGCGCGACGCCCAGCGCGGCGGTCGGCTCGTCGAGGATGACGAGCTTGCTGTTCCAGAGCACGGCCTTGGCGATCGCGACGGTCTGGCGCTGGCCGCCGGAGAGGCTGGAGACGTGCTGCCGCAGCGACTTCACGGTCCGTACGCTGAGCCCGGCGAGGGTGTCGGCGGCCATCTGCTCCATGGTCGGCTCGTCGAGCACGATGCCGCTGCGCTTCTCCCGGCCGAGGAACATGTTCTGCACGATGTCGAGGTTGTCGCAGAGCGCGAGGTCCTGGTAGACGACCTCGATGCCGAGCGCGGCGGCGTCGCGGGGGCTGTTGATGGTCACCGGTCGGCCGTCGAAGCGGAACTCGCCGGCGTCGGTGGGGTGGATGCCGCTGATGCACTTGACGAGGGTCGACTTGCCGGCGCCGTTGTCGCCGACCAGCGCGGTCACCTCGCCCGGGTGGGCGGTGAAGGCGACGTCGCGCAGGACCTGGACGGGACCGAAGCTCTTGTCGATCCCGCGTAGTTCCAGCAGGGGGGTTGCGGACACGGGGGCTCCTTCAGGTGGAGGGGAGGTCTCGGATCCCGTCCGGCGCGAACCGCCGCCCGGCACAGGGTCCGTGCCGGGCGGCGTGCGCGTGGAATCGGGTACGGGTCAGCTGATGCCGGCGTCGGCGCAGAGCTTGGCGTACGCCCCGGCGCAGACCTCGTCCTTGGTGACGAAGCCGTCGGCGATGACGTCCTTGACGTTCTCCTTGAAGATCAGCTTCGGGGTCAGCAGGACCGACGGGACGTCCCGGCCGCCCTCCGGGTCCTTGACCGTCTGGCCGGTCTCCTTCTTCTCACCCTTGGCGACCGCGATGGCCAGGTCCGAGGCGGCCTTAGCCTCCTCCTTGATCGCCTTGTAGACGGTCATGCACTGGTCGCCGGAGAGGATGTTCTGCAGGCCCTGCGGGGTGGCGTCCTGGCCGGTCACCGGGACCTTGCCGTTGAGCTTGTTCTTCTTCAGCACCGAGATGGCCGCGTTGCCGAGGCCGTCGTTGGCGGCGAGCACGCCGTCGATCTTGCCCCGCTGCTGGGTCAGCATCTGCTCGAAGATCGTGGCCGCCTGGGTGTTGTCCCACTCCGGCACGTTCTGGTCCGGGCCCTTGGTGTACTCCTTCGAGTCGAACTTCGGCTTGAGCACCGAGTCGTACCCGTTCTTGAACAGGGTGGCGTTGTTGTCGGTGGGGGAGCCGTTGAGGTACGCCACCACCGGGTTCTTGGCGCCCTTGTCGGTCAGGCACTTGCTCAGGCCCTCGCCCTGGAGCTTGCCGACGACCTCGTTGTCGAAGCTGACGTAGTAGGTGGCCGAGCCGCCCAGCGTGAGCCGGTCGTAGTCGATGGTCGCCACGCCCTGGGACTTCGCCTTGTCGAGGACGGCCTTGCCGGTGCCGGAGTCCAGGTTGACGATCATCAGGGCGGTCACGCCGTTGGTGATCATCTGGTCGGCGATGGTCTGGAACGCCGTCTTGTCGCCCTGGGCGTTCTGGATGTCGAAGTCGACGCCGGCCGCCTGGAACGCCTCCGTCAGGAACTTTCGGTCCGCGCCCTCCCAGCGGGCGGAGGACTTGCTGTCCGGAAGGATCACGCCGATCTTCGGCTTCTTCTCGGTGGAGCCGCCGGCATCGGAACCGGAGTCGTCGCCGCAGGCGGTCAGGCCGCCGGCGGCCAGCAGGCCCACGGCGGCGAAGGTGAGGAAGCCCTTGCGCATCAGCAGGGTCCTTTCGGGGGTGGGGGATGATGTTGGTTTGTTGTGTCCGGCAACGTATTCCGGTTCGCGCCGTGGGCACAAGAGCGCCGAGGTGGCGAGTTTGTTGTCGGCAGTAACAATTCAGCAACGTCCCTGACACCCGGCCGTCGTCCACCGGGGAGCGCTCTCTCGGGGCTGACGGGAGCGGTGCAGCTCAGCGGGCCGACAGCGGGGCCGTGACCGCCCCGGTGAGGGCGACGAGATCCTGCGGGTCGAGCTGGAGCTGAAGCCCGCGCCGGCCCGCCGAGACGTAGACGGTGGGATGGTCGAGCGCCGACGAGTCGAGCACCGTGGGCAGCCGCCGGCGCTGGCCGAGCGGGCTGATCCCGCCGCGCACGTAGCCGGTGGCCCGTTCGGCGACCGCCCGGTCGGCCATGGCGGCCCGCTTGCCGCCGACCGCCGCCGCGAGCGCCTTGAGGTCCAGCTCGCCGGTGACCGGCACGACCGCCACCGTCAGCGCGCCGTCGACCTCGGCGACCAGCGACTTGAAGACCCGCTCCGGCGGCACCCCCAGGGCCGCCGCGACCAGCGCGCCGTAGTGGGGCGCGTCCGGGGAGACGTCGTACGGATGGGTGCTGTGGGCGATCTTCCGCTTGGTCAGCAGCGCGGTCGCCGGAGTGCCCTGTCCCGCCATGACGGTCAAGCTAACCCGGCCCCGTACGACCCGCGAGCCGAAAAGGCCGGACGCCCTCGCGCGCTACCCGACCGGCCGGCAGACCAGCACCGTCGGCGCCCCGGCGACCCGGGTCAGCACCAGGCTGGCCGCCTCGCCCCCGGTCAGCCGCAGGTCCCGGCGGAGCTTCTCCGGCTCCAGGGCGGACCCGCGCTTGAGGATCTCCACCCGCCCGACCCGGCGCTCCCGCAGCAGCGCCCGCAGCCGCTTGAGCGAGAACGGCAGCACGTCGGTGACCTCCAGGCAGCGGGCGAACGGCGTCGGCGTCGGCGCGTCCGCGTAGAGGTAGGCGATGCTCGGGTCGGCCAGCGTCGCGCCCAGCGTCTCGGCCAGCTCCGCGACCAGGTGCGCGCGGACCACCGCCGGGTCGGGGTCGTACAGGAAGCGGCGCGCCGGGCCGACCGGTGCTTCGGCGTCCCCGGAGCCCGTCAACTGCCAGCAGGGGACCCTTCCGCTGCCGGAGGCGTCGACAGGGGGCCCTTCCTTGCCGTGCAGCCGGGTGGCGCGGCGGGGGACCTGCGCCAGCTCGCCGCACCACAGGGCCGCCTCGACCAGGTCGCCGTCGACGCTCACCCACTCCGCCTCGGCGCTCGCCGGGACCAGCGCGTGGTCGATGCCGGGCGCCACCTTCACGACGGTGTGCGGCACCCGCTCCGCCAGCCCGACGACGAAGTCCCAGGGCGGCGAGTAGGCGTTCGGGTCGAAGATCCGCCGCCCGGTGCCCGCCTTCCGGCGCGCCGGGTCGCAGAACACCCCGTCGACCCGGTCCACGTCGAACGCCGTGGCGTCGCCACACTCCACCGTGAACAGCTCGGCCAGCCCGGCCGCCTCGGCGTTCGCGGCGGCCATCGCGGCGGTCAGCGGGTCGGCCTCCACGCCGTACACCCGGATGCCGGCGCGGGCGGCGGCGAGCGCGTCCGCGCCGAGGCCGCAGCCGAGGTCGGCGAGGACGCGCACCCCGGCGGCCCGCAGCCGCTCGGCCCGCCGTGCCGCGACGACGCCCCGCGTGGCCTGCTCCAGCCCGGCCCGGGTGAGGAACATCCCGGCCGCCGCCGGCCCGAACTTGCCGACTGCCCGGCGGCGCAGCTCGGCCTGGGTGAGGGCGGCCGACGCCAGGTCGGCCGGCAGCCCCGTAGAGCGGAGCGCGGCCGCCGCGGTCAGCGGATCACCGCCGGCCACCCGCGCGGCGGCGGCGAGCGCGGCCGACCCCTCGGGCGTACGCAGGGCGGCGAGTTGGTCGAGATCCACCCGTTCATTGTGGTCGGCGGACCCGACGCGCCGGCCGGCGGGTTGGCACTCTCCTTGACGGAGTGCTAGCCGAGGAATAACCTGCGATTAGCACTCTCACCCCGAGGGTGCCAGCTTCCGGGCCCCATGGTCCGGCTGCTGAACGCCAGGCGGACCGGCACCCGCGACGACGGCCCCGCCCGGTGGCATGTGGCAGATTGACGCTGGTCGGCATGCCGGCCGGTAACGAAACCAAGTACCCGGGAGGGTATGCCCGTGACTACCGCGACCAAGGTTGCGATCAAGCCGCTCGAGGACCGCATCGTGGTCCAGGCGAACGAGGCCGAGACCACCACCGCCTCCGGCATCGTGATCCCCGACACCGCCAAGGAGAAGCCGCAGGAGGGCACCGTCCTCGCTGTCGGCCCGGGCCGGATCGACGACAAGGGCAACCGCGTGCCGGTCGACGTGAAGGTCGGCGACACCGTCCTCTACTCGAAGTACGGCGGCACCGAGGTCAAGTACGCCGGCGAGGAGTACCTGGTGCTCTCCGCCCGCGACGTCCTCGCGGTCATCGAGAAGTAAGCAACCGATCAGTGTCGTCGCCCCGGTCCGGCTCGCCGGGCCGGGGCGACGTCGCTTCGAAGGGACATTCATGGCGAAGATCCTGAGCTTCTCGGACGACGCCCGGCACCTGCTCGAGCACGGTGTCAACGCCCTCGCGGACGCGGTCAAGGTCACCCTCGGCCCGCGCGGGCGCAACGTCGTCCTGGACAAGAAGTTCGGTGTGCCCACGATCACCAACGACGGCGTGACCATCGCCAAGGAGATCGAGCTCACCAACCCCTACGAGAACCTCGGTGCGCAGCTGGTCAAGGAGGTGGCGACCAAGACCAACGACGTCGCCGGCGACGGGACCACCACCGCCACCGTGCTGGCCCAGGCGATGGTCCGCGAGGGCCTGCGCAACGTCACGGCCGGCGCCAACCCGGCCGGCCTCAAGCGGGGCATCGACGCGGCGGCCGCCAAGGTCTCCGAGGCGCTGCTCGGCCGCGCGGTCGAGGTCGCCGACAAGAAGTCGATCGCGCACGTCGCGACGATCTCCGCGCAGGACGCCACGATCGGCGAGCTGATCGCCGAGGCGATGGAGAGGGTCGGCCGCGACGGTGTCATCACCGTCGAGGAGGGCTCCGCCCTGCACACCGAGCTGGACGTGACCGAGGGTCTCCAGTTCGACAAGGGCTTCATCTCGCCCAACTTCGTCACCGACATGGAGTCGCAGGAGTCGGTCCTGGAGGACCCGTACATCCTGATCACGACCCAGAAGATCTCGGCGATCGAGGAGCTGCTGCCGCTGCTGGAGAAGGTCCTCCAGAACAGCAAGCCGCTGCTGATCATCGCCGAGGACGTCGACGGCCAGGCGCTGTCGACGCTGGTGGTCAACTCGATCCGCAAGACCCTCAAGGTCTGCGCGGTCAAGGCCCCCGGCTTCGGTGACCGGCGCAAGGCGATGCTCCAGGACATGGCGATCCTCACCGGCGCCGAGCTGGTCGCGCCCGAGCTGGGCTACAAGCTCGACCAGGTGGGCCTGGAGGTGCTCGGCACCGCCCGGCGCGTGGTGGTCGACAAGGAGAACACGACGGTCGTCGACGGCGGCGGCAAGTCGAGCGAGGTCGCCGACCGGGTCGCGCAGATCCGCAAGGAGATCGAGGCCTCGGACTCCGACTGGGACCGGGAGAAGCTCGCCGAGCGGCTGGCCAAGCTGTCCGGCGGCATCGCGGTCATCAAGGTCGGCGCCGCGACCGAGGTCGAGATGAAGGAGCGCAAGCACCGCATCGAGGACGCGATCGCCGCCACCAAGGCCGCGGTCGAGGAGGGCACCGTCCCCGGCGGCGGCGCCGCCCTGGTGCAGATCCTGCCGGCGCTCGACGACGACCTCGGCTTCACCGGGGACGAGAAGGTCGGCGTCTCGATCGTGCGCAAGTCGCTGGTCGAGCCGCTGCGCTGGATCGCCCAGAACGCCGGCCACGACGGCTACGTCGTGGTGCAGAAGGTCGCCGGCAAGGAGTGGGGCCACGGCCTCGACGCCGCCACCGGCGAGTACGTCGACCTGGCGAAGTCCGGCATCGTCGACCCGGTGAAGGTGACCCGCAACGCGGTCACCAACGCGGCGTCGATCGCCGGCCTGCTGCTCACCACGGAGAGCCTCGTGGTGGAGAAGCCGGAGAAGGCCGAGCCGGCCGCCGCCGGTGGGCACGGCCACAGCCACGGCCACGGCCACCAGCACGGCCCGGGCTTCTGACCCTCGCCGTACGCCCAGTCGGGGCGCACCGTCCGTGTGGCGGTGCGCCCCGACGCCTTTCAGCGGGCCGGGGGCGTGACCGTCGGCCGGCCGGTGCCTCGTGAACCCGGGCGGGAACGCCGCGACGCCGCGTCCCCGGGCGGGGACGCGGCGTCGGCGTGGTCTCTAGGAGGTTGCGCGCTCAGGCGATCTTGCGCTGGGCGGGGACGGTCGACCGGTGCGGCTGGCCCAGGCGGGCCTCCAGCCGGGCCACGTCGACCCGGCTCTGCCGGCGGTCGGCCAGGTCCTCCCAGCCGACGGCGAGCAGCCGCAGCCGCTCCGACTCGCTGAAGCCGCCCCAGACGCCGTACGGCTCGCGTACGGCGAGGGCGTGGGCGGCGCACTCGGCCCGTACCGGGCAGGCGCGGCAGACGGCCTTCGCGCCGGATTCCCGGCGCAGGCGGGACGAGCCACGCTCGCCGTCCGGGTGGAAGAACTGCGCGCTGTCCCGGCCCCGGCAGGCACCGAGCCGCTGCCAGTCCCAGAGGTCGACGATGGGTCCGGGCAGTCTGCGTACGTTCGACATCAGCACCCCTCCTCCCGCGCGGCACCGCGCAGATCCTGGTGAATCGGCGTCCGGGCGACGGTCCGCGCAGGCGCGCCGTTTCCGGCCTGGGACCTCCGTACCCGGGCCGTCGCCGGCTCACACACCTGTGATCGAAAACTTCCGGCAACTAGCGGCATATGCCCCACTTGTCGGAAAAGTTCGGAGGATTGCCCGAACCCCCTCGCGACCCGACCCGGTCATGGTCTGCTTCTGGACGGAGAGGAGACCACTGTGCGTACGGTTCTCGTGTGCGTTCGGACACCGCTCGCGGCGCAGCATCTGGCGTCCGCGGCGGCACGGCTCGGGCTGTCCGCCGTGGTGCGGACGGCCGTCTCCGATCCCGAGGTGATGTTGCGGCTGGCCGAGCGCCCGGCCGACGTGGTGCTCGCGGACACGGCCCTCACCCGGCCGGACAGCGCGGGCTTCGTCCGGCGGGTGCTCGCCCGCGCGCCGCAGGCCTCCGTGCTGCTGCTCGGCACGGAGGAGTCGGAGGCCGCCGCGGCCACCATCAGCGCGGGTGCCCGGGGCCTCATCCAGGGCGTCGACCAGGACCTGACCAGCGCGGTGGCCAAGGCCCTGCTGCTGCTCTCCTCGCCCGGCCGGGCAGCCCGACGCCCGGCCACCGACCCGGCCCGGGACACCGCGGCGGTCGGCGGTCCCGCCCGTACCGGCCCGGCCGGCCGGCCGCCGGCCGAACCGGGACCCGGCTGGCAGGCGACGGCCCCCGACGGCCCGGGCGGCACCCCGACGGTGGTGCCGTCGCAGCGCGGCGACGACCCGGCCGAGCCCGCCGACGAGCCGGTCGAGGCCACGCCCCCCGGTCGGCGGTCCGGGCCCGGCCCGCGCGGCGGCCGGTCCCAGGTCGGGCTCACCGAACGCGAACTCCAGGTGCTGCTGGGCATGGCGGAGGGCAAGAGCAACGCCGAGATCGGCCGGGAGTTGTTCGTCTCGGAGGACACCGTGAAGACCCACGCGCGGCGGCTGTTCCGCAAGCTCGGCGCGCGGGACCGCGCGCACGCGGTGGCGGCCGGCTTCCGCGCCGGCCTGGTGGCCTGAACCGCACCCCCGGCCGCCCGGCCGCCCGGAAGGCCTCGGAGCGGGGGCCGGGGGCCTCGGGGCCTCGGGGCGTGGAGCCGGGCGGGCGGCCCGGGCCCCGCCGGTGCGGCCCCGGCCCGCCTCAGCGTTCGGCGTCGGGTTCCTCGTCGGCGCCCTCGGTCAGGGTGTCGTGCACCCCGTCGGCGTAGCCACGGGCGTAGTCCCAGGTGACGTAGTGGTCCGGGTCCGGGTCGTAGGCCGGCTCGTGCACCCGGGGACGCCCCGAGCTGAGCAGGTGGCGCAGATTGCCCCGCAGCAGGTCCCAGTCGAAGTAGTGCGGCTCCCGGCAGTCCTCGCACTCGATGACCAGCCCGCGCACCCCGATCGGCGCCAGCAGCGCCTGGTAGATCTCCAGGTCGGCGAGATCCTCCAGCACGTCCTGACGCTCGACGTCGGTCAGCGGGTCGAGCGGGGCGTCGTCGCCCGGATCGTGCAGGCCGGCGGCCGGATCTGCCGGGTCGCCGTTGAAGGGGTCGATGGGCTCGTCGTGCACCCCCTCACCGTAGACCCAACGCCAGGGCCGCGTCCGCCCCCGCCACCGGTGACCTGGGCTGCCACCGCCCGGGGACGGCCCGTGCCGGTGGGTACGATGGGACGACGCGCCCGTCACCCGGCGTGTGCCGGTGCCCGCCCGCGCCACCTCGCTGAAGCCCGTCCGAGCAGCTCAGGGGAGCAATCGTGGAATTTTCGCCCAGCACCGATCTACCGGCCGGCGCCGACAACGGCGAGCTGGGCGGCCACCTGCCGGAGCTGCCCGCCGGCTCCGCCCGGGTGGTCCCACTCGGGTTGACCTTCGACGACGTGCTGCTCCAGCCGGGCGAGTCGGACGTGGTGCCCAGCCGGGTCAACACGGTGACGAAGCTGACCCGCAACATCAGCCTGAGCATCCCGCTGCTCTCCAGCGCGATGGACACGGTGACCGAGGCCCGGATGGCGATCGCCATGGCCCGCCAGGGCGGCATCGGCGTGCTGCACCGCAACCTCTCCCTGGAGGACCAGGCGCTCCAGGTCGACCTGGTGAAGCGCTCCGAGTCCGGCATGATCACCAACCCGGTGACCGCCAGCCCCGACGACACCCTGCGCGACGTCGACGCCCTCTGCGGTCGCTACCGCATCTCCGGGGTGCCCGTCGTGGACGGCGAGGGCCAGCTCGTCGGCATCGTCACCAACCGCGACATGCGGTTCGTCTCCGACCCGGCCACCCCGGTCCACCAGATCATGACCCGCACCCCGCTGGTCACCGCCCCGGTCGGGGTGCGCAAGGAGGACGCGCTCGACCTGCTGCGCCAGCACAAGGTCGAGAAGCTGCCGATCGTCGACGACTCGGGCCGGCTGCGCGGCCTGATCACGGTCAAGGACTTCACCAAGAGCGAGCAGTACCCGAACGCCACCAAGGACGACGCCGGCCGGCTGCGGGTCGCCGCCGCCGTCGGGGTGGGCGACGACGCCTACAAGCGGGCGCGGGCGCTGGTGGACGCGGGCGTCGACGTGCTGATCGTGGACACCGCGCACGGCCACCAGCGGGCGGTGCTGGAGATGGTCGCCCAGCTCAAGAAGGACGTCACCATCGACATCGTCGGCGGCAACGTCGCCACCTACGCCGGCGCCCGGGCGCTGGTCGAGGCGGGCGCCGACGGCGTGAAGGTCGGCGTCGGGCCGGGCGCGATCTGCACCACCCGGATCGTCGCCGGGGTGGGCGTACCGCAGATCACCGCGATCATGGAGGCCGCGCGCGCCGCGCGGCCGGCCGGCGTCCCGGTCATCGGCGACGGCGGCATCCAATACTCGGGCGACATCGCCAAGGCGCTCGTCGCGGGCGCCGACACGGTGATGCTCGGCAGCCTGCTGGCCGGCTGCGAGGAGAGCCCCGGCGAGCTGATCTTCATCAACGGCAAGCAGTACAAGGCCTACCGGGGCATGGGCTCGCTCGGCGCGATGCAGTCCCGGGGCCAGGCCAAGTCCTACTCCAAGGACCGCTACTTCCAGCAGGACGTGCTCGCCGAGGACAAGCTGGTCCCCGAGGGCGTGGAGGGCCAGGTGCCCTACCGTGGCCCGCTGTCCGCGGTCGCCCACCAGCTCACCGGTGGGCTGCGCGCGGCGATGGGGTACGTCGGCGCGGAGAGCATCCCCGAGCTGCACCGCCGCGGTCAGCTCATCCGGATCACCGCGGCGGGGCTCAAGGAGAGCCACCCGCACGACATCCAGATGACGGTCGAGGCGCCCAACTACCACTCCCGCTGACCATCCCCCATCCCCCCTGCGACAACTGGAGTCCCCCATGCGTGACGTGGTCGAGATCGGGCTGGGCAAGACCGCGCAGCGCGGCTACCACCTGGACGACATCGCCATCGTGCCGAGCCGCCGGACCCGGGACGTCGACGACGTCTCCACCGCCTGGCAGCTCGACGCGTACCAGTTCGGCATCCCCTGCGTCGGGCACCCGTCGGACGCGACGATGAGCCCGGCCTCCGCCGTCCGGCTCGGTCAGCTCGGCGGCCTCGGCGTGCTCAACGTCGAGGGCCTGTGGACCCGCTACGAGAACCCGACCAAGGTCCTGGAGGAGCTGTCCGGGCTCGACGAGGACGCCCGCACCACGAAGCGGCTCCAGGAGGTCTACGCGGAGCCGATCCGCCCCGACCTGATCGCCGAGCGGGTCCGCGAGCTGCGCGCCGGCGGCGGCACGGTGGCGGTGCGGGTCTCCCCGCAGCACACCCTGGCGCTGGCCCCGGTGATCCTCGACGCCGGCGTCGACATCCTCGTCATCCAGGGCACCATCGTCTCCGCCGAGCACGTCTCGACCACCGACGAGCCGCTCAACCTCAAGGAGTTCATCGCCGACCTGGACCTCCCGGTCGTCGTCGGCGGCTGCACCGACTACAAGACCGCGCTGCACCTGATGCGTACGGGCGCGGCCGGCGTCATCGTCGGCATCGGCGGCGACGAGTGGTCCACCACCGAGTCGGTGCTGGGCATCCGGGTGCCGATGGCGACCGCGATCGCCGACGCGGCGGCGGCCCGCCGGGACTACCTCGACGAGACCGGCGGCCGGTACGTGCACCTGATCGCCGACGGCGACATCGAGACCTCGGGCGACATCGCCAAGGCGCTCGGCTGCGGCGCCGACGCGGTGATGCTCGGCGAGCCGCTGTCGCTCTGCGCCGAGGCGCCGGCCGGTGGCGCCTGGTGGCACTCCGCCGCCAGCCACCCGTCGCTGCCCCGGGGCGCCTTCGAGACCGCCGGCGAGCCGCTCGGCTCGATGGAGCAGCTGCTCTTCGGCCCGGCCGACGAGCCGGACGGCCAGCTCAACCTCTTCGGTGGCCTGCGCCGCGCGATGGCCAAGTGCGGCTACCGCGACCTGAAGGAGTTCCAGAAGGTCGGCCTGGTCCTCGACCGCTGACCTGCGCAAGCAGCACCACCCGCACCGGCCGCGCCGATAGGCTCGGCCGGTGCGTCGTACCCGCCGTCGGATCCGCCCCGCGCTCGCCGTCGCCGTCGTCGCGGCCCTGGTGTCCCCGGCCTGCACGAGCGGCGACGAGCGGGGCGGCTTCCGGCCCGGGGCGACCGACCTCGGCGACCCGTACGTGCCGGGGGCCGGCAACGGCGGCTACGACGTGGCGGGCTACCGGCTCGCCGTGCGCTACGACCCGGCGACCGACCGGCTCGCCGGGCGGGCCGCGCTGACGGCCACCGCGACCACCGGGCTGTCCCGGTTCAACCTGGACCTCGCCGGGCTGGACGTGTCGCGGGTGGCCGTCGACGGCCACCCGGCCGGGTCCGCCCGCGACGGCGACGAGTTGGTGGTCACCCCGCGCGACGGCCTTCCCCGGGGCGCCCGGTTCGTCGTCGAGGTGGACTACTCCGGCGTGCCGGCGGCCAAGGCCGACGGGCAGCTCGGCAGCGGCGGCTTCCTGCACACCGACGACGGCGCGATCGCCCTCGGCCAGCCCTGGTCGGCGGCCACCTGGTTCCCGGTCAACGACCACCCGTCCGACAAGGCCACGTACGACATCGAGGTGACCGTCCCGGACGGGCTGGCCGCGCTGAGCAACGGGGTGCCGGGGGAGAAGACCAGCGCCGGCGGCTGGACCACCTGGCGCTGGGCCGAGCGGTCGCCGATGGCCAGTTACCTGACGACCCTGGTGATCGGCGACTACCGGGTGCGCAGCGGCACGCACGCCGGCAGGCCGATGGTCACAGCGGTGCCGGCGAGCCTGCCGGAGAACGGGCCGGAGGCCGCCTCGCTGGCCCGCACCGGCGAGATCGCCGACTTCCTGGCCAGCCGCTTCGGGCCGTACCCGTTCGACTCCTACGGCGGTGTCGTGGTCACCGACGCCCGGATCGGCTACGCGCTGGAGACCCAGTCCCGACCGGTCTACGGGCCGGGCTTCTTCCGTGGCGGGCGACCCAACCCGGGGGTGGTCGCGCACGAGCTGGCCCACCAGTGGTTCGGCAACAGCGTGGCGCTGAGCCGGTGGAGCGACATCTGGCTCAACGAGGGCTTCGCCAGCTACGCGGAGTGGCTGTGGGAGGAGCACGACGGCGGTCGTACCGCGCAGCGCAACTTCGAGCTGGAGTACGCCGCGACCGACTGGTCCCGGCCGTCCGTCGACCCCGGACGGTCCCGGTTGTTCGGTGCGGCCGTCTACAAGCGTGGCGCGCTCGCCGTGCACGCGTTGCGCCGCACGGTCGGCGACGAGGCGTTCTTCCGCGTCCTGCGGACCTGGACGGCCGAGCGGCGCGACGGCAACGCCACCACCGACGACCTGATCGCCCTGGCCGAGCGGGTCGCCGGCAAGCCCCTGCGCCCGTTCTTCGACGCCTGGCTCGTCGGCGGGAGCGCCCCCGCACTGCCCTGACGCGGCTCGCGTCGGCGATCGGTAGGCTGCGGCCGGACCCGGCGCGGCACCGCCTGCCCGCCCGCCCCCGTGCGGCGGGGCTGGCGGCACCGACCGGCGCGGGTCCACCACGCTCGCCGGTGGGGCAGCCGGCGACGCAGGGAGGAGAAGAGGCGATGACGCTGTCGCGGCGGACGCTGTGCGCGGGCACCGGCCTGCTACTGGCCGGGATGCTGGGGCTGGCCGGCTGCGGGTCGGCCGAGGAACCGGTTCCGGCCCCGAGCACCGCCGCGCCGGCCGCGCCGCGCCAGTTCCTCCTCGGCGCGGCCGGCGTCGGCGACGCCTACTTCCCGACCTACGGCAACGGCGGGTACGACGTCAGCCGCTACACGGTCAAGGTGCGCTACGACCCGGCGGAGGACCGGTTGACCGGAACCACCACCGTGCAGGCGGCGGCGACCGGCGACCTGTCCGCGTTCAACCTGGACCTGGCCGGGCTGACCGTGCGGTCCGTGACGGTGGACGGGGCCCCGGCGAAGCACGGCCGCAAGGGCGACGAGCTGGTGGTGACTCCGGCCCGTGGCCTGATCGCCGGCAACGGCTTCGTCGTCGAGGTCGCGTACGACGGCAAGCCGGAGCCCCTGCGCAACGAGGTCCTCGGCAGCGGCGGCTTCCTGCACACCGACGAGGGGGCGATCGCGCTCGGCCAGCCCGAGTCGGCGAGCACGTGGTTCCCCGTCAACGACCATCCCTCGGACAAGGCCACCTACGACTTCGAGATCACCGTGCCGAAGGGGCTTACGGCGGTCAGCAACGGTGTGCCGGCGGGAAAGAGCACGACCGGCGACTGGACCACCTGGAAGTGGGCGGAGCGCAGCCCGATGGCGAGCTACCTGAGCACCGTGGTCATCGGGAAGTTCCGGATCACCGAGGGCGAGCACAAGGGACGGCCGGTGTTCCACGCGGTCACCACCGACCTGCCCTCGGGCGCGGCGGACCGGTCGATCGCCGACACGGTCAAGGTGACCGACTACCTGGAGAGCGTCTTCGGGCCGTACCCGTTCGAGGCGTACGGCGGTGTGGTGATCTCCGACGCCCGGATCCGGTACGCCCTGGAGACGCAGAGCCGCCCGGTCTACTCCGCGAGCTTCTTCTCCCGCGGCGAGAACACGGCCGTGGTCGCCCACGAGATGGCGCACCAGTGGTTCGGCAACAGCGTGTCGCTGGCGAGGTGGCAGGACATCTGGCTCAACGAGGGCCTGGCCACGTACGCCGAGTGGCTGTGGGCCGAGCACGACGGCGGGCGCACCGCCCAGCAGGAGTTCGACGCCCGGTACGCGGGCTCCTCGGGCCAGGTGTGGCGGACGCCGCCGGGCGAGCCGGGGGTGGCGAACCTGTTCAGCGAGTCGGTCTACCAGCGTGGCGGGATGACCGTGCACGCGCTGCGGGTGGCCGTCGGCGACAAGGCGTTCTTCGAGATCCTCAAGACCTGGGCGGCGCAGAAGCGCGACGCGAACGCGACCACGGCCGAGTTCGTCGCGCTGGCCGAGCGGGTCTCGGGCAAGCAGCTCGACGACCTCTTCGAGGCGTGGCTGTACGGCAAGCAGCGGCCGGACCGTCCCGAGCGGGTGTGACGACGCTCAGCGCGTGACGCGCAGCTTCGGGTTGGCGGCGAGGTAGGCGTCGGCCCGGCCGGCGCGCAGCTCGGTGAGGAACTTCCGCCCGGTCTGCGTGAGCTCCTCGCCCCGGTAGGCGCTGCCCCTGCCGACGCCCGCGCCGGGCAGGTCGACCAGCACGAACCTCTCCGGCGTGAGCCCGCCGAGGGCGTACGCGACGTCCACGACGCGCGGCCCGCCCGCGTAGACCAGGGTGTCGCCGAGCGCGTCGACCACCTGCTGGACGCGCTCCGGCTGCCGGGCCAGGTCCTCGCCGAGGATCTTCGTGGCCAGCGCCTTGACCAGCTGCTGCTGGTGGCGCTGCCGGGCGTAGCCGCCGCCGGTGACGTAGCGCTGCCGGGCGTAGTCCAGCGCCTGCCAGCCGGTGAGGTGCCGCTCGCCCTTCTCGTAGACCATCTGCGGCCCGGTGTAGCCGCCACCGCCCGGCGCGGGCTCCCGGTGCCGGCCGTCGGGGCGGCGGTGCAGCGAGACCACCCGCTGGTCGACGTAGAGGTCCACCCCGCCGAGGCTGTCCACCAGCCGGTCGAAGCCGTTGAAGGTGAGCACCGCGCCGGCGTCGAAGCGCAGCCCCGTGTAGCCGCTGACCGTGCTGCGCAGCAGCTCGTACCCCTGGGCGGTGCTCGGCTGCTTCGGTCTGCCGGGCACCCGGCTGCCGTAGCTCATCGCGTGGGTGAGCTTGGTCCTGCCGCCGCGGTAGCCGGCCTTCGGGAAGGCCGGGATGTCGACCAGCAGGTCGCGGGGGAGGGAGAAGAGGTACGCCCGGTCGAGTCCCTTCGCCACGTGCAGCACCAGCACGGCGTCACCGTGCGGCTCCCAGCCCGGCACGCTGACCCGGGTGTCCACCCCGACGAGCAGGAGGTTGAGCGGGCCGGTGATGCCGGCGCCCGGCGTCGCGGTCGGGCTCGGGCTCGGGGTGGGGCTCGCCTGCGGCGTCCCGGTGGCGCCCGTCGGCCCGATCGCGCGCCGCGGCCCGTCGTCGCGGACGAGCCGGGTGACCACGAGGGCGCCCACGGCCACCAGGACCACGACCGCCAGGGCGGCCAGCCCCAGCACCCATCGCGGGCGTGGCGCCCCTGTCCGCTGAGTCATGCGACACCCCCGGTGATGACAACGCCTCGACGGGGGCGCCGAGTTGTGGGCGGGCGCCTCCGGGATCGTGGACCGGAGCATGATCCCGCGAAATCGGGCGCTGGCGCGATGGCTACCGAGCGGTAATGATGCGGTCATGCGGTACGACGTGCTCGTCATCGGGTCCGGCTTCGGCGGCAGCGTCACCGCGCTCCGGCTGGCCGAGAAGGGCTACTCGGTCGGGGTGCTGGAGGCCGGGCGTCGCTTCGCCGACGACGAGTTCCCGCAGACCTCCTGGCGGCTGCGGCGCTTCCTGTGGGCGCCCCGCCTCGGCTGCTACGGCCTCCAGCGGCTCACCCTGCTGCGCCCGGCCGACCGGAAGGCCGGCGGCGGCGTCCTGGTGCTCTCCGGCGCCGGGGTCGGCGGTGGCTCACTGGTCTACGCCAACACCCTCTACGAGCCGCTGGACGCCTTCTACACGGACCCGCAGTGGCGGGACGTCACCGACTGGCACGACGAGCTGGCCGGCCACTACGACCAGGCGAAGCGGATGCTCGGCGCCACCACGTACCCGCTCGTCACCCGCGCGGACCGGGCGATGCGGGCGGTGGCCGACCGGATGGGGGTGGGGCACACCCACCACGCCACCCCGGTCGGCGTGTTCATCGGCCGCCCCGGCCAGCGGGCCACCGACCCCTACTTCGGTGGCGCCGGGCCGGAGCGCACCGGCTGCACGCACTGCGGCGCGTGCATGACCGGCTGCCGGCAGGGTGCGAAGAACACGCTGGTCAAGAACTACCTCTGGCTGGCTGAGCGACTCGGCGCGCGGGTGCACCCGCTGACGACGGTCACGGCCGTCCGCCCGGCCGGCGACGGCGGATACGCGGTGCACACGGTGCGCACGGGGGCCTGGCTGCGCGCGCGGCGGCAGGTGATCCACGCCGACCAGGTGGTCTTCGCGGCCGGCGCGCTCGGCACCCAGGGGCTGCTGCACGCGATGAAGGCGGAGGGTGCCCTGCCCGCGCTCTCGCCCCGCCTCGGCGAGCTGACCCGGACCAACTCGGAGGCGATCCTCGGCGCCTCGGTGCCCCGCCGGCAGGCCCGCGCCCAGGGGCTCGACTTCACCGAGGGGGTGGCGATCACCAGCTCGTTCCACCCCGACCCGCAGACCCACGTCGAGCCGGTCCGCTACGGCCGGGGCTCGAACGCGATGGGCCTGCTCCAGTCGCTGCTGGTCGACGGCGGGCCGCGCCGGGTCCGCCGCTGGCTGGGGATCCTGCTGCGCCAGCCCGGCACGGCGGCCCGGCTGCTGTCGGTGCGTGGCTGGTCGGAGCGGACGGTGATCGCCCTGGTCATGCAGTCGGTGGACAACTCGCTGACCACCCGGCTGCGGCGCGGCCCGTTCGGCCGGCACCTGGTCTCCGGGCCGGGCCACGGCGCGCCCAACCCGACCTGGATCCCGGCCGGCAACCAGGCGGCCCGCCTGCTGGCCGAGGAGATCGGCGGTACGCCCGGCGGCGCCCTGACCGAGCCGTTCGACATCCCGATGACCGCCCACATCCTCGGCGGAGCGGTGATCGGCGCCACCCCGGCCGACGGCGTGATCGACCCGTGGCACCGGGTGTTCGGCCACCCGGGGCTGCACGTGGTCGACGGCGCGGCGGTCTCGGCGAACCTCGGGGTGAACCCGTCGCTGACCATCACCGCCCAGGCGGAACGCGCGATGTCCTTCTGGCCCAACAGGGGCGACGCGGACCCGAGGCCGCCGCTGGGTGAGCCGTACCGCCGGCTGGAGCCGGTGCCACCGCGCCTCCCGGCGGTGCCGGCCGACGCCCCCGGTGCCCTGCGCAGCTGACCAGGGCCCAGTGGTCACCTTGTCCAGCCTGACGGCTCCGGCCCGCGTCGCTCCGTCCAGGCGACCAGGACCGCGTGCGGGAGGGTCAGCGCGGCCAGCACGGCGAACGTCGCGGGCAGCGGGTCCGACCGGTGGCCGGGCCAGGCGACCAGGGCGATCAGCGCGGCGACGGCCACCGCCGTGGGAGCTGCCGCCTGCCGGGCGAAGCGCCGCAGCGGCGGCCCGACCCGTCCGGCCGCCAGGTCGGCCGTGTTACGCGGGTCGTGCCGCAGCAACCGGGCGACGTGGCGGCAGGAGTGCCAGGCCGCGAAGTACGCCCCCACGGCCAGGGCCGGCGGCACGGTGCCGAACAGCCCGGCGAGGAGGACGGGTTCGACGGCGTCGCGGGCGCGTCCGGCGCGGGCGTACCGGATCGCGGTGACCGCGACCGCGCCCAGCACGGTGGCCAGCGCCAGCGCCCGCACCTCGACGGTGAGCAGCGCCGGTGCCCGAGGTGCCACTGCCGCCAGCAACGGGTCGACCTGGTCCCGCCACAGCGCCAACGGGACGACCACCGGCGGTCCCCCGTGCGCGAGCACGGCGGTCACCCTCGCCCGGACCGGCCGGCGGTCCCGCTCGGCGTGGAACGCCACGTCGGCGGTGCCGAAGTGGACGACCGACACGAGGAGGAAACCGACCAGCGCCAGGTCCGGCGCGGCCAGGAAGGCCGCCAGCCCGGCGCCGGCCACGGCGGTGTAGACCACCAGCAGCGCCACGCGCGCCGCCAGCGGCCGGGCGCGCTCCGACAGTCGAGCGGGCACGAGATGGTCGACCGCGCCGTGCGGCAGCCCGAGGAGCAGTCCCGCGACCAGGAAGGCCGGCGAGCCGCCCGGCCCGGCGGCGTCGATCAGCGGCGACATCGCCAGCAGCCCGCCGAGCGCGAGCTGCGAGGCGGTCCCGGCGCGCCGCAGCAGCCGGTCCGGCCGCCCCGGGCCCTCCGCCGCGCCGGTTGTCGTGCCCGCCGGCGGTCGTCGGGTCCGGGCGGGCGCCCGGTCGTCCGACGCCGGCACCCGGGAGCCGGCTCCGGTGGCCGGGTCAGACGACGGTGAGGTGACCACGGTTTGACAGGGCGCGTAGCCGGCCGAGATCGAGGATGCTCCAGCCCACCTTCGACACGATGGACAGCACGACGAGGAGCAGGCTGGTGGTGGCGGAACTGAACAGGCCGACCCCGGATGGGCCGAGGATCCAGAACACGGGATAGCCCGCCCAGAGCGCGCTGAGCAGCAGTGCGGCCTCCGTGTAGACCCCCGCGATCTCTTCCGGCTGGCGGTGCGCGTGGGCGCGCAGCGGTCCCCAGATCAGGGCGTAGACCGCGAGCAGGGCCAGCACCCCGATCGCGTACAGGGTGTAGCGGGCCGCGCCGTCGGCCGTGAGGTCGGCGAACAGGCCGCTGAGGATCACCACCACGTTCGCCCCGGCGAGGACGCCCATCAGCCGCCAGCAGCGTCCGGGCAGGGAGTGCGTCGCGGTCAGCATCAGGGCCACCAGCAACAGTGGGGCGGTTACCACCCAGTCGACGTACCGCGCCCAGTAGAGCGTGTGGCCGGCCACCTCCGTGCGCCCGCCGCCCAGCGCCATGAGCAGGTACCAGGAGCCGGACCAGAGCGGGATGGCGATCGCGACCCGGTACTCGCTGCGCGGGACTCCCCGCGGGTCCGCGCGCCACCGGCTGAACAGCACGACTCCGCCCGCCATGGCGGCGACGTACATCCACAGCCACCACTCGGTCATGCCCACCCCCGGCCGGCTCCCGGCGTCCCGCGCCCGCCGCTGCTGACGACCCGGGCGTACGGCCGGGCAGCCGCCCGGACCCGTCGGGTCCCGTGCGTGCCCCGGCGGCGGGCGGTACGGACACCGTATACGGGTCAAAAAGCGCATACAGGCCTAATCACTTCCGCCGGAAGGGCGGTGGCGCGCCGGATCGCCCGTACGGTGGGCGACGTCACCTCCGCCGCGACGGCGGCGTGGGGGCGGACCGGCGGGGGGCGCGGCGGCGTCGTCGGTAGGATTTGCTGCCATGAGCACGCCTCGCCCCGTCCTCGTGGTGGACTTCGGAGCCCAGTACGCCCAGCTCATCGCGCGTCGGGTGCGTGAGGCCAACGTCTATTCCGAGATCGTGCCGCACTCGATGCCGGTCGCCGAGATGCTGGCGAAGGACCCGGCGGCGATCATCCTCTCCGGCGGCCCGTCCAGCGTCTACGCGCCGGGCGCCCCGCAGATCGACGCCGGCATGTTCGAGGCCGGGGTGCCGGTCTTCGGCATCTGTTACGGCTTCCAGGCGATGGCCCAGGCGCTCGGCGGCACGGTGGCCCGCACCGGCAACCGCGAGTACGGCGGCACCCCGCTGCGTCCCCGCCTGCTCGACCCGGGCGTGCTGCTCCGCGACCTGCCGGCCGACCTGCCGGTCTGGATGAGCCACGGCGACTGCGTGACCGAGGCCCCGGCGGGCTTCACGGTCACCGCCGAGTCGGCGGGGGCGCCGGTCGCCGCGTTCGAGGACGTGGTCGGACGCCGGGCCGGCGTGCAGTTCCACCCGGAGGTCGGGCACACCGCGCACGGCCAGGAGATGCTGCGCCGCTTCCTGCACGACATCGCCGGCATCGCGCCGACCTGGACGCCCGAGAACATCATCGACGAGCAGGTCGCCCGGATCCGCGAGCAGGTCGGCGACAAGGAGGTCATCTGCGGCCTGAGCGGCGGGGTCGACTCGGCCGTCGCCGCCGCGCTGGTGCACAAGGCCGTCGGCGACCAGCTCACCTGCGTCTTCGTCGACCATGGCCTGCTGCGCGCCGGCGAGGCCGAGCAGGTGGAGAAGGACTACGTCGCCGCCACCGGCATCAAGCTCAAGGTGGTCGACGCGGCCGACCGGTTCCTCGGCGCCCTGGCCGGGGTCACCGACCCCGAGCAGAAGCGCAAGATTATCGGTCGGGAGTTCATCCGGGTCTTCGAGGCCGCGGCGCGGGAGGTCGCCGCCCACGGCGACGTCGAGTTCCTCGTCCAGGGCACCCTCTACCCGGACGTGGTGGAGTCCGGCGGCGGCACCGGCACCGCCAACATCAAGAGCCACCACAACGTCGGCGGCCTGCCGGAGGACCTGAAGTTCGCGCTGGTCGAGCCGCTGCGCACGCTGTTCAAGGACGAGGTCCGGGCGCTCGGGCTCCAGCTCGGCCTGCCCGAGGCGATGGTCTGGCGGCACCCGTTCCCGGGCCCGGGCCTGGCCATCCGGATCATCGGCGCGGTCGACCAGGAGCGGCTCGACCTGCTCCGGCGGGCCGACCTGATCGCCCGCGAGGAGCTCACCGCCGCCGGCCTGGACCGGGGCGTCTGGCAGTTCCCCGTGGTGCTCCTGGCCGACGTGCGCAGCGTCGGCGTGCAGGGCGACGGCCGCAGCTACGGGCATCCCGTGGTGCTGCGGCCCGTCTCCAGCGAGGACGCGATGACCGCCGACTGGTCCCGGCTGCCCTACGAGGTGGTGGCGCGGATCTCCACCCGGATCACCAACGAGGTCGCCGAGGTCAACCGCGTGGTGCTGGACGTCACGAGCAAGCCGCCGGGCACGATCGAGTGGGAGTGATCCCGCCTCACGCCGCCGGCGGATAGGTCGGCTGCGTGGGCGGCGCCACGGTCGGCTGCGCCACCGTGGGCGGCTGGGCCTGCGCCGGGTGCGGCCAGGCGGGCGCGTCGGCCGGCTCCTCGGGCATCAGGAACCACATGATCGGGTACGCGAGCAGCGCGAGCCCGCCGGTGAGCAGGCCGGTGACCGCGAAGACCACCCGGACCAGGGTGGGGTCGACGGCGAAGTACCGGCCGAGGCCGCTGGCCACTCCGGCGACCATCCGGTCCGTGACGGGGCGACGGAGCTGCTTGTACGGGGGCTGGGGAGGGGCGGTGTAGGTCATGTCTCCACGGTCCGCGCCCGTCGTCGAGCCGTCCTCGGTGACCGCCCGGATCCCTACCCTGACCCGCCCCTGAGGCGCGAGCATTCAGTCAGGAATCTGACTCTTTTCGATGGAGGTAACCCGGGCCGGGGAGAATTTGCCCCCGTGACCACCATGCTGGAGCCGCTCCGCAGGATCGCGGCATACGCAGTTTGTGCTGATTCAGTCGGCCGGGTGTTGCTGGTCCGCGCATCGGAGCGCTCCGGCACCCCCGGCACGTGGTCGCTGCCCGGCGGGGCGGTCGACCACGGTGAGGATCCCCACCACACCGTCGTCCGGGAGACCGCCGCCGAGACCGGCCTCTCCGTCACCGTCGCCGGCCTGCACGACGTGCTCGCCGACATGCGGGCGCTGCCGGAGCGGGGCATCACCATCCACACCGACCGCCTGATCTACCAGGTCTCGGTCCGGGGCGGGACGCTCGCCGACCGGGTCGACCGGCCGACCGACCTGGTTCGCTGGTTCACCCCGGCGGAGGCCCGCGAGCTGCCGCTGCGGTCGTTCACCGCGCGGGCCCTGGGCCTGCCCGCCTCGTCCGCCGACATCGTTCCGGACGAGGCGCCGGAGTTCCCCTCGTTCTACGCCGTGCCCGGCCCCGACGGGCTGCACCGGGCCCAGCGCTTCGCCGCGTACGCCGTGGTGACCGACCCGGACGACCGGGTGCTGCTCACCCGGGTCTCCGACGGCTACCCGGGCGCGGGCTGCTGGCACCTGCCCGGCGGCGGCACCGACTACGGCGAGCAGCCCGGCGCGGCCCTGATCCGGGAGCTGGTCGAGGAGACCGGGCAGACCGGGCGCCTCGTCGAGCTGCTCGGGGTGGCCAGCCACCGGGACGCGGCCTCCCTCGGCCCCGAGGGCTACCCGATCGACTGGCACGGCGTCCGCGCCTTCTACCGGGTCGTGGTCGACAAGCCGGCCCCGCCCACCGTCGCCGACGTCGGCGGCTCCACCTGTGAGGCCCGCTGGTTCGGCCGCGAGGAACTGGGCGCCCTCCCCACCGACCGCCTGACCGAGGTGACGGCGGAAGCCGTCCAGGCCGCCCGCCTGGCCTGACCGCCCGGCCCCCTGTTCCTTGATCACGAGGTCGACCGGGCGGCACGTCGGACCCGCTGCGGCTAACCTCATGATCGACGGAACGGGTCGGCGCGGGCGGGGGAGTGCGGGCGGGTGGAGAAGCGGCGGCGGGTCGGCGCGTTCGGGGTGTGTTGGGGCTCGGACGGGCGGGTGTTGCTGGTCCGGGGTTCCGCCTCGTGCCCGGTCCCGGGCGTCTGGCAGGTGCCCGGCGGAGGCCTCGAACACGCCGAGCACCCGGCGCACGCGGTGGTCCGCGAGTTCGCCGAGGAGACCGGCCTCACGGTGGAGGTGACCGGGCTGCGGGCGGTGTCCGCCGACGTCACGACCTTCCGTGCCGCCGACGTCGCGCTGCACACCGATCGCGTGGTCTTCGACGTCACCGTGCGGGGCGGTGAACCCCGGCCGGAGCCGGCCGGCGGCACCGACGAGCTGGGCTGGTTCACGACCGACGAGGCGGCGGCGGTGCCGCTCATGCCGTTCACCGCCGAGTTGCTCGGCGTGCCCGTGTCGCCCCTGCCGTCCGATCTGCCCCGCTCGCCGGCGGAAGGTCCGGCCACCCCGTCCGACCGGAGGCAGCGCTTCGGGGCGTACGGCCTGGTCACCGACCCTGCCGGCCGGGTGCTGCTCACCATGATCGCCGACGGCTACCCGGGCGCCGGCCGGTGGCACCTGCCCGGCGGCGGGACCGACCACGGCGAGCAGCCGGTCGCCGCGCTGCTGCGCGAGCTGGTCGAGGAGTCCGGCCAGCTCGGTCGGGTGGTCGAGCTGATCGGCGTCGACAACCTGCACAACCCGGCCGCGCTGGGCCCGGAGGGGCGCCCGCTCGACTGGCACGGCATCCGGGTGCTCTACCGGGTGGCGGTGGACGCGCCCACGGAGCCACGGGTGACCGAGCTCGCCGGCGGCTCCACCGCCCGCGCGGGCTGGTTCACGCCGGAGCAGCTCGCCGGGCTGCCGCTGACCGGGATCGCCGCACTGGCGCTGGCCAATGCCCCTACCGACGAGCGTCCGTAACCGGACATCGGTGTCCCCGGCACCCGCTCACCGAGCCGACGGAGACGGGGTCCGGTACATTCGATGTGGGGTTGGTGGAGGAAACGGGCGATGGAGCCCGAGATGGGAATAAGAGAGCGGTACGCGCGGTTAGACCAGATATAAGTACCGCCGGCAGCTATCGCCAATCCCCGTTCCCCTATGCGATGGTGTACTCCGCAAAACGGCTGCCGGGCCAGAAAGGTCCGGCACGAGACAGCCGGACAGCCGCCCTCGCGACGGTAAACCGATCCGGTGATGGAGGAAACGTGCCGAGAGCCCCATGGCGCCGGCGTCGTACCACTGACAGTCCGCGTCCCGCAGGGCGTCGTTGGGCGGGCCCGTTGCGCCGCAGCAGCACGCTCGCCCGGCAGGTGCTGCTGGTCCGGGTGGGGCGCCGCGACGGCGACCTGCACGCGACCAGCGACCTCTCGATGTCCGAGCACCGCTACGCCGACCGGCCGCGACGCCGCTACGGACTCACCCGGGTCGAGCGCGCCGACGTCGCCTCGATCGTCCCGGTCAGCCCCGCGCTCGGCCCCACGACCCCGGTCGACGACGACTCGGCGATGTCGATCCCGCTGCTTCCGGGCGAGCGGACGGTCGCCCGCCGGATGAAGTTCGCGGTGGTCAACGCCTGCACACTCAGCAGCCTGATGCTCGGCATGCTGGCCATCTTCCTGGCCATGCAGGGCGAGGTGCGCGTCGCCGCGCTCTGCCTGATCGCCTGCGTCGTCTTCGACGGCCTCGACGGCGCGCTCGCCCGCAAGTTCGGGGTGGCCAGCCCGTTCGGGGCGCAGATGGACTCGCTGGCCGACATGTGCTCGTTCGGGCTCGCCGCCCCCGTGGTGGTCTACGCCTCGCTGGCCGGTTCGGTCTCCACGCCGGCCGCCGCGGTGGCCTGCGCCCTCGTGGCAGCGTGCGCGGCGATCCGGCTCGCCCGGTTCAACGTCTCGCCGAAGGACGGCCGGTTCTTCTGCGGCGTGCCCACCACCATGGCCGCCGCAGTGCTCGCGCTGACCGTCGCCATCGGGCTGCCGGTGCCGGGCATCGTCCTGGTCGCCGGCGTGGCGCTGCTCGCCTTCGCCATGGTCTCCAGCTTCCCCTACGCGAAGCTCGCCCGGCTGCTGAAGCTGCCGCCGTGGCTGTGGCTGGCCCCGGTGATCGGCGCGCTGATCGACATCCGGCTCACCTTCGCCCTGATCGTGGTCGGTTACCTGGTCAGCGGCCCGGTGCTCTGGCTGCGTCAGCGTCGTACCGCCTGACACACGTACGCGAGAAGGGGCGCCGCGCATTCGCGGCGCCCCTTCTTCGTGTCGTCCGGCCCGGGCCTCAGCGCCAGCGGGCGATGACGGTCGAACCCCCGACGACCTTGTCCCCCGGGCCGACCAGCGGCTCCGCCGCGTCCGCCGGCAGGTAGACGTCTGTGCGCGAGCCGAACCGGATCAGGCCGAAGCGCTCGCCCCGGGCCAGCAGCGCGCCGATCGGCGCCCGCTGCACGATCCGCCGGGCGATCAGGCCCGTGCGCTGCGCCACGACCACCGTGCCGCGCGCGGTGTCCAGCACCGTGTACGCGGCCACGTTGTGCTCCGCCGCCGGCTTCATCGCGTTGGCGAAGCCACCGTCGGCGACGAAGTAGTCGACCACCTTGCCGGCCACCGGGGCACGGTTGACGTGCACGTCCAGCACCGACAGGAAGACCGCGATCCGCAGCCACTCGCCCTCGCCGAAGCGCTCGTCGTGCAGCCGCTGCACGGACAGCACCCGACCGTCGGCCGAGGCGACGACCGCCGACGAGTCCTCCGGCACGTCGCGCTCCGGGTCCCGGAAGAAGGCGGCCACGGGAGCGGCGGCCAGGGCCGGGAGCAGCCAGAGCTTCGACTTCGGCCGGGTCGCCCGGGCCACCGCGGCCAGGCCCAGCGCGATGCCGGCCGCGGCCACCCCGTTGGAGTCGATGTGCATCCCACGGGTCAGCGGGACGCTGGACGGGCGGTACGCCGGCGCCAGCCGGGCCGCCGACGCGGCGTCGGCCGGGGTGTAGCGGAGCCGGTACACCCGCAGCGGCGGCGTGTTGCGCAGCACCAGATCGACCCCGACGCCGTACAACGCGCCCTGCCGGTCCAGTTCGGCGGCGGCGCCCGCGGTACGCCCCGGCGTCGCGGTCGTGGCCACGCTCAGCACCGCGCCGTCGGCGAGGTACTTCGTCAGGCCCTCGACGGCGGCGCGGGTCTCGTCGGCCGTGCCGGTGAGCGGCTCCGCGGCGACGACCACCGCGGCCGGCTCGGCCTCGGCGAGGGTGTCGACCACGCGGACCCGGTCGGCCACCCAGCGACCCTGGGCGGTGACGTGCTCCCGGAGGGCCGCCGGGGAGGCCGACCCGGCGGGCACCAGGGTGAGGGTGTCGCCGGGCAGCAGCGCGTCGATCGCCGCGGTCAGCACCGCGGACTCGGGCGTCGCGCCGACCAGCAGCGCGGCCTTCGGATCGTTGATCCGGGCGAGCTCGGAGACGAGGGTACGGGCGGCTCGCTCGCCGATGCGGACCGGACCGGACCGGCCGAAGGTGCGCACGGCGGGGGACTGCGTCATGTCGGACGGACTCCTGACGGGTAGAGACGGGAATCGCGGCGGGACCGCCACGGCGGCGCGTCCGGCCGGCGCGGCGGCCAGGTCGCTGCGGCGGCCAGGTCGGCGCGGGCCGGCCGGCGGAGGCGAGTTCTCCACGGCCAGCATAGGCCGCCGCCGACGACGGCCGCACCGCTGTGGTCAGCCGCGCGGGTGCTCCCCACCGGCCGACGGCCCGTCGGTCCGCCGGGACAGGGCGTCCTCGTCGGCGGCGCGGTCCTCGACCGCCTCGGGCCGGACGTCGGTGACGGCCTCCGTCGGCCACTCGTCGGCCTCGTCCCCGGCCCGCAGGCCACCCCTGGCCGGACCGCCGGTCGTCGGCATCTCCGCCGTCTGCCCGCCGGTCGTCGGCATCTCCGCCGTCTGCCCGCCGGTCGTCGGCATCTCCGCCGTCTGCCCGCCGGTCGTCGGTTCCTCCGCCGCCTGTCCGCTCGGCGGCAGTCCGGCCGTCGTCGGTGCGCCGGTGGTCGGCGCGGAGACGTCCCACTCGGACCGCGTGCCCCAGTCGGTCGGCTCGCCCCAGTCGGAGCGCCGGCCGCCCCACGCCGTCGGCTCGTCGGCCGGCGCGGGCCGGTCGAGGTCCCAGCGGGTCGGGTCGATCCCGGTGGCCTGTCGGTCCGTGGCCCGGCCCGCCGGTTCCGCGCCCGGCGGGGTGGAGACGGGCGCGACGGTGTCCGGGGCGACCGCGTCGGAGGCGGTGGCGTCGGAGGCGGTGGCGTCGGTGAGGGTGGTGTCGGTGAGGGCGTCGCCGGAGGGGGCGTCGCCGGGCGTGGGCGCGGCGCCGGACCGCCCGGATCGCAGCGCGCCCAGCAGGCCCAGCAGGCCGATCAGGATCAGCGCGCCGGCCAGGAACCAGCCGACCGGAGGGAGGGCGAGCCCGAGCAACTGGGCGAGCAGCCACCACGCGGCGAGGCCGAGGAAGATCAGCCCGAAGGCGAAGGACACGATGTCGGTGCGGTGGGCCTTCACCGGGTCACCTCCAGGTTGCCGGCGTTGACGTGGATGTAGAGGCGCAGCGTGCCGCCGCCGGGGCCGTCCGGACCCAGGTCGGTCGTCTCCCGCAGCTCGCCCGCCAGCCCGCCGGAGTGCTTGCCGAAGACGACCGCGTCGCCGGCGTTGACGTCGGCGACCGTGGTGACGTCGACGTTCGGCGGCACCACCACCGTGCACTCGCCGAAGTTGACGGAGACGGTGATCTCGGTGTTCTTCTTGTCGAAGTCGACCGCGCGCAGGTCCAGGACCGTGTCGCCGAAGCTGTTCTCGTACCGCAGGGCGAGGTCGCGGTGGTCGGTGGGCGCCCAGGTGACGTTGCCGTCGACGCCCCGGATCCGGTCGTAGGACTCGGCCACGGTGGCCACGCCGAGCGCGGCGGCGGCCACCACGCCGAGCGCGATGATCCAGCGGGCCCGTCCGAACCAGGTGCCGACCAGCAGGCCGAGCCCGATGGTGGCCAGCGTGGCCGCGAAGTAGGCCGACGCCCCGATGGCGTAGACGTCCAGCAGGTCGACGACGGCGACCACGCCCAGGGCGAGGAAGATCAGCGAGAACGTCACCGCGCCGAGCGGGGAGCGCTCCTTCGGTCGCTTCGGCGGCTTCGGCGGCTTGCGCGGTGCGGGCGGCACGACGGTCTGCCCGGCGTACGGGCCGTGCGGGGCGAACGGGGGCCGGTAGCCCGGGGGCCGGGGCGGGGGCACCGGGTGGCCCGGTCCCGGTGCGCCCGAGGTCGCGGCGGGCCAGCCGGACGTGGGCGCTGCCGGGGGCCAGCCGACGGTCGGCGTACCCGCGGGTGGACGGGCGGGCGGGGCCGGGGCGGCCGGCGGCCAGGCGGGCAGCTCGGCGGTCGGTGGGGAGACCGGGGCGCTCCAGGCGGGCTGGGCGACGGTCGCCGGCGGGGCCGGGACCGGGCCCGATCCGGGGGCCACGGCCACGGTCGGCGGGGCCGCGTACGCGACCGGGGCGGGATGGCCGACGGGTGGCACCGGCCCGGGTGGGGCGGTGGGCGGAACGGGCGGGACGGGGCCGACCGGCGCGCCCTGGGCGGCCCTGTTGTCGCGGTTCAGCAGCAGCGCGCCGCCGATCAGGATCGTGGCGCCGAGCAGCACCGCCCGGAACGCGTCCGTGACGATGTAGCCGAAACTGATCGCGACCAGGATGCTCAGCACGATCACCGTGACCGGGGACATGCTGGACCGGCCCCGGCCCAGCATGGACTCGACGGGAGAGGCGCTGTCCCCCTCGCCCGGGATGATCAGCCAGGCGGTGACGTAGACCAGGATGCCGATGCCGCCGAAGAAGCCGAGCACCGCCAGCAGCACCCGCCAGAGGACCGGGTCGGTGTTGGTGGCCCGGCCGATGGCGGCGCAGACGCCGGCCAGGTAGCGGCCGTCGCGGGGGCGCACCAGGCCGTACCGCGAGGTGAAGCCGGCGCCGCCGAACGACGGCTGCGGTCCGGGGCCCGGCGGTGGCGTCCCGCCCGCGTCCCCGGCGGGGGGCGGCGCGGCCACGGGGGGCGGCGCCGCGGAGCCGGCGGGCGGTGGCGCGGTCGGCGGTGGCCCGCCCGGCTGAGCGGCCCGGGGGTCGGCGGGCTGGGCAGCTTCCTCGGTCATGCCTCGATCCTGCTGCCCCGACCCGCCGGACGGCCTCAGGACCCGACCCTGACCCCACCCTGAGATCCCGGCGGCCCGAATGTCGGGGGCGTCCCCGTGGTCGGGCCCCGGTGCGTCGTGTGACGATCGATCCGACACCGGAAACGGACCGTCGCCCGCTCCGTGCCCGCCGTGACCAGGGAGTCTCCGATCAGCGCCGTGACCCAGCCACCCCGCCTCTACCGCGCCCCCGAGCACCGGATGGCCGCGGGGGTGGCCGCCGGCATCGCCGACCACCTCGGCATCTCGGTGCTGCGGGTACGGGTCGCCTTCATGGTGCTGCTGGGGCTGAGCGGGCTCGGCCTGCTGCTCTACGCGGCCTTCTGGGCGGTCGTGCCGCTGCGCCCGGGCGACACCGCCGTACCGGCCCGCAGGGACGTCGCCCAGCTGCTGCCGTTCGTGGCGATCGGCCTCGGCGTGCTGCTGGTGCAGGTGATGGTCTTCGACTCGGTCGGGGCGGCGGGCACCGCCGGCTGGCTGGTCGCGATCATCGCGGTCGGCGCCGGGGTGATCTGGCACCAGTCGGCGCCGGAGCGGCGGCGGCAGTGGGGCGACTCCATGCCGGTGCCCTGGCTGGGCGCGGTGGTGGAGGAGAGCGACCGGCGGGCCTTCGTGCTCCGGTTCATCGGCGGCGGGGTGCTGGTCGCGGTGGGCATCATCGGCGTCGCCGCGGTGTACTCCCCGGCGCAGAACTTCGACGCCGTGCTCAACGGCGTGATCTTCGCCCTGGTCGGGCTGGCCGGGGTCGGCGTGGTGGCCGCGCCGGTGCTGTGGCGGACGTACAACCAGCTCCGGTCGGAGCGCGAGGGGCGCATCCGGGAGCAGGAACGGGCCGAGCTGGCTGCCATGGTGCACGACCAGGTGCTGCACACCCTGGCCCTGATCCAGCGCAACGCGAGCGACGTGAAGACCGTCCAGCGGCTCGCCAGGGGGCAGGAACGCTCGCTGCGCAACTGGCTCTACAAGCCCACCGGCTCGCCCACCGAGCGGTTCGCCGCCGCCCTGGAGCAGGCCGCCGCCGAGGTCGAGGACACGTTCGCGATCACGGTGGAGGCGGTGGTGGTCGGCGACCGGGAGACCGACGAGCGGGTCGGCGCGCTGGTGGCGGCCGCCCGCGAGGCGCTGGTGAACGCCGCCCGGCACGCCGGGGTGCAGACCGTCTCGCTCTACGCCGAGGTCGAGCCGGATCAGGTCAGCGTCTTCGTCCGGGACCGGGGGAAGGGCTTCGACCCGGATACGGTGGAGGATCACCGGCACGGGGTCCGGGGCTCGATCATCGGGCGGATGAAGCGGCACGGCGGCCGGGCGGAGATCCGCTCCGAGCCGGGGGAAGGGACCGAGGTCCGGTTGATCCTGCCGATCACCCGCGACCCGGCAACGGCGGAGAGGGACAAGTGATGACCGAGCAGTCGATGGAACCGGTCGAGGGGGCGGCTGCCCGCGCCGAGCGGCTGCGGGTCTTCCTCGTCGACGACCACGCCATGTTCCGCGCGGGGGTCCGCGCCGAGCTGGGCGCGCACGTCGAGGTGGTGGGCGAGGCGAGCACTGTCGCCGAGGCGGTCACCCGGATCGCCGCCACGCTGCCCGACGTGGTGCTGCTCGACGTGCACATGCCCGACGGCGGCGGCCGGGCGGTGCTGGAGGCGATGCGGCGTACCCACCCGCAGGTCAGGTTCCTGGCGCTGAGCGTCTCGGACGCGGCGGAGGACGTGATCGGGCTGATCCGGGCCGGCGCGCGGGGCTACGTCACGAAGACGATCTCTCCCGAGGAGCTGGCCGCCGCGGTCCGCCGGGTGGCCGACGGCGACGCCGTGTTCAGCCCCCGGTTGGCGGGGTTCGTGCTGGACGCGTTCGCGGCCCGTCCCGACGCCCCGGTGGCCGACCCGGAGCTGGACCAGCTCACCAACCGCGAGCGCGAGGTGCTGCGGCTGCTCGCCCGGGGGTACGCCTACAAGGAGATCGCCAAGGAGCTCTACATCTCCATCAAGACGGTGGAGACGCACGTGTCCAACGTGCTTCGCAAGCTCCAGATGTCCAACAGGTACGAGTTGTCCCGCTGGGCGGCCGACCGTCGGCTCGTGTGATCCAATTCTTTTCCCCGTCATATGGGACGGAACCGACGAATGCGGCCCACAGGGGCTGACAAGCGATCAACTCCCGTCACATAATGCCCCGTCGCGTTCTCGCGTGCGGGTGGTGCACATCCCGCGGGAACGGCGGCTTCACGCAACCCGCCGTGCGCGGGTCACCCCTGGGGAGAGGTGCACGATTCTGATGTTCGGACAACGAGGACGGCGCTGGGCGCGGATCGCCCTGGCGACCGTCGCCGGCGGCGCGCTGGCACTCGGCGCGGTGGCGCCGGCCGCCGCCGCCGACAAGACCGGCGTCGCCAAGTCGGTCAAGGGCAGCAACGTCACGCTCGTGCTCAACGGGCAGCCGAAGAGCACCGGTGCCCTGGCACTCAAGATCGACGGAAAGCTCGTCCCCGCCTTCTGCATCGACTACCACACCAACGTGGCGATCGACGGCAAGTACAAGGAGGGCACCTGGGACGAGTCCCAGGTGAAGAACCTCGGCAAGGTGCAGTGGGTGCTGACCCACGGCTACCCGAACGCCGACGCCGCCAAGCTGCTGGCCGCCGCCGGCGCCACCGCTCCGGCGAAGGCCGACGCCGACAAGCTGCTCTACTTCGGCACCCAGACCGCCATCTGGAACTTCAGCGACGGCGTCAAGCTGGGTGACTGGGTCGACAACCCGAAGCTGCTCGGCAAGAAGCAGTACGACGTGGTCAAGAAGGTCCACGACTACCTGGTGGCCAACGCCACCGACCAGCCCGAGCCGAAGGCCGAGCTGAGCGTCGACCCGGCCAGCGCCAAGGCCACCGTCGGCGAGAAGGCCGGCCCGTTCACCGTCAAGGGCCCGGCGGGCGAGATCACCGTCGCGGTCGACGGCGGCTCGGCGGTCGACGCCGAGGGCAAGCCGGTCACCAAGACCATCAACGGCGGCCAGTTCTGGCTGGCCGCGGACGGCGCCGGCGAGGTGAAGGTGACCGTTTCCGCACAGGACTCGGTCTCGTTCGGCCGGGTGTTCCTCTTCACCGGCCAGCGCGCCGCGCAGAAGCTCATCCTGGGTGGCAGCACCGGCGCCACCGTGAGCGCCAAGGCCGAGGCCGCGTTCGCCGCCGCGCCGGCCGAGTCGCCGTCGCCGAGCGCGCCGGCGGAGTCCCCGTCGCCGAGCGCCCCGGTCGACAGCCCGGCCCCGTCGACCTCGCCCGCGAGCGGCGGCGGTGACCTGCCGCTGACCGGCTCCCCGATCGCCGCCGCGATCGCCGCCGGCGTGGCGCTGCTGGCCGCCGGCGCGGTCGCCGTGCTGCTGTTCCGTCGTCGCAAGCTGCGCTTCACCGCCTGATCGACGCCCGCTTCAACGGCCCCGGCCCCGGTACCGCCCCGCGCGGTGCCGGGGCCGGAGTCGTTCGCCGCCGGGCCAGCCGGCGCACGCCTCGGGCGTGGATACCAGCGCCGTCGCGGAGACCGACCTGCCGTACGTCGCCGCCGCTCTTCCTCCTGCGGTCGGCTCACCTCGGCGCGCGGGTGCTCCGCACTCTCCGCACTCTCCGCAGTCGCCCGGGTGGCGAGCAGGTACGAGGCGTCGACACCCTCCGCCACCCAGGTGGCGATGGTGCCCGCACAGCCGAAGCCGGCATCGTCCGGATGGGCAAAAACGGCCAACGCCCGGCCGACCTCGGACAGCGCCGGAGGGGGCGCGGGGAAGCTCACAGCCGCCGACCCCGCGCCGGGGGGCGGACCCCCTCCGAACCGTGTCTTTCCTGCTCAGAGCGGTACGACCCGCGTACATCATGATCTTTTTTCGGGTATCGGCAACGTGGCGACCAACTAACGGCTTGATAACGGCACCTTCACGGAACGGGCCGGTGGGTGTCACAGTGGCAGCACCTCACCCCTCATGTGAGGCACTCCGTACGGCCTGACGACCATGGACCCGCCTGTTGACGGTGCTCCGTGGTGGTCTCGTGTGCGCGGTGCCAAGCGCGACGGGCGAGGTGGCCCGGCGGATCGGTACATCAATCTTGTCCCGAATTCACTGCGGTGAAACCGGCTCCCGCACTGCGGGCGCCGGACGTGTCACCCCCCATACGTGCGTGAAACCCACGACGGATCCAGGTTCAGAAAGAGGAGGCCCCTCGGAATGAGAGTCTCGAAGCGGGCAAGTAGCGCGGTCGCGCTGGGCGCGGCGTTCGCGCTCGTCGCGTCCGGCTGCTCGAGCAGCGACAGCGACGGTGGCGACGCCGGCGCCAGCAGCGACGGCGCGATCACCATCGACGGCACTCAGCCGGAGGTCGGCCTGGTCCCGTCGAACACCACCGAGACCGGTGGTGGGGCGATCATCGACTGGATCTGGACCGGTCTGGTCGAGTACCCGAACGACGGCAGCGCGCCGCGCAACGCGGTCGCCGAGTCGATCGAGACGTCGGACTCCAAGGTCTACACGATCAAGATCAAGAAGGACACGAAGTTCCACGACGGCACCGTCGTCAAGGCCAAGAACTTCGTGGACGCCTGGAACTGGGGCGCCTACTCGCCCAACGGCGCGCAGAACGGCAGCTTCTTCGCCGACATCCAGGGCTTCGACCAGGTCCACACCGAGGACCCGGACGGCGCCGAGGGCCCGAAGAAGGCCCCCGAGCCCGCCGCCAAGGAGATGTCCGGCCTGAAGGTCGTCGACGACTGGACCTTCGAGGTCACCCTGGCCGCGCCGACCGCGGTGTTCCCGACCAAGCTCGGCTACAGCACCTTCATGCCGCTGCCGGACGCGTTCTTCACCCAGGGCGCCGAGGCGTTCGGCAAGAAGCCGATCGGCAACGGCCCGATCAAGTTCGTGTCGTGGGAAGACGACGTCCAGATCAAGCTGACGCGCTTCGATGACTACTCCTTGAACGACAAGATGAAGATCAAGGACGTCAACATCAAGCTGTACCAGGACGACACGGCGGCGTACAACGACCTGCTCGCCGGCAACCTGGACTTCCAGCAGCAGGTTCCGGTCTCCGCCATCGCGGGCGACAAGTGGAAGAACGACCTGGGCGAGCGCGCCATCTCCTCCACCACTCCGTCGACCGGCATCATCGCCTTCCCGGTCTACGACAAGCGCTTCCAGAACCCGAAGCTGCGTCGCGCGATCTCGATGTCGATCAACCGCCAGGAGATCAGCGACAAGATCTTCTTCGGTTCGCGCAAGCCGGCCGACAGCTGGGCCAACCCGCTGACCCCGGGCGCCAAGGCCGGCAACTGCACCGCCTGCCAGTTCAACGTCGACGAGGCCAAGAAGCTCCTCGCCGAGGCCGGTGGCTTCACCGGTGAGCTGGTCATGTTCTACAACGCCGACGCCAGCCACAAGGAGTGGATGGAGGCCGTCGCGCAGCAGGTCAAGACGAACCTCGGCATCAACGCTCGCGCCGAGGGCGTGCCGACCTTCGCGGTGTTCCGCCAGAACATCAACGCCGGCAAGATGACCGGCATGTACCGCGCCGGCTGGCAGCAGGACTACCCGGACGTGGAGAACTGGGTCGGCCCGCTCTACGTGACCGGCGGTTCCTCGAACGACGGCAAGTACAGCAACCCGCAGGTCGACGCGCTGGCCAAGGAAGCCGCCTCCGCGCCGAGCCTGGAGGCGTCGCACGCCAAGTACGCCGAGGCGGTCGCCCTCATCGACCAGGACGTCCCCTCGATCCCGGTCTACTTCGGTGGTCAGCAGTCCGGCCACTCCGAGAAGATCAAGAAGATCGAGCTCTCCAACGTCGGTGAACTCGACCTCACCTCGGTCGAGCTCTGATCCGAACGGTCTGACCCCGGGTCGGGCTCACCTACCGGTGAGCCCGACCCGGGCCGTTCCGTGAGGTGGTGTCACCACACCGCCTCGCCACGTCTGTCATCCCCGTGTCGGCCGTCCGACGCGCGCCCCCTGTCTGGAGGACCACCCCATGGGCCGTTATCTGTTGAGACGGCTGCTCCAACTCATCCCGGTCTTCATCGGGACGACGTTCCTGATCTATTGGCTCGTGTGGTCGGTGCCCGGTGACCCGTTCGCGGGCAAGTGTGGCGAGCGTCCCTGCCCCGACAGCTTCGTCAACATGATGACCGAGAAGTTCAAGCTCGACGAGCCGCTCATCGTGCAGTACGGCAACTACATGAAGAACCTCTTCCAGGGCGACTTCGGGCAGACGTTCGGTGGCCGGGAGATCGGTGACATCATCGCCACGGCGTACCCGAACACCCTGAAGCTGGCCCTGGTGGCGCTGGCCATCGAGGCGGTCATCGGACTCACCGCGGGCGTGCTGACGGGCCTGCGCCGCAACGGCTTCCTGGACAACCTGGTCCTGGTCTCCAGCCTCTTCCTGATCGCGCTGCCGATCTTCGTCATCGGCTTCGTGGCCCAGTGGCTGCTCGGCGTGCAGTGGGGCATCGTCAAGCCGACGGTCTCCAGCGAGATGCGGCTCTCCGAGCTGATCGTGCCCGGCTTCGTGCTCGGTAGCGCCTCAATGGCGTACATCGCCCGGTTGGCCCGCACGAGCATCGCGGAGAACCGGCGGGCCGACTACGTGCGTACGGCGATCGCCAAGGGTCTGCCGATGCGCCGGGTGGTCGGGATCCACCTGCTGCGCAACTCGCTCATCCCGGTGGTGACGCTGCTCGGGACCGACCTCGGCGCCCTGATGGGCGGCGCGATCGTCACCGAGGGCATCTTCCAGATCAACGGGATCGGCCGACAGGTCTACCGCGCGATCATCACCAAGGAGAGCGCTACCGTTGTCTCCATCGTGGTGGTCCTGGTGCTCGTCTACCTGCTGATGAACCTGCTGGTCGACCTGCTCTACGCCGCCCTGGACCCGAGGATCCGCTATGAGTGAGCGCAGCGAACGAATCATCATTGCAGCGTGCGCGGGCACCAGTGCCCGCGCCGAGCGGAGTGGGGTGCGGGCATGAGTGACCCGAGTGCCGCCTCGATCGTCAGCACGCCGCCCGCGCAGGCTCCCGACGAGATCGGCGCGCCGACCAACGCGGGCCTGCCGGAGAACGCCCGCAAGGAGAAGCCGCGCGGTCTGCTCGGCGACGCCTGGCGTGACCTGCGCCGCAAGCCGCTGTTCTGGATCTCCGCAGGGTTCATCGTCCTCTTCATGCTGATGACCGCCTTCCCCTCGCTGTTCACCTCCGGCGACCCGGAGAACGGCAACCTGCAGAACAGCCTCGTCGGCCCGTCGTCGGACGCCTGGTTCGGCTACGACTTCCAGGGCCGGGACGTCTTCGCCCGGGTGATCTACGGCGCCCGCGCGTCGATCGTGGTCTCGCTGCTCTCCGTGCTCGGCGTGCTGCTCTTCGGCGGCGCGATGGGCATCGTGGCGGGCTACCGGGGCGGCTGGGTGGACGCACTGCTCTCCCGCATCGCCGATGTCTTCTTCGGGCTGCCGTTCGTGCTGGGTGCCATCGTCATCCTGACGACCTTCAACGGGTCGGGCACGAGCAACAGCAAGGCCGAGATCATGGCGCTGGTGAGCATCTCGCTGATCGTGCTGGGCTGGCCGGTCGTGATGCGGCTGATGCGTTCCTCGGTGCTGGCCACCAAGGAGGCGGACTACATCGTCGCCGCCCGCGCGCTGGGCGCCGGCACCGGCCGGATCATCCTCAAGCACCTGCTGCCGAACTGCCTCGCGCCGCTGCTGGTCTACGGGACGATCCTGGTCGGCTCGTACATCGGCGCCGAGGCGACGCTGTCCTTCCTGGGCGTCGGCCTGAAGAGCCCGGTGGTCTCCTGGGGCATCATGATCAACGAGGCGCAGAACCTCCTCCGCGTCGCGCCCTACCTGCTCTTCTTCCCCGCCGCGTTCCTCGTCGCCGCCGTACTGAGCTTCGTGATGCTCGGTGAGGCGGTCCGCGAGGCCCTCGATCCGAAACTCCGCTAGGGGAGATTCAGTTGTCCGACATTCTGGTGTCCGAGCAGTCCGCGGCCGGCGCGTCCGGCCGCCCCTCGGGCAGGTTGCTCGAGGTGGAAGACCTCCGGGTGGAGTTCCGCACCCGGGACGGCGTCGCCAAGGTCATCAACGGGGTCACGTACCACGTCGACGCGGGGGAGACCCTCGCCGTGCTCGGCGAGTCCGGCTCCGGTAAGAGCGTCACCGCGCAGACCATCATGGGCATCCTCGACACGCCGCCCGGTTTCGTCACCGGCGGTCAGGTCCGCTTCCAGGGCAAGGACATGCTCGGCATGTCCTTCGAGGAGCGGCGCCGCATCCGCGGCGAGGGCATCGCGATGATCTTCCAGGACGCGCTCTCCGCGCTGAACCCGGTCTTCACCGTCGGGTTCCAGATCGCCGAGCAGTTCCGGGTACGGCGCGGGATGAGCCGCTCCGACGCCAAGAAGCGCGCGATCGAGATGCTCGACCAGGTCAAGATTCCGAACGCCAAGGGCCGGTTCAGCAGCTACCCGCACCAGTTCTCGGGCGGTATGCGGCAGCGCGCGATGATCGCGATGTCGCTCGCCCTGGACCCGGAGGTGCTGATCGCGGACGAGCCGACCACCGCGCTCGACGTGACGGTGCAGGCGCAGATCATGGACCTGCTCGCCGAACTCCAGCGCGAGCGGCAGATGGGCATGATCCTGATCACCCACGACCTCGGCGTGGTCGCCGACGTCGCGGACCGGATCGCGGTGATGTACGCGGGCCGGATCGTCGAGGAAGCCAACGTCTACGACCTGTACGCCAAGCCGGCGCACCCGTACACGATCGGCCTGATCAACTCGATCCCGCGGCTCGACGAGAAGGGGCAGGAGCTCCGGACGATCAAGGGTCTCCCGCCGAACCTCATGAACATCCCGCCGGGCTGCCCGTTCAACCCGCGCTGCCCCATGGCGCAGCCGGTCTGCCGGGAGAAGGTCCCGCCGCTGCTGCAGGTCGGCGCCGGCCGGGCCAGCGCCTGCCACTTCGCCGAGGAGCTGGTGAACCGTGACTGAGAACATCCTCGAGGTCCGTGACCTGGTCAAGCACTATCCCGTGACCCGGGGCGTGGTGTTCAAGAAGACCATCGGTCACGTCAAGGCGGTCGACGGGGTCTCCTTCGAGCTCAAGGCCGGCGAGACCCTGGGTGTGGTCGGCGAGTCGGGCTGCGGCAAGTCGACGCTGGCCCGGGTCCTGATGAACCTGGAGAAGCCGACGGGTGGCAGCGTCCACTACAAGGGCCAGGACATCTCGAAGTTCTCCGGCCCGGCGCTGCGCCGGCTGCGTCGGCAGATCCAGCTGGTGATGCAGGACCCGTACACCTCGCTGAACCCGCGGATGACGGTCGGCGACCTGATCGGCGAGCCGTTCGAGATCCACCCGGAGGTGGCGCCGAAGGGCAGCCGCCGGGAGAAGGTCAGGGAACTGCTCGACCTGGTGGGCCTCAACCCGGAGCACATCCACCGGTACCCGCACCAGTTCTCCGGCGGTCAGCGGCAGCGCATCGGCATCGCCCGGGCGCTCGCCCTGCGGCCCGAGATCATCGTCTGCGACGAGCCGGTCAGCGCCCTGGACGTGTCGATCCAGGCCCAGGTGATGAACCTGCTGGAGAAGCTCCAGGGCGAGCTCGGCCTGTCGTACATCTTCATCGCGCACGACCTGTCGGTGGTCCGGCACCTGTCGGACCGGGTCGCGGTGATGTACCTCGGCAAGATCGCCGAGATCGGCTCCGAGGACGAGATCTACGAGCGGCCGACCCACCCGTACACCCAGGCGCTGCTCTCGGCCGTGCCGGTGCCGGACCCGACCGTGCGGGACAACAAGGCGATCATCCGCCTGACCGGTGACGTGCCGTCGCCGGTCAGCCCGCCGTCGGGCTGCCGGTTCCGGACCCGGTGCTGGAAGGCGCAGGACGTCTGCGCCGAGCAGGTCCCGCTGCTGGAGATCCGCTCGGGCTCGGACCACCCGAGCGCCTGCCACTTCGCGGAGAAGCGCGAGATCGTGCAGACGCACGAGGCGTGACCCCCACGGAACCGCCTGCCGACGTCATCGCGACGACGGCAGGCGGTTCCGTCGTTTCCGCCCCGGCCCGGCCCCGCCTGTGCAGGGGGCCGGTGCCGGGCGTGGACCGCGCGGGGGTCCGTTGCCGGCGTACGCCTCACAGGGGGCCGCGGCCGGCGCGGAGCAGCAGCAGCGCGAGTTGCGTGCCGTCGGCGCCCAGGGCGGCCCGGAAGCGCTCCAGGATCGCCCGTTCCCGGGACAGCACCAGCCGGGTGCCGCCGGAGGCCATCCGGGTCACGCCGACCTCCTGGGAGAGCCGGGCCCGTTCCTGCCACAGCTCGATCAGCGCCCGGTCGATCTCGTCGATCCGCTCGCGGATCTCGACGATCCGGGCGGCCGCGGCCGGCTCCGGGGTGCCGGTTCCCGCCGCCGGCTTCGCGTCGTCGTCACCGCCCGGCACGTCGGCCGGAGGCCCGGAGGCGCCGGGGTCGGGCCGGCCCGCCTCGGGTCGCGTCACTCTGCCGCTGGACTCCACCACGTCTGTCATCATCGGGTACCCCTTGCCGTCAGGTGCCCGGTGCCCGGATCCCGGGACGGAAGAAAGCCCCGGGCTCCAGGAGCCCGGGGCTTTCTCGTAGGTCTGATCGATCAGGCGCGACCTACGGCTGCCGGACTCCCGGTGCCGTAGTAAAAGTAGAAGCGCTGCCCGAACATGTCGTCGAGTATGCCGACCTCGGGCCGGCCGGCGCAAGGATTCGGCGCGACCCGTGCCCGGCCGGGCGGGCCCGGCGCCGTCGTGACGCCGGGACCGCCCGCGCCTCAGCCGAGGCGGGTGATCCGGTCGGCGGGTCCGGGGGCGACCGGAGCGTCGGCGCCCAGGTAGGCGATCAGCGCGTCGACGTCGAAGCCGGGGGCGGTGGCCCGGTCCGTGCCGGCCCGCAGCTCGGTGAAGCCGTCCCCGCCGTTGGCCAGGAAGTCGTTCGTGGTGACCCGGTAGCTCGCGGCCGGGTCGACCGGCGCGCCGTCGAACGCCAGGGCGCTCACCCGCGAGCCCACCGGGGCGGTGCTGTCGTAGGAGTAGGTCAGCCCGGCGGAGACCTGGAGGATGCGCTGGGTGGTCTGCCCGTTGAAGCCCACGAACTGCTGCTCCAGCACGTTGCGCAGCTGCGCGCCGGTGAGGGTCTGGGTGACCACCAGGTTGTTGAACGGCTGGACGGTGAACGCCTCGCCGTAGGTGATCTCGCCAGGGTCCTCGTCGCCGGGGGAGGCCGCGTACGACAGGGACGCCCGGACGCCGCCCGGGTTCATCAGCGCGATCTGTGCCCCGCTGGAGCGGGTGTACGCGAGCTGCGCGTCGGCGATCACGTCACCGAGCGGGCTCTCCCCGTTCGGCCGGACGTCGCGGACGATGTCGGCCGAGATCCGGCCCACCACCCGGTTGGCGATGGGTGCGACGGCCGCCCGGTACTTGTCGGCCAGTGCCTTCGCGCCCGGGTCCACCAGGTCGGGGTTGCGCACGTACGTGCCCGGCGCGCTCTCCCGCCAGGTGCCGTCCGGGTTGCGTACGCCGTTCTCGACGACGACGTTGCGGGCGGTGATCCCGGTGAACCGGCCGGTGCGCCGGTCCAGCGCGTAGTCCACGTCCGTGATCAGCTGGCCGTTGTTGCCGGCGCTGGTGACCACGCTGCGCGCGCCCGAGGAGTTCGGCAGGGAGCAGGAGTAGAAGCGGTGGGTGTGGCCGGAGACGACCAGCCCGAACTCCGGCCGCAGGCCACGCACGATGTCCACGATCGGGCCGGAGAAGTTGGCGCAGTCCGAGACGCCGGGCGTGGCCGGCGGCGGCGACTGGGCGCCGCCCTCGTGCACGAGCAGCACCATCGCCTTGACGCCGAAGAGCTTGAGCACGCCGGCCCACTTGTTGGCGGTCTGCACCTCGTCGGTGAACCGCACGGAGGCGATGCCGGCCGGGTTGACGATGCCCGGGGTGCCCTCCAGGGTCACGCCGACGAAGCCGACCGGGACGCCGCCGACGAAGCGCACGTCGACCGGAGGCAGGATCGGCAGGCCGGTCTTCCTGCTGACGGTGTTGGCGGCCAGGTAGGTGAACTTCGCGCCGGCGAAGCCGTCCCCGTCCTGGCAGCCGTCGACGGGGTGGCAGCCGCCCTTGTTGATCCGGATCAGCTCGTCGACGCCCTCGTCGAACTCGTGGTTGCCGACGGAGCTGACGTCCAGGCCGATCTCGTCCATCAGCTCGATGGTCGGCTCGTCGTGGAAGGCGGCGCTGACGAGCGGGGTGGCGCCGATCAGGTCGCCGGCCCCGACGGTGGTCGTGGCGCGCCCCTCGGCCCTGGCCTCGGCGCGCAGCTTCTTCAGCCAGGTGGCGAGGTACTCCACGCCGCCGGCGGGCGTGCCGTTGACGGCCGCGCCGCTGCCGCCGGGCGGGTCGATGGCGCCGTGGAAGTCGTTGTAGCTCAGGAAGTTGCCCTTGACCTCCCCGCCGCTGGGCGCGGCGTAGGAGACCGAGACGGGGGTGAGGCCGGCCTGCTGGTCGTCGGCGGGGGCCGGCGCGGGCCGGGAAGCGGTGGACAGCGTGGCGACGACGGCCAGCGCGAGGGTGGGCGCGGCGAGGTGGCGCAGCGCCGCCCGACCGCGCGAACGCGGCTGAGTCATGGTCGTTCTCCCAGTCGTGTACGGGGGAGGAGCCGGATTTTCACCGTCATCGTTCTGTACGGGGGACGGCGGCACCAGACACGACAGGGTGACATCTTCGTCTCGACCGGACGAGTCGGGGCACGATTCCCTCCACCACGCGCTGCGGCGGGCGGCCGGCGGCGGCCCGGACCGGCTGGATCGACCGGCCCGGGGAACGGCTCGGGCGAGCCGGGGCACGCGCGGCGGGGGAAGTGTCCGCCCGGCGGCATAGACTCGCCGTGCGATGCATCCTCTCTTCGACATCCCCGCGTCCCCACCCGCGCCGGCGTCCGCCCCGACCTCGCCGCACCGGCCCAGGCCGGCGGCCGTCCATCTCGATCCGCAGGCCCTGGTCGAGGGCCTGAACGGGCCGCAGCGCGACGCCGTCACCCACGCCGGCTCGCCGCTGCTGATCGTGGCCGGTGCCGGCTCGGGCAAGACCCGGGTGCTCACCCACCGGATCGCCTACCTGCTGGCCGCCCGGGACGTGCACCCCGGCGAGATCATCGCGATCACCTTCACCAACAAGGCCGCCGGCGAGATGAAGGAGCGGGTGGCCCACCTGGTAGGTCCCCGGGCCCGCCTGATGTGGGTGTCGACGTTCCACTCCGCGTGCGTGCGCATCCTGCGCGCCGAGCACGAGCACGCCGGGCTGAAGTCGACCTTCTCGATCTACGACGCGGACGACTCCCGCCGGCTGATGCAGATGGTCGCCAGGGAGCTGGACCTCGACCCGAAGCGCTACCCGGCGCGCGGGCTGGCCGCCCAGGTCTCCAACCTGAAGAACGAGCTGGTCGACCCCGAGGCGTTCGCGGGCCGCGCCAAGGGCCCCAACGAGCGGGCGCTGGCGGAGGCCTACACGCTCTACCAGCGACGGCTGCGCGAGGCGCACGCGCTGGACTTCGACGACCTGATCATGACGACGGTGCACCTGCTCCAGTCCCACCCGCACGTCGCGGAGAGCTACCGCCGGCGGTTCCGGCACGTGCTGGTCGACGAATACCAGGACACCAACCACGCCCAGTACACGCTGATCAAGGAGCTGGTCTCCGGCACGGAGGGGATCGAGCCGGCGGAGCTCTGCGTGGTCGGTGACGCCGACCAGTCGATCTACGCGTTCCGGGGCGCCACGATCCGCAACATCCTGGAGTTCGAGCGCGACTTCAGCGACGCCCGGACGATCCTGCTGGAGCAGAACTACCGCTCCACCCAGACCATCCTCAACGCCGCCAACGCGGTGATCGACCGGAACACGTCGCGCAAGCCGAAGCGGCTGTGGAGCGAGGCGGGCGCCGGTGAGCCGATCGTCGGCTACGTGGCCGACACCGAGCACGCCGAGGCCGACTGGGTGGCCCGCGAGATCGACCGGCTGGTCGACGCCGACGAGACCCGCCCCGGCGACGTGGCCGTCTTCTACCGCACCAACGCCCAGTCCCGGGTCTTCGAGGAGGTGTTCATCCGGGTCGGCCTGCCCTACAAGGTGGTCGGCGGGGTGCGCTTCTACGAGCGCAAGGAGGTCCGCGACGCGCTGGCCTACCTGCGCGCGGTGGTCAACGACGACGACACGGTCAGCCTGCGCCGGATCCTCAACACCCCGCGCCGGGGCATCGGTGACCGGGCCGAGGCGTGCGTGGAGGCGCTGTCCAGCCGGGACCGGATCTCCTTCGGGGCGGCGCTGCGGCGGGCGAAGGACGCCCCGGGCATCTCCAGCCGGGCGGCCAACGGCATCGCCGACTTCGTGGCCCTGCTCGACGGCGCCCGCAAGATTGCCGAGACGGGCACCCCGGAGGAGGTGCTGGAGGCGCTGCTGACCCGCTCGGGCTACCTCACCGAGCTGGAGGAGAGCCTCGACCCGCAGGACGCGGGGCGGGTCGACAACCTCCAGGAACTGGTCAGCGTCGCCCGGGAGTACACCGAGCGGATCGAGGCGGTCGGCGAGGAGGGCGAGCGGGCCACCCTGGCCGGCTTCCTGGAGCAGGTCGCGCTGGTCGCCGACGCCGACCAGGTGCCCACGGACGACCCCGACCACCAGGGCGTGGTCACCCTGATGACGCTGCACACCGCGAAGGGCCTGGAGTTCCCGGTGGTCTTCCTGACCGGCCTGGAGGACGGCGTCTTCCCGCACCTGCGCTCCCTGGGCGACACCCGGGAGCTGGAGGAGGAACGTCGGCTGGCGTACGTCGGCATCACCCGGGCCCGCCAGCGCCTCCACCTCTCCCGGGCGGTCACCCGCTCGGCGTGGGGGCAACCGGCCTACAACCCGCCGTCGCGGTTCCTGGAGGAGCTGCCCCCGGAGCTGGTCCGCTGGGAGCGCACCGAGGGGTCGTACACCTCGTGGGCCGGCGGGGGCGGCGGCGTGGGTGGCCGCGCGGACCGGGTGTCCGGCGGGCGTGGGGGCTTCAACGGCGGCACGCCCAAGGCGGCGCAGTTGGCGAAGCGGCTGGGGGTCGACGCGAGCCGCCTGACCACGGCGAGCGAGCTGCCGCAGGGGCCGAAGGTGTCCGCGGGCGACCGGGTCAACCACCAGCGCTACGGCCTGGGCCGGGTGCTCGCCGTCGAGGGGCACGGCCCGGGAGCGCGGGCGCAGATCGACTTCGGCGACCAGACGATGTGGCTGGTGCTCCGGCACGCCCCGATCGACAAGCTCTGAGCGGCGGCGCGGCCCGGCCCGGCAGCACGCCGGACCGGGCCGCGCCGGTCGCTGCGGGTCAGCAGGCCACGTCGATGCCCCGGGCGCGCAGGAACGGCGCTGGGTCGATCTGGTTCCACATCTGACCCTGGTGCACCTCGAAGTGCAGGTGCGGGCCGGTGGAGTCGCCGGTGGACCCCTCCAGGCCGATGGTCTGCCCGGCGGCGACCTTGTCGCCCACGCCCACCTTGGTGGTGCTCAGGTGGGCGTAGTGGGTCAGGTAGCCGTTGCCGTGGTCGACGAAGACGGAGATGCCGTACCCGTCGCCGACGTCGCCGGCCTTGGTGACGGTGCCGCCGAAGGCCGCGCGGACCGGGGTGCCGGCGGGCAGCGCGAAGTCGATGCCGGCGTGCTGGGTGCCCCAGCGCGGGCCGTAGCAGGAGGTGATGGCCGCGCCCTTCATCGGGATGACCCAACTGGGCTTCGGCTTGCTGGTCTTCTTCGGCTTCGGCTTGGCGGTGGTCGCCTTCGGGCGGGGCTTCGCCGACGGGCTGGCCTTCGTCGGGCTGGGCGTCGGGCTCGCCGAGGGGGTGGCCGGGGCGGTCGTCTCGCGGGCGGAGCGGTCGGCGCGGTCGGCGGCCTCCGTGCGGGCCTGCGTGTCCACGGCGGCGGCCGGGACGGAGGGCTCGTCGTTCCCGGTGGCCGCGAAGGCGACGCCGCCGAGGCCGAGGCCGGTCAGGGCCGCTGCGGCGATGATCACGCGGGTGCGGCCGCCGATCCGCCTCCGGGGCCGGACGGGGGCGTCGGGGGTGTTCTCGTTCCGAATGTCTTCCTGCACGGCGGACCTTCACTGATCGAGGGGGCACTTGACCTCGAAATACTGGTGTCGACACGCGGCGTGACGGGTAGTGGGACGGGGTCCGGGCGGACCGGTGACGGCCGCATCCGCCCGTTGCATCCCCGTTCGGGGTTGTTCGACCGTAAAAGTGATCATGTGTGGCGATGGCGCCGGTCACAGTCGCCGGCGTGACCCGGCTCACTTTCGACTCCGGTGGCACACGAAAAACCGCCCGGATCGGCAGATCCGGGCGGTCGACGGGCGATACGCAGCGTCAGGACGCGGCTACCTCGCTGTAGTACACCTCGACTTGTAGCTTGATGTCCACTCCGCGCTCCTTGAGCCACGGCACCGGGTCGAGCGGCTCGCCCTTGACATGCACCTCCAGGTGCAGGTGGGAGCCGTAGGAGTGGCCGGTGTTGCCCACGAGGCCGAGCTGGTCGCCCGCCTTCACCTGCTGACCCTCCTTGACGCTCAGCGCCGAGGAGTGCCCGTAGATCGCCTCGCTGCCGTCGGCGTGCCGGACGATCACGGTGTGGCCGTAGCCGCCGAACCAGCCGGCCTTGGTGACGGTGCCCTCGTGGATGGCGACGTAGGGGGTGCCCTCGGGGGCGACCAGGTCGACGCCGGTGTGCAGCTTGCCCCAGCGCATGCCGTAGGGCGAGTTGAACTCGTAGCCCTGGAGGGGGAGCAGCCAGACCTCGGGCTCGGCGGACTCGGCGCCGCCGGCGCGGTCGCTGTCGCGGCTGGCGCGGTCGGCGTTGTCGCCACGGGCCGCGGCGTCCTGGTTGACGGCCGAGGCGGCCTTGAGCTCGTCGAGGACCGACGGGCTGACGCTCTTGGCGTCCGGCAGGGCGCCGGCGCCGATCGCGACGATGCCGGCGCCGACGAACGCGGTGGTGACCACCGCTGCGTAGCGGCTACGCGGGGGGGTGGGTACGCGGCGGCGACCGCGATATCGATCGGGCTCAGACGACAGGCGCTGGCGCACGCACACCCTCCGTTGTCGGGGATCCGAAGCGGCTTCCTCGACGCCCGTGAAGCTCGGGTGAACGCCGGCTGGCCGCGTCGTCACCCGTCCGTGGACCTGATGACAACCGTGGACACGTTAGCCAACCACCAGTCCCGTCACAAGCCGAAGCGCCGAATTGCTACCGCGTTCTGTCCCTTCCCGTCCGTGATTGTCATGGGTCGTACCCCTCGAACGGTGCCCCCCTAACTGCCCGTTCGTCGCGCAGGGTGACCGAACGGCGGAGTCGTCCGGCTTGACGCCGGGGGCTGGCGCGGTCCGCCGTACCGGCGCCGACGGGAGTCCGGCCGGGTTCGCGGGGGTGAGGTTCACCGCCCGGATTTCCCGGGCAGGGTCGGGCGGGTTACCGTTCGTTCAGTGAAGCCGCGGAGCCGGTGAAAGGGATGCGCTGATGAGCTCTCGTGTACGGGTCGTCGTCGCCAAGCCGGGCCTGGACGGCCACGACCGTGGCGCAAAGGTCGTCGCGCGTGCCCTGCGGGATGCCGGTATGGAGGTCATCTACACCGGCCTGCACCAGACCCCGGAGCAGATCGTGGAGACCGCGATCCAGGAGGACGCCGACGCGGTCGGGCTCTCCGTGCTGTCCGGGGCGCACATGACGCTGTTCCGGCGGGTGGTGGAGCTGCTCGGTGAGCGCGACGCCCGCGACATCGTCGTGTTCGGCGGCGGCATCATTCCCGACGCCGACATCCCGGAGCTCCAGCGGCTCGGGGTCGCCAAGATCTTCACGCCGGGTGCGACGACCCAGTCGATCGTCGAGTGGGTCCGGCAGAACGTCGCCCAGCCGGTCGCCTGACGGCGGCTGCGGGCTCGGGGCCGCTCGGCGGCCGAATCCGGGCAGGGGGAGGGGCCGGACGCACCCCTCACACGTCCGGCCCCTCTATGCACGATGCCCCGCCGCCACCCCTCGACCGACAGGGCATCGGCCGCTCCCGTCGTCGCGCTGCATCAGCGCTCCGACACCTGACTCAACGACGCCCCCACGGACGGGTTACGCGCCCCCGGCAACATCGCCCGGACGGCTGACATCGGGCCGAAGTCGCGGAAAGGCCGCGCGACGCCGCCGATTGTGCATTACCACACAACGTGCACCCGCTCGGTTGCCGGCGGTGTCCACCTCGCTAGGCTGCGCCCAATGGCCTGTTTCGAGTGATGACAGGCGTCAAACTGTTTTCCATAACGCTGGTGGCGGCGCGACGGCGCGCCGCGGAGACGGGACGGGACGCGCAAACGTGGACCTGTACGAGTACCAGGGGCGGGACCTGTTCGAACGGCACGGCTTGCCCGTGCTCGCCGGCGGCGTCGCCACGACCCCGGAGGAGGCCCGCGCGATCGCCGAACGCCTAGGCGGTCGGGTGGTCGTCAAGGCACAGGTGAAGGTCGGTGGCCGAGGCAAGGCCGGCGGCGTGAAGCTGGCCGAGGGCGCCGAGGAGACGGTGGCCCGCGCCACCGACATCCTGGGCATGGACATCAAGGGCCACACCGTCCACAAGGTCATGATCACGGTGACCGCGGACGTGGCCGAGGAGTACTACTTCTCCTACCTGCTCGACCGGGCGAACCGCACCTTCCTCTGCATCGCCAGCGTCGCCGGCGGCATGGACATCGAGCAGGTCGCCGCCGAGACCCCGGAGAAGGTCGTCAAGGCCCCGATCGACGCCAACACCGGCGTCGACGAGGCGAAGGCGCGCGAGATCGTCACCGCCGCCAACTTCCCGGCCGAGGTCGCCGACCAGGTCGTCGAGGCCGCCGTGGGGCTGTGGAAGGCCTTCGTCGCCGAGGACGCCACGCTGGTCGAGGTGAACCCGCTGGCCAAGACCCGCGAGGGCAAGCTGCTGCTGCTCGACGCCAAGGTCACCCTCGACGAGAACGCCGGGTTCCGGCACCCGGACCACGAGGCGCTGGTCGACCAGGCCGCGGTGGACCCGCTGGAGCAGGCCGCCAAGGAGAAGGACCTCAACTACGTCAAGCTCGACGGCGAGGTCGGGATCATCGGCAACGGCGCCGGCCTGGTCATGTCGACCCTCGACGTGGTCGCGTACGCCGGTGAGCGGCACGGCGGCGTCAAGCCGGCCAACTTCCTCGACATCGGCGGTGGCGCGAGCGCCGCCGTGATGGCGAACGGACTGGAGATCGTCCTGTCCGACCCGTCGGTAAAGAGCGTCTTCGTCAACGTCTTCGGCGGCATCACCGCCTGCGACGAGGTCGCCAACGGCATCGTGCAGGCGCTGGCCCTGCTCGAGCAGCGCGGCGAGCAGGTCACCAAGCCGCTGGTCGTCCGCCTCGACGGCAACAACGCCGAGGCTGGCCGGGCGATCCTCGACGGCGCGAACAACCCGCTGGTCCAGCGGGTCGACACGATGGATGGCGCGGCCGAGCGGGCCGCCGAGCTGGCGGCTGCGGGGGTCTGACAATGGCTATCTGGCTGACCAAGGACTCGAAGGTCATCGTCCAGGGGATGACCGGTTCCGAGGGTTCCAAGCACACCCGGCGGATGCTCGCCGCGGGCACCAACGTCGTCGGCGGCGTCAACCCGCGCAAGGCGGGCCAGACGGTCGACTTCGACGGCACCGAGCTGCCGGTCTTCGCCAGCGTCGCGGACGCGATGGCGCAGACCGGTGCGGACGTGACCGTGATCTTCGTACCGCCGCAGTTCACCAAGGGCGCGGTCGTCGAGGCGATCGACGCCGGGATCGACCTGGCCGTGGTGATCACCGAGGGCGTGCCGGTGCACGACACCGCCGCGTTCTGGGCGTACAACGTCGCCAAGGGGGAGCGGACCCGGATCATCGGTCCGAACTGCCCGGGCATCGCCTCGCCGGGCGCCTCCAACGCCGGCATCATCCCGGCCGACATCACCGGCACCGGCCGCATCGGCCTGGTCAGCAAGAGCGGCACGCTGACCTACCAGATGATGTACGAGCTGCGTGACATCGGCTTCTCGACCTGCGTCGGCATCGGCGGTGACCCGATCATCGGCACCACCCACATCGACGCGCTCGCCGCGTTCGAGGCCGACCCGGAGACCGACGCGATCGTCATGATCGGTGAGATCGGTGGCGACGCCGAGGAGCGGGCCGCCGAGTTCATCAAGGCGAACGTGACCAAGCCGGTGGTCGGCTACATCGCCGGCTTCACCGCGCCGCCCGGCAAGACCATGGGCCACGCCGGTGCGATCATCTCCGGCTCGGCGGGCACCGCCGAGGCCAAGAAGGACGCGCTGGAGGCGGTCGGCGTCAAGGTCGGCAAGACCCCGACCGAGACCGCCAAGCTCATGCGGGAGATCATGTCCGCGGGCTGAGCCCGAGCGACGTACGACCGGAGGGCCGACCGTTCGCGGTCGGCCCTCCGCCGTCGTGTCGCGGCGGCCCCGGTCGTTTTGGCGCGGGCGGCCTCAGTCGTTGTAGAGCGGGTAGTTGCCGCCGGCCCAGAGGACGCCGCTGCCGATGATGTTGAGCACGCCGAACGCGATCGCCAGGTAGCCGAGCACGGGCGACTGGCCGAAGCGCTTGGCGTCCCGGATCGACAGGTAACCGAAGACGATCCCCAGGATGCCGCAGCAGAGCAGGCCGAGGATGATGCCGAGCACGCCCCACAGCGTCGTGCGGTCGCGACCGGCCGCGGACGGTGCCGGCGGGGGCGGCGGATACGGAGTGTTCACGGCTCTCCTCCGGACGTCGGTGCCGCGACCCAGCGGTCGCGTCCCTGCGCCGAGGCTAGACCGGATCGGGGGCCGGAGATGGTGGATCACGTAACTCGTCGCCGCTGCGGGGCGGTATCGGACTGCCACCGCCGGCCCGGCATGCCAGAGTAGACGCGATGTCCTCCGTCACCCCTGATCAGCCCAGCCGTCCCGGCGCCGACGTCGGCCCCGGCGCCCGGCCGGCCGCGCCCGTCGGGCGGAGCCGGCGGGTGCCCGCGCCGCGCGCTGGCGAGCCGCGCCGCAGTCGCGCCCCGCTCGTCGTCGCCGCCGGGGTCGCCGCCGGGTGGGCGGCGCTCACCTCCTGGCTGCCGGTCGTGGTCGTGCTCTGGCTGTTCCAGCTCAGCGAGGGTGCCGCCTCCGTGCCGGGTGCGCTGCGCGCCGGGCTGGCCGGCTGGCTGCTCGGGCACGGCGTGCCGCTGGACACCGCCGCCGGCCCGCTCGGGCTGGCCCCGCTGGCGCTGACCGCCCTGGTCGTCTGGCGGCTGACCCGGGCGGGCGTGCACGCCAGCCGGGCCATCGGCGCGCGGGGCGGCCGGTCACCCCGGCAGGCGCTCCTCGCCGCTGGCGCGGTCGGCGTCGCGTACGCGCTGCTCGGGGTCCTCGGCGCGGTGCTGGCCGGCGCGTCACCGGTGCGCGCCGGGCTGACCCTCCTGGTGCTCGGCACGATCGGGGCCCTGGTGGGCTCGGCCCGGACGACGCGCGTGGCCGGCCTGCTCGCCGCGCGGTCCCCGGACGCGCTGCGCGACGGGATCCGCACCGGGCTCGTCGCCGGGCTGCTGCTGTTCGGCGCGGGGGCCGGCGCGGCGGGGCTCGCCGTGGCCACCGGGGGCGGGGACGCCGCCGACCTGATCGGGGCCTACCGCACCGGGGTCGCCGGCCAGGCCGGGATCACGCTGGTCAGCCTCGCCTACGCGCCCAACGCCACAATCTGGTCGGTCAGCTACCTGCTCGGCCCGGGTTTCGCCGTCGGCACCGACACGGCGGTACGCACCAGCGAGGTCTCCGTGGGGGCGCTGCCGGCCGTACCGCTGCTGGCCGGGCTGCCGCGCGGGCCGGTCGACGGGCTCGGCGCCGGGCTGCTCGCGGTGCCGGTCCTCGCCGGGATGGCCGCGGGCTGGCTGCTGGCCCGCCGGCTGCTCCGGCTCGCCGCCGACGACCGGGCACCGCTGCGCTGGGGGCCGCTGCTCGGGGCGGCGGCGCTCGCCGGCCCGGTGGCCGGCCTGCTGCTGGGCGCCGCCGCGGCCGCCTCCGCCGGATCGCTCGGCGGCGGCCGGCTGGTCCAGGTGGGGCCCGTCGCCTGGCAGGTGGCGGCGGTGGCGACCGCGGTCGTCACGGTCGGGGCGCTGATCGGCGCCGCCGCGACCCGGGTGCTGTCCCGCGCGCCCCGCTGAGGGGCCGGAAGACGCCGAAGGGGCGCCCCGGACGGGCCGGGACGCCCCTGTCGCATGACGGTCAGGGCTGGTTGGGCAGCGTCAGACTGAAGCCCAGGAAGATGATCTGGAGCAGGCCGAGCACGACGCCGATGGCGCCACAGATCAGGCCGGCGAGGGCCTGACCGTTGTTGTCGGCCAGCCCCTGGGCGGCCTTCTGCTTGCCCATCCACCCGGTCACCAGCGCACCGATGCCCAGCGGGATGCCGAGGTAGCAGCAGACCATCGGGATCGAGGCGATGCCGAGGATCATGGACACCAGACCGAGGGTGTTCTGCTGCTGCCCAGGCCCCTTCGCGGCGAATCCCGCGTTGGGGTACATGGGCGGCTGCGAGTACGCCTGCTGGCCGTACGGGTCCTGGTACGGCTGCTGCCCGTACGGCTGACCCGGCGCCGGCTGCCCGTAGGGCTGGCCCGAGGTGGGCGGCTGCCCGTAGGGCTGGCCCGAGGTCGGCGGCTGGCCGTACGGGTCCTGCTGGCCGTAGGGGTCCTGCTGACCGTACGGGTTCTGCTGGCCGTACGGATCCTGCGGCGCGGCGTACGGGTCGTTCGGCTGCCCGGAGGCGGGCTGCTGACCGTACGGCGCCGCCGGCGGCGGGGCGTACGGGTCGTGGTGCGGCGCGTTCGGATCCTGGTGCGGCTGCTGGCCGTACGGATCCTGTCCGGGGTAACCGGGCTGCATGCGACTCCTCGTCCGATCTGTCAGTAGCTGCTGGTGGAGGTGTCGCCGCCCATCACACCGGCGAGCCCACCGAGCAGGCAGCACACCAGCACGATCACGTACCAGCTGATGCCGACGATGAGCGCCCACTTGGACCACTTCTTCGACTCGGCGGCGGCGGCCTGGGCCCCGGCGTAGTCGCCCTGCTGGAGCAGCGGGTTCACCTTGGAGGCGTTGATGATCGCCGGGATGGCCAGCGGCCAGAAGAGAAAGATGGCGACGATCGACATCGTCATGTTGTTGTTGATCTGCGGCTGCTGCGGCTGGTATCCGGGCTGCATCTCGGCGTACTCCTCATTCCACTCGACACCCCCGCGGGGCGTCGGATCACTGACGGGTGCGGGCCGACGCGCGCCGGGCCCGAGCGACCGGCAGCGTACCTGGTCCGGACCATTCGCGTCGTCGGTGAATGTCGCAATGCCCAGCGGATGGAAGCGGCGGCAGGCCCGATAGGGTGGCCCGGTGACCGAGCCCGCGCCCGTCGCCCGCATCGTCGTCCTCGTCTCCGGCTCCGGGAGCAACCTCCAGGCCCTGCTCGATGCGAGCGTCGATCCGGCGTACGGGGCCCGGGTGGTGGCCGTCGGCGCCGACCGCGACGGCATCGCGGGTCTGGACCGGGCCGCCGCGGCAGGTGTGCCGACCTTCGTCGAGCGGGTCGCCGACCACCCTGGCCGCGAGGACTGGGACGCCGCGCTGACCGCCCGCGTCGCCGAGCACCGGCCCGACCTGGTCGTCTCCGCGGGTTTCCTCAAGCTGGTCGGCCCGCGCTTCCTGGCCGCCTTCGGCGACCGCTACCTGAACACGCACAACACGCTGCTGCCGGCGTTCCCCGGCATCCACGGCCCGCGTGACGCCCTCGCCTACGGCGTGAAGGTCACCGGGGCGACGCTCTTCTTCGTCGACGCCGGCATGGACACCGGCCCGATCGTCGCGCAGGTCGCCGTGCCGGTGCACGACGGCGACGACGTCGAGACGCTCACCGAGCGCATCAAGGAAGCCGAGCGGCACCAGCTCGTCGAGCAGGTGGGCCGCCTGGTCCGCGAAGGTTGGACGATCACCGGAAGAAAGGTCACGGTCCCGTGAGTTCCACTCAGGACGAACGCTGCCCGATCAGGCGGGCGCTGGTCAGCGTCTACGACAAGACCGGCCTGGTCGAGCTGGCCCGGGCGCTGCACACGGCCGGGGTGGAGATCGTCTCGACCGGCAGCACCGCCTCGGCCATCGCCGGCGCGGGAGTGCCGGTGACCCCGGTCGAGACGGTGACGGGCTTTCCGGAGATCCTCGACGGGCGGGTCAAGACGCTGCACCCGAAGGTGCACGGCGGACTCCTCGCCGACCTGCGCAAGGACTCCCACGTCGCCCAGCTCGACGAGCACGGCATCGCCGGTATCGACCTGCTGGTGTCCAACCTCTACCCGTTCCAGGCCACTGTCGCCTCCGGCGCGGGCGTCGAGGAGTGCGTCGAGCAGATCGACATCGGCGGTCCGGCGATGGTCCGGGCGGCCGCCAAGAACCACGCCTCGGTCGCCGTGGTGACCGACCCGGCCGCGTACCCGGCCCTGCTCGCCGCGCTCGGCGAGGGCGGCTTCACGCTGGCCCAGCGGCGCGTGCTGGCCGCCCGCGCCTTCGCCGTCATCGCCGAGTACGACGTGGCGGTGGCCGAGTGGTGCGCCGCCACGCTGGCGCCCGAGGAGGACGGCTGGCCGGACTTCGCCGGGCTGTCGCTGCGCCGGCAGGCGGTGCTGCGCTACGGCGAGAACCCGCACCAGCCGGCGGCCCTCTACGTCGACCCGTCCAGCCCGGCCGGGCTCGCCCAGGCCGAGCAGCTGCACGGCAAGGAGATGTCCTACAACAACTACGTCGACGCGGACGCGGCGTGGCGGGCGGCCAACGACTTCGCCGACCAGCCGGCGGTGGCGATCATCAAGCACGCCAACCCGTGCGGGATCGCGGTCGGCGCCGACGTGGCCGAGGCGCACCGCAAGGCGCACGCCTGCGACCCGGTGTCCGCGTACGGCGGGGTGATCGCGGTCAACCGGCCGGTCTCGGTCGAGCTGGCCCGGCAGGTATCGGAGATCTTCACCGAGGTGCTGGTGGCGCCCGGCTTCGACGAGGGCGCGGTGGAGGTCCTCCAGGCGAAGAAGAACATCCGGCTGCTGCACGCGCCGGCCTACGCCCCGCTGCCGGCCGAGTGGCGGCAGGTCACCGGCGGCGTACTGGTGCAGATGGCCGACCGGATCGACGCCGAGGGCGACGACCCGGCCAACTGGCGGCTGGCCACCGGCGAGCCGGCGGACGAGGCGACCCTGCGTGACCTGGCCTTCGCCTGGCGGGCGGTACGCGCGGTGAAGAGCAACGCGATCCTGCTGGCCAGGGACGGTGCGACGGTCGGCGTCGGGATGGGCCAGGTCAACCGGGTCGACTCGGCGCAGCTCGCGGTCGCCCGGGCCGGAGCGGACCGGGCCCGTGGTGCGGTGTGCGCCTCGGACGCCTTCTTCCCCTTCGCCGACGGCCCGCAGATCCTCATCGACGCCGGCGTCCGCGCGATCGTGCAGCCGGGCGGCTCGATCCGCGACGAGGAAGTGATCGCCGCCGCCAAGCAGGCCGGCGTCACCATGTACCTGACCTCCACCCGCCACTTCTTCCACTGACCTCCCGGGGAGGGTCAGGGGGTGGGGCGGAGTTCGGCGAAGTGGCAGGCCGAGGGGTGGGGGTCCGCGGCGCGGAGGACCGTGTGGGGCTCCTGGGTGGCGCAGACCTCCTGGGCCTTCCAACAGCGGGTGCGGAAGTGGCAGCCGCTCGGCGGGTCGGCCGGGCTCGGCACGTCGCCGGTGAGCCGGATCATGGTGCGCCGGTCGCGGGCCTCCGGGTCCGGCACCGGCACGGCCGAGAGCAGCGCCTGGGTGTACGGGTGGGTCGCGCGCTCGTAGATCTCGTCCTCGGTGCCGATCTCCACGATCTTGCCGAGGTACATGACCGCGACCCGGTCCGAGATGTGGCGGACCACCGACAGGTCGTGCGCGATGAAGATGTACGACAGGCCGAACTCGTCCTGGAGCTTCTCCAGCAGGTTGATCACCTGGGCCTGGATCGACACGTCCAGGGCGCTGACCGGCTCGTCGCAGACGATGATCTCGGGCCGCAGGGCGAGCGCGCGGGCGATGCCGATGCGCTGCCGCTGACCGCCGGAGAACTGGTGCGGGTACCGGTTGATGTGCTCGGGGTTCAGGCCGACGACGTCGAGCAGCTCCCGCACCCGGCCCCGCCGGCTGCCCTTCGGCGCGGCGTCCGGGTGGATCTCGAACGGCTCGCCGATGATGTCGCCGACCGTCATGCGCGGGTTCAGCGAGGTGTACGGGTCCTGCATCACCATCTGCATGTTGCGCCGCAGCCGGCGCAACTCGGCGCCGGAGGCGGAGAACAGGTCCCGGCCCTCCAGGGTGGCCCGGCCGGCGGTCGGCGTCTCCAGCCGCATCAGCAGCCGGGCCAGCGTCGACTTGCCGCAGCCCGACTCGCCGACCACCCCGAGGGTCTCGCCCCGGCGCAGCTCGAAGCTGACCCCGTCGACGGCCTTGACGGCGCCGACCTGCCGCTGGAAGAGCACGCCCTGGCGGATCGGGAAGTGCTTGACCACGTTGTCGACGGCGAGGATCGTCTCGCCGCGCACCTTGGTCGGGCTAGCGGGCGCTGTCATCACGGACCTCCTGGGCGAAGTGGCACTCGCTGGTCCGGCCGTCGCCCAGGACCAGGTCGTGCGGCACCACGTCGACGCAGACCTGCTGCACGTACGGGCACCGGGGGTGGAAGGGGCAGCCGGACGGGATCCGCATCAGGTTGGGCGGCAGCCCCCTGATCGTGGAGAGCTCCTGGCCCCGGACGTCCATCCGAGGAATCGACTCCAGCAACCCCTTCGTGTACGGGTGAGCCGGCGCCCGGTACAGCGAGCGGACGTCGGCGTGCTCCACGATGCGGCCGGCATACATGACGGCGATCCGGTCCGCGACGCCGGCGACCACGCCCAGGTCGTGCGTGATCAGGATCATCGCCATGTCGAGGTCGCGGCGCAGGTCGGCCAGCAGGTCCATGATCTGGGCCTGCACGGTGACGTCCAGGGCCGTGGTCGGCTCGTCGGCGATCAGCACCTTCGGGTTCATGGCCAGCGCCATCGCGATCATGACGCGCTGCCGCATGCCGCCGGAGAACTGGTGCGGGTAGTCGCCGAGCCGGCTTGCGGCGGCGGGGATCCGTACCAGGTCCATCAGCTCGACGACGCGGGCACGGGCGTCCGCCTTCGACATGCCCTCGCGCTGGCGCAGCGTCTCGCCGATCTGCCAGCCCACTCCGAAGACGGGGTTCAGCGCGGAGAGGGCGTCCTGGAAGATCATCGCGATCTCCTTGCCGCGTACCTGCCGGCGCTGCTCCTCCGGCAGTTTCAGCAGGTCCCGCCCCTGGTAGAGGATCTCGCCGGAGCGGATCACGGCCGGGGGAGTGTCGAGGATGCCCATGATCGCCTGGGCGGTGACCGACTTGCCGGAGCCCGACTCGCCGAGCACGGCGAGCGTCTCGCCGGGATCGAGGTGGTACGAGACCCCGTTGATCACCCTGGCCACGCCCTCGCTGGTGCGGAACTCGACGTGCAGGTCCCGTAGGTCCAGCAGGTGCCCGCCCTCGGGGGTGGGTGAGGCCGGCGTGGGTCGGACGGCGGACTGGCTCACGGTTCACGCCTTTCGCTCGCGACTGCGGGGCTCGCTGCGCTCACTCCTCGCGCTCGCATGGCACGCCTTTCGCTCGCGACGACGGGGCCGCACGGGGCCCGTCATCTCAACTTCGGGTCGAAGGCGTCGCGGATCGCGTCGCCGAGCATGATGAACGCCAGCACGGTCAGCGCCAGGAACGTCGAGGGGACCAGCAGCGGGGTGACCGACTCCCGCATGTGCACCCGGCCCGCGTCGATGTCGATGCCCCAGGAGATGGTCGGCGCCCTGAGCCCGATGCCGAGGAAGCTCAGCGTGGCCTCGGCGGCGATGAACGAGCCGAGGGCGATCGTCAGCACCACGATCGCCGGGGCGAGCGCGTTGGGCAGGATGTGCCGCAGCATGATCCGGCCGTCGCCGGCGCCGAGCATCCGGGCCGCCGCGACGTAGTCCTGCTCCTTGGCGGTGATCACCGAGGAGCGGACGACGCGGGCGGCGGTGGTCCAGCCGAGGATCGCCAGCACGAAGATGACCGCGCCGATCCGGACCGCCGAGCTGTCGCTGTTGACCCGCTTGAGCAGCACGATCGCGGCGAGCAGGAGCGGGATGCCGAGGACCACGTCGATCACCCGGGAGAGCACCGCGTCGACCCAGCGGCCGAAGTAGCCGGCCAGCATCCCCACGGCGAGCGCGATCAGGCCGGTGAGCAGGGCGGAGAGCGCGCCGACCAGCAGCGACGCGCGGGCGCCGTAGACCGCCCTGGCGTACGTGTCGCAGCCCTGGAAGTCGTACCCGAAGATCGCCCCGCCGGACGGCCCGGCGTGCTGACGGGCCAGCACGCAGTCGCGCGGATCGTTCGCGGTGAACAGCCCCGGCACGGCGGCCATGGCGGCGACCAGCAGCACCAGGGCGAGGCTGATCCAGAAGATCGGCTTGCGGCGCAGGTCGCGCCAGGCGTCGCCGGCCAGGCTGCGGGGCTTCTGCGGTACGCCGACCTGGTTCGGCGCGCCGGGCTCACCCGACGGCCCCCGCCGCGCGGCCTGGTTCTCGCTCGCCGCGACGGTCTCGAAGTCACTCATGCCCGCACCTCACTGCGCTCGGCGCCGGCACGAACACTGCGCTGCCGATTCGTTCGCTGCGCTCACTCATGCCGCACCTCGCTGCGCTCACTCATAGCGGATCCTCGGGTCGAGTACGGCGTACAGGACGTCCACCACCAGGTTGGAGACGAGGTAGACCACGACGAGCACGCTGACGATGCCCACCACCAGCGGGCCGTCCTCGGTGCGGATGCCGCGGAAGAGGTTGAAGCCGACGCCGGGGATGTTGAACACGCCCTCGGTGATGATCGCGCCGCTCATCAGGTTGCCCAGCTCGACGCCGAGGAAGGTGACCACCGGGATGAGGGAGTTGCGCAGCACGTGGACGCTGACGATCCGCCGCCTCACGAGCCCCTTCGACCGGGCGGTGCGGACGTAGTCGGCGCGCAGGTTCTCGGCCACGGACGTCCGGGTCAGCCGCAGTGCGGTGGCCAGCGAGAGCGAGCCGAGCACGATGCCCGGCAGCAGGAGCGCGTACAGGTCCGGGTCGGCGCCTGCGGTGGCCGGGAAGAGCTGCCACCTGACGCCGAGGAGGTACTGCGCCAGCGGCGCGAGCACGATCGTCGGGATGCCGAGCACCAGCAGGGTCAGCAGCAGGGTCGAGTTGTCGAAGATGCTGGCCCGCCGGATTCCGGCGAGCACGCCCGCGGTGACGCCGAAGAGGATGGTGACCGCCATGGCGATCAGCGCCAGCTTGACCGTGACCGGCCAGGCGGCGGCCAGGATGTCGCCGATCGAGCGTCCGGTGAGGGACTGCCCGAGGTCACCCTGGAGCAGGTTCTTGAGGTAGTCGAAGTAGCGGTAGAAGAAGCCGCCGACCCCGGTCCGGTCGAGGTGGAACTTCTCCGTCAGGTATGCCCGCTGAGCCGCCGTGACCGGGCGCTCACCGGCGAGCGCCTGGATGGGATCGCCCTGGCCGGCGAACATCAGCGCGTAGACGATCAGCGTGGTCCCGAAGAACGCGAGGACCATCTGGAGCAGACGCCGCAGGATGAAGCGGAACATACTTGGCAGTCTGGCGGAAAAAGTGCGAAGAGGAAGGCGGGTCGGGCCACCGTCCGCCGATGGCCCGACCCGTCCTGCCGTGGTGTTACTTGACGGCCTCGATCTTCACGAGGTCGATCCGGTCGAAGAGATCCATCTCCACGTTCGTCACCTTGGTGGAGTGGCCGAAGTTGTTCTGGCCGTACCGCAGCGGGATCACCGGCAGGTCCTCCGCCAGCAGGTCCTCGGCCGCCTGGTACTTCTTGATCGCCTCGTCCTCGTTCGCGGCGCTGGCGCCCTCGGCGAGCAGCTTGTCGAACTCGGGGTTGCTGTAGCCGTAGTAGTTCGACGAGCCGTTGCTGCTGTACAGCGGGCCCAGGTAGTTCTCCATGGACGGGTAGTCCATGACCCAGCCCATCCGGAACAGGCCGACCGGCTGCTTGGCCTTCACCTTGGTCAGCAGGTCCGCGAACTTCGGCTCGGCGGTGCCCACGCAGTCCACGCCCAGGTTGGTCTTGAGCTGGTTGCAGGTCGCGTCGATCCAGTCCTTGTGGCCGCCGTCGCCGTTGTAGGACAGCTCGATCCTCGCCGGGCCGCCCGCGGCCTGGTACAGGCTCTTGGCCTTGGCCGGGTCGAACTCGCCGGCCTCGCCGATGGTGCTGTCGCGGTAGCCCGCGACGACCGGCGAGACGAACGAGCGGGCCGGCTGCTGCGAGTCCTTGAAGATCGACTTGGTGATCTCGTCCCGGTCGATCGCCATCGAGATGGCCTTGCGCACGTCCGGGTTGCTGAACTCCTCCTGGAACGTCGGGAAGGCCAGCACCTGGAGCGACGAGGCGGAGCTCTGCTTGAACCGGTCACCGAGGTCGGTGCCGGCCGTCGAGAGGTTCTCGGTCGGGATGGTCTTGATGACGTCCAGGTTGTCCGAGAGCACGTCCGCGTACGCGGCGGTCGGCTGCTGGTAGATCCGGAACTCGACGCCGGCCACCTTCGGCTTCTCGCCGGGGAAGGCGTCGTACTTCTCGACCTCGACCTTGGCGTCGTGCTGCCAGGCGCCCTTCATCTTGAACGGGCCCTGACCGACCGGTGCCTGCTCGTAGCCCTCGGCCAGTACGCCGGGCGCGGAGAACGCGGCCTTCGGCATCGGGTAGAAGGCGGTGTAGCCGAGCACGGACTTGAACTCGCTGTACGGCTCCGACAGCGTCACGGTGAAGGTCAGGTCGTCGACCTTCTTCAGCCCGCTGAGCGTCTTGGCCTTCGGGGTCTCGCCCTGCATGTCCTCGTAGCCGGCGATCTTCTCGAAGAAGTAGCTGGAGTTCTGGCCGTTCGGGGCGTAGGCGCCGTAGTTCCAGGCGTCGACGTAGTTGTCGGCGGTGACCTTCTCGCCGTTGTGGAACGTGTAGCCGTCCTTCAGCTTGACCGTCCAGGTCGTGTTGTCCTCGGACGTCACCGACTCGGCCGCCACCTCGTGGGGCTTGTTGGCCTCGTCGTAGTCGACCAGCGGGCTGAACAGGGCGGCGAGCACCTGCGAGCCGCTCGTCTCGTTGGTGTTGGTCGGCACCAGGTGCTGCGGCTCGGCGATCTCGATCCGCACGGCCGCGTCGGGGTTGCTCTCGCCGGATCCACCGTCGCCGCCCGAGCCGCAGGCCACCAGGCCCAGGGTCACCGCGAGCGGGAGGGCGGTCCAGGCAGCGAGCCTACGAACACGCATGTAGCCTCCTCATCTCCTCACGCTGCGCAGTCAGGCCCGGCGCTGGGTTTACGCTGCGCAACGTTGGGCAACGGTAGGTCGTCGGCTGGCGATCGACAACGGGCGGGTTGCGAACCGATAACGGAGTCACCGTCGGGGCCTTGCCGTGGCGGGCCGGGTCTGCTAATGCCGTGGCGCCGCGAATGCGGCGCTGGGCAGCGCGGACTCTCGACGCGGTCGGTGCTCGTCGCGCCCGCTCCGCCCGTTCGCGCCATCCCGGTCCGGGCGTGCCCGTCCGTCGCCCCGATGGCCCGGGAGTCCGGTTCCAGCCGGGGCGTCGCCGGCCCGTGCGTCACTCAGAGTGATTAACCGCACGTCACTCTTAGTGGTCACATTGCGGGCTTGGCGCGGGTCGTCGGATCGCCGGCCGCCGACCGTGAGACGATCTGGGCGTGACGGCGACGCTTCTGGACGGCAAGGCGACCGCGGCCGAGATCAAGGACGAGCTGCGGACACGGGTCAAGGCACTGGCGGAACGCGGCATCACCCCGGGGCTCGGCACCGTCCTGGTGGGTGCGGACCCCGGTTCCCAGGCGTACGTCAACGGCAAGCACCGCGACTGCGCCGAGGTGGGGGTCGCCTCGATCCGCCGCGAGCTGCCGGCCGACGCGACCCAGGCGCAGGTCGACGCCGTGCTCGCCGAGCTGAACGCCGACCCGGCCTGCCACGGCTACATCGTCCAGCTGCCGCTGCCGGGCCACCTCGACACCCAGCGGGTGCTGGAGCTGATCGACCCGGACAAGGACGCCGACGGCCTGCACCCGGTCAACCTCGGTCGGCTCGTCCTGGGCTACGACGCCCCGCTGCCCTGCACCCCGCGCGGCATCGTCGAGCTGCTCCGCCGGCACGACGTGCCGCTGCGCGGCGCCAATGTCGCCGTGGTCGGCCGCGGCAACACCGTCGGCCGCCCGCTCGGCCTGCTGCTCACCCGCCGCAGTGAGAACGCCACCGTGACCCTCTGCCACACCGGCACCCTCGACCTGGCCTCGCACACCCGGGCCGCCGACATCGTCATCGTGGCCGCCGGCGTACCGGGCCTGCTCACCGCCGACATGCTCACGCCGGGCGCGGTCGTGGTCGACGTCGGCATCACCCGGGTCATCGGCCCGGACGGCAAGGGCCGCTACACCGGCGACGTCGCCGGTGACGCGGCGGAGGTGGCCGGCAAGCTGGTGCCCATGCCGGGCGGCGTCGGCCCGATGACCCGCGCGATGCTGCTGACCAACGTCGTGGAGCGCGCCGAGCGCGACTGAGCGCCCGCCGGGCCCCGCCCGGAGCCGGACGGCCGTGACGTTCGCCCCATCCCGGCGATGGTCGCCTCCCCTGACCTGATCGGTGCCAGGATGACTGATACGGTCCGGAAAACCGACTGGTAGCAGGGAGTGGGACGACCATGGGTAAGAAGGTCACTGTCGTCGGGGCCGGCTTCTACGGCTCCACCACCGCACAGCGCCTGGCCGAGTACGACGTCTTCGACACCGTCGTGATCACCGACATCGTGGAGGGCAAGCCCGCAGGTCTCGCCCTGGACCTCAACCAGTCGCGCGCCGTCGAGGGCTTCGAGACCAAGGTGGTCGGCGCGACCACCGGTCCGAACGGCGAGGGCTACGAGGCGATCGAGGGCTCGGACGTCGTCGTGATCACCGCCGGCCTGCCGCGCAAGCCGGGCATGAGCCGCATGGACCTGCTCGAGACGAACGCGAAGATCGTCCGCCAGGTCTCCGAGAACGTCGCCAAGTACGCCCCGAACGCCGTCGTCATCGTCGTGTCCAACCCGCTCGACGAGATGACCGCGCTGGCCCAGCTCGCCACCCAGTTCCCGAAGAACCGGGTCCTCGGCCAGGCCGGCATGCTGGACACCGCCCGGTTCACCAACTTCGTGGCCGAGGCGCTGGGCGTACCGGTGAAGTCGGTGAAGACGCTGACCCTCGGCTCGCACGGCGACACGATGGTGCCGGTGCCGTCGCAGAGCACCGTTGACGGCAAGCCGCTGCGTGAGGCCATGCCGGCCGAGCAGATCGAGGAGCTGGTCGTCAAGACCCGCAACGGCGGCGCCGAGGTGGTCGCGCTGCTCAAGACCGGTTCGGCGTACTACGCGCCGTCGGCCGCCGCCGCGCGGATGGCCAAGGCCGTCGCGGAGGACTCGGGCGAGGTCATGCCGGTCTGCGCCTGGGTCGACGGCGAGTACGGCATCTCCGGCGTCTACCTGGGTGTCGAGGCCGCGATCGGCGCCGAGGGCGTCAAGCGGGTCGTCGAGACGGACCTGGACGCCGACGAGCTGGCCAGCCTGAAGGAGGCCGCCGAGGCCGTCCGCGCCAAGCAGGGCGACGTCGCCTCCATGTGACCCACCACCCGTCGAGGGGGCACGCCGGTCCGCCGGCGTGCCCCCTCGTCGTACCGCCCTACAGCGTCATGAACGCCTCGCCCAGGTGCGGGGTAGCGAGCACCGTGGGCCCGCGCGCGGCCAGGTCGCGCAGGAGCCCCACCCGCGAGGCACGCGCCGCGGGGGCGTCCTCCTCGTGGGCGTACGCCAGCTCGGGGTCGACCAGTTGCACGGCGTGCACCAGCAGGTCGCCGGTGAGCAGCAGCCGCTCGTCGCCCACCTCCAGCAGCACCGACTGGTGCCCGGGCGTGTGCCCCGGGGTCGGCAGCAGCCGTACCGTCGGATCCAGTCTCTCCTCGCCGTCGACCACCCGGAGCTGGCCGGCGGCGCGCAACGGCGCGACCAGGCCGGCCGACAGCCCCGGGGCGAGCTGCCCCACGGCGGCCAGCTCGGCCCGCTGGAGCACGTAGTCGGCGTTCGGGAAGTACGGCGTCCCCGGCGAGCCGGTGACCGCCCAGCCGACGTGGTCGCTGTGCAGGTGGGTGAGCACCACCGTGCGTACGTCGGCCGGGTCGATGCCGGCGGCGGCGAGTTCGGCCGGCAGCCGGCCGGGCACCGGCGCCCAGCTCGCGGCGGGCGAGCCGGCCGGGCCGATCCCCGCGTCGACCAGGGTCACCGGCCCGTCGCCGGCGCGGATGGCGAAGCTGCGGAACGGCAGCCACCACCGTCCGTCGGCGGTCACCGTGGCCGGGTCACGCAGGTCGGCCGCGCGCCAGTGCTCCGGCGTGGCGTCCGGGAACGCCTCCGCGCGGGGCTGGAAGAACGGTCCCTTGCCGTCGGTGAGCGCGGTGACCGTGATAGACCCGAGGATGCGGCTCGGTGGCATCCGGCGATCATGCCAGCGGTCCCGTGCGCCGTGCACGTCGTTTGTTCCGGCCCGACCGAGGCCGGCTGGGGACTGCCGATCAGTTTCCAGTACGCTCGTACTGCTTGAGCACGAGTCCCCCGAGAGGAGCGCCGGCCGATGGCGAAGATCAAGGTAAACAACCCGGTCGTTGAGCTCGACGGCGACGAGATGACCCGGATCATCTGGAAGCAGATCCGGGAGCAGCTGATCCTGCCCTACCTCGACGTCGACCTGCACTACTACGACCTGTCGATCCAGCACCGCGACGAGACCGACGACCAGGTCACCGTCGACGCCGCCAACGCCATCAAGGAGCACGGCGTCGGCGTCAAGTGCGCGACCATCACCCCGGACGAGGCCCGGGTGGAGGAGTTCGGCCTGAAGAAGATGTGGCGGTCGCCGAACGGCACGATCCGCAACATCCTCGGCGGCGTCGTCTTCCGCGAGCCGATCATCATGTCCAACGTGCCGCGGCTGGTCCCCGGCTGGACCAAGCCGATCATCATCGGCCGGCACGCCCACGGTGACCAGTACAAGGCCACCGACTTCGTCGTCCCGGGCCCGGGCAAGGTGACCGTCACCTACACCCCGGCCGACGGCGGCGCCCCGATGGAGATGGAGGTCGCCAACTTCCCCGGCGGCGGCATCGCCATGGGCATGTACAACTACGACGAGTCGATCCGGGACTTCGCCCGCGCCTCGTTCCGGTACGGCCTGGACCGCAACTACCCGGTCTACCTGTCCACCAAGAACACCATCCTCAAGGCGTACGACGGCCGGTTCAAGGACATCTTCGCCGAGGTGTTCGAGAACGAGTTCAAGGCCGAGTTCGACGCCGCCGGCATCACCTACGAGCACCGGCTCATCGACGACATGGTCGCCGCCGCGCTCAAGTGGGAGGGCGGCTACGTCTGGGCCTGCAAGAACTACGACGGTGACGTGCAGTCCGACACCGTCGCGCAGGGCTTCGGCTCGCTGGGCCTGATGACCTCGGTGCTGCTCTCCCCGGACGGCCGTACGGTCGAGGCCGAGGCTGCGCACGGCACGGTCACCCGGCACTACCGGCAGTGGCAGAAGGGCGAGAAGACCTCGACCAACCCGATCGCGTCGATCTACGCCTGGACCCGGGGCCTGGCCCACCGGGGCAAGCTGGACGGCACCCCGGCGGTCACCGAGTTCGCCAACACCCTGGAGCAGGTCATCGTCGACACCGTCGAGGGCGGCCAGATGACCAAGGACCTCTCGCTGCTCATCTCGCGGGACGCCCCGTGGCTGACCACCGACGAGTTCATGAACGCGCTCGACGAGAACCTGGCGCGCAAGCTCTCCGCCTGATCCTCTCCGCGCCATCCGGCGGCACCTGACGGTGCTGCCGCCGCATCACCAGGAGCCCGCCGGCACCCGCCGGCGGGCTCCGTGGTCTCGGGCGGTGGTCGCCAGGCGAGCGCCTGAGATCTTGGTGAGAAACGGCCCCTCCAGGGGCCCATTCCTGCCAAGATCTACTCGGCTCGCCCGGATCCGGCGACGCCTGCGGATCGGCTTGCGGCGTGTCGGCGGGTGACGCGCCGTTCGGCGTCACCTACGTCGGCGCGCCTCGTTGACCTGGGTGGACGAGATGCCAGTCGCGTCCAGGAAGGTTGACCGCGGTCGCCTCGCGGCAAGCGTGCCGATCAGCCAGCCTTCCCGGCTGTCGCGCACAGCCAGCCGTCCCTTCCCTGCGGGGGGCCCTGTCCCGGGCCCCCCGCGCCCTGTCTCCACCCCGCCACCGCCACCGCCACCGCCACCGCCACCGCCACCGCCACCGGCCGTCCGCGCCCACCGGTACCGCTCCACCTGGCAGCGACGGTCGAACCGGCGGGGGCACGCCGGTCGCCGTCTCGCCCCATCGGGCGCGGTGTCGGGCTCAGGCGGCGCGGAGGAGTTCGGCGGCGCGCTCCGGGGCGATGTCGTTGATGAAGACGCCCATGGCGGACTCCGAGCCCGCCAGGTACTTCAGCTTGTCCTTCGCGCGCCGGATGCTGAACAGCTGCAGGTGCAGGTGGCCCAGCTCGCGGTCGACGCGTACCGGCGCCTGGTGCCAGGCGGCGATGTAGGGCATCGGCAGGTCGAACAGCCCGTCGAAGCGGCGCAGCAGGTCCAGGTAGAGCGGCCCGAAGGCGTCCCGCTCGGCGTCGTCGAGCGCGGGGATGTCCGGCACCGGCCGGTGCGGGGCCACGTGCACCTCGAACGGCCAGCGGGCCGCCGCCGGGACGTACGCCGTCCAGTGCTCGTTGGCGGCGACCACCCGGTCGCCGCCGGCCCGCTCGGCGGCGAGCACGTCGGCGTAGAGGTTGCGCCCGCCGGTGCGTTCCGCGTGCCGGCGGGCGGCGGCCAGCAGCGCCCGGGTCCGCGGGGTCACGAAGGGGTACGCGTAGATCTGGCCGTGCGGGTGGTGCAGGGTCACGCCGATCTCCACGCCCCGGTTCTCGAAGCAGAACACCTGCTCCACCCCGGGCAGCTCCGCGAGCGCCGACGTGCGGTCGGCGAGCGCGTCGAGGACGGTACGCACGCGGCGTGGCGGGAGGGACGCGAAGGACGCGTTGTGGTCGTCGGTGAAGCAGACCACCTCGCAGCGGCCCCGACCCGGGCGGACCGGGGTGAACGGGGTGATCTCGGCGGGCTCCTCGGCCACCCGGCCGCTGAGGGAGGGGAACCGGTTCTCGAAGACGGCGACGTCGTAGTCGGGCGCCGGGATCTCGCTCTGCCGGCTGTCGGTGCTGGGGCAGAGCGGGCACTGGTCGGCTGGCGGGAGGAAGGTGCGCGTCTGCCGGTGCACGGCGACGGCCACCCACTCGTCGGTGAGCGGGTCCAGGCGCAGCTGCGACGCGGGCGGTGGCGGGGGCAGCTCGCGCCGGTCCGGCTGGTCGCGGACGGCGTCGTCCCGTTCGTCGAAGTAGATCAGCTCCCGGCCGTCGGCCAGCGCGATCGCGGTGCGCTTCACCTCGCCATCCCCTCATCTGTCGTCGTGGCCGTCCGTCCCGCGCCCGTGGCGGGGGGCACGACCACCAGTTCGCCCACCCGGTCGTCGAGCGCCCGCCGCGCGTCGGGGGACAGCCGGTCGTCGGTGACCAGCACGTGGGCGGCGGAAAGCTCAACGATCGAGGAGATGCCGACGGTGCCCCACTTGGTGTGGTCGGCGAGCACGACCAGCCGGTCGGCGGCGGCCACCAGGGCGCGGTCGGTCTCCGCCTCCATCAGGTTCGGAGTGGTGAACCCCGCCCGCTCGGTGATCCCGTGCACGCCGAGGAAGAGCAGGTCCAGGTGCAGCGACCGGATGGCGGCGACGGCCAGCGGCCCGACCAGCGCGTCCGACGGCGTACGCACCCCGCCGGTGAGCACCACGGTCTGGTCGGACCGGCCGCCGGCATGCAGGATCTCGGCCACCGGCAGCGAGTTGGTGACGACGGTCAGGCCCGGCACGTCGACCAGCCGACGGGCCAGCTCGGCGGTGGTGGTGCCGGCGGAGAGGGCGACCGCCGCCCCGGGGCGGACCAGCTCGGCGGCGCGGCCGGCGATGGCCGCCTTCTCCGCCAGTTGCCGCACCGACTTGGCCCGGAAGCCCGGTTCGTCGGTCGAGCCGGGGCCGGCCACCGTGGCGCCGCCGTGCACCTTGGCCAGCAGGCCGCGCTCGTGCAGCGCCTCCAGGTCGCGACGGATGGTCATGTCCGACACGCCGTACTCGGCGGCCAGCTCGGTGACCCGTACGCCGCCGGTGGTGCGGACCCGGTCCAGGATGGCCGCCTGCCGTTGCTGAGCGAGCATCCGTCGCACCTCCGTGCCAGCCGCGCGCCCTCACGCGGTCGAACGTGTTCGAACAAAGGTGAACACTAGCGCGAAGGGGGGAGCACCGGTAGGCGGAGGGCCGATCAGATGGACTGGAGCCGGGGTTCGACCCAACCTGTCTCGTTCAGGTGGTGCAGGACGGCCTCGACCGCCTCGTCGATCGTCATGTCGCTGGTGTCGACCACCAGGTCCGCGTCGGTCGGCTCCTCGTAGGGGTCGTCGATGCCCGTCATCCCGGTGAGCAGGCCGGCCCGGGCCCGGGCGTAGAGGCCCTTGCGGTCGCGCTGCTCGCAGACCTCCAGCGGGGTCGCCACGTGCACCAGCACGAAGCCCGCACCGGCGGCCAGCGCCATCTCCCGGGCGGTCGCGCGGGCCTGGGCGTACGGGGCGATGGGGCAGCAGATGCCGACGCCGTGGTGCCGGGCGATCTCCGCCGCCACCCAGCCGATCCGGCGCACGTTGAGGTCCCGGTCGGCCTTGCTGAAGCCCAGCCCGGCGGAGAGCTCGCGGCGCACCACGTCGCCGTCGAGCAGCGTGATGCTCCGGTCGCCCTGCTCGCGCAGCACGTCGGCCAGGCCCCGGGCGATCGTCGACTTGCCGGAGCCCGAGAGCCCGGTCAGGAAGACCACCAGGCCCCGGTGCCGCCGCGGCGGCCGGGCCCGGGCCAGCTCCTTCGCCACCGCGGGCGGGGTGTGCCACTCGGGGAGCGGGAAACCCCGGTCCAGCAGGTCGTCGATCTCCGGCTGGGTCAGCGCCAGGCGTCGGTTGCGGGGCGGGATGTCCTCCCGCCAGCGCCACTGCCCGTCGCGGTTGTCGTAGGCCAGCTCGCGCGGCACCAGCACCCGCAGGCCGGCGCCGGAGAGCATCTCGCCGGTGGAGAGCAGGTGCGTGACGCCGTACGCCGCCGACACCCGGGCCCGCAGCAGCGCGTCGCTGATCTCGTCGCGCCGGCGGGACAACGGGACGGCGACGAGCGTGGCCGGCGGCATCCGGTCGCGGGCGGCGAAGACGCTGCGTACGAGCGACTCCGGCGGCAACCCGCCGAGGCCGTCCTCGCCGACCGGGATCATCACCAGCAGGTGGGCGCCGAGCGTGCGGACCGCGTGGGCGATCTGGGCGAGCTGCGGCCGGTGCAGCGGGCGGTCGGCGATCACTCCGAGCACCCGACCGGACGGCAGCAGCGGGCGTACCTCCTCCGGGGTGCGGCGCAGCCGCTGGAAGGGGCCGTGACCGCCGTCGCCGAGCCGGCGGACCGTGCCCCCGACGCCGGCCACCCCGTCGCGGACCTGCCACGCGTCGGCGACGTCCAGCGCCGCGACCGGCGCGCCCTCCCCGTCGGTGAGCACCAGGGTGCGGCGTGCCTCGTCGCGCGGGTCGAGACCCTGGGCGAGCGCCGTCGGCACCTGGAGGGTCACCGGCACCGGCCACGGTGAGCCGTCGGCGAGCCGGCCCCGCCGACTCACCGAGACCAGGTCGGCGCGGGTCATGAAGCCGGCCAGCGGGGCGTACGCCCCGATCAGCAGCAGCTCCAGGTCAGCCAGCTCGCCGGGGCGTGGCGTGTACGCCGGCGCGTCCCGGAGCACCTCGTCGGGCAGCACCCAGCTGTTGCTCATCCATCCCCCAAACGACACTGACCGGCACACAGTTTCTCAGCCGCCCGGCGATCGGTCGAGAGCGCCACTCCACCCCGCACGCGAAGGTAGGGGGTGGCGGCCGGCGGGTCAGCGGGGCGGGGCCAGGGGCGCGGCCCCGAAGGAGACGGCGAACCGCTTGCACCAGATGGAGACGCTGGTCAGGCCCGTCAGGTCGACGTCGGCCGGGATGTCGTAACCCTGGTCGCCCCGGTTGCCCTTGAGTCGGCCCAGCTCGACCCACCGGCCGTCGTCGAAGACCCGCCACCCGGCGGTGCCGCTGCGCACCGGCTGGTCGCTGAGCCAGACCCGCAGGTCCGGGCCGTTGGAGGTGGCCAGGCCCACGAGTTCCAGCCGGTGCCGCCCGTCGGGGGCGCGGACGATCCGCGCGCTGCCCGACGTGTCGTGCTCGTGGGTCACGAAGTCGCCCTGCCCGACGAGGACCGGCCCGGCGGGGGAGGGCGCCGCGCCCGTGGCGGAGACCGTCGGCGCCGGCGTGGCCGCCACGCTCGAGAGTGCCTCGTCGACCTCGGCGTCGGTGACCAGCTTCCAGGGCTGGAACCAGTAGAGCCCGAACGCCGAGCCGGCGGCGAGGACGGCGACCACCACCCACGTCAGCGGCGCGCGGAACAGTCGGGTCATGCCCACAGTGTGTCGGCCCGGGCCGCGTCCTGTCTGCCCCGTACGGACGTGGCGGAGGCCGACACGTGCCGGCGGTGCCGACACGCCCGCCACCGCCGGGGACCGCGCCGGACCCTAGGGGACGCGGGCCGCCAGGATCAGGGGAGCGCCCGGGGGCGAGCCGCTGCCCACAGGGGTCCTCGCCTCCTACGCTGTACGACGTGACACTCATCGCGACCGACTCGCTGACCAAGACGTACGGGGGTGGGGTCACCGCGCTGGCCGACCTGACCGTCGCGGTCGAGCCGGGGATCATCGGGTTGGTCGGCGCGAACGGCGCCGGCAAGTCCACCCTGATCAAGATCCTGCTCGGCCTCCTCGCCCCGACCAGCGGCCGGGTCCGGGTCCTCGGCCTCGACCCGACCACCGACTCCGCCCAGGTCCGCGCCCGGGTCGGCTACATGCCCGAGCACGACGCCCTGCCGCCGGACCTCTCCGCCGCCGAGCTGGTCACCCACCTCGGCCGGGTCAGCGGCCTGCCGCGTACGGTCGCCCGGGAGCGGGCCTCCGAGGCGCTGCGGCACGTCGGGCTCTACGAGGAGCGCTACCGCCCGGTCGGCGGCTACTCGACGGGCATGAAGCAGCGGGTCAAGCTCGCCCAGGCCCTGGTGCACGACCCCGACCTGCTGCTGCTCGACGAGCCGACCAACGGGCTCGACCCGGCCGGCCGCGACGCCATGCTGGCGCTGGTGCACCGCATCGGCACCGAGTTCGGCATCTCCGTGCTGGTCTGCTCGCACCTGCTGGGCGAGGTGGAGCGGATCTGTGACACCCTCGTCGCCATCGACGGCGGGCGGCTGCTGCGCGCCGACCACATCTCCGCCATGACCTCGGCCACCGACGTGCTCGCCGTCGAGGTGAGCGAGGGCACCGACGAGCTGGCCGCCCGGCTGGCCGCGCTCGACCTGCCGGTACGCCGGGACGGCCGGCTGCTGCTCGTCGAGCTCGCCGACGACGCCACCTACGACCTGATCCTCGGCGCGGTCGCCGAGCTGGACCTGCCGCTGCACCGGCTGGACCAGCGCCGGCACCGGGTGGCCGAACTCTTCGCCACGAGGGAGCCCAGCCATGCCTGAGCCGACCGGCGTCATCCACGACATCGGCTACCAGCGCTACACCGGTCCCCGGCTGGGCCGCCGGGCCGTCTTCTGCGCGCTCTACCTGCACGGCCTGCGGACGGCGTTCGGGCTGGGCCGCAGCGCGAAGGCCAAGATCTTCCCCTGGCTGGTGGTCGCCATCGTCACCGTGGTGGCCGCCGGGCTCGCCGCGGTACGCAGCCAGGTCGGCGAGTCGGTGATGACGTACGCCCAGTTCGCCGACAACATGAGCTGGCTGGTCATCTTCTTCGTCGCGGCGGTCGCCCCCGAGCTGGTCTCGCGGGACCTGCGCAGCGGGGTGCTGCCGCTCTACTTCTCCCGGCCGCTGCCGAGGTCGGACTACCCGCTGGCCAAGCTGCTGGCGCTGGCCACCGCGCTCTGGCTGCTGCTCGGCGGGCCGCAGCTGGTGATGTTCCTGGGCGCCGCGTTCACCACCGGCGACGGCATGCGCGGGGTCTGGAACGAGCTGCTCGACCTGCTGCCCAGCCTGCTCTACGCCGGGCTCTGGGCGGCGGTCTTCGCCTCGGTCGGGCTGCTGGTCGCCTCGTCCACCGGCAAGCGGGCGTTCGCGGCCGGCGGGATCGTGGCCGTGTTCCTGATGACCACCCCGATCGTCGGCACCCTGTCGATCATGCCCTCCCAGGCGGTCAACGAACTGGCCTTCCTCGCCTCGCCCTCGACGCTGGTGGGCGGAGTGGGCACCTGGGCGCTCGGCGACCTGCTGCTGTTCGAGGGGGAGGGCGGAGTGCCGATCGGCGACTTCGGCCCGGTCTACGCGGTCGCCGCCGTGCTGCTCGTGGCCGGCTGCGTCGCCCTGCTCATGCTGCGATACCGGAAGGTGGCCGCCCGATGACCACGATCAGCGTCGACCAGGCGGCGGGGACGCCGACCGCCGCCGCCAGCACCCTCGACCTCGCCGGCGTCTCCCGCTGGTACGGCAACGTGGTGGCCGTCAACGACGTCAGCATGAGCCTCGGCCCCGGCGTCACCGGGCTGCTCGGCCCGAACGGCGCAGGCAAGACCACCCTGCTGCACATGATGGCGGGCTTCCTGGCCCCGTCGCGCGGGGCGGTGAGCCTGGACGGCCGGCCCACCTGGCGCAACCCCGAGGTCTACCGCCGGCTCGGCCTGGTCAGCGAGCGCGAGGCGGTGCACACCTTCCTCACCGCGTACGAGTTCGTGCTGGCCAGCGCGAAGCTGCACCGGCTGCCGGACCCGGCGGAGGCGGCCCGCCGGGCGATCGCCCTGGTGGAGATGGAGGGCGCGCAGGACCGCCGGATCGGCACGTACTCGAAGGGCATGCGGCAGCGTGCCCGGGTGGCCGCGGCGCTGGTGCACGAGCCGCAGGTGCTGCTGCTCGACGAGCCGTTCAACGGGATGGACCCGCGCCAGCGGCTGCACATGATGGAGCTGCTGCACCGCCTCGGCGACGCCGGCCGCACCATCCTGTTCAGCTCGCACATCCTGGAGGAGGTCGAGCAGGTCTCCGGCACCGTCCAGGTGATGGTCGCCGGCCGGCTGGCCGCCTCCGGCGACTTCCGTACCATCCGCCGGCTGATGACCAACCGGCCGCACGTCTTCGCCGTGCACTCCACCGACGATCGGGCGCTCGCCGTCGCGCTGATGGCCGAGGCGTCGGTGACGGGGGTCGAGCTGGGCCGCGCCGGGCTGACCGTGCGGGCCGGCGACTACGGCGCGTTCACCCGCGTCCTGCCGAAGATCGCCCTGGCGGAGGGCATCCGGGTGCGGCAGTTGGTGCCCGAGGACGAATCCCTGGAGAGCGTCTTCTCCTACCTCGTGGAGGCCTGAACCCATGTCTACCGTTTCCTGGATCACCGTGCGGGGGCTGTTCGGGCGTCGCCGGTTCCTCCTGCTGCTGCCGCTGCCCGTGGTGCTGGTGCTGCTCGCCGTGCTCTCCCGTTCGCTCGGGGTGGACCCGGGCGAGTGGGGCCCGCCGGTGCTGGTCGGCCTCGGCCTGGCCGTGGTGCTCCCGGTGGTCGCCCTGATCGTCGGCACCGGCGTGCTGGGGGCCGAGATCGACGACGGCACTGTCGTGCACATCCTGACCAAGCCGTTGCCGCGCTGGCAGATCGTGCTGCCCAAGCTGGCGGTGGCCGCCGGCGTCACCGCGGTCACCGTCGCCGTGCCGATCTACGTGGCGGGCGTGCTGGCCCACTCCGTACGACTCGGCCTGGCGCTCGCCGCCGCGTCGGCGGTCGGCGCGCTGGCGTACTCGGCGCTGTTCGTGGCGCTCAGCCTGCTCACCCGGCGTCCGGTGCTGCTCGGCCTGGTCTACGTGCTGATCTGGGAGGGGCTGCTCGGCAACGTCGTCAGCGGCACCAAGGTGCTCTCCATCCAGCAGTACGTGATCGCCCTCGCCGACCGGATGGCCCCCACCGGGCTGCTGGAGGCCGGCGTCTCGGTGCCGGTGGCGGCGGTGATGGCCGCGTTGATCAGCGCGGGCTTCACGCTGCTCGCCATCGACCGGCTCCGCTCCTTCAGCGTGGCCGGCGAGACGAGCTGATCCCCGACAGGCCGGGCCGTCCCGCCGGGAACCGGGACGCGACCTGACGGCCTCCGGGCAGCCCGACCCGGCGATGGTAGGGCTGCCCGGATGGACCGGGCCGGGCGGCTGGGCGAGGCTGACGGCGTGAGCGCGGAGACGGGGCTGGTGATGTCGCGGGGGTCCTATCCGGGTGCCGGCCGGCACTGGATGGTGAGCCTGGCGGTGGCCGGGCTGGCGGCGGCGGCGACCACCACGGCAGCGCAGGCCACCGGGCACTTCCACTGGTGGGCGGGGTTCGTGCTGATCCCCGGCGCGCTGATCGCCGCCACCGGCGGGCCGCTGCTGGCCAGGGGCGGCGGGCGGGCCTTCGCCGGCTACGTGGTCGCCTGCCTGGGCGCGCTGGTGTTCGCGGTCGGGGCGCTGCTGATGTTCGGCGTGTTCGGGCGGGGCTGGCCCCTGATGGTCATCCTGCCGTGCCTGGCGGTCGCCGGCACCTACCGCTGGCGGCTGGTCCATCCGTTGGCCCGGGGGCTGCACCGGGCGGTCTCCCTGCTGGCGCTGGCCGGCGCCGTGCTGCTCGGTGGGACGCTGCAACTGACCCGCGTCGACCTGGTCGGCGTCCATGCCGCGCCGATGTGGGGCGCGTTCCTGATGCTGGCGGGGGTGATCGTGCTGGGCAACGCGGTGGAGCTGACCCGGCACCGGATGCCGTACCGCCTTCAGGCCATCACCCTGCTGGTCGGCCCCGCCGTCGTCGCCTTCCTGCTCGGCCTGCGCCTCCTGCGCGGCTGGTGAGCCCCGCCCACGCCGGCTGAGCCAACCGGCCCCCGCCGCGCCGCTGGGCCCACCGGCCCCGCCGCGCCCGGTGAGAGCGCGGCGGGGCCGACCGGTCAGAACGCGCAGGCGATGACGAGTTCCGGGGTGCGGTCGGGGAGCAGGTCCAGCTTGGCGATGCGGCCGGCGGCCCGGACGTCGTCGGCGATCAGGGTCAGCTGTTCCAGCAGGGCCGCCGGGCCGAGCGCCTCGGCCAGCGGCACCTCCGCCTTCATCGACAGTTTCCGCTCCGACTTGGCCCGGCGCACCTGGCCGAGCGCGTCGGCGGCCAGCCGCAGCAGCTCCGGCTGGCCGGTGCCCTCGATCGCCCGGTCCACCTCGTACGTGGTGGGCCAGGTCGCGCGGTGCACCGAGCCGTAGCGCCACCACGACCACACCTCCTCGGTCACGTACGGCAGCACCGGGGCGAAGAGCCGCAGCTGCACCGAGAGCGCGGTGGCCAGCGCCGCCCGGGCCGAGTCCGCCCCCGGCCCGGAGCCGTAGGCGCGCTCCTTCACCAGCTCGATGTAGTCGTCGCAGAACCGCCAGAAGAAGCCCTCCGCGACCTGCAACGCGGCCGTGTGGTCGTACGCCTCCAGCGCCGACGTCGCGGCGGCGACCACGCCGGAGAGTTCGGCGAGCATGGCGCGGTCCAGCGGCTCGGTGGCCGGCGCCCGCAGCGCGTCGGCGGCGCCCAGCCCGAGGGCGAACTTCGACGCGTTCAGCAGCTTGGTCGCCAGCCGCCGGCCGACCTTGATCTGGGCCGGGTCGAAGGCGAGATCCATGCCCGGCTTGCCGTTCGCCGCCCAGTACCGCACCGCGTCGGAGCCGTGCTGCTCCAGCAGCGCCATCGGGGTGACCACGTTCCCCTTGGACTTGGACATCTTCTTCCGGTCGGGGTCGAGGATCCAGCCGGAGAGCACCGTGTCCCGCCAGGGCAGCACCCCGTGCTCCAGGTGGGAGCGGACCACCGTGGAGAAGAGCCAGGTGCGGATGATCTCCTGACCCTGCGGGCGCAGGTCCATCGGGAAGACCCGGGCGAACAGGTCCGGGTCGGTCTCCCACCCGCCGGCGATCTGCGGGGTCAGCGACGAGGTGGCCCACGTGTCGAGCACGTCCGGGTCGCCGACGAAGCCGCCCGGGCGGCCCCGCTGCGACTCCTCGAACCCCGGCGGGGCGTCGATGGACGGGTCGATCGGCAGCGCGGACTCCGCCGGCGTGAGAGGCTGGGACCAGTCCGGCTCGCCAGCGTCGTCGAGCCGGTACCACACCGGCACCGGCACGCCGAAGAAGCGTTGCCGGCTGACCAGCCAGTCGCCGGTCAGGCCGCCCACCCAGTGCGCGTAGCGGTGCCGCATGTGCTCCGGCACCCAGCGCAGCTCCCCGCCCCGGGCCAGCAGTTCGTCGCGCAGGCCCGCGTCGCGTCCGCCGTTGCGCAGGTACCACTGCCGGGTCGAGACGATCTCCAGCGGCCGGTCGCCGCGCTCGTAGAACTTCACCGGGTGGGTGACGGGTCGCGGCTCGCCGACCAGGTCGCCGGCGTCGGCCAGCAGCTCCACCAGCGTCCGCCGGGCGCCGTTGACGGTCTGCCCGGCCAGCGCCGCGTACGGCTGCCCCGGCACGCCGGCCGGCGGCTCGGGCAGCAGCCGGCCGTCCCGGCCGATCACCACGCGGGTGTCCAGCCGCAGCTCCCGCCACCAGGTCACGTCGGTCAGGTCGCCGAAGGTGCAGACCATCGCGATGCCCGTGCCCTTGGCCGGGTCCGCCAGCGGGTGCGCCCGCACCGGCACATCCACTCCGAAGACCGGCGTACGCGCGGTGCCGCCGACCAGGTCGGCGTACCGCTCGTCGTCGGGGTGGCAGACCAGTGCCACGCAGGCCGGCAGCAGCTCCGGTCGGGTGGTGTCGATGAGCACCTCCCGTCCGCCCGGCCCGGCGAATCGCAGCCGGTGGTACGCCCCGGGCCGCTCCCGGTCCTCCAGCTCCGCCTGGGCGACGGCGGTGGCGAAGCCGACGTCCCAGAGCGTCGGCGCCTCCGCCTGGTACGCCTCGCCCCGGGCCAGGTTGCGCAGGAACGCCCGCTGCGAGGCCGCCCGGGCCGCCGAGCCGATCGTCGTGTACGTCAACGACCAGTCCACGGAGAGCCCGAGCCGCCGCCAGAGCGCCTCGAAGACCTGCTCGTCGGCGACGGTCAGCCGCTCGCACAGCTCGATGAAGTTGCGCCGGGAGACCGGGGTCGGGTCCTTGCGGGCGGCCTCGCTCACCGGGGTGTCGGGGGCCTGCCGGTCCGGGTCGTACGGCAGCGCCGGATCGCAGCGCACGCCGTACACGTTCTGCACCCGGCGCTCGGTGGGCAGGCCGTTGTCGTCCCAGCCCATCGGGTAGAAGACCGTGCGCCCGCGCATCCGCTGGAACCGGGCCACCACGTCGGTGTGCGTGTACGAGAAGACGTGCCCCATGTGCAGCTCGCCCGATACGGTCGGCGGCGGGGTGTCGATCGCGTACACGTCGGCGCTGCGACCGTTCGGGCTCGGCGCGTCTGACGCCGCGCTGCGCCCCCGAACGGTCGCCTTCGCGCGATCGAACGCGTACGTGCCGTCCTCCTGCCAGCGGCGCGCCCAGGTCTCCTCGATGCCGTCCAGGCTCGGACGTTCGGGGACGCCGGCGCGGGCCGTCCGCTCCGTGTCGGTCATCCGTCGATGGTAGGCAGTGGCCCGGGGCCGGACCACGTGGTTTCGCCCCGTGCCCGGACGCGTCCCGCCGGCGCGCTCAGAGCAGGGAGTCGCGCCACTGCCGGTGCAGGGCGGCGTACCGGCCACCGGCGACGGCGAGCCGGCCGGGCGGGCCGTCCTCGACGATCCGCCCGGCGTCGAGCACCAGCACCCGGTCGGCCGTCTCCACGGTGGAGAGCCGGTGCGCGATCACCAGCGCGGTGCGGTCGGCCAGGATGGTGCCGAGGGCGTGCTGCACCATCCGCTCGGTGGGCACGTCCAGCGACGAGGTGGCCTCGTCCAGGATCAGCACCGTCGGGTCGGCCAGGAACGCCCGGGCGAACGCGACAAGTTGCCGCTGCCCGGCGGAGAGCCGGCCGCCGCGCCGCTGCACGTCGGTGGCGTACCCGTCGGGGAGGGCGGCGATGAAGTCGTGCGCGCCGATCTCCCGCGCGGCGGCCTCCACGGCGGCGTCGTCGGCGCCGGGACGGCCGAACCGGATGTTCTCCGCGACCGTGCCGCCGAACAGGTGGGTCTCCTGGGTGACCAGGACCACGGCCCGCCGCAGCTCCGCGTCGGCGACCTCGCGCAGGTCGACCCCGTCGAGGGTGACCGCGCCCGAGAACGGGTCGTGGAACCGGGCGAGCAGCTTGGCGACGGTCGACTTGCCGGCGCCGGTAGCCCCGACCAGCGCCACGGTCTGGCCGGCCGGGACGGCGAGGTCCAGCCCGGCGACGATCGGCGCGTCCGGCCGGTAGCCGAAGGTGACCGCCCGGAAGGCGACCGCCCCGCGCCCCGGCCCTGCGGGCAGCGGCACGGGCCGCGCCGGCTCCGCCACCGACGGCCGTTCGTCGAGCACCCCGGCGAGCTTCTCCAGCGCCGCCGTGGCCGACTGGAGCGAGTTGTAGAACTGGCTCAGTTCCTGCATCGGCTCGAAGAACCGCCGCAGGTAGAGCAGGAACGCCGCCAGCACGCCGATCCCGGTCGCCCCGCCCAGCACCCGCCAGCCGCCGTAGCAGAGCACCACCGCCACGGTGACGTTGCCGATCACCTTGATCCCCGGCGAGTACGTCGCGATCAGCCGGAACGCGTCCCGGCTGGCCCGCCGGTAGTCGTCGCTGACCGCCCCGAAGATCTGCTGGTTGCGCGGCTCCCGCCGGAACGCCTGCACCGCCCGGATGCCGCGCATCGACTCGACGAAGTGGACGATGACCAGCGCCACCGTCTCCCGGGTGCGCCGCCACGCGTCCGCCGACGCCCGCGCGAACCAGCGGCTCAGCAGGATCAGGAACGGGAACGCGAGCAGCGTCACCGCGGCCAGCGGCACGTCCAGCCAGAGCAGGATGCCGGCGACCGACAGGATCGACAGCACGGCCAGCACCAGGCCGTCGATGCCGCCGCCGACCAGTTCGCCGATCGAGTCCAGGTCGCTGGTGAGCCGGGACACCATCCGGCCGGAGGTGTACCGCTCGTGGAACGCCACCGACAGGCGCAGGAAGTGCGCGTACACCCGCTGGCGGAGGTCGAGCAGGACGGCCTGGCCGATCCGCGCGGAGAGGGTGAGGAAGCCCCGGCGGGCGGTGTACTCGACGGCGGTGGCGGCGGCGAACCCGGCGGCGACGACCAGCAGCGGGCCGGCATCGCCGGCCCGCAGCGGCGCGATCGCCCGGTCGATGCCGAGCATCACCAGGTACGGCCCGGCCATCGCGGCGGCGTTCTGGCCGAGCAGCAGCGCGACGGCCAGCGCGAGGCGGCGCCGGTGCGGGCGCAGCAGGTCGCGCAGCAGCACCCGGCTGCGGGCCCGGAGCCGGGCCACCGCCTCGGGGTCGGTGTCCTCGGCGCGGCTGCGGTCCGCGTCCGGGTCCGTGGCGACGCCGCGCCACCGGGCGAGGTCCGCCCCGCTCGTGGGGCCGGCGGTGTCGCCGGTCACGAACGCACCAGGCCACGGTCGCCGGGCGGCGCGGGGGTGGGCTCGGCGGAGAGCACCGCGCGGTACGCCGGCACGGCGGCGAGCAGCTCCGAGTGCCGCCCGACGGCGGTGATCCGGCCGTGCTCCAGCAGCGCCACCCGGTCGGCGAGGGCGATCGTGGAGGGCCGGTGCACGACCAGCAGGGCGGTGGTGCTGCGCAGCACCCGCTTCAGCGCGGTCTCGACCAGCGCCTCGGTGTGCACGTCCAGGGCCGACAGCGGGTCGTCCAGCACGAGCAGCGCGGGGCGGCCGAGCACCGCCCGGGCCAGCGCCAGCCGTTGCCGCTGCCCGCCGGAGAGCGACAGCCCCTGCTCGCCCAACCGGGTGGCCAACCCCCACGGCAGTTCGTACGCGAAGTCGGCCTGGGCGAGGGCGAGCGCGGCGCGGACCTCGTCCTCGCCGGCCTCCGGCCGGCCGAGCGTGAGGTTCTCCCACACCGACATGGAGAACAGCGTCGGCTCCTCGAAGGCGACCCCGACCAGCCGGCGCAGGGCGGACAGCCGCAGGTCGCGCAGGTCGTGCCCGTCCAGCGTGATCCGCCCGCCGGTCGCTTCGTGCAGCCGGGGCACCAGGGAGAGCAGGGTGCTCTTGCCGCAGCCGGTCGCCCCGACCAGGGCCACGGTCTCGCCCGGCTCGACGGTCAGGTCGATCTCCCGCAGCACCGGCGCGGCGGTGCCCGGGTAACGGAACGAGACCCGCTCGAAGCGGAGCCGCCCGCGTACGTCGGCGCGGCGCAGGGCGAGCGCGTGCGGGGCGTCCACGATGGCCGGCGGGGTGTCCAGCACCTCGCGCACCCGGTCGGCGGCGGTGGCGGCCTCCTGCCCGTTGGCGATGATCCAGCCCAGCGACTGCACGGGCCAGATCAGCATGAGCTGGAGGCTGACGAAGGCGACCAGTTCGCCGATGGTCAGCACCCCGCTGGCGGCGGCCGCCGCGCCGGCGACCAGCACCACGCCGAGGGTCAGGTTGGGCACCAGGTCGAGCAGGGCGGAGGTGCGGGCCAGCAGCCGGCCCTTGCCGACCCCCGTGTCGTGCAGCGCCCGCGCGCCGGTCGCGAAGCGGGCGGCGAGTTCCGGCCCCCGCCCGTACGCCTTCATCGTGCGCAGCCCCTGCGCGGTCTCCTCGACCAGCGTGGCCAGGTCGCCCTGCTGGTCCTGCATCCGCCGCGAGGCCGCGTGGTAGTGCCGCGCGAAGCGGCGGCTGATCAGGAACAGCGGCACCGCGCTCGCCGCCACCAGCAGCCCCAGCGCGGGGTGCAGCCGGATCAGCAGCGTCACCACGGCCAGGTAGGTCACCAGGTTGAGGATCAGGAAGAAGAGGCCGAAGGAGAGGAACCGGCGCAGCACCGACAGGTCGCTGGTGACCCGGGAGAGCAGTTGGCCGGACTGCCAACGGTCGTGGAAGCTGGTCGGCAGCCGTTGCAGGTGGGCGTAGACGTCCTCGCGGATGGCCGCCTCGATCCGCATCGAGGACGACGACTGCACCCAGCGCCGGATGAAGATCAGCAGCGCCTCGACCAGGCCGAGCAGCAGCGCCAGCCCGGCCAGCCGGAACAGCCCGGCCGGGTCCTGCCGGGCCACCGGGCCGTCCACCACCCGCTGCGCGACCAGCGGTACGGCGATGCCGGCCCCGGTGGCGGCGAGGCCGGCGAGCAGCAGCCAGCCGAACTCGGCCGCGTGCGGGCGCAGGTAGTGGCGCAGTCGCCAGAGGCTGTGCAGCGGGTGCCGGCCGGCATCGACCGGGCAGGCCGGGTCGCCGTCACCTTCCGCAGGCACTACCCGACGGTAGCCTCAAACGGGGCCGGCGCAGGTGTCGGCTTCCCGTCATGGCCGCTCGTGCCCGAGAAGCCACTTCTTCACGTCCAGCCCCCAGCGGTAGCCCCCGAGCGTCCCGTCGGTGCGCAGCACCCGGTGGCAGGGGACGAACAGGGCGGCGGCGTTACGGGCGCAGGCTGCGGCGGCGGCCCGTACGGCGGCGGGGCGGCCGGCCAGCCCGGCGAAACCGGTGTAGGTCACCGGGTCGCCCGGCTTCACCTCGCGCAGCACCTGCCAGGCGTGTGCCATGAACGCGCCCCCCGTGTGCTGCTGGACCGGCACGGCGTCGATCGCGGCCAGCTCGCCGTCCAGGTAGGACGCCACGGCGACGCTGACCGGGCCGAGGTCGGCCCGGTGCCGCAGCGGCGCCCGCAGGGCCGGGTGCACCAGGGGGAGCAGGCTCTCCGGGTCGCCGGTGAAGCCCGCCGCCCGGACCGCGCCGTCCGGGCCGGCCACGATGCTGAGCGGCCCGGCGGGGGTGTCGATGACGGTGCTGTCGTTCATGCTCATGCTGCTCTCCAGAGTCGGATCACCGCGTACGAGCGCCAGGGGCGCCAGCGGTCGGCGTACGGGTCGAGGGTCGTGGGGGCGTCGGGGAGGCCGAGGGCGGCGGCGCCCCGGCGTACGGCGAGGTCGGTGGGGAGCAGGACGTCCGGGTCGCCGAGGGCGCGCATGGCCACGTAGCCCGCCGTCCAGGGCCCGACCCCGGGCAGCGCCAGCAGCCGCCGGACGGTCTCCTCGCGGTCCCCGCCCGGCGCCAGGTCCAGCGACCCGTCGGCGACGGCGCGGGCCAGCCCGCGAATCGTCTCCCGCCTCCCGGCCGGCATCCCGAACACCTCGTTCGGCACCCCGAGCACCTCCTCGGCGGTGGGGAAACCGGACAGCCACGCCCTCCCCGCCCCCTCGGCTAGTTGATCAAGAGGTTTCGGCTCCCGAGAGCGCGCCCCGGCTGTCGAAACCTCTTGATCAACGCCGGCGGGGCCGGGGGTGTGGGTGTGGCGGGCGGGCGGGCGGAGGTGTGCCAGGAGGCGGGTGAGGGTGGTGCGGGCCGAGCGGACGGAGACCTGCTGGCCGACGACCGCGCGCACGGCCATCTCGAAGCCGTCGACCGAGCGGGGGAGCCGGATGCCCGGCTCGGCGGCGACCACCCCGGCCAGCGCCGGGTCAGTGGCGAGCGTGCCGTCGACGGCGGTCGGGTCGGCGTCGAGGTCGAGCAGGCGACGGCAGCGGGCCACGGCGGGGGCGAGGTCGCGCATGTCGGTCAGCCGCAGCGTCGCCGTCACGTGCCCGTCCGCCGGGGTCAGGGCCGCCTCACCCGCGCCGTGCGGCAGCCGCAGGCCCCGCCGGTACGTCCCGTCGCGCACCTCCTCGACGCCGGGCAGCGCGCGCAGCGCGAGGAAGTCCAGCAGCGCCTCCGCGTGCAGCGGCGGGCGGTACGCGAGCCGCAGCGTGATCGTGCCCGCCCCGCCCGGCGCGGGGCACCGGCGGCCGGCGGTGCGCAGCTCGGACGGGGCCGCCCCGAACACCTCCCGGACCGTGTCGTTGAACTGCCGCACGCTGCCGAACCCGGCGGCGAACGCGACCTCCGCCATGCCCAGCCCCGTGGTCTCGATCAGCGTGCGGGCGGTCTGCGCGCGTTGCGCCCGGGCCAGGGCCAGGGGACCGGCGCCCATCTCGGCCCGCAGCATCCGGTGCAGGTGCCGTTCCGTGTAGCCGAGCCGGGCGGCCAGCCCCGGGATGCCGTCGCGGTCCACCACCCCGTCGGCGATCAGCCGCATGGCCCGACCGACGACGTCGGCCCGTACGTCCCACTGCGGGGAGCCCGGGGCGGCGTCCGGCCGGCAGCGCCGGCAGGCGCGCAGCCCCGCCGTCTGGGCGGCGGCGGCCGAGGGGAAGAACCGGACGTTCTGCCGCTTCGGCGTCGTCGCCGGGCAGGACGGCCGGCAGTAGATCCCGGTCGACGTGACGCCGGTGTAGAACCAGCCGTCGAACCGCTGGTCGCGGCTGTCGACCGCCCGGTAGCACCGCTCGAAGTCCAACTCCACGTCACCGATGATGCCCCTGCCAGGCGCCCCTGGCTCGCGGGAATCGGACGTGGCCGTGCGGGCCTGAACCGGACGCCCGGCGCCGAAAGTGTCGGTTGTGGTCGGTACCGTCCGGCCACCAACTCAAGAAGGGGTGCGGCGATGGCGAGCGTGGCGGGTCGGCGGGCGGCGTCGACACGGGACGGGCACCCTCCGCTGGACGGCGCGGTGGTGCAGCGCTTCTACGAGCGGATGCGCGCGGTCGCCCCGGCCGCCGTCGGCGCGATCGAACGGGACCGGGCCGGCGACCCGGGGCGGGCGTTCGGTGACACCGCCTGCGGCCGGCTGGTGCGCTCGCTCGACGCCGACGGCCTCCGCGCGCTGGGCATGTGGGTGCACCACTGGTGCATGCGGTTCTACGACGACGACACCCGGGTGGCGCTGCGCCTGGTCCGGGAGATCGCCGGCCGCGCCGGGCTGGGCTGGACGGCCGACGAGGTGCGCTGGATGCTCCGCGAGTCGTACGCGGCCGGTCCCGCCGCCGAGGCCCGCTTCACCCTGCCGCTGGCCGCCGCCGGGGAGTTGGCTCCCGGCGCACTGCCGATCGAGGCCGTGGTTCCCCGCCAGGCCGGTCCCCGCGACTGACCCATCGGGCCGGGCGACTGACCCGCCGGTCCCCGCGACCGACGCCAGGCCGGCCCGCCGGGCGCGGTGCCCGCCGGGCCGGGTCGGCGGGTCGGGAGTTGCCCGGCCACGGTGGCGCCGACCGCCACGGCGAAGCCGGCGAGCTGCCAGCCGGTCATCGCCTGCCCGAGCACGGCCCAGCCGAGCACGGCGGCCGTCAGCGGGCTGAGCGCCCCGAGCAGCGACACCTGGGTGACCGGCAGCCGGGCCGCGCCCCGGAACCACAGCGCGTACGCCAGCGCCGTTCCGACGAGCGTCAGCCACGCGTAGCCGGCCAGTGCCGGCGGGTCGGGCACGGGCGGCGTCCCCTCGACCAGCAGGGCCGCCGGCACCACCATCAGCCCGCCGGCGGTGAGCTGCCAGCCGGTGGCGGTGAGCGTGCCGACGCCCGGCGGGCGGCCCCAGCGACGGGTCAGCACCAGGCCCGCGCCCATCGCGGCGGTGGCGGTCAGCCCGGCGGCGACGCCCGTCGGGTCGAGGCCCGCGTCGGGGCGCAGCACGACCAGGGTGACCCCGGCGAGCGCCGCGAGCGCGGCGGCCAGCGCCCGGGGGTGGGGCCGTTCGTGCAGCACGAGCACCGTCAGCCCCGCCACCAGCAGCGGCTGGGTGGCGCCGAGCACCGCGGCGGCGCCGCCGGGCAGGTGGTACGCGGCGAAGAAGAGCAGCGGGAAGAACGCCCCGATGTTCAGCGCGCCGAGCACGGCCGCGCGCCACCACCAGGCGCCGTGCGGGCGGTGCCGGGTCAGCGCGAGCAGCAGCAGGCCGGCGGGGAGGGCCCGGATCACGCCGGACCAGAGCGGCCGGTCGGGCGGCAGCAGTTCGCTGGTGACCAGGTACGTCGTGCCCCACGCGGTCGGCGCGGCGGCGGTGAGCAGGATGTCGAGCCGGCGTCGGTCCACGGTTCCTCGCTAACTCTTGTTGCTAAGTATCTTGCTACTAAGCTACTTCGTGGCGAGTGAAAGCGGGAGTGCGAGGTGCGGCACAATCCGGGGGTGACCGAGCGGGACGACGTCGACGGCATCGTCGAGCAGTGGCAGCGCGAGCGGCCCGGAATGCGCCCCGAGCCGATGGCGGTCTTCGGCCGGATCTACCGGCTGGCCCGGCTCGTCGGCGACGAGCAGGAGCGCACCTACGCCCGCTGGTCGATCAGCCGGGGCGAGTTCGACGTGCTCGCCGCCCTGCGCCGCGCCGGCACCCCCTACACGCTGGCACCGAAGGCGCTCACCGCCTCGCTGATGCTTACCTCCGGCGGGATGACCGGCCGACTCGACCGGCTGGAACGCGCCGGACTGCTCCGCCGCGCACCCGACCCGGCGGACCGGCGCGGGCTCCAGGTCACGCTCACCCCGGCCGGCCTCGAACTGGTGGAGGAGGCCGCCGAGGCGGGGCTGGCCGTCCAGCGCCGGCTGCTCGACGCGCTGCCCGCCGAGGACCAGCGGCGCCTCGCCGACCTGCTGCGTACGCTGCTGGGCGCGGTCACCGACGGCGGACGCTGACCGGCGGCGCGGACCCTGGCGGCGGCGGGCGGCCCGTGCCGGCGACCGTCCTTGGTGGGCCCGCGTGGCGGGCGCTGGGCGGCAGGGGAGCGGCCTCGGGCAGGATGGGCACAGTCGACCCCGACGGAAGGACGACCGTGCCCGCCAGTGAACCGACCATCCTCGCCACCAGCATGGGCATCTACGCGCCGCGCCACGAGGGCGGGCCCCGGCGGGTCAACCCCGTCTTCGACCTCGCCGCCGAGTTGGCCGAGGCCGGGCCGGAGCCCAGGATCTGCTTCCTCAACCAGGCCGAGGGGGACCAGCCGACCACGCTCGCCCGGGTCTACGAGGCGTTCGCCGGCAGCCGGTTCCGGATGACGCACCTGGCGCTCTTCCCGATGCCGAACGTCGACGACGTCCGCGCCCACCTGCTCGCCCAGGACGTGATCTGGGTCGGCGGCGGCAGCGTCGCCAACCTCTGCGCGGTCTGGCGGGTGCACGGCCTCGGCGAGATCCTGCGCGAGTGCTGGGAGGCCGGCGTGGTGCTCGGCGGCGTCTCCGCCGGCTCGATCTGCTGGCACGCCGGCGGGGCCACCGACAGCTTCGGCACCACCCTGCGCGGCTTCACCGACGGGCTGGGCTGGCTGCCCTACGGCAACGGCGTGCACTACGACAGCGAGGAGCAGCGCCGGCCGCTGATGCACAAGCTGGTCGCCGACGGCGTGCTGCCGACCGCGCACTGCACCGACGACGGCACCGGCCTGCTCTACCGGGGCATCCGCCTGGTCGAGGCGGTCGCGGACCGCGAGGGCCCCTCGGCGTACGAGGTCAGCCGCGCCGACGACGGCACCGCCCGGGAGACCCCGATCACCCCCCGCCTGCTCGCCTGACCCGCCTCACCCGACCCCGGCCCGACCCTCCGGGCCGGCCCGGTCCTCCATGTCGATCTTGGTACGGGAGCGCCCCTGGAGGGGCCGTTCCGTACCAAGATCAGTCGGGCGTGGCGGCCTGCCTCGTCAAGGGTGTGGGGCATCGGCGTAAGCTGGCCCGTCGTGAGTCTCACCATCGGCATCGTCGGCCTGCCCAACGTCGGCAAGAGCACCCTGTTCAACGCGCTGACCAAGAACGACGTGCTCGCGGCGAACTACCCGTTCGCCACCATCGAGCCCAACGTCGGCGTCGTCGGGCTGCCGGACGAGCGGCTGCACACGCTCGCCGAGATCTTCAGCTCGCAGAAGGTGCTGCCCGCCCCCGTGTCGTTCGTCGACATCGCCGGCCTGGTGCGCGGCGCCTCCAAGGGGCAGGGCCGGGGCAACGCGTTCCTGGCGAACATCCGCGACGCCTCGGCGATCTGCCAGGTCGTCCGGGCCTTCTCCGACCCGAACGTGGTGCACGTCGACGGCAAGGTCTCCCCGGCCGACGACATCGAGACGATCAACACCGAGCTGATCCTCGCCGACCTCCAGACCCTGGAGAAGGCCCTGCCCCGGCTGGAGAAGGAGGCCAAGCTCCGCAAGGACCGGGCCGCCGCCGTCACCGCCGCCAAGCAGGCCGTCGAGCTGCTCGACACCGGCGTCACCCTCTACTCGGGCGCCAAGGACGCGGGCATCGAGCTGGAGCACCTGCGCGAGCTGCACCTGCTCACCACCAAGCCCTTCCTGTACGTCTTCAACGTCGACGAGGCCGAGCTGGGCAACGCCGAGTTCCTCGACGAGCTGCGCGCCCTGGTCGCCCCGGCCGAGGCCGTCTTCATGGACGCCAAGATCGAGTCCGAGCTGGTGGACCTGCCCGACGAGGAGGCCCGCGAGCTGCTGGAGTCGATCGGGCAGAACGAGCCGGGCCTGAACCAACTCGTCCGCGTCGGGTTCCGCACGCTCGGGCTCCAGACGTACCTCACCGCCGGCCCCAAGGAGGCGCGCGCCTGGACCATCCCGGTCGGCGCGACCGCGCCGGAGGCCGCGGGCGTCATCCACTCCGACTTCCAGCGCGGCTTCATCAAGGCCGAGGTGGTCTCCTTCGGCGACCTGGTCGCGGCCGGTTCGATGGCGGCGGCCAAGGCCGCCGGCAAGGTCCGGATCGAGGGCAAGGAGTACGTCATGCAGGACGGCGACGTCGTGGAGTTCCGCTTCAACGTGTAGTGACGATCCGACCCAAGCTCTGACGGAGTCGGTGCCCGGCTCAGCTCTTGCGGCCGGGCACCAGCCCATTCAGATCGAGCTCGATCGTGAACGGCGTCGTGGTGCGCAGCTCGTGTCGATGAATTGCGGTCGGCACATAGGACCGAGTGGGACCGTCGAGTTCGTAGGCGTGGACCACCGGTGATCCATCCTCCTCCTCGATGCGCCAGTAGTTGGCGATGCCGGCTTCCGCGTACTTGCGCAGCTTGACCGTCCGATCGCGGTGGGCCGACTCCGGAGAGACCACCTCCACGACCAGAAGAGTCTCCTCAGGCGTGTAGAAGGTGCGGGACGGATCGTAAGGCGCCCTCGTGGCCAGGAGATTGGGCTCGGGACGATTCCATCTGTCGAGTCGAATCGTGATCTCCCTGTCGCCCTCGATGCCAGGCGGTGCCTGATCCGTCAGTCGGTTCACCAGCGCGGTGACCATCCGGGCGTGCCAGACCCGCCGGGGAGACCTCATGAAGACGAGTGCTCCATTGCTCGCATCCTCTACCGTCATGAGCCATGACCCACCCGTACCAGGTGCCCCAACCGCCGAAGCGGCGCACGCTGCGCACCGTGTTGATCGTCGTCGGCGTGGTCGTCGTGCTGTGCTGCGGCGGCGCCGGCATCGGCGGCTTCTTCCTGTTCAAAGGTGTCAAGGGCGCGACGGATCCGGCGCGGCAGGCCGCCGAGTCGTTCGTGAGCCGCCTGGAGGCCGGCGATCCGGACGCGGCGTACGAGCTGTTGTGCGGCGACACGCGCGGCGGGTACACGAGGGAGGCGTTCGCCCAGGGTGTCGCCCAGCAGCCGAGGATCCACAGTCACAAGGTCAACGGCGTCAACGTGTCGAGCGTCAACGGCCGCACGTCGGCGACGGTGAGCATGGCCCTGACGCTGGGCAGCGGCTTCACCAACCAGCACACGTTCAGGCTGGTGAAGGAGGACGGGGCCTGGAAGGTGTGCGGCCAGCCGTACTGAGGGCGCGCACGCCGTTGCCGCCGGGCCGGATGCCGACCGTGGGGTCGCGCATGGCGGGACGCTGCTTCTTCTGAGTACCCGGACGGATGCCTGACGACGGGATCGCTGATCTCCTTACGTCATGTCACGGCACAGCGGTGGTCGACAGGCGTCCGGCTCGGCCCTGCGGCGGGCGACAGGCGCCGTCGGGCGCGGTGGTCTGCTGGCCTGCCTCGTCGTGCTGTCCTGCGTCGGCTGCGCCCGCTCGGGCCACGACGCGGCCCGGGACCGCGTCCTGGAGAGGGCCGGGCAGATCGCCCACGAGACCGAGGCGTGGGCGACCGACTCGCACAGCCTGAGCGGCTGGGCGAGCAACGAGTCGGTGCTCGACCGGCTCGTCGCCCTGACCGGGGGCGAGCAGCTCGCCTCGTCGGTCCACGATCCTGACGATCACGGCGTGGGCCTGCTGGCCAGGGTGGAGGTGGCGATGGTGGGCGCCGCCGCGGACACCTGGCTCGGCGAGGAGACGCACTACAACATCTGCGTCCGTTTCGACGTCACACGACAGAGCAGCGGGCCCCGCGAGATCGCCCCGGTGTCCGTCGACTGCCCTCCCCGGGTTCCGGAGACGCGGTCACCGCACTGAGGGTGAGCGACCGTCGTCATGCAGGTGGCTGGCGCGTCGACCATGGGTGCCGAAGTGGCAGTCACCGTCATCTCAGCCGCTGCGTGGGGCGTACATGATGATGGCGACCCCGACCAGGCAGATGGCCGCGCCGACGACGTCGTAGCGGTCGGGGCGGAACTTGTCGACGACCATGCCCCAGGCGAGGGAGCCGGCGACGAAGACGCCGCCGTAGGCGGCCAGGATCCGGCCGAAGTTCGGGTCGGGCTGGAAGGTGGCGACGAAGCCGTAGAGGCCGAGGGCGACGACCCCCGCCGCCACCCACAGCAGCCCCCGGTGCTCGCGCCAGCCCTGCCACACGAGCCAGGCCCCGCCGATCTCGGCGAGCGCGGCGAGCAGGAACAGCAGGATCGAGCGCACCACCGTCATGGTGGGAACGGTAGCGGGAGCACGACCCGGTCAGCGATCGGCCGGATCAGGGCGTCACGGTGAGCGGGTTGCCGGCGGCCCGCGCGGCGTCGAAGCGTCGGGTGACGTCGGCCCAGTCGACCAGGTCCCAGAGGCGGTCGACGTAGTCCGGGCGCACGTTCCTGTACTGGAGGTAGTAGGCGTGTTCCCAGGCGTCGAAGACCAGGATCGGCGTGGAGCCGTGCCCGACGTTGCCGTGGTGGTCGTAGACCTGTTCGACGATGAGGCGCTGCGCCAGCGGCTCCCACGCCAGGACGCCCCACCCGGAGCCCTGCACGCTCTTCGTGGCGGCGGAGAGCTGCCCGGCGAAGCCGTCGAACGAGCCGAAGTGTTCGCCGATGGCGGCGGCCAGCTCGCCGTCGGGGCGGTCGCCGCCATCGGGGGAGAGGTTGTTCCAGAAGATCGAGTGCAGGACGTGCCCGGAGAGGTTGAAGGCCAGGGTCTTCTCCAGGCCGACCAGCGCCGAGTAGTCGCCCTTGTCGCGGGCCTCGGCGAGCTGGTCAAGGGCGTCGTTGCTGCCCTTGACGTACGCCGCGTGGTGCTTGCTGTGGTGCAGCTCCAGGATCTGACCGCTCATGGCGGGTTCCAGCGCTCCATAGTCGTAGGGCATGTCGGGGAGCTTGTAGACGGCCATGGGGACCCTTTCGCGAGTGGACGATCTTCCGATCAGTATGCCTTATTGCAAACTCTTGGCAACTGCGGAATATTGGCAACTGGAGCGGGTCGCACGGGATCCGCTCCACGGCCGACGCTGTCGGTAGGGCGCGCCTCCACGCCGCGATGATCACCGGTGGGGGCGCGCCCGCACGTGCCACCGGCCAGCCCCTGCACGTCACCGCCGCCCCTGCCACCACCGCCGCCGCTGCCGCGCGGCCGTCCGCGCTCCCTCCCACGGGGGAGGGCGTCCCCTCGCGCTCGGGAGTCGGCGCGGGGTCCGTCGGGCCTAGCGTCGGGAGCATGGATGCTTCTTCCGGTGCGCGGCGATGGCCGGCCTACGCGGTGGCGGTGCTCTTCCTCGCGTACGCCGTGGGCAAGGCCGCCTTCGCCCTCGAATCCCGGCTCGGTTTCCCGGGCGGCCCGGTCGTCCCGGCCGCCGAGCACGAACGCTACGCCCGCGACGTGATGGGCGTGGCGACCGCGCAGTGGTCGGCGACCGCGTCGGGGGTGGCGGGCGCCTGCCTCGCCCTCGCCACGGTCACGGCGTCGGGGCGCCGGGTGCCGAGGCCCCTGATGCTGCTGGCGCTGGCGGGCATGCTGCTGGCTGTCGGGGCCGGCGCGACGATCATGATCGTGGACGGGTTCGTGGGCCTCGGCGTGGGCTGGCAGTGGTACCACGGGGTCCTCGGGCTCGTCATGATCGGGCTGCTCGTGGCGATGATCCGGTCCTACGTGGTGGTGACGAGACGTGCCGCGCACTGACCGGGCGCGGGTGGGCGCGTACGGCGCGGCGGCATGCGCGTCGGCCTACGGGGCGATGAAGCTCGCGCAGGCGCTGGGGGCAAACGCGCTGGCCGACAAGGATCCGCTCCCGCCGGAGCTGCGCGAACGGCTCCTCGCCCGTGATCCGCTGTTCGTGGCGAGCCACTGGGTGCTGGCCGCCGCCGCGGTCGTCGGCGTCGTGGTCGCGCTGGCCACCCTGCGTCCGTGGCGGGCCACCCTGCCGCGCCGGCTGCTGCTGGCGGTCACCTGGACGCTCGGCATCCTCATGATCGCCCGTGCGGTCGGGGCGCTGGGGCACGGCCTGGTCGGTGACGCGCTGCTGCTGACCGGCGTCCGGCCGCCGCCGGTCGGGCACGCCGCCCTGGCACGCGACCTGGCGTGGTGGGACCTGCTGCTGTGGTCGCCGTTCTTCCTGCTCTGGGGGGCGTGCTGGACGGCGGCGGGCTGGCGGCTGGGCAGGCGGCACCGCTGACGCCGCCGGTGCGGGTTGCGCGCGTCGCGGGCCGGGCGGTGCCGGGCGGGACCTACGATCGGGCGGTGCAGAAGGTACGCCTCCGCCGGCTTCCGGTGACGTCACCGCCGATCCCGGAAGGTGGCGGTCGGATCCAGTCGCCGGCCGGCGAGCTGGCCCAGATCGTCAACGGCGGCACCTACCGCTTCCTGGCGTACCTGGAGTTCCGGCCGGATGCCGCCCGGCCGCGCGGCAACCACTACCACGCCCACAAGACGGAGACGCTGTACGTCATCAGCGGGCGGCTCCGGGCGGTGTTCCGCGACCTGGACTCCGGCGAGCGGACCGAGCTGACGATCGAGGCGGGCGACGCGGTCACGGTGGAGCCGCGCTGCGCCCACGTCTACTTCGCCCTGGAGCACTCCCAGGCCGTCGAGTTGGCGGACACGCCGTACGACCCGGGCGACACCCACCCCTGCGACGTGGTCGGCGGCGGCTGATCGGTCGACCGTCGACCGCCTACGATCTCGCCATGATCACCCCGCCCCTCCCGCCCGACGTGCTCGCCCGCTACCCCGGCCTTGAGAAGTGGGGCCGCACGGCGACCCGCCTGCACCCGCGCCCCGGGGCGGTCACGGCCGCCGGGAGCCACGTCGGCGGGCCGCTGCTCTGGCCGGCCGACGAGCCCTGGCCCACCTGCGAGGCGCCGCACATGGTGCACGAGGAGGTGCCGGTCCCGGCCGACCTGGTGGAGCGGATGCGGGCGGCGGAACGCGGGCGCACGCAGTCGCACGTCCTGGCCGAGGGCGAGGTCGAGCTGCACCGGGAGATCGCCACCCTGGTCGGCCCGGGCTTCACCGGCTGGGGCTCGCGCGATGGCGGCCCGGTCGTCGGCTACCGGTACGTGCCACGACCGCACCCCGCGCCGAACCCGATGGTCCCACTGGCGCAACTGCGCGCGCAGGACGTCCCCGACCTGCCGCGCCCCGGCGGGGCGGACCTGTTGCAGGTGTTGTGGTGCCCGTTCGAGCACGCCGAGGGCCCGTGGGGGCCGACGGTGGAGCTGCGCTGGCGGCGGGAGGCGGACCTGACCGATCTCCTCGGCCAGCCGCCGCGCGGCGAGATCGGGAACGACGGGTACGTGCCCCGGCCGTGCCGGCTGCACCCGGAGCAGATCGTCGAGTACCCGTACCCGCAGGAACTGCCGGAGGCCCTGCGGATACTGGTCGACGAGCAGGACGAGGAGGGCGAGTACGACGACAACAACTACGTCGACACCCTCATGGCGCCCGGCTGGAAGGTCGGCGGCTACGCCGACTGGAGCCTCACCGACCTGCGCCCGACGCCGTGCCCCCGCTGCGCCGGCCCCACCACGCTGGCCCTCGTCGTCGCCTCCTCGGAGCGGGGCACCGGCCGGTGGCAGCCGACGCGGACGGACGGCCAGCCCGACCACGACCCGCACGAGCCGACCGGAGTCGTCGTCGGCCGGCACGGCGCGCTGCGCATCTTCGTGTGCCTGATCTGCCCGGACACACCGTTCCTGCTAGACCAGCAGTGACCGCTGCCGCCACCGACCCGCTCCGCGGCGCCAGGTGCCGGTCGGGGTTCGGCCGGTGCCCGAGCCAACGCCCACGACGTTGCCGACTGCCCCGATAGCCCAACGCCGCCGGGACGAGTGGAACCCATGGGTGTCAAACAGGCGCTTTGACGCACGTGGTGTTCCACTCGCTGCTCGGCGTCGCGGCGCTGCGGGACGTCCCGGCCGGCGTGGCAGGACGCGCGGCCGCGCGTCGGGGGGTGGTGGGTCAGCCGGTGGGGCGGGTCAGTTTGACCTGGTCGCCGGCCAGCACCTCCGTGGTGCCCTCCGGGTGGCGAACCTCCAGCACCGGCACGCCCTCGTCGAGTTGCATGCTCCGTCGCTCCTCGCCCGTGGGCATCCGTGCGACCACCGTTGCGCCGGGAGGCACTTCGACCGGCCGGCGCGCTGGCGTCTCCCGCACGTGGGTGCCGTGGCCCCGCACCGTGCTGACCACTCCCTCGGACCGGAGCAACGAGGTCACGAGGGACCTGCTCTCCGCCGTACGCCTGGCGCGGGTCGTGGCGCGGTGGGCGAGCGTGCTCGCGCAGACCGACCCCGGTGAGACCACGGTCTCCGCCGAGGACGCGCAGCACCTGCGGCACCGGGTCTTCTGTGACACGCTGCTGCCCGAGGGCCGGCGCTGCCTGCTGCGGGCCGACCACGACGGTCCGTGCACCCGCCGCCCCGCGAGATTCTGAGACCGCCGGTCGCACGTCGTCCGGAACCGGGTCGCCCGTTCGTCACCCTGGTGAGTACCCGACATCGAGGAGCGACATGAAATACCTGATGTTCGTCTGCACCGACAGCGAGCCGGACACCGATCGGGCCGACTGGCCGGACATCGAGGCGTGGGTGGCGGAGAACGACGCCCGGGGCCGGCGGCTGACGGGCGACGCCCTGGCGGAGACGACGGCGGCCACCACGGTCCGCGTCCGCAACGGGGAGTTGCTGGTCTCCGACGGCCCGTTCGCCGAGACCAAGGAGGTCATCGTGGGCTTCGACCTGCTGGAGTGCGCCGACCTGGACGAGGCGATCGAGGTGGCGCGCGCCCACCCGATGGCGCGCGAGGGCCGGCTCGAACTACGTCCGATCGTCAGCCTGGGTGGCTGACGGCCCCACCGACCGGCTCGCGGTGGCCGACGCCGTCGCCACCGCGAGCACCGGGTCGTACGCCCGGATCGTCGCGACGCTGATCCGGGTCACCGGCGACTGGACCCTGGCCGAGGACTGCGCCCAGGAGGCGTCGGCGCTCGCGCTGGCCCGATGGCCGGTGGAGGGCGTGCCCGCCAACCCGGGCGGCTGGCTGATGACGGTGGCCCGCAACCGCGCGATCGACGTGCTCCGGCGCTCCTCGGTCGAGCGGCGCAAGCTGCGTGAGCTGGCAGTCCTCACGCTGACCGGACCGGAGCCCGAGCCGGGAACGGCGGGGGAGGGGGAGATCGTGGACGATCGGCTGCGGCTCGTCTTCACCTGCTGCCACCCGGCCCTGGCGCTGGAGGCGCGGGTCGCCCTGACGCTGCGTACGGTCTGCGGGGTGTCGACCGCCGACATCGCGCGGGCCTTCCTGGTCACCGAGTCGACCATGACCCGGCGGCTCACCCGGGCCAAGGCGAAGATCGCCGCCGCCGGCATCCCGTACCGGGTGCCGACCGGCCCGATGCTCGCGGAGCGGCTCCCCGGCGTCCTCGCCGTGCTGTACCTGCTCTTCACCCGGGGCTACGACGCCGACGGCGAGCCCGCCTTCGCCGACGAGGCGATCCGCCTGGCCCGGCTGCTCGACCGGCTGATGCCGGGCCAGCCCGAGGTGGCCGCCCTGCTGGCCCTCTTCCTCCTCCAGCACTCCCGGCGCGCCGCCCGCCGCGACCGCGACGGCAACCTGCTCACCCTCGACCGGCAGGACCGCGCCCGCTGGGACCACGCCGCGATCGCCGAGGGCGTCGGCATCCTCGCGCGGGTCCCGGCGGACGGCCCGTACGCCCTCCAGGCCCGGATCGCCGCCTGCCACGCCACCGCCGCGTCCGCCGAGGCCACCGACTGGGTCGCGATCGCCGAGGCGTACGACCGGCTCGCCGGGTGGCAGCCGTCGCCGGTGGTCGAGCTGAACCGCGCCGTCGCGCACGGTTACGCGTACGGGCCGGCGGCGGGGCTGGCGCTGCTGGCCGCCGCCCGGGCCGGCGGGGCGCTGGACGGCTACCCGCTCGCCGTCGCCGCGGAGGCGGAGCTGACCGCCCGGCAGGGCGACCGCGAGCGGGCCGCCGCGCTGTTCCGGCGGGCCGCCGACGCCCACCGCGGGGCGGAGCGCCGCGCCCTGCTGGAGCGCGCCGACCAGCTCAGCTGATGTGGTGCAGGATCACGTTGTGCACGTGGTGGCTCTTGTCGGCGCCCCGGAACTCCACCTCGTAGGTGTGCGTGCCGACGTGGATCGCGATGGCCCCGGTGGAGAAGAACGAGCCGCCCCACGACTTGTTGCTGACCACGCTGACGCTGGTGATCTTCGAGTACGGGATGCTGGTGATGGCGTACCGCTTACCGACGAAGGAGCGGTCCTGGATGATGACGCGCCGGTCGGTCAGGCCGATGAAGCCGGTGCCGGTGCCGACGGCGTCGTAGACGGCGATGATCTGTTCTCCGTGGAGCAGGCCGCTCTGGATCTGCTGGAACTGCTCCTTGCGGTCGTACGTCGCGTTCGCCATGCCCCCACGGTAGGCCGCGCGCGCCAACCGAAGATCACTGCCGGCGGGCGAGGACGAGGAACTCGCCGTCACCCCGGCCCACCGGCTCCCCGCCCCAGCCGCCGTGGATCCGGTCCACGGCGAAGCCGGCGGTCCGCAGCGAACCGCGCAGCTCCTCCTCCGTGCGGAAACGCAGGGTGGCCGAGCTGAGCAACTCCTCGTCGTCGCCGAAGAGGTAGTGGTGGGTGAAGTCGACCTGCCCGCCGGCCACCGTGTGGACCTCCGTCCACGCCCGGACCACCTCGCCGCCGGGCAGCGTGATCCGTCGCCGCGAGTCGACCGGGTTCCAGCGTTCCCACCGCCGGTCCGCCGGGTCGCGCGAGTCGAACGCCAGCCGGCCGCCGGGCACCAGCGCCCGGGCCAGGTCGGCGAGCGTACGCGCCCACTCGTCGTCGTCCACGAGGAACTGCGCGACGTGGCTGGTCAGCACCGCCACGTCGGACGACCGGTCCGGCAGTACGGCCGAGGTGCCCTCGACCCAGGTCACCCGCTCGGCGCCCGGCTTGGCGCGGGCGGCGTCCAGCGACGCGCCGGCCGGGTCGACGCCGGTGACGGTGTGGCCGGCCTCGGCCAGGGCGAGGGTGAGCCGCCCGGTGCCGCAGCCCAGGTCGATGACCCGTACGCCGGGCGTCTCGCCGACGACGGCGAGGAACCAGTCGTCGTCGCGCGACCAGGGGCACTCGGCGTCGTAGACCTCGACCAGCCGTGGATGGCGGAACTCTCCGTGCCTCATCGGCGTCGATCATGCCAGTCCGGGCGGGCCCCGTCAGGTCGTGTTCGCGTCGGTCGCGGCCCGCACGAACTCGTGGACCCGGGCCGTGCCGTTGCTCTCCCGCCAGACCAGGCCCCGCCGGATCGGTGGCGCGTCCCGGATCGGTACGTACGCCACGTCGGGGCGTGGGTAGTAGCGGCGCGTGTGCTCGCCCACCGGCAGCACCCCCCGCCCCATCGCGACCAGCGTCAGCATCTCCGAGAACGTGTTGCCCGCCGGCCCCTTCGGCACCGGCCGCCCCGACGGGGTCTGCTCGGGGGTGCGGTCGCGCTTGAACTCCGCCGAGGTCACGGCCGGGTACTGCACCACCGGGTGGTCGCCGAGCGTCTCCAGGGAGACCGACGCCTCCTGGGTCAACGGGTGCCCGGCGGTCACCGCGAGCAACCGTCGCTCCTCCAGCAGCGCCGGGCCGCAGGCCATCCCGTCGAAGGGGTACGCGGCCATCAGGACGTCGACGGAGCCGTCGAGCAGGCTCTGCCGGGAGTTGAAGAGCTGCACCTCCCGCACCTCGACCTGGCAGTCGGGGTGGCGCTGCGAGAACAGGGCGACGGCCTTGAGCAGCGCCGGGGCGGTCCACTCGCCGAGGAAGGCGACCCGCAGCCGCCCGGTCACGCCTCGTCCCGCGTCGACGGCCCGGCGTACGGCGTCGTCGATGCCGGCGACCAGCGGCGCCAGGTCCTCGGCGAGTTGCCGCCCGATCGGGGTGAGCTGGACGACCCGGCTGGTACGGGTGAAGAGCGGGGCGCCGACGCGGCGTTCCAACTTCCTGACCACCTGGCTGATCCGCCCGGTGGTCACCCGCAGGCGCTCCGCCGTCCGGCCGAAGTGCAACTCCTCGGCGAGGGTCAGGAAGGTCTCCAGCTCGTGTCGTTCCAGCACGTCCCGCCCCATCGTTGACTCCGGCTCAACGATGGTAGTGCGATCGCGTCTTGGTCGACGTCGCCGGCCGGCGGATCGTGAGGGGCATGGAAACGACGACAGTCACCGACTACCTGGCCGATCTCGACGCCCCGCTGCGGGAGATCGGCGAGAAGCTGCGCCCCGTCATCGAGTCGGCCCTGCCGGGCGCGACCGGGGCGGTGTGGCACGGACACCCGGTCTGGGGCCTCGGCGACCGGCCGGGTCGGCGCCCCGTCTGCCTCGTGAAGGCGTACGGCACGTACGTCACCTTCGGGCTGTGGCGTGGTGGCGAGGTCACCGACCCGTCGGGGCGGCTGGTCGCCGGCGCCCGGCAGATGGCCTCCGTCAAGCTGCGCACCCTCGCCGACGTCGACCCCGCCCTGTTCACCGACTGGCTGCGCCAGGCCCACGCTCTGGAGGTCAGGTGAGCGCGGTACGGGTCACGGGCTTCGACCACCTGGTGCTCAACGTGACCGACGTGGAGCGCGCGCTGGACTTCTACTGCGGGCTGCTCGGCCTGGCCCCGGTGCGGGTCGACCAGTGGCGGGCCGGCGCGGTCCCGTTCCCCTCGGTACGGGTCGACGCGGGGACCATCATCGACCTCGTGCGCCGGGACCGGGGCGAATCCAACGTCGACCACTTCTGTCTGGTGGTGGAGCCGCTGGACTGGGCGGAGGTCGTCGCGTCGGGTGCCTTCGCGGTGATCGAGGGGCCGGTGGGCCGGTTCGGCGCGCGGGGCAGCGCCACCTCGCTCTACGTGCGGGATCCGGACGGCAACTCCGTCGAGCTGCGCTGGTATCCCCAGGACGCCGCCTGAGCGGCCGACGCCCCGGGCCGGGGCTCCGGGCGGAACGGGGTCAGGGCTGGGTGACCGCGCGGTAGGCGTCCTCGATGCGGGCGGCCAGCAGGACCTCCCCCTCGGTCAGCGGCGCGTTGCCGTGTCCCACCCGGATGCGGGTCTGGTCGGCCAGGCGGCTGATCTCCGGACGCAGGTGCAGCGCGTCGGCGACCACCTTCACCCGCTCGGTGAGGGCGGCGTGCTGCGAGTCGTCGATGACGAGGGTGCGTCGGATCTGCTCACCCTCGCGGATCCAGCCGGGGAGCAGGGTGAGAGCGTCGTCGAGGTAGTCGTGCTTGGATCGACTGCTGAACAGCGCGCGCATCACCGCACCTCCCAGGCGCCGTTGCCGGCTTGTGGCCAAATCGTCGCCGTCCCGTGTCTTGTCGGTGCCTTCTAGTCTGTCCTCGCATGCTGGGTGTGTCCACGCCCACACTTCCGGGTTCTCCTGCCCTGACGGTCGGCCACGCTACCCAAACCGCCGATTGATCTGGCACGCTGGACGCCCGTGCGGACCGAACGGGCGAATGGCGGCGGGCAGGCCGAGCGACGGGACCTCAGGGTGATCGTCGGGGCAGCGATCATCAGGGACGGCCGGGTGCTCGCCTGCGCCCGCTCAGCCCCGCCCGAGGTGGCGGGCATGTGGGAGTTTCCCGGCGGCAAGGTGGAGCCGGGCGAGAGCGAGACCGCCGCGCTCGCCCGCGAGTGCGCCGAGGAGTTGGCCGTACGCGTGGAGATCGGCGACCGGGTGGGCCGCAACGTCCGGATGGCCCACGGCCGCTCGGTGCTCAAGGTGTACGCGGCCCGCCTGCTGCACGACGACCAGCCGCAGGCCCTCGAACACTCGGCGCTGCGCTGGCTCTCCGCCGACGAGTTGGACACCGTCACCTGGCTCCCGGCCGACGCACCCATCGTCGCGGCCCTCCGGCCCATCCTGGCCGCCGCCTGAGCGGAAGCGGACATCCGAGCCGAAAGAGGACGGGGGCCGGCGGCATCAGCCGCGGCCCCCGTCGTCGTTAGCGCACGTCAGTGCTTGTCCTGCTCCGGGTGGGCGAAGTTCAGGTGCTCCGGCGGCAGCGGGAAGGTCACGTCGTCGCCGAACGGCGACGGCGCCGCCGCCCGGTCGAAGGTGAGCTCCGTCAGCGGCAGCCTGCCGTGGTCGTCGACGGCGGGCGCGGTCGGCCTCGGCACCTCGCGGTCCCAGTTGACGCCGCGCTGCGCCTGCACCTCGGCCCGCGGGTCGTGGGAGCCGCCCGCGTGCGAGTGCACGCCCCCGTGGGCGGCGCTGCCGCGGACCGCGCCGCTGGCGTGTTCGCTGGTCACGATGGTCTGAGGCACCTGACCCCTCCGGAAGATCTTGCTACCAAGCCACACGAGGGGATCGTACCTGCGGTCGACGACCCGTTCCTTCATGGGGATGATCCCGTTGTCGGTGATCTTGATGTGCTCGGGGCAGACCTCGGTGCAGCACTTGGTGATGTTGCAGAATCCGAGACCCTGCTCGGCCTGCGCGTACTCCTTGCGGTCGCTCTTCGCGTCCAGCGGGTGCATGTCCAGCTCGGCCGCCCGGATGAAGTACCGCGGCCCCGAGAACGCCTGCTTGTTCTCCTCGTGGTCCCGGATCACGTGGCAGACGTTCTGGCACAGGAAGCACTCGATGCACTTGCGGAACTCCTGCGAGCGCTCCACGTCGACCTGCTGCATCCGGTACTCGCCGGGCGCCAGGTCGGCCGGCGGCGCGAACGCCGGCGTCTCCCGCGCCTTCTCGTAGTTGAACGAGACGTCGGTGACCAGGTCCCGGATCACCGGGAAGGTGCGCAGCGGGGTGACCGTGACCGTCTCGTCCTCCGTGAAGGTGGACATCCGGGTCATGCAGCTCAGCCGCGGCTTGCCGTTGATCTCCATCGAGCAGGAGCCGCACTTGCCGGCCTTGCAGTTCCAGCGGCAGGCCAGGTCGGGGGCGTCGGTCGCCTGGAGCCGGTGGATGACGTCGAGGACCACCTCGCCCTCGTTGACCTCCACCATGTAGTCCTGGAGGTCGCCGCCGTTCTCGTCGCCGCGCCAGATGCGGAACTGGCGCTTCGCGCCCGGCTTCCCGGGCCCCTGGGGGTTCTGGTTACCCATGCGTCAGCGCTCCTTCTCGGTCTCGACGTCGGCGACCTGGGCGTCGAACTCGGCGAGTTCCTCGTCCGTGAGGTACTTGGCCAGCTCCGCGCGGTCGAAGAGGCCGATCAGCTCCGGGCGCATCCTCGGCAGCGGCTTGCGCTCCAGGCGCACCGCGTCGCCGTCGAGGGAGCAGACCAGGTTGACCCGACGCCACGCCGGATCCATCGCCGGGTGGTCCTCCCGGGTGTGCCCGCCGCGCGACTCGCGCCGCTCCAGCGCCGCCTTCGCGGTGCACTCCGAGACCACCAGCATGTTGCGCAGGTCGAGCGCCAGGTGCCAGCCCGGGTTGTAGCGCCGGCCGCCGCTCGCGCTGACCTTCGCCACCCGCTCCCGCAGCTCCGCCAGCCTGCCCAGCGCGTCGACCAGCTCGCCCTCGCGCCGGATGATGCCGACCAGGTCGCCCATCACCGCCTGGAGGTCCTGCTGGAGGGTGTACGGGCTCTCGCCGGTGTCCCGCTGCAACGGGGCCAGGGCCGTCTCCACCGCGGCCTCCACGGCGGCGACGCCCACCTTCGGGCGCGCGGGGAGGCTGTCGGCGTACGTGGCGGCGTGGCCGCCCGCGCGCTTGCCGAACACCAGCAGGTCGGACAGGGAGTTGCCGCCGAGCCGGTTGGAGCCGTGCATGCCGCCGGACACCTCGCCCGCGGCGAAGAGCCCCCGCACGTGGCCGAACGCGGCCCCGCTGTCCGGGTCGACCTCGACACCGCCCATCACGTAGTGACAGGTCGGCCCGACCTCCATCGGCTCCTTGGTGATGTCGACGTCGGCCAGCTCCTTGAACTGGTGGTACATCGACGGCAGGCGGCGGCGGATCTCCTCCGCCGGCTTGCGGGAGGCGATGTCCAGGTAGACGCCGCCCGCCGGCGTGCCCCGCCCGGCCTTGACCTCGCTGTTGATCGCCCGGGCCACCTCGTCGCGCGGCAGCAGCTCCGGCGGGCGCCGGTTGTTGTCCGGGTCGGTGTACCAGCGGTCCGCCTCCTCCTCGGTCTCCGCGTACTGCTTGCGGAAGACGTCGGGGACGTAGTCGAACATGAACCGCTTGCCGTCGGAGTTCTTCAGCACGCCGCCGTCGCCGCGCACCGACTCGGTGACCAGGATGCCCTTCACCGAGGGCGGCCAGACCATGCCGGTCGGGTGGAACTGGAGGAACTCCATGTTGATCAGCGTCGCGCCGGCCCGCAGCGCGAGCGCGTGCCCGTCACCCGTGTACTCCCAGGAGTTCGAGGTGACCTTGTAGGAGCGGCCGACGCCGCCGGTCGCCAGCACCACCGCGGGCGCCTCGAAGAGGACGAACTCGCCGGACTCCCGGTAGTAGCCGAACGCGCCGGCGACCCGGTCGCCGTCGAGCAGCAGCTCGGTGATCGTGGTCTCGGAGAAGACCTTGATCCGGGCGTCATACGAGCCGTGGTCGCGCTTGTCCTCCTGCTGGAGCGACACGATCTTCTGCTGGAGGGTGCGGATCAGCTCCAGGCCGGTCCGGTCGCCGACGTGCGCCAGGCGGGGGTACTCGTGGCCACCGAAGTTGCGCTGCGAGATCTTCCCGTCCTTGGTGCGGTCGAAGAGCGCACCGTACGTCTCCAGCTCCCAGATCCGCTGCGGCGACTCCTTCGCGTGCAGCTCGGCCATCCGGAAGTTGTTGAGGAACTTGCCGCCGCGCATCGTGTCGCGGAAGTGCACCTGCCAGTTGTCCCGGCTGTTCACGTTCCCCATCGCGGCGGCGGCGCCGCCCTCGGCCATCACCGTGTGTGCCTTGCCGAAGAGCGACTTGGAGATGATCGCGGTCTTCTTGCCGGCGAGGCGGGCCTCGATCGCGGCGCGCAGGCCGGCGCCGCCGGCCCCGATCACGACGACGTCGTAGTGGTGTCGTTCGATTCGCGTTGTGTTGGTCATGTCAGGGGCCCTCTAGTTGATGAACCGCAGGTCGTTGAACCAGCCGGCCGCGACCGCCATGACGTAGAAGTCCGTCAGGGCCAGCGTGCCGAGGGTGATCCAGGCGAGCTGCATGTGCCGGACGTTCAGGGCGGAGACGAAGCTCCAGGCCCGGTAGCGCACCGGGTGCTTGGAGAAGTGCTTGAGCCGCCCGCCGATGATGTGCCGGCACGAGTGGCAGGAGATCGTGTACGCCCACAGCATGACCACGTTCAGGAGCAGGACGATGTTGCCCAGCCCGAACCCGAACCCCTTGGGGGAGTGGAAGGCCAGGACCGCGTCCCAGGTGTTGATCAGCGAGATGATCGCGGCGGCGTAGAAGAAGTAGCGGTGCAGGTTCTGGCCCAGCAGCGGGAACCGGGTCTCGCCGCCGTAGGACTTGTGCCCGTCGGGGACCGCGCAGGCGGGCGGCGACAGCCAGAACGACCGGTAGTAGGCCTTGCGGTAGTAGTAGCAGGTGAGCCGGAACAGCAGCAGGAACGGCAGCGTCAGCGCCGCGTCCGGGATGATCCACCAGCCGGGCAGGAATCGTCCGAAGTGGGAGGCGCCCTCCACGCACCGCTCGGTCACGCAGGGCGAGTAGAACGGGGTCAGGTAGTGGAAGTCCTCGACCCAGTACCACTTGTGCATGAAGACCCGGACCGTCGCGTACGCCACCCACGCGCTGAGCCCGATCACGGTGATCAGCGGGGCGAGCCACCAGCGGTCGGTTCGCAACGTCTTCGCCGCGATGGCGGCGCGCGCCCGCGCTCCCCGCGGCCTCGTTGCCGTTGATGTCATTAGAGTCGTCTCCCTGACAGGACCCTCACGGGCGGATCAAGTTCCGGTCGGCAACGCGGACCGGCAGACCCGCACCCGCTTGCCACGTCATGCGCACACCAACGACCGCGCCGGTGATACGGCGCAGCTAAGTGACACACGTTACGCCGATCTTCGCGAGCCGTCCGCGCAAGGCAGTGTCCCGTGTGTCCCGGCCGGTGGAAAGCCCCGCACGATGATCGATGTCCGGATGTTAAGAACCTCACCCGGCGCCTGTCCGGCGTACCGGAGCGGCTCACCCGAAAAGCGTCCCGCGGCGGTGGCCCGTCAGGCGAGCAGGTCCGCCGGCCGGATCGTGGCCCGGACCGGCTCGGTCAGCTCCAGCGTCTCGCCGGCCTTGGTCACCGACCGCTCGACGTAGTGGGCGCCCTGCCGCTGGTAGACGTGCACGCTCAGCGTCTCCTGCTCCACCAGGAGGTACCACTCGATGCCGGCCGCCGCGTAGTAGTGCATCTTGAGCACCTTGTCGGTGGCCGCGTTGCCCGGCGAGATGATCTCGCAGACCAGCTTCACGTCGGCCGCCTCGATCCAGGGGTCGTCGAGGTCGATTGGGGCCGTGACGACGAGGTCCGGGATGGGGATGCGCCCCGGCCGGAGCCGGACGTTCACCGCTTCCAGGACCCGGAGGCCGGCTTCCCGCGTTGGTCCTCGCAAGGCGGCCCGCAGCTCACCGGAGATGTTCTGGTGGCGGGGCGTGGGGGCTGGGGTCACGTGAAGGCTCCCGTCGAAGAGTTCGACGCGCTGCTGCGTCTCGCCGAGGGCGAGGTACTCCTCTTCACTCCACGGGCCGTCGTGGCCGAACACCGCCGCGGTCATCGTCACCTCCACCTCGTGCCGGGGGACATCCTTGCGGGACTGCCGCGCCCATCGTCGCACCCGCTGTCCGGGGGCGTGAGGTCAACGCCGGTGAATGCCGAGGTGAGGGCTGTTCACGCCCGTTGCAGAGTCGTTACGCTGTGGCCCGCTGACAGCTCCGGTTATGTAGCTTATTTTCACCCTCAGTGCTTTCCTGTAAGTTCTCTTCGTCGCTGAGGGAGGCGGTCGTGGACAGGCCGGAGTCGGCGCCGTCCGGGAAACCGGACCGCCCCAACGTGCCGGAGCAGCGCTCCGGCCAGGACCCCTACCTGCGGGTGAGCGACCTGCGGGTCCGGTTCGACACCGAGGACGGCGTGGTGCGCGCCGTCGACGGGGTGTCGTTCGAGGTGGCCCGGGGACGCACCCTCGGCATCGTCGGTGAGTCCGGCTCGGGCAAGAGCGTCACCTCGCTGGCCATCCTCGGGCTGCACAGCGCCAAGCGGACCAGCATCACCGGGGAGATCTCCGTCGGCGGCCGCCAGCTCGTCGGCCTGCCGGACGAGGAGGTACGCCGGCTGCGCGGCCGGGACATTGCAATGATCTTCCAGGATCCGCTGTCCGCGCTGCACCCGTACTACACGGTGGGCCGGCAGATCGCCGAGGCGTACCGGGTGCACCACCCGAAGGCCGGCAGGCGCGAGGCCCGCCAGCGCACGGTGGACATGCTGGGCCGGGTCGGCATCCCGCAGCCGGCCCGCCGCTTCGACCAGTACCCGCACGAGTTCTCCGGGGGCATGCGGCAGCGGGCGATGATCGCCATGGCGCTGGTCAACGACCCGGACCTGCTGATCGCCGACGAGCCGACCACCGCCCTGGACGTGACGGTGCAGGCGCAGATCCTCGACCTGCTGGCCGACCTCCAGGCCGAGTTCCACTCCGCGATCATCCTGATCACCCACGACCTGGGCGTGGTCAGCCAGGTCGCGGACGAGGTGCTGGTCATGTACGGCGGGCGGGCCGTCGAGCACGGCAGCGTCGAGCAGGTGCTCCGCCGGCCGCAGCACCCGTACACCTGGGGTCTGCTCTCCAGCGTGCCCTCGCTGCACGGCGACGCGGACGCGGACCTGGTGCCGATCAAGGGCAACCCGCCGAGCCTGATCAACCTGCCGTCCGGCTGCGCCTTCCACCCGCGCTGCCGCTACGCCGACCGCAACGGCGACCGGTCCCGCACCGAGGTTCCGGAGCTGCGCCCGGCGGGCGCGCCCGGCCACCTGGTGGCCTGCCACCTCTCCGCCGACGACCGGACCCGGCTGTACGCGGAGGACATCGCCCAGGTGGGAGTGGCCCGGTGAGCGCGAGGAACGCAGCGCAGCGGAGTCCCGCAGTCGCGAACGGAAGGTGGGCCCCGGTGAGCGCGAGGAACGCAGCGCAGCGGAGTCCCGCAGTCGCGAACGGAGGTTGGCTCCGATGAACGTGGAGATCAAGGAGCCGGTGGAGCCGCTGCTGCGGGTGCGCGGGCTGGCCAAGCACTTCCCGGTGCGCAACGGGTTCCGCAGCAACGGCCTGGTGCGGGCCGTCGACGGGCTGGACTTCGACGTGCGCCCGGGCGAGACGCTCGGCCTGGTGGGGGAGTCCGGCTGCGGCAAGACGACCACCGGGCGGATGCTGGTGCGCCTGCTGGAGCCCACCACGGGAAGCATCGAGTTCGAGGGCCGGGACATCACCAACGCCGGGCGCCGGGAGCTGCGCCCGCTGCGGCAGGACCTCCAGATCATCTTCCAGGACCCGTACGCGTCGCTGAACCCCCGGCACACGGTGGGCCGGATCGTGGCGATGCCGTTGCAGGTCAACGGGGTCAACCCGCCGGGCGGCCTGAAGAAGCGGGTCCAGGAGCTGCTGGAGCTGGTCGGGCTCAACCCGGAGCACTACAACCGCTACCCGCACGAGTTCTCCGGCGGTCAGCGGCAGCGCGTCGGCATCGCCCGCGCGCTCGCGCTGCGCCCCAAGCTGATCGTCGCCGACGAGCCGGTCTCCGCCCTGGACGTGTCGATCCAGGCGCAGGTGGTCAACCTGCTGCGCGACCTGCAACGCGACCTGGGCCTGGCGTTCGTCTTCATCGCCCACGACCTGGCCGTGGTGCGGCACTTCTGCCAGCGGGTCGCCGTCATGTACCTCGGCAAGATCGTCGAGATCGGTGACCGGGACGACATCTACGAGCGCCCGCAGCATCCGTACACCCGGGCCCTGCTCTCGGCCATCCCCGACGTCACCCAGCTCGGCGCGGCGGGCCGGATCCGGCTCTCCGGGGACGTCCCGACGCCGCTGGACCCGCCGTCGGGTTGCCGCTTCCGCACCCGGTGCTGGAAGGCGCAGGAGCGGTGCGCCACCGAGGAGCCGGCGCTGGTGCCGCGCGACGGCGGCGCCCAGTCCACCGCCTGCCACTTCCCGGAGACGGGGCCGGTCGGCGCCACCACGGGACCGGCCGGTGACGACGCGCGGCCGGCAGGTCCCGGGGCGACCGGGGCCGGCGCGACCGCCGAGGAGGTGTCGAAATGAGCCTGTCCCCGGTCGAGGGTGTGGCGCTCGCCGAGATCGAGTCCGGCGGTGCCGACGGCGAGCAGAAGGCGCTGGCCGGCCGCTCGCCCGGCCAGCTCGTCTGGAGCCGGCTGCGCCGCGACCGCACCGCCCTGGTGAGCGGCGTGCTGCTGGTCGTCTTCGTGCTGCTGGCCCTGGCCGCGCCCCTGGTGCAGCGGCTCTACGGGGCGTCGCCGAGCGAGGTGTTCGGCGACCTGCTGGACAGCACCGGGATGCCGCTGGGATACGCCGGCGGGGTCAGCGGCGACCACTGGTTCGGCCTGGAGCCGGGCGTGGGCCGGGACATCTTCATCCGGATGGTCTACGGCATCCGCACCTCGCTGCTGATCGCGCTCGGCGCCGCCCTGATCACGACGACGATCGGCGTGGTCCTCGGCATCCTCGCCGGCTACCTCGGCGGGAAGGCGGACGCGGTGATCAGCTGGGTCACCGACGTCGCCCTGGCGATGCCGTTCCTGATCTTCGCCCTGGCCGTGGTGCCGACGTTCTCGCTGCGCTTCTACGGCCCGCGCGACGCCGTGCCGACCTGGTTCGCGGTGGCCACCCTGATCGGGGTCTTCTCCGCCTTCGGCTGGACCAGCACCGCCCGGCTGGTCCGCGGGCAGGTGGTGTCGCTGCGCGAACGCGAGTTCGTGGAGGCGGCCCGGGCCAGCGGCGCGGGGCTGGGGCACATGCTCTTCCGGCAGCTGCTGCCGAACATCTGGGCCCCGATCCTGGTGTCGTTCTCGCTGCTGGTGCCGTCGTACGTGACCAGCGAGGCGGCGCTGTCCTTCCTCAACGTCGGACTGCCCGAGTCGGTGCCCAGCTTCGGCCGGATGATCTACCGGAGCATCGGCTACCTGGAGACCGACCCGGCCTACGTCTTCTTCCCGGGCATCACGATCTTCCTGATCGTGCTGGCGTTCAACCTCTTCGGCGACGCGTTGCGGGACGCGCTCGACCCGAAGTCGTCACGGTAAGGGGTTCTGCGCATGGTGCGCTTCCTGGTGAAGCGGATGCTGCTGGCGGTTTCGGTGCTGTTCGCGGTGAGCGTGGTCAGCTTCCTGATGTTCTTCGCGCTGCCCGCCGATCCGGTGACTGGCATGTGCCCGAAGAACTGCAACGCCGAGCGGCTGGAGCGGGTACGGACCGAGCTGGGGCTCAACGACCCGAAGGTGGAGCAGTACGCCAACTACATGAAGGGCATCTTCGTCGGCCGTGACCTGGGCAGCGCGCAGGGCGGCGAGTGCGCGGTGCCCTGCCTGGGCTACTCGTACGTCAACAGCGAGGCCGTCAGCGACACCTTCGCCCGGGTGCTGCCGGTGACGCTGAGCATCGTCCTGCCGGCGGCGGTGCTGTGGCTCGCCATCGGGGTCGGGCTCGGTATGGTCTCGGCGCTGCGCCGCGGCTCGCTGCTGGACCGGATCTCGATCGGCCTCACCCTGACCTTCGCCTCGCTCCAGCTCTACTTCGTCGGCGCGGTGCTGTTGCTGGTCTTCGTGTACACCCTGAAGATCCTGCCCACGCCGCGCTACACGTCGCCGTTCGAGAATCCGATCGAGTGGGCGCGAGGGCTGGTGCTGGCCTGGATGGCACTGGCGCTGCTCTTCTCCGCGATCTACGCCCGGTTGTCCCGGGCACAGATGCTGGAGACGCTCTCGGAGGACTTCGTGCGCACCGCCCGGGCCAAGGGCATGCCGAAGCGGCAGGTGTACGGCAAGCACGCGCTCCGCGCGGCGATCACCCCGATCGTCACCATCGCCGGTCTGGACGTGGGCGCGGCGCTGGGCGGCACGGTGATCACCGAGACCACCTTCGGCATCCAGGGGCTGGGCCGTACCGCGGTGGAGGCGGTGCGGCAGGGGGACCTGCCGACCATCATGGCCACCGTGCTGATCTCCGCGCTGTTCGTGGTCGTCGCCAACATGGTCGTCGATCTGCTCTACGCGTTCATCGACCCCCGGGTGCGCCTCGGCTGACCCGCGGCCCGTCGGGTGCCGATCGTTGTGGCCCCGTTATCTGATCGAAATTTACCGAAGTCGAAAGCTGCGCGAAGCTTTCCTTCATTGAGGCGATCCGGAGGAGTGAGGATGCGAGCAAGACTCGTCACCGCCGTGGGCGGTGCGATCGCACTGGTGGTTTCCCTCGGTGCGTGCAGCGAAAACACCGGTGACAACACCGGCGGTGTGGACACCAGCAAGCCGCGCACCGGCGCCATCGCGACGGACCCCAAGGACTCCCTCGGCCCCGCGCCCGAGGTGTCCGGCGCGGCCAAGGGCGGCACGTTCTACATCCTGCGGGAGAACAAGATCTCCCACATGGACCCGCAGCGGATCTACTCGTTCGCCGGCCTGATGGGAAGCCAGCTCTACGCCCGCTTCCTCACCACGTTCAAGGACGACGGCAAGGGCAACGTGACCCTGGTCGGCGACCTGGCCGAGACCCCCGGCACCAACGTCAACAACGACTGCAAGGTCTGGGAGTTCAAGGTCAAGCAGGGGGTGAAGTTCGAGGACGGCCGGCCGATCACCAGCAAGGAGATCGCGTACGGCATCGCCCGGTCCTTCGACCCGGACCTCACCGGCGGCCCGACCTACCTCCAGGAGTGGCTGGTCGACAGCCCGCAGTACGACACCAAGTGGGACTTCAAGGCCAACAAGACGTCGCTGCCGCCGGGGCTCACCACGCCGGACGAGAAGACGCTGCGCTTCGAGTTCAACAAGCCCCGCTGTGACCTGCCCTTCGCCGTCTCCCTGCCGGCCACCGCGCCGCTGCCGGCGGACAAGGACACCGGGGTCAACCTGGACAACCAACCGTTCTCGTCGGGCCCGTACAAGATGACCAAGCACACGCCGGGTGTCGAGATCGTGCTCGAGCGCAACGAGCACTGGGACCCGGCCACCGACGCGGTGCGCCACCAGTACCCGGACAAGTTCATCTGGTCCCTGGGCGCGGACCAGGCCACCCAGACCAACCGGGTGCTCGCCGGCACCGGCAACGACGCCGCGGCGGTGGCCACCGGCGGCGTTCCGTCGGAGCTGATCGCCAAGGTCACCGGCGACGCCGCGCTCAAGCAGCGGATGATCGTCGCGGCCACGCCGAACGCTTACCGGCTGAGCATCAACACCACCCGGGTCACCGACCTGTCGGTGCGGCAGGCGATCAACCACGCGATCGACCGCGCCAGCATCACCAAGAGCCTCGGTGGCCCCTACGGCGCCGTGCCGCTGACCACGCTGCTGCCGCCCACCACACTCGGCTACAAGCAGTTCGACGCGTACCCGGCCGGCGACAGCGGCAACCCGGAGAAGGCCAAGGAGCTGCTCGCGGGCAAGACGCAGAACCTGGTGCTGCTCACCGCCGACGTGACCAGCTACCAGGAGCGGGCGACCCAGATCAAGACCGCGCTGGAGAAGGCCGGCTTCACCGTCACGATCAAGACGATCCCCGAGGACGGCTACCTCGACACGATCAAGAAGAAGGACAACCCGTACGACCTCTGGGTCGACTCGTGGGCGGCCGACTGGCCCAGCGGCGCCTCAATCCTGCCGGTGCTCTTCGACGGCCGGAGCATCAAGGCCGAGGGCAACGGCAACACCTCCCAGCTCAACAACGACGCGATCAATGCGGAGTTCGACCGGGTGCTCGCGCTCGACCCGGCCAAGCAGGCCGACGAGTGGAGCAAGATCGACGAGCGGCTGATGAAGGAGTCGGCGCCCGCCGTGCCGCTCTACACCGAGGTGGTCTCCATCGCCCACGGCGAGAAGGCCGGCGGTGTCTTCATCGGCAGCATCTTCGGCTGGCCGAGCTTCGTGGACGCGTACGTCAAGCAGTGACAACACCCGTGACGCGATGACACCCCAGCGGTGACACGCACGGACCGACCCCCGGTCGACAACGACGTCGGCCGGGGGTCGCCGTGTCCGCACGTCCCACCCGCGACCTGCCCCGCGGCGCCACCGCCCAGCGGGAGCCCACGCGGGTGCGCTCCCGGCCCGAGTTGGCCGTCCACGCCTGCGCCAACTCCAGGAACTTCTCCGCCGGCCCGCGGTGGCGACGGCCACGTCGGAGCGGCTAGAGGTGCCGGCGGACGAAGTCGAGTTCCAGCCTGAGCAGGCGCTCGGCGATGCCGCCGGCGGCCATGTGGGTGGCCCCGGTCAGCGGGAGCACGGAGTGCGGCCGGCCGGTCGCCAGCAGCGCCGCCGACAGCCGCAGCGTGTGCGCGGCCACCACGTTGTCGTCGACCAGGCCGTGCACCAGCAGCAGCGGCCGGGCCGCCTCCCCGGCCGGCACGGGCTCGCCGGCCAGCTCCACCAGCGAGTGGTGCGCGTAGATGTCCGTGCCGTCGTCCGGCAGGCCCAGGTAGCGCTCCGTGTAGGCCGTGTCGTACAGCGCCCAGTCGGTGACCGGCGCCCCCACGATGCCGCACCGGAACAGCTCCGGGTGCCGCAGCACCGCCAGCCCGGCCAGCCAGCCGCCGAACGACCAGCCGCGCACCGCCACCCGCTCCAGGTCCAGGTCGGGGTGCTTGCCGGCCAACGCGGTGAGCGCGTCCACCTGGTCGAGCAGGACGACGTCGGCCACCCGCCGGTGGATCGCCTTCTCGAAGGAGGGGGCCACCCCCGGCGTACCCCGGTTGTCGATGGTGACGACCGCGAAGCCGGCGTCGGCCCACCACTGCCGCTCCAGCCACGCCGCGCGGGCCGCGAGCACCTCCTGGTGCCCCGGCCCGCCGTAGACGTCCAGCAGCACCGGCAGCCGCCGGCCGGTGACGTAGTTGTCCGGGTAGAGCACGGCCGTCGGCAGCCGCCGGTCGGTGACCCGCTCCAGCAGCGGCAGCGGCGCGTACGGCGGGGTGGCGGCGAGCGAGCGCAGCACGGCCACCTCCTGCTCGCCCCGGCGCACCGTCCAGCGGACGCCCGCGTGGTCGAGCGAGGCGGTGCCCACCACCAGCACGTCCCCGCCCACGGCGGCGGTGTGCCAGCCCGGGTCGGTGGTGATCCGGCGGGCGTCCACGCCGCCGCCGATGGTGGTGCGCACCCGGAACAGGTGCCGTTCGCTCGGCTCGCCGTCGCTCGCCTCCACCAGCAGGTCGGCCGGGCCGCTGCCGCCGGGCAGCCGCCCCACCACCCGCCGCACGTAGAGCGAGGGCGGGGTGAGCAGGGTGCCGTCGGCGAAGAGGCAGCGGGCGTCGTACCCGTCGTGGGCGAGCTCGCCGCCGACGAGCACCCGGCCGTCCGGCAGGTGCGCCGGGGTGCCCGGGATCGGCTCCACCCAGCGCGGGTCGGCCAGCTCGGCGTGCACCTGGGTCTCGCCGGTGCGCGGGTCCACGGCGAGCACCAGGCCGTGCTGCTGGGACCGGCGCAGCACGGTGATCAGCGGGCCCCCGTCGGCCCAGTGCACGGCCGTCAGGTACGGGTAGGTCTCCCGGTCCCAGTGCACGTCGACCCAGCCGTCGTCGAGATCCAACAGGTGCAGGCTGACCTCGGCGTTCGCGGTGCCCGCCCGGGGGTACGCGACGGTGGTCGGCGGGCTCGCCGGGTCGGCCGGGTCGTGCAGGTGCCAGCGCTCCACGCGGGACTCGTCCACCCGGGCGGCCAGCACCGCACGACCGTCCGGCGCCCACCAGTAGCCGCGGTAGCGGTCGAACTCCTCGGCCGCGATGTGCTCGGCCAGCCCCCAGGTCACCCCGGAGTCCTCGCCGGCCAGCAGTGTGTCCGTGCCGTCGTGCTCGACCACCCGCAGCTGCCCCCGTCGGACCCCCTCAGCGGCGTCGGTGACGTACGCCAGGCGCTGCCCCGTGGGATCGGGCCGGGGGTCGAGCACCGGGCCGACGGTGGCCACCTCGACCACGTCGCCGTGCACCAGGTCGGCCCGGAACAGCCGCCCGGCCAGCGCGAAGACCGCCACCCGGCCGGCGCCGTCGAGCGTGTAGGAGCCGATGCCGGAGGCGCTCAGCCGCAGCCGCTCGCGCAGCGCGCGCTCGCCCGGGCTCAGCGCGCCGGCGTCGGCGTCGGCCCCGAGCAGCGCCGCCGGGTCGGCGACGAGCCGCTCCTCGCCGGTCGCCACGTCGAGCTGCCAGAGCGCGTCGGCCGGGTCCTCCGGGCCGGCCGAGCGCAGGAAGACCACCCGGGAGCCGTCGTCGGCCACGGTGACCGCCCGCGGCGCTCCGCGGCTGAACCGGCGGGTGCGGGCGGCCAGCTCCGGAAAGTCCACAGTCCAGATCGTAGAGCGGGGACCGGGGGTGATGTGGCCGACCTGCGCGGACGCGTCGGGGTCGGCGGAGGAGAACCGCCGGATAGAGTGACCGGCGTGACGACGCTGCCTGACCGCCGCCTCCTGCTGGTCCACGCGCACCCCGACGACGAGTCCATCGGCACCGGCTCGACGATGGCGCACTACGCCGCCGCCGGCGCTCACGTCACCCTGGTGACCTGCACCCTCGGCGAGGAGGGCGAGATCCACGTGCCGGCGCTCGCCCAGCTCGCCGCGGCCGAGGCCGACCAGCTCGGCGGTTGGCGGATCGCCGAGCTGACCGCCGCCTGCGCCGCGCTCGGCGTCACCGACCACCGCTTCCTCGGCGGCGCCGGCCGTTACCGCGACTCCGGCATGATGGGCCTCGCCACCAACGAGCACCCCCGCGCCTTCTGGCAGGCCGACCTCGACGAGGCCGCCGGGCACCTGGTGGAGATCATGCGGGAGGTACGCCCGCAGGTCATGGTCACGTACGACGACAACGGCTTCTACGGGCACCCGGACCACATCCAGGCGCACCGGGTGGCGATGCGCGCGTACGAGCTGGCCGACGCGGAGGGCTTCGCCCCGGCGAAGGTCTACTGGACGGCGATGCCGCTCAGCGTGCTGGAGGCCGGCCTGACCCACTTCGCCGAGTCGGCGGACAACCCGTTCGCCGGCATCCAGGACATCTCGGAGCTGCCCTTCGGCACCCCCGACGCGCAGATCGCCGCCCGGATCGACGCCACGGACCAGCACGCCGCCAAGGAGGCGGCGATGCGCGCGCACGCCACCCAGATCCCCGACGCCTCCTGGCTCTACTCGATCGCCGGCAACTTCGGCAGCGAGTTCATGGGCGTGGAGTACTACACCCTCGCGGTGGGCGGGAGGGGACCCGGCAGCGGCCCGTACGGCTGGGAGGACGACCTCTTCGCCGGGCTGGACGCCGCCGACGGTCCGGACCGGTCCCCGGTCTCGGCGGCCGGTAACCGGTGACCCTGCCCGTCGCGTCGATGTCGACCGCCCCGCAGGAGACCGTCCCGCCGCCGTCCGGGCCGTCCCGGCGGCTGCTCGACCTCGCCCTGCGGGTGGCCGGCGGACTGGTCGCCGTCCTCGCCGGGACGCTCACCGCGGTGCTGGAGCTGCTGCTGGCCACGCTCCGGGTCGGCGGGCACCTGATCGGCGTCTCGGTGCTCGTCGCGATCGCCGCGAACATCGCGCTGAGCTGGTTCGCGCACGAGGCCGTCGGTCGCCGGTGGGCCGTGGTGCTGCCCGCGACGCCCTGGTTCGTCCTGATGTCGGTGGCGGCGGTCCGCACCGCGGAGGGGGACCTGCTCGTCACCGGCGACAACTGGGTCGGCCTGGCGATGATCGTGGCCGGCGCGATGACCTTCGCGGTGATGGGTTTCCGGCAGATCCTGGCACCGCCACCGGTCCGGTCGGGGGACTGACGGAGCACAGGTTCCGGTGGTAGACATTCCTGCCAGGAGGCCCGCCGCTTCGGCGGGCGGTACGGCGGGAGGCGTGCGATGAGTGAGCGGTGGCGCGCGATCGGGGTTCTCGCGGTCGCGCTGTTCGCGGTCAACGTGGTCGCCCGGCTGGTCACCCGGTTCGGTTTCGACGGCGACGACACGGCCGCCGCCGACCGGGTGTCGCTGGGGATGTTCGTGGTGATCGGGCTGGTCCTGGCGGCGGTCGCCTTCGTGTGGGGCAGGCGTCGCCCCGTCTCGGCCTGGAGCGCGGACCTGGCCGCCGCGGTCGGCATCGCGCTGCTGCTGACGGTGCTGGTCGGGCCGCTGCTGGTCGGCAACGACCCGTTCGGCGGGGGTGCGGGCACCTTCTTCGCCCAGATCTGGCTCTACCTCGCGGCAGCCGGCGTGGGTGTGCTGCTCGGCTACCTGCTCCTCACGGCGCTGGGCCTGGACCACCGCTCGCAGTCCCTCAAGCGCTACGCCGAACTGAGGGCCACCAAGCCCCGCCGAGTAGTCCGCCGCTAACCCACCCACCCCCCCACCTCACCCACCCCCACCCCACCCCCTGACCTCGTTGATCATGAAGTTATTGCCGCTGTAAGCGCTTTCCGCTGGCAACAACTTCATGATCAACGCTGCGGCGGACGACGGCGCCGTGCGGAGGGGACGGCGGAGGGGGCGGACGGCGCGGTCAGGGGGGTGGGGTACGGGTCAGGTAGGTGTGGTGGGTGGTGAAGCCCAGGGTGCGGTAGAGGGTCACCGCCGGGGTGTTGCGCTGCTCGACCTGGAGGAAGGCGCGCGAGGCGCCGGTCGCGGCGCCCCAGTCGGCCAGCGCGCGGATGATCCGGCCGGCCAGGCCCTGTCGCCTGGCCTCGGGCAGCACCTCGACGAGGCTGAGCCCGAGCCAGCGGCCCTGCCCGGTGACCGTGCCCCGGCCGATGGCGAGCAGCGTGCCGTCGGCGTACACGTGGGCGAAGCGGACCTGGTCCACGGCGGTGAGCACGTGCCGGGCGGCGTCCGGCAGGCCGCCCTTGCGGCCGGCGGCGACGGCGAGCCAGTCGTCCGACGGCTCGGCGGTCAGCTCGACCGGCGGCGCTCCGGCGGGCTCCGGCGCGGCCGGCGGCAGCCCCGCCAGCGGCACGGTCTGTACCAGCACGGGCGGCCTGCCGACCCAGCCCCGGGCGTCCAGCTCCGCGCCCACCGGGGCGGCGAGCGGCAGCGGGGTGTTGACCATCGGCGGTTGACCGAGGTCGGCGTACCAGCGCTCCACCGCGTCGAGCGCGGCGGGCAGGGGCCGGTCCGGGTCGCCCACGGGCAGCGCCGAGTTGGCCCGACCGGTCCAGCCGTCGGCCGCGCGCAGCCGCCAGTCGCCGAGCCGTCCCCGCACGGCGGCGGGCCACGCCTCGTCGGCGGCCAGTTCCAGCTCGACCACGGCCGCCGCGGTGGGGCGACGGGCCGGCGGCACCCGCTTGGCCCGGTGCACCTCGGCCACGGGGATCCGGAGCCGGCCCTGCGCGGTGGCGAGTGTGAGATGGGTTTCGCTCAGCTCGACCAGCTCGCCGAGGGCGTCCGAGAAGAGCGGCCGACCCTCGCGAATCCCCACGATTCGGCGAACCACGATCCGGTGTCCCACATCCTGCTGTCGGAGCACGATCGACCCCCTCCCCGGCGAGATACTAGGCTCTAACCGTCGCGGGTGATCGCGGCGTGTCTTGCGGAGGAGAAGACCGGTGACCTACATCATCGCCGAGCCGTGCGTGGATGTGCTCGACAAGGCTTGCATCGAGGAATGCCCGGTCGACTGCATTTACGAGGGCAACCGGATGCTCTACATCCACCCCGACGAGTGCGTCGACTGTGGGGCCTGTGAGCCGGTCTGCCCGGTCGAGGCGATCTTCTACGAGGACGACGTTCCGGAGCAGTGGAAGGACTACACCGGCGCCAACTACGAGTTCTTCGAGGAGCTGGGTTCGCCCGGCGGCGCCTCGAAGATCGGCAAGGTGGAGAAGGACGCGACCTTCGTCGCCGCGCAGCCGCCGCGCGGCGAGGGCCACTGAACCGGCCCGCGCCGGTCTCGTCACGGCTGCCGGAGTTCACCTGGGACACCCTGGACGCCGCGGCCGCACTGGCCGCGGCGCACCCTGAGGGCCTGATCAACCTCTCCATGGGTACGCCGGTCGACCCGGTGCCCGAGGTGATCCGGCGGGCGCTGGCCGACGCGTCCAACGCGCCGGGCTACCCGCTGACCGCTGGCACGCCTGTGCTGCGCGAGACGATCGCGGCCTGGGTGGCACGGGCCTGCGGCGCCGGCGTCGACGGCCTCGGCGTGCTGCCGACGATCGGCTCCAAGGAACTCGTCGCCTGGCTGCCGACCCTGCTCGGGATCGGTCCCGGCGACGTCGTCGTGGTGCCCTCGATCGCCTACCCGACGTACGAGGACGGGGTCCGGCTCGCCGGCGCCACCGTCGTGCGCGCCGACTCGCTGACCGCCGTCGGCCCCACCTCCCGGGTGCGTCTGGTCTGGGTCAACTCGCCGGGCAACCCGACCGGCCGGGTGCTGCCGGCGGCCCACCTGCGCAAGGTGGTCGACTGGGCCCGGGAGCGCGGCGCGGTGGTCGCCAGCGACGAGTGCTACCTGCCGCTGGGCTGGGCCGCCGAGCCCGTCTCGGTGCTCTCGCCCGAGGTCTGCGGCGGGTCGTACGACGGGGTGCTGGCCGTGCACTCGCTCTCCAAGCGGTCCAACCTGGCCGGCTACCGGGCGGGATTCGTGGCGGGCGACCCGGCACTGGTGGCGGAGCTGCTCAAGGTCCGCAAGCACGCCGGGATGATCGTGCCGGCGCCGGTGCAGGCGGCGATGGTGGCCGCGCTGCGCGACGAGCGGCACGCCGACGAGCAGCGGGAGCGCTACCGGGCCCGGCGGGACACCCTGCACGCCGCGTTCACCGAAGCCGGCTTCACCGTCGAGCACTCCGAGGCCGGGCTCTACCTCTGGCTGACCCGGGGCGAGGACTGCTGGGAGACGGTCGACTGGCTGGCCCGGCGGGGCATCCTCGCGGCTGCGGGCGTCTTCTACGGCCCGGGCGGCCGGCAGCACGTCCGGGTGGCGCTGACCGAGTCCGACGAGCACGTGGCGGCGGTTGCCGGCCGGCTGCGCGCCTGAGTGACCGCCGAGGCGCGTGATGGTGGACAGTTCGCGAGGGCGACCCCGGGTCGCCGTGGTGGGCACCGGCCTCATCGGCGGTTCGGTCCTGCTGCGGCTGCACGAGGCGGGGCTGGAGGTCGCCGGCTGGGACCCGGACCGGGCCACCCGGGCGGACGGGCGCGCACGCGGGATGACCTTCCCCGACGACCTGGGCGGGGCCGTCCGCGACCGTGACGTCGTGTTCCTCTGCGGCCCGCTGCCGAGGCTGCCGGAGACCCTGCTCACCGTCGCCAAGCACGCCGGGGACGGCTGCGTCCTCACCGACGTGGGCAGCACGAAGGGCGCGGTGGCCGCCTTCGCCACGGCCAACGGGTTGACCGACCGGTTCGTACCGGGCCATCCGATGGCGGGCACCGAACGCTCCGGGCTCGCCGCCGCCGTGCCGGCGCTGTTCGAGGGGGCCGCGTGGGTGCTCTGCCCGGCGGCCGAGGGGATCCGGCCGTTCCGGATGCTGTCCAACCTCATCGTGGACGTCTTCGCCGCCCGGGTGGTGCCGATGTCGCCGGCGGTGCACGACTCGGTGGTGGCGCTCTCGTCGCACATCCCCCACCTGCTCGCCGGCAGCCTCGCCGGCGCGGTGGCGAAGTCGGACCTCCGGGACGCCGTGCTGGGCCTCGCCGCGGGCAGCTTCCGGGACGGCACCCGGGTCGCCGGCACCCCGGCCCGGCGTACGGCCGACATGCTCTTCGACAACCGCGAGCAGGTGGTGCGACAGCTCGGCCAGGTCGCCGCGTTCCTCGACGGGCTCGCCACCGCGTTGCGCGAGCAGGACATCGACGCCCTGGTCGGTCACTTCGAGGGGGCGCGGGACCTGCGTACCGTCCTGTTCGACCGTGACCTGCTCGCCCACCGGCAGGAGTTCCCCGCCGACGGCGACCACCGCGCCGAGGTGGAGTTCCTGCTGGAGCTGGGGGCCGCCGGCGGTTACCTCACCGAGTGCCGGGTCGACGGCGACCGGGTCGCCTACACGGGCCACCTCCCGGCGACGGCCCACTCGGCCTGATCCGGACCGGCCGGGGCGTGCGCACCGGGCCGCCGACCGCACCCCGGTCGACGTGCGGTCGGACGGCGGGCGGGCCGGCGGGCGCGCGGTTAGGGTGAGGGCATGGTGGACGGGCCGGTGGTGGCGGTGCGCGGCGAGGCGTACCGGGAGGTGGCTCCGGAGATCGCCCGGTTCGCGGTGACGGCCAGGGCGCGCGACCGGGACCGCGAGGCCACCCTGACACGGCTGGCCGAACGGGCCGCCGCCGTCCGGGTGCTGCTCGACGGCGAGGGCCCCGGCATCGACCGGCGGGAGACCGGCGAGCTCCAGGTCAGGCCGGAGACCCGGCGCTCCGGCGAGCGGGTGGTGGCGTACAGCGGCAGCGTGACCACCACCGTGACGGTCAGCGACTTCACCGCGCTCGGCGAGCTGATGCTGCGCCTCGCCGACCAGGACCAGATCGAGGTGGCCGGGCCGTGGTGGTCGCTGCGGCCGGACAGCCCGGCCCACCGTGAGGCCCGGCACGCCGCGCTCGCCGACGCCCTGCTGCGTGCCCGCGAGTACGCGGAGGCCCTCGGCGCCCGCGTGACCGCCCTGATCGAGCTGGCCGACGCGGGCGCGGCGGAGCAGCCGATGATGAGCCGGATGGCGTACGCGATGGGCGACGGCGCGGAGAGCGGCCCGCCGGAGCTGGAACTCGACCCGCAGCCGCAGACCGTGCACGCCGCGGTGCAGGCGCGGTTCGCGATCAGCGAGCCGGTACTCGGCTGATGGCCGGCGCCCGGGTCGTCGGCACCGACGAGCTGGTGGCGCGGGCGCGGGCCCTCGCCGGGGCCGGCCCGCGGCAGCTGCTCGGCATCGCCGGGGCGCCCGGCGCGGGCAAGTCGACGCTGGCGGAGCAGATCGTCGAGGCGGTCGGCCCCACCGCCCGGCTGGTGCCGATGGACGGCTTCCACCTCGCGCAGGCCGAGCTGTGCCGGTTGGGCCGCGCGGAGCGCAAGGGCGCCGTCGACACCTTCGACGCCAACGGCTACGTCTCGCTGCTGCGTCGCCTGCACCGGCTGGAACCGACGGCGGTCTACGCGCCGGCGTTCCGCCGGGACCTGGAGGAGCCGGTGGCCGGCTCGATCGAGGTGCCGCCGTCGGTGCGGCTGGTGGTCACCGAGGGCAACTACCTGCTGCTGACCGGGACGCCCTGGGACGAGGTGCGGCCGCTGCTGCACGAGGCGTGGTTCCTCGACCTGGACGCCGAGCTGCGGCTGCGCCGGCTGACCGCCCGGCACGAGTCGTACGGGCGGTCGGCGGAGCAGGCCCGGGCGTGGGCGACGGGCAGCGACGAGGCCAACGCCGCCCTGGTGGCCGGCACCGCGCACCGCGCCGACCTGGTCGTCCGGCTCGCCGAGCCGCCGCCGCTCTGACGGGTCGGCCCTCGGGAGGCTGTCCGGCGGACTGACGCTGTCAGTCGAGCTGGCGTACGACGCGGGCCGGGTTGCCCACGGAGACCACGTTCGCCGGCAGGTCCTTCGTCACCACGGCGCCTGCGCCGACGACCGTGTTCTCCCCGACGGTGACGCCGGCGAGCACGATGGCCCCACCGCCGAGCCAGACGTTGTCGCCGATGGTGATCGGCTTGGCCGCCTCCCACTTGTCGCGGCGGGGCCCGGGTTCGACGGGGTGGGTGGGGGTGAGCAGCTGCACGTTCGGTCCGATCTGGACGTCGGCGCCGATGGTGATCGGGGCGACGTCGAGGAGGACCGCGTTGAAGTTGACGAAGCTGCGCGGCCCGATCCGGACCTGCCAGCCGTAGTCGACGTAGAGCGGCGGTCGGACGTAGGTCCCCTCGCCGACCTCGCCGAGCAGGGCGCGCAGGGCCGCGAGCCGGGCCTCGGGGTCGGCGGCCGGACTGGTGTTGAAGGCTTCCATCAGCCGCGTGGCCCGGTCCAGGTCGGCGCCGATCTCCGGATCGTCGGCGATGTACGGCTCGCCGGCCAGCATGCGTTCCTTCATGGATGTCACCGGTCGATCATCTCCGAGGATCGGTCCTGTTCGTTGGCTGCTCCGTCATCTTTGTGTCTTCACTTTGCATACTCGGTATGCAACTCTGATGACTGTCAATGCGTCTCTCCCTACAGGTAGTAACGCCCGACGAGGAGGATCCGTTGCAGCGAAGAAGAAAACTGGTCGGTCTCGGTCTGGTGCTCGGCATGGTGCTCGGCACCCCCGGCATGGCCGTCGCCCAGAAGCCCGCCCAACCGACCGTCCGTCCCGACGCGACCCCGCCGTCCCGGGTGGGTGACGCCAGCCGCCCGGTCACCGTCACCCTGCTCACCGGCGACCGGGTCACCGTCAGCGGGACCAAGGCCAGTGTGCGACCCGCACCCGGGCGCGAGGACGTCCGCTTCCTGACCCGACGGGAGCGGGGGCACGTCTCCGTCGTACCCGAGGACGCCGTGGCGCCCATCCGGGACGGGCGGATCGACCGGCGGCTGTTCGACGTCACCGAACTGGTCGCCGCCGGCTACGACGACGCCCGGCGCGACGACCTGCCCCTGCTGATCACCGGCAGTGCCGGCGCGGCCCGGCGCTCCGCCGTGCCCGCCGGGGTGACGGTCACCCGTGAGCTGCCCGCCGCCGGCGGGCTCGCCGCCACGGCGAGCAAGCGGCGGGCCGCCGAGGTCTGGGCGGCGGTCACCGCCGCCGGTGCGAGGGTCGGCGCGGCAGGGGGTGCCGACCGGATCTGGCTCGACGGCCGGCGGCAGCTCACGCTCGACCGCAGCGTGCCGCAGATCGGCGCACCGGAGGCGCACCGGAACGGCTGGACCGGCCGGGGCATCCGGGTCGCCGTGCTGGACACCGGGATCGACGCCACGCACCCGGACCTGGCCGGCCGGGTGGCGCAGACGCGCAACTTCACCGAGGAGTCCGCGCCGGGCGACGTCGTCGGGCACGGCACCCACGTCGCCTCGACCATCGCCGGCAGCGGCGCCGCCTCCGGCGGCCGGATGCAGGGCGTGGCCCCGGACGCGACACTTCTCGACGGCAAGGTCTGCGAGACGTACGGCTGCCCGGAATCGGCGATCCTCGCCGGCATGCAGTGGGCGGCGGTCGAGCAGCGGGCCCACGTGATCAACCTCAGTCTCGGCGGCTTCGACACCCCGGAGGTCGACCCGCTGGAGGCGGCCGTCAACACGCTCACCGCGCAGACCGGCGCCCTGTTCGTGATCAGCGCCGGCAACTCCGGCCGGTTCGCGCCGGTCAGTTCCCCCAGCACGGCCGACGCCGCCCTCTCGGTGGGCGCCGTCGACCGGGACGACAGCCTCGCCGACTTCTCCAGCCGTGGTCCCCGCACCGGTGACGACGCGCTGAAGCCGGACATCACCGCTCCGGGGGTGGGGATCGTGGCGGCGCGCAGCCGGGACGGAGTGATCGGCGACCCGGCCGGGACCGGGTACGTGGCGATGTCGGGCACCTCGATGGCGGCCCCGCACGTCAGCGGCGCGGCGGCGCTGATGGCCCAGATGCGGCCCGGCTCGAAGGCCGGCGAGATCAAGGCACTCCTGATGTCCTCGGCGAAGCCGAATCCCGAGCTGACCGCATACGAGCAGGGAGCCGGGCGGGTCGACCTGGCCAAGGCGACCTGGCAGTCGCTGACCAACGACCCGCCGAGCGTGTCGTTCGGGCGGACGCTCTGGCCGCACGGCGACGACGCCCCGGTCACCCGCACGGTGACCTGGCGCAACGACAGCGGGACCGCGACCGACCTGGAGTTGGCCGTCGAGGCGACCGGCCCGGACGGCAGGCCGGCCCCGGCCGGCATGTTCACTCTCGGCGCGACCCGGCTCAGCGTGCCGGCCGGCGGCACGGCGAGCACCACCGTCACCGCCAACACCCGTGTCGACGGCCCGGACGGCCACTACACCGGCCGGATCGTGGTCCGCGGCGACAACTTCCCGGCGGGCATCCCGCTGGCGGTGCACCGGGAGGTGGAGAGCTACACGGTGACCGCCCGGCACCTGAACCGCGCCGGCGCGCTCTCCGGCGAGCACAGCACCACGCTGGTCTCCCTGGACGAGCTGCACCCGTACGACCTGTACGACCCGGACGGCACCGTCGAGCTGCGGGTCCCCAAGGGCCGGTACGGGCTGGTCAGTTACGTGTTCGAGGTGGACGGCGACGAGCTCACCGGGGCCACCCAGCTCGTCCAGCCGGAGCTGGTGGTTGGCCGGGACACGCGGATCACCCTCGACGCCCGACGGGGCAAGCCGGTCAGGATGAGCGTCCCGCAGCGCTCGGCCACCCCGGCGCTCGCCGTCACCGAGGCCGGCTTCCTCGCCGAGACCGGCAGCTACACCTTCGGCCTGCTGGACTCCGACTTCGACGGTCTCTTCACCGCAGGGCTCGGGAAGCCGGTGCCCGCAGAGCGGTTCGTCGCCACGGTCAGCGGCCAGTGGGCCGACCTGAAGGCAGCGAGCAGCCCCTACCTCTACGCCCTCAACGAGGCCGTGCCGGGCCGGATGCCGACCGGCTTCGTCCGGCACTACCGGGCGAGCGACCTGGCCACCGTCACGCACCGGTTCAACGGCGGCAGCCCGGGGCTGGCCGCGATGCGCCTGGTCTTCCCGCACCGGGATCCCGACCTCGGCGGCTGGGCGGTCGGCCTGCGCACCGCCACTCCCGGGCAACGGGTCGAGCACTACAACACCCGGGGCGTGCGCTGGTTCTCCGAGCTGGACTTCGGGGTGCCGACCGACGACGGCTGGCTCGACACCAAGGCGATCCTGTTCTCCGAGGAGCGGAGCCTGCGCGCCGGGCGGCACTACCGGGAGAGCTGGAACAGCGCGCCGTACGGGCCGTCGTTCCCGGAGGCGGGGATCGTCCGCCGGGGCGACCGCATCGAGGTGGGCCTGCCGCTGCACAGTGACGCCGAGGGGCACGCCGGCGGCTCGGTCGCCGACACCGCCCGCACCGCCCTCTACCGCAACGGGACGCTGGTAGGGGAGAACGAGGAGCCGGCGTACGGCGGGTTCGACGTGCCGCCGGGCGCGGCCGACTACCGGCTGGAGACGTCGTCGAAGCGGAGCTTCACCGACCTCTCGACCGAGGTGTCGGCCACCTGGACGTTCCGGTCCCGGCACGTCGCCGGGGACGACCCGGCCGTGCTGCCGGCGTCGGCGATCCGGTTCACGCCCCGACTGGACCGGGACAACGCCGCCCCGGCGGGCCGGAGCTTCGTGATCCCGGTGACGGTGCAGCGGCAGCCGGGCGCGCCCTCGGCCCGGGTCGCCGCGTTGACCGTCGACGTTTCCTACGACGGCGGGAAGACCTGGCAGCGGGCCCGGATCCGTGGCGGCGGGGACGGCTGGACGGCCACCGTGCGGCACCCGGCCGGCACCGGACACGTCTCGCTGCGGGCCACCGCCCGGGACACCGCCGGCAACACGGTCACCCAGCGCGTCATCCAGGCGTACCGCCTGCGCTGAGGCGTACCCCCGCCGGGTCCGCGGCCGACCGCGGGCCCGGCGGGGCGACCGTCAGTCGTTGGCGTGCAGCGCGGCGTTCAGCTCGATGCCCCTGCCGCTGCGCTGCTTCGCCTCCAGCGCACCGGTCACTGAGTTGCGCCAGAACAGCAGGTTGTCCACCCCGGACAGCTCGCGGGCCTTGACCACCCGGCCGTCCGGCAGGGTGATCTTGGAGGCGGCGGTGATGTAGCAGCCGGCCTCCACCACGCAGTCGTCGCCGAGCGAGATGCCCACGCCGGCGTTCGCGCCGACCAGGCTGCGCTCGCCGATGCGGACCCGGTCGGTGCCGCCGCCGGAGAGGGTGCCCATGATCGAGGCGCCGCCGCCGATGTCGGAGCCGTCGCCGACCACCACGCCCTGCACGATCCGGCCCTCGACCATCGAGGTGCCCAGGGTGCCGGCGTTGAAGTTGACGAAGCCCTCGTGCATGACGGTGGTGCCGGCCGCCAGGTGCGCGCCGAGGCGCACCCGGTCGGCGTCGGCGATCCGCACGCCCGACGGCACCACGTAGTCGGTCATCCGGGGGAACTTGTCCACCCCGTGGACGGCCAGGTGGCGGCCGGCGGCCCGCTCGATGACCCGCAGCTCGTCGACCCGCTCCGGGGGGCACGGCCCGGCGGAGGTCCAGGCCACGTTCGCCAGCTTGCCGAAGATGCCGTCGAGGTTGAGCTCGTTGGGTCGCACCAGGCGGTGGGAGAGCAGGTGCAGCCGAAGGTACGCGTCGGCGGCGTCCTTGATCGGCTCGTCCAGCGAGCCGATCACGGTGACCACCTGGACGGTACGCAGCCCGGGCAGCGCCCGGTCGCCGACCGCCCCCGGGGGCAGGTCCAGCACGTCCGCCTCGTCCTCGCCGGCGACCAGCGGCAGCTCGCCGAGGCCCAGCTTGCCCGTCGGATACCAGGTGTCGAGCACCTGGTCGTCAGCGGTAACGGTGGCCAGGCCGATGCCCCAGGCGGATTCGGACGTCACGATTCACCTCTCGTTCGTGCTGCGGGCCGGCGAGCCCTCCGCGCCCCGCCTCCCGCGCGGGCCGCCCCGGAACGCTCGCTCCACGCGCTCGCCGGATCTGACGGTACCGTGCGAACCATGGAGAACCCGCTGACCCCCGAGGTCCTGGCCGATCCGGTGGCGCTGACCCGCGCGCTGGTCGACATGGAGTCCGTGTCCCTCAACGAGAAGGCGATCGCCGACTGCGTGGAGGAGGTGCTGAGGGGCGTACCGCACCTGACCACGTACCGGCACGGCAACACGGTGATGGCGCGGACGGACCTGGGCCGTGACCAGCGGGTGGTGCTCGCCGGTCACCTGGACACGGTGCCGCTGAACAACAACTTCCCGTCGACCACGCGCGGCGACCTGATGTACGGCTGCGGCACCTCGGACATGAAGTCCGGGGTGGCGTTCGCGCTGAACCTGGCGGTGAGCCTGCCGGACCCGCGCTACGACGTGACGTACTTCTTCTACGAGGCCGAGGAGATCGAGTCGAAGTACAACGGCCTCTTCCTGGTCGCCGACGCGTACCCGGAGTGGCTGGAGGCCGACTTCGCGCTGCTGCTGGAGCCGACGCACGGCATCGTCGAGGCGGGGTGCCAGGGCACCATGCGCGGGGTCGTCACCACCACCGGCGTACGCGCCCACTCGGCCCGTTCCTGGCACGGGGTGAACGCGATCCACGCGGCCGGCGAGGTGCTCGACCGGCTGACCAACTACGAGGCGCGGCGGGTGACCATCGACGGCTGCGACTACCGGGAGGGCATGAACGCGGTCCGCATCCACGGCGGCGTGGCCGGCAACGTGGTGCCCGACCGGTGCGAGGTCGAGGTCAACTACCGGTTCGCGCCGGACCGGACCCCGGCCGAGGCCGAGGCGCACCTGCGCGAGGTCTTCGCCGGCTTCGACGTGCGGGTCACGGATTCGGCCGCCGGCGCCCCGCCCGGGCTGGAGGCGGCACCCGCCAAGGAGTTCCTCGCCGCGGTCGGTGCCGCGCCGATCGGCAAGCTGGGCTGGACGGACGTGGCCCGGTTCGCCGCGATGGGCATCCCGGCGCTGAACTTCGGCCCCGGCGACCCCAACCTGGCCCACCACCCCGACGAGCACGTGGAGATCAGCAAGATCCGGGAGGGCGCCGTCACCCTGCGCCGCTGGCTCGCGTCTTCCTGAAGCTCCCCGCGCGGGGCGTGCCCCGGATGGACGGAAGGTCCGCGTCGAAGGACGCGGACCTTCCGTGCACGGTGTCGTCGGTGCGGTCAGACGGTGGTGGACGCGTCGGCGGCGGGCCGGGCGTCGGTCTGGCCGCCCTGGTCGGTGGACGGTTCCATCAGGCGGGCGCGGCGGCGCTCGGCCACCACGTCGCGGATGCGGCGCTGCATCTGCCGCCGGATCCGGATCATCTCGCTGTTGCTGATCACGCTGACTCCTCCCCCGAAGGCGCGCGCCGGGGCATACCCGGTATGTGAATAGTAAGACGCCCGTGCGACCGAATTAGTTGCCCAAGATCCGGAAAAATATTTCCGATCGTCGCCCGGCCCGTCTCCGCCCGTCGCCCGAGGCCGCCGCCGAGGTCGCGTCGTCCGTCGCCGGGGGCCGTGCCGTCGACGTCCGAGGCCGCGTTGCCCGTCGCCCGGGGGCGGGGTCGTTTGTCGCCTCGCCCGTCACCTGCGGCGGCCCGGCTCACGGTGCGCGCACCTGGCGGGTGCGGCTCCACTACGGTTGCTCCCATGGGTCAGAGCAACGGGCGGGAGGCCGGCCGCGAGCCGGGACAGGAACGGCACCGGGGGGCCGTGACGCTGCGGCGGCAGGCGATGACGGGCAGCACCGCCGACCAGCGCCTGCTCGATTCGCGGGGGCGTGAGGACTGGAAGACCAAGGACGCCTGGCGGGCGCTGCGCATCCTCTCCGAGTTCGTCGAGGGCTTCGACACCCTCGCCGACCTGCCCTCGGCGGTCAGCGTGTTCGGTTCCGCCCGCAGCCACCCGGATAGCCCCGAGTGCCAGCTGGCCGAGGCGCTGGGCGCTGCCCTGGCCCGGGCCGGCTACGCGGTGATCACCGGCGGCGGGCCGGGCGTGATGGAGGCGGCCAACCGGGGCGCCAGCGAGGCCGGTGGGCTGTCGGTCGGCCTCGGCATCGAGCTCCCCTTCGAACAGGGGCTCAACGACTGGGTCGACCTGGCCATCGACTTCCGCTACTTCTTCGCCCGCAAGACCATGTTCGTCAAGTACGCCCAGGCGTTCGTCGTGCTGCCCGGCGGGTTCGGCACCATGGACGAGCTCTTCGAGGCGCTCACCCTGGTGCAGACCGGCAAGGTGACCCGGTTCCCCGTGGTGCTGATGGGCGCCGACTACTGGAGCGGCCTGCTCGACTGGCTGCGCGACACGATGGCCGCCGACGGCAAGATCGGCCCCGTCGACCTGGAGCTGATCTGCGTGACCGACGACGTCGACGCGGCGGTCCGGCACATCGTGGAGGCCGAGGCCGCCCTCAACGTCGAGCAGGAGGCGGTCCGCGAGGAGGCCGTCGCCGTCACCGCCGCCGAACAGCAGGCCGCCGCCGAGGCGGGCGACGAGAACCGGAAGCGCTGACATGGCGGCGATCTGCGTGTTCTGCGCCTCCTCCCGTACCCTCGACCAGCGCTGGCTGGACCTCGCGGCCGAGACGGGCGCGGAGATTGCCCGGCGCGGGCACACCCTCGTCAGCGGCGGCGGGTGCGTCGGCATGATGGGCGCGCTGGCCGACGGGGCGCGGGCCGCCGGCGGCCGGACGGTCGGGGTGATCCCGCAGTCGCTGGTCGACCTGGAGGTCGCCGACCTGGCGTCGGACGAGTTGCTCGTCACCGACTCGATGGCCAGCCGCAAGACCCTCATGATCGACAAGTCGGACGCGTTCCTCACCCTGCCGGGCGGGCTCGGCACCCTCGACGAGCTGTTCGAGGTGTGGACGACCGCCACCCTGGCCCTGCACGCCAAGCCGATGGTGCTGGTCGACACCGACGGCTTCTACCGCCCGGTGCTCGACTGGCTGGGCGCGCTGGCCGACCAGACCTTCCTCAAGCCCGCCGGCCTGGGCCTGCTCACCGTGACCGACACGGTCCCCGCCGCCCTGGACACCCTGGAACTCCAACTCCTCTGACGGGGGAGTGCGGGTTGGTCCCCGGCGGGGTGGCGGGGTGGGGGTGTCGTACCGGCGTGGTGGGATGGACGGATGCAGGCGTACCGGCTGGTGCGCCGGCCTGCGGAGGCGGTCCGGGGGGACCACCGGCCCGGCGGGCCGGCCCGGGGGGACGGTCGGTCCGGGGGGCCGACCGGGGGTGAGCGGCGGTCCGGAGGGCCGACGGAGGGTGAGCGGCGGTCCGGAGGGCCGGCCGACGGGGACGCGCACCGTGGGGCGGCGCGGCTGGCCGATCCGCGCCAGGTCGAGATCGTGGCGCACACCGACGGGCCGATGCTGGTGCTCGGCGGTCCCGGCACGGGCAAGACCGCCACGCTGGTCGAGGCCGTCGCCGCGCGGGTGGCCGAGGGCGTCGACCCGGAGCGGATCCTGGTGCTCACCTTCGGCCGCCGGGGCGCCACCGCGCTGCGCCAGCGGATCGAGGCCCGCGTCGCCGAGGGCGGGCACCGCGTGCTGCGCGAGCCGCTGGTGCGCACCCTCCCGGCGTACGCCTTCGGGCTGCTGCGGCGGGCGGCGGCCGAGCGCGGCGAGCCGTCCCCCCGGCTGCTCACCGGGCCGGAGCAGGATCTGATCATCCGCGAGCTGCTCGACGTGGTCGGCGAGGCGCCCGACGACGACCCGGTCGGCTGGCCGGAGGACCTGCGCCCCGCGTTGCGCACCCGGGCCTTCGCGGCGCAGCTGCGCGACCTGCTGATGCGCGCCGCCGAGCGGGGCGTCGGTCCCGTCGAGCTGGCCCGGCTGGGCGAGAAGCTCGGCCGCGCCGACTGGCCCGCCGCCGCGCGGTTCCTGCGGGAGTACGTGGCCGTGCTCGCCCTGCGCGACGTCAGCAACCGCGGCTCCGTCGCGTACGACCCGGCCGAGCTGGTCCGGGCCGCCACCGGAATGCTGCTCGACGACCCCGAGCTGCTCGCGGCCGAGCGCCGGCGGCTGGCGTACGTCTACGTCGACGAGCTGGCCGACACCGACCCGGCCCAGCAGGACCTGCTCGCGACGGTGGCCGGGGGCGGCAAGCCCCTGGTCGCGTTCGCCGACCCGGATTCCTCCACGTACGCGTTCCGGGGCGCCGACCCGGCGGGGGTGGCCACGTTTCCGCACCGTTTCCGCACCGCCTCGGGAGCGCCCGCGGCACAGGTGGTGCTCACCACCTCCTACCGGGCCGGTGCCCGCCTGCTCGCCGCGTCCGGCCGGCTGGCGCGACGGCTGCGCGGTCCGGCTGCGCACCGCCGGCTGCACCCGCTGCCCGACGCGCCCCCCGGCGCGGTCGAGGTACGCACCTTCCGCTCGGCCACCAGCGAGGCGGCCTGGCTGGCGCACGCGCTGCGCGAGGCACACCTGCTCGGCGGCGTGCCCTGGTCGGAGATGGCCGTGCTGGTGCGCTCCACCGGGCGGCAGTTGCCCTCGCTGCAACGTGCCCTGCACGCCGCCGGGGTGCCCACCGTCGTGCACGGCGAGGACCTGCCGCTGCACCTGCAACCGGCGGTCGCGCCGCTGCTGCTCCTGCTGCGCTGCGCCCTGGAGCCCGAGCGGCTCGACGAGGAGGCCGCCGTGGCGCTGCTGCACTCGTCGCTCGGCGGCGCCGATCCGCTGGCCGAGCGGCGGCTGCGGCAGGGGCTGCGCGCCCTGGCGCTGGCCGGCGGCGATCGCCGGCCCTCGGGCGAGCTGATCGTGGAGGCGCTGCGCGACCCGGCCGGGTTGGCCGGGATCGAGCGGCACTGGGCGGAGCCGGCGCAGACCGTGGCCGGTCTGCTGGCCGTGGCCCGGGAGTCCGCCGCGCGGCCCGGCGCCACGGCGGAGGACGTGCTCTGGGCGGTGTGGCGGGCCACCGGGCTCGCCGAGCTGTGGTCCGCGGCGACCGGCCGCGGCCAGACGGTGACCGGCGAGGGCGACGTCGCGCGGCGCCGCCGCGCCGAGGCGGCCGACCGCGACCTCGACGCCGTGATGGTCCTCTTCGACGCGGCGGCCCGGTTCACCGACCGGCTGCCCGGCGCGCGTACGGAGGTCTTCCTCGACCACGTCCTCGGCCAGGACCTGCCGGCCGACACCCTCGCCCCGACCGCCGACCGGGGGGAGACGGTGCGGCTGCTCACCGCCCACGCCGCGAAGGGGCTGGAGTGGGATCTCGTGGCGGTCGCCGGTGTGCAGGAGGGCGTCTGGCCCGACCTGCGCCTGCGCGGCAGCCTGCTCGGCTCGGAGCGCCTGGTCGACGTGCTCGCCGGCCGGACGGCCGGCGCGGGCGTGGTGGCGGCCCTGGTCGGGCAGACCTCGGCGCTGCTCGACGAGGAGCGCCGGCTGTTCCACGTCGCGGTCACCCGGGCCCGGCGACGGCTGCTGGTCAGCGCGGTCGCCTCCGCCGCGGTGGGCGGCGACGACCACGAGGAGCAGCCGAGCCGCTTCCTCTACGAGCTGGGCCCCACCGACCCCACCGACCCCACCGACCCGACCGACCCGACCGACCCGACCGACCCGTCCGCCCCGACGGCTCCCACCGATCCGCCGGATCCGACCGGCCCGACGGATCCCACCGACCAGGAGGAGCCGGACCGGCCGGGGGCGTTGCCGGTGAGCCGGCCGCCCCGGGCGCTGACCCTGCCGGCGCTGGTGGCGGAGCTGCGTACCGCCGTCAGCGACCCGGCCGTGACCTACGCCCGGCGGCAGGCGGCGGCTGCCGAGCTGGCCCGGCTCGCCGCCGCCGGGGTGGCCGGCGCGCACCCGGACGACTGGTGGGGGCTGCGGCAGCTCTCCGACGACCGCCCGCTGGTCGACGAGGGGGAGCCGGTCCGGGTCACCCCGTCGGCGATGGAGAGCGCGCTGCGGTGCAGCCTGCGCTGGCTGCTGGAGCGGCACGGCGGCAGCCCGCCGGCCAGCGCCGCCCAGGGCGTCGGCAACCTGGTGCACGCCGCCGCGATGCTCGCCGAGGACGCCAGCGCCGACCGGGGAGCGCTGCTGGACTACGTCGCCGCCCGGTTCGACGTCATCGAGCTGGCCGCCCGCTGGATGGTCGGTCCGGAGCACAGCCGCGCCGAGGCGATGGTGGACAAGCTGCTCCGCTGGCTGGCCGCGAATCCGCGCCGGCTGCTCGCCATCGAGCACGAGTTCGCGGTGCGCCTCGACGACCCGCACCGGCCGGTCGAGCTGGTCGGCCGGGTCGACCGGCTGGAGGTCGACGAGGACGGCCGGCTGGTCGTCATCGACCTGAAGACCGGCAAGTCCACCGCCGTCACGGCCAACGACCTCGCCGAGCACCCACAGCTCGGCGCCTACCAGGCGGCGGTGGAGGCGGGGGCCTTCGCCGACTTCGGCGAGGAGTCCGGCGGCGCGGCCCTGGTGCAGCTCGGCACCGGCGCGAAGGACGCGAAGGAGCAGAGCCAGGCGCCGGCGGGGGAGGGCCCGGAGGCCGGCTGGGCGACCGCGCTGGTGCGGCGTACCGCGGATACGATGGCCGCCGCCACCTTCGCCGCGGTCGCCAACTCCAAGTGCCGGGTCTGCCCGGTGCGTACGAGCTGCCCGGTGTCCGGGCAGGGCCGCCAGGTGGTCGAGCCGCCGACCACCCGTCGTCCGGAGACGCCTTGACGCAGCCCGCCCTCTTCAGCAGCGCGACCCCTGCGCCCCGGGTCGCCGACGCCGGCCCCCGCTACACGCCGGTGGAGCTGGCGAAGCTGCTGCGGCTGCCCGCGCCGACCCGGGAACAGGCCGCGATCATCGCCGCCCCCGTCGAGCCGCTACTGGTGGTGGCGGGCGCCGGGTCGGGCAAGACGGAGACGATGGCCGCCCGGGTGGTCTGGCTGGTCGCCAACTCGTACGTGCGGCCGGAGCAGGTGCTCGGGCTCACCTTCACCCGCAAGGCCGCCGGGGAGCTGGCGCACCGGGTGCGTACGCGGCTCGACCAGTTGGTGCGGCGGCTCGGGCGGCGGGGGCGCGACCCGCTCGACGACCCGCTGGCCGGGGAGCCGACCGTCTCCACCTACCACTCGTACGCGGGCCGGATCGTCACCGAGCACGGGCTGCGGGCGGGCTACGAGCCGTCCACCCGGCTGCTCACCGAGGCGTCCCGCTGGCAGCTGGTCGACCTGCTCGTGCGCAACTACGACGGCGACATGTCCGGGGTGGACCGGATGCCGAGCACGATCACCGACGCGGTGCTGGCGCTGGCCGGCGAGCTCGACGAGCACCTGGTCGACCCGGACGCGCTGGCCGCGTGGACGGGCCGGTTCTTCGCCGAGGTGCAGGTGCGCCCCGGCCGGGTCTACGCCGACGTGCGCAAGGCGCTGCAACTCCAGCAGATCCGGCTGAAGCTGCTCCCGCTGGTGCGCGCGTACGCCCGGCGCAAGGAGGACTTCGAGGCGATGGACTTCGCCGACCAGCTCGCGCGGGCGGCCCGGGTCGCCCGCGACCACCCGGGCGTCGGCGAGATCGAGCGGGACCGGTTCCGGGTGGTGCTGCTCGACGAGTACCAGGACACCAGCCATGCCCAGGTGGTGCTGCTCAACGCGCTCTTCGGCGGTGGGCACCCGGTGACGGCGGTCGGCGACCCCTGCCAGTCGATCTACGGCTGGCGCGGGGCGAGCGCCGGCACCCTGGACCGCTTCCCCACGGAGTTCGCCCGCGCAGGCGGTGCGCCGGCCGAGGTGCTCAGCCTCACCACGAGCTGGCGCAACCGGCCCGAGATCCTCGGTGTCGCCAACGCGTTGGCCACCCCGCTGCGGGCCGCCGGCGCCCGGGTGCCGGAGCTGCGCGCGGCGATGAGCGTCAAGGAGCCGGTCCCGCACCGCAGCGCCCGCGGCGCCGCCGGCGGCACCGTCCACTGCGCGCTGCTGCGGACGTACGCCGACGAGGCCGACTGGATCGCCGACAGCGTGCTGCACGCCTGGCGCGGCGCGGCCGGGATGCCCGGCGTGCTGCCCGAGCACATCCCGGTGCCGCTGCGGCCCACGACCGCCGTGCTCGTACGGCTGCGCAGCCAGATTCCGGCGATCGAGTCGGCGCTGCGCGAGCGCGGCCTGCCGGTCGAGGTGGTGGGCCTGGGTGGCCTGCTGGACACCCCCGAGGTGCGGGACGTGGTGTGCACGCTGCGGGTGCTGGCCGACCCGACGGACGGCGCCGCGCTGCTGCGGCTGCTGACCGGCGCGCGCTGGCGGATCGGGCCCCGTGACCTGGTGGCCCTGCACCGCCGGGCGAAGTCCATCGCGGCGGCCCGGCGCAGGCTCGCCGACGACGGCACCCCGGAGATCAGCCCGGACCTGCTCGACGAGGCGACCCTGGTGGAGGCGCTGGCCGACCTGGGCCCGGCGCAGGCGTACTCGGCGGAGGGCTACGCGCGGCTGCGGGCGTACGCCCGGGAGCTGGGCCTGCTGCGCTACCGGCTGGACCAGTCCCTGCCGGAGCTGATCGCGGACATCGAGCGGACGATCGGCCTGGACGTGGAGGTGGCGGTGCGGGCCGGCCGGGACGGGGCCGGGGACGCCGGCCTGGCGCGGGGCCACCTGGACGCGCTCGGCGACGTCGCCGCCCGCTTCAGCGGGGAGACGCCGGGCGCCACCCTGTCGGGGTTCCTGGCCTACCTGGCCGCCGCCGAGGACGAGGAACGCGGCCTCACGCCGGGCGAGGTGGAGGTGGTCGAGGGCGCGGTGCAGATCCTCACCGCGCACGCCGCGAAGGGCCTGGAGTGGGACGTGGTCGCGGTGGCCGGCCTGAGCCGGGGCGTCTGGCCGGGGCCGGTGCGCAACTCCGACCACTGGCTCGGCGGGCTGGGCGTGCTGCCGTTCCCGTTGCGCGGCGACGCCGACGGGCTGCCGGAGCTGGGCCTGGCCGAGGCCGAGGACCAGCGGGGGGTGGCCCGGGCGCTGGAGGACTTCACCGACGCCTGGCGGGCGCACGACGAGCGGGAGGAGCGCCGGCTGGCGTACGTGGCGGTGACCCGGCCCCGGCGGCTGCTGCTCTGCTCCGGCTACTGGTGGGGGGAGGGCACCAAACGGCCGCGCGGCCCGTCGGTGCTGCTGCGGGAGGTGCACGACGCCTGCCTGGACGCCCGCGCCGGGCACCTGGTGGACGAGTGGGCGCCGGAGCCGCCGGGCGACGCGGTCAACCCGACGACCGAGGTGGTGCTGCGCGCCGAGTGGCCGGCCGACCCGCTGGGCGCCCGCCGGCCGGCGCTGGCCGAGGCGGCGGCCCTGGTCCGCCGCTTCCTCGCCGACGGCGACCCGGCCGCCCGCCCACTGTCCGACGGGGACGCGGCCGCCCGCCCGCTGGCCGGCGGCGAGACGGCCGAACGGACGCCGTCCGGCGGCGACGACACCGCCGGGGTGGGCGCGGACCCGTCGGCTGACGACGCGGACGTGGCGCGGTGGCGGCGGGAGGCGGACCTGCTGCTCGCCGAGCGGGCCGAGCTGACCCGGCAGTCCGGTGCCGTCGAGGTTGCCCTGCCCGGCCAGCTGTCGGTGACCCAGCTGGTGGCGCTGCGCCGGGATCCGGCGGCGCTGGCCCGCGCGCTGCGCCGCCCGGTGCCCACCGAACCCAATCCGTACGCCCGCCGGGGCACCGCCTTCCACACCTGGCTGGAGCAGCGGTTCGGCGCCGACCGGCTGCTCGACCTGGACGAGCTGCCGGGTGCGGCGGACGCGGACGCGGCGCCGGACGAGGCGTTGGCCGAGCTCCAGGAGCGCTTCCTGGCCAGCGAGTGGGCCGACCGGGTGCCGGTCGAGGTGGAGGTGCCCTTCGCCACAGTGATCGCCGCAGTGGTGGTCCGGGGGCGGATGGACGCCGTCTTCGCCCGGCCGGGCGGGCGGTTCGACGTGGTCGACTGGAAGACCGGCCGGCAGCCCGCCGGCGCAGCCGCCGAGGTGGCCGCCGTGCAGCTCGCGGTCTACCGGCTGGCCTGGGCGGAGCTGGCCGGCGTGCCGGTGGAGCGGGTCGGCGCGGCGTTCCACTACGTGCGGGACGGGGTCACGGTCCGGCCGGCGGACCTGCTCGACGCGGACGGGCTGACCGCGCTGATCGCCTCCGTACCGGAAATTCCGGCAGACGGTGGTGCCGGGACGAATCCATGATAGGTTGGTCGCGTTGCAGTTATGGTTCCCAGAGACTCTGTGTGCGCCTGGAGGATTGTGGCCCAGGCGCTCTTTGTTGTGTCCGGAGTTCTCCGGGCGGGGCGACCAGAAGCGACAAGCGAGCCAGGCAGTTCCGCGTGGCGCGCTCCTCTTCGAGCCCGCAACAAGTGCGGGTTCGACGTTCCGTCAAGGAGACGAAACAAAAATGGCTATTGGCACCGTCAAGTGGTTCAACGCTGACAAGGGCTTCGGCTTCATCACCCCGGACGGCGGCGGCGCCGACGTCTTCGCCCACTTCTCGGCGATCCAGTCCTCCGGCTACCGGAGCCTGGACGAGAACCAGCGGGTCGAGTTCGAGGTGACCCAGGGCCAGAAGGGCCCGCAGGCGGAGAACATCCGCCCGCTCTGATCTTCGGATCTTCCAGTAACACCCACCGCGCCCTCCGGGTGCGGTGACGGGACCGGCCCGCCGCACCGTCGACCTGCGTGAGCAGGCGGCGAACGGCGGCGGGCCGGGGCCCGTACCCCTTTCGGTTCGTGCTTGTGAGTCACCCGCGGCCTGGTCCGCCGGTGACAGCGCCGCCTCCGGCGCCCTCCCTCGACACGTGCCGCGTCGAGGAAGGCTTCCGCATGACCACTGTCGTACCCTCTTTCGCCCTCACCGGGCTGGCCCCGGCGCTGCTCGCCGAGCTGACCGCCCAGGGCATCACCGAGCCGTTCCCGATCCAGTCGGCGACCCTGCCGGACTCGCTCGCCGGCCGGGACGTGCTCGGTCGGGGCCGCACCGGCTCCGGCAAGACGCTCGCCTTCGGGCTTCCCCTGCTGTCCCGCACCGCCGGCCGCCGGGCCCGCCCGGGCCGACCGCTGGCCCTGGTGCTGGTGCCCACCCGCGAGCTGGCCCAGCAGGTCACCACCGCGCTCGACCCGTACGCCCGCGCCGTCGGGCTGCGCTGCGCCACCGTCGTCGGCGGGCTCTCGCTGCAACGCCAGGCGGACGCCCTGCGCGCCGGCGCCGAACTGGTCGTGGCCACCCCCGGCCGGCTGCACGACCTGATCAACCGCGGCGACGCCCGGCTGGACCAGGTCGGCATCACCGTGCTCGACGAGGCCGACCAGATGGCCGACATGGGCTTCCTGCCGCAGGTCACCAAGCTGCTGGAGCAGGTCGCCCCGAACGGGCAGCGGATGCTCTTCTCGGCCACCCTGGACGGCGGCGTGGACAAGCTGGTGCGCCGCTTCCTCAGCAACCCGGTCTCGCACTCGGTCGACCCGGGCACCGCCACGGTGACCGCGATGACCCACCACGTGCTGCACGTCGACGCGGTGGACAAGCCCACCGCGCTGACCTGGATCGCCGCCCGCGAGGGCCGCACCATCCTGTTCATGGGCACCAAGCACCGCGCCGACCGGCTCGCCCGCCAGTTGCTGGCCAAGGGGGTACGCGCGGCCGCGCTGCACGGCGGTAAGTCGCAGCCGCAGCGCACCCGGATCCTGGAGCAGTTCCGCACCGGGCAGGTGACGGCGCTGGTCGCCACCGACGTGGCGGCCCGGGGCATCCACGTCGACGGGCTCGACATGGTGGTCAACGTGGACCCGCCCACCGAGGCGAAGGACTACCTGCACCGTGGTGGGCGTACCGCCCGGGCGGGGGAGTCCGGCACGGTCGTCACCCTGGTCCTGCCGGAGCAGCGCCGGGACGTGTCCCGGCTGATGTCGACCGCCGGTATCCGTCCCGAGTCCGTCCAGGTGCGCCCCGGCGACGAGGCCCTGGCCCGGGTGACCGGCGCCCGGGAGCCGTCCGGCGTGCCGGTGACGATCGCGCCGCCCGCGCCGCAGGCCGCCTCCGCCGGGTCTGCCGGCGGCCGGTCGGCCGGCCGCGCCGGTGAGGGCACCCGGGCTCCGCACCGCGCCTCGGGGCGGCCTCGCCGCTCGCGCCGCCCGCGCACCCCGCACGCCTCCTGACCAACCCCTCCGCGTTCCGCTCTCCGTCGGCTCCGGGCACCCGTGCCCGGAGCCGACGGCTGAGTCTGGAATCAGCGAACGTTACGTCCGATCGGCGACTGTTTCCGCCGCCGGGGGTGGTGAAAGCTGGGGGCGGGGGAAGATCCGGGCGGGACCGCCCGGCATGGGAGGGGTGACCATGGCGGGCGACGCCGGCTCGGGCGCGGCGCGGGAACTGTTGCTGGTGCTCGCGGTGGCGCTGGCCGGGCTGCTGCTCGCCGTGGTCGCGGTGTTCACGCCGTGGCACGCCACCCCGGACGGGGCCGCGCCAGCCGCTCCGGTCGAGCTTCGCAGCCCGACGGAGCGGCCGGTGCCCACCGTCGGCTGACCGTCGCTGGCCCGCCGGCCCGTCGCCGGAGGAGCCGGTGCGTGGTCAGCGGGCGCGGGTCTCCCCGGCGCCGGCCGCAGAGTGTTCCGCCCCCAGCAGGTCGGCGAGGGTGGTCCGGTCGACCACCAGGGCGATCGCGCCGTGCACGGCCAGCCAGACGTCCCGCAGGCCGGTCGCCACACCCGCGTAGCCGGCCCGCTCGGCCGGCAGGCCGCGGACGGTCGTCAGGGAGCCGCCGATCGCGCGGAGCACGTCGCCGACGCTGATCTCCACCGCGGGACGGGCCAGGGCGTACCCGCCCTCGGTGCCCCGGTGGCTCACCAGCAGGCCGGCCCGGCGCAGGTCGACCAGGATGCCCTGGAGAAAGCTCAGCGGGATGCCCTGGCTGTCGGCCAGCGTCCCCGCCTTGACCAGCCCGCCGCCGCCGACCGGAGCCGCGGCGGCGACGGCGAGCATGGCCCGGAGCGCGTAGTCACTGCGCGCGGAGACGTACACGTCACTGACCCGCCTGGTCCAACACGCCCCACCGACGCCGGATCGCCTTGTCCGCCGCCCCGAACGCGGCGTCCACCGCCAGGCCCAGCACCAGGATCACGATCATCGTGGAGATCAGCCAGGGCGAGTCGGAGAGTTCCCGCGAGTAGGTCAGCTGCGCGCCCAGCGACGTCTGCGAGATGCCGACCACGATCAGCTCGCCGGCCATCAGGCTGCGCCAGGAGAACGCCCAGCCCTGCTTGAGGCCGGCCACGATGGCCGGCAGCGCGGCGGGCGCGATGACGTACCGGTACAGGTTGAGCCCTCGGGCGCCGAGGTTGCGGCCGGCGCGCAGCAGCAGCGGCGGCACGTAGTCCACACCGGCGATCACGCCGTTGGCGATGGACGGCGCGGCGCCGAGCACCACCACGAAGAAGATGGCCTTCTCGCTCAGCTCGAACAGCAGGATCGCCAGCGGGAACCAGGCGATCGACGGCATCGTCTGCAACGCGGTGATCATCGAGCCGATCGCGGCCCGCAGGATCCGCGACCGGGCCACCGCGAGGCCGAGCAGCAGGCCGACGGCGACCGAGAAGACGTAGCCGAGGGCCGCCCGGCGCAGGGTGGTGACCAGCCCCTCCCAGAGCTGGACGCCGCTGACCTGCCGGAGCAGCTCCTGACCCACGGCCACCGGGCCCGGCAACGAGTACTCGGGCTTCCAGCCGGTCCAGACCACGACCTGCCAGGCGCCGACGGCGAGGACGAGCGCGGCCAGCTTCGGCCAGGTCGCCGCCCAGAACCGGCTGGCCCGCGTGCGGCTCTTCTCCCGACCGGCCAGCTCCAGGGCGTCCAGCCCGGAGATCTCCGCGTCGGTACGCGGGACGGCGGCGAGGGTGTCACCGGCCATGGCGGCCCACCTCCGTACGCAGGCGGCCGGTGACCTCGGCGGCGATCGCGGCGACCTCGGGGGAGTCGATGCGGCGCGGCCGGGGCACGTCGACCGGGGTGGACCAGATGATCCGGCCGGGCCGGCTGGAGAGCAGGATGATCCGGTCGGCGAGCCGGGCCGCCTCGCGGACGTTGTGCGTCACGAAGATCACGGTGAGCCGCCGCTCGGTCCAGATCCGTTCCAGCTCGTCGTGCAGGATGTCCCGGGTCATCGCGTCGAGCGCGCCGAACGGCTCGTCCATCAGCAGCACCGGCGTGTCCAGGGCGAGGGTGCGGGCCAGCGCCACCCGCTGGCGCATGCCGCCGGACAGTTCGTGCGGGCGCTTGCGGCCGAAGTCGGCCAGGTGGACCGTGCCGAGCAGCTCGGCGACCCGGTCCCGCCGCGCCGCCCGGGGCAGCCCGCGCAGCTTCAGCGGCACCTCGACGTTGCCCTCGACGGTGAGCCAGGGGAAGAGGGCGGGCTCCTGGAACATCAGTCCCGGGTCGACGCCCTCGTCGAGGGTGATCCGCCCGCCGCTGGGCCGGTCGAGGCCGGCGACCAGGTTGAGCAGGGTGCTCTTGCCGCAGCCGGAGGCCCCGACCAGGCAGACGAACTCGCCGGGCGCGACGTCGAGGGAGACCCCGTCCAGGGCGACGACGGCGTTCGCCCCGCGCCCGTACACCTTGGTGACGCCGTGCAGCGCGACCGAGCCGGTCGCGCTGCGTGGCGTCGTCGTGGTCGACGTCATGGTTGGACGACCTCGGGCTTGCCCTGGCCCTTGAGCACCTCGTTCAGGTGGGTGAGGTCGTAGAGGCCGTCGAGGCTGACCGGCTGGGTCAGCCCGACCGCGACGGCGTGGTCGAGCCCGGTCTTCAGCGACGTGGCGATCGGGTCGTTGGTGAACTCCAGCGTCGGCCAGGCCTGCTTGATCAGCTTGAGGTCGAGCGGCTTGCCGCTGATCTTTCCGATGTGGTCGGAGATGGCCTGGTGCGTCTCGTCGGGCTTGGTGTTGACGAACTCGTTGGCCGCCACCTGACCCTCGACCAGCTTCTTGACCACGTCCGGGTGTTCCTTGAGGAACTTGGTGCTGACGATCAGGTTGGTGATCACGAACTTCCGGTCCGGCCAGAGGTCGCGCTCGTCGACGAGCACCTTGCCGCCCGCGTTGACCAGCCGGGACACGAACGGCTCGGGCACCCAGGCGCCGTCGATGGCCCCGCTGTTGAAGGTCTCCACCGTCTGGGCGTTCTCCTGCGGGACGATCTTGACGTCGCCGCCGCCCTCCTTGGTCGTCGTGAGGCCCTTCTCCTTGAGCCAGTAGCGGATGGCCACGTCCTGGGTGTTGCCCAGCTGCGGGGTGGAGATCTTCTTGCCCCGGAGCTGCTCCACCGAGGTGATCTCGGGCTTGACCACGAGCGCGACGCCGCCGGAGGCCGCGCCGGAGATGACCCGGACGGCCTCGCCCTTCGACTTCGAGAAGGCGTTCACGGTGGGGTTCGGGCCGATGTACGTCGCGTCGAGCGCGCCGGAGAAGATCGCCTCGATGGCGGCGGGGCCGGCGTTGAAGGTCTTCGTCTCCAGCTTGACGTCGCCGCCGAGCTTCTCGGCGAAGATGCCCTTCTCCACGCCGACCACGGCCGGCGCGTGGGTGATGTTGGGGAAGTAGCCGAGCCGCAGCGTCGTCGGGCCGGAGCCGCCGCCTGCGCCCTCGCTGTCGTCGCCGCAGGCGGCCGCGGTGCCCAGGGTCGCCACGCCGACGACGGCGAGGGTGGCCAGGGAGACCCATCGACGCATGGGGAGCCGTCTCATCGTCCATCCAATCCGCAGTATTCCTACTTAGTTGGTAGGAAGACTGGGGCAGGCGGTGAACTGGCGTCAAGGGCCAACCACATGCCGGGATCTGCGTCCCAGAAAAAGCGGCAATCTCTACTGATTGGATGTGCTTTGCCGCCAGTGTTCCCGGCGCCGCCGCCGGCCGCCGGGGCGGCTGCGTGCGACGCCCCGGGCGCCGGTCGGGGCGGCAGGCGAGAGGTCGCCGGTGGCGGGGGTGCCGACGCGCTAGGGTCGATCCCGTGGCGGCGCGGAGATCGAGAATTCCAGCGACGAAGTACCCGGTAGAGCGGTTCACGCTCGACAACGGCCTGCGGGTGGTCCTGACCCCCGACCGCAGCGCCCCGGTGATCGGGGTGGCGGTCGTCTACGACGTCGGCATCCGCTCCGAACCCGAGGGGCGTACCGGCTTCGCCCACCTCTTCGAGCACCTCATGTTCCAGGGCTCCGAGAACCTGGAGAAGCTGGCGCACTTCCGGCACGTGCAGGGGGCGGGCGGCACCTTCAACGGCTCCACCCACCTGGACTACACCGACTACTTCGAGACCCTGCCGAGCAACGCCCTGGAGCGGGCGCTGTTCCTGGAGGCCGACCGGATGCGCGGCCCCCGGCTGACCGAGGAGAACCTGCGCAACCAGGTCGACGTGGTCAAGGAGGAGATCCGGGTCAACGTCCTCAACCGCCCGTACGGCGGCTTTCCCTGGCTGACCCTGCCGCCGGTCATGTTCGACACCTTCCCGAACGCGCACGACGGCTACGGCTCCTTCGTCGACCTGGAGTCGGCCACCGTCCCCGACGCCGCCGACTTCTTCCGCCGCTACTACGCGAGCGGCAACGCGGTGCTGGCGGTCAGCGGCGACATCGACGTAGCCGAGGCGACCACGCTGATCGAGCGGCACTTCGGCGACGTGCCGGCGCGTCCCGCCCCGAAGCGGCCCGACTTCACCGAGCCCGACCTGACCGAGGAGCGGCGCACCTCGTACACCGACGAGTTGGCCCCGCTGCCGGCGGTGGCCGGCGCCTGGCGGGTGCCCGACCCGATCACCGACTTCGCCGCCTACCTGCCGTACGTCGTGCTGGCCGAGGTGCTCACCGACGGCGACGCGTCCCGGCTGGTCGAGCGGCTGGTCCAGCGGGACCGGGCGGTGACCAGCCTCGGCGGCTACGTCGGCTTCATGGGCGACCCGTTCGACGTGCGGGACCCGACGGCGCTGCTGCTCCAGGCGCACCTGCCGCCCGGCGGGGACGTGGACAAGGTGCTGCGCACCATCGACGAGGAGCTGGACCGGCTGGCCACCGACGGCGTGGCCGAGGGGGAACTGGCCCGCACCCAGGCCCGGATGGCGACCCACCTGCTGCGCGACACCGACGCGGTGCTCGGCCGGGCGTTGCAGATGGCCGTGCTGGAGCAGCAGCGCGGCGAGCCGGGGCTGCTCAACGACCTGCCCCGGCTCGTCGGCGAGGTCACCGACGAGCAGGTCCGCGCCGCCGCGGCCACCCTGCGGCCCGAGCGCCGCGCGTCCATCGAGGTCATCCCAGGAGGGGCCAAATGAGCGTGACCGCACCGGCCGCGCCCCGGGCGCTGCCGCCGCTCGGCCCGAACCGCAGGCTCAAGCTGCCGAAGCAGGCCGAGCGCACGCTGGGCAACGGGCTGACCGTGATCGCCGTACGCCGGCCGGCGGTGCCGCTGGTGGAGGTGCGGCTGTGGATGCCGTTCGGCCGCACCCACCTCGCCCGGGGCGCCGTGCTCGCGCAGACCCTGCTCTCCGGCACGGGGACCATGTCCAGCGTGCAGATCGCGGCCGAGTTGCAGAAGGTCGGCGGCGGGCTCTCCGCCGGGATCGACCCGGACCGGCTGATGCTCTCCGGCGCCGGGCTGGTCACCGGGCTGGACCGGATGCTGGAGATCCTCGCCGAGGTGCTGACCGACGCGGCCTACCCGAACGACGACGTCGCCACGGAGCGGGACCGGCTGGTGGACCGGATCCACGTGGCGCGGAGCCAGCCGGCGCACCTGGCCCGCACCGCCCTGCTCCGGCGGGTCTACGGCAGCCACCCGTACGCGGTGCAGACCCCCGAACCGGAGGCGGTCCGGGCGGTCCGGCCGGGAGTGCTGCGAACCCTGCACGCCCAGCGGGTGCACCCCGCCGACGCCGTGCTGGTGCTGGTCGGTGACGTGCAGCCGGACCGGGCGCTGGACGCCGCCGAGAAGGCACTGTCCGGGTGGACCGGCGCCGGGCACACCGCCGACCTGCCGCCCGCTCCGCCGCTGGAGCCCGGGCCGCTGCTGCTGGTCGACCGCCCGGGGGCGGTGCAGTCCTCGCTGCGGATGGCGTTGCCGGCGGTGCCCCGCACCCACCCGGACCACGCCGCGCTGCAACTGGCCAACCTGATCTTCGGTGGCTACTTCTCCTCCCGCTGGGTGGAGAACATCCGCGAGGACAAGGGCTACACGTACGGGGGGCACTCCCTCGTCGAGCACTCGGTGGCCGGGTCGGTGCTGGTCGCCGCCGTCGACGTGGCCACCGAGGTCACCGGGCCGGCGCTGCTGGAGACGACGTACGAACTCGGCCGGCTGGCCTCCCTCCCGCCCCGCGAGGACGAGCTGGAGCAGGCCCGCCAGTACGCCCTCGGCACCCTCCAGCTCGGGATGTCCACCCAGGCCGGGCTCGCCTCGCTGACCAGCGCGTACGCCGGCAGCGGGCTGCGCCTGGAGTTCCTGGCCGAGCACGCCGCCCGGCTGGCGAAGGCGACCGTGGCCGACGTGGCCGAGGCGGCGGCCCGCTACCTCGCCCCGGCGCAGGCGGTCACCGTGGTGCTGGGCGACGCCGAACGGATCGGGCCGCAGGTGGCGGCGCTGGCCCCGGTCACCACCGAGCCGGCACGACCGTGAGCGGTGAGCCCGCGCCGCCGCTGGCCCGTTCCACCCTGGACCGGGCAGCCCACCGGCGCACCGACCCCGGGTGGCTGGCGCAGGCGTGGAGCCGGGCCCGGGTGCTGGTGCTCGACTCCGCCGACGGTGGCCGGGCGCTGGTGCGTACCGACACGTCGCCACCGAAGCTGGTGCTTGTCGACCCGGCCGGGCTGCCCGAGCCGACGTCGCCGATGTTCCTCGGCGTCGAGCCGGACGGGGTGCCGGTCTTCGCCGTGGACGCCCCGCTGCCGGCGGTGTCCGGGGCCCGGGCGGCGCACCTGCGCGAGGTCGGGCACCTGCTCGGCGACCGCGACGCCGGGCTGTTCACCACCGCGCTGGCGCTGGTCAACTGGCACCTGCGGCACCGCTACTCGTCGGCCACCGGGCACCCGACGGAGGTGGACGAGGCCGGCTGGTCCCGGGTCGACCCGGCCGGGGAGCGGATCTGGCCGCGTACCGATCCCGCGATGATCGTGCTGGTGCACGACGGCGTTCCGGGCCTGGACGGGCGGTGCCTGCTCGGCAACAACGCCACCTGGCCGCACACCGCCGGCGAGCGCCGGTTCTCCTGCCTCGCCGGCTACGTCGAGCCGGGGGAGTCGGCCGAGGCCGCGGTGCTGCGCGAGGTCCGCGAGGAGGTCGGCGTCCCGGTCGACGACATCGCGTACGCGGGCAGTCAGGCGTGGCCGTTTCCCGGCTCCCTGATGCTCGGCTTCCTCGCCACGGCGGATCCGGAGCATCCGGTGCAGGTGGATCCGACGGAGATCGCGTTCGCCCGGTGGTTCTCCCGCCGGGAGATCGGCGCGGCCCTGGCGGGACGGCCGGTGGAGGTCGGCGGGGCCCGCCTGGTGCTGCCGCCGCCGTCGTCGATCGCGCTCTTCCTGATCCACCGCTGGCTCGACGGGCACTGCTGAGCCGGTCCCGCCGCGCGCGGGCGCGCCGGTGGCCGGGGGTCGTGCGGTCCCGGCCCGTGGCCGCCGTTGCCGCGGCGGTCACGGACCGGGAACACGGGCCGCCGTGGTCGGCTGGGGCAAAGGAGCACGGCGGGGGAGCCGGTCCGACCACGACGGACGTCTGGGTGCGGGTCAGCTGCCTCGGTCGTCGGGTGCGGCCCGCCGTCCGCGGCCCGGCTCGTCGAGCGGGAGCACCTTGACCCGCTGCTTCCCGGAGCGGACCGCGCCGACCGTGGCGAGGGCCCGGGCCAGCAGCAGCGCGGCGTCGCGCTCCTCGGCATGCACGATCTGGCGGCGCGGCTCGGGCGTGGTGGTCTCGTCGCGGAGTCGGTCACCGCACGCCCAGGCGGCGGCGATGTCCACGTCGGCGGCTGCGCGGATGTCGGTGCGAACGATCAGGAACCGCATGCGGGTCTCCGGATGAATCGCGAGGGTGGGGAACGGGTGGAAGTTCCACGTCACTCTGTCGTCATGTTACGCCGCGCGGTCGTCTCATCAAGTGAAACGCGACGATTGGTCCGGAGGCTCATCCGATCAGCGGATGCCTGGTCGGCGGGGTGGCAGGGCGCAGACGCGGCGGGGGCGGGGGCGCCAAGACCGCGGCCCCGCCCCCGGCGGACGATAACATAAAAAAGAAAAGGACGGTATTAGCGCC